>NZ_JBHTDL010000005.1:0-868506 GCF_042675075.1 Nocardia sp. GCM10030253 | reverse complement strand
CGTCATTGCGATTGTTGCCGCGCGGTGGCCGGTTCGTCGAGATGGGCATGATCGACCGGCGTGATCCGGTCGAGGTGGCCGCCGAACATCCGGGGGTGGATTACCGCGATTTCATGCTGCTGGATGTGGATCCGGATCGGCTCCACGAAATCCTGAAGATCCTCGTCGGACTTTTCGACGCCGGCACGTTGACGCTCTCCCCGACCATCGCGTGGGACGTACGGCAAGTGCCCGAGGCTTTCCGGTACGTGAGCCAGGCTCGGCATATCGGCAAGAACGTGCTCACCGTGCCGACGCCGCTGCGGCCCGATGGCACCGTCCTGATCACCGGCGGCACCGGGGAACTAGGTGCGTTGGCTGCGCGACATCTGGTCACCGCATACGGCGTGCGCAGGCTGGTGTTGGCGGGCAGGAGCGGCCCGGATGCGCCGGGCGCTGCCGAACTCACCAACGAGCTCAGCGCGCTCGGCGCTCATGTGGACGTCGTCGCCTGTGATGTGGCCGACCGGGCCGCGGTGGATGCCGTGTTGGCGGCGATACCGTCGCAATATCCGTTGACGGGTGTCGTGCACGCCGCGGGTGTGCTGGCCGACGGCCTGTTCGCCACCATGTCTCCGCAGCAGATCGCGGATGTGTTGCGGCCGAAGGTGGATGCGGCGTGGAATCTGCACGAGGCGACCAAGGACCTGGATCTGTCGGCGTTCGTGCTCTATTCCTCGATCGCGGGCGTGGTCGGCAACGCGGGGCAGGCGAACTACGCCGCCGCGAATGTATTCCTGGATGCGTTGGCGCAACACCGACACGTGAGCGGTCTGCCCGCGACCTCGGTGGCATGGGGGCCGTGGCCGAAGAGCAGCGGCATGACCAGCGACCTCAGCGCGGCCGACCTCGCTCGCTTGCGGCGGCAGGGCTTTCTTCCGCTGGCCGACGAGGCGGGTATGGCGCTGTTCGACGCCGCAATGGTGGGTGGCAGGTCCGCATTCGTGGCCGCCCGCGTCGATCGGGCCGCGCTCGCGGCGGCAGGTCCCGGTGAGCTGTCTGCTGTCATGCGCGGTCTGTCGCGGCCGTCCCGCCGCCGCGTTGCCGTCGCGGCGGGCCGGACGTCGAGTCTGGCGGCGCAGCTGGTCGGCCGTTCGGCCGCCGAGCAGGAACGTGTCATCGTCGAGGTGATCCGTGTCCAGGCCGCGGCGGTTCTCGGGCATGACGGCGCGGACTCGATTGCCGTGGACAAGCCGTTCAGCGATATCGGATTCGATTCGCTGGGTGTCATGGAATTCCGCAACCGGCTGGCCGAAGCCACCGGTCTGCCGTTGCCCTCGACCCTGGTCTTCGACCATCCGACCGTGACGGCGGTGGCGAAGCTGGTGCAGTCCTTGGTCGCGCCGATATCGGTGGGCGAACCCGTCGCGAAGACTCAGCGCCGGCTGCCCGCGGACGAACCGATCGCCATCGTGGGGATGAGCTGCCGGTTCCCAGGAGGTGTCGATTCACCGGAGGCGCTCTGGGATCTCCTCGCTTCCGGGACCGACGCGACCGGCGAGTTCCCGTCGGATCGTGGCTGGGATCTGGAGCGACTGTTCGATTCGGATCCGGACAAGCCAGGCACCGCCTACACCCGTCGCGGCGGATTCCTCGACGACGCAGGCGGTTTCGACGCCGGTTTCTTCGGCATCAGCCCGCGCGAGGCGTCCGCGATGGACCCGCAACAACGCCTGTTGCTCGAAGCGTCCTGGGAGGCGCTGGAGGACGCGGGCATAGATCCGGTTTCGTTGCGCGGCAGCGACACCGGAGTGTTCGCCGGAGCGTCCGCTTCCGGCTACATCGATCGGGTCACCGGGGATCTGGAGGGATATCGGCTCACCGGAACCACGCACAGTGTGATCTCCGGCCGAGTGTCCTATGTCTTCGGCCTCGAAGGGCCCGCGGTCACCGTGGATACTGCGTGCTCGTCGTCCCTTGTCGCTCTGCATCAGGCCTGCCGAGCGCTACGACAGGGCGAGACTTCGCTGGCACTGGCCAGCGGCGTGTCGGTCGCGGCAAGCCCCTATCTCTATGTCGACTTCGCGCGGCAGCGTGGTCTGGCGCCCGATGGACGCTGCAAATCATTCTCCGCAACGGCCGATGGCGTCGCCTTCTCCGAGGGCGTCGGGGTTCTTGTACTCGAGCGGCTCTCCGACGCCGCGCGCCTCGGCCACAACGTCCTCGCTCTCGTGCGCGGAACTGCCGTGAACCAGGACGGGGCCAGCAATGGTTTGACCGCGCCGAACGGTCCTTCGCAGGAGCGGGTGATCGCGGCGGCGTTGGCCGATGCCGGTCTCGAGCCGACGGACGTCGATGCGGTCGAGGCGCACGGTACCGGAACGACTTTGGGTGATCCGATCGAGGCGCAGGCGCTGATCGGCGCCTACGGGCAGGGTCGTGCCGGAGTTCCGCTGCGGATCGGGTCGATCAAGTCGAACATCGGACACACCATCGCCGCGGCCGGTGTCGGTGGAGTCATCAAGATGGTTCAGGCATTGCGCCACGAGACGCTGCCGAAGACGCTCCATGCGGAGGAGCCGAGCCCGCACGTGGCATGGTCGACCGGCGATGTCCAGCTGTTGACCGAGGCCGAGCCGTGGCCGGCAGGCGGGCGCATCCGCCGCGCCGGGGTGTCGTCATTCGGCATCAGCGGCACCAACGCGCACGCCATCCTGGAAGAAGCACCAGTCCACATCGGACCCCGTCGAGTGTCGGGGGCACAGCTAGAGCCCACCGATCCGCCGCGCACCTCCCCGGCCGCCGCGCTGCTGGTCTCGGCGAGTTCCGAATCCGGACTGCGGGCGCAGGCGGATCGCCTGCGGCAGTGGTTGATCGATGATCCCGACGTGAACGTGTGGGATGTCGCGTATTCCTCGGCGACGTCTCGCGCTCGGCTCGACCGGCGCGCAGCCGTCGTCGGTCGTGATCGCGACGAGCTGCTGGCCGGTCTCGCCGAGCTGGCGGCGGGTTCGCCGGGCACGATCGAGGCGACCGTCGGATCGGGCCAGACGGCATTCCTGTTCACCGGGCAGGGTGCGCAACGGGCCGGTATGGGTGCGGGGTTGTACGCGGCCTTCGAGGTATTCGCGGCGGCGTTCGACGAAGTGTGCGCCCAGATCGATCCGCTGCTCGGGCAGGCCTACCCGTCGCCCGACCACCACCCCTCGAGGAGCTCCGCGCTGTCCTTGCGGGACCTGGTGTTCGACAAGGACAGCGCGGCGCTGCTGGATCGGACCGAGTTCACCCAGCCCGCCCTGTTCGCCTTCGAGGTGGCGCTGTTCCGGCTGCTGGAGTCGTTCGGCGTCGTACCCGACGTGCTGATCGGGCACTCGATCGGGGAGCTCGCGGCCGCCTATGTGGCGGGTGTGTGGTCGTTGCCCGACGCGTGCGCCCTGGTGGTCGCCCGCGGGCGATTGATGGGGGCGCTGCCCGAGGGCGGGTCGATGCTGGCGGTCGCGGTGCCAGAGGCGCGAGCGAGCGCGGTGCTCGCCGGATTCGCGGGCCGGGTGTCGATGGCCGCGGTGAACGGCCCGTCGTCGGTGGTTTTGTCCGGGCAGGTTTCCGCGATCGACGAGATAGCGGACGCGTTCGTCGCGGAAGGGGTCAAGACCTCCCGGCTTCGGGTGAGTCACGCGTTCCATTCGGCGTTGATGGAGCCGATGCTCGTCGAGTTCCGTTGTGTCGCAAAAGAGTTGACCTATCACCAGCCGACCGTCCAGATCGTGTCGAACGTCTCGGGCGCCCTGGTCGGTGACGAGGTGACCGATCCGGAGTATTGGGTCGAGCAGGTGCGCGGCTGCGTCCGGTTCGCGCCGGGAATCGACACTCTGGTCGGGGCCGGGGTGCGGCGTTTCCTGGAGATCGGACCGGATGCCGTGCTGGCCGCGATGGTTCGGCAGTGTCTTGCCGAGAATCAGGACGTCGAGGCCAAGTCGACGGTGGTCGCGGCCGCCCGACGCTCGATCGACGAACCAACCCAGTTCGTTTCCGCGCTGGCCTCGGTCGATGTCTCAGGCACGAGAATGGACTGGACACGGCTGTTCGCGGGTCGCTCCGTGGATCGGGTGCCGTTGCCCACGTACGCATTCCAGCATCAGCGGTACTGGCTCCAGCCGGTCACCGCGCAGGACGCCCGGCAGTCGGGTCTCGACGAAGCGGGACATCCACTGTTGAGCGCGATGGTGCGGCTGCCGGATTCCGAGGAAGTGGTGTTCACGGGCAGGCTTTCTCGCGCCGGTCATCCATGGCTTGCCGACCATACGGTCGCCGGTGTGACATTGCTGCCCGGTGCGGCCTTCGTGGAGCTGGTCCTGCACGTGGGGACGATGGTGCAGTGCCCGCGATTGGCGGAGCTGGTGATCGAAGCGCCGCTGGCGGTGCCGTCCACCGGTGGCGTCGAGCTGCGGGTGGTGGCGACCGGGCCGGACGAGACGGGCGAGCGGACGGTGTCGGTGTACTCGCGCATCCGCGGTGCCGACCCCAGCGATGGAGCGGAGCGTTCGCGCATCAACTCAGCCGGTCGGGCCGAGCACAACGATGGTTCCGGTGACCCACAATGGCTTCGCCATGTGGTCGCGTCGGTCACTGCCCAGGTGGACACGCCGTCGATCGACACGAATATGGCGAGTTGGCCGCCGGCCGGTGCGACGGCGATGGAACTCGGCGACGTCTATGCGGATCTGGCAGAGCTGGGCTATGAGTACGGACCGGGGTTCCAGGGACTGACCGCGCTGTGGCGGCGCGACGGTGAGGTATTCGCGGAAGTCGCGCTACCGGAGCCCGTCCGATCGGCGGCAGGGGAATTCGGGGTGCATCCGGCGTTGCTGGATGCCGCGTTGCACGCGGTCCTGTTCGGCGGGTTGGTTCCCGCGACGCGGGTCGGTGAGGTCGCCGTCCCGTTCTCGTGGGAGAACGTCGCGCTGTACGCGATCGGGGCGACCGCGCTGCGGGTCAGAGCGGTCGCGACCGGCTCCGCGGCGGGGGAGCGGATCGCGGTGACGCTCGCCGACACGTCGGGTGTGGCGGTGGCCGAGGTGGGCGCGCTTACGCTGCGGCCCATTTCGACCGCCGCGCTCGGTTCGGCGCACCGCCGGACCGACGGCGTCGGCTACGGCCTGGACTGGGTCGCGCTTCCGGCGGGCGAGTTCACCGAAACCGGCGACTGGAGCACTGCCGAGGATGGTGAAATCGTCTCGATCGCGGGACGGGCTGCGACGGTGTTGCGGCTCGACGGTGCGGCAGGCGAGCGCTATCTCCCGGCTCGGACGCGGGATGTAGTTACGGCGCTGACCGCGCGCATCCAGCGGTTGCTGACGCAGGACCAGTCCATCGTCGTCGTGACCCGCAATGCGGTGGCCGTGCATCCCGGTGAGACTGTCGACCTGCCCGCAGCAGCGGCGTTGGGTCTGCTGCGCACCGCGCAGAGCGAGCACCCGGACCGGATTCTCGTGGTCGATGTCGACGCGTCGGCCGACTATCGGCGCTGGGTGGAAGTGGCTGTGACGACGGCGGGTGAACCCCAGCTGGCGGTACGGCGAGGTACGACGCACGTGCCGCGGCTGCACCGCGCCGGTTCGGATCTGCACGGGGTCGCCGCGTTGCGCGACACCGCGCAATGGGCACTCACACTGCTCGACAAGGGCACGTTGACCGGAGACAACTTCGGCCTGGCAGATCATCCCGGCGCGCCGCTCGAGGCAGGACAGGTCCGGATGAGTATGCGGGCGGTCGGCCTCAACTTCCGCGACGTGCTCATCGCCCTCGGTACCTACCCCGACCCGAACGCCCGAATCGGCGTCGAAGGAGCGGGGGTCGTGCTCGAGGTGGCACCCGATGTGACCGAATTCGCCCCTGGTGACCGGGTTTTCGGGTTCCTCTCCGGTGTCGGATCGGTCGCGGTGACCGATCGACGACTGCTCGCGCCGATCCCGCGCGGCTGGTCGTTCGGTCAGGCCGCAGCTGTTCCTGCGGCGTATGCGACGGCCTACTACGGTCTCGTCGACCTGGCCGGTGCTCGACCCGGCGAGACGCTGTTGCTGCATGCGGCAACCGGCGGCGTCGGCACGGCGGCGGTGCAGGTCGCGCGGCATCTTGGCCTGCGGCTGCTGGTTACCGCCAGTGAGCCGAAGTGGGAGGTGTTGCGCGGCATGGGATTCGGCGACGCGGACATCGGCGACTCGCGCACCTTGGATTTCGAGCGGAAGTTCCTCGACGTCACCGATGGTCGCGGTGTGGATATCGTGTTGGATTCGCTGGCAGGCGAATTCGTGGACGCGTCATTGCGATTGTTGCCGCGCGGTGGCCGGTTCGTCGAGATGGGCATGATCGACCGGCGCGATCCGGTCGAGGTGGCCGCCGAGTATCCCGGGGTGCGTTACCAGAGTTTCATGCTGATGGATGCGGATCCGGATCGGCTCCAAGAGATCATGCGGGTTCTCGTAGCACTCTTCGAGGCCGGAACGTTGACACCGTCCCCCACCACCGCGTGGGACCTGCGACAGGCACCAGAAGCCTTCCGGTATCTCAGCCAGGCCCGCCACATCGGCAAGAACGTGCTCACCGTGCCGACGCCGCTGCGGCCCGATGGCACCGTCCTGATCACCGGCGGCACCGGTGGACTCGGCGCGATCCTCGCCAGGCACCTGATCACGACATACGGCGTGCGCAGGCTCGTATTGGCAAGCAGGCGCGGCAAAGACGCGCCTGGCGCGGCCGAACTCCGGGCCGAACTCGGCGCGCTCGGCGCGCACGTGGACGTGCTCGCCTGCGACGCGGCCGACCGGGCCGCGTTGGACGAAGTGCTGGCGTCGATACCTCGGGAACATCCGTTGACCGGCGTCTTCCACACCGCGGGCGTGCTGGCCGACGGCCTGCTCGCCGGTATGACGCCGGAACAGATCGCGGACGTGTTGCGGCCGAAAGTGGATGCGGCGTGGAACCTGCACGAGGCGACCAAGGACCTGGACCTGTCGGCATTCGTACTCTATTCCTCGATCGCGGGCGTGATCGGCAGTGCGGCGCAGGCGAACTACGCCGCCGCCAATGTCTTCCTGGATGCGCTGGCGCAACAGCGGCACCTGTCCGGTCTGCCCGCGACCTCTGTGGCGTGGGGGCCGTGGCGGGAGCGCACCGGCATGACCAGTGTGCTCGGTGACGCCGACTTCGCCAGGTGGCGGCGCGAGGGTTTCCTTCCGGTCGGCGGCGAGGACGGCATGGCGCTGTTCGACGCGGCACTCGCGGGCGGCAGGTCCGGGTTCGTTGCGGTCCGGATCGATCGGTCCGCGCTGGCCGAGGCGGGCCCGGATGACTTGCGCGCGGTCATGCGTGGTTTGGCACGCCCGTCGCGGCGCCGGGTGAGTGGCGCGCCGAGCCAGGCGCCCGATCTGGCGGCGCAACTGGCCGGCCGCTCGACGGCCGAGCAGGACCGCATCGTCCTCGACGTGATCCGCGCCCAGGCCGCGGCGATCCTCGGCCACGATGGCGCGGACTCGATCGCCTCGGACAAGCCGTTCAGCGATATCGGGTTCGACTCGCTCGGCGTCATGGAGTTCCGGAACAGGCTGAAATCGGCTGTCGGCGTGCAGTTGTCCGCAACCGCGATGTTCGACTATCCGACACCGGCGGAGCTTGCCGGTTTCCTCCGTCAGGAGATCGCTCCGGCCGACGGTTCCGTCGATCGGATCGCGGCCGAGCTCGCGTCGTTGGCGCGCAGTGTTGCCGCGGCCGATCTGTCGCCTGCGGACCGTTCCGGCATCGCACTCGAGTTGATGGCGATGTGGCGCGCGCTCGAAGGCAAGGACGCGAGCGAGGCCGATCGGGGCGGCAGCGTCGAGGGCCTCGACGCCGCGGACGACCGCGAACTCTTCGACTTCATCGACAACCTCAGCTGATTCGTCGACAACCTCAGCTGAACTGAAACGACCAGGAGCCCCACCGATGGCCGACAATGACGAGCTTCGCCGGTATCTCAAGAAGACCGCGAAAGAGCTGTACGAGACCAAGCAACAACTGCGCGAGATCACCGACCGGTCGCGTGAGCCCATCGCCATTGTCGGAATGGCCTGCCGATACCCCGGTGGCGTGCGGTCCCCCGAGGATCTGTGGCGCGTCGTCGACGACGGCGTGGACGCCGTTGGTGACTACCCGTCCGACCGGGGGTGGGACCTGGAGCGGCTGTTCAACCCGGACCCGGATGTGCCCGGCACGATCTACACGCGGCAGGGCGGTTTTCTCGATTCGGTGGCCGACTTCGATCCCACCTTCTTCGGGATCAGCCCACGCGAGGCCGCGGCGTTGGATCCACAGCAGCGCCTGATGCTCGAGGCGTCCTGGGAGGCGTTGGAAGACGCCGGTATCGACCCGATGTCGTTGCGCGGCAGCGACACCGGGGTGTTCGCCGGGGTAGCTCATCAGAACTATGGCCCACGCGTCGGCTCCGCCGGGATCACCGCCGAGACGGAAGGCCATGTCTACCTCGGTGTTTCGAACAGCGTGCTGTCCGGTCGGATCGCGTACACCCTCGGCTTCAAGGGCCCGGCCATCTCGGTCGACACCGCGTGCTCGTCGTCGCTGGTGGCCCTGCACCTCGCGTGCCAGGCGCTGCGTCATGGTGACGCCGCACTCGCCCTGGCAGGCGGCGTCACCGTGATGTCGGACCCGTCCCTGCTGATCGCGTTCGCGCGGCAACGCGCGCTGTCCTCCGATGCCCGCTGCAAAGCGTTCGCGGCGGCCGCCGATGGGACCGGCTTCTCCGAAGGTCTCGGAATGCTGGTGCTGGAGCGGCTGTCGGACGCACAGCGTCTCGGTCACACCGTCTTGGCGGTGGTGTGTGGCAGCGCGGTCAATCAGGATGGCGCGAGCAACGGTTTGACCGCGCCGAACGGTCCGTCCCAGGAACGCGTCATCGCGCAGGCGCTGGCCAATGCCGGTCTCGACCCCGCGGATGTCGACGCGGTGGAAGCCCACGGCACCGGCACCACGCTCGGTGATCCGATCGAGGCGAGCGCGCTGATCGGCGTCTACGGTGCGCGGCGTGGTGACGCGCCGCTGCGCCTCGGGTCCCTCAAGTCCAATGTCGGCCACACCTCTGCCGCGGCGGGCGTCGGTGGCGTGATCAAGATGGTCCAGGCCATGCGGCACGGCGTGCTGCCGAAGACTTTGCACGTGGACGAGCCGACCCCGCACGTGGATTGGTCGGCGGGCACGGTGCGGCTGCTTCAGGAGCCGGAGCCGTGGCCCGTAGGAGAACGAATCCGGCGTGCGGGCGTGTCGTCCTTCGGGGCCAGCGGCACCAACGCCCACGTCATCCTGGAGGAGGCGCCCGCGGTCGCTGCTTCCGGGGGAACACCGGAGCAAGACGATATCGCGGCGACGGCGGCCGCTCAGCCCAACACAACAGCTGAGCCCACTGCGACCGCTCAGCCCAACGGCTCCGCACAATCCAACGTGTCGGCTCAGCCGAACACATCTGGCCAGCCCAGCGCATCGGATGTCGTCGCGTTGGTGTTGTCGGCGCGCTCCGAGCCCGGCCTTGCGGCGCAGGCGGATCGGCTGCGGCAGTGGATGCTCCGCGAGCCCGAGGCCGACGTGTGGGATACCGCGTACTCCCTGGTGACTTCCAGGGCGCAGTTGGACGTGCGCGGCGCGGTCGTCGGACGCGACCGAACGGAGCTGCTCGCGGGCTTGGCCGCGCTTGCCGACGGCGCCTCCGCCGCACCGGGGGTCGAGGTGGTGCGCGGGTCCGTCGGTTCGGGACGCACGGCGTTTCTGTTCACCGGTCAGGGCGCGCAGCAGCCGGGGATGGGGAAGGGTCTGTATACGGCGTTTCCGGTGTTCGCGGCGGCGCTCGACGAGGTGTGCGCCGCATTCGATCCGCTGCTCGGACGAGCCCACCCGGCACCCGGCCAGCACCCCTCGGGGAGCTCCGCGCTGGCCCACCCGTCGCCCGACCACCACCCTTCGAGGAGTTCCGCGCTGTCATTGCGGGAGCTGATGTTCGCCGAGGACGACGCTGCCCTGTTGGATCGGACGGAGTTCACGCAGCCCGCGTTGTTCGCGTTCGAGGTGGCGTTGTACCGGCTTGTCGAGTCTTTCGGGCCGATCCCTGACGTGCTGCTCGGTCACTCCATCGGTGAGTTGGTCGCGGCGTATGTCGCGGGAGTCTGGTCGCTCTCGGACGCGTGCGCCCTGGTGGCCGCCCGCGGACGGTTGATGGGCGCGTTGCCGCAGGGCGGTGCGATGCTCGCGGCGGCCATCGCCGAGGACGAGGCGACCGCGCTGGTGGCCGGATACCACGACCGGCTGTCGGTGGCCGCGGTGAACGGTCCATCGTCGGTGGTGTTTTCCGGCGATGCGGACGCTGTCGACGAGATCGAGAGACTGCTCGGCGACCAGGGTCGCAAGACGAGCAGATTGCGGGTCAGTCATGCCTTCCATTCGGCGCGAATGGAACCGATGCTGGCCGAATTCCGTTCGGTGGCGGACAGTTTGACCTATCGAATGCCGACCGTCCCGATCGTCTCGAATGTGTCGGGCGAGGTGGTCGATCGTGAGCTGACCGATCCGTCGTACTGGGTGGGTCAGGTACGGGGGGCCGTCCGGTTCGCTCCGGGTGTACAGGCGCTTGTCGCGGCGGGGGCCCGCCGGTTCCTCGAGGTGGGCCCGGACGCCGTTCTTGCGGCGATGACCCGCCAGTGTCTTGCCGAGGCCCCCGATATCGAGGCGCGGTCGGTGGTGACCGCTGCCGGTCGGCGCGGTGCCGACGAGGTTGCGCAGTTCACCACCTTCCTGGCTGCCGCGAACACGGCGGGCCTCGCGGTGGATTGGCGCTCGATGTACGCGGGCCGGTCGACGCGCCGAGTTCCATTGCCGACCTACGCATTCCAACGTGAACGGTATTGGCTCGCGCCCACCGACGGTCTCGGCGACGTCGGCCGTGCCGGTCTCATGGCGATCGACCACCCCATGCTCGGTGCGGCGGTCGCGATGGCAGGCACCGATGAGTGGCTCTTCACCGGACGGCTCTCGACGGCATCACAATCGTGGATCGCCGATCACACGGTATTCGGCGCGGTACTGCTGCCCGGGACCGGTTTCGTGGAGCTGGCGTTGGTGGTCGGTGCCCGGTTGGGCGTCGAGATCGTCGACGAGCTGGTCCTCGAGGCGCCGCTGCGCTTGGACGACCGGACCGAGATCGACATCCAGATCAGTGTCGAAGCGCCCGATGACAACGGGCGGCGGCGATTCGTCGTGGCTTCGCGGTCTGCCGACGAACAGTCCGCGGGCGCGAGCGGAATCACGCACGCGCACGGCGTTTTCGCGCCGGGCAGTGCGATCGATGCGGCCGAGTCCGGCAGCTACAGCGAGCCGCCGTCGGACGATGCGACGCCCGCGCAGGCGCTCTACGACCAATTGGCCGCGCGCGGACTCGATTACGGACCCGCGTTCCAGGGCGTGCGTCGCACCTGGCGCGACGGGGACGACGTGCTTGCCGACGTGCAGTTGCCCGCCGAGGTCGGCGCGGACGCGGCCCGGTTCGGCGTGCACCCGGCGCTGCTGGACGCCGCGCTGCACGCCGCGGTGGACGAACTGTCCACGGAGCTGCGGCCCGGCACGGTGCCGCTGCCGTTCTCGTTCCACGGCGTGCGGCTGTATCGCCATGGCGCGACAGCGGTACAGGCCCGAATCCGGCGGACCGGAGCCAACAGTGTGCGGCTCGAACTCTGCGATGACGCGGGAACTCTCGTGGCGACGGTCGAATCGCTGCTGGCGCGTCCGGTCGACAGCCAGGTGGTGAACAACGGTCGGTCCGTCGGTCGCCACGCGCTGTACGACGTGCGGTGGATCGCGGTCGAATCGCCTGCCGAGGTCGACCAGGGCGCCCGCCGGATCGTCGCGGTTGGCCCGCGGCCCGCATCCGGATTCGATGAGCACTACCCGGACGTCGTCGCACTGGTCGCGGCGCACGGCTCGGACACCGACGCGGCACAGCGGTCGCCCATCGACGTGGTGGTGTGGTTCGCCGACGACGCCGACACCGGATCATCCGACGCTGGCGTCGGGTCTGCCGATTCTGGTGCGGTGACGGCGCATGCCGACGGCGGGTCGGGTGAAGCCGGTGCAGTGCTGGCAGATGCTGACGCTGAGTCTGCCGATTCCGGTGCGGTGTCGCTGGATGCTGACGCTGAGTCGGTTGAGGCTGGTGCGGTGTCGCTGGATGCTGACGCTGGGTCGGCTAATGCTGGGTTGGTGTCGGCGGAGGCCGTGCACCGACGTATGCACACGGTGTTGGCAACAGTTCGATCGTGGTTGCGTCTTTCCGCGGCGGCCGAGTCCCGACTGGTCGTCGTGACCCGCAACGGCGTCGGTCTGCCCGATGAGAATCCGGATCTGGCCGCCGCGGCGACCTGGGGCCTGCTGCGCAGCGCGCAATCGGAGCATCCCGGTCGAATCGTACTGGTGGACAGTGCTGTCGACGGCGAGGTGACTCCCGAGCTGATCTCGGCCGCCCTCCATGCCGACGCGGCACAGCTGGCGGTGCGCGAGGGCGCACTGCTCGAGCCGCGGCTGACCCGTCGCGACGCTGCGACCGGGTCGACCATCGCCCTCGGCTCCGGCGCGGTGTTGATCACCGGCGGCACCAGCGGTTTGGGCGCCGCGGTCGCGCGGCATATCGCCGTCACGCACGGGGTGCGTGACCTGGTGTTGGTCTCGCGGCGCGGCCCCGCGGCCGACGGCGTCGCCGAACTCGTTGCCGAGTTGAGCGAGCTCGGAGCTCGACCGAGGGTGCTGGCCTGCGACGTCGGCGACCGCGCCGCCGTGCGCACGCTGCTCGAGAGCCTCTCCGACGGTCCCGCATTGACGGCTGTCATCCATGCGGCGGGCGTCCTCGACGACGGCACCATCGACACGCTCACACCCGAGCAGGTCGACCGCGTGCTCGCACCGAAAGTGGATGCGGCACTGCACCTGCACGAGCTCACCCTCGACCGCGACCTTTCGGCGTTCGTGGTGTTCTCCTCGATCGCGGCGGTTCTCGGTTCGGCGGGCCAGGGCAACTACGCGGCGGCGAACTCAGTTCTCGACGCGTTGGCGCTACGGCGCGTGAACGCTGGTCTACCCGCCGTTTCCGTGGCGTGGGGTCCGTGGAACGCGAGCAGCGGTATGACGGCCGAACTGGACGCGGCCGCCCTGGTCCGGTTGTCACGTATGGGTTTCCGTCCGTTGGCGCAAGCCGACGGGCTGGCGCTGTTCGACCTGGCGGGCGGCGGCGCACCCGCTATCGCGGCAGTCGACTTCGACGTCGCGGCGCTGTCCGTCCAGGCCCGCGCCGGCCTGCTGCCCGGTCTGCTGCAGTCGTTGGTGTCGTCGCCGCGGCGCGCCGACAACGGTGGTGGGGACCTGGCAAGGCGGTTGGCGGCGGTGTCGCCGGACAAGCACGACGCGATCGTGCTCGACTTCGTGCGCAATCAGGTCGCCGAGGTGCTCGGGTATGCCGCAGGCGAGCTGATCGACGCCGAGAAGCCGTTCAGCGAACTGGGTTTCGATTCGCTCGGGGTTGTGGAATTTCGCAACCGCCTCGCCAAGGCCACGGGTCTGCGGCTGCCGTCGACCCTCGCCTTCGACTACCCGACGTCGGCGGCGATCGCCCGTCACGTGCGCTCGCAAATCGAAGGCGCCGGAGTGAAGGTGCGCCGCACACAACAGCGGACGCGGACCGACGAGCCGATCGCGATCGTCGGCATGGCCTGCCGGTATCCCGGCGGTGTCGAATCGCCGGACGCACTGTGGGATCTGGTGTCGTCGGGTACCGACGCCATCAGCGAGTTTCCGTCGGATCGTGGCTGGGCGCTCGATCGTCTCATTCATCCGGACCCCGAGCACCCGGGCACGTCCTACGTCAAAGAGGGCGGATTCCTCACGAACGCGGCCGATTTCGACGCGGGATTCTTCGGGATCGGCCCTCGTGAGGCGATCGCGATGGATCCGCAGCAGCGGTTGCTGCTCGAGGTGTCGTGGGAGGCGTTGGAGCACGCGGGGATTGATCCGACGTCGTTGCGCGGCAGCGACACCGGTGTCTACACGGGAGTGATGTACCAGGACTACGAGGCCCTGACACGCAAGGCCGGGCCCGAGGTCGAGGGGTATGTCGGGACCGGCGCCGCAGGCAGCGTGGTGTCCGGACGAGTGGCGTATGCGTTGGGCTTGGAAGGTCCTGCGATGACGGTGGACACGGCGTGCTCGTCGTCGCTGGTGGCGTTGCATGTGGCGTGCCGAGCACTGCGTCAAGGGGAGAGCTCGCTGGCGTTGGTCGGCGGTGCGACCATCATGTCGACGCCGCTGGTGTTCGTGGAGTTCTCCAGGCAGCGCGGTTTGGCTCCCGACGGTCGGTGCAAGTCGTTCTCGGCAGCGGCCGACGGTGTGGCCTGGTCGGAGGGTGCGGCCGTACTTGTGGTCGAACGGTTGTCGGATGCACTGCGTTTGGGCCACGACGTTCTCGCGGTGGTGCGCGGCAGCGCGGTCAATCAGGACGGTGCGAGCAACGGTTTGACCGCACCGAACGGTCCATCGCAGGAGCGGGTGATCGCGGCGGCGTTGGACAACGCGGGCCTGCGCCCTGCGGATGTGGACGCGGTGGAGACGCACGGGACAGGGACGACATTGGGCGACCCGATCGAGGCGCAGGCTTTGATCGCCGCCTATGGACCGGATCGACCGGAGCTGCCGCTGCGCATCGGTGCGCTCAAATCCAACATCGGTCACACGCAGGCGGCTTCCGGCGTCGGTGGCGTGATCAAGATGGTGCAGGCGCTGCGGCACGAGACATTGCCGAGGTCGTTGCATGCGGATGAGCTGTCGCCGCATGTGGATTGGTCGGCGGGGTCGGTGCGGGTGCTGACCGACGCGGAGCAGTGGCCCGTCGGTGATCGGGTGCGGCGTGCGGGGGTGTCGTCGTTCGGGATCAGCGGTACGAACGCGCACGTGATTCTCGAGGAAGCGCCGAAGACACCGTTCGGTCAGCAGCCCCGCGGATCCGTGACGGAGCCCGACGGCGGCGAACATACGTCGGGCGAGTCGGAACTCGACGTCGCAGCGGTGCCGTTGCTGGTGTCGGCGAAGTCGGAGGAGGGCTTGCGCGGGCAAGCGGACCGGTTGCGGACCTGGTTGACCGACCGTCCTGAGGTGGATTCCTGGGCGGTGGCGCGGTCGTTGCTCGACTCGCGCGCGTTGCTGGATCGGCGCGGGGTCGTTGTCGGTCGTAATCGCGAGGAGCTGTTGGCCGGTTTGGCCGCATTGGCGTCGGGTTCGACGCGGCCGGGTGTGGTCGACAGCGTTGTCAGTCCGGGCGAGACCGCCTTTCTGTTTACTGGTGGAGGTGCGCAGCGGGTCGGTATGGGTGCCGGGTTGTACGAGGCGTTCCCGGTGTTCGCTGCGGCGTTGGACGAGGTGTGTGCCGAGTTCGATCGGCACCTCGGTGGGGCCGACTCGCCCGACCACCACCCCTCAACGAGCTTGCTGTCACTACGTGAAGTGATGTTCACCGATCCCGAGGGTGTACTGGATCGGATGGCGTGGATGCAGCCCGCGTTGTTCGCGTTCGAGGTAGCGATGTTCCGCTTGCTGGAGTCCTTCGGTGTGACACCGGATGTGGTTGCGGGGCATTCGTTGGGCGAGTTGGTCGCGACGTACGTGGCGGGCGTGTGGTCGCTGTCGGATGCGTGTGCGTTGGTGGCGGCGCGTGGCCGGTTGATGGGGTCGGCGCCGTCTGGTGGGGCAATGCTCGCGGCGGGCGTGTCGGAGGCCGAGGCGGTGGAGATGTTGGCCGGTTATACGGATCGGGTGTCGCTCGGTGCGGTGAACGGTCCGGAGTCGGTGGTGTTCTCGGGATATGCGGACGCCGTCGAGGAGATCCAGCGGCGGTTGTCTGATGCCGGTCGTAAGAACTCGATGCTGCGGATCTCGCACGCCTCCCATTCGGTGGTGATGGAGCCGATACTCGACGAGTTCCGCGTTGTGGCAGCGGGATTGACGTATCGGGAACCGTTGTTGCCGATCGTGTCGAATGTCTCGGGTGAGCGGGCCGGTGCGCAGGTGCTGGATCCGGAGTACTGGGTGACGCACGTGCGCAGTTGTGTGCGGTTCGCTCCTGGTGTCGCCGGTTTGGTCGAGTCGGGTGTGCGTAGGTTTGTCGAGGTCGGTCCGGATGCGGTGCTGACCGCGATGACCCGTGAGTGTTTGGCGGAGCGTCCTGAGGTGGAGGCGAAGTCGGTGGTGCTGGCGTCGTCTCGCCGGTCGGTCGACGAAACGGTCGGGTTCGTCACGTCCCTCGCGCATGCGCATGCGGTGGGGATGCCGGTGGATCTGCTGCACCTGTTCGCCGGGCGCACCGCGAGCCGGATTGCGTTGCCGACGTACGCGTTCCAGCACAAGCGGTATTGGTTGCAGCCGAGCGACGAAGTCGTGGCAGGCTCGTTCGGGCATCCGCTGTTGACGAATGCGATGCCGCTCGCCGGAAAGGACGAGTGGCTGTTCACCGGACGGGTCTCGGTGCGGACGCAGCCCTGGATCGCCGACCACGCGGTGTTCGGGTCGGTGTTGCTGCCAGGGACGGCTTTTGTGGAACTGGGGTTGGCCGCGGGTGCGCGTCTGGAGGTCGATGCCATCGAGGAACTGCTGCTGGAAGCCCCGCTCCTGCTCGCCGGCGGCGCCGAGGTCGACCTGCAGCTGAGTGTCGCGGCGCCCGACGACGAGAGCAGGCGCGCATTCGCGATCTACTCCCGACCCGAAGCCGCCGACGATGACTCGGCCGACGGGAACCCGTGGGTGCTGCACGCACGCGGCGTCCTGACCGCCGCCGCCGACGTCGCCCCGAGGTGGGAGGAGCGGACATGGCCGCCCGCCGGTGCCGAGACGTCGGATGACGCGTCGCTCTATGACCGCCTGGCACAACGAGGTTTCGACTACGGTCCAGCCTTCCAGGGCGTGACGGCGATGTGGTCCGACGGCGAACAGACGTTCGCCGAAGTCTCCCTCGCCGAATCCGTGAGCGACTCGGCGTCCGCGTTCGGCATTCATCCCGCGCTGCTGGACGCATGTCTGCACGTGGCCATCGACGCGCTGATCCAAGACCTGCCGCTGGGGCGGGTACCGCTGCCCTTCTCGTTCGCGGGGGTGCGGCTGTGGCGCTCCGGCGTCGCGGCGATGCGCGCGCGCGTGGTCAGGGACGGTAGTGGGCAGGTCCGGATCGACGCCTTCGACGACGCCGGTTCGATCGTGCTGACCATCGATGGGGTCGCCGCGCGTCCCGTCGACGCCGAAGTTCTGGCCGCGGCGAGCACGTCTCACCGTTCGTTGCCGCTGAAGTTGCAATGGACCGAGTCGGCGCTGTCGGCCGCGTCGTCCGCCGGTGTGTCGGCGACATTGGGTTCCTCGCGGGTTTCCGGTATCGACCACCACTACACCGGTGTCGCGGAAGTGGTCGCGGCCGCAGAGCTTCCGGACGTGGTCGTCTGGTCGCTCGCCGAGGACCTCGTCGTGGTCGCCGACGGTCGCGACGGCGAAGCCACCTCCGGTGAGCGTGCCCTGGCGATTCGGCGGTCGGTCCACACGGCGTGGAATGTGTTGCGTTCGTGGCTGTCGATCGAGCAGCTGACCGAAACCCGGCTCGTGGTGGCGACCCACCGTGCGGCGGGCCTGCCGGGCGAGCCGGTGGACCTGGCCGCCGCCGCGGTGGTCGGTCTCGTCCGCAGCGCCCAATCCGAACACCCGGGCCGGATTGTGCTGCTGGACCACGATGGCGACCTGCACGCCGATCTCGTGCGCAGCGTGATCGAGTCGGAACAGGCTCAGGTGGCGATTCGCGACTCCCGGATGTTCGTGCCGCGCCTGGCAATCGGCAATATGTCCGACGAGACCGGGGCGTTCGATAGGGCCGCTTTCGGAGGCGGCACGGTGTTGATCACCGGCGGCACCACCGGAATCGGTGCGGTGACGGCTCGGCATCTGGTCGTCGCGCACGGCGTCGAACACCTGCTGCTGGTGTCGCGGCGGGGCGAGCAGGCGGCGGGAGTCGCGGAGCTGATCGCCGAGCTGGCTGCACTGGGAGCCGAAACACGTGTCGCCGCATGTGATGTCGGTGATCGGGCGAGCGTGGCCGCAGTGCTCGATTCGATCGGGTCCGAGCATCCGTTGACGGCGGTGATCCACTCCGCGGGCGTGGTCGACGACGCCACGATCGAATCGTTGACCGCCGAACAGTTCGACCGCGTGCTCGCGCCCAAGGTCGATGGCGCGCTGCACCTGGACGAGCTGACCCGGGAGCACGACTTGGCGGCGTTCATCGTGTTCTCCTCGCTTGCCGCGGTTCTCGGCTCGCCGGGGCAAGGCAACTACACGGCGGCGAACTCATTCCTCGACGGGCTCGCGCGCGCCCGCCGCGCCCAAGGTCTGCCCGCGTTGTCGCTGGCTTGGGGACCGTGGAATCAGGACACGGGCATGACGGGCAATATGGACCGGTCCGTTGTGGCACGGCTGGAACGACTGGGCATGAAGGTGCTCGGCGACGACGACGGGACCGCGATGCTCGACGCCGCGGTCGCGATGGACGAGGCCATGGTCGCCGGTGTCGAGTTCGACAAGCCGACACTGGCGGCGCAGGCCAGAGCCGGGCTACTGCCCGATGTGCTCAGCGGCCTGGTACCGGCACCCACACGGGCGCGGCGCGCGGCGAGCGGCGTCGCAATCAACGGTCTGTTGGCGCAACGGCTTGCCGCCGCGCCGGAGGACGAAAAGGATGCGCTGGTACTCGGATTCGTGCGGGAGCACGCCGCGGCGGTGCTTGGATACCCGTCGGCCGCGGCAATCGAGCCCGAGGCCCCGTTCAACGAACTCGGATTCGATTCGCTCGGCGGCGTCGAGCTGCGAAATCGACTCTCCGAGGCGGCGGGCATGAAACTGCCGTCCACGCTGGTGTTCGACTATCCGACCGCCGCCGCGGTGGCGAAATTCTTGCGTGCACGGTTGGATGCCGCCTCGACTACCTCGGCGTTCGACGACCACCTCGCCTCGCTCCGATCGCTTTTGGCGACTATGCCGTCCGCGGGGGACAAGGAGCGCCTTGCCGAGCGGATCCGCGCGACGCTGGCCGAAGCCATGGAGGAGGAACGCGAATCCACGATCCACGGCGCGGTCGAAGCGGCCACTGCCGTTGACGCGGCGAGTGCTGTCGAGGCGGCGAGTGCCGACGAACTCTTCGCGCTCATCGACCAACAGATCACTTCACAGTAAGGAATGTCATGACGCACAACGACCTTGCGACGATCGAAACGTCCAACGGCTCACGGTCACTGCATCTCGAGTGGGACGATCCGGCAATGGCCGTGCTCGGTCTGCTCCAGTTGTCGCGCGAGGAACTGCTCGACAGCATGCGCTCCGGCGACCTTCCACAGCCGCCGCTTGCCAAGCTGCTCAATATTTCGGTCGTGGACGCCGAGCCGGGGCGGATGGTCTTGAGTCTCGGGCCGGACGAGCGGCACGTGAACTTCCTCGGAGTGGTCGGCGGCGGCGTGCTCGGCGCCGTCCTCGACGTCGCGATGTGGGGGGCGGTGCACCTGTCGATGGCGGACAAGTCCGTGGTCACGACCACGAGCATGAACACGAACTTCCTGCGCAGGGTCTCCCACGACCAGGGGCCACTGCACGCGATCGCGCAGACCGTGCACGTCGGACGGACGACGGCGACAGCCGAAGCACGTCTCGTCGACGCCGCCGACAAGATCTACGCGACAGCGACCGCCACCTTCCTCCGGTTGGGGGGCTGAAGGGTTCAGCCCCCGGAAATCAGATCTCGGCCGCCAGGCGGGTACCTTGCTCGATTGCCCGCTTGGCGTCCAGCTCGCCTGCCTCATCGGCGCCGCCGATGAGATGCACACGCACACCTAGTGTTTCGAGCTGGTCCTTCAGGTCGCGGACGGATTCCTGGCCTGCGCAGACGATCACATTGTCGACGTCGATCACGCGCAGGCCCTCCCGGTTCGGGCCGAAGCTGATGTGCAGTCCGCGATCGTCGATCCGTTCGTAGTTGACCCCGCCGATCTGCTCCACCCCCTTGGCATCCAGGGTGGCGCGATGGATCCAGCCGGTCGTCTTGCCCAAGCTTGTCCCGAACGGGCCTGTCTTCCGCTGCAACAACGTCACCTCCCTGATGGCCGGGGAGGGTTTGGGCGTGGTCAACTGGCCGCGGGCCTGCTCGTCCTCGGTGACACCCCACTCTGCCTGCCACTCCTCGAGTTTCATCGCGGTGTTTCCAGCGACGGTGAGGAATTCGCTGACATCGAAACCGATCCCGCCCGCGCCGACGACGGCGACGCGTCGGCCGACGGGCCGCTCTTCCCGGATCAGCTCCTGGTAGGACAGCACCATCGGGTGGTCGATTCCCGGGATATCGGGAACGCGGGGTCGTACGCCGGTCGCGAGAACGACCTCGTCCCAGTCGCCCGCGGCAAGCTGCTCGGCGGTCGTGTGTGCGTTCAAATGCACTGTGACACCGGTGAGTTCGAGCTTCCGGCGGAAGTACCTTATCGATTCGCTGAACTCCTCCTTGCCGGGGATGCGACGAGCGAGGTCGAACTGGCCGCCGATCTTGTCCGCTGCTTCGAAGAGCTCGACGTGGTGACCGCGCTCGGCCATGCCGATCGCGGCCGACAGGCCCGCCGGGCCCGCGCCGACGACGGCGACGCGTTTGGCGTGCCGGGTGGGCAACAGCTGTAGCAGTGTTTCGTGGCAGGCGCGCGGATTCACCAGGCAGGACACGGTTTGGCGAGTGAAGGTGTGATCGAGACATGCCTGGTTGCAGGCGATACAGGTGTTGATCTCGTCCACGCGGGATGCGGCGGCCTTGTTCACCCATTCCGGGTCGGCCAGTAACGGACGGGCCAGCGAGATGAGGTCCGCGTCGCCCCGCTCCAGGATCTCCTCGGCGACTTCGGGCATATTGATCCGATTCGACGCACACACCGGGATCGTCACGTGCGCCTTGAGTTTGGCGGTGTATCCGACGAACGCGGCCCGCGGCACCGAGGTGACGATGGTCGGCACGCGCGACTCGTGCCAGCCGATGTCGGTGTTGATGATGTCAACCCCGGCGGCTTCCAATTCCTTCGCCAGCGCGATGATCTCCTCGAAGGTCTGACCGTCTTCGATGAAGTCGGCCAAGGACATTCGGAACATAATGAGGAAGTTCTCGCCGAGTGCGGCCCGGGTTCGTTTGACGATTTCGACCGGAAACCGCCGTCGGTTGGCTGCCGAACCGCCCCAACCGTCGGTACGGATGTTGGTGTGCGGCGCGAGGAACTGGTTGATCAGGAAGCCCTCGCCACCCATCAATTCGATTCCGTCGTATCCGGCAGATTTCGCCAACTCCGCGCAGCGCACGTGGTCGGCGATCGTCGATTCGATGCCCTGTTCGGACAAAGCCTTAGGCTCGAATGCGACGAGCGGCGATGTCACGGCCGAGGCCGCCACATTGTTGGGAATATTCGAATCGCGGCCACCGTGGATGATCTGCAGCGCGATCTTGGCCCCCGCCTCGTGTACCGCCGTGGTGATGACTCGGTGCCGCTCGGCGTCGGCCTCGGTGAGCATCGCACAGGCGAATGGCCACAGCCAGCCTTCGCGACTGGGGGAATACCCGCCGGTGACGATCAGCCCAACGCCGCCGCGGGCCCGTTCGGCGAAAAACGCGGCCAGCCGGTCGATGTGCCAGTCCCGATCCTCCAGGTTGGTGTGCATCGAACCCATCACCACGCGGTTGCGCAGCGTAACGCTCTTCAGCTCGAGCGGTGACAGCAAGCGCGGAAAATCTGAACTCATGGGAAGAACGTAATGACCAGTCTGTACTCCTGCAACGCGAGTTGAACGGCCGTTCAGCTCGCCCGCGGATTTCCAGCAAGGTGGAGCCGATATGGCGTGAGTTCGGCGAGGCGCCTGCGTTTTTCGTCTACGGAGTTCGCAGCTCGTCGGTGGCCACCGCCACCCGCTCATTGAGCGTGCCGACGAATTGCAACAGGACCTCCAACTCTCGATCGCTGTACCCCGCGAGGTGCTCGCTGACCGCGGCTCCAAGGCCGGAGAACAGGGGGGCTACTGCGCCGACCGCTGCGGCAATCGGCTCGACCAGCACCCGGCGCCGATCGCGCGCGTCCCGGCTGCGGCGCACGAAGCCCGCTCGCTCTAGCCGATCGATCATCGCGGTCACCGCCCCGCCCCGAGTGATGCCGATGCGTTCGGCCAACTGTCCTGGTGTCTGCGGGCCTGCCGAGCTCAGCACATTGAGGCAGCTCAGATCCGTCACGGTGATGCCGAGTCGCGCGGCGACGGCCGAGTGGAAGATGACCGTGCGCGTCGCCTGGATCCGCAGTTCCGCCTGCAACGAATTCAGGGTCTCGCTCCGGGTTTTCCCTGATCCCATCCCAGTCCACTCCCTTCTAGTCTCTCTAATATAGAGAGACTCGCAAATAGCGAGAATACTTGACAAGGGTAGGAGATGAGGACATGACAACGAAGCGGGCGATCCCCCTCTGGCTGCTGGTGATTTTCGTGGGGATCCAGTTCGGGGCGGGCTGGTACGAAAAGCTCGGGATCATTCCCCTGTGGGCCGACGTGCCTCCCGAACAGACTCTCACGGCGATGGAGGAGTCCGGTATGAAGCGGGCCGGGCGCGCGTTCTGGCCGTTCGTTTCACCGCTGGTCGCGCTGCTCGCCATCGTGAATCTCACCATTGCCTGGCGGACCCCCACACCGGCCCGGCGCTGGTGGATCGCCGGTGCGGCGGCCATGACCGGCTACGCGGTGTTCAGCTACGCCTATTTCGTCCCGCAGATGCTGATGTTCCAGTCCGGTGGCGCCGAGTGGACGCCCGAACATGTCGAATCCTTCGTCACCTTGTGGACCAATCTGAACTACCTGCGCATGGCGCTCGGCGCTATCGGTTGGTTGTGCCTGCTGCGCGCCCTGTCGCTGTCGGCGGTGCCCGCCGCACCATCGAAGGTGGCCATCCCGACCCAGTCGAGTGCACGTCCGGCGGCTGCCTAGCTTTCGCCAAACGGAACGCGGAGGCCCGGTCCAATAGGACCGGGCCTCCGCGTTTTTCGTATGTTCGCCGCCGAGAGGTCTCAGGCGACGGCGAGTGCGATGAGGATGAGGATCGAGCCACCCATCACTACCGCGTGGCGGACGTTCTGGAGGATGGGCATCACCCAGCGGGGGAAGCCGCTTTCCGCGGCCTTCAGCAGGGCGCCCGCGTCGACCCGGGCCAGCATCGGGTCGCCCTTGCGTGCGAAAGCGGCCTGGACGGACTTCACGGCGGTCAGGTTGCTGTAGATGATGAGGACGTTTCCGGCGAGCACGATCGGCTGGAAGATCCAGGACAGGGTCTGTCCCCAGTCGTTGCCGGTCAGCTGGAGTGCGGCGACGACCGTCATGATCAGGGCGACGGTCGCGGGGACGATCGTCTCGTGGCCGCTGGCATCGAAGCTGAGGTTGTTCTCCTTCAGCACCGAGGTGGGAATGCCCTGGCGCCGCAGCTCCGCCTCGGCGGCCGTTTTCGCGGCGGCGCCGTAGCGGTGCCGCACCAGCGGGATGCTCACGAACGCGAGGGCGATCAGCAGTTGCAGGACGGCGGCGAAAACGTACATGGTGTGCTCCTCATCAGATGGTCTGCGGCTGCGGATCTTGTTGAGCCGCAGTGGCGTTGTCGATGAGAAGGACGATGCCCACCGGCGCTGACAGCGCGCTGACATGAGCGGGATGATGGCTGTCTGTGCTGGTTACCGGTGGGGCGGGATCGGCTGCCTGGGTGGTCGGTACGCAGCGGGTGCCGTCTCGGCCTTGATGATGCGACCCGAAATGTGCAGTGCGGACGTATTGACTCCCAATGAGAACCTGTTCTAATTTTTGGCATGCGTAGATATGACGGCCGCCGAGTATTGGTCACGGGAGCGGGATCGGGTATCGGTCAGGGTATTGCCCTGCGGCTACTCGACGAGGGGGCGCAGCTGGTCGCCGCCGACATCGACCGGCCGGGCCTGGAGGCCACCGCGGCGAAGGCGGGCGACGCCGCGGACCGGCTGCGGACCGTCCAGGTGAACGTCGCCGATCCCGAATCGGTGCGCACCGCAACGGCCGATGGGCTCGAATTCCTCGGTGGTCTCGATGTGCTGGTCAATGCCGCGGGCATCCTGCGCCCCGCACGCACCGACGAAATGCCGCTGGAGGTGTGGAATCAGGTGATCTCGGTAAATCTCACCGGAACCTTCCTGATGACCCAGAGCGCATTGCCCGCCCTGGTGGAATCCGGCCACGGCGTTGTCGTGAATCTGTCCTCGACGGCGGCCTTCAGTGCGGCGCCCTACCTGGCCGCGTATGCCGCGTCCAAAGGTGGCGTCAATGCGTTCACCCACGCCATCGCGCTGGAGTACGCCAAGCAAGGACTGCGCGCGGTCAATATCGTCCCAGCGGGCATCACCAGTGGGATCACCACGAAATCCATCCGGGATCAGCCGGAGGGCTTCGACCCGAGCCTGTTCGCCAGGATGACCGGCTGGCTCAACGGTGGCGCACTCGGGAGCCCGGACGACATCGCGGGCGTGGTCGCCATGGTCGCCTCCGATGACGGCCGCTATATGACCGGGACCGAGATCCGCGTCGACGGCGGCGCTTTGATGTAGCCCTACTCGGGCGTGGCGACAACAGGCGCGCCCGGACTCCATTCTTGGCGCCCATCGTAGCGATCGCCGGAGTGCTATTTGGGTCATCAGCGTTTCGAATACTGTTGTCGCCGCGCCGGATCGGATTCGATCGAAGGCCGTGCTGTCGAACCGAAGGAGTACCGGTATGCGATCTCCGCTCATTCTCCTCGCCGCGTGTGCACTGGCGTTCGCGCCCGCCGGGCCCGCCGACGCGGCAGGGCAATGGGGTCCACTGGCGTCGCCGAACCCGTATCTGGGCCCACTCGGCACCGCGACCATGCACGGTGATGCCGGATCGTCGGACGCGACGCCGTTGGCGGGCCCTGGACGCGGCGATGTGGCGGTGGGCGTTTATCCGCTGGCGGCGGCGTGTCCGACGCTGTTGCAGGGTTCGGACAATCTGGTGGTCGCGCTGTGCACGGCGATCGCGGGCCAGGCTCCGATCGTCCACCTGCTCGATCCAGCAGACGGTGGGCCGCTCGGTGTCTCGCTGGCCTCGCTCACGTTGGCCAAGGGCAGTCTGCTCGGTGGCGTCTACGCCTACCTGGACAATGCCGATCGGCTGGTGGTCGTGGACGGGAACCGCACGTTGCTCCGCGTCGCCCATGCGCGCGACGCGGCAGGCCGGTGGCGGCTCGCGATCGAGTCGTCGACCGACCTCTCCTCGGCAATTCCGGTCGGGGACAACGTCACCGGGCTGGTTCCGGACTGGTCCGGCAATGTCTGGTTCGCCACCGGCAATGGGCTGGTCGGTCTGGTTCCGCCCTCGGGGCCGTCGGCCGTCGTCGCGCTGCCCGCGGGCGAACAGGTTGCCAATAGCATCTCGGCGGCGCCGAGCGGGCGAATCGCCGTCGCGACAACACACGCGCTCTATGAATTACGGGCCGAAGCGGGACGACCCGAGGTGCTCTGGCGCGCGGCCTACGAACGCGGCCGGGCGCGCAAGCCAGGCCAACTCAGCTGGGGCACCGGTTCCACACCTACCTATTTCGGACCGAACACCGGCGCAGACTACCTGACGATCGTCGACAACGCCGACGGTCAGGTCAACGCGCTGGTCTTCCGTTCGGGCAGCGGCCAATTGATGTGCTCACAGCCGGTCCTCACGAAGGGCGGTGCGGGCAGCGAGAATTCACCGATCGGCATCGGCCGTTCGCTGTTCGTGGCGAGCACCTACGGCTATCCGTATCCCGCCGTCCCCGAGGGTGCGGGCCCGGCTGTTCCGGCCACCGCGCCGTTCGTCGGTGGCATGACCCGCGTCGACGTCGGCGACACCGGCTGCCACACGGTGTGGGAGAACGCGGTGCGCAGTGCCGCCGTTCCCCATCTGTCCACAGTCGACAGCGCGATCTACACAGTGACGCGAATCGGACTCGACACCACAACACCGCTGGACGGTTACGCCTTCACCGTCATCGATCCGGACACCGGCGCGATCACCTCGAGCAGGCCGCTGCCCGGCACCATCATCGACGACCCATTGCAGACGTCGGCGCTGGTCACCCATGGTCGTCAGGTCCTGCAGGGCACGATTACCGGAATTCTGCGCATCAGTTGACGGGGTCGCCGCGGCGCGGTGCGATGGCACGCAATGCCTTCGGATCCCAAGACCAACACTCTGTGGATGGTCCATCGGAGACTTGCCTGTGGATAGTTGGGGCACAACATCTTCGAGTGCTATTCCGGGTCGGGTTTCCACAGGGCCTGTGCACACCCGAAGGACGCCGATGAGCGATCGTCCAGTGTGGATGGCGCAGTGCAGTGCCTGTGGATAGCATGCCGCGCTTGTGGACGCGAATGTGCGGCATCGACGTTCGGCCGCGCATAAGCGCCTGCTGAGTATGCACAGGCCGTGTGGTGTCGACTCTGCACAGCCTGTTCGGTGGCGAGTCCGTACCGGCGGCGCGACCACGAGTCTGCACAGCCTGTGTGGTGGGTGATTTCGGCTTTGTGGATGGTTCGCGGTGTCGAAATCGTTGGCCTGGCGAGGAACTAGTGCGGGGCCTTCGGTCCGGTCGCGAGGCCACGCTGGACGACGGCGAGGGTGTGCGTAATGGCCTGTTCCCTTGCTGCGTCGTCCAACCCAGGAATCGGCCCGTCGACCATCAGCGCGGCAAGTCCGTGCACCGTGGCCCAGGCTGCGATCTCGGCGTCCGGGCGGTGTGCCGGATCGATGTAGCCGATCTCGACGAGCTCGTCGAGCACTGTGGCCAGCAGGTTGAAGGCGGGTGAGTCCTCCGGTGCCCCGTCGACGGGGCCGGTTTCGCAGAAGGCGGTGCGGAACAGTCCGGGTTCCTGTCTCGCGAATGCGATGTAGCCGCGGCCTACCGCGTTCAGTCGCGAGATCGCGTGCGCATCTGGACCGAGGGATTCCACGCCGGCGGACATCGCCCCGAACAGGCTCTGCTGCGCCTCGGCCTGTGCCGCGCTGAGCAGCTGTTCGTGGTTGGTGAAATGCCGGTAGGCCGCCGTCGGCGTGACCCCGACCAGCCGGGCGGCCGCGCGCACGGTCACCGCCTCCGGCCCGCCGGTTTCCGCGAGCTCGGCGGCGGCCCGCACGAGCGCGTTGCGCAGGTCGCCGTGGTGGTACGGGCCTTCGCGGGTGGCGCGCTTGGTCGCTGATTCGGAATTCGTCATCCATTCGATGTTGACACCTGCACACATCTCATGGCAAGTTAACACCCACCAAGTTTGCGACTGTAAACATTCTCGATCGGGGAGGCCCGGCATGTTCGAAAGACTCGGCAGATTCAACGTCCGCCACGCCCGCTGGATACTCGTCGTCGGCGTACTCGCGCTGATCGCGGGCGGAGTGGTCGGCGCAACGGCGTTCAGCAAAATGCAGCCAGGAGGGCAGGAAGATCCCAATGCGCAATCCAGCGCAGCGACAAGCCGACTGGCGGATAAGTTCGGTGCGGACACCGACTACGTCTTCCTGATCGGAGCGAAGACGGGCACCGTCGACGACGCGGTCGTCGTCGATCTCGGCCGCGACCTGGCGCGCAGGCTCGCCGCCGATGGCAGGCTCACCAATGTCGTCTCGTACTGGGATACCGGATCGCCCGCGATGCGGGCCGAGGACGGAACCGCTGCCGTCGTACTCGCGGGCAGCTCGGCCAAGGATGCCGCCGACAAGGAGAAGTCCGCCGCCGCGATCGTCGAGGACTATCGGGCCGATGACCAGGTGGCGCGGATTCGGATCGGCGGCAGCTCCGCGATCTTCCACTCGATCACCGAGCAGATCGGCAAGGACCTCGGTCTCGCGGAAGCTGTCGCGGTGCCGTTGATCCTTGCGCTGCTGGTGCTCGCCTTCGGCAACGTCATCGCCGCGCTGCTCACCCTGGTCGTCGGCGGTATCGCCATTCTGGGCACCTTCACCGAACTCGCGATCATCGGCTCGGTCACCGACGTGTCGATCTACGCGGTGAACCTGACCACCGGACTCGGGCTCGGGCTGGCGGTCGACTACGGACTGCTGATGGTCAGTCGCTTCCGCGAACGGCGCGCGGCAGGCGCGCAGCCGTCCGATGCGGTGGTCGCCGCGGTGTCGACGGCGGGCCGGACCATCGTGTTCAGTGCGGCGACGGTAGTCGCGGCGCTATCCGCGCTGGTGATCTTCCCGCAGTACTTCCTGCGCTCGTTCGCCTACGGCGGGATCGGCGTCGTCGGCATATCCGCGTTGGCCGCGGTCGTTGTGCTGCCCGCGCTGCTCGCGGTGCTCGGCGAGCGAACCGATGCGTGGCGGATACCAGGCGTCCGCGGGATTCATGGTGACGCGACACCGTTCTGGGCGGGCGTTGCCGGGTTCGCGATGCGCAGGCCCGCGCTGGCCGGAGTTCCGGTGGTCGCGGTGCTGCTGCTGGCCGCGGCGCCGCTGTTGAACGTGCAGTTCGGCACCCCCGACGATCGGGTGTTGCCGACCAGTACCGAGGTGCGCCAGGTCGGTGACGCGATGCGTGACGACTTCGGCGGCGGTGACGCCAACGCCTTGTCGGTGGTGACCACGGCCGGGGTGGCCACGGGCCCGCTCGCGGACTACGCCCGCAACCTTTCCCGGGTCGAGCACGTCACCCAGGTCGATTCGAGCGCGGGCACTTTCGTGCGCGGTGAGCAGGCCGCGACCTCGCCCGCCGATGCCAGGTTCGCCCGCCCGGACGCGCAGCGGCTGGCCGTGCTCACCGATCTCGACCTCAACTCGAGCGATGCCCGCGATCTGGTCGACAGGGTGCGCGCGGTGCCGAGCCCGACCGGGGCGAGCGCACTGGTCGGCGGGCAGGCGGCCGAACTGCGCGACAGTCTGGCCTCGATCGGTTCGAAGCTGCCCACCGCGATCGGCTGGATCGTGCTGACGACCTTCGTGTTGCTGTTCTTGTTCACCGGCAGCATCGTGCAGCCGTTGCGCGCCCTGCTGTCGAACGTGCTGAGCCTCGCCGCGACCCTCGGCCTGATGGTGTTCATTTTCCAGGACGGCCATCTGTCCGGCCTGATCGGTTTCACCCCCGCGCCACTCGACGTGTCGATGTTGCTGCTGCTGTTCTGCATCACCTTCGGGCTGTCGATGGACTATGAGGTGTTCGTGATCAGCCGGATCAAGGAGTTGCGCGACCACGGTGCGTCGGACGCGGACGCTGTTGTCGGGGGCCTGGCCAGGACCGGTCGGCTGGTCACCACCGCGGCGGCGTTGATCTCGATCAGCTTCCTCGCCTTCACCACCAGTGATGTCCGGTTCATTCAGTTCTTCGGGCTCGGTGCGGGTTTGGCGATTCTGATCGACGCGACACTGGTGCGTGGCGTGCTGGTGCCGGTGGCGATGCGCCTGCTCGGCCGCGCCGCCTGGTACGCGCCGCGACCGATGCGGTTGGTTCACGCTCGGGTCGGTCTCGCCGAAGCCTGAGCGCCGCCCGGCCTGGGACGGTCCCGCACTGTGTGCGCGGGGCCGTCTGTGGCGTTCAGCGGTGCTATCGCCAGCTTTGTGAATCGTCTGCCACTGTGTCGATTTCGCCTGGTTCGGCCACATTTCGGCCGTCAATGAGGCGAAGATCACAGAGGGCTGCATGATTGCGGTTACGGTGCTGATGGAGTCGGGAGCGGCGGCATACGCGCCCACCTTTGCGCAACTGGTTATTCCTGATCTTGACCGGCTATCGGTATACCTAAGGACGGCGCCACATGGTGCATATCCTGTTTATTACCCGGCAAACAAACCCTGAGTCGCTTTCCGTTCATCCACCGTCCAGCTATCTCCATTATCGACAATGGAACGCGCAGGTCGCGGCGGGCGTCTTGGCACCATGGAGAGATCTATTGAATGGCTTCAGCTAATCGTGCGAGGAATGTTTGGTTCCTCGCGCGGTGGTTAAGGATCGACGCGCGGTATTGCGCGGCAGTGGTCCATTCCGAACCCGGGAGTCGTTGTCCGCAATGCCGCCAGGGGTTAGCTGGAACAGTGAAAAACCATGTGCTCACAAGGGTTTGCTGGGGTGCTGCTTTATACGCCCGACCTCGGTGCGGAGGGTTGCGCTGGGATAACGATTGTGTACAGTTGACGGTAACGCTGGCCGCAGCTGAGCTGGACTCGCTGCGGCCAGCGGAACTCAAATGGGGGAGTTCAAAACCCGGCCGTAGCGCATCGTTGCTAACGATTGCCCGGACCCACTTCGCTTACCGTGTGCTCGGCGTTGTCTGCCAGCGATCCTCGGCCGGGTTTCCCACCACAGCCGCACCGTCCCGCTGCTCGAGCACCGCGCGTCGACCCACGCCGAACACGTAGACCAGGAACAGGACTTCGGCGGCGAACCCGATCGCGATGCGCGCCGAAGCGGGCAGCGTGCTCGGCGTCACGAAGCCCTCCAGGAATCCGGACACCAGCAGCACCCCGACCAAGCCGAGCGCGATCGCCGCGGTGGCGCGGCCCTGCCGTGCCACCGCTTCGAGACGGCTGGAGCGACCCGGATCGATCAGCGTCCAGCCCAGCTTCAATCCGGCCCCGCCCGCCACGAAAACCGCGGTCAGCTCGAGCATCCCGTGCGGCAGGATGAATCCGAAGAACGAGTCGAGCCGGCCGGCCTCGGCCATCAGTCCGGCGCTGACGCCGACGTTGAGCGCATTCATGAACAGCAGGTACACCGCTGGCAAGATCAGCACACCGGTGAACAGCGCGATCGCCGACACCCATGCGTTGTTCGTCCACACCTGCGCGGCGAACGCGCCCTGCGGATGCTCCGAGTAGTAGGTCTCGAATGCGCCGCCCGGCTTGGTGAGTGCGTCGGTGTTGTCCGGGAGGCCGAGCAACTCGTGCGCCGAACCGGAGCCCTGAACCCACACCGCCAGTCCACCCGACACCATGAGGAACATCGCCGCGACGCTCACCCACCACGGCCAGGCCCGGTAGACCGCTGCGGGGAAGCGGTGTGTGAAGAACCTGCCGACCTCCGTCCAGGTGTCGGCCCTGGTGCCGAGCACCTTGCCGCGCGCCCGCGCCAACAGCGCGCTCAGCCCGGCGATGAGCTCGGGATCGGGACTGTGCGACTGCAACCGAGCCAGCTGCTGGGAGGTGCGCCGATACAGCGCGACAAGCTCATCCGCCTCGGCGCCGCTCAGCGAGCCGCGCCGCGCCAGATAGTCCAGCCGGTCCCAGGACCGCCGGTGGGTGTAGCTATACGCGTCGACGTCCATTGGTTGCCTCCCTCACCGCCGGTCGGAAGAATGCTATTCGACATGGCTGAATTCACTACCGGCGAAGCGGTCGCGCTCGAGCTGCCGATCGCGCGGATCCCTACCAGGGCCACCGCGTTCATCATCGACGTCGTGGTGCAGTTCATGCTGGGTGGTGTGCTGTTATTCGCGGTCGCCGCGGCGCTGGCTGCGGCCGGGGCGGATTCGGCCTGGATGGATGCGGCGGGGTTGGTGACGATCGTCGGGATGCTCGTCGGCTATCCGGTGGTCTGCGAAACCCTGATGCGCGGGCGCACGGTCGGCAAGTTGATACTCGGGCTTCGAGTGGTGCGCGCCGACGGCGGACCGATCGATTTCCGGCACGCGCTCACCCGTGGTCTGGCAGGCGGCATCGTCGATTTCTGGATGCTCGGCGGGTTCGGCGCTATCGCGGTGCTCACCTCGATGTGTTCGCCGAACGCGCGCCGGATCGGTGACGTGCTCGCCGGAACCGTCGTGGTGTATGCCCAGACGAGCCTGCCGCGGCCCGCACTCGCGACAGCCCCGCCGTGGCTCACGGGCTGGGCCGGGCAACTGGAGCTCTCCGGCATTCCCGAGGATCTGGCGCTCGCGGTGCGTCAATATCTGACGCGGTTCCGCACGCTCACTCCCGCGGTACAGGCGAATCTCGGCCAGGCACTTGTCATTGCGCTCTGCCAGCGGCTGCAGGTCCGGCCGCCGGTGGGTTATCCGCCCGTTCAGGTCCTCGGCGCCGTGATCGCCGAACGTCAACGCCGCACGCTGACAGCTGCTCCCGCGGCGATCGCGCCATTCGCCATGGCTGCGGTTCGGAGCTAGGCGTCGGGCTCGGCGGCGCCGTGATTGCCAGCCGCGTGCGCCACGACTCCTGGGCGTGGGTCGAGAGGCGAGCAGTGTCGACGGCGGCCGGAACGGCTGCACTCACATGGTGCCGGACTGTTTCAATTCGAGGTATTCGTCGGCCAATGCCTCTGGCAGGTGGTCCGGGGGAGCGGACACGACCGCGATTCCCCTGCGGCGCAGCGACTCCTGCACCAGTGCCCGTTCGGCGAGGATGGTTTCCGCGGTGGCCGCGGGGTAGAGGTCGGCAAGGGTGTCACGGCGAGCGGCGGCCGCGGCGACCTCGGGGTCGGTGACGGAGACGATAAGCACCCGGTGGCGCTGGGCGAGCACGGGCAGTACCGGAAGCAGGTTCTCCTGCACCGCGGCACCGTCGAGGCTGGTGAACCAGACCACCAGGCTGCGGCGACGGGTGCGCTGGATGGCCGCGCGGACCAGACCCGCACTGTCGGTGTCGACCAGGGCGGGAGTGATGCCCGCCATCGCGTGCATCAGCTTCAGCTGCAACCCTTTTCCGCCGACACCGCGGACCTCGGCACGGACCTTCCTGTCGAAGGCGAGCAGATCCACCGAATCACCCGCGGCGGCGGCCAGCCCGCCGAGCAGTAGCGCGGCCTCGATACTCGCGTCGAGACGGGTGCCGTCGTCGATGTGATCGGGGCTGCCGACCCGGCCCGCGCTGATGCGACCGGTGTCCAGCAGCATCAGCATGTGCCGGTTGCGTTCCGGGCGCCAGGTGCGCACCAGCACGTCGGTGGCCCGTGCGGTGGCGCGCCAGTCGATCGACCGCACGTCATCGCCCGCGACGTACTCACGGAACGAGTCGAACTCGGTGCCCTGGCCGCGTAGGTTCGCGACATTGCGACCCTCGAGATGTTGCAGCCGTTTCACTTTCGACCGCATCAAGCGTTCGCTGCGGAACGGCGGCAGTGCGCGCACCCGCGCCGGCACGATGCGGCGGGTCTGCCTGCCCGCGACGCCGAGCGGGCCGATCAGGCGCAAGGTGACCGGGCCCGCCTCGCGATCGCCACGGTAGGTCGGGGTGAGCGTGGTGTGCAAGCGCGTCCGCGTGTTGTGCGCCAGCTCGAGCCGGTGCGCGCGGTTCTCGGTGCGTGCGCTGTCGGGCCAGTCGTCCCACAGGGTGCCGCGGACGGTGCGGGTCCCGCTGTTGCGCACGGTGAGTTCCACCTCGGTGCTGCGGCCGAGCCGGACGATGGTCAGCGGTTGCCTGGTGAGCGTGAGGTCGCGGGGGCGGGCGACAGCACCCATATCGAAAAGCACGACGGCGGCCAGCGCACTCGTCATCAAGGCCACACCGAGCCACGACGGCATGACGAACACGACGAACAGTGCGACCACCGCGCCCGCGGCGGCCAGCCGACCGGTGACGACCACGAGCTACACCGGAACCGGGACCGACAGCAGCAGCGACGACATCACGCCTTCGGTCGTCACCCCGTCCAGTTCCGCCTCTGGCCGCAGGTGCAGGCGATGCCGCAGTACCGCCACCGCAACCGATTTCACGTCGTCGGGGGTTACGAACCCACGGCCGTTCAGCCAGGCGAACGCCCGCGAGGCGGCCATCAGCGCCGTGGCTCCTCGGGTGGACGCACCGTGCTGTACGGCGGGTGCGGAACGGGTGGCCCGGCAGATGTCCACGGTGTAGGCGAGCACCTCCGGGCTGATGGTGACGTGCGCGACCGCGGCTCGACCCGCGGCGATATGGGCAGGTCCCGCGACAGGCCGCAGCCCGGCGCCCGCCAGATCGCGCGGGTCGAATCCGGCGGCGTGTCGCTGCAGGATTCGGAACTCGTCGTCACGGCCGGGCAATTGGATGTCGACCTTGAACAGGAACCGGTCCAGCTGCGCCTCCGGCAGCGGATAAGTGCCCTCCTGTTCGATGGGGTTCTGGGTGGCGACCACCACGAACGGATCGGGCAGCGGCCGTGGTTTGCCGTCGACCGAGACCTGCCGTTCCTCCATGGATTCCAGCAGCGCGGACTGCGTCTTCGGTGGGGTGCGGTTGATTTCGTCGGCAAGCAGCAAATTGGTGAACACCGGTCCGTGCCGGAAGGTGAACTCCGCCGAGTGTGGATCGTAGATCTGCGAGCCGGTGACATCGGCGGGCATCAGGTCGGGAGTGAACTGGACACGGGCGTGCTCGAGATCCAACGCCGTCGCCAACGCCCGGACCAGCAGCGTTTTCGCCACGCCTGGAACACCTTCCAACAGCACGTGGCCGCGGCACAGTAGCGCGAGGACCAGGTACATGATCGCGGTGTCATTGCCGACCACCGCTTTGCCGATCTCGGCGCGCAGCGCGGCAAACGCGGTGCCCGCCTCCGCTGCGGTCGGGGTGTGGTTGGTGTTCGTCACGCTGGTCATTCGACCTCCTGTGTCATGCGAGGGTGCCCGCGCCGCGTCGGTGGGATGAGTGCTCGGCAACGATGTCTCATCCCACCTCCTGTGTCGTGCGGGCAATCCCGCAACCCCGTCGGTCGGATGAGCGCTGAGCGGTGATGTCTCATCCCACCTCCGCCTCGATCCATTCGAGTTGGGTGGCAACAAGTTGCAGAGTGTCCGTGTCCGGCACGGGACCGTATAGAGCGGAGCCGACCAGGTTCGGGTCGACGCCGGTGCGCGCGGAAACCATGGCGATCAGTCGGTCCTGCGCGGTTTCCGCGCCGATGCCGAGCTTCGGGCGGATGCGGCGCAGTGTCGCCGCACGCAGCTTCGACGCCACGTGTTCGTGGTCCTTCGATCGCCGATACAGCGCGGCCTGACCGGCGAGCAATTCGTTCGCCGCGACCTCGACCGGCCTCGGCTCACCGACCAGCGCGCCGCGGCGGCGTGCTCGCCACCACACCAATAGCGCTGCGGCGATCAGGAATTGGAGGCCCCCGAAGGCGACCGGGCCTGGTAGTCGGCTGAAGATGGAGTCCTGACCCGGCCCGGCACCGGGTAGGTCGATGTCTGGGTTGTCCGGGTAGTCCGTGGGCGGCGGTGGCGGTTTCTGCGGCGTGGGCGCGTTCGGGGCGCCACAGGCATTCAGCATCGCGTAGAGCAGCAGTAAGACTGCGATCACGCCTGCGAGACCTGCCCAGAACTTCGGGTTGCGCAGGAGGTCCGGAAGCGGGGGCAATTTCTTGCGCGCCCGCGCCGCCTGCTCGGTCACTGCCACTTCGACGGGTTCCGGGGCGGGTGGCGGCGCGGTGCCGGAGTACCGGTCGGCGTATTCGAGGCTGCGGTATTCGTCTTCTGTCGCGTGCCTGCCGCCGTAGACGACTTCGTCGAAACTGTAAGCGGCGGGCAGGAGTTCGGTCGCGGCCCCGAGCGGCAGCGCGGTCGTCGCATCGTCCGCGGTCTCTCGCGCGGTGCGCGATCGCCGCACCTCGAGTAGGCCGCCCTGTTCGAGCCCGCGGAGCACCGCGCGGAAGCGTTCACGCAGCGCGGCGTCGAAGTCACGGTGCTCGGCGGCGGCTTCGGCGGCGGCACGATGGTTCGCCGCCGCGTCGAGCCGGGGCGGCGGCGGGGCCGCGGGCTCGCCTATCCCGTCGGTTCCACGCCAGGCATCAGGTGCACCGCGGTCGGTCGAGTCATCGGTCATCGTGCCTCCGGTACCCGAATGTCGAGTCCCTCACGGCGGCAACGCCGATCCACGTATGACACCACGCGCGTCGCCGCCTCCACGACCTCGCCGAAGGCGACGATCAGCAGCACCGCCGACGTGGTGAGCACGATGACCTGCCAGCGGTGCGTGCCGGAGAAATCCGAGAGGTACCACGGGATGCCGAGCAGCGGCACGGCCAGCAGGACCATCAGGCCGCGCTGGCACAACCACAACCCGGCGGTCGGCCACTCCGCGCCTGCGACAAGCAGTTTCGATCGGGCCACTGCCGTGGCATGCGAGGCACGCTCGACGAACATCACCGGCACCGCGACGAACCGCTGGGCCCGCAGATAACCGAGCCACAGCAGCGCGAGCGGGAAGGTGATGATCAGTACGCTGCCGAGCACCAGCACGCTCACCCCGACCAGCGTGAACAGCAGGTGGAACACCAGCAGGGGCGGGCCGACGGTGGCCGTCCTGCGCAGCGCGGTACGCCAGCCGATCGGGGATCCGGCGACACTGGCAAGTCCGATGGCGACCGTCAATCCGCGCAGCACGAACCGCAGGAACCAGGCGCACGCCGCCGTCGACAGGATGGCCGCCCACCGGGTGCCCTGGTCGGAGCCGTGCGTCAGGTGCGACGAGCTTGCGGTGATCGCGACGACGATCAGTTCCGCGACGATCAACCCGACCACGGTCGAGCAGGCAAGTACGACGATGTTCGCCTGGATCAGCGCGAACGGCTCGTCGAGCAGTTCGCGAAAGCTCAATGGACGGATCGGCACCGTCGGCCCAGGTGACTCGGGTGTTGGTTGATCTCCCGCCCCGACGGCACCGGCCTGCTCGGCGGCTGGTTGCACGGGGCCGAGTCTAGAGCGTGGACGGTCGCTTTGCCGGTAGCGGAAGGCGGTCAGCGTTCGAGCAGGCGATCGACCACGGCCCGGTAGCGCTGCGGCTCGATGGGCGAAAGGCCGAGCAGGGCTCGGAGGTACACGCCGTCGCCGACGAGTCGGACGATGTCGGCGCGCACCGGGTCGTCGATTTCCTCGTCCAGTCCGGTCGACCAGGTATTCAGCATTTCGGTGAGCGCCTGCTGCACCTCGTCGGTGTCGGGGCTCGAGCCGGCGTCGATCGTGCGCATGGTCGCGAGCATGGACCGGTAGACCTCGAGTTCCACCGCTTCCGCGGCGTCGTCGGGGTTCGGGGTCTGCAGGTACCACTCGGCGACCGAGGTGCCGTGCGCGACGGCGTCGCCCAAATGCTGTTCTGCGCGTTCCGCGAGGCGTCTGACCAGGCCGGCGAGCAGCGCGTCCTTGCTCTTGAAGTGGTAGAGCAGACCGCCCTTGGAGACACCGGCGGTCGCGGCCACGCTTTCCAGCGTCACCTGGGACATGCCTTTTTCCAGCAGCAGTGTTTCGAGCGCGTCCAGGATGCGGTCGCGGGTGGTTGCCGTCACCCAGGTAACTATACCGGCTGGACGGTAATGCTGGACTACTGTACCGTCTGGACGGTAAGAAACTGCGACGAGAGTCGGGAAAGCCGATGACCACACAGACCACGAAGGACACCCGGAACGATTTCGGGATGGCGATGGAGACCACCTCCCCGCCACGCGCCACCACCCGGGAGTGGGGCGGTCTTGCCGTGCTCGCACTCGCGTTGCTGCTGCTCGCCGTCGACGCCACGGTGCTCGACCTTGCGGTGCCCGCGATCAGCGCTGATCTGGCGCCGACCACCCCGCAGCTGCTGTGGATCATCGACGTGTACTCGTTCGTGCTCGCCGGTCTACTCGTGGTGATGGGCAACCTCGGTGACCGGATCGGGCGCCGCAAGCTCCTGCTCATCGGTGGTGTCGGATTCGCTGTCGCGTCGGTGATCGCGGCGTTCTCCGTCTCACCCGAGATGCTCATCGCCGCCCGCGTGCTGCAGGGTGTCGCCGGTGCGACCCTGATGCCCGCCACGCTCGGTTTAATCCGATCGATGTTCCTCGATCCGCGCCAGCGCACCGTGGCCATCGCGGTCTGGAGTGCGATGGCCGGTGGTGGCGCGGCGGCGGGTCCGCTGCTGGGCGGGTGGCTGCTCGAGCACTATTGGTGGGGCTCGGTATTCCTGGTGAACCTGCCGGTCATGCTGGCGCTGCTGGTGCTGGGCCCGGTGCTGCTTCCGGAATCTCGTGACCCGAACCCCGGCCGATTCGACCTGCCGAGCGCCGCGTTGTCCATGCTGGCTCTGGTGCCGGTGGTGTACGCGGTCAAGGAGACCGCGGCACACGGCCTCAGCCTGACAATGGCCGGGATCGGTGCCTTCGGCCTGCTTGCCGGCGTGCTGTTCGTCCAGCGGCAGCGCACGCTCGCGCACCCGATGCTCGACCTGAAGTTGTTCGCATTGCCGAGGTTCCGCATCGCGGTGCTCACCAGCCTGCTTTCGGTGTTTGCGCTGGCGGGCGAGTTGTTCTTTGCCTCGCAGTACCTGCAGTTGGTGCTCGGGCACTCGCCGTTGGAGGCGGGTCTGCTGCTGTTGCCCGGTCTGGCGGCCAACGTGATCGCGGCGCTCGCGTCCGCATGGTTGGTGCGGTATTGGCGGCCCGGCCTTGTACTCAGTGGTGCGCTGTTGGTCGCGTCGGTCGGTTCGGCACTGTTCCTGCTGCTGAGTCCGGATGCCGCGACGAGCAATGTGACATTCATCGTCGCCTTCCTGTTCACGGGTGCCGGCGTCGGTGTCGCATTGACGATTTCATCGGACCTGGTGGTCAGCTCCGCGCCGGCGGCACGGGCGGGCGCGGCAGCGGCGGTATCGGAAACGGCCTACGAAACCGGCATCGCACTGGGTGTCGCGGTGCTGGGCAGCGTGGTCATGGCGGTGTTCCGCAACGGCCTCGACCTGTCGCATATCCCTGCCGATCAGGTCGGCGCCGCATCGGAATCCCTTGGCGGTGCGACCGAATTCGCGCGCGATCTACCGGAAGCGGTCGGGACCGAGTTCCTGACCTCGGTGCACGAGGCATTCGTGTCCGGCATCCACCTCGCTGCCATCGGCACCTCGACGGTGATGCTCATCGCGGCGGCGGTGGCGTTCCGCCTGCGGACGGCCCGTACATGGGCGCCCGGCGGTGAGAAGACCTAGCGCGGTCGGCCGAGCTGGGTGGGTGCGACGCGACCTCGGAGGGTGACCGACTCACCGAGTTGCCAGTGCTCGGCCTCGGTGGGGTCGGCGGCTGCGATGGTGCTGCCCGAGGTGAGCAGGCGGTCGGGGTCCTGTTTGGCGAGTTCGCACAGGCGGGCGGCCTCGTTGACAGCGTCGCCGATGACGGTGAACTCATAGCGTTGGTGCGCACCGACATTGCCCGCCACCACCCGGCCTGCGGCGACACCGATACCGGCGGTGAAGTCGGATTCCATCGCGGCCAGCCGGTTTCGGATCGAACGGGCGCAGGCCAGTGCGGCGCCAGGTGCGTCGGTCAAGGGGGTGGGGGTGCCGAAGATGGCAAGGGCGGCATCGCCTTCGAACTTGTTGAGCAGTCCGCCGCACAGCTCGACCTCGTCGACGACGATGCCGAAGAAGTTGTTCAGGATTGCGACGATTTCGGGGGCGGGCCTGGTGGCAGTCATCGTCGTCGATCCGATGATGTCGATGAACAGCGCGGCCGCATCACGTTCCACGCCGCCCAGAGTCGGATCGCCCTCGAGTGCCGCTGCGGCGACATCGTGGCCGACGTGCCTGCCGAACAGGTCCCTGATCTGTTCGCGCTCGCGCAGCCCTTCCATCATGCGGTTGAATCCGCTTTGTAATTCGCCAAGTTCGGTGCCGTCGTACACCGCGACGGCGACCTCGAGATCACCGTCTTCCACCTGCCGCAGCGCACGTCGCACGCCGCGGATGGGTGCGACTGTCGCGGCCAGTGTCTGTGTCATCAGCAGCAGTCCGAACACCAGGGCGGCACCGCCGAGCGACAACACACAGACCGCGAGCCTGGCCGTACTCACGTCGTCCATCGTGAGTGCGAGCACGGCAAGCACCATCAGCCCGGCCACCGGCAGCGCGGAGCCGAGCACCCACGCCACTATCGAACGGCCGAATACACCGATGCCGCGCCGCCGTCGTGAAGCCGCTGCTTCCAGTACCCGCGCTGTCACCGGCCGCAGCGCGAACTCGATAATCAAATAGCTGTTGGCGCACACCACGATCGCGCTGAATCCGATGCCGAACACGAACTTGGGAATCAGCTTCGGATCAGAAAGGCCGTAGAGCGTGGTCAGCACGGCGAGGCCACCGAGCCACAGGCCCCCCTGAACCAGAACCAACACCAGCGGAACCCGTGTGGTCACGGCCTGCTCGGCCTCGGTCGGCACCTGCTCGGGATCTGTCGCCCAGCGCAACACCCCCAGCCCGCGCATGGTGCCCCACCAGATGCCGATCACCAAAGCCGTTGCGCCATACAGGGGAGTCGCGACGAAATCGAGAAGCACCAGCCGCCGAGTGAACACCGTTGGCCCGGGCAGCACGAACCCGATCAGCGCGATCGACACGAAAATACCGGTCACATTCGCGACCAGCAGCGGAATCGTCAGCAGCAGCTGAATCCGAACCCGCCGCCGCCCGGAGGACTCATCGGCGGGCCCGAGCAGCCGCGACCCCCAAGGGGCGGCAGCAAACTCAACCGGCTTCACGTCACTATCGGGCATCTGTGCAGAGTATGTGGAACAACCACTGTCGAGCTGCGACTATCCCGATCCGTCGCGAGTGAACGGTCCGAAAACGTAACCAACAGCCGGTTAATACTCAACCCTCGCCTGTGAACGGTCCTCGTTATGAGGGTGCGAATTCGCAGACGGTGCGGATGTCAGCGTCGCCAGGTGTTGAGGGTGACCGGCACTGTCGGGCGGGTCAGTGGCCGGGTGGGAGTTCGCGTTGGGAGCGGCCGGAGATTTCGTGGGTTGGGGGTGCGGACAGTTCGTCGTGGGGGTGGGCCTGGGGGAGGCCGTATCCGTGTGTTCCGGCGGGCGGGAGTGTGGCGTAGCGCGGGTCGTGAGGCGAAGGATATTGGGGGTGGTAGTCCGCGTCGACGACTGTGGAGGCGATGCGTTGGGCCTGCCAGGCTTGGGGCGAACCAGGGGGGAGCTGGTAGCCGACGGGGGCGGTGTCCATTGCTTGCGCGTGCGAGTCCTGGGAGTCGACGGTGACCTTGCGGGTGCGGCGGAGCGTGAAGGTGATCTCTTCGACCTCTTCGAAGGCCTGTCGTGCGGTGCGCAGCGGGTGGGTCGCGGAGTCGATTGCGTTGGCGACGAAGGAGGGCACCAGCGGGCGGATGAAACGGGCCGCGGTGTCGGTGAAGGGCACGGTGCCGATGATCGGAAGCTCCAGACCGCCGCTCTTCGGTGTCGCCGGTGCGGGGGCGGGCGCCAATGCGCCTGCGCTGGTTGCCGGTGCGAGTGTGCCCGCGGTGACGGTGGCCGGCAGGTTCGGTGTCGCGTGAGACACGGAGGTGTCCTCTCGGTCGCCAGCCGTTGCGGCTGGTAGTTCGCGGTGGCGCGGCGGCTCGGTGATGCCGAGTTCCAGCCCGCCGATGGCGGCGATGATGCGGGTGCGCTGGCGTTCCCGGTCGATGGCGGTGTCCGCCTCGAAGGCCAGTCGCGCCGCGGTGAGTTGTTGTTCGGCGCGCAGGGTTTCGGCCTCGGCTCGCACTTCGGCGCGCTTCACCGCGATGGCGGCGTCGGCGTCGCGTTCGGCACGGTCCTGCACGGTGCGCGCGGTGATCCACCGGTCGAAGGAGGTCTCGCCGCGCCACCAGCGCAGGATCAGCGGCAGCAACGCGAGCAGGACGAAGGCCACGATAGTGAGCAATCGCAGCAGCAGCGCGCCCGCGGCACCGGTGGTGTAGTCGTTCATGGCCAGCCAGCGCGCGCCGAGGCCGCGATCGGCGTCGGCGAACGCGGTCGATCCGGCTGCGGCCACGGCCTTTTGGCCGTCTGCGATGCGCTGATCGAGTGCACCGATCTTGCCCTGCGCCGTGGCCGACTGCTTGCGGGCGTCGTCGAGCATCTCGTTCGCGGTCTGTGTTTCGGGACCGCGCCCGGGCACGCCGGTGATCCTGGTCTGCGGGCACTCGGGTGTCGGGTTGAACTCGCAGCGCGCGATCACCAGTGCGTGGTCGATATCGGCCTGCGCCTTGGCAATCGACTGATCCAGTGCGGCCCGGTCGGCCTTCGCGCCGTCGAGTTCGGTACTCGCGGCGATCACGGCGGGTGCGGAATCGACCACGCCTTGGGCCTTTTCGTCGAGTAGCCGGTCGATGGTGCCGCTGAACAGCACCGTCGCGGCCAGTTCGGCGACAAGCACGCCTGCCGATACCGCCACCGCGATGCGCGCGACCAGGCCGGACCGATCGGATCCGCCGCCGGGCCGTGCGGTCGCGAGCACTCTGGCGACCGCGCCGGTCAGCAGGGCGACAACGAGTGCGACGAGCACGATCGCAAACAGCGGCCAGTCGTCGATCGCCGCGAGGGCGAGCGTGGTGACCGCGCCTGCCACTGCCGCGAACAACACCACGACAGCACCGGTGACGGCGTAATTTGTGTGCTCGTGCCGGTCACTGAGCTCGGCGCCGGGTGTTATCCCACCCGGCTTCCGCTCGAGACCTCCGCCGAGCCAGGCGAACATGCCGGTGACCGTCATGGGATCTCACATCCTCTACGTCCCAGTCATTTGGCGAGCTTGGCGAAACTGTCACAGATTCGTTGTCACAGCGTGACAGGCCATGGCCCGACACACCGAGTACGGCCAGGCGGATGTGGTCAGGTTCACAAATCTTCGGTTGCCGGATGCCTCCCCACGAGCGGAAATGCGTAGTGGGACGAGCCCGCTTCTAGCGAGGCCACCGCCTAACCTGGCATGGTGATTCGTTGCCGGGCGTGGAGTCGGAACATGCGTAGCGCCGTGCTGGTCATGCTGTCGGTGACGATGGCAGTGCTGCATCCGGATAGCGCTCTCGCGTCGGCCGAGCCGCCCGCCCGGTCGCTGGATCGGCTGGTCGAGTTGGTGGCCGATCGGCTCGACACCGCCGATGCCGTCGCCGCGGCGAAGTGGGCGACGGCGCTACAGCTCGGAACGCAGCCGTCTATCGACGATCCCGGCCGTGAGGCCAAGGTCTATGACGACATGGCCCGTCTCGGCGCGGAACGCGATCTGCCCGAGAACTGGATCAAGCAGGTGTTTTTCGGTCAGATCGAAGCCAGCAAGATAGTGCAGCGTGGCCTGGTCGTGCGCTGGCGATTCGACCCGGCGGCAGCGCCCGCGGCTCCTCCGGACCTGTCGAAGGTGCGACCGGAGATCGATCGCCTCAATGTCGACATCGTCGATCAGTTGGCCGCGAGGCGCGACGAATTGGCCGCGCGAGACTGCGCGGAAAGGCTCGCTCCCAGTGTTTTCGGCGTCCTCTCCTCGGGGCGCGTCGATGCGCTGCACCAGGCGGCCTTGGTTCGCGCTGCCACCACCCTCTGCGTGGCATAACGGCGGACGGTATTTCGGTACCGCGCTGTTGTTTCGGGTTTGCTCGGTGTGGTGAAAAGCACTCCAGAGGGATTGCTGGATATGTGCTGAAAACCACATCGGACAAAAGAGTCCGGACGGTCGGATCGGGTTCTGTGCTCGTCATGGCCCTGTCGGAAATATCTCATCAGGCCCCTTATCGAGTTAGCCGCGGACGAAGTGGTTTGCCCTCCTCGGAGCAGGGGAAATCATCTTCGATGCAGGTGAGCGCCGGTTCTGGGAGCGCGGTGCGCGCTGCGGAGCCGGTCCGGCCCGCATGTGGGCACCGGTTGGCATCCGGTGCCAGGGGATCGATCCCGCCAGGTTCGCTGCTTTACACTGGACAACGCGCACACGTGGAGGACCGCTTTGAAGAAGCCCAGCTAGACCAGGTTATTAGTGCAACCTAAGTTGGTTGGGCCCCGGACCTGACTTATCGTTTGCTCTTACGCCGAGCACAGAATGTTCGGCCACGATTGCCCGCTCGGGCACCTCAAGCCGGTGCCAAGCGTAGCGGGCGAGCACCCGCACGGAGGTAAGGAACTCGTAAGTGTTCCGTTACCGCCGAGCACCCACTACGTAACACCAGCGGGTGGACAACTGGAGACGTGACTGCACGCCGGACCATCAGCGCGGCTGGATTCGGAATGTACGGGCGCAGTCTTGACGGAGGCATTCGACGAAAGGCCGTTTTTCCACGCAGGCCAATCTCATCGAGGCCGACTTTCTTGAAGGCAGAGGCATGACGCAACTTCCTGGCCACAGGTCCCCTGGACCCATTGGGCTCTATGACCCGGCGAACGAGCACGACGCCTGTGGTGTCGCATTCGTCGTCGACATGCACGGCCGCCGCAGCCGCGACATCGTCGACAAGGCTATTACGGCTCTGTTGAACCTGGAGCACCGCGGTGCCGCGGGTGCCGAACCCAATAGTGGTGACGGCGCAGGCATCCTCATCCAGATTCCGGACCGGTTTTTCCGCGCCGTGGTCGATTTCGAGTTGCCGCCGGAGGGCTCCTACGCCACCGGTATCGCCTTCCTGCCGCAGGCCCGTCGTGAAGCCACCAAGGCCGCCTACGGCCTGGAGCGGATCGTCGAATCCGAAGGCCTCGCCGTGCTCGGTTGGCGCGACGTGCCCACCGATGACACCACCCTCGGTGCCCTCGCGCGCGACGCCATGCCGACCTTCCGACAGATCTTTATCGGCTCTCCGAGGGGTGCTGCCGAACAGCTGTCGGGCATGGACCTGGAGCGTCGCGCCTACGTCGTCCGCAAGCGTGTCGAGCACGAGCTCGGCAAGGCGGGCGCAGGCGAGGGCGCGGTCGGCAAGGAGTCGGTGTACTTCCCGAGCCTGTCCGGACAGACCTTCGTCTACAAGGGCATGTTCACCACGCCGCAGCTGCGCGCGTTCTACCTGGACCTGCAGGACGACCGGATGGAGTCCGCACTCGGCATCGTGCACTCCCGGTTCTCCACCAACACCTTCCCGTCGTGGCCGCTCGCGCACCCGTTCCGCCGGGTGGCGCACAACGGTGAGATCAACACCGTCACCGGCAACGAGAACTGGATGCGGGCCCGCGAGGCGCTGCTGCGCTCCGACGTGTTCGGCACCAACGAGGCGGGCAACAACCGCCTGGAGAAGATCTTCCCGGTCTGTACGCCAGGGGCGAGCGACACGGCCCGCTTCGACGAGGTGCTGGAACTGTTGCACCTCGGCGGCCGCAGCCTGCCCCACGCGGTGCTGATGATGATTCCCGAGGCATGGGAACGCAACGAGAACATGGACCCGCAGCGACGGGCCTTCTACCGCTACCACTCGATGCTGATGGAGCCGTGGGACGGCCCGGCATCGGTGTGCTTCTCCGACGGCACCGTCGTCGGCGCCGTGCTCGACCGCAACGGCCTGCGCCCCAGCCGCATCTGGGTGACCGATGACGGCCTGGTCGTCATGGCCTCCGAGGTCGGTGTCCTCGACATCGATCCGGCGAAGGTGGTCAAGAAGGTCCGGCTGCAGCCCGGCCGCATGTTCCTTGTCGACACCTCGCAGGGCCGCATCGTCGGCGACGAGGAGCTCAAGTCGCAGCTGGCCGCCGAGCGCCCGTACCAGGAGTGGCTCGACGCGGGCGTGACCAAGCTGGCCGATCTGCCGGACCGTCCGCACGTGCACATGTCGCACGACCGGGTGCTGATCCGTCAGCAGATCTTCGGATACACCAACGAAGAGCTGAACCTGCTGATCTCGCCGATGGCCAAGACCGGTCTCGAGGCGCTTGGTTCGATGGGCACCGATACGCCGCTCGCGGTGCTTTCGTCACGGCCGCGACTGCTGTTCGACTACTTCTCGCAGCTGTTCGCGCAGGTCACCAACCCGCCGCTGGACGCGATCCGCGAAGAAGTCGTCACCAGCCTGCGCCGGGCCATCGGCCCGGAGGCCGATCTGCTGAACCCGGGACCGGAGTCCTGCCACCAGATCACCGTCACGTCGCCGATCCTGGACAACGACGAGTTGGCCAAGCTCGTGCACATCAACGACGACGGCTCGCAGCCCGAGCTGCGTTCGGTGGTCGTGCGCGGCCTGTACCCGGTGAAGAAGGGCGGCAAGGGCCTGCGCAAGGCGCTCGAGGCGATCAACACCCAGGTGTCGGCCGCCATCGACGGCGGCGCGCGGATCATCGTGCTGTCCGATCGCGAGTCCAACGAGAAGCTGGCGCCGATCCCGTCGCTGCTGCTGACCTCGTCGGTGCACCACCACCTGGTCCGCGAGCGCACTCGCACCATGGTCGGACTTGTCGTCGAGGCCGGTGACGCCCGCGAGGTGCACCACATGGCCATGCTCGTCGGCTTCGGCGCGGGCGCGATCAACCCGTACATGGCCTTCGAGACCATCGAGGACATGCTCGAGCGCGGCGCGCTCGAGGTGCCAGGCAGCACCGGTGATCTGCCCGCCGACTACCGCAAGGCGGTCGCGAACTACAACAAGGCCGCGAGCAAGGGCGTGCTGAAGGTGATGTCCAAGATGGGCATCTCCACCCTGGCCTCTTACACCGGCGCACAGCTGTTCCAGGTGATCGGCCTGTCGCAGGTGCTGGTGGACGAGTACTTCACCGGTCTGCGTTCGCATCTCGACGGCATCGGCCTCGACGAGATCGCGACCGATGTGGCTGCCCGCCACACCGTCGCGTTCCTGGAGAACCGCAACGAGCGCGCACACCGCGAGCTCGAGGTCGGCGGCGAATACCAGTGGCGGCGCGAGGGTGAATACCACCTGTTCAACCCGGACACCGTGTTCAAGCTGCAGCACGCGACCCGCACCGGTCAGTACTCGATCTTCAAGGAGTACACCAAGCTGGTCGACGATCAGTCCGAGCAGCTTGCCTCGCTGCGCGGTCTGTTCAAGTTCAACAGCACCAACCGTGCCGCGATCTCGATCGACGAGGTCGAGCCCGCCACCGAGATCGTCAAGCGGTTCTCCACCGGCGCGATGAGCTACGGCTCCATCTCTTCGGAGGCGCACGAGACCCTGGCGATCGCGATGAACCGCCTCGGCGGACGCTCGAACTCGGGTGAGGGCGGCGAAAGCCCCTCCCGCTTCGAGCCGGAGGACAACGGCGACTGGCGGCGCAGTGCGATCAAGCAGGTGGCCTCGGGCCGCTTCGGCGTGACAGCGCACTACCTGACCAACTGCACCGACATCCAGATCAAGATGGCGCAGGGCGCCAAGCCCGGTGAGGGCGGCCAGCTTCCGGCGCACAAGGTGTACCCGTGGGTCGCCGAGGTGCGGCACTCGACGCCGGGCGTCGGCCTGATTTCGCCGCCGCCGCACCACGACATCTACTCGATCGAGGATCTCGCGCAGCTGATCCACGACCTGAAGAACGCGAACCCGCAGGCGCGGATTCACGTGAAACTTGTTGCGGAGCCCGGCGTCGGCACCGTCGCGGCCGGTGTGTCGAAGGCGCACGCGGACGTGGTGCTGATCTCGGGTCACGACGGTGGCACCGGCGCCTCGCCGCTGACCTCGCTCAAGCACGCGGGCGGCCCATGGGAGCTCGGCCTTGCCGAGACCCAGCAGACGTTGCTGCTCAACGGACTTCGCGACCGCATCGTGGTGCAGGTCGACGGTCAGATGAAGACCGGCCGCGACGTGATGATCGCCGCGCTGCTCGGTGCCGAGGAATTCGGTTTCGCCACTGCGCCTTTGGTGGTCTCGGGCTGCATCATGATGCGGGTCTGCCACCTCGACACCTGCCCCGTCGGTGTCGCGACGCAGAACCCGGTGCTGCGCGAGCGCTTCACCGGCAAGCCGGAGTTCGTCGAGAACTTCATGCTGTTCATCGCCGAAGAGGTCCGGGAACTGCTGGCGCAGTTGGGCTTCCGCACGCTGGACGAGGCCATCGGCCGGGTCGACATGCTCGACACCACCAAGGCCAAGCAGCACTTCAAGGCCAGCAAGCTGGATCTGTCGCCGATCCTCGACGATGTCGAGACGGCGTTCATGCGTCAGGACCGTCGCTGCACCAAGACGCAGGACCACGGTCTGGACAAGGCGCTGGACCAGCAGCTCATCACGCAGAGCCGCGATGCGCTCGAGCGTGGCCAGGCGGTGAAGTTCGAAACCAAGATCTCGAACGTGAACCGCACCGTCGGCACCATGCTCGGCCACGAGGTGACCAAGCTCTACGGTGGCACGGGCCTGCCCGACGACACCATCGACATCACCTTCACCGGCTCCGCGGGCAACAGCTTCGGCGCGTTCGTGCCTGCTGGCATCACGCTGCGGGTGCAGGGTGACGCCAACGACTATGTCGGCAAGGGGCTTTCCGGCGGCCACCTGGTGGTCCGCCCGTCCCTGAACGCACCGGTCGACTTCGTCGCGGAAGAGAACATCATCGCGGGCAACGTGATCCTGTTCGGCGCGACCAGCGGCAAGGCGTTCATTCGCGGTGTCGTCGGCGAGCGGTTCGCCGTGCGTAACTCGGGCGCCCTCACGGTGGTCGAGGGCGTCGGCGACCACGGCTGTGAGTACATGACCGGTGGTCGGGTCGTCATCCTCGGTGAGACCGGCCGCAACTTCGGCGCCGGTATGTCCGGCGGTGTCGCGTTCGTCTACGACCCGAACGGCACCTTCGAGGCGAGGCTCAACCCCGAGCAGGCCGACGCCGTCGAGCAACTGTCAGGTGACGATTTCACCTGGCTGCGTGACATCATCACCGAGCACCGTGACCAGACGGGATCCGCTGTCGCCGACCGCATTCTGAGCGATTGGTCGCAGCAGGTGAACCACTTCGTGAAGGTCATGCCGCGCGAGTACAAGAAGGTTCTGCTCGCGATTTCCGAGGCCGAGAAGAACGGCACGGACGTCGACGAGGCGATTATGGAGGCGGCACGTGGCTGACCAGAAAGTTCTAATGATGACGTCGACGAGGCGCTGTGACTATTCGGGGCGGCACGTGGCTGACCGGAAAGTTCTGAAGATGACGTCGACGAGGCGCTGTAACCATTCGGGGGCGGCACGTGGCTGACCCGCAAGGATTTATGAAGCACACCAAGCGGGAGTTGCCGACGCGTCGTCCGGTTCCGCTGCGTCTGATGGACTGGAAAGAGGTCTACGAGGAGGGTTTTGAGCACAAGACCCTGCAGCGTCAGGCCAGCCGGTGCATGGACTGCGGTATTCCGTTCTGTCACAACGGCTGTCCGCTCGGCAACCTGATCCCCGAATGGAACGACCTGGTCTACAAGGGCCAGTGGCGTGAGGGCATCGACCGGCTGCACGCGACCAACAACTTCCCGGAGTTCACCGGGCGGCTGTGCCCGGCGCCGTGCGAGGCGTCCTGTGTCCTCGGTATCAACCAGGACCCGGTGACGATCAAGCAGGTCGAGATCGAACTCATCGAGAACGCTTTCGACGAGGGCTGGGTGACCCCGGTCTACCCGACCCGCCTCACCGGCAAGAAGATCGCCGTCGTCGGTTCCGGTCCGGCCGGGCTGGCCGCCGCGCAGCAGTTGACCCGCGCCGGCCACACCGTGACCGTGTTCGAGCGGGCCGACCGCATCGGTGGTCTGCTGCGCTACGGCATCCCGGAATTCAAGATGGAGAAGCGCTTCATCGACCGCAGGGTCGCGCAGATGGAGGCCGAGGGCACCATCTTCAAGACCAACGTGAACGTCGGTGTCGACATCACCGCCGAGCAGCTGCGCGAGCGGTTCGACTCGGTGGTGCTTTCCGGTGGCGCCACGCTCGCGCGTGACCTGCCGATCCCGGGTCGCGACCTGGACGGCATTCACCAGGCGATGGAATTCCTGCCGTGGGCCAACCGGGTGCAGCTCGGCGACGACGTCACCGACGCCGACGGTCTGCCGCCGATCCACGCCAAGGGCAAGAAGGTCATCATCATCGGTGGCGGCGACACCGGCGCGGACTGCCTCGGCACCTCGCACCGGCAGGGCGCCGAGAGCGTCCACCAGTTCGAGATCATGCCGCGCCCGCCGGAGGAGCGTGCCTCCTCCACTCCGTGGCCGACCTACCCGCTGATGTACCGGGTTTCCTCGGCGCACGAAGAAGGCGGCGAGCGGGTGTTCTCCGTGAACACCGAGCGTTTCGTCGGCGCCGACGGCAAGGTCACCGGCCTCGAGGCCCATGAGGTCAAGATGGTCAACGGCCGCTTCGAAAAGGTCGAGGGCACCGACTTCACCCTCGAAGCCGACCTCGTCCTGCTGGCCATGGGCTTCACCGGTCCCGAGAAGCCGGGCCTGCTCGAAGGTCTCGGCGTCGGCTACGACCAGCGTGGCAACGTCCAGCGCGACAAGAACTGGGCCACCAACATCCCCGGCGTCTTCGTCGCCGGTGACATGGGCCGCGGCCAGTCCCTCATCGTCTGGGCGATCGCCGAAGGCCGCGCCGCCGCGGCCGCCGTCGACAAGTTCCTGGAAGGCGAAACCGCGCTCCCCGCGCCCATCACTCCCACGATGGTCGCGCAGCGCTGAGTAAATAGACCCGTTTCTTACCGGAGCGGAAGGCGCCTGTGGATCACAAGTCCACAGGCGCCTTTGTCATGTGCGCTCAAAATTTGCCAGTGCTGTGGTATCCACCGCGCATGTGCCGCAGGAGAACCGCGCGGTGGAGATGTTGACAGGGCGGAAATCGGACACGCATTCGGGTTCGAATGGCGTGGACGCGGCCGTGCCCCTATTGTGATCTTCGGTGTGCCTCGGATCTTGGGATGTGGATTGCGTAGCGCGCGTCATGCTGGCGGGTAACTTCCGTTGACCCGGCGTGCGCTGGAGCGACATACATCGAGGTCAGCATGGGAAGTGACAACTTGTCGGGGATTTGCTCTTACAAGGGCAAAGGTTTGAACTGGAGCAGTATGCAGGTGAAGAAAGTTGCCGCGGCTCTCGGTGCGTGCGTCGCGATCGCGTCTGGTTTGGTTCTCGGTAGCGGTTCTGTAACGGCCGATCCCGGGTGCCCGAGCCTGTACGTGGTTGCCATCCCCGGCACTTGGGAGACCGGTCACGACAAGAAACCACAACCCGGCATGCTGGCGGGCGTCACCAACGGATTGCCCCGTTCGGCCGACGTCGACTACGTGACCTATGCCGCGACCGCGTTCCCGTGGGAAGGCGATGTCTACGGCGCCTCGAAGAAGGAAGCGACCGACAAGGCTCGCGGACTTGTCGGCGCCATGGGACAGCGCTGCGGTGGCACGAAGATCGCCCTTGTCGGATACAGCCAGGGCGCGGACGCCGCCGGCGACCTCGCGGCCGAAATCGGCACGGGCCTCGGCGTTGTGCCCGCGGATCGGATCGCGGGCGTCGGCCTGATCTCCGACCCGCGTCGTTCGCCCACCGATGCTCAGGTCGGTCCGCCCGCCTCGGGTGCCGGTGCGGGCGGGCCGCGCGTCGGCGGCTTCGGCTGGCTCAGCGACCGCACCAGGACCATCTGCGCGACCGATGATCTCTACTGCGCCACGGCCTCCGACGACTTCGTGACCAGGTTCGCGGGCTTCCTGGCCCAGACCTCCGACGCGAACCCCGCCAACATCTGGCGCTACCAGCTCGAAGCGGGCGCGATCATGAACGACCTGATGGCCCGTGGCGGTGTGCCGCTGCTGCAGTCGCAGCTCACCGACTCCGCGAACCAGCAGCGGGCCAAAGATCTCGAGCAGTTCTACAAGTCGCAGGCCCACACGATCTACGGCAACTACCCGGTGGGTGGCGGCCAGACCGCCGTCTCCTGGATGCACAACTGGATCGCGGGCATGGCCTGATCCAAGACACATAAACACTGAAGGCCACCTCTCCGCGCAGGGAGGTGGCCTTCAGTATGTCGATTGTCAGCTGCTACCTGCCGAGCCGGTCGGCGGCAGTATCCGATAGAACTGATGCCCGCCGCCGGGGCCGGGGTGATCGCCGCGCTCGCGGAATTCCACTCGTGGCCCATCGTGACCCGGCCGGTCCGGGAAGTCGTGACCGCCGCGCGGGCCGCTGATTTCGGTTCCTTCCTGGACAGCTTCGCCCGGAACGGACTGGACCTGCGCGGCGTCGGACGGATTCGGGGTTTCGGCGGATGCGGTGACCGCCAGCGTGGCGAGTGGAACGGTGACCAGTGCGCCGGCCACCGCCACCCGGGCCAGGCGGCGCCTGAACGAGGTCGGTGTGTTGGAGAGCAACACGGAATTCCTTTCTCTCGGACTGTGAGTCGCGGTGCGGCTCACCAGTCCCATAGAAGGTTCCGACGCTGGGACGGCGGTGCGATCACACTGGCAATTGGCTGTGAGTGGCAGTGCGTCGCCGGACGCTCACGCCTGCGCAGTGATATTGCGCGGCAAGAGATCCCAGACATGACCGTTCTCGTTGACAGTCGCCGCGGTGCGACGGCCGGTGCGTGAGTACAGGATTCGGGTGATCGAGCAGTAATCGATCGGGAAGGTCAGCGGCCGCGCCAGCTCGAGCACGTCCTGCAGGATCACATTGATTACGCCGCCGTGCGCGAAGACCGCGACGGTATCGGCGGGATCGGTGGCCGCGGCGATCTCGAGGACGGCGTCGCGCACCCGGGTTCGGAAGGCGTCGGCGTCGATCTGTTCGGGCAGCTGACCGGCCTTGATACGTTCGTAGGCGGCCCGGAACTCGGTCTTGGCGTCCTCGATCGGAATGTAGGCGGGCAGGTCGCGATCGTATTCCGCGAGACCGTCCATGATGTCGATGTCGAGGCCCAGTTTGGCGGCGGTCGGCCCGGCCGTGTCGCGGGCCCGCCGCTGCGGGCTGCTCACCACCCGGCTGATCCGATGGTGGCTCAGCGCCACGGGTACCCGTTCGGCCTGCTCGAGTCCGACGGCGGCCAGTTCGGGATCGGCGGGGCCGTCGGCGTTCAGAACCCGAAGCGGCTGGGCGTGGCGGACGAGGATCAACTGCACGTAGCCCACTCTGCCGTATCGTCGGCGCCCGTCGCCGTCAGGGCGGGCCGGGCCACGCCTATCGGGCCTCGTTGGCCGCGCACTCCGCGGGCAGCTCGAAGTAGGTCGCGAACTGCTCGACGGCGGCGACATCACCCGCGACCGTCATGTCGCCCGCGGCGATGATCTCCTCGACCCGGTGGCCGTCGAAAACGACGGCGACAAAGGCGGGGACGCCGGTGTGGACAGTGGTGGCCGCGGTTCCGGTAGCGCCGCGGGTGATGGTGAAGGCGCCGTTGTCGACAATTGCGTGGAATTCGTCGGTGGCCGAGTCGGGGCCGGTGAAATACAGGTCGTAGGTCGCCTGCGCCCCGGCTGTGGATTCGGGCACGAAGAAGGTGCGCAGCGAGACGACCAGCGAGTCGGTGCCCACATCGGCACAGCGGTAGACGGTGCGGGCGCGGGCGCCCCAGCGGTTGAGCGACATGATCACGGTGTCGAGCTCGCGGCCCCAGTCGGTGAGGTCGTAGACGGCGGTGCTGACCGGTGGCGGCAGTTTGCGTTTGTGCACCACACCGATCTGCGCCAATTCGTCGAGTCGTTGCGAGAGCACGTTGGGGCTGATACCGGGCAATCCCGCGCGCAGATCGGTGAAGCGCTTCGGGCCGAGGAGCAGTTCGCGCACCACAAGCAGGGTCCAGCGCTCGCCGACCAGGTCGAGCGCGCGGGCCGCACCGCACGCATCGTGATAGCTGCGCTTGGGGCGGTGCTCCGGGGCAACAGTCATGGAATACATGATACCAGTCAATACTTCAAATGAATTAATTGGTTGTCTTTTAGGACTAGTCGCGATAGTGTGCCTCGGTAACGATCTTGGGCTTGGAGGCGTGTGTGGTGACCGAACAACGACAACGATCGAGACAGGCCGGGGACGCTGAATCCGCACAAGCGGACAAGAGTCGCTGGCTCGCGCTGTATGTGCTGTGCGGCGGCATGCTGATGATCGTGCTCGACGCCACGATCGTGAATGTGGCGCTCACCGATATCCAGCAGGATCTGGGATTCACCCCGGCCGGTCTGGCCTGGGTCGTGAACGCGTATCTGATTTCGTTCGGTGGCCTGCTCATGCTGGTCGGCCGGTTCGGTGACCTGATAGGTCGCCGCACGATGTTCCTTGCCGGTCTCGTGGTCTTCACGGTCGCCTCGGTGCTGTGTGGCGTCGCCATCAACGAGGTGACGCTGATCGCGGCCCGGTTCGTGCAGGGCATCGGTGGCGCGATGACCTCGGCGGTCATTCTCGGCATGATCTTCGCGATGTTCCCCGATCCGCGCGATCAGGCAAAGGCGATCGGCCGCTACGCGTTCGTCGCATCCGCCGGTGGTGCGATCGGCCTGCTACTCGGCGGCTTCCTCACCGCGCTGGATTGGCGGCTGATCTTCCTGGTCAACCTGCCGATCGGCATCGCGGTCGGCATCGGCGCGCTGAAGATCCTCGACAAGGATCAGGGTGCTGGCCTGAAGAACGGCGCGGATATCCCTGGCGCGGTGCTGATTACGTCGGCGCTGATGCTCGGCGTCTACACGATCGTCAAGCCCGCGGCCGAGTACGGCTGGACCGACACGGTGACGCTCGGACTCGGCGCCGCCGCGCTCGTGCTGCTCGCCGGATTCGTGTTGCGCGAGGGCACCGCGGCGAACCCGCTGATGCCGCTGAAGATCTTCCGCTCGCGGAATCTGTCCGGCGCCAATGTGATTCAGGTGCTTACCGTCGCGGGCATGTTCGGCATGTTCTTCATGGGGTCGCTGTACCTGAAGCAGGTGCTCGGCTACGAGCCGATTCAGCTGGGTCTGGCGTTCTTCCCGGTCGCGGCGATCATGGGCCTGCTGTCGGTGCGCTACTCCGAGCATTTCGTGATGCGGTTCGGCGCGCGCAAGGTGCTGATCCCTGGTTTGTCGCTCATCCTCGTCGCGTTGCTGTGGCTGACCCAGGCTCCGGTGGACGGCAACTACTGGCTCTACATCTTCGGTCCGATGGTGCTGTTCGGCACCGGTGCCGGACTGGCGTTCCCGGCACTGATGAACCTGGCGATGTCGGGTGTCGAGCCGGAGGAAGCGGGCCTGGCCTCGGGTCTGGCCAACACCACCATGCAGGTCGGTGGCGCGCTCGGGCTCGCGGTGCTCGCCACGTTGTCGGCCAGCAAGACCGAACACCTGCTGAAGGATGGCACTGCGGTCAACGAGGCCCTGACCAGCGGGTTCCATCTCGCGTTCTGGGTCGGCGCCGCATTGGTCGTGGTCGCGCTCGCGGCGGCCGTGGTCGTGCTGAAGTCGGTTCCTTCGAGCCCCCATGGCACCGATGACGCAGCCGACGTCGATGCGGAACTACTCCTCGACGCGGAAGTGGCTTCCGAGCGCACTGTCATCTGACAGCTCGGAAGAGCCGAATAGACACGAAGGGCCCGGGTCGCGGCAAGCGACCCGGGCCCTTTCGTACCGATACCGACTACTGGCCGTAAGGCGCCTGGTTCGGCGGCTGCTGCTTCTTGCGGTTGACCAGCAGGTAGATGCCGCCGATGATCAGCGCGACAACGAGCAGGCAGCAGATGCCGCCGAAGATCAGCCCGCCGTAGCTGCGCTTCTTTTTCTTGGCGGCGTAGTCCAGTGCCTGGGTCCACGTGTCGCCCGCGGCCCAGGTGTCCGGGCTTGCCCACACCGCATGGTCCAGCAGGCTCGCGTTGGTCAGCAGGTCAAGGTACATATGCATCCCCATCTCTCAGGTATCGGCCTCCTCCCGGGGCCGAATCTCCAAGATTAGCGGGCGAATCGGGCGCGCGTGTACCTTCGTCGATGCGATCCTGCACCGTGAGATCCTCAGCGCGGCTTCACCAACGGGAATGGCAGGGTCTCGCGAATGCTGCGACCGGTGATCAGCATGACGATCCGGTCCACACCCATACCGAGCCCGCCGGTGGGCGGCATCGCGTGCTCGAGTGCCTGCAGGAAGTCCTCGTCGAGTTCCATGGCCTCCGGATCGCCGTTGGCCGCGAGCATCGATTGCTCGGTGAGCCTGCGGCGCTGCTCGATCGGATCGGTGAGTTCGCTGTAGGCCGTACCGAGTTCGACGCCCCATGCGACCAGGTCCCAGCGTTCGGTCACCCCGGGAATGCTGCGGTGCGCCCTGGTCAGTGGGGACACCGAGGTGGGGAAGTTGATGTAGAAGGTCGGCTCCTCGGTGCTCGACTCCACCAGGTGCTCGTACATCTCCAGCACCACCTGCCCGGTGTCCCAGCCATGCTGGTACGGCACATGCGCCTGGTCGCACAGCTCCCGCAGCCGCTCCAGATCCGTCTCCGGAGTGATCTCCGAGCCGAGCGCCTCGGACACCGCGCCGTGCACGGTCTTCACCGGCCATTCGCCGGAGATGTCCACCTGGTCGAACGAGCCGTCCGGATTGGACCGCATCGCCACCATCGCGCCATTGGCCGCCATGGCGGCGTTCTGGATGAGATGACGGCCGACGTGCATCATCCGCTCGTAGTCGCTGTGCGCCTCGTAGGCCTCGAGAATGGTGAACTCGGGATTGTGGCTGAAGTCCACGCCCTCGTTGCGGAAGGTGCGGCCGAGCTCGAAGACCTTCTCCATACCGCCGACGCACAGTCGCTTGAGATAGAGCTCGGGTGCAATCCGCAGGTAGAGATCGAGGTCGTAGGCGTTGATGTGGGTAAGGAACGGCGTGGCGTTCGCGCCGCCGTGCACCTGCTGCAGGATCGGGGTCTCCACCTCGAGATAGCCCCAGCCGTTCAACGAGTCGCGCAGCGATCGGACCACCGCGCTGCGCTTGGCGAGGATCTCGCGGGCCTCCGGGTTGATCGCCATATCGACGTAGCGCTGGCGCACCTTCGCCTCGGGATCGGCGAGCCCTTTCCACTTGTCCGGCAACGGGTGCAGGCACTTGCCGATCATCCGCCAGTCCGCGGCGAGCAGCGAGAGTTCGCCGCGCCGGCTGCGCCCGATCTGCCCGCTGATCTCGATCAGGTCGCCGAGGTCGAAGAACTCGGTGAATTCGGCGCTGCGTTCGGCACCGACCCGGTCGCGGTCGATGACGAGCTGGATGTCGTCGGTCCAGTCCCGCACCACCGCGAAGATCACGCCGCCGTAGTCGCGGATGCGCAGCAGTCTGCCGCACACGCGGACGGTGGTGCCGCGCGGCGAGCGGCGCGCGGCGGCGACTGTGTGGGTGGGCGGATAGGCCACCGGATAGGCGTCAACCCCGGCGTCGGTGAGTCGGGCCAGCTTGTCCATCCGCACCCGCACCTGCTCCGGACGGCGGTGCTGCGGTTCCGCGGTCTCGATGTCCGTCAGGTCCGGCGGGCTGCCGTCGGCGTGCAGTCCGGTCAGTGCCGGGGGCACCGCGCTGTAGACGCCGGTGTGTGTCACCGTGTCGGTTTCCTTGCCGAAACGCGGCAGGAAGCCCTCGGCGAGGGCGCTCGCGACCGCGACCCGCGGCAGCTGCCTGCGCTCCTCGAACAGGAAGAACCGGGGCGCCCAATGCGGCTGGTACTTCACATTCGATCGGTAGAGCGCTTCCAGCTGCCACCATCGTGAAAAGAACAGCAGCACACCGCGCCACAGCCGCAGCACCGGCCCGGCGCCGATGCGCGCACCCTCTTCGAAGACCGACCGGAATACCGCGAAGTTGAGCGAGACCTTGGTGATGGCGTGCTGCTCGGAGGTCAGTGCCAGCTGCGAGATCATCAGCTCCATGACACCGTTGGGGCTATTGGGGTCTCGGCGCATCAGCTCCAGGGAGACGCCGGTGCGGCCCCACGGGACCAGCGACAGCATCCCGAGGACGCGATCCTGTCCGTTGACCGCCTCGACCAAGAGGCAGTCGCCGTCGAGCGGATCGCCGAGCCTGCCGAGCGCCATGGAGAAACCGCGTTCGGTCTCGGTGTCACGCCAGGCATCCGCGCGCGCGATTACCTGCGCCATTTCCTCGGGCGGAATCTCCCGCTGCCTGCGAATCCGCACGTGTATCCCGTGCTTGCGCAACCGGTTCGCGGCCTGACGGACCTGTTTCATCTCGGGCCCGGCCAGTGAGAAGGTCCTGGTGTCGAGGATGGCTTCATCGCCGAGGCGCAGCGCGGAAAGCCCGGCACGCCGGTAGGCGGTTGCGCCGAACTCACTGGCGCCCATGACCGCTGGGGCCCAGCCGAACTGATCGGCCAGCCGCAGCCATGCATCGATCGCCTGTGGCCAAGCCTCCCGGACGCCGACCGGGTCGGCGCTGGCAAGGCAGACACCGAGTTCCACTCGATAGGTGACCGCGGCCTTGCCACTCGGCGCGAACACCACAGCCTTGTCCCGGCGCGTCGCGAAGTAGCCGAGGGAATCCTCGACATCGGAGCGTTCCAGCAGTCCGCGGATCGCGGATTCGTCGGTGCCCGTCATCGCGTTCGCCGCGCGCTGCGAGCGCAGCAGGATGATCACCGCGGCCAGCAGGGCGATCGCGCCGAACAGGCCGAGCAGGAAGTTGACGAACGGGCGCGGGTGACCGTCGAAGTGTTCGTTGTCGACCAGCACCGCGGCGGTGACGCGATAGATCGCCCACCCGGGCCGTTGCCAGCCCTGCGGCAGCGAACCGGGGAACAGTTCCACCAGACCCCAGCCGATCAGGCACCCGATCGCCAGACCACCGAGCAGCACGCCGAGCGCCTTCAGACCGGCACCGCGGCGCACTTTCGTGTAGAACTCGCGCCACGCGGCGAGCAGCACACCGATCGCGAGCACGTGCAGCACCATCGCGACCAGGGCATCGATCTCGCCGTCATTGACGAAATCGACCACGTTGGACAGCGTGTACAGCGCCAGATAGCCGACGAGCAGCCACCAGGCGATACGTTTGCGACTGGCCAGCGCCCCCGCGAGCAGGCCGACGACGAGCGCCCACATGAGGTTCGTATCCGGGGCGTCGAAGTAGTAGGCGTCGATGTAGCGGCGCGGCACTTGGGTCAGATAGCGCAGTGCCGGCGAAAGACTCCACAGGAAACACAGCACGGCGAAGACACCGAGGACCATGCCCGTGATGTGCGGGACCTCCCTGAACCGTCCGTGTCCGCGGTGCGGCACGGGTGGGGTCGGTCTGTCCGCAGGTGGTTCGGTGTCGATCTGGTGCTCGGCGTGCGTGGAGGTCACCGAACCAGTGTGTACGGTGCGGCCGTCTCGATGCTCCAAGATCGCCCGGGCATGTCGGTTATGGCGCGTCACACCTGCGTGTCAGTCGTCACGGTGGGGGTTGACGTTTCGCCATCTCGGGTCGAAGGGTAAGGATGTACCCATGTCCGAAGCAGTCGATGTGCCGATCGATGACGACGTCATTCGACTCGGCCAGTTCCTGAAGCTGGCCAACCTGATCGAGTCCGGCTCGGAGGCCAAGACGGTCATCGCCTCCGGTCTGGTCCGGGTGAACGATGAGGTCGAGCTACGCCGTGGCCGCCAATTGCATCCCGGTGACGTAGTCGCCATTGCCGGCCACAGAGCTCGCGTGGGGGGTGTTCGATAAGCGTTCGGCTGAATCAGCTTTCAGCGCGGACCACGACACCGTCGTGGTCGCTGTAGAGCATGTCGCCGGGCGTGAACGTGACGCCGCCGAACTCGATGGGGACATCCCGCTCGCCGCTGCCGGTCTGCGTGCTCTTGCGCGGGTTGGTGCCGAGTGCCTTGATGCCGATCTCCAGCGTGCGCAGGATCGCCGAGTCGCGCACGGCGCCATTGACGATCACGCCGGCCCAGCCGTTGGCAACGCCGCGTCCGGCGATGATGTCGCCGACCAGCGCGGTGTGCACGCTCGCGCCGCCGTCGACGACCAGCACGCCGCCGTCGCCCGGTTCGCTCAGCGTTTGCTTGACCAGCAGGTTGTCCTGGAAGCAGCGGATCGTGGTGATCCGCCCGGAGAATGCGGCGTGGCCACCGAACTGAATGAACTGCGTGTCGCAGCTGCGGATCTCAGGGCCGATTTCGTCGGCCAGATCGGCGGTGGCAACAGCGTTCTGCGATTCGGTCACGGGTGCCAGTTTAAAGGTGCGCTGGGTAGTCGCTAACGGTGCCCGTGCCGCAACTCGTAGAGGTCCCGATCGTGCTCGGAGATCTTGGTGTGATCGAGGCGTTCCGGATTCAAACCGTGCTGGACCAGCCGGAAGCGGCGCCACACATAGCTGAGCGAGACCGTGAAAATGACCAGCGGAACGATCATCATCACGATGAGGCCGATCTTGAGCGGCATCGGGCCCGGGAACAACAGCACCAGGGCGAAGAACGGGATGGCCGGGCCGAGGAACCGGACGAGATAGCGCTCCATGGCCCCGTGTCCGACGAGGTCGCGGATAACCCACTCGTGCAGCTCCTCAGGGAGCTCGCGGCCCAGATCGTAGGCGATCCGCTGCCGTATCGTGGGAGTCTTCATAGCTCCAGGCTATGCCTGTGGTGGAAGTCATCGCCAGCCTAGAGCGGCAACTCCGCAAACTTCAGGCGCGTCCGTGGCGGCGTTCGTAGTCCAGCCGGTCCGCCTCGCCTCGCCGCCGGGCGCCGGAGTCGGCGAGGTTCGGGTCGAGGCCGTGTTTGATCAGGCGGCTGCGCCGGTACACGTACATCAGCGCGATCGTGAAGTAGATCAGCGGCAGATACAGCAGGGCCATCATCGCGAGGCCCATCCACTTCGGCCCCGGTACCAGTAGAAACAGCATGAGTACCGGAATCACCGGAAGCAGGAATCGCATCAGATAGCGACGCGCCGCTCCCGGCCCGGTCAGATCGTTGCGCACCCACTCCGACATCGACTCCGGCAGCGTTCGACCGCAGACGTAGCCGATCCGCTGCGGGAAGGTCGGCGTGGTGCGTTCAGCCATGGACTCAGCATCCTCGGTGGTGAGCAGGCCGGACAAGTCGCGCACCCGACCCGGCGGGCCGGGTGCCGGACGTTTCGGGACTCAGCTCTGCCTGCTCGCGTGGAATTCGGCGATCTGGGTGGTCAGGTTGTGGGTGGAATGCTTGACGGCGATCTTCACGAACGGCTCGATCGTCTTACCGAGGACGCGTCCGGCGATACCGCCGGCCACCCGGTACTCCACGATCGCGTCGACGGTGCACTCTTCGTCGCCCTTGCTGTGGAACAAGAAGGTGGATTCGATCTCGAAACCCTTGATGGACTTCACCGCGATGGCGGCGTTCTCTTCCCAGCGCACCACCTGGATCCGCGAATGCAGGGTGGCGGGACCGAGCTTGATGACGCCGTCGAAGGTCGCGCCTACGCCCTCGGTCTGGTCGGTGACCGGCGTGAATTCATGGATCTCGGAGATGAACCGCGGGAGATTGCGGTAGTCGTTGACATAGGCGAAAGCGGTATCGGCCGATGCCGCGCAGTCTTCGACGATTTTCACTTCGGTCATGAAATCACTGTAACTGCGGCGTGCTCGACCTGTCCGGTCACGCCGTGACGGCCAGCGTCGCCGCCAGTCCGAACGCCAGCGCCATCACGACAACCTCGAGCACGGCCCGGCGCAACGATGATTCGGCGGTCGCCCGATGGTCGGCGGCGCGCCGCACCCAGGTCCGCCGCCACCACCAGCCGAGAGCGAGCAAGCCAACCAGCACAAGGGTTTTCGCGAGCAGGATGCGGCCGTAGCCGGTCGTCACGAACGGCGCGAGCCCCCCGACGCGCACCAGCCCGTTGATGATCCCGGTGGTCGCCACCGTCGCGATCAACGGCAGCGCCGCCGCCGAATACCTCGGCAGCGTCACCGCCCATTCGCCGCGGGTACGCACCACCAGCGCGAGCGCGACGAGCAGCCCGAACCAGGCCGCCGCGGCCAGGGCGTGCACCGCGCCGAGCACCGAACCGAACGGCTGCTGTGACATGTGCCCGGTGATCGGCCGCAGCGCCAGCGTCACGGCGGCGAACACCAGCACCAGGTCGGTCGATGCGGTGTCCGGTCGTCGAAAGGCGACTGCGCAATAGCAGGCGATCGCTCCGGTGCCGACCAGGATGGCGATGCCGACCTGGCCACCGCTGATCTCGACGAGGAAGGTGCCGAACTGCGCGCCGCCGAGGCGTGTCAGCGCAACGCCGACAACATCGGCCGCCTCGAAGGCGAGCACCGCGAACTCGGTGGCACACCAGATCCCGGCCAGCACGGCAAGCAGTCGCCACGGCGGATCCAGGCGCGTATGCAACCGAGGGAGCGCGGCAAGCCCGAGCACCGTCGCACCCGTGCAGTCCGCGATCACCCGGACGCCACCTTCGGTCGGCATCGGCGCCGGGATGTCGAGTGCCCAGGCGAGCAACACCCCGAGCAGGCCGGCCGGGACGATCAGCAGCAGCGTCCGCGCGCCCCGGCCGCCGGTCGTCACACCGCTCACGGTTGTTTCCGGCTCCTGCCGCCGAGGAGGGCGAACGCCAGGCCGCCACCGAACAGCAGGACGGCACCGACGATGAACACCCACAGCGGAATTCCGTTCGAGCCGCCACCGTCGTCGTCGGTGGCGCCGTTCTTGGCGCCCGGCTTGGGTCCAGGTACTCCGTTGCCTGCCTTGGCGAGGGTGAACTTCCTGGTCCCGCTCACCGGATGGCCGTCGGCGGAGGTCACCCGGTAGGCGATGGTGTATTCGCCGACCGGGCCGAGCTCGCCCACCTCGACGCTGACCGACTTGCCCTCGACGGTCGGCGTCCCCTTCGACCACAGATTGCCGTCCGGCCCGACGACGGTCAGCGACGGGAAGCTGGTCTGCAGGTCTTCGTTGAAGGTGACGCTGACCCGTGCCGGGCCCGTGTCGATGGTCGAGCCTTCCTCGGGCGAACTGCCGGTGGCCGCCGAGTGCGCGGCGGCCGTGCCCGCGGCGGCCAGACCGACGCCGAGCAGCAGCAGACCGGCGACGAGCGCGGTGAGCAGGCGGCGCGGCGTCGTCATGAGCGCCGTCCACGGACCACGTTGCCGAGCCCGAGCGCGACACCGAGCAGGCCGAGGGCGAGCCCGATGCCACCGAGCCACCGGGCGGTGTTGTCAGCGGCGTCGTCGGTCTCCTGGTCCGGGGCGTCGGCGGTCGACCCGTGTTCGTCCTCGCCCGCGGTCTTGGCCGCGAGGGTCACGCTCGGGGCCGGGTGCTCCGGCTCCGATCCGTCGCTGCCCATCGGCTGATCCCAGCTGACGACCTTGCCGTCGCTGTAGGTCTGCTTGGCGGGGAAGCTCACCGTCGCCTGGGTCGGCAGTGGGCCGATCGAGACGGCGAACCGCTGGAACTGGCCGGGCCCGACGCCGGGCGCGCCGGGGTCGGCGGTCCAGGTGACCGCGGTGATCTCCGCCTTGTCGTTGCGCTCGATCTTCGAGCTCCAGCCGGGGATGGGTTCGGTGCGCGCGCTCCTGGGTGTCGGCAGGGCCACGGTGAGCGCTGTGGTGCTCGCGGTTTCCGATTCGGTCGGCACCCTGAAGGTGACCACCGAGTATCCGCCCTGCTGGGCGCCGGGTGCGTCGGCGGTGACGTGCGCTGCGGCGGTGCCGCCGGTGGCCAAGACCAGGCCCGCGGCGACCGCGGTCGTGCAGGAGGCACGCAAAAGTGAACTACGCATGGGATGAAAGGCTTTCTGTCCGAGGGGAAATGGTGCGCGCGGATCAGGCGGGCACCGGTGGCGCGCGCGGACCGATCGCGCTGTTCGGATGAAAGCGGTAGGGCTGTAGGCCGGGATCCGACCAACGGGCCTTTTCGGTGTTCCGTGCGCGATGTGGCCTGGTCAGCGCCACTCGGATCGCGCTGGAGGCCACGGCATAGAGCCGTTCGGCCAATACGATCAGCGCGGCGCAGCCGAGCGTCGCGACGAGGTGCGCAGTGAGCATCCAGCCGTTGGGCAGCGCAGCCGCGGTCGGGTTGGCGGATGCGCCGACACCGGATTCGTGGCCGTGGTCGAGCAATCCGGACAGCGCCCAATGGCTTGCCCATTGCCCACCCGCCAGCAAACCGAGCACGCCGGCGGGATCGCGTGCGACCGGCAGCCTGCCCGCTGCGCACCCGACCGAGGCCGCGACGAACAGCACCAGCGCCGCCCGCGCCGAATCCGGATAACCGCCACCTGCCAGCCCGTGTGCGGCTACGGCGAGCGTGCCGACCACGACGCCGACCAAGCAGCCGTGCAGGCTGCCGGTGATCGGGCCGTGGCGCATCGCGATGGCTGGGTCAGCTCACGCCGAGGCGCGCCAGGACGTCCGCCTCGATCCCGGACAGTTCGTTCGAAATCGACGTGTGCACGGCGCGACGGCGCGTTGCCGGCATCTGCTCCGCGGTCCGCACGGCGGCGGTCATGTTGTCGAGCCGATCCTGGGTGGCGGTGACGAAGGCCTTGCCGTCGCCGTTCTTGCTGCCGCTGATCTTGCCAAGCGCGCCTTCGGCATTGGCGATACGGGCTTGCAGCCTGGCGCCGTGGCCGCTGAAATCACCGAGCTGTTCGATGCCGATGCCGAGCTGGTGGGCACGGCGGGTATCGATCCGGCCGCGAATGAAGGTCGCGGCGCGATAGGCGAGAGGCGCGAGGACGGGGACAAGCACCCGGGCCACCCCGAGGTACTTGCGAACCTGGCTGGCGCTGAACGGATCCCGCTCTGCCTTCGCAGCCAGCTTCAGTGCGGCCTTCTCTTCGGCCTGCAGCGTGGAAATCTGGGCCTTGGCGACCTTGCGCTGGGTACGGGCCTCGGCGCGAAGGGCTTTGCGATCGTTCTTGGCGCCGAGTTTGGCCTCCATAGCGGCCTTGTGCTTGAGGGCTTTCGCCTCGGCCCTGCGGCTCGGACGCCGCTTGCGCTTCGTGAACAACCCCATCGAAGGCCCTCCGTCATGCTGGTTTGCCATGGCAGTACGACGTCGGGGAACGCCCGTCCGCCCATGTCACACGGTTTCTCGCTACCCTAGCCTGTGTCTGATTTGGCGCGCCTGCGGCTCGGCGTGTCCGAGGCCCCCCTCGGCCTGAGTTCACTTGCCGCGCGTCCCGGTCGCAACCTCGGGTCGTGTCATGCGGTTCACGGAGCTGTCGGGGGTAGGGACCATACTGCATATGTGTATTCGGGCATCGGCGACCGCAGCGGTCGCAATCACGAGGGCGGCCATCGTGACGGTACGGCCGACGATCGACCGCGTGATGCCACGACAGCTTTCGTCGATGCCAGGGCGCTGATCGGGTGCCGTCACCGGCTGCATCTCAACGCGACTCATCCCGAAATGCTGACGGGCGTCACCGAGGATGCCGGTGTTCGGCAGCGGCGAGAGGCCGCGTCGGCACACCGGACCCAGGTGCGGGAAGCGCTGATCGCGGCCGATCCGGACAACTGGCTGGTGATCGACCCGACACTGCGTGCCGGAGACCGGGCGGCGGCGACGTTGCGGGCGTGTGCCGCAGGGACACAAAACATTTGGGGTGGGCTGCTGCCGCAGGAGGCGGACACCGGCCGCCGCGGCGGCTCGGAGATCCTGCTGCGCGACCTCGACCGTGGCGGCTATATCCCCGTGATCGTGGTCAATCACAAGGTGACCGACCCGCGCCAGCCCGAACCCGCGGACTTCCATCCGACCACCTCGGATCTGTATCGCTGGGATCCGCAGCCGGATCCACATCGCAAACTGCGCCAGCAGCCGCGCGATCAGCAGCGCCTCGTTCATCTCTACCGGATGCTGCAGCGTCACGGCCTGGCAAGTCCGGCCCTGGTCGGCGGGGTGATCGGGTACCACTTCGACCGCATCCTCGTGCACGATCTCGGTCCGTTGCTCGCCGATTACGACCGGCGCTACGCCGACCGGATCGCCGTGGTCCGCGGCGAATTGCCGACCGTGCCGTCTAAGGTGCCCGAGTGCAGGCAGTGCCCATGGTGGACCAGGGGTGTGACGGGTGAGGAGAGTACCGAGGGCGTCAGCTGTGAGGGCTGGTTGATCGAGCATCGGGATGTGAGCCTGGTGGCGCCGGGTTCGCGCGCCGACGTGCTGCGCGGGCACGGAGTGGAGACGATCGACGATCTGGCCGGGTGGGTCGGCGAGGATCCGGAGGACTGGCAGCACGGACCGTTCGACGAGGCCGTGGTGACCGCGCGGGCGTGGCTCGCCGGTGCGCCGCTGGTCCGCAGGGTCGACAAGGTGTGGGTGCGGCGGGCCGACGTCGAGGTGGATGTCGACCTGGAGAGCTACCAGGAGTACGGCGCGTACCTGTGGGGCACGCTGCTCGACGGACAGTACCGGCCGTTCGCCACCTGGGATCCGCTGCCGACCGCCGACGAGGGCCGCTCGTTCGGTGAGTTCTGGACCTGGTTGATGACGGTGCGCGCCGAGGCCGTCGCCGCGGGGAAAACCTTTGCCGCCTACTGCTATTCGCGCACCGCCGAGGACAAGTGGCTCTATGAGTCGGCGCGCCGGTTCGCGGGGCGGCCCGGGGTGCCGACGGTCGATCAGGTGCGCTCGTTCGTCGACGGTCCGCAGTGGGTGGACATGTTCCAGGCCGTCTCCGATCAGTTCATCTGCCCGAACGGCAAGGGACTGAAGAAGATCGCGCCGGTGGCGGGCTTCGCCTGGCGGGATCCCGAAGCGGGTGGTGAGGCGTCGATGAGCTGGTACCGCCGCGCCGTCGGCTACGAGGGCGAGCCCGACCTGGGCCAGCGCACCCGGCTGTTGGAATACAACGAGGACGACGTGCGGGCAACCATGGTGTTGCGCGAATGGATGCACCCGCGCGAACCCGGCCCACACAGCGCGGACCTCGAGGTTCCTGCCCTTGCCGATTTCGGGCGTCGTAGTATCGCGTCGTGACAGAGCACGTCGAACAACTCGAGTTCCAGGCCGAAACCCATCAGCTGCTCGAGCTGATGATCCACTCGGTCTATTCGAACAAGGACACGTTCCTGCGGGAGCTGATATCCAACGCATCCGATGCCCTGGACAAGCTGCGGCTGGAGTCCTACCGGGACAAGGACCTGCACGTCGATACCTCCGATCTGCACATCGAGCTGGAGATCGACGCGGATCAGCGGGTCCTGACCGTGCGGGACAACGGCATCGGCATGTCGCGCGCGGAGGTCGTCGATCTGATCGGCACCCTTGCCAAGTCGGGCACCGCGGAGCTGCGCAAGAAGCTGAACGAGGCAAAGTCCGAGGCCGCTTCCGAAGAGCTGATCGGCCAGTTCGGTATCGGCTTCTACTCGACCTTCATGGTCGCCGACAAGGTCACGCTGACCACCCGAAAGGCGGGGGAGAACGAGGGCACCCGCTGGGAGTCCACCGGCCAGTCGACCTACACCATCGAAACCCTCGATGAGGCGCCGCAGGGCACGACCGTGTCGCTGCACCTCAAGCCCGCCGACGAAGACGATCACCTCTTCGACTACACCCAGGAGTGGAAGCTCCGCGAGATCGTCAAGAAGTACTCCGACTTCATCGCCTGGCCCATCCAGATGCAGGTCGAGCGGACGATCACCGAGGGTGAGGGGGAGGAGAAGGTCGACAAGACCATCCTGGAAACCCAGACCCTCAACTCCATGAAGGCGCTGTGGACCCGCCCGAAGAGCGAGGTCAGCGACGAGGAGTACAAGGAGTTCTACAAGCACGTCAGCCACGGCTGGGACGATCCGCTGGAGATCATCCCGATGAAGGCCGAGGGTACCTTCGAATACCAAGCGCTGCTGTTCATTCCGTCGCACGCGCCGTTCGACCTGTTCACCCGCGAGCACAAGCGTGGCGTGCAGCTCTACGTCAAGCGGGTGTTCATCATGGACAACTGCGAAGAGCTGATGCCGGAGTATCTGCGCTTCGTCAAGGGTGTGGTGGACGCACAGGACCTGTCGCTCAATGTTTCGCGCGAGATCCTGCAGCAGGATCGGCAGATCCAGATGATCCGCAAGCGCCTGGTCAAGAAGGTGCTGTCCACGGTCAAGGACCTGCAGGGGGCCGAAGACCAGGAGAAGTACCAGACCTTCTGGAAGGAGTTCGGCCGCGTCCTCAAGGAGGGCCTGCTCTCGGACTTCGACAACCGCGAGACCCTGCTGCAGGTGTCGTCGTTCGCCTCGACGAACTCCGACACCGAGCTCACCACCCTGGCGCAGTACGTCGAGCGGATGCAGGACGGCCAGGACGCGATCTACTACATGACCGGCGAGACCCGCCAGCAGATCGAAAGCTCCCCGCACATGGAGGCTTTCAAGGCCAAGGGCCTCGAGGTGCTGATCCTGATCGACCCGGTCGACGAGATGTGGGTCGGTTCGGTGACCGAGTTCGACGGCAAGCCGTTCCAGTCGGTTGCCAAGGGCGAGGTCGACCTGGAATCCGAGGAGGAGAAGAAGGCCTCCGAGGCGCTGCGCGAACAGCAGGACAAGGACTTCGCCGAGGTGCTCACCTGGCTCGGCAAGGCCCTCGACGACAGTGTCAAGGAGGTGCGCCTGACCAGCAGGCTCACCACGTCCCCGGCCTGCCTGGTCGGTGACGTCTTCGACTTCACCCCGATGTTGGAGCGGATGTACCGCGCCTCGGGTCAGCTCGTTCCGGAAACCAAGCGGATTCTCGAGCTCAACCCGACACATCCGCTGGTCACGGGCCTGCGCGACGCCTACGACACCCGCAAAGAGGACGCCGACGCGGGCAAGGTTCCGGAACTCACCGAAACCGCCGAACTGCTGTACGGCACCGCGGTTCTGGCCGAGGGCGGCGAACTGAAGGACCCGGCCCGCTTCGCCCACATCCTCACCGACCGGCTCACCCGCACACTCTGACCTCGCGCCGACCGAAGGCCACCGCCGGTTGTGGAGAAAGTGTGGCCACCCGGTAGAGATACGGTGGTCTTCGGTCGCGCCAGGGTCGTACGGGCGAAATCGATCGGCATGATCTAGAAGTCCTCGCGCACAGTGATATTCGCATAGGTGGGTGGGTCTTCGTTGGTCGCGCGGCTAGCCTTGGGCGAGTCGAAAGGATCGTCCGAATATGCCTGGAAACCCGCTCGCGGCCGCTGAACCCTGGGATCTCGTCGCAGACGAATATGCCGAGTTCGCGCCCGCGATCATGCAGCCTTTCTCCGCTCGCGCTCTCGAACTGGCCGGATTGTCCGCGGATTCGCAGGTCATCGACGTCGCCGCGGGGACGGGCATGCTGAGCTTGCTTGCCGCCGAGCGGGTGGCGCAGGTGCAGGCCATCGACTTCTCCGATCCGATGATCCGTCGACTGGTCGCGGCCGCGCAGGCCGCCGGACTGACCAATATCGAGGCGCAGGTGGGGGATGGGCAGGCGCTGCCGTTCGATGCCGACCGCTTCGGCGCCGGATTCTCGATGTTCGGGCTGATGTTCTTTCCGGATCGTGCCAGGGGGTTCGCCGAATTGTTCCGCGTGCTGAGCCCCGGCGGCACCGCCGTGGTGTCGAGTTGGGCGCCGGTCGTGGAGTCACCGCTCATGCGGATGATGTTCGGCGCCTTCGCCGCCGCGGACCCGAGCATCCATGAGCCGCAGCCCAATGTCCTGAGCTTGGAGAATCCGGACGTCTTTGCCACCGAAATGCGCGAGGCCGGGTTCGCGGGCCTGTCCATTCAGCGCCACACCATCTCGCTGACCTTCGGCAGCGCCGACGAGATGTGGGAAACGATGGTCCGCAGCAGCGCCTCGATGGTCCTGATGCGCCGCAACGTCGGCGAAGAAGTCTGGGCCGAGCGCGCCGCGCTCATGCGCGCCTACCTGGCCGACAACTACCGTCCGAATCGCCCGCTGTCCACCACGGCCTTCCTCGGCATCGGCCACAAGCCGCAGCCCTGAAACGAACTGCGCCCCACGGCCCAAGCGAAAGCCGGGATAGTGGGGCGCAGAATCTTGCTTGGCTCCGCAGGAGCCCAGCGTGACAGGCGGATGAGCCTAACGCGGTGCCATGCGCAGCGCGCCGTCCATGCGGATGGTTTCGCCGTTGAGGTAGTCGTGCTCGACGATGTACTGCGAGAGCTGCGCGTACTCATCCGGGCGGCCGAGGCGGGACGGGAACGGGACGCCGGCCTCGAGGCCCTTGCGGTACTCCTCGGTGACACCGGCCAGCATCGGGGTGTCGATGATGCCGGGGGCGATGGTGTTCACACGGATGCCGAACTGAGCCAGATCGCGCGCGGCGGGAACGGTCATACCGTGCACGCCACCCTTGGAGGCCGAGTACGCGATCTGGCCGATCTGGCCCTCGAACGCGGCGACCGAGGCGGTGTTGATGATGACGCCGCGCTGGCCGTACTCGTCGACCGTGTCGGTCTTGGCGATGGCGTCGGCGGCCAGGCGCATGACGTTGAAGGTGCCGAGCAGGTTCACCGAGATGACGGTGCGGAACAACTCCAGGTCGTGCGGGCCGTTCTTGGAAAGGATGCGGCCGGCCCAGCCGACACCGGCGCAGTTCACGGCGATGCGCAGCGGCACGCCGGACTCGACGACCTTGGCGACGGCGGCGCTGACCTCGTCGCCGCTGGTGACATCGGCCGGAATCAGGGTGACGCCCGCGGGCACGTTGTCGCCCGCGCGCTCGATCGACTGCGGTACGTCGAAGCCGAAGACGGTGGCGCCCAGCTCGGCGAAACGCTTGGCAGTGGCGGCGCCGAGGCCGGATGCGCCTCCGGTGACAATGGCGGCGGAACCCGAAATCTCCACGATGGTCCTCTCGTTCGTGACAGCCAGTTGGCCCTTCGTCAATTGCACCCTAGCCAATGGTGGTGAGAGCCCGATCACGGCACCCTCTCACCCGCCGCGGTGCGCAAAAATATTTGCGAACATTTGTGTTCATCGGTGGTACCGTCGCAACATGAACGTGTTCTCCTCCGCGTCTGTCGCCGGCCGGCGAATCCTCATTACCGGTGCGGCACGGGGAATCGGGGCGTCGCTGGCTCGGCAGTTGCATGCGCGCGGGGCGAAGGTGGCGTTGCTCGGGCTGGAGGCGGATCTGCTCGCCGAGGTGGCGCACGAATGTGGTGACGCACCATGGCGTTACTGCGATGTCGGGGACTCCGCGCAGGTGGAGCGGGTGGTGTCAACGCTGGTCAGCGAGTTGGGCGGGCTGGACGTGGTGGTGGCGAATGCGGGGGTGGCTCGCCAGTTGGCGCTGCTCGGCGGCGACCCAGCGGTGATGGAGGAGACCCTCGCGGTGAACGTGCTCGGCGTCTACTACACGCTGCGCGCCGCCGGGCCGCACATCTGCCATCCGGACGGGTACGTGCTGATCATTTCGTCGCTCGCTGCCGCGGTGAACCTCCCGCTGGCGGGCGCTTACAGCGCGTCGAAGGCCGGGGCGGAGGCGCTCGGCAACACATTGCGCAATGAGATCAGGCACACCGGCGCCAAGGTCGGCATCGCCTACTTCGCCGAACTCGACACCGATATGACCACGCGCGGATTCGGCACCGCCGCCGCACGGGCCATCCTCGGCCGATCCACCGTGTCGGGCGTCGCGCCACTCGGCCCAGCGATCGACGCGGTCGAACGCGCCATCGCCCGCCGCGGGCGCAAGGTCGTCTCGCCGTGGTGGGTGGCATTGGCGCTACCGTTCCGGCCGATCGCCCAGCGTCTCGTCGATATCACACTGCGCCGCGGGGTCGCGCGGGCGCTCGAGATCGCGCGAACCGAAGAGGTGCCCTTCACAACGGACCAGCCGTCGCGGCCCCGCAGAATGGAGCGACATCCCTAGCGTGACCGAGCACCGAGCCCGACCGAACACCGGAGCCACCGAATGACCGAACCGGCCAGCACCGCACGCCAACTCCCTCGGGGCCGTCACGGCCTGCCGCGGGAGCAGGTGATCGCCTCGCAGCGCGACCGGATCCTTGACGCGATGGCCGAGGCGATGGCCGAAAACGGTTATGTCGGAACGTCGGTCGCGGCGGTGCTGAAGCGCGCGGGGGTATCCAGGGAGACCTTCTACGAGCAGTTCCGTTCCAAGGAAGACTGTTTCGAGGCGGCCTACGAGCGGGCGGTCGGCCAGTCGCTGTCGCGCATCGCGGATGCCGCGGCGTCGAAATCCGATGCGGCCGAGGTCGATCCGGGTCGAGCGGCGGCGCCCGACCCCGACCGGATGGACCGCGTTCTCAGCGCATACCTCGACGGCCTCGCCGACGAGCCCGCCTATGCCAGGCTGTTTCTCGTCGAGGTGTACGCGGTGGGTTCCAAGGCAGTGGCGCGCCGCGCCCTGCTGCAGGAGTCGTTCGTGGCGTTGATCGCCGATGTCCTCGGCGCGGGCACCGAGGAGCAGCGCTTTGCCTGTCAGACCCTCGCCGCTGCGGTCAGCGCGATGGTCACCGCTCGTATTGCGGCCGACGATCTGGATGGACTTCGCGGGCTGCGTGCACCGCTGCTCGATCTGGTCCGTCGTAGCGGTGACCTGTACGGGACGGCGATGTTGCAACACGGCGCCGTGCGCGCCTGAGCAGCAGCGCCAGGCCCGCGAGGGCCGGTGCCACCGCGGCGATCGCGCCGCCGAGCAGTACGCCCATGCCGGGCACGGCCACCGCGAGCAGGGTCGCGGTGCCGAAGTAGAGGAACAGCAATCCGGAGCAGATGCCGATCACCCGTTCCGGCAGATGCTTGCCGACCAGGAGGCCGACGGCAATGGCAAGCGCATCGGCCGCGACCATGCCGATGGTCGATCCGATCCAGACACCGATCCAACTGTTGTCGGTGGCCAGTGCGGCGGTCGCGAACATAGTCCGGTCGCCGAGCTCGGCAAGCAGGAACGCTGACAACACCACGAAATACGGCGCGGTGGTCGTGCGCGGCGGCTTCGGTTCCGGGTCGTCCTCCTCGACACCGAGGTGCTCACGCAGTGTCCACAGGCCGACGGCCAAAAAGGTGATCGCGGCGACCAGTGAGATCGCCCGGGTCGGCAGCGCGGCCCCGAGAAAGAATCCGACGCCGACCGAGATCAGATGCACCACTGCTGTGGCGGAGGTGATCGCGCCGAGCACGACCCACCAGCGGTAGCGCAGCGCGAAGGTCAGCGCCATCAGCTGGGATTTGTCGCCGAGTTCGGCTAGGAAGACGATACCGACGCTCAGCAATATCGTGGCGATCATGTGTGCACTCCCGGGTCTCCGGCCTGCCTGCCGGGAGATCGGGTACGCCTCCGGCCGACAACGAAATAGATGTCTAGGCCGAAGGTCTCGCCCACCGGATCGATACCGGTTCACGCAGCCGGACCCGCGCCATCGTGTGGCCGCAGGTCAGTATGTCGACTGCATGATTGGGGGCTACTCCCCTTCGTTGCTGTCGACTGTACCTCGGTTGCTACCCGTGTGCCAACTTGCGCTTGTCGAAATCACAATGCGCACAATAAGTTTGGTGATCCACGTAGCGGATTTCGGGTTCCCTCACGCAGCGAGCAGCATGGCAAGAACCGCAGTGTCGGGATCACTGATCGGATCCAGCCCCACCCGGCTGACCAGCGAGGTGACGGTGCCGTCGGACTCGGCTTCGGCCCACGCCGCCCGATGCTCGAGCCCGAGATGCGGGACCCCGGGCAGCAGCACACAGCCGGATGCCGCGCCCGCGCATTCCGGCAGCGACGGACGGGTTTCCGAGGGCGGATGCAGCATCAGCAGCGCGGCGGGCACATGATCGGCAAACCGGCCGGGTGCCAGCGCCTCCGCGCCGAGGACGGTGCCTTCGGCCAGCACCAGACCTACTGTGCCTGGCTGTGGGTCGTCCGGCAGCTCCTCGCGCACACCGAACACCGTCGATGTGGTGAGCAGTCCGGGCATGGTGGCCACCCGCACCGCGAGCACCAATACCTGCGCCCATTCCTTTGTGGTATCCGGCCAGCGGCCAGAGATGACGAACCCGCGCAACGATCCGCGCGCTTGGAACGGCGTAATGCCGATCGGTCCATTCGCGTGCATGGTGCCTCCCGTCGTGGAACCGGGGGCGGCTTTGCCCGTCCTCGTACTGTGGACTCTCGAGAATGGCCCACGAATCACCTGGCACACAAGTACCAAAGAGTGCTAACCGGACAAAGCAGACCAGCCCGCAGCCGGCGATGCCGACTACGGGCTGGTGACAAACCGATAGAAGTCGGGGGCGTAGCCCCGCGCGTGTCGCGCAAATGCGCACGCACCATCGACCCCTAGGCACGACATCGTCTTCCGAGCGAAGCGAGATCGAGCATTAGAGTTCGCGGCCCGGCTCGCGTCCGAGTGGGCGAAGCGCATGCGCCGAAGGCGCGAGTCTCGCCCGCTCGGACGCGAGCCCAAGGGGGCCGCGAACACGCAGCGCCGCAGGCGCTGCAAATCAAACACAGCTCAGCCGAAGATGAGGCCCTTGGCCTGGCCGATGGCGCGTGCGAAACGCTCCTGCACGTCTTCCCAGTTCACGACATTCCAGAACGCGGTGACGTAGTCCGCCTTTACGTTCTTGTACTGCAGGTAGAAGGCGTGCTCCCACATGTCGACCTGCAGCAGCGGGATGATGCCGAGCGGCACGTTGGCCTGCTGGTCGTAGAGCTGGAAGGTCAGCAGCTTCTGGCCGAGGGTGTCGTAGCCGAGCACCGCCCAGCCGGAGCCCTGCAGGCCGTTGGCCGCGGCGGTGAACTGCGCGCGGAACTTGTCGAACGAACCGAACTGGTCGTCGATCGCGGCGGCCAGCTCGCCGACCGGCTTGTCACCACCGTTGGGGGACAGGTTCTTCCACCAGATGGAGTGGTTGACGTGGCCGCCCAGGTGGAAGGCCAGGTTCTTCTCGTTCAGGAAGATAGCGGCGTGATCGCTGGCCTCGCGCGCCGCCTCGAGCTTCTCCAGCGCCGAGTTGACGCCCGCGACATAAGCGGCATGGTGCTTCGAATGGTGGATCTCGTTGATCTGCCCGGAGATGTGGGGCTCCAGGGCGCTGTAGTCGTAATCCAGATCTGGCAACGTGTACTCAGCCACGATGTCCCTTCCTAATGTCGGGCTGTGTGTGCCTCGTCTTCGAGCACACTCAACCATCATTCGTACACCCGCTCGGTTCCAACCGGGCCGTGTACCCCCGCATTCCTTCGACCGTGTCTGCCCGCCTGGCACCTACGACCGGCAGCAGGCGGGTGGAGGCAGCAGGCGGGTAGAGGCGGAGGAGACTAGCATCGAACCATGTCCTGGTATGACGAACTAGTGGGACGCGTGCGCCTCCCGGAGCCTGTCATGGTGTCACGGGACAAAGCGCTGCCCGGCCGGGCCGAGCCGCTCGTCGTGCCCGAGAAGCACTTCCTGAACGGGCATCCGATTCATCGGCCGTTTCCGGAGAATATGCAGGTCGCTGTGGTGGCGATGGGCTGTTTCTGGGGTGCCGAGAAGGAGTTCTGGCAGATCGACGGTGTCTACACGACCGCGGTGGGTTATGTCGGCGGCTACACGCCGAACCCGACTTACGAGGAAGTGTGCAGCGGGCGGACCGGGCACACCGAGTCCGTGCTCATCGTCTTCGACCCCGACGTGATCGACTATGCCGGTGTGCTGCGGCGGTTTTGGGAGAACCACGATCCGACCCAGGGCATGCGACAGGGCAACGATCGCGGAACTCAGTACCGTTCAGCCATTTTCACGCTGAGTCCGGAGCAGGCGGAGATCGCGCATGCCACCACGAAGGTCTACGGCGAGCGACTCGCGGTGGTCGGCTTCGGCCAGATCACCACGGAGATCGCGGAGTTGGCGGACCTGTCCGGATTCTTTTATGCCGAGGGCTACCACCAGCAGTACCTGGCCAAGAATCCCGGCGGCTACTGTCCGGTGCACGCCACCGGCGTGAGCTGCCCAGTGGGCCTGGGCGCCTGAGCGGCGGAGGCTGAACGAAAGTACCGCACATCCGGGATCGGATGTGCGGTACGTATGCGGTGGTTGGAGCTGCGGGTTCAGAGCTGCGGCACGATGCCGGGGCGCATGGTCTGCGGATCGCCCTCGTCATGGGCCTTCCACCAGCGCATCCCGCCCGCGATGAACTCCGGTAGTGGGATCTCGCGGCCGCTCTTGTCATGGATGGTCATGTTGTCGAACCACACGCGCACGTCCAGCTCGCGCGGATCGATGCCCTCCTCCTGGGAGAACTCCAGCACGTGCGCGGAGGTGCTGTCACCGATCTTGGTGTCGAAGCTGAGTAGTTCGCTCCACAGCGCCCAGCCGCTGTCGTCCACGTCGATGAACTCCCAGCCGTGCAGCCGTCCGCCGCCGAAACTGCGGATTGCCTCATCCAGCCCATCCAGCTGCAAGGGCAGCACCGTGGCGGCCAGATCATCCCAGCGCTGGATGCGCATCGAAGCGGCGACCCGGCCGACGCCGGTGAAGGTCAGCTGCACCCGGTATTCCTCTGGTGCAGGTCCGTCCGGTGGAAGTGTCAACGCCTCGAGTTCCAGACTCAATCGACGACCCGCCTCGTCGACCTCCAGCCCTAGGCACGTGGCCTCGGACAGAGCGGTGTTGAGCCCAGCCGTGTCCAATCCGTCGAGTAGCCCCCTGCTCACGTTCATGCACCCAGGCTACCGACAGCACCTGCTGGAACCCGGTATTTCATTTTTTCGCTAGTGTTCTCGTTTTTTATGGAACCGAATCGATCCGGGCGTCGTCCAATTAGTTATCGGGACCTGCTCGGCCTCTGGCCCCGAAGCTGCGGCGAATGACCGCTCCGGGATAGCTAGGAGGGGAGTCTCGGATCGGTCATTCGTGTCGCTCGGTTCGCCACGGAGCTGCTGCGCGAGGCCGATTCATCCGGTTTCGGTGCCGTGGCGCTCCTGGATCAAGTGGACCAGCCGATTTCCTGATAGGTCCGAGCTGTGAGTGGTGTGCTGTTCGATAGCCGAGCCCTGTGGATCAAGTTGTGGAATATGTGGATAACTCTGACGAAGATATGCACAAGCAACCCCGTAGCGGGGTGCTCGACAGGATCCAGAAGGACAGAACATACCCGAGGTGACCGACCGCTGTCGAGGCCGTTCCCAGCGTCCGTAGCCGGGCCGTCGCCGACATAGGGCGAGCCCACAACTCCCCGGCAGTGCGGCGACCATGGCAGGATCGAAGAGTGACGAGCCCCGAGGTCCCGTCGGTGCCGGTGGAAGCCGTGCCCGGCGAATTCGACAGCAGCAAGCGCGCCGCGGCCGACGCCGGGCAGGCGATCCTGCTCGACGTGCGCGAGGATGACGAATGGCGGCTCGGGCACGCGCCGGGCGCGATCCACATTCCGATGGTCGATGTGCCTGCCCGGGTGGATGAGCTGGACTACGACGTCGATCTCTATGTCATCTGCAGGCAGGGCGGTCGTTCGATCGAGGTGGTCAAGTACCTCACGCACATCGGTTTCGATGCGGTGCACGTCAATGGTGGCATGGTGGCATGGCAGCAGTTGGGCCGTCCGCTGGTCGCCGAGGGCGACCACCAGGCGAAGATCTACTGAACGAAAGAGCTGAGGTGCGCGTGAGTACGGTGGTGCAACCTTGTGCGCGCTGTGGCGCGCGCTGGGCCGTGCAGACGACCCCCATGCACTGGTGCCCACGCTGCCGAGGCGTGTTGCTGTCACCGGCTCCCATCGACGCCCCCGCCGAACGCCGCAACTACCGGTGGGTGGCGCGGAGGCCCGACCAACGCACCCGCAGATCGTCGACATCGGGCCGCGCTCGGCGGTCGGCCGAAACTCCGCGCTATACCGAGATGCCACGCTGGGGACTGTCGGATCCGCAAGTCCTACCCGCCGCCGCTCCGCAGCGCCCGCTCGGCGCCTTCGCGCAGCGGGCCGAGGCTCTATTGGTCGCCACCGCGGTGGTATTCGCCGTTGGATGCCTTGCTGAACTCGGGCGGTATGGGATTCTGCTGCGCAACCGCACCCGGCTGGTGGATCCCCTGCTGCTGACCGTTTCCGATTACCTGGTCTTCATTTCCGCTCTGCTCGGACTCGCGGTTGCGCTCGCTGCCGCCTTGGCGATGCTCGGTTGGCTGATCGAAGCGCGGCGGGTTGCCTACGAGCGGTCCGGGCGTCGTGATCCGCGCTCGGTGCGGACCCTTGCCCTCGGCTGCCTTGTTCCGGGGGTCAACCTGGTGTGGCCCGGTGTCTTTCTCACCGAAACCGTGACGGTGTCTGCCCAGGATCGACCGGCCGATGCCAGGGTGCTGCGGGCGATCCGAATCTGGTGGTGCGCGTGGGTGTTCGGTGCGATCGTCGCGGTGGCAGCGCTGCTGTGGCGGACCGCGGATTCCTTGCAGGCCAAGGCGGACGGAGTGATGTTCACCGCGTTCACCGACGCCACCGCCGTCGGGGTCGCGTTGCTGACCCTGTGGCTGATGCGGATGATCGAGGGTCGGGATCTGTTCGGCCACACCAAGATCGCGCGCCGCTGGGTGGTCGCGGTCGATCCACGGGTGCCGGTCATCGAACCGGTCCACCCGGGCGGTGCGGCCGAAGCGGATCGGCTCGATTCCGTGAGTTCAGCGGAGCGTGGTGCTGTGGATACCGGCAGCACCGAGGATCAGGACAACGACAGCAGTGCAGTGAATCGTGAGCACGAGGAGGTTGTGGCCAAGTGAGCCAGGGCAGTCGCGCACCGTTCGTCGTCGCGCACCGGGGAGCCTCGGCGGCGCGACCCGAGCACACACTCGCCGCGTATGAACTGGCGCTGCAAGAGGGCGCCGATGGTGTCGAGTGTGATGTCCGGCTGACCAGGGACGGGCATTTGGTCTGCGTGCACGACCGCACCGTCGATCGAACCTCCTCGGGCACCGGGCTGGTGAGCGAGATGACCCTCGATGAACTGAAGGCACTCGATTTCGGAACCGACGGCGCGCCATCGTCGGTGCTCACCCTGAGCGAGCTGATCGAGCTCGTGCTCGACTGGCGCAGCAGGCCGACCAAGCTGTTCATCGAAACCAAGCATCCCGTCCGCTACGGCGCACTGGTGGAGAACAAACTGCTCGCGGAACTCCAGCGTTTCGGTATCGCGACCCCGGCTTCCGCCGACCACTCCCGCGCGGTGGTCATGTCCTTCGCGGCCACCGCGGTGTGGCGGATCCGCCGCTCCGCGCCACTGCTGCCGACGGTGCTGCTCGGTGAATCATCGCGCTACCTGGGCGGCGGCGCTGCGACCACGGTCGGCGCGACGGCAGTCGGCCCGTCCGTGAAAACCCTGCGCGAGCACCCGGATCTCGTCGACAAGGCCGCCGCGGCAGGCCGCGCCACCTACTGCTGGACCGTGGACGAACCCGACGACGTCCGCCTGTGCGCCGACCTCGGCGTCAGCTGGGTCGCAACAAACCACCCCGGCCGCACCAAAGCCCTGCTCGCCCCCGCCTGACCCCGGGCCTGAACAGCCTTGCGGCGCATTCTGCATCGAGTGTGGGCGCGCCGCCGTGGCGCTCGATGCTCATGTGTGCTCACCCTGTAGTTTGCTCCCCGTGGGTAAGAGCAAGCGCAATAGTCCGAAGCCCGGAGGGAACCGGGCGCAGCGTCTCGCCGAGCGGCGAGCGGCGCTGGAGCAGTCGGGACAGGGTGTCGCGCGCCCGTTCGAGGGGCTGGCCGCGGAGTGCGATCTTGTCGCGCTACGTGAGTTCGTGCCGTCGGCGACCGCGACGCTGAAGCTGTCGCCCGGTGTCGCTGCCGAGCGTTCGGTGGTGCTGGCCACGGTGCTGCCCGGTGCGGTCGCCGCGCTGGTGCGGACAGGCGATCAGCCGACCGGTTATGTCGGTACGCAGGTCCAATTCCAGGGCGTGGACCCGGCTTCCGATCTCGCGGCCGCCATTCTGTGGACGCAGTCCGCGGAGCCGGGCGAGTCGCTGTCCGCCGCACAGAGCGTGGCGGGCGGCCCGACCTTGGCCGATGTGATCGATCCTGGCGCCGATCTCGAGCTCACGGTGCATCAGGACTTCGACTGGTGGGTGCCAGAGGGCGTGCAGCCCGACCCGCAGGTCGCCGCGACCATCGAGCAGGCCAAGCAGGCGATCATGCCATCGGCACGGCTGGATCTCGGCGCCGATTCGATCGGTGCGGCCTGGTGGGTCGATGCGGGCGAGAAGGCGCATGTGCGCTGGGTCCGGCCGGAGGACGAGGACGCGCTGATGCTCGCGCTGGCCAGGTTGCACGCCGCGGGCGGACTGCATCTCGGCGAGGGTTCCCGTTTCGCGGGGTCTTTCCGTACGCATGGGCTGCTGGTGCCGGTGTTCGATCTCGATCCCGAGCTGCACGCCACCGAGTGGACCAAGCCCGCCATCGAGTTCGGTGCGCGGCTGGCGGAGGCGCTGGCGTCGGATGCGCCGCTTTCGGCCGATGAGCGTCGCTCGCGGGATGGCCTTCGGTCCCGTCAGATCACCTTGCGGTGATCTGAAAAATATCGAAAGAATTTTGTGAAACACCCTCCTTTCTAATCAGGTCTCGGTTAGGTTCTCTTCATCACCGAAAGATGGTGGTGGTGAGGATAACCTCACCGATCTGATGAGGAAGATAGGGAACATCATGGACGCGATCCTCTTGCTGCTCAAGACACTGCTCAGCTCGCTGAGTGCCTCGTAACTATCTCGCAGAACATTGATGGTGGAGAGTTACCGACTCCGCTCTCGATATACCAGCGACAGGCCCAGCTCGTCGTGACGAGCTGGGCCTGATTGCGTGGCGAATAATTTCGACTAGACGGTGCCGCCCGCAGCGGAAGGAGCGCCGGACGTATCACTCGGACCGCTCATTTCCCTGGCGATGAAATCCTCGAGATCGAAGAGGTTCGCACCAGCGCGATCGGCAATGGTGACCAGCGTCGTCATGTTGGCGACTTCCTCGACCTGTTCCTTGAGGAACCACTGCATGAACTGCTCGCCGAGGTAGTCGCCCTCTTCACGAGCGGTGCTCGCCAATTGGATGATCTGGTCGGTGACGGCCTTCTCTTGCGCGAGCGCCAACGCGATCGGTTCGCGAACATTCTCGAATTTGGATTTCGCGCTGTCGATACCGGAAAGTTCGACGCTGATATCCCGATCCAGGAAGTACTGCACGATCATCATCGCGTGGTTGCGCTCTTCGACCGCCTGCGCATAGAAGCGCTTGGCCAGTTGCGGCAGATCCGCATTGTCGAACCACACCGCGATAGCGATGTATTGATGTTCGGCGTTGAATTCATGCCGGATCTGGTCGTGAAGCAGGCTGTGGAATTTGCTGCGTGGGGACTCCGGATGGCTGGACATGAGAGCGACATTAGCGCTGGTCAGCCCGCGTGTCATCCAAGTGCAACCTTATTGAGGCTAGTATTGCCTAATTAATTCTTTGCTGCCCCTGCCATTTTCGGCGCTGTGACATCGGCGCGCGGGACGGTGCGCAGCTCGCGTGAGACGAAGTCCTCGACATCGAACAGATCGCCTGCGCCACGGTCGACCACGGTCAGCAAGGTGGTTATCCCGGCGACGTCCTCCACCTGTTCCTTGAGGAACCACTGGATGAACCGTTCACCGAGGTAGTCGCCGGAAGTGCGGGCCGCGTCGGCGAGCTCGGTGATCTGGGTCGCGATGGTTCGCTCCGATTCCAGCAGGAAAGCGACTGCGGCACGGGGGGATTCGAAGGTGGACCGCACCTCGTTCAATCCCTCGACCCGGACATCCAGGTCGCGATCGAGCAGGTACTGGACCATGCGCAGGGCGTGCGCGCGGTTCTCACCGGACTTGCCATAGCAAAACTTGGCCAACTGCGGCAGGCGACTCGAATCGAGATAAACCGCTGCGGCGAGGTACTGCTGGGCGGCGGTGAAGCCATGACGGATCTGTGCGCGCAGCAGAGCGGGGAACGGCTGGGCGACCTCGGTGTCGGGCATGCCCTCGACGCTACCTCGTCAGAAGATCGTCCGGGACGGGTTGGTCCTTGGCCAGCGCATCGAAGAATCGACCTGCCTCGGCCTTGTCCCACAGCAGCACATTGCCGCTGTCGGTGTCGTCGAAGCCGCTGATCGGGACGGTGGTCGCCACCGTGTCGCCGCGCAGCGCCCAGCCGAGCTGCCCCAGGTTCCAGATGTGATCGCCGTTGTCGACCTTCAGGGATTTGGCGGTGTCGCGGGCCAGTGGCCACAGCTTGAACGGATTGGCCAGGGTCGCGGTGCTTGTCGCCTTCTTCAGCAGGGCGGCCATGAACAGGCGCTGGTTGTTCATGCGGTCGAGGTCGGCGAGCGCGGTGGCGCGACTGCGCACGAAGCCGAGGGCCTCCGGGCCGCTGAGCCGCTGGCAGCCCGCGGCCAGGTTGATACCGGCCAGCGGGTCGTCGATGGGTTCGGGCACGCAGACATCAATGCCGCCGAGGGTGTCGACGACACCGGCGAAGCCGCCGAAGCCGATCTGCGCGTAGTGGTCGATCCGCACGCCGGTCGCGATCTCGACGGTCTGCACCAGCAGCTGCGGGCCACCGAGTGCGAAGGCGGCATTGAGCTTGTCCTTGCCGTGACCGGGGATGCCGACGTAGGAATCGCGCGGCAGGCTGACCAACGTGGTCGGACCCGACTTCGGGACGTGCACCAACATAATGGTGTCGGTGCGTTCCGGCCCGACCTCGCCGCCGGTGGCCAGCTCCTGTTCCTGTTCGGGCGACAGGCCCGCACGGCCGTCGGAACCGACGAGCAGCCAATTGGTGCCGGGAGTGTCGCCGACGCGGTCGGTGTAGCTCGCCAGCGCGTCGATCCGGTTCAGCGAGTTGTCCAGTTTGATGACAGCGCCGACTGCGGCGAGCACGAGCACCACGAGCAGTACGAGGAACCAACGGAACGGATGCCGTTTGCGGCGTCGGCGCGGAGGTTCGGGTTCACGGTCCCGGCGGGATGGCGGCGCGGCGGGCGGGGGCGGGGGTGGTAAGTCCCGATATTGGCGCGGCCGCGGTGGCGGCGCGTGGGACTGACGCTGTGCGGGATCGTGATATGGGACCGGTTGCTGTGTTGGCTGGTGCGCCGGCGCCGGTCGCGGTTTCCCCATGGGCGGTGGCGGCGTACGCATCGCGGCCTGGTCCGGCGGGACCTGGGAGTACGCCAGGGGTGGCGCGTAGTTCGGCGGGCCATCGCGATGCATCTTGCGCGTTGGTTCGACCGGGGACGGTCCTGGCCGGTGGGGTCCGGGAGCGTGGGGCTCGGCTCGGTGCGGTCCGGGAGTACGTGGCTCGGCCCGATGCGGTCCGGGAGCATGGGGTTCGGCCCGATGCGGACGCGGAGTCGGCGGTTCACCGGGCCTACCGGACGGTGGCGGGACCCGGCGCGTCCGTGCGTTGTACTGGGGGTCGTCGCCATTCATCACTAGGCACTCTACTGATCGGGGGCCGCGCGGGGTGGCCGGATGTGGGTGATCGGGGCTCGGCGGAGCTGGTCGGTGCGGATGCGTCCGTTCGGAATGCTCTCGGGCAGCCGGGGCCCGCTACCCAGCACCGATCGCGAGCGACCGATTATCCGGCGCTCCTATTGAATTCGCGTATCGACCGGACTTGGTTACGGCAACCAGGAAACATGGCCACGCAAGATGGTGTAGCCGATGTAGGCCACCGCGTCGATGGTGGCATGGGCCAGGATCAGTGGCCACAGACGGTTGGTGCGCTGCCAGTAGCGGCCGAAGATCACGCCCATCACCAGATTTCCGAGGCCGCCGCCCAGGCCTTGATACAGGTGGTAGCTGCCGCGCAGCAGCGCCGAGGCCAGCAGCGACGAGTTCTCCGACCAGCCGAGCTTGCGCAGCCGGGTGATCAGGTACGCGACCACCACAATTTCCTCGGCCGCCGAGTTCGCGCATGCCGAAAGAATGAGGGCGGGCAGCCGCCACCAATAGTCGCCGAGCGAACTCGGCACGATGGTGACACTGACGCCCAACGCGTGTGCGATCAGATAGAGGCCAAGCCCGGGCAGCCCGATGATCGCCGCGAGCGCGAGCCCGGGCAACACGTCCGAACGCCAGCGCAACCGCGCCAGTCCGATCACACGCGGTCCGATTCCACTGCGCCACAACAGGTACAGACCCAACGCCGCCCACCCGGCCAACCGCAACACCCCGAGCAGCTGAAACAGCAGGTCGATCGTCGACTGAGTGGCCCGTGACGGGTTCAGCGCGACAGTCTGTCCCCGCACACCACCGGGCGACAACGCGCTTTCGATCAGCGACAGCGCGGCGTTGAGCCCGCTCAACCCGAAGGTGACGACCAGGACGATCGCGATCTCGAGCCGAATGGCGAATCGCTCCCGATCCGTCTGCTCGGGCTCGTCCCAGGTGGGAACCGATTCAGCGGCGCACATGCGGTCGAATCTATTGCCCCGCGCACAGTATGCGGGTACCGCCGGTCTCGGTATTGGCGCAAGTGGAGGTCAGACCCGCCCCACCGGTGTTCCCTCGAAGTATCTCGCGCACCGAGCAACCATGGCCTAACCGTCGCCGAGGAAGCATGGCCGAGGATGTAGTTGGTGCTGACTCAAATGCGGCGCAGGCCGTTCAGAAAAGGACAACCCGCGAGGGTGCGGACGGCGCGGCTCAGGGATTCGATGTCCTCGACGGGGCTGTTGAACGGGAGCCGGAAGTCGTGATCGCCGTCGATGCCTTCGACGCGCAGGGTGAGGCCATATCGGTCGATGGCCAGCGGGTGTACCGCGCCACGCTGTAGGCGGGGCGGCAGGTGGCGGGCGAGTTGGGCGACGACATCCGCGTGGTCGGTGTCCATGTGCTGCAGCCACGCGGACTCGAGCTCGCAGAACGGGTCGGGCTCGGCGAGGCGGAGTTCGTCGACGCAGACGGATTCGGCGCCGGTCGAGTCGGCCATCACCGCGGAGTTGATCACCACCCGCAGCAGGGTTGCGGTGTGCCCGACGTCGAGCAGGCCAGGATGCGGAAGGTCCTTGGCCACCTCGGAGGCCAGCGCGCGTTGCGCTCGAGTCGGCACCGTGCGCACCCAGCCGCGCAACCAGACCAGTGCCCGCACCGGCTCCCGCAACGTCAGCGGCGAGTGGTCGGTGAGCTCCAGCACCGCGGGAGCGCCCATGTCACCGGAATTCGCGGCGAGCACCGTGGCCATCGACGCGGTCGGCACCGCGATGACCGCATCACCGCATTGCCGCAGGTGATGTACCGAAACCGAGGTCGGATCGATGCCCGGCATCGCAAGCACCGCCTCCTCCGCATGCGCGCAGGCACTGCGCACCCGCTCGGCGGTGGATGGTGCGACGGTCGGGTTCGGCATGCAGACCTCCAGTACTTGGCATTGCCCCGCTTCGCTCGGCGATAGCTTAGGTAAACCTAAGCTAAGTCACGCGTCGTTGTTCCGCAAGCGTTCGCATCGCTGGAGATCCTGAAAGTTCCGCGAGACCGGCCATGGCTACGGTGAGGGCATGGCGGATGGATCGGGAGAACCGGTGTTGGTTTCGTTGACGGCACCCGCGCGACGAAGCCTGGTCGAGGGTCTGGTGCGCGCCACCGGATCCGGAAACCGGGATTCCGCGGCTCGCACCGTCGATGTGGATGTCTCGGATGCGGAGATCGCCGACTTCCTCGCGGAGGTCGCACACGCGGATACCGGGTTCATTGCCCGCACCGCCCATGGCGATCGGGCTCTGGCAATCATCGCGGCAACCGTGGCCGCCCTGTGCGGCGAGGACATTCGCGCCGCCCTCGCCACCCCGAATATCGCCTTCCTCACCACGCTGAAACCCCCGGCGATCGAGGCCGTTCGCACTGTCCTGCTCGCCATCGAAACCGAAACGCCGGATGCGGTGACCCATTCCCTCGCGCCACTCGCTGTTGCGGATTCACCCAGGTGACAACTGATTTCGGCACCCCGTGGGTGGCTCACGGGTTCCGTTGGGGCCGTGGCAAGGAACGTGATCGCCGGTGCACGGCAGGTCGGCGGTAGTGCCCGACCGCAGGAAAGCAGGACACGATGCGGCGGAGGCGGTGCCGGGTGAACATAACTTCTCAGTGCGCCGAATTTTTCCAGCACACCGGCAACCGCAAGTACTGTCGTAACCGTGCCGCGAATCGCGTACTTCGGTCCGTCCGGAACCTTCACCGAGATGGCCCTTGCCAAGCTCGAATCCTCGGAGGCCTTCGAAGGGCCGGTCGAGCGGGTTGCCGCGCCGAGCCAAGGGGCCGCACTCGACCTAATTCGGGCCGGTGACGTCGACGGCGCGGTCGTGCCGATCGAGAGCTCCGTCGAAGGATCCATCTCGGCGACGCTGGACTCACTGGCTCTCGGCCCGCGACTGCAGATCGTCGCCGAGACCGAGCTGGAGGTCACCTTCACGATTCTCGCCAGGTCGGGCACCCGGCTCGCCGATGTGCGGACACTGGCCGCCTATCCGGTGGCCGGGGCACAGGTGCGTCTGTGGGTATCGCGCAACCTGCCGAACGCGCAGGTGTACACGTCGGCGTCGAATGCCGCCGCCGCGGAAGACGTGGTCGCGGGTAATGCCGACGCCGCGGTCTCCACCGCACTGGCGGGCGAGCGCCTCGGGCTGAAGGCGCTGGCGTCGGGTGTGGCCGATCACGAACAAGCGATCACTCGATTCGTCCTGGTCACACGGCCTCGGGTGGCGCCGCACGCGACCGGTGCGGACCGCACGTCGATCGTGCTGGAACTCCCCAACGAACCGGGCTCGCTGATGCGCGCGTTCGCCGAATTCGCCACTCGCGGTATCGATCTGACCAGAATCGAATCCCGCCCGACCCGGACGGGTCTCGGTACCTACCGCTTCTATCTCGACTGCGTCGGGCACATCGATGACTCGGCGGTCGCCGAGGCGCTCAAGGCGCTGCATCGCACCGCACGAATCAGGTTCCTCGGTTCGTGGGCCGCGACCTCGGCGACGGGTACCCCGCCGCCGTCGGACGAGGCGGCCGCAGAATGGCTGACGCAGCTACGAAAGGGGGTGGCGGATCTATGAGCGGAAAGCTGATTCTGGTCCGGCACGGCGAGACCGAGGGCAATGTCGCCAAGATCCTCGACACCAGGGTGCCGGGGCTCCCGCTCACCGAACGCGGTGCGGCGCAAGCGAAGACGTTCGGCTCGAGTCTGCTCGCGGCGCCGCGAGCGGTGTTCTGTTCGACGGCCCTACGCGCCCGACAGACCGCCGGATACATCGAGGCGGCGACCGGTGTGCCTGCCGAGGTGCTCGAAGGAGTACACGAGGTGCAGGTCGGCGACCTGGAGGGCCTTGGAACCCAGGAAGCGCACGAGGCCTTCCAACGGGTGTACCGGGCCTGGCACGAAGGCGATCTTTCAGAGCGCGTGTCAGGCGGTGAGTCCGGGTACGACGTGCTCGCCCGCTTTTTGCCGGTGATCGAGACACTCCGGACGACCTACCTGGCGTCCGAAGCCGATGGCGGCGACGTCCTGCTGGTCAATCATGGCGCTGCCATGCGGCTGGTATCGCGAACCCTCAGCGGGGTAGCGCCGCCGTTCACCACCAACAACCATCTCGACAACACCGAGACCATCGAATTGGTGCCCCGTGCCGTCGGCGGCTGGGAGTGCATCCGCTGGGGCCGCTTCACGCCCCCATTCGGCTACGTGGTCTCATCGACCGCCGACGACCCGATGGGTTAGCCAGCAATGGATCGGTCAGGTCAATGCCGGGTTACGAGGGAAGTCCTCGCGTTCCGGCAGCGCACTGATCAAGTCCTGCAACGCAGTTCGTAACCGTCCCGTGGTGCCGCTGCTCAGCGACGTCCACTTGGTGCCGTCGTCGGAAACACTTGCGGTGGCGATGAATCGGCCGCCGCGGGTGTTGAACACGGCGATGTGGTTCTCGGCGTAGTCCTTGGTGCCGTCGCCGTAGATCACGCCGACGATCTCGGCGTGCGAATGGATCTCGACCATTGCCGAGGCGATCGCTTGTGCGTCGTGGGCTGGTTGGCCCACCTTGGCGAGCCGGGCGGCGGTCGCCTTGGCGTCGCCGGTGTCGTCGAAGATCGGGACGAGCTGTTCGGTCTCGGCTCGCATACCGGTCAGTTCGAGTGGCTCGGCAGTTCCGAGCGCCGAGATCACCGGGCCGGGCAGGTCGTCGTCGACTTGGTCGATGACATAGGAATGCGGCCCGCGAAGGGCGACGGCGACGAAGTCGTCGCCCTTCGCCAGGCACATGCGACTCGCGTTGCCCTCCACGAACAGTCGTATCGCGACCACCCAGTGCGGTCGGTACAACGTCCGCAGTCGGTCTTCGAGTTCCTGGTGTACCACATCGCCGATCAGGAGCTCCCGATCGGCGAGCGACTGAGCGGCCACGGCCATCGCGGCATCGTGGTCGGTCACGTTGTCGTAGCTTCCCATCGCCTGGAGCACGATGGGAAGTTCGTCGATCTCCAGCTTCTCCAGGAGAAACTGCATCTCGTCGAGCGACAGGACAACCGCCGCGAGCATCGACGGGCCGTGGCCCGCACCCAGCACCGTCACTTAGCCGTCCCGGCGGCGTCCGCACCGATGACGCCGTCGGCGGTGTAGCGGCCGTCGTTGAAGTGATCGGCGCGCAGGTAGTCGGCGGACGTGTGCTCGGACTCGTCGTCTTCGCTGTTCTGTGCCCGGGTGCCGAGCAACGGGCTGCCCGAGGCCGCTGCGGGACGAACCGGCGCGGCATCGAGACGGGCCACGTTGACGGGCTCGGCGGCAGCGAGTGTGGCAGGCAGGCCGCCGACTGCGGCGCCGGCGCCCCAGCCTTCGGGGAGCTTGAACGACCCGTTGGGGTTCGCGTTGGGGGTGGATGCCGCCGACCGGGTTGCCGAAGCGGCGGCGGACACCGCGGCGCCCGCACCCATCATCGACATCGGCGCGGCGGCCATGCCACCCATCGACGGCGTCGCCGCGCTGGTGACGGCCGAGATCGCATTGGCGCCGAGGCTGCCGACCGTGCTCACGCCTGAGGCTCCCACCGAGCCGAGGACATTCGCCGCCTGCGTCGCGGCGCTCGCCACGGCGGGGTTGTTCAAGAACCCGGCTGCCGCGGCGATCGCGGACGCCACCGGATCCCCCTGGAATGCGGCCTCCGCCGAGCTCGGGTCCGCGGTTCCCGCACCGCTGGCGATCGCGGGCGGCGGCACGAACTCACCCGGGGTCGCCACCGTCGCGGTGGTTGCCGCCTCGTAGGTCTCCATGGTCAGCGCGGCACGCACGTCCAGCGCGACCTTGGCCGCCTCCGCGATCTCGGAGCTGCCGTTCAGGACTCCGCCGGTGGAAGCAGCCGCGACGCGCGCGGTGTTGACGGCCGCGATCTCCGGGATGCTCGGCATCGCTATCGACGCGACGGTGTATGCGGTTGCGTTCGCGATGGCCTTCGCGCCCAAGGTGGCCGCCATGACACCCTGCTGCTCGGCCCATCCGGTGAAGCCACCCAGCCGGCTGAGCGCCGCGATGCCGTTGACGCCCTGCATACCGATGCCCAACTCGGCCATCACTCGAACGGCGGTCGTGGTCGCGTCGATCCAGGCGCCGGTCATCGCGCCCCACGCGGTGGCCGCGGCCGAGATCGGGATGCCGTGTGCGCCCGCGTTGAGCATTATGGAGTTTGCTTCTGCCAGGCGGGGCAGCCAGAACACCCCGGTCATACCTGCGGTCATGCTTGTTTCTCCCCTTTATCCGTAAATCAATGCTGTCCGCGCGGCCTAGGCCCCGAGGGTCATCTCGGTGGCCTTCATGACGCTCGCCCGCAGGATGTCCTCGCCGACGTGCGTGGCGAGTTGCATGCGCAGGGTGGCGGCGGCGTGGTGCAGCTCGAGGACGGCCTGGGCGACCGCCTGGTCGTGGGTCAGTGCGCCCCGGTTGAAGTGATTGGCTGCCAGCAGCGACACTTCGTCGATCCCGGACGGGACGACATGGGTCGCCGCGGCGCTCACCAGGTGAGCGGCGGCCAGCCGGTCGGCGACCAGATCCAGCTCTAGCGCTGCGGCCAGGACGGCTTCGGGTGAGATGTCTACACCGAACATGACTCGACTCCTTCTAGTGGCGGCTACTGGGCGGAACCACGAGAATTCCCCCTACGAGTGATAGGACGCGACAGCCAAGCAATCGGTTCCATCGAATCCCCAATTTTCTTTCCGGTCTTCACAACTGCGCTCCGGTCCCACAGCTGCGTAAAAGACTAGCCCCATCCCAACTGATGCAACCGGTCTTCGTCAATCCCGAAATAGTGTGCAATCTCATGGATCACGGTGATTGCGACTTCCTCGACGACTTGGCTCTCATCGTCGCAGATCTCGAGGATCGCGTCGCGGTAGATCGTCACAGTGTCGGGCAGCGCTCCGCCGTAATGACTGTCGCGTTCGGTCAGCGCGATCCCGTGATAGAGGCCGAGCAGCCGTGAGTCTTCCGGATTGCGAGATTCGATAAGCACGACCACGTTATCGATGGCACGGGCCAGCTCGGGCGGAATGAGATCGAGCGCATCGCCGACCAGTTCTTCGAACCGGCCCTCGGACATGGTGACCGACATCAGGCAGGCGGTCTCATCGCGGCTGCGGCGGCAACGGCGCCGCGCCGGGCAACGGCGCGGGCGTAGAGCGGCCCGAGTTCGGCGGTGGCACCGGCGCCTGGCCGTTGATCAGGATCTCGCCCTTCGCCGTGCCGGTGATGGGGGCGAAGCCCTCCCGGTCGGTGCCCTTGCCGATCATGCAGTCCAGCTTGCGGCTGCCCGCCAGCCAGCTGCGGGCATCGAGGTAGTCGAAGAACAGCGTCAGTGTCTTGTTGCGCACCTGGTCGGGCGACCCCAGATAGTCGGTGGCGGAGCGGGCGCATTCCTCCTCGACGAACCTGTCCTGCTGCTCCTTGGCCGGCGGGCCGCCGGGGAATCGCGCGCCGAGGTCGATGGTGGACACGATCTCGACGGCGTGTGCCTGCGAGCAGTCCACCGGATCGGTCGGCAGGTTCTGGTTGATGCCGAGGCAGGTCCCCGCCTCGAACACCTTCGACTGATCGTGTTCGACGGCGCTGCCCATGGACGGCAGCGGCGTGCCGGTGCTTCCGGAGTACTGCAACCCGCAGCGCAGCGTCCGGTCGCCGTGCTTCCACCCGTCGGGGCTCGGGTACATCAGCCCGACGACATAGCGCCCGCGCGGATCGAAGCGCCCGTTCATGTACTGCTGCACCGCGGGGACGCAATGCTCTTCTTTGAGCTCGGTGAGCCGCAGCGAGTCCGGGAACCGCGAGCCGTCGCCGAATTCCTTACCCGGGTACTTGCTCATGTCGATATCGGCGGCGACCTCGAACAGATGCCTGCTCGAGCACGCCACCTTCACCAGGTCGCCGCGGTCCGGCTTGGTCCAGCTGAGGCAGTCGCCCTCGGCCGCGGTGCCGAACTCCTTGTCGAGCACGGAGTCGACCGGCGATCCGGGAGTGTGTGCCTCCAGCCCCGTTTTGTTGTCGAACCCGGTCACGAACAGGGTGACCATGGCCGCGATGACGGCGCCCGCCGCGACGGCGAGCAGCCCCCAGCGCAGAGTGGGCGCGGACAGGTGCAGGTTGCTATCGGCGAGCGTCTCGCGGGCGGCATCGAGCGACCGGGGGAACGAGCCGAAGCGCGACGGCTTGTCGCCCGAGGGACGCTCGGGCGCCTGCGGGGGCTGAGGCACATCATCGGAGGACATCGCGATCCATCATGGCAGCGTCTGATCTCCGGTGCCACGACCTGGTCGATCGGGCGCTGGCGATGTCTGGCGGTCGCTCGGACAACGCCGCCGTAGCGGTGCGATCTCAGCCGCGGAACGCGGATAGGAACACGCCGGGCAGCCGGGCCGGGTTGCCGCTGGCGTAGAACTCCGTGAGCTTGCGCCCGGTCGCGGCCGCGGTGGCATTGGTGACGAACCACGGCGGCTTCGGCGACAGCGAGAGTTCACCGTGCACCAGCGACCGCGGCGATGGCCGGAACGGCCCGCTCACCACTGTGCGTTCCACATCGTCGAGCAGGAAAGCGTTGTGCACCACGCCGATTCCGCTCTGCACGTCGTCGATGGTGTGCCCGGGGTAGGCGCCCCACGCGGCCCGCGGCGCCAGGAAGGCCAGCGCGGTCCAGGCATTGACCGCGATGGCGCCGTAGCGCAGCCGCTCGATCGCGCGATCGAAGGCGATGCCGAGCCGCTTGATGGTGCTCGGATGCGCGATCACGTTTGCGCCGAGCGTGCCGGTGAGTTCGGTGTTCGCGAAATCGACGGCCCGCTGGAGGAATTCGCCGCCGGCGTAGGGCAGTTCGACCACGCCGAGTACGGGCGAGAAGTACTCGGTGCGCAGTAGCGGGGTCTCGGTCTGCGGGAGGTTCTCGACCAGCAACCGACTCTGGCCGGGCCCGAGCCGTTCCGCGTCGGGGTACGCCGCGACGGCGTCGGCGACTCGGTTGTCGCTGCCCGGATAGTACGCAGGGCGCTGCGGCGCCCGGTCGATCGCGTCGCGTAGCTCGGCGAGGAATTTGTCCTTCTGCGGCCATGTCGCGCTCAGCACCACCGCCTGGGTGGCGACGCAGTTGTAGCCGCCGTTGTGCAGCCGTTGCGTCGCGACGTGCTCGGCTTGGAAACGCAGGTCGGCGTCGCTCCATTCACCCGGCACGACGATGGTCGGCGAGACGCCGCCGAGCTCGCTGGTGATCGGCTTGTCCAGCAGCGGGCGCTTGTCGGACTTGCGTTCCTGGCCCTCCGGCCCCGGCCCCCAGACGATCGCGTCGTGGGTATGCGCGCTGCCGGTCATGTGCACATGCGCCACGTCGGGATGCCGCACCAGGTACCCGCCCGCGTCCGCCCCGCCGGTCAGTATTCGTAGCACACCGAGCTCGATGAGCGGCGCGAAAATCATCTCGAGCACCGTGAACAGCGGATCGGTGATCGGGTTCAGCTTGAGCGCGACCACCCGGTTGTGCGCGTAGAGCTCGTACAACGCGTCCAGCGGCGGAATGGAGGTGATGTTTCCCGCGCCGAGAATGGCGCCGATACCCGCGGTCGTGGTCGGATCGAGCTGGGCAAGTCCGGCGCGCCTGCGCGCGGTAGCGGCGTCGACGCCGGGACGCAGCCACACCTCGCCCCGGAAACCGCTGAGCAGCAGCCGGTCGTAGAAATCCAGCGGCAGGATCGGCACCGCGACCCGGTCGCCCGGCGCGTCGGTCAGCGTGATCCCGTCGAGCGGACTGCGCCCCTGCTCCAGCGCCGACAGCGTGGCCGACAGCGCGGCGGTGGCCTGCAGCAGGGTCATCGGGCCGGACATCCATTCCTCACCGACCAGCGGCGAGCCCTCGTCCAGGCCCTTCCAGGTGCGCGCGGCGCGCACCCAGTCGGCGGCGAAGCGTCCGGTTCGGGTGTGGATATCGTCGAGGAGTTCGCGACGGCGGCGCAGCGAAGTCTGGGCCCACGCCTTCTCGCCCGCGGTCAAATCGGAAAGTGCGTCGTCGATGGCTGTTTCGTCGAAAGTTGTGCCCACAAGCCAACTATGCGCGCGAAAAGGGCTCGATGGTCCGCATCGTGGGATATCGGCGTGAAACAGCAATAGGTCGCCTACTAGGCTGGACACCCATGATCGACCTCCGATTCCTGCGGGACAACCCCGACGCGGTCCGCGCCTCGCAGCGCGCCCGCGGCGAAGACCCCGCCCTCGTCGACGCCCTGCTCGAAGCCGACGCGGCGCGCCGTGCGGCTGTGGCCACCGCCGACAACCTGCGTGCCGAGCACAAGGCCATGGGCAAGCTGGTCGGCAAGGCGAGCCCGGAGGAACGTTCCGCGCTGCTCGCGCAGGCGCAGGAGATGTCGGTGAAGGTCAAGGAGGCCGAGGTGGCGCAGCACGCCGCCGACGCCGACCTGGACGCCGCGCAGCGCGCCATCTCGAACGTGGTGCAGGAGGGCGCGCCCGCGGGCGGCGAGAACGACTACATCGTCCTGGAGACCATCGGCACGCCAACGGAATTCGACTTCGAGCCGAAGGACCACCTGGAACTCGGCGAGTCGCTCGGGCTGATCGATATGGAGCGTGGCGCGAAGGTATCGGGCGCGCGCTTCTACTTCCTCACCGGATACGGCGCACTGCTGCAGCTGGGTCTGCTCCAGCTGGCCGCGCAACGGGCGGTGGCCAACGGCTTCACCATGATGATTCCGCCGGTGCTCGTCCGGCCGGAGATCATGGCAGGCACCGGCTTCCTCGGCCAGCATTCGGCCGAGGTCTACCACCTCGCCGACGATGATCTATACCTGGTCGGCACGTCGGAGGTGCCGCTCGCGGGCTATCACTCGGGCGAGATCCTCGATCTGAGCGGCGGTCCGAAGCGGTACGCGGGCTGGTCGTCGTGTTTCCGCCGCGAGGCGGGCAGCTACGGCAAGGACACCCGAGGCATCATCCGGGTGCACCAGTTCGACAAGGTCGAGATGTTCGTCTACACCACCCCGGAGCAGGCCGACGCCGAGCATCGGCGGCTGCTGGCGTGGGAGCAGGACATGCTCGCCGCTGTCGAGGTCCCTTATCGGATCATCGATGTCGCGGCAGGCGATCTCGGCAGCTCGGCGGCGCGCAAATTCGATTGCGAGGCGTGGGTACCCACCCAGCAGGCCTACCGTGAGCTCACCTCGACGTCGAACTGCACCACCTTCCAGGCCCGCAGGCTGTCGGTGCGATATCGAGACGAAAACGGAAAGCCGCAGATCGCAGCCACTTTGAATGGCACACTGGCGACTACCCGCTGGATCGTGGCGATCCTGGAGAACAACCAGCAGGCAGACGGCTCGGTGCGCGTTCCGGCCGCGCTGGTTCCATTCGTCGGAACCGACGTTTTGCGACCGCCGAAATAGCCCGGCTCGCATTGCCTGCAGGTAAATAGCCGTCGGTTCGCCATGCCGGATTCACGGGATGTGGCAACTACTGGGAATCGTTGCCTCTAGGCTATTGCCCGTGCGAGGAATCGGGGCGCGCGGCGATACCCGAACCCGGGTGCGGGCGGCATCGGCGCTGGCGACAGCTATGGTCATGGCTCGGACCACCGGGGCGTTCTACGTCATGGGTGGTGTGCTTGGCCTGGTTATTACTGCCATCGCACCGGGGGACGAGGGTAATCGACCGCTGGTCGGTACGGCTGCGGTGATTGCGCTGACGCTGGGACTCACGCTGCTCGCGTGGGGACCGCGACTGCCGCATTCCATTCATCACGGATATGTCGCCATTGCGACGGTCCTGGTGACGATCGCGGTGCATTCATTCCCGAACACGGTCGGCGCGATCGGTCTCGCCTCGTTCTATGTCTTCGTCGCGTGTGACGCGGCTTTGTTCTTCGCCTGGTCGCAGGCGCTCGCGCACATCGCCTTCGCCATGGTTTTGTGCCTGTGGGTGTTGCCCGCGCGGCCGATCGTTCCTGGTCTGCCCTGGTGGTCCGGGTTGATCCCGGCGGGTGTCACGTTCGGGGTCGGCGTCGTCGTCGGCATCCTGACCAGGATGGCCTCCGAAGCCGACATCGATGTGCTCACCGGCCTGCTGAACCGGCGTGGTTTCGACCGCGCGCTCAACACCGCGATCGAGCACGCCACCCGCAGCGGGCAGGGCCTCGCGCTGGTGCTCGTCGACCTCGATCGCTTCCAGAAGATCAACGACCACCTCGGTCATCGCGCCGGTGATGCGGTGCTGCAGCGTGTCGCCGACACCTGGTCGAAACTGCTCGCACCCGATCAGCGGCTGGCCCGTTACGGCGGCGACGCCTTCGCGCTGCTGCTGCCGAATACCACTGAGCAGGCCGCGATTCTGCTGACCGAGCAGTTGCGGGCCTCGGTGACCACCGGGTGTTCCGCCGGCGTTACGTCGTGGCAGCCGGGGGAGTCGGGTTCGCTGCTGGTCAGTCGTGCCGACGTCGGGCTGTACCGGGCCAAGCAGGCCGGTCGGAACCGGACGGTGCTCGAGTCCTCGCGGCAGCTGCCGCTGGCCGTCGAGTTGCGCGAGGCGATCGACCGCGGCGCACTGGACGTGCATTACCAGCCGATCGTCAGCCTGACCGAGGGCGGCGGCAAGGCGGTCGGTGTCGAGGCGCTGCTGCGCTGGTCGTCGAGCGCACAGCCGGATGTCACCACCGAGGGTCTGATCCGGGTCGCCGAGGAATACGACCTCATCTCCGACCTGGACGAGCTGGTGTTGCGCCGGGCCTGCGCGGACGCGGCGCGGCTGCAGGAGACCTTCGCTCAGCTCGATCTGACACTGAACGTGAACGTCAGCGGCCTGGAACTCGCCGAGACGGGCTACGCCGACCGGGTGGCGAACATTCTCGCCAGCACCGGCTGGCCCGCCGATCAGCTCGTGCTGGAGGTCACCGAAAGCGAACTGGCGGCCGAATCTCAAACGGCCATCGGCAATCTGCACACGCTGCGGGAGCGTGGCGTGCGCATTGCCATCGATGACTTCGGCACCGGCTACTCCTCGCTGAGCAGGCTGGCCACCCTGCCGAGCGACATCCTCAAGGTTGACCAGTCCTTCGTCGCCGCGATCCGCTCGGATTCCCCGGCCCCGCCGCTGCTCGGCGTGATCGCGGCCCTGAGCAGCGCCCTGGACCTACAGGTGATCGCCGAAGGCGTGGAAACCGAATACCAAGCCGCCGTCCTCACCGAGCTCGGATTCGCCCTCGCACAGGGCTACCACTACAGCGATTCACACCCCGTCGCCGACCTGATCAGCGACCTCAACGAACACCAGGGCCGGGTCGGCCCCGGCGTCTCGGACCGCGAACTCGGCGACGGCGACCTGCACACCGCCAACGGCTGGCTGCCACTCGGATAGCGCCTCTGGGCCGTTTAAATCGCTTGACGGGGTGCGGCGAGGAGATCAGGCTGAACGACATGCGGTTGCTCTTCTACGGCTGTTGAGTTGGTAAGTCGCTCCGCGCCCGGTTGACGGGTCGCGCCGACAGCCACGGTCTTCATGCGCTCACGGTTCGAGCCGTGCTCTTCAATGGCAGCGGTGACCTCATCCCGTTGTATGCGCTGTACGCATTGCTGTTCGCCGACCATGGGCTGAACACCGGGCAGATCTCCTCGTTGTTCGCGATCTGGTCGACCACAGCGTTCCTGCTCGAAGTGCCCTCCGGCGCCTGGGCGGACACGGTGTCGCGACGAGCCTTGCTCGTGCTGAGCGGTGTGCTGCTCACCGCAGGATTCGCGGCGTGGACCTTCCTCCCCACCTACTTCGGCTTCGCGGCGGGCTTCGTACTCTGGGGTGCCTCGGGCGCACTGCAATCCGGAACATTCGAGGCACTGCTCTACGACGAACTCGCCGCACAAGGCGAGCGCGCGGCCTACCCGCGCATCCTCGGCTACGCCCGAGCGGCCTCGGAAGCCGCGACAGTGATCGCCATCGTCGCCGCGACACCCCTGTACATCTTGGGCGGTTACGCACTGCTCGGCTGGTCCAGCATCGCTGTCGCGACAGCCCATACCCTCATTGCCCTCTCGCTGCCCAGCGCGCCGAAGGCGGTGTCGGCCGCCGACGTCGACGAGCTGGAAGACGATGTCGCCGAGGATGATTCGGCCCGACCGCCGCAGCACAGCCAGCCGGTGGCTTACCTGACTGCCATCGGCGATGTGAACGATCGAGCTGCGGTTCCGGTCGATCGGACCGCACCGGGATCGGTGCCGCCGGGGCCGTTCGCCAGGTATCTGACAATGCTGCGCACCGGTGTCGGGGAGGCAATCCGGGTGCGGGCTGTCCGGAACGCGGTGATGCTCGAGGCGTTGTTGTTCGGGGTTACGGCTTTCGACGAATACTTTGCGCTACTCGCCGAGTCGGTCGGCGTCTCGACTGCCGTGGTGCCATTGCTGGTCGGCGTAACGGTGCTGGGTTCGTTGGCCGGTTCGATGTCGGCCGGGCACACCGAGGGGATGGCGGCGCGGACGATGGCTATCGCGGTCGGGGTCGGTGGCCTATTTTTCGTCGGCGGCGCACTCGTCGCAGGTCTAGCCGTCCGCTGGCCGAGTGCCGTGTATGTGTTGGCCGGCCTTGGCTTTACCGCGATCGGTATCTCCTACGGCATCGTTTACAACGCCAGTATCGTGGCCGGTGCGCGGCTACAGGACGCCATCGAAGGACCAGCCCGCGCGACGGTCACCTCGGTATCCGGCCTTGCCTCGGAGGTAGTCGCGCTCGCGGTATTCGGCTTCGCCGCCGCCGCAACCCTCTGGCTGTCGATGCCGACGACCGTCGCCCTACTCGGCGCAACAATTCTGCCGATCGCCCTCGTCATACCCTCCTGGTTACCCCGCCGCCCGGCAGGTCCCGAGTGACGCGCTGGGCACCTGGTGGAGTCCGCGTTTGCATGTTCGGCTCGGCGAGTCAGTGCAGTGGGCTGCCGATGAGATGGCTTGCGGTGAGGAGGAATTGGTCGGTGGAGCGGTCGATGAGGACCGGGCGGGTGATGGGGAGGGTGCCCGCTAGCCAGCTGTTGGTGGTTTCCCAGAGGCCGCCGAGTAGGTGGGTGGCGGCGAATTCGGCTTGTTCGCCAGCGTTTTCGACGATGTCGGCGCCGACTTCCTCGGCGCAGACGGCCAGCATGATGCCTGCGAACGAGCGCATTACCTCGGCGCGGCGCATCAGCAGGGCGGGGTTCAATTGCGCCTCGACGGTGGCGATGCGTGCCTTGCGCGGGTCATCGGCGATCAGGCCGACGGCGGCGGCGATGGCGGCCCTGGTTTTGGCGCGGATGTCGGCGTCGGCCGTCAGGAACGCCGCGACGACGGCCTGGCCGATCTCGTCGACGATGCGGTCGAACAGTTCGCTGAACACCGAGTCGAGGTCGGTGAAGCTCTCGTAGTAGTACCGCTCGGACAGTTTGGCCTTTGTGCACAGCCCGGAGACCGTCAGCTTCGCAAAACCCGAGGTCCCGATGATTTCCAGTGCCGCGTCCAGCAGTGCGGCGCGGCGGCGGGCGCGACGCTGTTCGATCGGCACGCCGCCGTAGGACCGCGAAGTGGTAGTCATCGAGACCATTCTGGCATAGATCCTTGCCAGATTTCCGATTCTGTGAGACGTTCTTGTCAGAACGTGCTCGGCGTCGGTACTCGACACCAGCGACGCGAACCTCGATCCGATGGGTGAAGTGCAATGACGCATGACAACCAGCTGCTCCCCACTCCGCCGCTGTTCACGGAGTTCCCCTTTCGGCAGGCCGTTCCGGTGCTCGCGCCGGGCGATCTGCGCTGCACCGCGGCCCAGCGTGATTCGTTCCGGCGCTTCGCGCAGGTCGGTGATCGGCTGGCCGACGACGTGGTGGCGATGATCCAGCGCCTGCCGGTCGGCGAGGGTCGCAGGATGTTCGAGATCGCCGTCGAGCGCGGTATCGATACGGTGCCGGACGCGCCGAAAGAGCTGCGGGCATTCTTCGATCAGGTCGAGGCGGACCCGTACTGGCTCGATCGCGGCAAGATCGATCGCGGCGCCCGCGTGGTGGGGCGCACCAGTGTCTGGGGCGGCATCGCGATGGGCATGTTCGCCTTGATGGGCGGCTACCTCGCCTCCCGCGCGGATAAGACACTCGTCGGCACCGGCGACCTGGACGCCATGGCGCCGCGCAGGCTCGCCGAAACCACCCAGTGGTGGCTGGACGTCACCACTCCCGGTGGGCTGCAACGTAATCAGGTCGGCTACAAGAGCGTGCTGCGGGTTCGCCTCATGCACGCGCTGGTGCGTGCGGGCATGAATCGACGTCCCGACTGGGACTACGCGGCATGGGATCAGCCGGTCAACCAAGTCCTGACCGTCGGCACCCTCGGCCTGTTCTCGATGGCGAATCTTGTCGGCGCACAAGCACTCGGGCTGCGATTCTCCGCCAAGGAGAAGGACGCGGTCTTCCACCTGTGGCGCTACGTCGGCTTCCTGCTCGGCATCGACGCCGAAATCCTGCCGACCAACGAAACCGACACCTGGCGCGCCTTCTGGATCCTCGCCGACACCGAATTCATCCCCGACGACGACTCCCGCCGCCTGGCCCAGGCGCTCATCCCTGCCGCGGGTGGCTTGTTCATCGGCAACGACACCGCCCCCCAGCGCCTCATCCGCAAGGCGATCACCAGCTACATGGTCGCCTACAGCCGAATCATCCTCGGCCCAACCAACTCCGACTTCCTCGGCCTGCCGAACAACAAACTCTCCCAGAGCGCGGTCATGGCCACCGCCGTAGTCAACGGCGCCCTCGAGATCCCTCGCCAACTCCTCCCCGGCGCCACCCGCTTCCAAGAAAACCTCGGCGCCCGTATCCGCACCCGCCTGGTTCGCGGCTCCATCGCCCGCAACGGCGGCGACCGCACCTACGCCCGCCACGACACCTTCGCCACCAACCGCACGGCGCTGCGTGCGGGGTAGCCCGGCTTGTATCGGCGACCGTCACTGGCTCATCGGGCGGTAGTGCGGCGTAGCGCCGATCGTGGCATCCGCGGGCGGCAGCGGATCGGGATGCGGGCGGGTCGCGGTACGGTGCGGGGATGACCGGGCGGACGCAGGTGGGGCTGGTCTTCGGCTTCTGTATCGGGGCCGGGGTGGCGGTGCAGGGGCGGATCAATGGTGCGCTGGGGGCGCGGTTGCAGGATGGAATCGCTGCCGCCTGTATCAGTTTCGGACTCGGCCTGGTGCTGCTGGTTGTGGCGTTCGTTTTCAGTCGCCGCCTGCGCGACGGGGTCGTGCGGGTGCGTGCGGCGTTGGTATCGGGTGGGCTGCGCTGGTGGCAGCTGCTCGGCGGACTGTGTGGCGCGTTTTTCGTCGCGTGTCAGGGGCTCACTGTGGCCGCGATCGGCGTCACTGCCTTCACCGTGGCGGCGGTGGCAGGTCAATTGGTGAGCAGTCTGGTGGTGGATCGTCTCGGGCTGGCTCCGTACGGCCGTACCCCGGTCACTCCGCTGCGTCTCGGCGGCGCTGCGCTCGCGATGTTTGCGGTGGTCCTGGCCGCGGCGGGCCGCTCCGGCACACCAGCAGGTTCCCCGGCCGTCCCCGAGTGGCTGAGTGACGGGCCGGTCGCACTGCTGATCATGCTGCCCGCGCTGGCGGGTATCGGTCTGGCCTGGCAGCAGGCCGTCAACGGTCGTGTCGGCGCGGTCGGCGGTCCCTTCACCGCCACCTTCGTGAACTTCGGCATCGGCACCGCTGCCCTGTTCGCCATCGAGGCGCTCATCCTCACCCGTACCGGATGGCCCACCGAATTCCCCAGCGAGCCATGGCTTTACGTGGGCGGCGTCATCGGCGTCGCGTTCATCGCCCTCGCGGCTCTCACCGTCCGCTGGATCGGGGTTCTACTCCTCGGCCTGACATCGGTGGCAGGCCAACTCCTCGCCTCGGTCCTCCTGGACATCGCGATTCCCACGGGCGCAGGACTGTCCGTCACAGCCGTCATCGGCTGCGCTCTCACCCTCGCGGCGGTCGCGATCTCGGCCCGCTCCCGAACCTGAACCACTACCCATGCGGCAAGCGCCCAGAGGCCCTCTCCGTCTTGTGCCGCTCGGCGAGTCGTTCGGGGCGAGGTGGGTGCATCGGTGGCACCGACCACAACCGACGATCCGAACGGCATCGTCGTCTAGGTCCCGGAATGGCGGAAGCCTGTCGAGCGAGTACCGGGCCGCCGTCGGGTTACCACCGAAACTGGACCGTGCATTCATGTTTTATAGGCATGACCGATGTGGGATGGTGCGGGCATGCTGATCGAATACGGGGTGTGGGTTTCGCGGCTGGTGGTGAGTGCGGTGTTCGGTCTGTCGGCGGTGGGGAAGCTGACGGACCGGGCCACGACGCGGAGTTCGGTGGTCGACTTCGGGGTGCCGATCCGGTGGGCGCCCGTGGTGGCGTGGGGGCTACCGGTGCTGGAGGTGGTGATCGCGGTGGCGGTGCTGCCGCCGTGGACGGCGGTGGCGGCAGCGGTGCTTGCCGCGGTGGCGCTAGCGGTGTTCACAGCAGCCATCGTGCGACTGCTGGTGCGGGGAAAAAGACCTGCCTGCTCGTGTTTCGGTTCGTTGAGCGACGCGCCGATCGGTGCCTGGACCGTCGCGCGCAATGGGGTGCTGACAGCGCTCGCGGTGCTGGTCTGCTTGGGTTCGCTGGTGTACCCGCAGGTACCGGGTGGGCTGCCCGCCGACAACGCCGTCGGGCTCGTCGTCGTCGCGGTGCTTGCCGCGCTGCTGGTCTGGATGTTCGGCGAGGTCCGCGGCTTGCGACGACGGGTGGACGAGCAGGCTCTTTCGACCCTCGGCGCCGAGGGGCTGCCGGTGGGCGCCGTTGCGCCCGAGTTCGAACTGTTCGATGTCGAAGACGGCCGCACAACTCTGGAATCGCTACTTGTCCACGGGCGTCGAGTGCTGCTGGTGTTCGTGCATCCCAGTTGTGAGCTGTGCGCGGCCCTCGCTCGGGAGCTGCCTCGGTGGCACTCGCGCACCGCCGACGTGCTGACCATCGTCGCCGTCGGCAACGGTGATGCCGCCGAACAGGCCGAATGGGGGCAGGCGCAGGGACTGAACGGCATCGCGGCGCTGGTGCAGCGGGGCAACGAAGCCGCGCTGCGCTACCGTATCCGCGGCACACCGTCGGCGGTGCTGATCGATGCCGACGGCCGTGTCGGTGCGCCGGTCGCCCGGGGTGCGATGGCGGTCCGGGAGCTGATCATGTCATCGAAGAAGGTTGTACGGCAGTGATCGGGGAGCGCGGGCAGGCTGACGGTCCGGTCGGCTCGTGTATATCGATCCGATCCGCCGCTTATTCGGGACCATACGGACCGGACCTCTAATTCCCTTTGTGTACCAACAAATTTCATGAGCAAATTCCATCGCGCGCGGTAGTCGAGTCGATACCATCGAAGAGCTAGGTTCCTCCAATCGAAGTCGATTGGCCCTACTCGCTCGAGGGGAGATCATGATGGCGGACTTTGCATTCACAGATTATTCCGGCAAGGAATTTGTCATCCGGCTCAAGAATGAGCAACGGATATCCGAGGCTCGCCGAATTCTGTCGGGCGAGGAAACGATGTCGATCCATGTGATGGGCCGAATCAGGAAGCAGCCAGCGGACTACAACCCGGGCTGGACCTTCCACCTCGACCCGGACACGATCACCTTTTTCACGATGGCCATCGAGGTCTGCGACTCGAGCATCAGCTACCTCGAGGACCATATCGACGAGGCCTGCGGTGCCTTCTTGCCGGGTTGCTTCTGGTGTCCATGGTCCTCGAGGCTCACCCGCGAGATCTCCGCCTGAACAAGACTTTTCGAAGAACTTCATCGCTGGCGGGTGCTGTCGAGTGCCCGGCCGGAACCGTCCGTTTCCTATCGCTGGTCATCCGCGTGCGCGGCGAGGCTGCGCACGCGGTTCAGGCGCCTCGATCGATGTTCCGTACGGCGAAATAGGCGCTCGAACGAGTTATCGCAACCGGCTCAGACCAGCTTGCGGGAACGAAGTTCGTGCCCCTTGGAGGTTTTGCAGCGACCGGATTCCAGGTCCCACTGCCATCCGTGCAAATTACAGGTGAGCGCTTTGCCCTCGACCACGCCGAATTTCGACAGATCCGCCTTGAGGTGCGGGCAGCGGCGCTGCACTTCCCAGCCGTCGAGTTCGGTGGAGGCGGAATCGTCGTGCGCCTCGGCGAACCAGCCGTCGGCGTAGGCGATGCGCTCGTCGGTAAGGCATTTGAAGAATGTGTAGAGGAATTCGTTGTAGCCACCGATACGCCATGCCTGGAATCGGGTGGACAGGAATATGGTGTTCACCCAGTCCGGCTCGTTTTCGCGCAACACCGTGCGCACCAACTCGGGGGCGATGCGGAATCCGTAGCGGTACTTGCCTTCTCCGACGATCGGACCGCGCACTACCCGTTTCGGGAAGTCCAGCACCACGGTCTCGTCGGCGATGACAAGGCCGACGGGATAGCCGATGCCGTCGCAGATCAGGTCGCTCTGCGCCATGATCGGCTCGAAAAGGGCCTTCAACGGCTCCAGTAGTGGCTCCCCGGTCGCGGGCGCCCAACCCGCCTTCTCCGCTGCCAGCACCGGCGCGAGACGCTGCGCCATCCGTTCGATGTATTCGGCCTTGTTGTCGTAGATCAGGCCCGGCTCGAACGGATGGGTCAACTCCAGTTCGGAACCGCGCACATCGGCGACCGAGCCGGGGATCATCAGCACCCCGCCCTTGTTGTCGTGGATACGCATCTGTTCCAGGAACACCATCTGGTCCGGAAAGATATTGCCCTCGTCGCCGCGGTCGTCGTTGAGGTAGCGCAGTTCATCGTCGAGGAACACCGGCGGACCCGCCGACGGCACCACCCAGGTGGCGCCGACTTGCTCGATGTAGCTGCGGCACCGGTCCATGCCGCGCTGCCGCTTCTGCTTGCCGAAGTTCGACTTGGTGCGGCTCGGGATGTCGTAGACCATCGGGTACCAGATCGCGCCCGAGTACTGCAGCAGGTGAATGTCGATCTGCCCGAACGCGTCGTGCAGCCCGTCCATGTCGACCGGGCGGGCGTCGTTCATGTTGAAACAGGTGGTCTCGCGATCAGAGACAACCAGCCCGGAATCGCCGATCGGGCCGTCGGCGGGCGCGCGCAACGCGATGATCATGATGTCCAGGTCGCCGCCGGGACCGGTGATCGTGTGCTTGACCGAATCCTCGGTCTCGAAGAACTTGGTGAAGCCGAGCCGCTCCAGTTCACGCCTCAGATCCGGCACCGGGTAATCCGGCAGCAGCACCGTCGCGTCCTTGTTGACGTGCTTCTTCAGGTGCGCCGCGTCGAAGTGGTCGCGGTGTAGGTGCGAGACGTACAGGAAGTCGCAATTGCCCAGCTCGTCCCAGTCCAGCTGGGTGTTGTCGGGGAACGGGAACCACGAACCGAAGTAGGCGGGGTTGACCCAGGGATCGCAAAGGATCGACCCGGCCGCGGTGCGAATATGGAATCCGGCGTGTCCGACGCTGGTGATCTGCACGAGCTGTTCCTCCTAGCCGTTACCAGCCATCCAGGGTAGTGGCTATGGTGAAACGTCGCCGATGCAGTAGCCCTCGGAGCCCTCGGTCAGGGTGAAGGTCCGCGTCTGGGTGAGACCGGAGGAGTTGGTGACGGGCACCTGGACCGCGATGTAGTCCGCGCGCAGTCGCTCCGATCGGATCTCCTGGTCGGCGAACTTCGTCGCGCCGGTCAGCTTGCCGGTGTTGTTCGCCAGGGGTGCGGCGACCGGTTTGCCGGTGCCGGTGGGGTCCCAGGTCGGTGGGTTCGCCTTGCAGACAAGAGGGTGGGCGCCCTCCTTGTCGGCGGGGTCGAGCGGGGTGCCGACAGATCGGGCCAGATAGCGGCGCACGGTGTGCCTGGCGTCGGCATCGTTCAGGCCGCTCTCGCCGCCTGCCGGAACCACGCGCGGGCAGGCGTAGCCGGTGTCGACGGCGGCGCGGTCGATGGTGACCGTGGTGGTTCGGGACTTCCAGGTGACCGTGTCCTCGGTCGCGACGCCCGGCTGGGTGAGGGCGTTGAGAATGGCCTGCGAGTTGTCGTACATCTCGGCCACATTCCCTGGAGCCATGGTCCAGCACTTGGCCTGCAGCTCGGTGATCGTGTCGGTTTGCAGGTCGACCGCCCAGCGCTGCACGGCGGGTGCGGCGGCCGGGAGGCCGGGCACCGCTGTGACCTGCGGTGCGTTCGCGGGAATCGGCGGGAGTGCCGAGGTGCTCGGTGTGCTCGGGGTTGCTGCGGGCGGTGTCGTGGTCTGCGCTGTGGCACGGGTGGGTTCGTCGTTGGGAATGCCGACGGCCGAGTCGCAGCCCGCGAGCAGGAAGGCTCCGGTGATCGCGAGTCCGCCGATCACGGTCCGGCCGATGCGCGACGGTGTCCGATGGTCCCTGCCGGGCGGCGTCGTTCGCGGTGACCGGTCGGGATCGAGTTGCGCTGTCCGGTTGCGATTACGCGGGTCTTTCCGGTCGCGTTCACGCGTTATCGGTCGGGCGCGTTCCACTTCGAAGGTCCTCTTTCGTAGGTCTTGCTGTCGGGCCTATCGTGCGATCCCTGGTTCCGGTTCGCGCTCGCGTGGATGGCGCGCGCGGCGGCGCTCTGCCGGATGGGACAGTCTGCGACTACGCTAGCGGAATTGTGGAACCCGTCTACCGGACGATCGTCGGCCTGGCCCGTACCGTCTTCTTCGTCGAAGGTCTGAAATTCACCGTCAAGGGTGAGGAGAATATCCCTGCGCGGGGTGGCGCTGTGATCGCGGTCAACCACACCGGATACATGGACTTCACCTACGCCGGTCTGCCGGTGCGCACCCCCAAGCGTTACATCCGCTTCATGGCCAAAAAAGAGGTGTTCGACAACAGCATCTCCGGACCGGTCATGCGGGCGCTCAAGCACATTCCGGTGGATCGATCGGCAGGCGCCGACTCCTACCAGGCCGCGGTCGAGTACCTGCGCAAAGGCGAGCTGGTCGGCGTGTATCCCGAGGCGACCATCAGTCGTAGCTTCGAGATCAAGGACTTCAAGTCCGGTGCGGCGCGCATGGCGATCGAGTCGGATGTCCCGATCATCCCGATCGTCATCTGGGGTGCCCAGCGGGTGTGGACCAAGGGCTTCCCGAAGCGCCTCGGCCGCACCAACACTCCGATCTTCATCGCGGTCGGCGCGCCGATCCAGCCCTACGAGCCCGCGGCCGAACTCACCGCCCAGCTCCGCTCCACTATGCAGGAAATGCTGCTCGATCTGCAGCGCGACTACCCGCACGAACAGGGCGCCTACTGGGTTCCCGCCCGGCTCGGCGGCAGCGCGCCCACTCTCGAAGAAGCCGATGCCATGGACGCCGCGGAAGCCGAGGAGAAGGCGGCCCGCCGAGCGGCGAAAAATTCCTAGCTCACCACTGAACGACGAAGAGTCAAAGGCCGAGGGTCTGCCAGAGGAGGGTGAGGACGCGTTTGCGGCGGGCGGGTGGCCAGGGGTGACCTTCGTCGAATGCGGTTACCACCAAACCGTCGGCGACAGCATCGAGTAGGTCGATCACCGCGGCCGAGCCGGCGGCCCCCGATTCGGTGAGCAGGGTGTGCACTCGCTGGTCCCACCACGCGTTGAAGCTGTCGAGCTCGGTGCGCAGGACCGGCTCGGCATGTGCGCCGACGACCAACGCCAGCCAGACGCGATGGGCGTGTGCGCTGGGTTCGAGCACTGCCCATTCGATGAGCGCGCGCAGCCCCGCCGCGCCGTGCGCCGTGCCGACGGCGTCCTCGGCCTGGGCTCGCCGGTCCGCTATCTCGCGGCCGATCGCGGTGCGCAGCAGGTCATCCCGGTTGTTCACATAGTGGGTTGCCGCGGTGGTGGATGTCCCGATGTGCTCGGCGACCGCGCGGATCGTCACGGCGCCGAAGCCTTGTTCGGCAGCGATGGCCAGCACCGCGTCACCGATGGCGGCGAGGCGGGCGGCGTGATCGACCTGGCGTGGCATGGCGTCAGCTTGTCGGACGGAGATCGACATGGAGCACACAACAGTCGCCGTGATCGGCGCGGGTTTCGCGGGACTGACCGCGGCCAGAGAATTGCGAGCGCACGGTGTCGACGTGCTCGTACTGGAGGCCGCCGAACTGGATGTCCGCGACGAAGGTCGAGCGGGTGCTCTCGCTGGTATCCCGTTCAGGGGCGGTGGGGGGCTCGGCAAGGGGTGGGGGCGGGGAGGTTGCCGCGCAGGAAGGAGGTTGGGGGGACGCCCATCAGGGCGCGGAAGTCGGCGGTCATGTGGGATTGGTCGTAGTAGCCGGTGGTGGTAGCCAGTTGGGCCCATGGGGTGTTGCCGGCGTGGGCGAGGATGTGGCGGACTCGGCCGATGCGGGCGTAGTGCTTGGGGGAGATGCCGACGCCTGCGGTGAAGAGGTTGCGGAGTTGGCGTTCACTCACGGCCAGGTCGGCTGCCAGTTCGTGGACCGGGGTCGGTGCGGCGGACAAGGCGGCTACGGCGGTGCGGAGCAGGGTCCGGTGGGCGCGCTGGGTCGGGTCTTCGGAGATGCGCTGCGGGAGGACATCTTCCAGGAAGGGCAGCACCTCGTCGGGTGCGAGGCGCGACAGCTCGTCCGCAAGATCGGCCGCGATGCCGGGAAAGTCGGCGAGCCGGAAAACCCTGTCCGCGAGGTCGGTGGCGGGCACGCCGAGCAACTGCCGGGTGGCGCCCGGTTGGAGACGAAGGCGCACGCATCCTTTCGGCTTGTCGGCCATGTAGTAGGTCGCTTTGGTCTGCGGACCGACGACCATGACGTCGCGATGGTCCGCCGCCTCGGTGCGCAGCACGATGGTCGTCGCGGTATGCGGGATATGAGTGAAAGGCATCGAGAACTTGTCGACCGTCGGGATGTGGCCCATCTCGGTGATCCATGGCCGCAAGGATTCTGGCGCTGTCACCGTGGTCTCGATGAGGTCGGCGGTCAACGTGTGCGCCCGATGCTGCGTGGTGGTCACCCGACCCACTGTAGGCAGTTCGAGGCCGCACAGGTGTGCCGAAATTTCCTATAGACCGCAGGTCCGCGGCGGCAGGCTGGCCACCATGATCCTTATTACCGGTGCTACCGGCACCATCGGCAGCGAAATCGTCCGTCAACTGGCAGCACGTGGTGAACAGGTCCGCGCGGTGACGCGAGACCCGCAGCGTGCGCAGCTGCCGGCCGCTGTCGAGGTGGTGTGCGGCGACTACACCGACATCGCATCGATGGCCGCGGCAATGTCCGGCGCGGACGCGGCCTTCATCGTCGGCGTACTCGGCCCGGACGACGCCGACACCGACCGAGCGTTGGTGGCCACCGCCAGGGCTGCCGGCGTCCGCCGAATCGTAAAGCTGTCCGCCATCGGCACCGGCGAGCCCGAACTCGGACGGGTCGGCACCTGGCACCTCCCCGGTGAGAACGCCGCGCGCGAAAGCGGCCTCGAGTGGACGATCCTGCGCCCGAGCTCTTTTGCCTCGAACACCCTGAGCTGGACTGACGCGATCCGGTCCGGCCAGCCCGTACCCAACCTGACCGGTTCGGGCAGCCAAGGCATCGTCGACCCGCGCGACGTGGCCGCGGTGGCCGTCGAAGCGCTGGTCGCTTCCGGTCACGCGGGTCGCATCTACACGCTCACCGGCCCTGAACTACTCACCGGCCCGGACCAGGCCGCCGCACTGGCCGCCGTCCTCGGCCACCCCGTGGAGTCGATCGACGTCCCCGAAGACACCGCCCGCGAACACATGCTTGCCGCAGGCATGTCCGCGGGATTCGTCGACGGCGCCCTCGCCGGTCAGGCCTACGTCCGCGCAGGCGGCAACGCGGTCATCACCGACGACGTCCAGCAGGTACTCGGCCGAGCCCCGCGCACGTACGCCGAATGGGCCGCCGACAACGCCGCAGCGTTCAGTGCGGTGGCGAACGCGACCGCCCAGGGATCTCACTAGTCGCCAGCCTGCACCACTGGTGACCGCGGCCAGGCTCGGCGGGCTGGGCCACGCCCGAGTTCAGGTGCGGGCAGTAGCTTTCGCCGACAATCGAGTTCGGTCGGCAACACCGTCTTCCACGGATCCGCTTCCTAGCAGATCGTTGGTCGCACCCGCCCAGCATCGCTCGCGCCGGTAGAGCGGTGCTGGCCGCGTGGTGTCGTTTTCCGGGATCCGACGACTATCGTCCGAGCACCCGTCGCCTCCGGATTTCCGAATTCCGGGCTGCACCTACTACAGTTCAACGTCGCACGACATGCGCGGCCGGATTCGGATCGCGCAGACAATGCACGCGGATGTAGCGCAGTGGTAGCGCATCACCTTGCCAAGGTGAGGGTCGCGGGTTCAAATCCCGTCATCCGCTCTCATAAATCCCCAGGTCAGTGGCATCCAACTATTTTGGTTCGGGACGTATGCCACCACTTGCTCAGTCCAGATTCCACCCAGAGCAGGACGGGCGCTGGCTCGTTCTCGACCCCGCCGGGATGGTGTGGTTCCGGCGGGCCAGGTGCCAAGGCGATCGACCTGCCTGGGTCCGGCCCGACTCGGCCGTGACGATCAGCGTCCGCCGAAGGTGGCGAATACAAACCCGGGGTGATCGAATGCCGAAGGGGCAGCACCATGTGTGCTGCCCCTTCGACTCGGTTTTGCACCTGCCGATTACCGCGCGTTCGAGCGGAAGCGGCGCAGGCGCAGGCTGTTGCTGACCACGAAGACCGAGGAGAACGCCATGGCCGCGCCGGCGAGCATGGGGTTCAGCAGGCCGGCCATGGCGAGCGGGATCGCCGCGACGTTGTAGGCGAAGGCCCAGAACAAGTTGCCCTTGATGGTGCCGAGGGTCTTGCGGGACAGGCGGATTGCGTCGGCGGCAGCGCGCAGGTCGCCGCGCACCAAGGTCAGGTCGCTTGCTTCGATGGCGACATCGGTGCCGGTGCCCATGGCCAGTCCGAGATCGGCCTGCGCCAGCGCGGCGGCATCGTTGACGCCGTCGCCGACCATCGCGACGACCTTGCCTTCGGCTTGCAGTCGCTTGACGACGTCGACCTTGTCCTTCGGCAGTACCTCCGCGATCACCTCGTCGATGCCGACCTGGTCGGCGATCGTGCGGGCCGCGGCGGCATTGTCGCCGGTCAGCATGATCGGTGTCAGGCCGAGCGCACGCAGTTGCGAGATCGCTTCGGCGGAGGTCGGTTTCACAGCGTCGGCCACCACGAGCACGCCGCGTGCCTTGCCGTCCCAGCCGACCGCGACTGCGGTTTTTCCCTGGGCCTCGGCATTGTGCATGCTCTGCTCGAGGTCTGCGTCGAGGTGCTGTGACCAGTCGGCGAGCAGTCGGGCGCGCCCGACGATCACCGCGTGGCCGTCCACCACGCCTTGCACGCCGAGGCCTTCGATATTCGCGAAGCCCTCGACCGATTGCAGTTCACCGACCTTATCGCGGGCGCCCTTGGCGATCGCCTGTGCGATCGGGTGCTCCGACGAATCCTCCAGCGCCCCGGCAAGAGCCAGGATTTCGTCGGTGTCCTCGCCGTTCGCGGCAACGACATCCAGCAGCGTCATCTTGCCGGTGGTGACGGTGCCGGTCTTGTCGAGTACCACGGTGTCCACCCGCCGGGTCGATTCGAGCACCTCGGGACCCTTGATCAGGATGCCCAGTTGCGCGCCGCGACCCGTGCCGACCATCAGCGCGGTCGGTGTGGCCAGCCCGAGGGCGCACGGGCAGGCGATGATCAGCACCGCGACCGCGGCGGTGAAGGCCGCCGCGATGGAACCGCCGGTGCCGAGCCAGAACCCGAGCGTCGCGACCGACAGCGCGATGACGATGGGCACGAAGATCCCGGAGATCTTGTCCGCCAGTCGCTGTGCCTGCGCCTTACCGGTCTGCGCGTCCTCGACCAGCTTCGCCATCTGAGCCAGCTGAGTATCGGAACCAACTCGATCGGCGCGCACCACGATCCGCCCGCCGACGTTCACCGTCGCGCCGACAACCGCATCATCGGGACCGATTTCGACCGGCACCGATTCACCGGTGAGCATCGAGGCGTCGACGGCGGATGAACCCTCCACCACCACGCCATCGGTGGCGATCTTTTCGCCCGGGCGTACGACGAAGTGGTCGCCGACAGCCAACTGGTCGACGGGGATTCGCTGCTCGGTACCGCTGTATCCATCGCCGTGCTCCCGGGGCCCTGCGTGGTTACGCACGCTGCCTCCTCCGGGCGCGTCGCTCGCACGGCGCAGCACCGAAACCTCCTTGGCGCCGAGCTCCAGCAATGCCCGCAGCGCCGCACCTGCCCGCCGCTTGGACCTGGCCTCGAAGAAGCGTCCGGCCAAGATGAAGGTGGTGACGCCCGCCGCGGCCTCCAGGTAGATACTGCCGCTGCCGTCCATCCGCGAGATGGTGAACTCGAACGGATGCTTCATGCCGGGCATCCCGGCGGTGCCCCAGAACAATGCGTACAGCGACCAGCCGAGCGCGGCGATGGTTCCCATCGACACCAGGGTGTCCATGGTTGCCGTCCCGTGGCGGAGGTTTGTCCACGCCGCCTTGTGGAACGGCAGCGCACCCCACACCACGACCGGCGCGGCCAGCGTCAGCGACAGCCACTGCCAGTTGGTGAACTGCAGTGCCGGCACCATCGCCATGGCGATCACCGGCACGGTCAGCACCAGCGAGACCAGCAGGCGTGTCCGCAGTAGCGCGGTCGGATCTGGTTCGCCCGCAGTGGTTTCCGTAGGCTTCTCGGTCTTCGGCGCGGGCAGTGCGGCGGTGTAACCAGCCTGCTCGACGGTGGCGATCAACTCCTCCGGCGCGATGTCGCCGGTGACCTCGACCCGAGCCTTCTCGGTCGCGTAGTTCACGGTCGCGGTGACACCCGCGAGCTTGTTCAGCTTCTTCTCGATGCGATTGGCGCAGGACGCGCACGTCATGCCACCGATCACAAGTTCGACCTGACCGGTGGTCGGTGGTTGCGTCGTTGTGGTCATGGTGTGCTCCGTTCTGTGCGGCACGGGAATGGATAGGGTCGCTGCTGGCTGCTGGATCGGGGAGTGGGCTCTTCGGCGGTCAGTGACAGCTGCGGGTGTGCTGGCTGGTCTGCTCCGATGCCGAAGTATCTGGCGTGGCTTGGGGCGGGGAGGCGGGAGTCGATTCGTCCCGCGGCCGTACTTCTGTCGGCCGGTTGGCTTGCGGCTGTGTCGTGGTAGTCATGTCGTGCTCCGTTCGCTGGCGTCGCTGATCAGTGGCCGTGGCTGTCGTTGCCCGGTTCGAGGGTCGTGCCGTGACCGTTGTCGGCGGGCGTGTTCGCCGTGGTTCCCGGGGCGACAGTCAAGGTGAACTCGGCGGTGCGCACGACTCCCTCATGCTGGAAGTCGAGGAACAGTCGGTAGTCGCCCGCGCTGGGGGCGGTCACGGCAAAGGTGATGCCGGGGCCTGCCGGTGTGATGCCGTCGCCGGGGTGGCCTTCGGGATGGACGTGCAGGTAGCCGAGGTCGGCGGCGCGCAGTGCGACGAGGTGACCGTAGGCGGCCAGGTAGGGCTGTAGGTCGGTGACCGGCTTGCCGTCGCGGCTCACCGACAGGGTGATAGTGGAGGTTTGTCCCGGGGTAACCGCGCCGTTCATGGTGACGGTGTAACCGCCGACCGTGCTGGTAGTCGCCGGCGCGGGCAACGGTCGCGCGTCGTAGTTGCCCGCGACCCGCAGGTCGGCGCCGAGGGTGAGGTTCTCGCCGCCTTCCGGCGTGAAATCGGCGAACACCCGGTAGTCACCGGCTCGGGTGAGATCCATTGGGACGCTCCACGTTCCGGCCTGATCGAGGGTCGGATGCACGTGCTGGAAGCCGACCATGTCACGGCGAACCACGATCAGATGCAGATCCTTGTCGTGGCTGCGCGCGTAGCGGGTGACCGGTGTCCCGGCCTGATCCAGGATGCGGAATCGCAGTGGAACATTCGCTGCCGCGGTGGTCTGCGCGGTGTCCAGCCGCAGGGTGTAGCCGTTTTCGGTGGCCATAAGTCCGGCAGGGTATTCGTCGGGGCTCGGCCCGCCACTGGTGGCGGGCCTTCCCTCGTGGGTTGACGAATCGTGCGCGGCCGGGCCGGCGGGGTCGGCGGGGTCGGGTCCGATCGCGGCGCCGGTGGCAACAGCGATCCCGAAGACCGCCGCGAGACCTAGGGCGAAGCCGGCGAACTTGCTCGAGGCGTTCATCGGGATGCTCCGTTTCCGAAAGGTTTGTCGGGTTAGTCGGTGGCGACCTGGTAGCCGGCCTTGTCGACGGCCGCGGCGATCGCGCCGAGGTCGACCGGGGTCGCGCTGCCCACGGTGACCTTGCCGCTGGCGAGATCGACCTCGACAGCGGTGACACCGGCGATCTTGCCGACCTCTTTGCTGACCGAGTTGACGCAGCAGCCGCAGGTCATTCCGGTGACGGTGACAGTGGCGGTGGTGGCTGCGGTGCTCATGAGATCTCCTTCTTCGATGGCGGCGAGCCGCCGGATGAGTATTACCATACCCCCCTAGGGTATTTTGTCAAAACAGTCTCGGGAACGGATTCCCTCGCTCGAGTGCGCATGGTCACCGCGGCGATGCCTGCCCCGGCAAGCGCGATGACACCCGCACCCAGGAATGCCGCGGAGAAACCACTGGTCAACGCGGGCGGGTCGCCGATCTCGTCGGCACCGAAAGCGGTGGCGACCGCGGTCATCGCGGCCAGTCCGACAGCCGAGCCGACCTGATAGCTCACGTTGACGATGCCCGACGCCAGCCCGCCCTCTTCCGGTCGTGCCGCGGAGATAGCCGTACCCAGTGAGGGTATGAAGGCCAGCGACATGCCGCCCGCGGCCACCAGTGAGGCAGGCAACACATCGATCCAGAAGTTGCCGGTCGGCCGCACCAGTGACATGATCCCCAGCCCGATACCGAGCACCAGAAGGCCGGTCACGATCATCGGCCCGGCACCGAAGCGCTGCATCGCCCTCGGTGCGATGACGACCATGCCGAGCATGATCAGCGTCGTCATCGGCAGCAGCGCCGCGCCCGACGGGAACGCGCTGTAACCGAGTACCTGCTGCAGGTAGAGGTTGAGGAAGAACCACATCGGGACCCAGGCCGCGCCGAGCAAGAGCTGGGCGATATTGGCCGCGGCGAGGTTCGGTGCGCGGAAGATGCTCAGCCGCATCAGCGGTTCGCTGCGGCGGGACTGGAGGTAGACGAATCCGGCGAGCAGTGCGCCCGCGGCAGCGAGGACCGCCCAGGTCTGTCCGGACGCCCAGCCGACCTCGGGTGCGCGGACGATGCCATACACGGCGGCCGCGAGTCCCGCGGTGACGGTGGCGGCGCCGAGTAGGTCGACCGAGCCGGAGCGGGCCGGTGCACTCGGCATCAGTGCGGGGACGGCGATCAGCGCGAGCGCGGCGATCGGAATGTTGATGTAGAAAACCCAAGGCCAGCTCATGTATTCGGTGATAACGCCACCGAGGAAGACGCCCGCGGTACCGCCCGCGGGTGCGGCGGCGCCGTATACGGCCAGCGCCTTCGTCAATTCTTGTGGTGCGGAACCGAACAGCATCATCAGCAGCGTCAGCGCCGACGGTGCGATGAGAGCGGCCCCGCCACCCTGGATGGCGCGGCCCGCGAGCTCGACGCCGACATTGCCCGCCGCGCCTGCGATTGCCGATCCGGCAAGCAGCACCACCCAGCCCGCGGCGAATACCCGGCGCGCGCCGAGTAAGTCGGACAATCGGCCGCCGAGCAGTAGCAGTCCGCCGAAGGCGACCACATAGGCGTTGAACACCCAGGTCAGATTCTCCTGGGAGAAGCCCAGTTCCGCCTGCATCTTCGGCAATGCGATGCCGATGATCGAGGTGTCCATGATGACCATGAATTGCGCGGCGGCAATCACCGCCAATGCCAACCACTTTCGCGTGGTCTGTCGTGCTTGCGTAGTCATTTCGATTCCGCCCTTCCTGATGCGGCTGAACGATGATGGTCGGTACCATACCCCCCTAGGGTATTGATCTGTCAAGATCGGTACCGCACCGAATTCGAGCGACCGGTGGAGGAGTTGTCACGGCAGACGTCATGCGGCGAGTTCGGATTTGGGTGTGGATCAACTCGCCGCCGACGCGGGAGGGGGTATGGCGACATCACGCCCGTGCGGTGCGGCCGCGCTCGATCGGGCCGACCTGGATCTGAGCCTGTGGTGGCATGCGGAAACGCGGTGAGCCCGGTCTCGACGTCGATAGTCGTCGGGACCGGGCTCCGCTGTGATCGACAGCCAGGAGTTCAGTGTGTCGCAGCGTCCACGATTCGCGGCCTTGACCGGAATCGAATCGGGTGGGGTGAATCGAGCAGGCGGCGTTCAGGATTCGGGTCGATAGGTGACCGCGGCGACCGCGGGTGCCGACACGATCTGCACGTCGGCGGATGCGGAGACCTTGACATGCAGGAAACCGCCCTCGATCAACACCTGAGCGTCATCGACGGCGCGGACGGGCTGCCCTTCGTTGTCGAGCAGTGAGTAGCCGTCGACGAGCGCGACCGTGCTTGCCGAACGCCAATTTGTGGTCATTGCAATGCCTTTCGGGGAGGTGGGCGTGGCCGGCGGAAAGTCCAGTTCGGGCTGTGCGACGTGGTTGAAGTAGTTGGACAGGATGTTCAGTGACACATGGCCGACGATCTCGCTCAGCTCGGCGTCGCTCACCCCGCGCTGCCGGGCCGAGGCGATCAAGCTGTCGTCGACGCGGCCCCGAGATCGGAGCACTTCCTTGGCGAAACGCAACACCGAATCCGCGTGCGGGTCTTCATCATCGGCTGAGCGGGTGGCTGCTATCGCCTCATCGGTGAACCCCATCCGCCCGGCCCGCATCGTGTGCGCGGCCACGCAGTAGTCACAACCGTTTTCGCTCGCCACCAGCAGTGCCAGTTGCTCGCGGACGCGGGTGGAGAGCTTTCCGTGGGTCAGTGCGTCGCGCAGGGTGAGGTAGCCGCGCAGTGTCGCGGGGCTGTTCGCCATGGCGGCATAGAGATTCGGAACCCGACCCAATTGTCGTTGGACTTCGGTGAGGAGATCCGCCTGTTCCGCGTCGGCGGTTTCGGTTGATACGAGAGGTAGCCGCGACATGTGTACTCCATGCTCGAAATATGATGGTACCGATCGGTTCCGAAATGAAACGGTACTGATCGGTGCCGAGTTGGTCAAGCAAGATGGTACTGATTGGTTCCGTCCTGGTACGGTGGCGTCATGGCAACACAGGCCAAGCAGCGTTTGCTCACCACCGCGGAGGCGCTGTTCTATGCCGAAGGCATCCGAGCGGTCGGCGTCGACCGCCTGCTCCAGGAGTCCGGCGTCGGCCGCGCCTCCTTCTACCGCCACTTCACCAGCAAGGACGATCTGGTTGTCGAGGTGCTCGAGGGTCGCGACCGCCGCTGGCTGGAATGGTTGAAGGAGTCGGTCGAAGCGAAGGCGGCCGATCCCGCCGATCGACCGCTCGCCGTATTCGACGCTCTCTCGGAACGCTTCGCCCGCAAGGACTTCCGCGGCTGCGCCTTCATCAACACCATGGTCGAGGTCGCTGATCCCACCTCCGCCGCCCACCAGGCGGCAGACCGGCACAAGCGCCGTGTCATCGACTACCTGACCGAACTCCTCACTGCGGCAGGCCGATCCGACGCCCGGGAACTCGCCGCCGAATTCGCCCTGCTAGTCGACGGCGCGATCGTCACTTCGGTACGCGAAGCAAGCCCCGCTGCCGCCGACCGCGCGCGCACCATTGCCCGCAGGCTCCTCGCGGCAAGCTGACCGATCTGGCTTCGGCCTCCACTTCGCCACTGCGTCCGAACGCAGCCGCCGCGTCACGGGGTGACGAGGTGGGTCTCCACTTCGCTGGTTGCCGCGAGGCGGTGGCGGCGGCTCGGCACCAGCAGGGTGGGGTGGGAGACGCTCCACGCCGCGCTCGCGCAGATGAGCTCCTTGATGCGGGCGGCGGTCCGGCCCGTGATGACGGTAGACGTGGGCTGATCGTCGGGGGTCACCTTCTGGAGGATGGCATCGCGGCGTCCGAGGCTGATGCATTGGGAGGCATAGCCGATCGGGGTCTCGGGAACCTTGCGACCGGTCAAGCGCGCGGCGAGGGCGTCGGCGGCCAGCCACGCCATCGGAGTTGCTGTGGCACAGCCCATCCGCAGTGGTTTTCCGCCCACTCCCGCAGCGAACGCGGCGTCGCCGACGGCGTACACATCGGGGTGCGAGACCGAGCGCAGGGTGCCGTCGACGACGATCCGCCCGGTATCGGACACCTCCAGAGTGGTGGCGGCCGCGATCGGGTGCACGGTGAAACCCGCTGTCCACACGGTCATCTGGGCCGGGATCTCCCCGCCCGCACCGGTGACCACACCGTTCGCCTCGACGCGCGTGATGTCGGCATGCTCGTGGACCGCGATGCCGAGCCGGTCGAAGGCACCGCGCAGGTGGCGCTGGGCCTTGTCGCTGAGCCAGTCGCCGACGCCGCCGCGGGCCGCGATCGCGACCTCGATGTCCGGGCGGGCCTCGGCGATCTCGGTGGCCGCTTCGATGCCGGTCAAGCCGCCGCCCACGACCAGCACGGTCGCACCCGTTGTCAACTCGTTCAGGCGGGCCCGCAGCCGCAGCGCAGCCTGCTTCCCCGCGACGTTGTAGGCGTTCTCGGCGACACCGGGGACGCCGTAGTCGGCGACGGTGCTCCCCAGGGCGTACACGAGGGTGTCGTAGCCGATGGTCTCGGCGCCGTGCTCGCCGGTGAGATCGACGGACTTGCCGTCCACATCGACCGCGGCGACCCGCGCCGGCCGGACCTGCACCCCGGTACCCGCATAGACCGCGCGCAGCGAACGGTGCGGCAGCTCCTGCCCGCTCGCGAGTTGATGCATACGCACCCGTTCGACGAACTCGGGATCGGCATTGACCAGGGTGATCTCGATGTCGTCGCGGTGCAGCCGCTTTGCGAGGCGACCGGCGGCGATGGCTCCTGCGTACCCGGCTCCGAGGACGACAATGCGATGCTTCATGGTGAGCTCCTATCTGGTTGCACTCACCTCCTGAACCGGACAGCCACGCAATCCCTGACAGGCAAGACTTGTGATGTGGGTCACCACTTCCCCCCGAGCGGCTGATGGGGTCCCGCGGCCGCCCATTGGCGCGTAATGCGTTCCAGTTTGTCGGGGTTGACCTGGATATGGATCGCCGTGACGCCATCGGGGGTCATGTCGAGGGCGAGGACGCCATAAACCCGCTCGCCGACCTCTACCAGCACTGCGGGAGCTTCGTTGACGACGACGGCATAGAAGACAGCATCGTCCCCGACAAAGGCTCGTTTGGCAGCGGTCGGATGGAACAGGTGACGCACGTACCGCGCGATATCGAACGAACCGATAATCGGGGTCTTGCGGGCCGGAATCCGGCCACCGCCGTCGGCGACGCTGACCGCGTCGTCGGTGAGCAGCCGGATCAGTGGCTCGGTGTCGCCGCTGAGGGCCGCGGCGAGAAATTCCTCGACGATCTTCCCCGCGGCGACCGCATCGACCTCGGTGCGGGACCGCTCGGTGGTGACATGCTGCTTGGCGCGCCGGTAGATCTGCTGGCAGTTCGACTCGGTGAGATCGAGGATCTCCGCGATCTCGCGGTGCGGGTACCCGAACGCCTCGCGCAGTACGTACACCACGCGCTCGTTGGGTGACAGCCGCTCCATGAGGGTGAGCATCGCAATGGAGACCGACTCGCGCTGCTCGACGGTGTCGGCCGGACCGAGCATCCGATCTCCGGCCAGGACCGGCTCCGGGAGCCACTGCCCCACATAGGTTTCCCGCCTGGCCCGCGCCGAGGTGAGCTGATTGAGGCAGAGATTGGTGAGCACCTTCGTCAGCCACGCCTCGGGCGTCTCGATCAGTTCCCGGTCCGCCGCATGCCAGCGCAGAAACGCATCCTGCACCGCGTCCTCGGCATCACCGGCCGACCCCAGCAGTCGGTAGGCGATCGCCTCCAAGCGGCCCCTGGAGCTCTCGAACAGATCGGCCTCGTGCGTGCTGAGCGACATCACCCCATATTCGGCCATGTGCGCAGGTCGCGTCCACCCGCCCCGTGATCGGCCCAGCGCGTGATCGGCCGGTTCGACTCTGCGTCCGCCAGGTAGTTCGACCCGCCGGTCGCCACCCGGCGAACGCCGGCGCCGTCACGCCGCTCGAGAAAACGGCTACGCATTCGGCCTGCGCCGCAATGAGACCCGAATGCTGGATGCCGCCGACTGGACGCCGCGACCTCATCAGTTGGCTACCCCGTCATCCAAGCCAGATCCGGCGTCAGGGCGCTATCGAGAGTGGTGCCCGTGCTTACCGGTTGAAGCCGCGGTACACCTCGTCATCGTCGACGTTGTCAGCGAAGTCGCCGAAGTCCATGTTGGCGAGGAAGAAGTTGACCTCGACCCCGGCCATCGCGCTCGGCGCGATCCGGAACACCGGGTAGCCGCTGCGGCCGTCCTCGTCGCTGGTGTCGACCGCCAGGATCGGGTGCTCGGAGTCGGTCATCGTGGTGGCGTCGGCGAGGAACACGTAGGTCTGGCCGTCGACCAGCTCGACCAGTTCATCGAGTGTCAGCCCGTCGAAGGCCGCGTCGTCGATGGGCGTCAGCCCCGTCTCTGTGTCTTCGTCGTAGGACGCGATGACCGCCGCGAGGGTCTTGGCCCACGCCGCGTCGTCGGTGAAGTCGGTACGCAGCAGAAGTGATTCGCCCTCGGGCAGTGTCCGTGCCATGAGGAGGATTGTGCACCACGACAGCCGAACACCGCGCGAGCAAGCCGCCGCCGTCGACCGGCGCCCATCGCAGCGGCCGGTCGACAGGCGGCGGGCATCAAGCGGAATGCAGGTGGCGGGCGGTGGGGGAGGCTTCGACTTCACCGGGATCCGGGTGGGTGCCGAAGAGGCGGTCGGCGGTGCCGGAGGTGGTGACGGTGAACCAGTAGTGCTCGTTCTTGTAGTGGTGGTGGCGGTGGTTGCGCCAGACCGCGCGGTAGAGCGAGCCTTTCGGCTTGTAGTCGGTGTGGATCAGGTAGTGGGTCCACTCGTAGCCGAGGCCGAGCACGGTGATGGTGAGCAGGAAGGTCAGGCCGAGACCGAGGCGTGGAAAGGCCAGCGCGGCAAGGGCGATGAGGACGACGACCAGCACGGACAGTGTCTTGGTCGGGATGAAGATCAGCGGGATATTGCGCGGATCCACATGGTGTTCACGGTGTTTGCGGGCCAATTCGCTGTCGATGGGAACCGGGCCGAGTTTGCGTGGGCGCCAGTGCAGCACGGTGACGTGCACGATCCATTCGAAGATCGGAAACACCGCGAGCATCACGGCGGGTACCAGTGCATCGGTCAACCGCCAGTCGCCCACGATGATTCGGCCGACGATGGCCGCGAGGAGGGTGATTCCGATGAGCCACGGTGACGGGTGCCGGAGGAACTCGCGGAAGGCCTCGCCGAGCGAGAGGCCGCGCCGCAGCGCCCGCTCGTCGCGCTGAACTCGTGCCTTTGAGCTCGAATCCTGTTCGGAGGACTTAGGTTTCGTCATTGTTCTTCCTAGCGTGAAACGTGATCAGTGCCGCCGAGGACATCGATCAGGATGGTGGTCGCCGGCTCGAGCAATGCTCTAGCGATCTCGGCGGCCTGTTTCGGCTGGCCCGCCACAATGGCGGCGGCCAGTTCGCGATACGCCTCGACATTGCCCACCTCGGCGGACATGACCGGAGCCAGCGCGGTGAGCGCGGGTTCGTATGCGGCGCTGAGCATGTTGAACATCAGCCGGAACACGATGGAGTCGGCCGCGTCGATGACGTGATCCCAGAACTCCATCGCATGCCGCTGCTGCGCGACCGGATCCTGTTCGGCGGCGAGCGCGGCAACGGCGCGCTCGAGCGCCGCCCCCACGTCGGCGGAGTCCGCCTTGCCGAGCCGCGCCGCCGCCAACTCGGCCACCTTGGGCCCGTTGTGCAACCGCGCCTCGCGAATGCTGCGCGCGACCCCCGGATCCAACTCCCCACCCTGAACCAACAACCGAGGCAAAACCTCCAGCCCCGCCCCCCGCCGATAATCCAGCACAGTCGTCGCATCCCCCTGCCGCACTGCCACCAACCCAGCCGCCGCCAGCCGCTGCAACGCCTCCCGAACCGCAGGCCGAGAAACCCCCAACGCCTCCGCCAACTGCCGCTCACTGGGCAAAGTCGCCCCCGGCGCCAACTCCCCACTCAGCACATCCGCCGCGATCTGCTCGAACACATCGCCGGATACCGACCGCTTGACTACAGGTTGCAACGCCATACCCCCACTGTCCGCCAAATCGGCCAGATGGTCAAGTGGTCAGACCAGTGAGAAAATCTATCCTCGACAGGATGTCTAGCGTTGCTATGATGTAGTCATGTCCGCCATCAGCGAGCGCCGCGAACGTGAACGTGCCCACCGTCATCAGCTGATCATCACGGCCGCGCGCGAACTCGCGGAGACCGAAGGCTGGGAGGCAGTGACGACACGACGACTGGCTGAACGCGTCGAGTACAGCCAGCCGGTGCTGTACAGCCACTTCAACGGTAAGGACGCCATCGTGAGCGCCGTCGCCTTAGACGGATTCAGCGAACTCACCGCCCACCTGCGCCGCGCACGGCAGGCCGCCCCCGAACCCGGACAGGCCCTGCGCGCCGTCTGCCGCGCCTACCTGGAGTTCGCGACCGAGCGACCTGCTCTGTACCAGGCCATGTTCGTCCTGCCGACCGACTTGAAGTTCGCGAGCGCCGACACACCGCCCGCGCTGCAGGCTGCTTTCGGCGAGTTCGTCAGCTGCTTCCGCCCGGACAACAAGCGACGCGAACTATTCGCCGAAGTCATCTGGAGCGCGTTGCACGGCATGGCCGTCCTGTCGGACAGCGGCCGCATCCCCCCGGACGGACAGGAGGAACGGCTCGACTTCCTCATCACCCAGATCGCCGGCACTGAGCAGAGCCACTAGCTTCCGGGGGAACATTCCAACCGATGCCTCGCTCCCGGTCGAGTCCTCTGACAGGATCAACTGGGGTCGGAGCCGCGGATGGCGGAAAGCCAGATGGTGGTGGCGGCGGCGACGGAGGTGGCGGCCACGAAAGCGGTGAAGCCGCCGTTGTCTATGTAGACCCACATCAGGGCGATGAACGGGGCGGCGACGGTTGATTGGGCGTCGAGGAGGAGGCGGCGCATTGGACGGGTGGAGTCGGTGGCGAGGGTTGGAGCGTCGGGGTCGGGGCGGGAAGGGTTGTCGATGAGGCGGCCGGGGGGTTCGGTGTCGCGGATGCGGCCGGAGGGGAACAGACGGAGGTTGTCGGCGTGCACGGAGCGATCGGTGATCTCGCCGGTGGTTTCGGTGAGGGTGAGTAGGGCCGGGTCGAAATAGACGGGCAGCCAGCGGGGTCGGCCGGTGCCGCTGATTTCCAGCCAGGTTCGGCTGAGGAGGCGGTGGTCCTGGCGGACGCGTTTGATGCCGATAGTGCGTGCGGCACCGGTCAATCCGTTGCGCAGTCGGCCGAATGCGATACCCAGTCGATAGGTCGTGTAGCCGATGATGCCGAGCGCGACCGTTGCCAGCGCGGCGATTTGGTCCGGATCGGCGAACGGCGCCCAGGCGAGACAAACCGCCAGGGCGCCGATCGTTACGGTGACCGGGTAGGCCAGGGGGTGGCCCGGGCCGGAACTCACTTCAGGAAGCCGACTTTGGTGTAGTCGGGGGAAGCGAGGCCGAAGGCTCCGTAGTTGGCCAGGTTTTCGCGGACCGCGTAGGTGCCCGAGGCCTGCTGGAGTGGGATCGAATAGCCCTCGGCCCAGATCATCTGATCGCACTGGTTGGCCAGGGCGATCGCCTTCTCGGGGTCGAGCTCCGAGATGGTCTTGTCGATGAGTTCGTTGAGCTCCGGTGAGCCGATCCTCGCCTTGTTGCCCTGCAGATTGTCGGGGTTGTATGCGTAGATCTGTGGCAACGCGCCGAGCGGGAGAACGCTACCGCCCCAGCTGAACTGGGCGATATCGAAGTTGCCCGGATCGATCACGTCCTTGAAAAGGCCGCTGCCTGGAACGGTCTGGATCGTCAGCTTCACGCCGACCGCGGCCAGATTCTGCTGCACGATCTGCGCGGTTTGCACCCACTGATCCTGCTGGTACATCACATCGCGGATTTCCAGCTTGCGGCCGTCCTTCTCGCGGACATCGCCGTTGAGTTTCCAGCCGAGCGCATCGAGCATCCGCGCGGCCTCGGCAGGGTCGAACGCGATGGGGGCCGAATTGTCTTGGTAGCCCTTCTGCCCCGCCATGAAGATGTGATTGTTCAGCGGCTTCGGATCGACCACGATGCCGTTCTGGGCGGCCGTCACCAGGCCCTGCCGATCGATGGCCTTCGAAATGGCAATGCGCAGTTGCGGATCCGAGAGCAGCGCGCCGGGCGCCCCGTTGAAGGTCAGATGGGACCAGCTCGGCTCCGGTGTCCGCCGGATGACGACATTCTTCGAGTTCTTCGCCGCGGTCACCAGCTCGATCCCGGACATGTACCCATAGTCGAGCTCGTTGTTCTGGATCGCGGGGAGCACGGCGCTGTGGTCCAGCACGCTGAGGGTGATGGTGTCCAGCTTGGGGGTGTCACCCCACCAGGTCGGATTGCGATTCAGCGTGAGCCGGTTCTGGGCGCGGTCGATATTGGTGATGACGAACGGCCCCGAGCTGACCGGGAGGGAGTTGAGGTAGAGGTTGCTGAACGCGTCGGGGTTCGCGGTGACGGCCTTCGGGTACAGCGGACTGAACTGCCCCTGCCATTCGGCGTAGGGCTTGTCGAAGGTGACGATCGCCTGTCGATCGTCGACGCCACGCTCGACCTTCCCGACCCGTTCGAAACCGCTGGTCGACGAAACAAGGAACGCGTTGTCCTTGCCGCTCAACGCGGCCGCCTGCGAGCGCATGTCCTCCCAGGTGATCGGGCTGCCGTCAGACCAGACGGCCTTCGGGTTGATCGTGTAGGTGACCTGCTGCGGCGAGGTATTGGTCAGCTTGATGTCGGTGAAGTAGTTGTGGTCGACCGTGAGTTGCCCCGCGGCATCGCTGACGAACGCGGCGGGCATGGTGGGGCCGACGATGGTGGCGCCGTCCGCGGTGCCGCCGTCGACGTGCAGGTAGTTGAAGTTCGACGGGAAGGAACTCAGCTCCAACCGCAGATTGCCGCCGTCGCGCAGTTCGCTCGGGTCCTTCGGGTTGATGTCGTTCGTGCTCCCGATGGTGCTGGTGCCCGCGGTCACGTCGCTGTCGGAGCAACCGGTCACCATCAACCCGAGGGCGACGACCGGGATAGCGCACCGGACGCCGATGGAGCGAAGTCGCATAGCTGGTCCTCTCACTTCAGGAAGCCGATCTTGGTGTAGTCGTAGGATGCCAGCCCGGTAGCACCATAGTTCGCGAGGTTGGCGCGAACGGCGACATTGCCCGGCGACTGCATCAGCGGCAGCGAGTGTCCCTCTTCGAACACCTTGCGATCGACCTGATTGGCCAGCTCGATGGCTTTCTTCGGGTCGAGTTCAGAGATGGTCTGCTCGATCAGCTCGTTGAGCTCCTGCGAACCGATGCGCCCGTAGTTGCCCTGCAGATCGTTCGGGTTGTAGCCGTAGATCTGGGTGAGGCTACCCAGCGGGAACGGATCGCCAACCCAGGTCCACTGCCCGACATCGAAATTGCCCGGCTGGATGATGTCGGTGAAGAAGCCGGTGCCAGGCTTGGTTTCGATGGTCAGCTTGACGCCGATTTGGGCGAGGTTCTGCTGGATGATCTGCGCCATCTGCACCCAGACATCCTGGTTGTACATGACGTCCCGGATTTCCAGCTTGCGGCCGTCCTTCTCGCGGAACTCACCATTGAGCTTCCAGCCGAGCGCATCGAGTTCGCTTGCCGCCGCGGCGGGGTCGAAGCCGAGGCTGTTGTCCCGGTAGCCGTCCTGGCCCTGCAGGAAGATGTGGTTGTTGAGCGGCTTCGGGTTCTCGACAAGACCGTTCTGGATGGCGCTCGCGATGCCCTGCCGGTCGATGGCCTTCGAGATCGCGACTCGCACGCCCTGATCGGCGAGAATTGATCCGGGTGCACCGTTGAACGTGAGATGCGACCAGCTATTTCCCGGTGCGCGGCGGATCGCGATGCCGGAAGTGTTGCGCGCCGTCTTCAATTCATCCCTGCTGGCGAGACCGACCGCGTCGATCTCGTTGTTCTGCAGCGCGGGCAGGAGCGCGGAGCTGTCGAGCACGCTGAAAGTGAAGGTATCGAGCTTCGGTGTGTTGCCCCACCACTTGGGATTACGACCGAGCACGACCCGGCCCTGCGCCCGGTCGACAGTTTGGATGATGAATGGGCCCGACGACAGCGTGAGGCCGTTGAGCTGGCTCTTGTTGAAGGCGTCCGCTGTTTCCGTGACAGACTTGGGGAACAGGAAAGAGTTGCCCGCGAACTGGCCGCGCCAGTCGGCGTAGTGCTTCTTGAAGGTGATGACGGCCTGCCGGTCGTCGACACCGCGCTCGACCTTCTCGACACGGTCGAAGCCACTGTTGTTGGCGATCAGGAAGGATTTATCGGCGCCGCTGAGCGCCGCGGCCTGCGATTTGATGTCCTCCCAGGAGATCGGGGTGCCATCGGACCAGACGGCCTTCGGGTTGATCGTGTAGGTGACTTGCTGTGGTTCGGTCCCGGTCAGCGCGACATCGGTGAAGAAGTCGGTATTGACCGAGAGTTCTGCTGCCGCGTTGGTTTTGAACGACCGCGGCATCACCGGGCGCAGCAGCCCGCCGGTATCGGCGTCGTTTCCGTCGTTGTGCAGCGCATTCCAGTTCTGTGGCAGTGCGCTGATGGCGAGGCGCAGATTGCCGCCGTCGCGCAGTTCGCTGACATCCTTCGGGTTGATGTCGTTGGTGGTGCCGAGCGCGGCGGCGGAGCCCTCCGGCGCGGCCTCCTCGTCCGAACCGCACCCCGCCGCTATCAAGCCGACCGTGACAAGGGGAATCGCCAGGCGTGTCGTCAATGAACGAATCCGCATGGTCCGCTCCTTTCCGCAGGGATGCTGCTTGGTTACTTCAGGAAGCCGATGGTGGTGTAGTCATAGGTCGCGAGTCCGGGGGAGCCGATATTCGCCAGATCGGCACGGACGCCGAAGCTGCCGTCGGATTGGGTGAGCGGCAGGGAATGGCCCTCCTCGAACACCTTGCGGTCCACCTCATTGGCCATCTCGATCGCCTTCTTCGGATCCAGTTCCGCGAGGGTGCGATCGATGAGGTCGTTGAGTTCCTGCGAACCGATGCGGCCGTAGTTGCCCTGCAGATCGTTCGGGTCGTAGCGGTAGATCTGCCGGATGCTGCCGAACGGGAACGCATCGCCCTGGAAGATGAACTGCGCGGCGTCGAAGTCGCCCGGCTGAATGACGTCGGTGAAGTATCCGGCGCCCGGCTTGGTGTCGATGGTCAGCTTGACGCCGATCCGGTCGAGGTTCTGCTGGACGATCTGGGCGATCTGCACCCAGAGCGGGTCGTTGTACATGACGTCGCGGATGATCAGCTTGCGCCCGTCCTTCTCCCGGACGTCGCCGTTGAGCTTCCAGCCGAGCGCATCGAGTTCGCTTGCCGCCGCGGCGGGGTCGAAGCCGAGGCTGTTGTCCCGATAGCCGTCCTGGCCCTGCAGGAAGATGTGATTGTTCAACGGCTTCGGATTCTCGACCAGACCGTTCTGGGTCGCGGTCGCGATTCCCTGTCGGTCGATGGCTTTCGAGATGGCGACCCGAACCTGCGGATCGGCGAGGATGGAGCCGGGTGCGCCGTTGAAAGTAATGTGCCGCCAACGGTTACCCGGTGCGCGGCGCAGGGCGAGCCCCTGGGTGTTGCGCACTGTTTTGACCTCGTCGATGCTGTTGAGCCGGACCAGATCGAGCTCGTTGTTCTGCAACGCGCCCACCCACGCAGGGTGGTCGAGCACGCTGTAGGTGATGGTGTCGAGTTTTGGTGTGGCACCCCACCATTTCGGGTTGCGGCCCAGCACTATTCGACCCTGCGAGCGATCGGTGGACTGCACCACGAATGGTCCCGCGCTCGGTCCCATAGCGTTGACCAGGCTGTTGTTGAACGAATCCGGGTCCGCGGTCACGGATTTCGGGAACAGCGACGCATTGCCGGCGAACTGGCCGCGCCATTCGGCGTACGGATGCTTGAAGGTGAGGACGGCTTGCCGGTCGTCGACACCGCGTTCCACCTTGTCCACGAACTCGAAGCCGTTGGTGATCGCGATCAGGAAGCGCTTGTCGGCGCCGCTGAGCGCATTGGCCTGGGACCGGATGTCCTCCCAGGTGATGGGGGTGCCGTCGGACCAGACAGCCTTAGGGTTGATGGTGTAGGTGACCTGCTGCGGGTTGGTGCCGGTCAGCGCGACATCGGTGAAATAGTCCTTGTTCACCGAAAGCTCGCCCGCCGCATCGGTAGTGAAGGAGCGCGGCATCATCGGTCGTTCGATGTCGGCGATCTCGCCGTCGTTTCCGTCGTTGGAGAGCGTATTCCAGTTCGCCGGGAAGGTGGTCGTCGCCAGGCGCAGATTGCCGCCCTCGCGCAGTTCGCCGACATCCTTCGGGTTGATGTCGCTGGTGGTGCCGAGTGCGTCCGACAGCCCTTTGCCGGCGTCGGAGTCGTCAGTGCCGCAGCCGGTCGCGATCAGCCCGATCGCTACTACTGCCGCTAGCGACTGCTTGCGGGTCGCTCGAAACAACACCGCTAGCGACTGCTTGCAGGTCGCTCGAAACAACACCGGCACGAGGCATCGCACTGCGGTGATTCGGCTCGCGCCCATCCGGGCTCGGCTCATTCGGATCCGCATTGCGCTCTCCTTTTCTCCCGGCTGCTAGCGGCTGACGACCGGAACCGGAACCGCGTCGATCAGCGCCCTGGTGTACTCATTGCGCGGATCGGCGAAAATCTGTTCCGCCGGACCGGATTCGACGATCTTGCCGCGATACATCACCGCGATGTCGTGGGCCAGGTTGCGGACGACCGACAGGTCATGCGAGACGAACAGGTAGGACAGACCGCGCTCGATCTGCAGGTCGCGCAGGAGGTTCAGCACACCTGCCTGGATCGACACGTCCAGTGAGGACACCGGCTCGTCGAGCACCAGTAGTTCCGGATCGAGCGCCAGCGCGCGGGCGATGCTGATGCGCTGCTTCTGGCCGCCGGAGAAGTCGGCCGGATAGCGATCGGAGTGCTCCGAGCGCAGACCGACCTGTTCGAGCAGTTCCGGTACCCGGCGGGCGATTTCGGCCCGCGAGCGCCCGTCGATGCGCAGCGGCTCGGCCAGCGCGTCGAAGATCGGCAGCCGCGGGTCCAGTGACGCGGTCGGATCCTGGAAGACGATCTGCATCTTCCTGCGGATCTCGCGCTTCTCCACCTTGGTCAGGGTCGAGACGTCGCTGCCCATGATCTCGATGCTGCCGGATTCGGGTCGAACGAGGTCGAGAATCTGGGTGAGCGTGGTGGATTTCCCGGAACCGGACTCGCCGACCAGCGCCAGCGTACGGCCGGCGCGGACTTCGAAGCTGATGCCGTCGACCGCGCGCACCTCGCCCTTCTTGCGCCGGAACACCACACCCGAGGTGATCGGGAAGGTCTTCACCAGCTCCGAAACCTTCAGCACCACACGGTCTTCGGTGGCGGCCTCGGCTTCCGGTTCCGAAACTTCCTGACGGTAGGCCTCGAACAGGTCCTTCGAGCCGACCTCCGCGGTGCGGATGCAGGCGGCGGAGTGGCCGGGATTGGTCTTCTCCAACGGTGGTTCGGCGGCCCGGCAGTCGTCGATCGCGATCGGGCAGCGCGGTGCGAAGGAGCAGCCGGGCGGCAGCGAATGCATCGCGGGCGGTGCGCCGACGATCGGGATCAGCGGGCTGCGCGCCGGTCCGTCGATGCGGGGAATGGAGCCGAGCAGACCCACCGTGTACGGCATCCGCGGCGCGTTGAAAAGCTCTGTGGTGGTGGCAGTTTCGACGATCTTACCTGCGTACATCACCGCGACGCGGTCCGCGAGGGTGGCGGCGATACCCATGTCGTGGGTGATCATGATGACGCCCGCGCCGGTGATGTCGCGCGCCTTGCGCAGCAGATTCAGGATCTGCTTCTGCACCGTCACGTCGAGTGCGGTGGTCGGCTCGTCGCAGATGATCAGCGCGGGATCGTTGGCGATGGCCATCGCGATGACAACGCGCTGGCGCATGCCACCGGAGAACTCGTGCGGAAACATCTTGGCGCGCACCGCGGGCTCGGGGATACCGACCAGGTCGAGCAGCTCCACCGCCTTCCCGGCGGCTTCCTTCTTGCCCATCGTGCCGTGCGCCAGCAGCGCCTCGGCGACCTGATCTCCCACCCGGTACACCGGGGTCAGCGCCGAAAGCGGGTCCTGGAACACCATGCTGATGGAACTGCCACGCAGCTTGGACAATTGGCGGTCACCAAGGCCGAGCAGCTCGCGCCCGCGCAGCCGGATGGACCCGTTGATGCGCGCCTGCTCCGGCAGCAGCCCCATCACCGCGAGCGACGACACCGACTTGCCGGAACCGGATTCGCCGACGATGGCGAGTACTTCCCCGTCGGACACGGTGTAATTCACCCCGCGTACGGCGTCGATCCTGCCCTCTTCGCTGGGGAACGAGACGCGCAGATCGGTGACCTCGAGCAGGGGCGCGGTGGAACTTGCTCCCGTCATACTTTCGCTTTCTTTCGCGAGCGGGCCCGCTTGGCGCCCGGATCGAACGCGTCGCGCAGGCCGTCGCCGACCAGATTCGCGCTCAGCACCGTGATGATCAACAGGCCACCGGCGAACAGGAACAGCCAGGGGTAGGTCAACGCCGATTTGGTGCCCGCCGCGATGAGCGAGCCGAGCGACACGTCGGGCGGCTGCACACCGAAACCGAGGAAGCTCAAACCGGTTTCGGCCATGATCGCCGCACCGACGCTGAGCGTGGTGTCGATGATCAGGATCGAAGCGATATTCGGAATGATGTGGCTGACGATCACCGTCCGGGTCGGCGCACCCATATACCGTGCGGCCTTGACGAATTCGCGATCGCGCAGGCTCAACGTCAGCCCACGCACAATGCGCGCACTGATCATCCAGCCGAAGGCGGCGAGCAGCACGATCAGCAACACGATGGACCCGCTGCCCTTCGTGCGCGGCGCGAACAGCGCGATGATGATGAAGCTCGGCACCACCAGCAGCAGGTCGACCACCCACATGATCGCCCGGTCGGTCCAGCCGCCGAGCAGGCCGGCCAGCGCGCCCGCCGTCGCGGCGATGGTGGTGGAGACCAGCGCGACGCACAAGCCGATGACCAGTGACTTCTGCAGGCCGCGCAGCGTTTGCGCCAGCACGTCCTGGCCGATCTGCGTGGTGCCGAAGGGGTGCTTGGCGCTCGGTGGTTTCAGCAGTGCGGTGTAGTCCAGCTGCTGATAGTCATAGGCCAGCAGCGGCGGCAGTGCGAAGCTGGCGACGAACAGCACGATCAGCACCACCGCGCCCGCGATCGCGGGCCTATTGCGCAGGAACCGCCGCCAGACGAGTTTGCGCCTGCCGGAGGCGGTGATCTCGGGCGCGCCCTGGACGATGATTTCAGCTTCGGTCACGACTCCGCCTCGCTAACGCTCGGCTCCGCCGTGCCCAACGGTGCTGTGCTGATGGTTCGCTCGCTTCGCTCACTCACGACTCCGCCTCGCTAACGCTCGGCTCCGCCGTGCCCAACGGTGCTGTGCTGATGGTTCTCACGACACACGCACCCTGGGGTCGAGAATCGCGTACACGATGTCGGAGAGCAGACCCGATACCAGCACTACCAGCCCGGCGAACGCCGTTACCGTCACCACGACGTAGAGATCCTGGGCGTTGATCGAGTCGATCAGCCACTCGCCGACGCCATGCCAGCCGAAGATCTTCTCGGTGAACGTCGCGCCCGTGATGAGGCCGCCGAGGCTGTAGGCGAACAGCGTCGCCATCGGAATCAGCGCGGTGCGCAGTCCGTGTTTGTACAGCGCTTTGCTGCGGGTGAGGCCTTTCGCTCGGGCGGTACGAATGAAGTCGCTTTGCAGCACGTCCAGCATTGCGTTGCGCTGGTAGCGGCTGTAGCCCGCCATGCCGCCCAGCGCGAGGCCCGCCGTCGGCAGCACCAGGTGCTGGAGGCGGTCGAGCAGCTGCGGCCAGAAGCCAGCGACCGTGTTGGCCGAGGTTTCCCCGGTATAGAGGAAGATCTGCGAGCCGGTGAGCGAATTGACTTCCAGCGCACCATATTTCAACAACGTAGCGAGCAGGAACACCGGAGTGCTGAGAATCAGCAGTGAGACCACCGTGGTGAAGTAGTCGCTGAATTTGTATTGTCGTATCGCCCCTGCCGCGCCGATCAGCACGCCGAGCACGGTGCCGACCAGCGAACCGATGATCAACAGTCGCAGGCTCACCGCAACCCGGCGCGGCAGCTCCTCGCTGACCGGCTGTCCCGCCAGCGTGGTGCCGAAGTCACCGTGCGCAATGCCCTTCAGCCAGATCACGTAGCGCTGCGGAATCGGATCGTTGAGATGCAACTGCTCTGCCTTGGCGTCGATCACCGCCTGCGGTGGTCGCGGGTTGCGCTGTTCGAGACTGTCCAACGGCCGAAACGTCAGCGAAGCGAGGCTGAACGTCAGGAACGAGGCCAGCAGCAACAGCACGACATAGTTGAGCGCGCGTCGTAGCAGGAAGCCGGTCATCAGTCCTCTGGTCTTACGGCTGGACGAGCCAGCGTCGAGTATTAGCCCCTGATCATAAGGATGTGTGTGCCTACGCGCGTGCCACGCGGGGGTTCGGCATGTCCTTTATTCTGTCGATACATGTGCGTCCGGGCTTTTCGACGCAGAGGGGAACCATGAACTATCCGCAATATCCGGGTGGTTACGACCCATATCCATCGATACAGCCCGCACCGAATGGCGCGACCGCGATCATCGCCGGAGTGCTTGCGATTCTCGGCAGTCTCGCCAATCTGGTGAGCGGCGGACTCGACCTCGTGATCGGGATCAGTGATTTCGGGCGTGACTACGCCGACTACGACTCGACCGGACTGCTCGGGAAGAGTTGGTTCACCACCTACTTCGTGATCATCGGTGTGCTGGCGCTGGTCGTCGCGGTGTTGCTCGGCGTCGGCGGGGTCATGATGTTCCTGCGAAAGGCGGTCGGGCGCTTCGTCGTCGTCGCAGGCTGCGTGCTCGTTGTGGTCGCGGGGATCGCCGGGTTCGTGATCTTGCTGGAAATCACCGGCTCCACGACCGGTTCCTCCATCCTCACCAGCGGCATCAGCAGTGGGATCGGGCTGATCTTCCCCGTGATCACCGCGACCCTCGCGCTGCTGCCCGCGACGGCGAAGTGGCTGAACTACGACCAGTCTTCGGCGTATCCGCAGCCCTATCCGCCCGCGCGGTATCCGCAGGCCGCACCGGCGAGCTATCAACCGGGGGCTACGCTGTATCCGCAGGCCGCTGCGCCGGGGTACCCGCAAGCAGGTCCGTCGGCGAATGCGCAGGCTGGTCCGCCCGGCTTTCCGCAGGCCGCTGCGCCGGGGCGCCCGCAAGCAGGTCTGTCGGCGAATGCGCAGGTTGGTCCGCCCGGCTTTCCGCAGACTGTCTTGTCGGGCTTTCCGCAGGCTGGTCCGCCCGGCTTTCCGCGGCCCGGCGCGTCGGGGTTTCCGCAGGCTGATCCGCCGAGCTATCCACAGGCAGGTCCGTCGGCCTGCCCGCCGGAACAGCCGCAGGTCTACCCGCCCATCGATCCGGTGGTGTATCCGTCGGCCGATCCCGTGGCGTATACCGAGCCCGATTCCGGGACCGGGGCGGACGACGTGACATGGCGGCGACCGCCCTCATAGGACGGACCGCGATCGTCCCGAGACTGTTTTCCGGCAGGATGGCGTAGGTGACTCGCCTGGACCTGCCCAAACCGAAGATGGTTGCCACCGATGTCGACGGCACCCTCATTGACCACGACGAGCGGGTCACCGCGCGTACCAAAGCGGCGATCGACGCCTTGGTCGCCGACGGTGTGCCGTTCGTACTCGCCACCGGACGGCCGCCGCGCTGGATCGATCCGGTGGTCGACGGTCTGGGCTACGCGCCGCTGTGCGTCTGTGGCAACGGTGCGGTGATTTACGACAGCGCTGCCGATCGGGTACTCGCCAGCAAGACATTGGACGTGGACACCCTGGTGTGGATCGCCGATCTGGCCGAACGCGCGCTGCCTGGCTGCGGTCTCGCCGCCGAACGGGTGGGCGCCCGCGCGCACGACGCGGTGACGCCGCAGTTCGTGAGCTCGCCCGAATACGAACACGCTTGGCTGAATCCGGACGACACCGCGGTGTCCCGCAGCGAAGTCATCGACGCGCCCGCGATCAAGATGCTGGTCCGACTACGCGGAACCAGTAGCGCGGATATGCGCGCGGTGCTCGCCCCGCTGATCGGCGACCGCGCCGACATCACCTATTCGACCGATCACGGCCTGATCGAGCTGTCCGCGCCGGGAGTCACCAAGGCATCCGGGCTGGCTTCGGTGGCGCAGCGGCTCGGCGTGGAGCACTCGACGATCATCGCGTTCGGCGATATGCCCAATGACGTTCCGATGCTGACCATGGTCGGGCACGGGGTCGCGATGGCGAACGCGCACCCGGAGGCGCTCGCCGCCGCGAACGAGGTCACCGCGGCGAACTCCGAGGACGGAGTCGCTCGGGTGCTCGAGCGGTGGTGGGTCTGAGCTGGCTCGGTAGGGCGACTGTCGCCAGGGTCGGTCCTACGCTGGCGCTGTGGTGGTTCGACCACTGGTCGGGGTGACGCGGGTCCGGTGCGTCGGCTCCGTTCGGTCATCCCACTGATCGCTTCGGCGGGCCGAACGGATCGAATGTTTCCAAAGGTGAGCGCCCCTACCGACATTCGAGTCGGCAGGGGCGCATCGGTCTGTGTCGCAGCAACTCTCAGAAAGCTCGTGCCGCTGCGGGCTCCTACTCCGGTGCTGGACCAGCTTCCGGTCCGACAGCTGCGGGTGCCGGTGCCGGAGCGGGGGCGTCGCCAGGTGCCAAGGCGGCCTCTGGTGCTGGAGCAGTGTCTGGTGCTTGAGCGGCGGCGGGTGCTGGAGCAGTGTCAGGTGCTGAGGCAGCGTCAGGTGCTTGAGCAGCGCCGGGTGCCAAGGCGGCCTCTGGTGCTTGAGCGGCGCCGGGTGCTTGAGCAGCGCCGGGTGCTTGAGCAGCGCCGGGTGCTTGAGCAGCGCCGGGTGCCAAGGCGGCCTCTGGTGCTTGAGCAGCGCCGGGTGCTTGAGCAGCGCCGGGTGCTTGAGCGGCGCCGGGTGCTTGAGCGGCGCCGGGTGCTTGAGCGGCGCCGGGTGCTTGAGCGGCGCCGGGTGCTTGAGCAGCGTCAGGTGCTTGAGCAGCGTCAGGTGCTTGAGCAGCGTCGGGTGCCAAGGCGGCCTCTGGTGCATGAGCAGTGTCTGGTGCTGGAGCGGCGGCGGGTGCCCGAGCAACGCCGGGTGCCGGAACCGGAGCAGCTCCCGGAACCGGTGCGGGCGCTGGGCCCGGTGCGGCGATCGGGTCGTTGGGGTTGCGCTGAATCTCCTGCTGGTAGGTCTCGTTGTAGGTCTTCCACACCGTGGTGACGATGCCGGTCAGCCGGTTGAGAACCAGTGAGCCGCGCTGGAAGTCCGAACGCGCACCGTTGGGTACCGGGTAGGAGTTGCTCACCGGCAGGCCGAGTACGCCCGCGTCGGCGCCGAGCTGGAGGAAGCGGTCGAGGATCGCCCCCATCACCTCGTATGCGTGGCCGTTGGGCCCGGAGTACACGTATCCGTTGGTGAACTTGACGTACTGCTGGCCCTCGGCGGCAGGCAGCAGTTCCGAGTGGGCGGCGCCGAGCGGTCCGGTCGGGCCACCCTTCTCGGACCAGTATTTGGCGATTCCACTTTGGTTCACCATGTCGAGCAGCTTGTTGGTCAAAGCGGCCAAGGTGGCGAGGTCGGTCTGCGTACGTGGCGCTGTTTGCTGCTGATTGCCATTCTGCGGCTGTGTATTTCCGGTCTGCGGCTGCGTGGTGCCCTGCTGCGGAGTGGTGCTGGATCGGCCCGGGCCGCTCGCGGCGATATCGCGAACGCGGTCCATCAACGCGTAGGCGGCGTCACCGGGGCAGCTGGTGTTACCGACGTCGCGGTGCGCGAACACCACCGGCAGGCGGACGGATTCACCCTGCGCGTAGGAGGTGAATTCGGTGCCCTCGGAGTACATGGTGGTGTACCCCTTCGGGTCGAGCCCGGCGACCTTCGTCTTCCAGCCGATGAACTTGCCGATGGCGTCGATCGCTTCTTCCGACGGCTCTTCGGATTCGTAGTTGCCCATCAGGGACACGCCCGAGGTGTTCTCGTTGAACCCGCCGGCGTGCGCGCCCTGCACCGGGCGATCCAGCCCGCCGAAGCGCCCCTCGAAGATCTGACCGTACTTGTCGACCATGGCGTTGTAGCCGATATCGCACCAGCCCAACGTCTTTGCGTGATAGGTGTAGATCGCGCGGACAATGCCCGCGGACTCGGACTTGCTGTAGTCGTTGCGCCCCGCGGTGTGGTGCACGGTGACGCCGCCGACGCCGTCCTCGTCGTAGGTGGGTTCGTCGCAGCGGATCGATTCGTCGGCGCCCCACTGGGTGCGCGTGATCACGTTCGGCCCGCCGCCGGGCAGTGCCGCGGCGACGTCGGACAGTCCACCGTCGATGGCGCCGCGGCCGGGATCGATGAGAACCGCGGTCATGGCCGCGGCGTTCATCTGGGCCGGGTCGTCGGAGCGTGCGGCGGCCGGAATCGGCTGCACGGGTGCCGCCGCGGGTTGCGGCACCGTCGACGCGGCAGGCTTGCGGGTCACCAGGATCTGCACGGACTTCGTGTTGCCCACATAGATCGGTTCGGTGCCGGTGGGCCCGCCCGCCGGGGTGCGGTCGGTGCGGCGGGTGTCGACCGCTTCGGTGTCATACCAGGGTCCCCAGGTGCCGTCGGATTGGCGGGCCCGGATCGTCGCGTTGGTGTCCACCAGATCGCTCGCGGTGAGTGCGACCACGCTGAACGGTGTGTCGCGGCTGAGTTCCTTGACCTGCGCGCCGACCTGGTCGACCAGGTCGGGCGGGACCGCGCCGGGCGCCAATGCGGGTGTCTCCGGGGTGGTTCCGGGTTCCAGCAGGCTGGGATCGGCGATGAAGCTCGTGGACGGGATGCGGCCGGGGACCGGCTGCGCGGGAGCCGTCTGACCAGGGGAGGTGTACTGGCCGGAGTTGGGGCGCTGTCCGGGAGCTGTCTGAAACTGTCCGGGAGCGAATTGGCTCTGACCGGGGGCTGTTCGGCTCTGACCGGAATACGGGCTCTGGCCAGGAGTCGCCGGGCTCTGGCCGGAATCGAGCTTGGGTAGTGGAATTTCCCTGGGTAGCTCAACACCGGGCGGCAGCGGCAGGCCGTCGGGAATCCGAAGCGACGATGGCAATGGCAGCATGCGCAGATCGGATAGACGTAAATTCGGAAGATTGAGCCCGGTCAGCTCCTTCAGTGGGAGCGTGATGTCGGGAGCCGCGGCCAACGCCATTTCGGCGAGTTGGGCGGGTACAGCAGCCAGCTCGCTATCGGCGGTCGAGCGGTACTCATTCGAATCGCGCATCGTGAATGCTGCGAGCGGGGCCGCTACCGCGAGCGTGGTGACAACCGGGAGTACGTAGGAACGTTTCGGTTTGCGGTACGGCACGAGCATCTCCATTCGGGTCGAACCGGCGATCTGTGCAAAAAATTCAGGCTTGCTTACTGATGCATCAACGATCACACTAGTTGACAACTGTCACATATCTAAACCTCTGGTAGAGGATTATATGATTGCTCGAATGTAGCTCTCGGATTGCGACCGGATGGCACGACATGCCGACAGGTATCGAACGGATCCGGTCCTGGAAAACCGTGGGAGTGAACGAATGCGACGCAGACAGCACCGGAATCAAAGCGCGCGGGGGGAACGACAAATGCATGCGAAAAGAGGCCCGCGCGCAGCACGCGGATATCGCGGTCCGATGCCGCGGTCCGCGATATCCGTCCGCCCGGTGCTGGTCACCGGTGGCGCGCTGTTGCTTGCGGGTACCGTCCTCGCATTTTGGGGTTGGCCAGGGCAAATGGAATATCGCCCGCTGGCGGGACCGGGGCACGGGCGTGGCATGAGTCAAGTCGGCGCATTCGACAGCGCGCTGCAGGGGTGGGTGGCCGAACGCATTCTCGAGCACTACTACCCGGGCGCCGCCCTCGGTCGGATCCCGCGGACCTCGGTCGCGGTGCGGCTCATCGAACAGGACGACTCCACCCTGGATGCCTACGCCGATGCCGGCGGCCGGGTCGCGGGACGGGAGCTCACTGCCGGTCAAGTCGCCCATCTCACGCCGCTGCCCGGCGGCGGCGCGAACGTGGTCGTCACCGTCGGCTGCGACGGCGAGGTGCTGTGGCAGTCCGCGACCGACGACCCGTGGATCTATCCGCTCGACCAGGGGTCGAGCAGGCCTGCCGCCGAACATCTGACCCTGTGCGGCGGCTCGGCGTACCGGGGCGCGCTCGGTGTCGCGACGGAGAACGGCGAGGCGCGCACGATCAACCGGGTCGACGTGGAGGATTACCTGCTCGGGGTGGTCCCGGCCGAGGTGCAGGCCAACTGGGCGGACAGGGGCGCTGCGGAAGCCCTTCGCGCCCAAGCGATTGCGGCACGCTCGTATGCCCTTGCCGAGCATCGCTATCCCTATGCGCAGACCTGCGACACCACCGACTGCCAGGCGTATCCCGGTACGGCAAAGGAAGATCCGCGTGCGGCGGAAGCTGTCGCCGCCACCGCGGGCACGGTGCTGCTGCGCGACGGCCGCATCCTGCGTGCGGAATACTCCGCCGCGCCCGACGGTGGGGAGCCCGCCGATATCTACACCTTCGCCGTCGGACCAACACCGAGCGAATTAGGGCCGGTGCCAATCGAACCCGAACTCAACGACCAAACGGGCGGTGGCGCTCCCATGGATCCGCGCACCCGAACCGTGGTCGGTGAATCACCGATCGATGTCGAATACCAACGACTCGGCGGCGCGAACAGTTCGGTCGGACAGCCACTTGGACCCGTGATGGCTCTGCCGCAAAAGGCGGGCACCTATCGCATGTTCACCAACGGCGTCATCATTTCGACGCCGACCCTCGGCGCTCAGGTCGTCGACTTCACCAGGCTGATGCAGTTGGTGCCCGAGGCGACAACATATGAGGCGATACCGCCCAGCAGCACGGTGCCGCCCGCGAGTGCGATGTCGCCCGCGAGCGCCGTTACGCCCGGCAGCACCGTCGCACCGAACACCGCGTCGACCCCGACCCCGCGGCCGACCCCCTCGACCGCCATCCCGTCCAGCGAACCGACCGGAGGTCAGCCTTGATCGGTCCGAGGGCGTTGCCCGGCTCGCGGCGGCGTCCGCTGTTCTGAAATCCGACGCCGTGCGCGTGTCGACAAATAATCGTGTCGGATCATGCCGCGCTGCCACAGAAGTCGGCGTCGGGGTCGGCCGGTGGATTGTCGAGGTCGCGATATCCCCTGGCGGTCAGTTCGGCGCGGTGTCGCCAAGGGATTCGGTGAGGGTGCGAAGAAGATCCGCCAGCTGACCGCGTGCGGGTTGGTCCAACGCGGCCAGCAGGCGCTGCTCATTTGCCATGTGTAGGGGCAGCATGTCATCGATCTTCTTGCGGCCTGCCGTGGTCAGCCGTACCCGAATGGCTCGTCGATCCTCGGGGCACGGCGCGCGTTCGACGAGACCCTTCGCCTCGAGCCGGTCGAGGCGGTTGGTGATCGCGCCCGAGGTGAGCATGGCGACCTGGTTCAGCGCGCCCGCGGTGAGCCCGTCGGCGCCGCCGGAACGCCGCAGCGTGGCCAGCATGTCGAACTCCCAGAACTCCATTCCGTGTCCGGCGAAGAACGTCTTCAGGTCCTGGTCCAGCAGTCGTGACAACCGCTGGATTCGCCCGATCACGGCCATCGGCGAGACGTCCACATCCGGACGCTCCCTGTTCCAGTGCTCGGTGAACAGATCAATCGCGTCTGCCACGGCTGCTTCTCCTGTCGGTCACTGTCTTCTCTCTCACCTGAGAATATCTCAACGTTCATCTACTTGACGATGATGGATTTCGAGGTGTAGATATTTCAACGTTGAGATTATGAACGAGGAGCGACCAACATGACAACGACCACCGCCGCGCGTACCGGAAACCCGTACGCAGGCGCCCTGGCGCTCGCCGCACTCGCCCCGATCGCATGGGGTTCCACCTACGCCGTCACCACCGAGTTCCTGCCGCCGGACCGGCCGCTCTTCACTGCGCTCATGCGTGCGCTGCCCGCCGGGCTGGTGCTGCTCGCGATCACCCGCCAACTCCCGCGCGGCATCTGGATCGGGCGGGCCGCCGCACTCGGCATACTCAACATCGGCGCGTTCTTCCCACTGCTGTTCCTGGCCGCTTACCGGCTGCCCGGCGGCGTTGCCGGGGTACTCGGCGCCGTCGCGCCGATGTTCGCGCTGGGCTTCGCGATGGTCGTGCTTGCCGAGAAGCCCAACGGCCGCAAGGTGATTGCGGGCCTCGTCGGTGTCTTCGGGGTCGCGCTGGTGGTGCTTCGTGGCAATGCGCAGCTGGACACGGTCGGCGTCGTCGCCGGATTACTCGGAGCCGCGTCCATGGCGGCAGGCACCGTGCTGACCCAGCGCTGGGGACGCCCCGAAGGTGTCGGCCCGCTCGCCATCACCGGATGGCAGCTGACCGCGGGTGGCCTGTTCATCGCGCCGCTTGCCTTCGTGATCGAGGGCGCTGCGCCGGCGCTCGACGGTCGCGCTGTCGGTGGCTACCTATACCTCGGCATCATCGGCACCGCGGTGGCGTACTTCCTCTGGTTCCGCGGCATTTCCCGGGTGCCCGCCACTTCGATCGCGTTCCTCGGCCTGCTCAGCCCGGTCGCGGCGGCCGTGATCGGCTGGATCGCGCTCGGTCAGGCGCTGAGCCCGCTGCAGGTGCTCGGACTCGTCATCGCCCTCGGCGGCACCCTGCTCGGTCAGATGGCCGGCAAGCCCGCACCCGCGGTCCTGCCCGAAGAACCGGGTACTCCGGTGCCTGCCACGGCACGCTAGAAATCCGCGCAGAAAGATGTTGACCTTGACGTAGCGTCAACTTGCAAACTGGTTGTACCGACGAGAAAGAAGGGATAAAGGTCATGACAGCGGGCACCCGCACCGGCGAATGGTCCATCCAGGACCTGGCCAAGGCGACAGGCACCACCAGCCGGACACTGCGCCACTACGGGCAGCTCGGGCTACTGCCGCCCAGCCGAATCGGCGCCAACGGATACCGCTACTACGACCAGAACTCCTTGGTGCGGCTGCAACGCATCCTGCTGCTGCGAGAACTCGGCCTCGGCCTCCCTGCCATCGCCGAAGTCCTTGCCGGACAACAGGACACCGCCGCCGCACTGCGCACGCACCTGGAACTGCTACGGCAGGAACAGGATCGGATCCGGCGCCAGATCGAATCGGTGACCACCACGCTGCACAAGACGGAACGAGGTGAACAACTCATGGCAGCAGAAGTTTTCGACGGCTTCGACCACACCAAGTACAAGGATGAGGTGATCGAACGCTGGGGCAAGGACGCCTACGAAAGTGGCGACCGCTGGTGGCGTTCGATGAGCGACGCCGATAAGGAGGCGTTTCAACAGACACACCTGGACATCGCCGCCGACTACGGCAGGACACGTGATGCCGGGCTCGCCCCCGACAGCGCCGAGGTCCAGGCGATCGTGCAACGGCACTACGACTGGCTGGGCGTCGCCACGCAGGGTACGCGCCCAGGAGCCGACTATTTCACCGGACTCGGTGAAATGTACGTCGCCGACCCGCGTTTCAGGGCCAACTACGACGTACACGGCAAGGGCACAGCCGAATTCGTGCGCGACGCGATGAAGGTCTATGCCGATACCCGGCTGCGGTAGCCGGAATCGAGTCGGCCGCAACACAAATCAGGTGCCCGCATGTCACGTGACATGCGGGCACCTTCGGCTTGGGCGTGGGCGGCAGCGCGCGGGTCCGGTCAGTTCGAGGTGATGTGCCGTAGCTCCGCCCCCGGAGCGGCTGCGCTTACCTTGACCGGCTGCTCGGCCTGCGGATGCGCGACAGTGCCGATGCGGCCGACTTCTGATTGCTGATCGCGAATACGCGGGCTACGTCAGCCGGTCCGATGCAGGGACTGGAACCCGATCAACGACTACGGTCGAGCTGTGGACGCCACTGTGAATCCGGGTGTAGCCCCGTGGTCCGAACCGAGCGGAGTGATGGCGACGACGGCCGGAGTCCTCGGCTTGATCGTCGGCGCAAGCAACCTGATCGGCGCCGGCGTGCTGCTGAACGCATTCCGCAGCGACCCAGGCAAATACGACAACTCCCTCACTATCTTCGCGACCCTCGGCGCCCTGATCCTGGCCTTCGCGCTGATCTATGGCGCGATCCTGCTGCTGCGCCGAGACGAGACGGGTCGCTACACCCTGATCGTCGCCGCAGGCCTGATGGTCGTCATCGGTCTTGCCGCCCTTGTCTGTTGGCTCAGCGGCTACGAATCCAGCTACGGCATCCACTGGTTCCCGGAAGGAGCCCGCTCCACCGACGCCATCAAGTCGACATTCGGTCTTGTCGGAGCCCTCACCGCCCTCGTACACCAAGACTGGCTCGCCAGCCTGACCGCAACAATTCTCCCCCTCGCCACCTTCCTCACCGCAGCATCGAGCTACACCGCCCGCTGGACAGCGGCACTCCCTCGTCGCCCCATTCCACTCCTGGACGACCCGGCCTACTAACCCGGCGAGTGGCGGCGAATGATGCGTTGATCGTCGGACTGATCGGCGCTGTCGGCGTGGTTATCGGGCTGGTCGGGCTCGGCGGAGTGGCCGCGTTCCGCTGGTACCTCGGCGCGATCCTGCTGTTCCGTCACAGCCCGGCTGGGCATGGTCGGTGGCCTTGTCGGGATCACGTGGCCGTACTGATCTTGTCTGTTCGCTCAGCCGCGCATCGCCTGCATCAGTTGGTCTTCGGTGATCGGGGGGACCGGGAGTGGGTGGGCGGCGGAGGCGCGGAGGCCGTCGAGGACCAGGGCCAGGTGGCGGCGCCAGACGTCGGGGGCTATGTGGGCGGTGGCTTCGACTATGCGGGTGTGGGACCAGGTGATGAAGGCGATGTCTTCGAGGACCCAGTCGGAGCGCAGGACGCCGGCTTGTTGTGCACGGGTGATGATTTCGCGCATCAGGCCGTGGCCGTATTCCTGGGCGTGCGCGATGGCCGCGCTGGGGGCCGCGCGCAGGGACAGGTCGCTGAGCAGGCGGTCGCCTGCTTGGAGTTCGCACACCTTCTCGACCAGGTAGGTGAAGGAGTCCCACGGGTCGTCGACGGCGATGGCCTGTTCGGCGATGCGCCCGCCCGCCTCTATGCGGTCTTCGACAGCGGCGGCGATGAGGTCATCGCGGGTGGGGAAGCGGTTGTAGAGGGTGCCGATGGCGACGCCGGCTCGGGCGGCGATCTCCTTCAAGGGCGCGTCGAGACCGCGTTCTTCGAACACTTCCCTGGCAGCGGTCACGAGCGCGTCCCGGTTGCGGCGGGCGTCACTGCGTAACGGCTTGTCCACGGGCATTTGCCGATCCTACAAATCCGGCGTCCGATTTATCTTGAGCATAGGTTCAAGTTAATGCTACCGTCTGATGGAACTTGAACCATGGCTCAACTTAGTGAGGTAGTGGCATGACGAAGACAATCGCGATTTTCGGGTTCGGGCCCGGGCTCGGCATGGGGACCGGGCGGCGGTTCGGGCGCGAGGGCTTCCGCGTCGCGGTGATCGGCCGGAATCCGGACAAGGCAAAGCAGCACGTCGAAGAGTTGGCGGCGGAAGGAATCGAGGCTGCCGCCTTTCCCGCGGACCTCACCGACGAAGCGCAGCTGCGGCGTGTGGTCGACGACGTCACCAGCAGGTTCGGACAGATCGACGTCGCGCTGCACGGCGCGGCGGGCGACATGGCCGACCGGATCCCGACCACGCTGGACGTCGACGCCGCCGGTCTGCGCATCCCGCTCGAATTGAAGCTGTACTCACCGATATGGATGACCCGCGCACTCGCGCCGGCGATGATCGAGCGCGGCGAAGGGACCCTGCTCTACTCGTCCGGGTCCTCGGACCGGCACCCGATGCCCTACCTGTCCAACTTCGGCATCATCCTCGGTGCGCAGCGCACCTACCTCCAGCAGCTCCGAGCCGAACTCGCCGACACCGGCATCTACATCGGGCTGCTCAATATCGGCGTACTGATCAGCAACAGCAAAGCCGAACGCATCGTCGACGAGCATCCCGAACTGGTGCCGCCGGGCGTCGAGATCGCCAGAATGAGCAATGACGAATTGGGCGAACACTATTGGCGCATGTACACCGAGCGCGCCGATCTCGAAGTAGAGGTCGGCTTCCCGGACTGATGACGGTCTGTGCGGATACTTTCGCTGGTAAGTGTGCGAAGCCGTCGGCGGGCATCGGAAAATGTCCGCCTAGGCCGGTGCCACGGCTCGAACGGATGTAAGAGCGGCGTTGTTGCGGTCATATGGCGCCGTTTCGGCAAACTTTCGGCGAAATCCGGATGGCGCCGTAGCGACTGTTCGCAGGTCGCTCGGTGTGAAACCACCGGCCAGAGCCGCGCCGCTCAGCCGGCCCGGTGACTCCGCCAGGACAGCGCGGAGACTTCCGATACGCTGGGCTCCCGTGACCGCCGCATCGTCCTCGGGTAACTCCGTCCCCTCCGCCTCACAGTTCGATCTGATCGTCGTCGGCTCCGGATTCTTCGGGCTGACCGTCGCTGAACGCGCCGCCAACCTGCTCGGCAAGCGGGTGCTTGTGATCGACCGCCGCTACCACCTCGGTGGCAACGCCTACTCGGAGCCCGAGCCGGAAACCGGTATCGAGGTGCACAAATACGGGGCGCACCTGTTCCATACCTCGAACAAGCGGGTCTGGGACTACGTGACCCAGTTCACCGAGTTCACCGGTTACCAGCACCGGGTCTTCGCGATGCACAAGGGGCAGGCCTACCAGTTCCCGATGGGCCTCGGCCTGATCTCCCAGTTCTTCGGTCGCTACTTCACGCCGGAAGAGGCGCGCAAGCTGATCGCGGAACAAGCGACAGAGGTCGATACCAAGGACGCGCAGAACCTCGAGGAAAAGGCGATCTCGCTGATCGGCCGCCCGCTCTACGAGGCGTTCGTCCGCGATTACACCGCCAAGCAGTGGCAGACCGATCCGAAGGAACTGCCCGCGGGCAACATCACCCGCCTGCCGGTGCGCTACACCTTCGACAACCGCTACTTCAACGACACCTACGAGGGTCTGCCCAAGGAGGGCTACACGAAGTGGCTGGCCAATATGGCCACCTCCGACCTGATCGAGGTCAGGCTGAACACCGACTGGTTCGACGTGCGCGAGCAGATCCGCGCCGAGAACCCGGACGCCCCGGTCGTCTACACCGGACCGGTGGATCGCTACTTCGACTACAGCGAGGGCGAACTCGGCTGGCGCACCATCGATTTCGAGACCGAGGTGCTACCGACCGGTGACTACCAGGGCACCTCGGTGATGAACTACAACGATGCGGACGTGCCCTACACCCGCATCATCGAGCCGCGCCACTTCCACCCCGAGCGCGACAGCTACCCGAACGACAAGACCGTGATCATGCGCGAGTACTCCCGCTTCGCGCAGACCGGCGACGAGCCGTACTACCCGATCAACACGCCGGAGGACCGCGCCAAGCTCACCGCTTATCGCGCCCTCGCCAAGAAGGAAACCGCATCGGAGAAGGTCCTTTTCGGTGGTCGCCTCGGCACCTATCAGTACCTTGACATGCACATGGCCATCGGAAGCGCGCTCAGCATGTTCGACAATGTGCTGCGGCCGCACCTGGAGTCGGGCGAGCAGCTCGTGGACGAGGCGTAGATGAGTCACAATCGCGAAGCTCGGCTCATCGAAGCCGACCGGGTGCGGGTGTCCCGCACTGACACCGAAAGCAACGAATGACCTCCCAGTCGATCTTGGAAGATATGACCACCGAAACCCGCGCCAAGTCGCTGCTGCAGCGCATCATCCTGCCCCGGCCGGGTGAGCCACTGGACGTGCGCACCCTCTACGTCGAGGAGTCCTCGACCAACGCCAGGCGTGCGCACGCCACCACCCGCACCTCCCTTTCGGTGGGCGCGGAGTCCGAGGTGTCGTTCTGCACCTACTTCAACGCCTTGCCCGCGAGCTACTGGCGGCGCTGGAGCATCCTGGAATCGGTGGTGCTGCGGCTGGAGCTGGCCGGGCACGGCCGCGTAGACGTCTACCGCTCGAAGGCGGACGGCTCGCGAATCCACGTGCAGGGCAAGGAGTTCGCCGTCGCGCCGGGTACCGAGTCGGTGCACGTCGAATTCGAGACCGATCTCGGCCCGTTCGAGGACGGCGGCTGGATCTGGTTCGACATCACCACCGACACGGCGGTCACGCTGCTGGCGGGCGGCTGGTACGCCCCGATCGAGGCGCCCGGTGACGGCAGCATCGCGGTCGGCATGCCCACCTTCAACCGGCCGACCGACGCGGTGAAGACCCTCGGCGCCCTCGGCGCCGATCCGCTGGTGCTCGAGAAGATCAAAGCCGTCATCATCCCCGATCAGGGCACCCGCAAGGTGGTCGACGAGCCCGGCTTCACCGAGGCCGCCGCGGTGCTCGGCGATCGGCTCGCCATCTACAACCAGCCCAATCTCGGCGGCTCCGGCGGCTACAGCCGGGTGATGTACGAGGCGCTGAAAACCACCGACGCCCAGTACATCGTCTATATGGACGACGACATCGAGATCGAGCCGGACTCGATCCTGCGCGCGCTGGCCTTCGCCCGTTTCGCCAAGTCGCCGGTCCTCGTCGGCGGGCAGATGCTCAACCTGCAGGAGCGCTCACACCTGCACGTTATGGGCGAGGTCGTCGACCGCGGCATCTTCATGTGGACCGCGGCGCCGAACGTCGAGTACGACCACGACTTCTCGAAGTACCCGCTGAAGGACCGCGACAACTCCAAGCTGCTGCATCGGCGCATCGACGTCGACTTCAACGGCTGGTGGACCTGCGTCATCCCGCGTCAGGTCGCCGAGGAACTCGGCCAGCCGCTGCCGCTGTTCCTGAAGTGGGACGATGCCGAATACGGTCTGCGCGCTCGCGCCGCCGGATACCCGACGGTCACCCTGCCCGGTGCCGCCGTCTGGCACATGGCCTGGAGCGACAAGGACGACGCCATCGACTGGCAGGCGTACTTCCACCTGCGCAACCGCCTGGTCGTCGCCTCGCTGCACATGCCGGGGAATGGCCGCGGGATGGTGGTGAACACCGTCAAGGCGACCATGAAACACCTGCTGTGCCTGGAGTATTCGACGGTCGCCATCCAGAACCTGGCGATTCGCGACTTCCTGGCCGGCCCGGAGCGGCTGTTCCAGCTGCTGCCGAGCGCCCTCGGCGCGGTGCACGAGTTGCGCAAGCAGTACCCGGACGCGGTGATCCTGCCCTCGTCCACCGACCTGCCGCTGGCCAGCCACATCGGCGTCGGCGCGGTCGGCGAGCCCGCCAACCCGATCGCCAAGGTGGTCCGGCTCGCCAAGGGCCTGGTACACAGCGTGCGGCCCGCGCATTCCGAGCATCACGAGCGCCCGCAGCTGAATGTGCCGACCCTGGATGCGCGGTGGTTCCTGCTGTCGCAGGTCGACGGTGTCACCGTCACCACCGCCGACGGTCGCGGCGTTGTCTACCGCAAGCGCGATCCGCGTCAGGCCCTCGGCCTGTTCAAGGAAGCCATGCGCCTGCGCAAGGAACTGGCCGCTCGCTTCCCGGAGATGCAGCAGCGCTACCGCGCCGCCCATCCGCAGCTGACCAGTACCTCCGCGTGGGAGAACGCTTTCGGTATCGGCGACACGAAAGGCGAGCAGCAGTGAGCATCGGTGCAAGTGACAGTGCGGCGGTGAACGAGGCGTTGCGCAGCACGAACGGACACTCCGCCAACGGCGTCGCGCCCGAAACCGCGCCCGACACCGCAACCGCACCGCCCGAGGTCGCCATCCTCAATGCGGTGCAGTCGACGATCGGCCGCAACCCCTCTGTCGTCAAGGCAGCCCTCGGCATGTCGCACTTCGGTGAGCACGCGCTGGGCTGGGTCGGCATCGCCGCCGTCGGCTGGGTCGCGGACAAGCCGCGCCGCAGGCAGTGGGCCGGGGTCGCTGTGGGTGCCGTCGGCGCGCACGCCGCCTCGATCGTGATCAAGCGGGTCGTGCGGCGGCCCCGCCCGAACGACCCATCGGTGCAGGTCAATGTGTCTACGCCGAGCAAATTGAGTTTCCCGTCCTCGCACGCGACTTCGACCACGGCAGCGGCGGTGTTGCTCGGGAAACTGACCGGGCTACCCTTGCCTGCGGTGCTCGTTCCACCGATGTTGCTCTCCCGGGTTGTGCTCGGAGTGCACTATCCCTCCGACGTGCTCGCCGGATCCGCGCTCGGTGCCGCGTCCGCCGCTGTTGTGCTTGCCGCCGAAAAGAGACTCGCTAGTGACCGGACAAGAAAGAGCCTTGGTTGACATGAGTGAAGAGCCGACCAGCGCCGACCTAGCCGAGGCTGTTGTCAAGGGCCCGCCCAAGACGCTGGCCGGCGGGTTGATCAAGGCCGTTCGGCCGCGACAGTGGGTCAAGAACGTCCTGGTGCTCGCCGCGCCACTGGCAGCGGGTTCGGCCACCGAGGTGGACGTGCTCGCCCCTGTCGGGATCGCCTTCGTGGTGTTCTGCATGGCGGCCTCCGGCATCTACCTCGTCAACGACGCGCTCGACGTGGAAGCCGACCGGGCGCACCCGACCAAACAGTTCCGGCCGATCGCCGCGGGCGTCGTCCCGGTGAACCTGGCCTACATGTTGGCTGCGGTGCTGCTCATCGCGTCGATCGCCGGATCGTTCCTGGCGTCGTGGCACCTCGCCGTCGTGATGGCGGTGTACATCGGCATCCAGCTGGCCTATTGCCTCGGTCTCAAGCATCAGGCCGTGCTGGACATCTGCATCGTGTCCTCGGGCTTCCTGCTGCGCGCCGTCGCCGGTGGCGCGGCCGCGGAGATTGATCTCTCGCAATGGTTCCTGCTGATCATGGCGTTCGGTTCGCTGTTCATGGCGGCGGGCAAGCGCTACGCCGAACTGCAGATCGCGTTGGGGACCGGCGCCAAGATCCGCAAGTCGCTCGAGTACTACACGCCGACCTACCTGCGCTTCATCTGGACGCTCGCCGCGACCGCGGTGGTGGTGTTCTACGGGCTCTGGGCGTTCCAACAGGACAACCTGAAGGACACCAATTGGTTCGCAATCTCGATGATTCCGTTTACCATCGCAATCCTGCGTTATGCGGTCGACGTCGATGGCGGCGAGGCCGGTGAACCCGAAGAGATCGCGCTGGGGGACCGCATCCTCCAGTTCCTCGCAATCGCCTGGATCGGAGCGGTAGGTGTCGCTGTCTATCTCACCTGATGAGATATTGGTAGAGGGTGTGGAGCGAGCGGAATACGTGACCGAGGAGCCGGCCGAAGGGCCGGCTCGCTCGGCGTTGCGGTACGCGAAGCTATCCCGAGCCATCTTCGTCGGTGGGATGGCGCTCACTGTTGTCCTGTTCGCGACCGGCGCATGGCAACGGCGCTGGATCGCCGACGACGGCTTGATCGTGTTGCGTACGGTGCGAAACCTGCTGGCAGGCAACGGACCGGTCTTCAACGCGGGCGAGCGCGTCGAAACCAACACCAGCACGGCATGGACCTATCTGGTCTGGTTCTTCAGCTGGCTCACCCAGGCCAGGCTCGAATATGTAGTCCTCGGTGTCGCGCTGACGGTGTCGATGGCCGCGATCGTGTTCGCCATGCTCGGTACGGCGCGACTGTGGGGCGGCACCGAGTCCGCGCTGCTGCTGCCCGCGGGCGTGCTGGTCTACATCGCGATTCCGCCGGCCCGCGACTACGCCTCCTCCGGACTGGAGAGCGGTCTGGTCATCTGCTGGCTCGGTCTGCTGTGGTGGCTGATGATCCGGTGGAGCCAGGCCGAGCGGGTGCGGCTGCCCGGTCTCTTCGGGCTGGTGTTCCTCGCCGGACTCGCGCCGCTGATTCGTCCCGAGATGACGCTGGTCGGCGGACTGGCGTTGGCGATGATCTTCTGCGCGCCGATGCCGCAGACCCGGCTGCGCCCGATTGTGCTGCGCGCGTTGATCGTTGCGGCCGCCGGTATTGTCCCGATGGGCTACCAGATCTGGCGGATGGGCTACTACGGCCTGCCCTACCCGAACACCGCCGTCGCCAAGGACGCGGGCGGCGCGAAGTGGGGGCAGGGCTTCAAATACCTGTGGGACCTGGTCGGTCCCTATTACCTGTGGGTGCCGCTGCTGGTGCTGCTCGCCGCGGGCGTCGTCGCGGCGCGCGGCGCGACCCCTGTCGCAGTGCGCGAGATCGGCCCGCACACGGCCCCCGAACAACAGCGCGGCTGGACGGTGCACCGGGTGCGCGAATGGCTGCGCTCGCCGAGCGCGGTGGTCGCGCTCATGCTTGGTAGCGGTTTCGTTCTGACTGTGTACGCGCTGCGCGTCGGTGGCGACTTCATGCACGGCCGGATGCTGCTGCCGCAGCTGTTCTGCCTGCTGCTGCCGGTCGCCGTCGTGCCGATCCGGCTGCCAGAAGGTGGTCTGCGGTCGATGTCGGCCACGGACTGGTCCTTCGCGGTGATCCTGTTCGCGTTGGTCGGCACCGCGGGTTGGGCGCTGTTCGCCGCCAACACCACCGCCATCAAGACCGGGACCAAGATCAGTTCGTCGGGCATTGTCGATGAGCGCGTCTACTACGTGCTCAACACCGGCCACGACCATCCGATCCTGGCCGAGGACTACTTGGACTATCCGCGCATCCGGCCGATGGTCAACGACATCGCCGCCAATCCCAACGGCGGCCTGCTGTTGAATTCGCCGTCGTTCATGTTCTGGTACATCGCACCGCCGCCACAGCCGATCCCCGACGGCGGCGCCGGGCATACCGTCTACTTCCTGAACCTGGGAATGACGAGCATGAACGTTCCGCTGAATGTGCGCGTGATCGACCAGATGGGCCTGGCCTATCCGCTGGCCGCGCACACCGACCGGTTGACCGACGGCCGTATCGGGCACGACAAGGCTCTGTATCCGGACTGGGTCATCGTGGAAACCGGCATGGTCGACAAGAAGCCGTGGATGCCGTGGTACCTGGACGAGAAGTGGGTCACCCAGGCGCGCACCGCGATGACCTGCCCGGACACCGAGGCCTTGATGATCTCCTACCGCGATCCGCTCACCTTGGACCGCTTCAAGCACAACCTGCTGCACGCCGTGAAGTTCGCCAAGTACCGCATTGATCGCGTGCCGAGGTACGAGATCCAGCGCTGCAATCTGGTCGATCCTTTCCCGCAGCCGCCGCGGTGATCATATTCTCGTAGTCACACTGGGCCCACGGATCACCGTGGGCTCAGTGGTTTCATCGGATGAGGCAAACAGAGTGGCGTACGCCGCTTTATCACTTTTTGATAACGCCCATGCATCGATGACGCGCTAGGCTGCGACGGTACGCCCGCCGGTGGCGTTCCCTTCGTGATGGGCGAAAACCGGCGGTCACCGTCAGAGCGGCCGAAATTCGGTCGTAAGAAGGAAGGGTCCAAACAGATGCGAGGCGTTATCGGGCGTAAGACCCAGAGTGGACGTCTGAGATCCCACAGAGTCGGTTCCTGGCTCAAGCGGTCGGTGCTGATGTCGCTGGCTGTTTTGCTACCGCTCGGGGCGTCGGTGGCAGGACCTGGCGCCACCGCGTCGGCAGCGTTCAATCCCGATGCGTTCGACTTCTGGGTCGACTCCTCGATGGGCCCGATCAAGTCGCGGATCTTCCGCGCCGCGGACGGCAACACCGGACGCGTGGTGTACGCGCTGGACGGCATGCGGGCCCGTGGTGACATCAGCGGCTGGGAGGCAGAGACCGAGGTCGCCCGCGAGCTCACCAAGTGGAATATCAACGTCGTCATGCCGGTGGGCGGACCGTCGAGCTTCTACGCGGACTGGAACGCGCCCGGCAACTTCCTCGGCATCAACACCGGTTCGTCGGGATCGGCCAACGGCTCCTCGTCCGGGTCCGCGATGACGGGTTCCTCGGGCTGGAACGAGACGCTGGGTAAGAACAACACCTACAAGTGGGAAACCTTCCTCACCAGCAACCTGCGTTGGGCGCTGCGGGATCGACTCGGCTTCAACCCGAACGGCAACGGCGTGTTCGGTCTGTCCATGGGCGGCAGTGCCGCGCTGACGCTTGCCGCGTACCACCCGGACCAGTTCCGTTACGCCGGTTCGTATTCGGGCTACCTGAACATCTCCGCGCCGGGTATGCGCGAGGCGCTGCGAGTGGCCATGATCAGCGCGGGTGGCTACAACATCGACGCGATGGCGCCGCCGTGGGGCCCGCAGTGGCTCCGGATGGACCCGTTCGTCTTCGCACCTCGATTGATCGCGAACGGCACCAGGCTCTGGGTCGCCGCCGGTAGCGCGCTGCCTGGTCCCTCCGACGCGAGAGCGCCGCTGGACATCCTGCAGGGCACACCGCTCGAGGCGCTCGCATTGGTCAACACTCGGGCCTTCCAGGTCAGGATGATGACGCTCGGTGCGAACAACGTGACCTACAGTTTCCCGTCCGTCGGTATCCACAACTGGCACAACTGGGAGTCCGAGGTCTACCGCATGATCCCGGACCTCTCCGCGAACATCGGCTGATATCGCACAACGTAGACCGCTCGGTGCCCTGCGCACCGGGCGGTCTTCTTGTTTTTCCGGCCCGTCCTCAACCCCGGTTGACAACGAATGTGCTGCGACGAACCTGTAGTTCTTGTGGCTCGGATCACTTTCCAGCAACATAGAAGCATTCGTTGGCGATTGATACACGTAGAACATGCAAGCAGGTGGAAACGTCCGATTTCGGCGGATTCTCCGCCTGTATGTCCAATGGAGGGGCTGGTCGAGATTGCTTGCCATTTGCTGACCGGTCGTCCGAACGAAAGGTCTAGTCGAATGCGAAATCCGCGCTGGAAACGTAGGCCCGGTAGCTCAGCAACCCCCGGTTCTCGGGTGCGCACCTGGGCTCTCGGAGCAGCGCTCGCCCTGCTGTTACCGCTGGGGACCACTATCACGGGCGGCGGCGCGACCGCATCGGCGGCATTCAACCCCGCCGCGTTCGACTTCTGGGTCGATTCCGGTATGGGTCCGATCAAGACGCGGATCCTGCGCGCCGCGAACGGCAACACCAATCGCGTCGTCTATGCGCTCGACGGCATGCGTGCCCGCGAGGACCTGAACGGCTGGGAGATCGAAACCAACGTCGCCGAGACGCTGGCGGGCATGAACATCAACGTGGTCATGCCGGTCGGCGGTCAGTCGAGCTTCTACGCCGACTGGAATGCGCCGAGCGAGTTCTTCGGTGTTTCCGCGGGTGCCGGACCGTCCTCCGGATCGGGCGCCATGAATGTGCTCGGCGGTGGCCCGGGTAAGAGCTACCGGTACCAGTGGGAGACCTTCCTGACCGACAACCTGCGCCGGGCGCTGCGCGACCGACTCGGCTTCAATCCGAACCGCAACGGCGTTTTCGGCCTGTCGACCGGTGGCAGCGCGGCACTGACGCTGGCCGCCTATCACCCGGATCAGTTCAGCTTCGCCGGCTCGTTCTCGGGCTACCTGAACAACTCCGCGCCGGGCATGCGTGAAGCCATCCGGGCCGGCATGATCGACGCGGGCGGCTACAACGTGGACTCGATGGCGCCGCCGTGGGGCCCGCAGTGGCTGCGGATGGATCCGTTCGTGTTCGCGCCGCGACTGATCGGGAACGGGACCCGTCTGTGGGTCGCCGCGGGCAGTGGCAGGCCGGGCGCGACCGATCCGCCGAGCTTCAACACCCTCACCGGCATGGGACTGGAGAGTTTGGCGTTGATCAACACCCGGGCCTTCCAAGTGCGGATGGCATCGCTCGGCGCGTCCAACGTCGTCTATTCCTTCCCGGAGTTCGGGATCCACGCCTGGAACAACTGGCAGGACGAGGTATATCGGATGGCTCCTGACCTGTCCGCCAACATCGGCTGACGTTCACCACAACGGACCGCCCCGCACCTCTTCGGTGCGGGGCGGTCCGTTTGCATTTGCCTGAATTATGCTTCTTCGCGGTGTTGTCTGATTGGTTGCTGTAGGAAGAATTTCGGTGATGCGACGCGTCGCCCTGCCGCGATCGCCGGTTGGTGTCGGCAAATCTCTGGTTTCATCACGATCCGGTCTCGCAGCGCGTTTTCAGCGGGGTTTGCTTCGAATAACTGCCTATAGAAGAGCGGTAGCGCCGAGGCATTCAGCCTATGGGGAGCCATCGGTGCCAAATGTCGATCCTCATGCACGACAGTTGCGGTCAACGGTGATCGCACGGGCGAAAGGTCGAATCGATGCGATCAGACGAGGTGTGCGGCGATGTTGCCGAAAAGCGCGGGCGCATGCTCGAAGCCGATAGGCACGGTGGTCGCCGTAGGTGGTTACGTCGGTCCGTCGCAGGCGTTGCCTTCGCGCTGGCCTTGCCGTTCGGGATCACGGCCACCGACCTCGCCGCACCGGCCGCGGCGAGCTTCAACCCGGCCGGATTCGACTTCTGGGTCGACTCCAGCATGGGCCCGATCAAGACCAGGATTTTCCGCGCCGCCGATGGCAACACCGACCGCGTCGTCTATGCGCTCGACGGCCTGCGCGCCCGCAACGACCTCAGCGGCTGGGAGATCGACACCGAGATCTCCCAGGTGCTGCCGCAGTGGAACATCAATGTGGTGATGCCGGTCGGCGGTCAGTCCAGCTTCTACTCGGACTGGATCGCGCCGAGCAACACCAACGGCCAGCAGCGCACTTATGCCTGGGAATCGTTCCTGACCGAGAATCTGCGCTGGGCGATGCGCGATCGGCTCGGCTTCAACCCGAACGGTAACGGCGTGTTCGGGTTGTCGATGGGCGGTAGCGCCGCGCTCGCGCTCGCCGCCTATCACCCGGATCAATTTCGGTATGCCGGTTCGTATTCGGGCTACCTGAATATCTCCGCGCCCGGCATGAAGGAGGGCCTGCGGCTGGCGCTGCTCGACGCGGGCGGATACAACATCGACGCCATGTGGGGCCCGCCGTGGGATCCGCGCTGGTTGCGCAATGACCCGTTCATGTTCGCGCCGTTGTTACGCGCGAATGGAACACGGCTCTGGATTGCCGCGGGCACCGGCCAGAGCGGCCCGCGTGACGTGATCAACAGTCCGATCGACGCCTATCACCTCAGCAATGCGATGGCGCTGGAGACGATCGCGCTCGCCAATACCCGCGCCTTCCAGATGCGTTTGGACTCGCTCGGCCCCACCAATGTGTACTTCGACTACACGCCGGTCGGCGTACACAATTGGCACTACTGGCAGGACCAAGTGTTCAAGATGCTGCCCGATCTGAGTGCCAATCTGGGGTGAATTCCGACTCGGGGACGACATCTCCGACCGAACGCGATAGGGTCACCGCACGATCACAGGTTGTGTATGGGCGGATTTCGGTCACTCGGTTGCCTCGGCCTTGCTAAGGCTTCGAGCGTCGAATATCGTCCAGCGAGCGCAAGTGTGACCAGATCGTTGTAGCGCCGTCTTTTTGTGTCGGAATGTCGGGATCCGGCTCGAGTGTGACGTGCGTCTCGTTCGAAGCACGGGTGTTGCCCGGCCTTTACGGGCTACGGGCGGCACCACCACAGCAGAAAGAGAGCAGGATTCATGCGTTTCGGCAGGGCGGCCGGCCCGAAGAGAAGCACGGGACGGCGAGTCACCCCTCGCGGTTGGCGTAATCGAATTCTGGCTGTCGGTGCCGCAGCACTAGCGCTACCGATCGCCGCCGGAGTGGCGGTCCCGACCGTTGCCACGGCCGCACCGGCGCACAGCCCCGTGCTGCGCGCCCCCGCGGGTGGTTTCGAGGACCTGATGGTCCCCTCGGTCATGGGTCCGATCAAGGTCCAGGTCCAGTGGGCGGCGCGCGGCGGCAACGCGGCGCTGTACCTGCTCGACGGCCTGCGTGCTCGCGACGACCGCAATGCGTGGTCGTTCGAGACGAATGCGCTGCAGCAGTTCGGCAACGACAACATCTCCTTGATCATGCCGGTCGGCGGCCAGTCGAGCTTCTACACCGACTGGTACGCGCCGAGTAACACCAACGGCCAGAAGACCACCTACAAGTGGGAGACCTTCCTGACCAAGGAGCTCCCGGCCTTCCTCGAGGGCTACGGCGTCTCCCGCACCAACAATGCGGTCGCGGGCCTCTCGATGGGTGGCAGCGCCGCGCTGGCCCTCGCCGCTTACCACCGCGACATGTTCAAGTACGCCGCGTCCTACTCCGGCTACCTGAACATCTCCGCGCCGGGCATGCGTGAGGCGATCCGCGTCGCGATGCTGGACGCGGGCCGCTTCAACGTCGACTCGATGGCGGCGCCGTGGAGCCCTGCGTGGCTGCGGATGGATCCGTTCGTGTTCGCGCCGCAGCTCAAGGGCCTGCCGATGTACATCTCGGCGGCCAGCGGCCTCCCGGGTCAGCACGACCGGCCTGCCTCGGCGGTCGGTGTGTTCAACACCGGCAACGCGATGGCACTCGAGGCGCTGTCGCTGGTGAACACCCGCGCCTTCCAGGCCCGTCTTGCCACGCTGAAGATCCCGGCCCAGTTCGACTTCCCGGCTCAGGGCACCCACTCGTGGAAGTACTGGGAGAGCGAGCTGTTCAAGTCCCGCAACGGCATCCTGGATGCCACCGGCGGCTGGTGATTCAGTAGTCCTACACAGACCGGCGCTGCCCACTTCCGATCGGAAGTGGGCAGCGCCGTTTGTGTTCTCAGGAGGAGCGCGCTGCCCCGACCAAACGGTTTGCTCCCGCGCGTCCTCCCAGGAAGACCGCCCGTGCAGGGGTAGAAAACACTTGTGGCAGGGATTACGGGCGGCAGATGGGGCAGACGCGGGCGCTGCGGCGCTCGCCCGGCTCGTGGGCGGCTTGCGCTGCTCGCCACCGCTGTGGCGCTGCCACTGGTCGCCGGACTATCGCCGCTGACCGCGCCCGCAACCGCGCAGCCCGAGCCCGCTGTCACTGCGCTGGCCGACGCGACGGTGCAGCGGATGGTGTGGTTCAGCGACCGTCGGGTCGCCCTGTGGATCAATTCACCGTCGATGGCCGCACCCGTCCAAGTGCAGCTGTTGCTCGCCAGGGACTGGAACACCCGCCCGGAGGCCAGGTTCCCGCTGCTGTTCATGCTCGACGGTCTGCGTGCCACCGATGACGAGAGCGGCTGGACCAAGGACGCGGGCGCCGCCGACTTCTACGCCGACAAAAACGTCACCGTTGTGCTGCCGGTCGGCGGCCAGTCCAGCTTCTATTCCGACTGGCTGCAGCCGAACAACGGCCACAACTACAAGTGGGAGACCTTTCTCACCAAGGAACTTCCGCCACTGCTGGAGAGCCAGTGGCGAGCCACGGATGTCCGTGGCATAGAAGGCCTTTCGATGGGCGGCACGGCCGCGATGTTCCTGGCCGCGCGCAACCCGAACTTTGTCAAGTACGCCGCGTCGTATTCCGGCTTCCTCACCACGACCACCCTCGGTATGCCGCAGGCCATCCAGTTCGCCATGCGCGATGCGGGCGGGTTCGACTCCACCGCGATGTGGGGTCCGCCGACCAGCCCGGAGTGGGAGGGCCACGACCCGTACGCACTGGCGGATAAGTTGAAGGGGATCAGCCTGTACGTGTCCAGCGGCAGCGGCGCGACCGGGCCGTTCGACCAGGTGGCGAGCATGCCTTGGATGAGCACCAACGTCACGGGCATGGGTCTGGAGATCCTGTCGCGGCTCACTTCGCAGAACTTCGTCACCAAACTGGGCAAGCTGACCATCCCGGCCCAGGTGAACTACCGCCCCTCCGGCACCCATTCGTGGCCGTACTGGGATTTCGAGATGCGTCAGTCCTGGCCGCAGGCCGCCGCCGCGCTCGGCGTCGACCCGGGCAACGCGCCCTGCCAGGCCGGCGGTGCGATCGCCGCGGTGGCAAACGCCAACGGTTGGCTCGGAGACTGTGTCACCGCCGAATACCAAGTGGACGGTGGTGTGGCCCAAGACTTCCGGTCCGGCCGGGTGTTCTATTCGCAGGCGACCGGCGCACATCCCGTCGGCGGCATGATCGGTGGTGGTTACCAGGCCGCGCTCGGTGCGGTCGGACTGCCGATCGGCGACGAGCGCGGGCTACCCGACGGCCGCGGCCGGTTCCAGGCCTTCGAATACGGTTCGCTCTACTGGACCCCGCAGACCGGCGCCCAGGTGGTGCGCGGAGCGATCCTCGACGAGTGGGGCAAGCGGGGCTTCGAGCGCGGTCTCGTTGGCTATCCGACCGCACCGGAGGTCAAGACGCCGAGCAGGGACGGCGCGGTGCAGGCCTTCGAGAACGGCGCGTACTACTACAGCCGGCAGACCGGCGTACACCAGCTGCAGGGGCTGATCATGGGCAAGTACGCCCAAATGGGTTACGAGAACAGCTGGCTCGGTTTCCCGGCGGCCGAGGAACTGCCGCTGAAGGACTTGGGCCGCTTCAGCACGTTCGAGGGCGGCAGCATCTATTGGAGCCCGCTGTCGGGGGTGTGGGCGGTCCGGTCGGGTCAAATCATGGATACCTGGAAGGACGCCGGTTACGAGAACGGCAAGCTCGGGTATCCGATCAGCGACGAGTTCACGGTTCCCGGCGGCATCCAGCAGAATTTCCAGGCCGGATTCATTCGGGTACGCGACGGCAAACCCGAGGTACACGGGCTGTGATTTCGGCAGCGCCTTCGGCGCTGCGTGTTCGCGGCCCCCTTGGTCTCCCTTCCGAGCGGGCGAGACTCGCGACTTCGTCGCATGCGCTTCGCCCGATCGGAAGCGAGACGGGCCGCGAACTCTAGTGCTCGGTCTCGCTCCGCTCGGAAGACGGGGTCGTGGCGAGTGGGGGTGACAGTCGACTGCAAACAGCCTTCGAACGCGCCGTGCCGCGGGCGCCGCAAATTGGACACAGCTAGCCTGGTGGGCGACCCGCCCCTATTCGCGAACAGATCGAGGACACGAATTCATGCATCGGACCCGTGGAAAGGTACTCGGTGTCGCTGTGGCGCTCGCCGCCACCGGATTGCTCGCCGCCTGCGGCGACAATGATTCGACGGCATCGAGCACGCCGACACTGACCCACACCACGACGGCAGCGCAGCCGCCTGCCACAACGAGCAGCGCGGGTGGCGACACCGGGCAGCAGGCGCCCGCCCCTGAGCCGCCCCCGCAGACGCCCGTCGAGACGGCGGCGCCCGAGCGCCCGCTGCCGGTGCCGACCGATGCCGCGCCGCCGGGAGACACCACCAAGCTCACCGACAAGGACAAGAAGTTCCTCGAGGCGCTGAAGTCGCAGGGCGTCGCGTCTTCCAGCCCGGATATCGCGCTGAGCATCGGCACCTATGTCTGCCAGGGGATCGCCGCAGGCGCCTCGGAGCAGGACCTGACAACCTTCGTGAACGCGATGGCCGGATCCGACCCTTCCTTCGATCCGGCGAAGATGCCGGTCGAGCAGGCCGGAAAGATCTACATCGATACCGCTAAGCAGACGTACTGCCAGTGAGTACCCGCCGAGGTAGGACGTCCCGCCGGTTGCGACCGGCGGGGTGTCTGGTGTTCCTCGCGATCGTCGCGCTTGTCATCGTTCTGGTGCTGCTGCTGTGGTACCTGCTCGCGGGCAGATTGCGCCCACCAGGGCCGGGACCGAAGCCGCCGGAGCGACCGACCTCGCAGCCTGCCAGTTGCCCGGATGTTCAGATGATTTCGGTGCCAGGCACCTGGGAATCCAATAGCAACGACGACCCGCACAATCCGACGGCCAACCCGATCTCGTTGATGCTCAACATCTCCGGGCCCGTGCAGAGCCAGTTCCCGCAGGGCCGGCTGGACGTGTACACCGTCCCGTACGTCGCGCAGTTCTCGAACCCGATCGCGATTCCGCCGGACGGCCAGCAGTCCTACAACAACAGCCGTTCCCAGGGTGCGCAGCGGATGGTCGACGCGATGGCGAATCGGCATCGGGAATGTCCGCTGACCACCTACGTGATCGCGGGTTTCTCGCAGGGCGCGGTCATCGCGGGCGATATCGCCTCCGAGATCGCCTCGGGTAAGGGGCCGGTCCCCGCCGACCAGGTGCTCGGCGTGACGCTGATCGCCGACGGGCGTCGGACCGGCGACACCACGCCCGGGCAGCCCATCCAGATCGGGAACCCGCCACCGGGTGTCGGTGCGGAGGTCGCGTTGAAGGGTGTGAACGTGCCGGGAATCACGATGACCGGTCCGCGGCCCGGCGGCTTCGGCTCGTTGGCCGACCGCACCTACACGATCTGCGCACCCGGCGACCTGATCTGCGACTCACCACGACAGGCGTTGAGCCCCCTGAACATCGTTGGCAGCACGTTGACGCTGATTCGCGCGGCGGGCAATCCGGTGCACAGCCTCTACAACGGCTTCGTGGTCGACGGCGACGGAAACACCGCGACACAGTGGACGGTGAACTGGGCGAACGGCCTCATCGAAGGGGCACCCCACCCGCCGCACTCCTGAGAAGTTCAGCTGTGAACGACCACATCGGCGCGGGCCAACCATAGGGCGATGCACCCTTGCATACCGAAGCCTCGTCAGTCGCACAGGAGCACGCTGTAAAGTGCGCTGATGATCGCGACGCCGGCACTGCTGCCCCCAGGACCGGGGGCTGGCCGGCGCGCAGGAAATTTCCTTACAGCCAGGAGCATGAGTTCATGACAGAAGCCGCCGCACCGGCTGGTGAGTTGACCGCGTTGGGTACGCCGCTGCGTAACTTCCGCTTCGCGGCCGCGGGCGAAGGAAACAAGCAAGAGGGCGGTGCCCGCAAGTTCATCCAGACGGCGCAGCAAGCCGAGGAGTACGGCTTCGACACCTTTGTCGTGCCGGATCACCTCGGTGACCAGATCGGTCCGATCGCCGCGCTCGGTGCGCTGACGCAGGCCACCGAGAAGATTCGGCTGGGAACGTCGGTGCTGGCCAATGGATTTCGGCATCCGGTGGTGCTTGCCAAGGATCTGGCCACCATCGACGTGCTGTCGAAGGGGCGCCTCGAGGTCGGCCTCGGCGCGGGCTGGAAGCAGGACGAATTCGTCGCCGCGGGCCTGCCCTACGAGTCGCCCGGCGTCCGGCTGGAGAAGCTCGACGAGGCGTTGACCATCCTGGATGTGCTGCTGCGTGGCCAGGAGTGCACCTTCGAGGGCAAGCACTACCAGGTCAATGGCATCAAGGGCACGCCGAGGCCGCGGCAAGGTCCGCGTCCGCCGATCTGCACCGGCGGCGGCGGCCCCAAGATGCTGCGCCTGGCCGCCAAGCACGCCGACATCATCTCGATCGTTCCGGTCACCACCAAGAACGGCAAAGGTCTGCTCTCGGGCATCACCATGTCCAAGACCATCGAGAAGGTGAACCTGATCCGCGAAGCAGCGGGCGATCGGTTCGCCGACATCGAGCTGAACTGGGCTATCACCGCGATCGTCATCACCGACGACCGGGAGAAGACCGCGGAAATGGCCCTTTCCGCGATCGATCGTGGCCTGCACCCCGACCTCGAGGTCGACGTGAAGCTCTCCGTCGAGGAGATTCTCGAATCGCCGTATGTGGCCATCGGCACATTCGAGGAGATCGCCGAGCAGATCCGACGGGTGCGGGAGCTCACATCGATGTCCTATGTCGGTGTGTTCCCCACCCAGATGGACGCTTTCGCGCCGGTTATTCCCCTGCTGCGGGATGAGTGAGCCGCTGTTCTCTGTAACATGACTCTGGTTTGAGAACATCTAGCCGATAGCGGTCACCGCGCAGACCGCAACAAAAACTGCAGGCTGGCTCTTATACGTAGAGCACCCGCGGGCGATAGCGAGTCGGGGCCTCACAGGTAACAGCGGCGATGTCGCCGTCTTGCTGCGTGTGCCTCGGAGGAGAAGAAGGAATGGAAGAGACTTTCGACGACTACCTGGATGAAACCGGGAACATCCGCATTCCCGAGGATCACACCCTGGTCGATCACGTCGAGAAGCACACTCGGAACGACGCGAACACCCTGGCCTACCGCTACATCGATTACTCGCGTGAACGTGATGGCGAAGCTCAGGAACTGACGTGGCGTGAATTCGGCATCCGGCTGCGCGCGGTGGCCGCTCGACTGCAGCAGGTGACGAACCCGGGTGACCGGGTCGCGATCCTGGCGCCACAGGGCCTCGATTACGTGATCTCCTTCTTCGCCGCGATCTATGCGGGCACCATCTCGGTGCCGCTGTTCGACCCCGACGAGCCGGGTCACACCGACCGGCTGCACGCGGTGCTCGGCGACTGTGAGCCCTCGGCCATCCTGACCGCGAGCTCCTCCGCGGCCGGGGTACGCCAGTTCTTCCGCTCGCTGCCCGCCGCTCAGCGCCCGCGCATCATCGCCGTGGACGCGATTCCCGACAGCGTCGGCGAGACCTGGGTGCGTCCCGACATCGCGATCGATGACATCGCCTACCTGCAGTACACCTCGGGTTCCACGCGGACCCCGGCCGGTGTCGAGATCACCCACCGGGCGGTCGGCACCAACCTGCTGCAGATGGTCGATGCCATCAACCTGGACTGGAACTCCCGTGGCGTCACCTGGCTGCCGCTGTTCCACGACATGGGCCTGCTGACGGTGATCCTGCCCGCGGTCGGCGGCAAATACATCACCATCATGTCGCCGAGTGCCTTCGTGCGTCGCCCGTACCGCTGGATCAAGGAATTGGCCGCCGCCTCCGACGGCGCCGGAACCTTCGCCGCCGCACCGAACTTCGCGTTCGAGCACGCTGCGGCGCGTGGTCTGCCGAAGAACGGCGAGTCCCTCGACCTGTCGAATGTCATCGGCCTCATCAACGGCAGCGAGCCGGTCACCACCTCGTCGATGAAGAAGTTCAACGACGCGTTCGCGCCTTACGGACTGCCCAAGACCGCGATCAAGCCGTGCTACGGCATGGCCGAGGCGACGCTGTTCGTCTCGGCGACCAAGGCCGAGGACGAGGCCAAGGTCGTCTACGTCGACCGCGACGAGCTCAACGCGGGTCGTATGGTCAAGGTCGAGCAGGACACCGAGAATGCCATCGCCCAGGTGAGTTGTGGCTTTGTGGCGCTCTCGCAGTGGGCCGTGATCGTCGACCCGGACGCCATCGACGACGACGCGGGCCGCGAGCTGCCCGACGGCAGGGTCGGTGAGATCTGGCTGCACGGCAACAATATGGGCATCGGCTACTGGGGTCGTCCGGACGAGACCTCCGCGACCTTCAAGAACAAGGTCACCCACCGCCTGCCCGACGGCAGCCACGCCGACGGCGCCGACGACGAGGCCAACTGGATGCGCACCGGCGACTACGGCGTGTATCTCGACGGTGAGCTGTACATCACCGGCCGCGTGAAGGACCTGGTGATCGTCGACGGCCGCAACCATTACCCGCAGGATCTCGAGTTCTCCGCGCAGGAAGCGAGCAAGGCGCTCAGGCCCGGCTTCGTCGCCGCGTTCTCGGTGCCCGCGAACCAGCTTCCCGCCGAGGTGTTCGAGCAGGGCAGCCATTCGGGCCTGAAGTTCGACGCCGACGATGCCTCCGAGCAACTCGTCATCGTGGGCGAGCGTGGTCCCGGCGCGGGCAAGGCCGACCCGCTGCCCATCGCCGACGCGGTCCGCGCGGCTGTGTCGCAGCGCCACGGTGTGACCGTGCGTGACGTGCTGCTGGTGCCCGCGGGTTCGATCCCGCGTACCTCCAGCGGCAAGATCGCTCGGCGCGCCTGCAAGACTGCTTATCTGGAGGGAACGCTTCGTGGTGGTTACACCCAGCAGGCTTTCCCGGATGCTCCGGAAGAGTAATTGCCCGCAGGGGTGATGCGGCGAGCCGACCATCGACGTTCGGTGCCGGCGCATCCCACGCCGCTAGTGCTGCTTTGCAGGTCGCTTGACACGACGTCGCTTGTGCGGGTCACTGGAGGCGGCGCCGCTGGTGATTGCTTGCGGGTCACTCGAACCGACGCCGCTGGTGATTGCTTGCAGGTCACTGGAGGCGGCACCGCTGGTGATTGCTTGCAGGTCACTCGAACCGACACCGCTGGTGATTGCTTGCAGGTCACTCGAACCGACACCGAGCGTCAATTCGCGGCGCGCCCGGTACGCAGACAGGTAGCTTGAGGAATTGATGGCTGACAACGAGGGCACGCCCACCCAGACGACCGATGTTGAGCTCGCCGATGCGACCGACACCCCGCCTACCGCTGCGGATGCCAAGCCTGCGGTGACCGACATGTCGGTTGCCGAACTGCGGGAGTGGCTGCGCCGCTGGGTTTCCGACGCGACCGGTCAACCGCTGGAGAACATCACGGTCGACCGGCCGATGGAGGAATTCGGGCTGGCCTCACGCGATGCCATCGCGCTCGGCGGTGATATCGAAGAGCTGACCGGTGTGGTGCTCACGGCGACGGTGGTCTACCAGCATCCGACCATCGCATCGCTGGCCGATGTTGTCATCAACGGTGAGCCGGAGTTGCCGCAGGAATCCTCCGACGACTCGTTCTACACGGCTGGGTACCAGCCGGGCGCGGCGCACGACATCGCGATCGTCGGTCTTTCCACTCGCCTGCCCGGCGCGGGCGACACCCCCGAATCGACCTGGGAATTCCTGATCAACCGCGGCGACGCGATCCGGGATCTGCCGGAGGGCCGTTGGGAAGAGTTCACCAGTGAGCCCGCTGTCGCCGAGGCCGTTGCCGAGGGCAACACCAGGGGCGGCTACCTCGACCAGGACGTCGTCAAGGGCTTCGACGCGGAATTCTTCGCGATGTCGCCGATCGAGGTCGAGCGGGTCGATCCGCAGCAGCGCCTGATGATGGAGCTGACCTGGGAAGCGCTGGAGCACGCCAGGATTCCGGCGAGTGAGCTCAAGGGTGAGGCGGTCGGCGTCTTCATCGGCTCGTCCAGCAACGAATTCCAGCTGATCGCCGCGCTCGGGCTGGGCAATCCGGATCCGAATGTGCCCGCCTCGGCCGAGGCGTACGCCATCATGGGCAGCGTTTCCAGCATCATCCCCAACCGGGTGTCCTACTTCTTCGACTTCCGCGGCCCGTCTGTCGCCATCGACACCGCATGCTCGTCCACGATGGTCGCCGTGCACCAGGCGGTGCGCGCGCTGCGCGACGGCGACGCGGATCTGGCGCTGGCCGGTGGCGTGAACATGCTGCTTTCGCCGATGGCAACGCTCGGCTTCGACCGCAACGGCGGTGTTGCCAAGAACGGGCGAATCAAGGCGTTCTCGTCCGACGCCGACGGTATGGTCCGCTCCGAGGGCGGCGGTCTGGTCGTGCTCAAGCGTCTTGCCGACGCCGAGCGTGACGGCGACGAAATCTACGCGGTGATCAAGGGTTCCGCGGTCAACAATGACGGCAGGTCCAACGGTCTGCTCGCGCCGAACCCGGATGCGCAGGCCGACGTGTTGCGCCGCGCCTACCGCGACGCGGGCATCGCGCCGTCGACGGTCGACTACATCGAGGCGCACGGCACCGGCACCCTCCTCGGTGACCCGATCGAGGCCGACGCGCTCGGCCGGGTGGTCGGCCGTGGTCGCGACGACGACAAGCCCGCGTTGCTCGGTTCGGCCAAGTCCAACTTCGGTCACCTGGAGTCCGGCGCCGGTGCGGCCAGCCTGGCCAAGGTGATCATGGCGTTCCAGCACAATGTGCTGCCGCCGAGCGTCAACTTCGTTGGCCCCAACCCGTACATCCCGTTCGACCAGGCGCACCTGAAGGTCGTCGCCGAGCCGACGGAGTTCCCGCGCTACAGCGGCACCGCTACCGTCGGCATCTCCGGCTTCGGCTTCGGTGGCACCAACGCGCACCTCGTCGTGCAGGAGTACGTGCCTGCCAAGCCCGCGGCGGCGGCCAAGCCCGTAGCCGCCGTCGAGGGTTCCGTCGTCACCGATGAAGAGACGACCGACGTGATCGCGGACGCGACCGAGATCGTCGTGGAAGCGGCGCAAGCCGAAGCGCCCGAGGCCGAATGGTCGACCGAGCGCGAAGAGCCGCTGCCGGTGATCCTGGCCGTCTCGGCCTATCTGCCCTCGCGTCGTCGTCGCGCCGCCGCGGATCTGGCCGACTGGCTGGAATCCGACGCGGGTCGGGATGTTCCGCTCGCGGATGTGGCGCGGGCACTGGCCAAGCGCAGCCATCACCGTTCGCGCGGTGTTGTGCTGGCCAAGACTCATGAAGAGGCGGTCGCGGGTCTGCGCGCCATCGCGTCCGGCAAGCCGGGCACCGGTGTGTTCACCGCGGACGCCCCCGCCGCCAACAGTCCGATCTGGGTGTTCGCCGGTTTCGGCGCGCAGCACCGCAAGATGGGCAAGCAGCTCTACCTGGAGAACTCGATCTTCCGCAAGGCCGTCGACGAGGTCGACGAGCTGGTGCAGGACGAGGCCGGTTACTCGGTGCGCGAGATGATCCTTGACGACAACCAGGACTACGACGTCGGCACCTCGCAGGTCGGCATCTTCACCATCCAGATCGGCCTTGCCGCACTGCTGCGCGCGCACGGCGCCGAACCCGGCGCGGTGGTGGGTCATTCGATGGGTGAGGTCGCCGGGTCCTATATCGCCGGTGGTCTGCCGCTAGAGGATGCCGTACGGGTGATCTGCGCCCGCTCGCGGCTGATGGGCGAGGGTGAAGCGATGATCACCGACGCCGATGTGCGCAATATGGCTCTGGTCGAGCTCAGCGCCGACGATGTCGAGGCGATGCTCGTCGACTACCCGGACGTGGAGTGCGCGGTGTACGCGGCGCCGACCAACACGGTGATCGGCGGCCCGCAGGATCAGGTGGCCGCGATCGTGGCGAAGGTCGAGGCCGCGGGCAAATTCTCCCGGGTGCTGCAGACCCGCGGTGCCGGGCACACCTCGCAGATGGATCCGCTGCTCGGCGAGCTGGCGGCAGAGCTGGCCGGTATCGAGCCGACAAAGTTGAAGGCGGGGCTGTACTCGACCGTCAACAAGGAGCAGTTCTACCGCGCGGGCAGCGACCCGGTGCATGACGAGGACTACTGGGTCAAGAACATGCGCCACAGCGTGTATTTCACCAATGCGGTGAAGCTCGCGGTGGACTCCGGGCACACCACGTTCCTGGAGCTGGCGCCGAATTCCGTTGCGCTGATGCAGGTGCTCGGCACCACCTTCGCGGCGGGCCTGCACGACGCGCAGCTCATTCCGACGCTCAAGCGCAAGGAAGACGAGTCCGCGGGCGTAATCGCCGCGCTGGCCCAGCTGTATGTGCACGGACACCGTGTCGATCTGTCGTCGCTGCTGCCCGCGGGCGCGTACGCCGATATTCCGCGCACCGCGTTCCTGCGCAAGCAGTACTGGCCGAACGCGCGGATGGCCGCCGACGCCGGCAATACCCGCGTGCCGGGTGCGCACGTCGCGCTGCCTGACGGGCGGCACGTATGGGAGGTGCAGGCCTCGGCCGTCACCGAGCTGGACGCGCTGGTGAAAGCCGCTGCGGCACAGGTGCTCAGCGATGTTTCGCTGGGTGTCTCGGTTCCGTACGCCGCGGTCCCCGCTGCCGGCACCCTGACCACCACCCTGACCCCGTACCCGGGCGGTGGCTCGGTCCAGGTGCACGCCAAGGATGGCGCGGTCTTCCGGCTGCTGTTCGACGGGGTGCTCTCCTCCGGTGCGCGGCTGCCCGAACCCTTTGTCGCCGCGCCTGTCGCTGGCGCCGAGTCGGCGAGCGCCGGCGGCGCGGATATGGAGATCGTCGAAACCTTCGGTGACCGTTGGGATCCGGAGGGCAACCAGACGCTGGAGGAGCGGCTGGCGCTTATCGTCGCCGAGTCGATGGGCTACGCGGTCGAGGATCTGCCGATGGAGATCCCGCTGATGGAGCTCGGCCTCGACTCGCTGATGGCGATGCGCATCAAGAACCGGGTCGAGTACGAATTCGATATCCCGCAGCTGCAGATCCAGGCCGTGCGCGATGCGAACCTGAACGAAGTGGGCAAGGTTCTGCACTACGCCATCGAGCACCGCGAAGAGATGCAGGCGATGGCCGAGAAGCAGGCCGCGGGCGAGGAAATCGCGGTCGACGGCGGGTTCGTCGCTGCGGCCCGCGCTGCCCTGGAGGCCGGTCAGGACCCTGCCGCAGCGGTGGCGAATGCCGCTGCCGCTGAGGGGGTTTCGCTGAACACCGAGGACACCACGGTGGAGGCGGAGGCCGAGGCGATCGTCGCGGAGGCCGAGACGGTCGCAGACGTCACCGGTGCCGCCGCTCCGGCGACACCCGCGCCGAGCTCGACCGAGCAGGCGGTCGCCGCCGCGCAGCAGGCCCCCGCGGCGGTCGAGTCGGTCTTCGGCACGCAGTCCTCGGCCGACGAGGACGACGTGCCACCGCGTGACGCCGCCGAGCGGTTGACCTTCGCCACCTGGGCGATCGTCACCGGAAAATCGGCGGGCGGCATCTTCAATACCCTGCCGATCCTGGAGGAGGAGCTCGCTGAAAAGCTGGCGACCCGACTCACGGAACGGGTCAAGGCCGAGGTCACCATCGACGACGTGCTCGACTGCGAGACCATCGAGCAGCTCGCCGACATTGTGCGCGGACTGCAGGACAGCGGCGCCGATGTGGAAGGGTTCATCCGGCCGCTGCGAGCGCGCGCCGAGGGCTCGAATGCGGTGCCGGTCTTCGTATTCCATCCCTCGGGTGGCAACACCCTGGTCTACGAGCCGCTGCTGAAGCGGCTGCCGTCCGACACCCCGATGTATGGCTTCGAGCGGGTCGAGGGCGATATCGTCGAGCGGGCACGTCAGTATCTGCCCGAACTCCGCAAGATCCAGGGTGACGGTCCTTATGTGCTGTACGGCTGGTCGCTCGGCGCGGTCTTCGCGCTGCAGGTCGCGCAGCTGCTGCGGGCCGAGGGCGCCGATGTGCGCATTGTCGGTCTGATCGACCTGGCCATCCCTACCGAGGGCGAGGACAACAGCCCCGAGGAACGGGTGCGCCGCGTCGAGCGCTACCAGGCCTTCGCCAAGAAGACCTATGGCGTCGAGGGTGAGCTGGACCGCGAGCAGTTGGAGACGCTGGCCGCGGCCTCCGATGAGGAACAGTTCAAGATGATCAGCGATCTCATCAAGATCAGCGGCACCAAGATTCCCGGCGGTGTGCTCGAGCATCAGCGCACCTCGTGGATCGAGGGACGGCACCTGTCCAAGACCACACCGACCCACTACGACGGTGACGTGGTGCTGTACCTGGCGGATCGCTATCACGACGGCATGATCGAGCTGGAGCCGCGCTACGCCGATCGGCGGCCCAACGGCGGCTGGGACGAATACATTCCCAATCTCGAGGTCATCCACATCGCAGGCGACCACCTGCAGATCGTTGATGAGCCGCGGATCGGGAAGATCGGAGCTGACCTCACGGCGAAGCTTGCCGTGATTGCCCCCTAGGGGCGCACCTGATGAGAGGGGCCAAGTGACCACGACTGCCGAGAAACTCGCCGACCTGCGAAGAAGACTTGAATTAGCGCAGGAACCGGCGGGGGAAGCGGGGGTAGCGAAGCGGGCGAAGAAGGGAATTCCCAGCGCCCGCGACCGGATCAATATGTTGCTCGATCCGGGCACCTTCGTGGAAATCGGTGCGCTGGTGCGCAAGCCGGGGGATCCAACTGCGCTGTACGGCGACGGTGTGGTCACTGGGCACGGCCTCGTCGAGGGTCGGCCGGTCGCGGTGTTCTCGCACGATCAGACCGTCTACGGCGGGTCGGTCGGCGAGATGTTCGGCCGCAAGGTCGCCAGCATCATGGAATACGCGGCGAAGGTCGGTTGCCCTGTCGTCGGCATCAACGACTCCGGCGGCGCCCGCGTTCAGGAGGCCGTGACGTCGCTGGCCTGGTACGCCGAGCTGGGGCGACGTCACGAACCGCTGTCCGGCATGGTGCCGCAGGTGTCGCTGATCCTCGGCAAGTGCGCGGGCGGCGCGGTGTACGAACCGATCAATACCGACGTGGTGGTGGCCACCGAAGAGGCCTACATGTTCGTCACCGGCCCCGGCGTGATCCGGGAGGTCACCGGTGAGGATGTCAGTCTCGAGGAACTCGGCGGCGCGAACAGTCAAGCGCAGTACGGCAATATCCATCACGTCGCCAAGGACGAGCCCGCCGCGTTCGAGTGGGTGCGCGCATACCTCGGCTTCCTGCCGACGAGCTGCCAGGAGCTGCCGCCGGTGGTGAATCCTGGCCTGGAGCCCGAGATCACCGAGAGCGATCTGGAACTGAATTCGCTTGTCCCCGACTCGGATAACGCGGGCTACGACATGCACGAAATCCTGTTGCGCATCTTCGACGACGGCGACTTCCACGAGGTCGGTGCGCCGGCCGGACGCAATGTCATCACCGGATTCGCTCGAGTGGACGGGCGCAGCGTTGGCGTCGTGGCCAATCAGCCGATGGTGTACGCCGGTGCATTGGACGCGCGGGCATCCGACAAGGCGGCGCATTTCGTGCGCATGTGTGACGCGTTCGAGATTCCACTGATTTTCGTGGTGGACACCCCCGGCTTCCTACCCGGTGTTGAGCAGGAAAAGATCGGCGTCATCAAGCGTGGCGGCCGATTCTTGTTCTCCTATGTGGAGGCAACCGTTCCGAAGGTCACCGTGGTTATCCGCAAGTCTTACGGCGGCGGGTACGCCGTGATGGGCTCGAAACAGCTTGGTGCGGACGTGAATCTGGCGTGGCCGACCGCGCGCATCGCGGTGATGGGCGCCGAGAGTGCGGTCAGCCTGATCGGGCGCAAGCAGATCGCGGCGGCTCCGGAGGAGCAGCGCGCGGCCGTGCGTCAGCAGATGATCGATTTCTACAACGCGACCATCGCAACACCGTGGGTCGCCGCCGAGCGTGGCTATATCGACGCCGTCATCGAGCCGTCAGCCACCCGCCTGGAGCTACGCCGCGCGCTACATCTGTTGCGCGACAAGAAGTTAGCCCGCAACCCGCGCAAACACCACCTGCTTCCCCTCTAGCAGGCGACAGCCACAGTCGCCCGAATCGGGCCGCGGTGGCGCGGCCCGATTCCATTGTGCGACGGTGGGTTAGGCGATAGAGGCAGATTCGATGACGACGTCGTCGCTCGGTACGTCCTGGTGGCCGCCCTTCGAGCCGGTGCTGACGGCGGCGATCTTGTCGACCACCTCGGTGCCTTCGACGACCTTGCCGAACACCGTGTAGCCCCAGCCCTGCGGGCTCGGTGCGGTGTGGTTGAGGAAGCCGTTGTCCGACACGTTCACGAAGAACTGCGCGGTGGCCGAGTGCGGGTCGTTGGTGCGCGCCATCGCGACGGTGTACTTGTCGTTCTTGAGGCCGTTGTTGGCTTCGTTCTGAATCGGGGCCTTGGTGGGTTTCTGCTGCATGCCGGGCGCGAAGCCGCCGCCCTGGATCATGAAGCCGGGGATAACGCGGTGGAAGATGGTGCCGCTGTAATGGCCGGCGTTCACGTACTCCACGAAGTTCGCCACGGTGGCGGGGGCCTTCGCATCGTCCAGCTCCAGCACGATCTGTCCGTAATTCGTCTCGAGATTCACCTTGGTCATGACCCCCAGCTTTCCACTGACCGTGCGACAGGTCAGCCATTCGGGGTCTACTTTCTGTTCGCCCCGGCTGCCGCCAAGCCCCCTTCTCGGCTATTCGGCCCTTTTTCCGGTGTTCTCATGATCGTCGATATCAGGCCGATGACCGCGGCTTTCGCCTGTATGGGGCGGCTATTACCGGTAGTCGGCTCGGAAGTTGCTGGGAGGATGACGCGGCTCGTGTGTATGCGCCGCCCGCGCAGACACGCGGGCAGATAGCATTGCCAACCGTGCCCGACGCCGCTACCGCTGTCTTAACGAAACCGCCTGCCGCGCCCGCGGCCGCGCCGAACGATTTCCGCACCGCGCGAATAGTCGCGCTGGTCGCGGGTGTGCTGGGGGCACTGTTCGCGCTGGCGAGTCCATTCCTACCTGTCTCGCAGACGACCGCCGTACTGAACTGGCCGCAGGACGGCAAGCTCGGCAACGTGCAGGCGCCGCTGATGTCGCAGGTGCCGATCGAGCTGAAAGCCACCATCCCGTGCTCCACGATCGCGGAGCTGCCGGAGCAGGGCGGCATGCTGCTTGCCACCGCGCCGCCGCAGGGGGATCGGGCAGCGCTCGAGGCCATGTTCGTCCGGGTGTCCGACACTGCGGTGGACGTGATCGACCGCAACGCGGTGGTTGCCTCGGCGCAGCGCTCGCAGATGGGTGAGTGCTCGTCGATCACCATCAGCTCCGACGCCAACAGCACGAAGGCGACGTTCGACGGCCTGACCACGACGGTCCAGAAGCCGGTCGAGGGCGGGGCGCCCGGGGCCGAGCAATCGGTCACGGTGCCGGTCGCGGGGCAGTTGGGCGGCGACCTGCGGCCGCAGGTGGTCGGTGTCTTCTCCGATCTGCAGGGCGCGGCGCCCTCCGGGCTGTCGTTCGAGATGACGGTCGATACCCGGTTCACTTCCAGCCCGACGGTGATCAAGCTGATCGCGATGATCGCGGCGGTGCTGTGCACCCTGATCGCCCTCGGTGCGCTTGCCAGGCTGGACGGTAGCGACGGGCGCGGTCACCGCCGGTTCCTGCCCGCCAACTGGCTGAAGCCGACCTGGACGGACGGCGCGGTCATCGGCACGTTGCTGGTGTGGCATTTCGTCGGCGCCAATACCTCCGACGACGGCTACATCCTGAGCATGGTGCGGGTCGCGCCGCATGCGGGTTACACGGCCAACTACTTCCGCTGGTACGGCGTCCCCGAGGCGCCGTTCGGCTGGTACTACTACGTAATCCAGGTCTTCTCGGAGATCTCTACCGCAAGCCCGTGGGTTCGCCTGCCCGCACTGGCCTGCGCAATCCTCTGCTGGATGGTCATCAGCCGCGAGGTGGTGCCCCGTCTCGGGCGCGGTGTGCGCAACAGCAAGGTGGCGCTGTGGACCGGTGGTCTGGTCTTCCTGGCGTTCTGGATGCCGTTCGACAACGGCCTGCGCTCGGAGCCGATCGTCGCGCTCGGTGCGCTGCTGACCTGGGTTTCGATCGAGCGGGCCATCGCCACCGGTCGCCTGCTTCCCGCGGCGGTCGCGATTCTGGTCGCCGCGTTCACGCTGGCGGCCGCGCCGACCGGTTTGATGTGTGTGGCGGCCCTGCTCGCCGGTATCCGTCCGCTGGTTCGGATCGTGGTGCGACGGCATCGGCAGTTCGGCACGCTGCCGCTGCTCGCGCCGATAGCGGCGGCCGGTCTATTGGTGTTGATCGTGGTCTACAGCGACCAGACCTTCGCCGGTATCCAGGAAGCCAACCGGGTTCGTCAGGTCACCGGGCCGAACCTCGCCTGGTACGAGGACTACCTGCGCTACTACTACCTGTTCGTCGAGACCGTCGACGGCTCGCTTCCGCGCCGGTTCGCTTTCCTGGCGATGCTGCTGTGCTTGTTCACCACCATGCTGGTGTTGTTGCGGCGCAGGCAGGTTCCCGGCATCGCCAGCGGCCCGACCTGGCGACTGATGGGCGTGGTCTTCGGGACCATCTTCTTCATGATGTTCAACCCGACGAAGTGGACCCACCACTTCGGCGCCTACGCGGGCATCGCCGGATCACTGGCCGCGGTCACCGCGGTGGCGGTCTCGGCGAGCGCGCTGCGAGCTCGGAAGAATCGAGCGATATTCCTTGCCGGGTTGCTATTCCTGTTGGCGATCTCGTTCTCCGGTATCAACGGCTACTGGTACGTGTCCAGCTTCGGTGTGCCGTGGTTCGACAAGCGGATCTCGCTGCACGGCTACCAGTCGAACACGCTGATGCTGGTGCTTTTCGGTGTGGCACTCGCGCTGGTCGCCTGGTACGCGCTGCGCGAGGATTACACCAAGCCGCAGCCGTCGGCGAAGTCGGTCCGCGGCAAGCGAATCCGCAAGTTCGCCGCCATCCCGCTGACCGTTGTCGCCGCGCTGATGGTCGCCATCGAGGTGCTGTCGCTGGTCAAGGGCGCGTACTCGCAGTACCCGGCCTACTCGCTCGCCCGCTCGAACTTCGACTCGCTCGGCGGCAATACCTGCGGCCTCGCCAACGACATTCTGGTGGAACCGGATCCGAACGGCGGCAGGCTGCAGCCGATCGTCGACCCGGCCACTGCGCTGAAGGATCCCAACGACCCGCTCGCCGGGGCCGATCCGGTCGGCTTCGATCCCAACGGCGTACCGAAGGATCTGTCCGCCGACAGTGTCGAGGTGAAGCCGGGTACCGGCAACACCTCCACCCAGTCGGTGGGCGCCGCGTTCGAGAAGGGCCAGAGCGCGGGCACCGGCGGCGGCGAGGGCGCGCGTGGCGTCAACGGCAGCACCGTGGCGCTGCCGTTCGGGCTCGACCCGGCGACGACCCCGATCCTCGGCAGCTACCAGGAGGGCGTGCAGCAGCCCTCGCACGTGGTGTCCAGCTGGTACCAGCTGCCCGCCCGTTCGTCGGAGACGCCGCTCGTGGTGATCTCGGCGGCCGGCCGCATCCTGTCGATCGACGACACCGGCGACGTCAAGTACGGCCAGTCGCTGACCGTCGACTACGGCAAGCGCCTGCCCGACGGCAGCGTCGAATCGCTCGGCACCTACCTGCCGCGCGATATCGGCCCGTTCCCGTCCTGGCGCAATCTGCGCGTTCCCCTCGACCAGATCGCGCCGGAAGCCGACGCGGTGCGGATCGTCGCCAATGACCCGATCCTGATCGGTGATCAGTGGCTGGCCTTCACCCCGCCGCGGATGCCGAAGTTGCAGTCGCTCAACACTTTCATCGGCTCCGAGCAGCCGGTCCTGTTGGACTGGGCGGTCGGCTTACAGTTCCCGTGCCAGCGCCCGCTCGACCACAGGAACGGTGTCGCCGAGGTGCCCGGCTACCGCATCCTGCCGGACCGCCCGCTTGCCGTCAGTTCCACCAACACCTGGCAGGCCGAAGAATTCGGTGGTCTGCTCGGCTTCTCGCAGATGCTGGCGAAGTCGACAACCGTCCCGACCTATATGAAGGACGACTGGGCTCGCGACTGGGGTTCCCTGGAGCGCTACGACCAGTACGACCGCAATGCCACTCCGGCCAAGCTCGAGACCGGCACGGCTACGCGCGGTGGCCTGTGGTCGCCGGGGCAGCTGAGAGTGTTCTAGCCCCGTCGGGGGCACCCCTGGGTGCCCCCGCATAACGAAAGGCCGTCGCGCCGGTTATCGCAACCGGCGCGACGGCCTTTCTGCTCGAGGTGCTCGGACGGGTGGTCAGACCTTCGTCATGCGAAGGCCGAGTTCACGACGAAGCAGCTCGGGTGAGGGGTGGCGGGCTAGTACACGCAGCACCGCCGGTCGTAGTTCCCGTTGCTCGTCGGCGGTGAGCAGTCCGACGAGGTCGCGTAGATCCATGTCATCGAAGGCCGCGGTCATGGTGCTCAGATTACGGTCAAGCGGCACGTTCGGCAGGATTTCGGATTGCCAATCATGGGGGTAGTCGGGACGCGCCGCTTGGGGCTGTTTGCGGGTCGCTCGAAACCAGCGCCGCTTGGGACTGCTCGCGGGTCGCTCGAAACCAGCGCTGCTAGGGACTGCTCGCGGGTCGCTCGAAACCAGCGCTGCTAGGGACTGCTCGCGGGTCGCTCGAAACCAGCGCTGCTAGGGACTGCTCGCGGGTCGCTCGAAACCAGCGCCGCTAGGGACTGCTCGCAGGTCGCTCGAAACAGCGACGCCGAGCTAGGTCGACTCGCCGTCGTAGCGCGCCCGTGCGGTGAGCACATCGCCCATGCGTTGCTCCGCCCACGCCTTGATCACCGACATCACCGGTTGCAGGCTGCGACCCAACGCGGTGAGCTCGTAGTCGACCCGGACGGGCACCTCGGCGGTGATCCGGCGTTCCACCAGACCGTCGCGTTCGAGGGTGCGCAAGGTTTGGGTGAGCATCTTCGGGCTGACACCGGCGATGACCCGGTTGATTTCCGCATAGCGCCGCGGGCCGTCCGCGAGAGCGATGAGCACCAGGCTCACCCATTTGTCGCTGATCCGGTCCAGCAGTTGCCGGGTGGGGCATTCCGCTACGAAGGCGTCGTACTGCTGTTTGGCCAGCTCCCGGTGCTGCGCCGCCGTTGTGGTCGCCATCGACTTCCTTTGCTCCCCGTTACGCACTCTCAGGTAACTACTACCCATTGGATAGTAGCGAGCCTAGGTTGGTCGATGCCCAACAGGAAAGGAACATCATGCGTGCAGCAGTCGTCCGCAGCCCAGGTCTCGAAGCCGTTGTCGAGCTCGTGGAGGTACCGACGCCACAACCGGGGCGTGGTGCGGTGCGGATCAAAGTCGCTGCGGCGGCGGTTAATCCAGTCGACCTGATGGTCCGCAATGGTGTCGGCGGCACACCGTTCGCGGCACCGCGCGACCAATGGGGCATCGGCTGGGACGTCGCGGGCACCATCGACGCGGTCGGCGCCGACGTCACCGAATTCGTGCCCGGCCAGCCGGTGATCGGCCTCAGCGACCGACTCGATGTTTCGCTGGCCGCACAGGCCGATTACGTAGTCCTCGAGGCGGGCAATGTCGCTCCGGCCCCGACCACCGTGAATTCGATTGCCGCCGCGACGATTCCACTCAACGGCCTGACCGCACTCCAGGCTCTCGCCGCCATCGACCCACAACCGGCGGAATCGCTGCTGATCACCGGTGCCGCGGGCGGCGTCGGTGGCTACGCCGTCGAACTCGCTGCCGCAGCAGGCATCCGGGTGATCGCCTCGGCCGCCGCCGCTGACGAGCAAGTGGTGCGCGCACTGGGTGCCACCGACTTCATCCCCCGTGAATCGTCGCTGCCCGACGCCGTCCGCGAACTGATCCCCGGCGGCGTCGACACCGCCCTGGACGCCGCCACCCTCGGCCCCCAAACCCTCGCCGCCGTCCGCGCCGGTGGCCGTTTCGTCTCCATCAACCTCGCGGCCACCCCGATCCCGCTGCGCGGCACCAAGGTCACCACAGTCCTGGTCCACGCCGACCGCAAGCAACTCGACGACCTCGTCGCCGCAGTCGACACCGGCAACCTGACCCTCCGGGTCGCCGACACCTACCCCCTGGACGCAGTCGCGGCGGCCCAACAGCGCCTCGCAGCCGGCGGACTACGCGGCCGCCTCGTCGTAATCCCCTAGCACCTACTTCGAGAGTAGCCCCGCAACAACATCTTTGACCCAAAAACCCCCACAACGCCACCACAGCCAGTCCTCACGCCGGAACCCGACACCGCGCACCTGACTGCGGAAGGTAAGCCGGGTACCCCACATGACGCGCCCAGCACTGCCCTGAAAACCACCCCAACGCAACCTGTTCTCCATCGCCGGGCCCGAGCGGGGCGCGTTCCGGGAACGAACCCACCACGATGCCGTCCCGGAAAGGTTCGCCTACCCGGGAATTACCGGGGCCAGTGCTGGGCACGTCGGGTGCCGTACCCGACTTACCTCCCGCAGTCAGGTGCGCGACGTCGAGTTCCGGCGTGGTCATCTGGCTGTGGTTGCGTCTCGAGCAGTGATTCCACTGGCAGTCACACCACCTCACACCCCGTGTTCTAACAGCACACCCCGTATACCAGGTGTGCGGTTGGGACAGGGGGTGTTAACACCACTCGGGGTGGGGTCGGGGTCGGGGTAGGCATCGTTGGTCGCGTTCGTCAGGTGTATGCGGTTTCGGGGTCAGGGATTACCGGGGGCAGTGCTGGGCGCGTCGGGTGCCGTCCCTGGCCGACCTCCCGCAGTCGGGTGCGTGGTGTCGGGTTCCGACGTGGTCATCTGGCTGTGGTTGCGTCTCGAGTAGTGATCTACTGGCAGTCACACCACCTCACACCCCGTGTTGGGGCCTCACACCCCGTGTACTAGGTGTTCGGCTGGTACACGGGGTGTGGGGACCGGGTGTAGGTCAGGGAGCGATCAGCGCACACGGATCGGGTCGGATTTGGTCCAGCCGTTGCGGGTTTCGACGGTGACGCCAATGGTCGCGGGGGCAGCTTTCGGGTCGTAAGGGGTGAACCTTTCGAGGGAGCCCCAGTCCCGGGACCAGTCGCTGTCGAGGTAGGTGGGGATGGTTTGGGACTTCAGCAGCAGGCCCGTCCAGCCGAGGGGGCCGCCGCCGATGTCGTCTTGCCAGGCGTTGGAGGCGTCGGAGCCGACGCGGTCGGGCAGGATGCGCCAGTCGGGGACCTCGGCGACGCCGTCGTGGTGTTCGAAGGGGCGCTGGCAGGGGAAGGCGAGGCCGACATGCCAGTCGAGCATGACCGGATCCTTCGAGCCGACAACGGAATTCAGGGACGCCAGTTTGGGCAGCCGGGGTGGGGTGAGTGCCAGCCATTGCTTCTGGGTGATGTCGTTATCCACGGCGACCAGGCGTACCGCATTCACCTCGAGCGGCAATTGGTCCAGTGGGACACGGAGATTTCGCCAGGACGGGGCGGGACCGATGTCCAGCGGGGTCACCGAGCCGAGCACCTTCATGTCACCGTCCGCGGCACGTGTCCCGTACTCGAGGCGCAGTTCCGCACCGTAGGTGACGACGCCGTCCGCGTCGACCGAACGGATCCGGCCCGCGGCGGTGATCGCCAGGACCCGGTAGGCAGGGTCATGGCGCATGCTGTCGGCCAGGTCGAGGCGATACCACTGTGAGGTCAGCTTCGCCTGCTGCTGGTCACTCTCCTGGTAGCTGCCCATGATCGGAGTCCGCGCGGGATCGAGGCCGAACGGCAATGCCACAGTGCTGCCGTTGATGCCGGTCTGCTCGGTGGTGCCGCCGCCGGTGCCCGCTCCGGTTGTCTTGGTGGTCTTGTTCTTCGAATCGGTGTTCACCGAATTGGCGCCGCCCGATACCGTTTCGTCGGCGTCGGCGGTGAGGTCGCTCGCGACGCCGTTAGGGGTGAATCCCTTCGATTCCGCCGACAATCCGCCGCTGGCGACTGCTTGCAGGTCGTTCGGACCAACACCACCAGGGGAATCGGTGAAGGGCAGCAGCAGTGAGTCCGGGGTGTCCGTCTCCACCAGCACCTCGTTCGCCAGTGCGCACGAATTGCCCGACACCGACTCCAGATTCGACTTCGCGATGGAGTAGGCGGGGTACTGGGTGACGGCCGCCTTGGCCAGCGAGGCCACCTCGAACAGCACGAGCACCGCCGCGGCGATGGTCAGCGGCGCGGAGGCGAACCGATCGAAACGCGTTGGGGCGGCGTCGCGGACCCGACGGTACGGCTCGCGATAGTGCAGCCACACCGCGACGACCAGCGCCACCCCACTGAGCACGAGAAACAGCGTGGAGATGCCCTTGCCCGCGATCAACGGCGCCTTGTCCCACCATGGCACGCCGTAACTCGAGACATACCACCAGCCGTTGGATCCGGTGAAAGTGATCGCAAGCAGGAACAGCACCGCGGCGGCGAACAGCGCCCTATTGCGCGGCGCACGAATTCCCTCGCTGCCAACGGCAACCGCCGCAAGGGCGGCCAGCGATCCGGCCAGTCCGGCATACACGCCGAAGTGGTGCGTCCACTTGGTCGGTGTGAACATCATCAGCAGCAGTGATGCGAACACGATGCCGAGGATTCGGACCGAAGGCCCGCGCGAGGTACCGGGAATCCGTCCCTTGCGCAGCACCTGCAGCACACAGACCAGCAGGCACAGCAGCATGACCAGCACACCGAAGCGCCGCGAAAGCGACCCGTCGGGAGCCAGCATCAGCAGCGAATCCCAGCGTGTGCGTTCATCGAACCAGGCCACGTTCGGACCGACGATGGTGCGCACCCGTGTCGCTTCCATGACGGTCGCGAGCGTTTGATCGGCGAAAACCACGACCAGGACCAGGGTTCCGGCGGCGAGCCCGGGAGCCAGGAGGGCCGCGTATCGGAAGAACGCGGCCAGCCGCGAGGGGTTTCGATCGGTCGTCGCGGTGACGGTGGCGGAATCAGTTCCACGCCCCACGGTCTCGGTGTCGCCGTCGGCTTTGCTGGCGGCGAGATCCGCGTCGGCCTCGGCTCGACGCACACCGCCGAGCGTTCCAGCGGCATCCCGTGCCCGCCTGATGATGATCTCCAGCACCGGTCGAGACCCGGCGATCAGCGCCGCGATGCAGATGAGTCCGGTCGGCCCTGCGGCAAGGGAGAACGCCGCGATCAATACCGCGATGGCTGCGGGCAGCAGTCGCCCTGTCGCGATGGCACGTTCGATCGAGCACCAGGTGAGCAGCGCGCCCGCGGCGATCAGCGGTTCCGGCCGCAGGCCGTTGTCATAGGGCAGCCAGAAGGCGAGGAAGACCAGCCCGGCCGTCCACAGCGCGACCTTGTTGCGCCGCACCCTGGCGCCCAAGCGGGGCAGCACTTCTCGGCTGATCACCAGCCAGCACACCACGCCCGCGATCAGCGCCGGCAGCCGCATCCACGGGCTGGCGTCGGAAACCTTGGTCATCCATGCCAGCACTTCGTAGGACCAGCCGAACGGCGCCTCCGGCACGGCGAACCAGCGGTAGTAGTTGGCCATATATCCGGCGGGCTCGGAGGCGCGCGCCATGTTCAGGATGTAGCCGTCGTCGGAGGTGTTGGCGCCGATGAAATGCCACAGCACCAGGATGCCGAGCACCGCACCGTCGGCGATGGTGAACCGCCACCAATGCGCGGGCAGGAAGCGGCGTGCACGCCTGCCGTCGGCGTTGTCCAGCAGATGCAGTGCGACCAGCGCGACCATCGTGAGAACGGCCGCGGCGATCATCGCGGTCAACTTCAGCACCGACGGCGTCGAGGAGAATCGTGAGTCGATATCGGCGTGCAATCGGGCGCCGTCGAGCTGCGCAGCGTTCAAATCCGTGAACACCCCGACCACCTGTGGCCGGATGTCCCTTGCCACGGTGTTGCGGAACGGCGTCCCGTCCTGGCGCTGCGCGCCTGCGAATTCGGCGGTCGTCGCGGCCGCCGTCGAGCTGACGGTGACCGCGTCGCAGCCCGCGATCTCGGCAACGGGCGCCGACAGCAGCGGAACATCGCGCAGCACCAGCGAGAGCACCCCGTCGGTCACCGAGACGACCAGACCCTTGGCCGTCGTCTGACCCGAGCCGTCGGGAATGGTCGACAGCAGCGTGCCCGACCCGGCCGCCTGCACGATCGAGCACGGCAGCGTCGCGCTCAACCGCTGTGGCACATAGGACACCAGCGGCGCCTCGACGCTGCTGGAGCCTGCCTGCGGCCAGTCCAGCGTCGCCTGGTCCGTTTTTACCGGTAACAGCGGTGTCAGCAGCGCCAGCACGAATCCGAGAAGCCCGGAGACGAGGGCGATCAGGCGGTTACGGGTGAACGCTCGTGATGATCGGTCCGGTCGCACGGGGGTTGATGCTATCTACCGCTGTATGTGATCCCTGCTACCGCAGCGTCCGAACGTCCCAGAGCCACACGTCATCGACCCGTGTCGGCGCGGCACCGAGCAGTTGCGTCATGGTCGTGCGCAGTACATCGGTGTTCTTCGTCGACGGCAATACCACCACGTCTGCCAGCCAGAACCGCAGGTCGTCGAGGGCTTGGGCGCGTGCGTCGGCGTCGATCGCGGGCACGGTGCCGGTGTCCTGCGCCTGGACGAGCAGCGCGGTGGTCGGTCTGGTCTCCGGCCCGTAGATGCCCTTCTTCGTGGTGCCGGTCGGGCCGACGAAATAGCCACCCGCGAGTGGGAAGTCGAAGTTCGCGTCGGCCTGCCAGCGCAGCGCTTGCGCATCGGCCGGTCGCGGCGGCGGCACCATGACCACCGAACCGCCGCTGACGTAGTCGCGCACCGTCCCGTCGGTGAAGAATTCCGGCGTCGGCGTGCGCGTGGTTACCGGAAGGACGGTCGGTACCAGCGGCAGCAGCGCGAGTGCCAGTGCGGCGAACCAGGCCAGTGGTTTCCAGTCGCCCGCGGACCGCTGCCACGATGCGACCGCGCGGTCGGTGGCCAGCGCGAGGATCACCGCGATGGCCGGGATGGCCGCCATGGTGAGCCGGGTTTCCAGCACCGTATTGAGCAGCGGGACCTGTTCGGCCCAATGCCACGGCAGCTCGATCCCGGTGGATTGCTTGCCGAGCATGGCGACCGCACCCAGCGACAGCACCCCGAACACCGCGATCACCGCAGCGGCGGCGCGGACCACGCGCGCACGCCACAGCATCGCCGCGGTGACGGACAGCAAAAGCAGTAGCGGCCAGCCGAAGTAGGCGTTCTGTTCGGTCTCGTTGATAGCCACGTACTGGCCTGGCGCGAACATCCCGCCCAGCGATTCGGACGGGAACTGCACGATGGCTTTGAGGTCGTTGCCCATCGGTCCGTGGTCGATCGAGCGATAGCTCTGTGGCCCGAAAAACTGCCACCACAGCGGAATCTCGGTGAGCATCACCGTGACTACCGCCGCGAGCGCGACCGTCGGGACCAGCGCGCGCAGCACTCGCACCCCCGTGCGCGGCGCGTGCAGGTAGTACACAACGGCGAAAAGGCCGAAGGCTAGCGCGAAGATCAGTAGCGGTTCCTCACCGAGTGCAATCTGCATCGCAACGAGCAGGCCGAGTACCACGGCATCACGAATACGCCTGCGCGGCTTACCGTCTCCCGCATCGACCACGATTGTCGCGCGACGTGCCATACGGATGAGCAGGCCCGCGATAATCGGAAGCAGCATCAGCGCGACGAAATTCGGATGCGCGTTGGCATGCGAAATCATCGCCGGTGCGAACCCGCAGAACACACCTCCGATCGCGGCGGCTAGCCGGGAGTCGACCAGCTCACGGGAAAACAGCCAGTACCAAGCGAACGCAGTGCCGCTCGAGCCGAGCGTGAGCACCAGCACGAATGTGACGGTCGGCCCGAACAACAAGGTGATCGGCGTAAGCGGCACCCCGACCCCGAACATTGCCGTATTGGCCATCATGTTCACCCCGGCCGGGAAATTCTGCAGATCGGTGCCGAGCGGATTCTCCAGATCGGCTACCGAATGCGCGGTAACCGCGAAAAACCACTCCCACATCGTCTGGTCCTGACCACTCTTGATCAGATACCCACTCTGTGTATTGCGCCACTGCCCCGACAACACTGTGACCGCCAACGCGAGATACCCCGCCGCGACGATCAGATCGCTCCGCCCACCCCGAATCCGCCGCAGCCCGCGTTTCCGGACCGACCCCTTCCGATCGGGTAGAGACACTCCACTCGGTGCCGATCCTCCAGAAACGACGCCTACAACTTCGTGTGTCTCGACCTGCAAAACGAACTACTCCTCCAGATGGCAGAACAAGCCGTCCAAAGTACCCAGCCACCCTGTGAACACCCTGGCAGTCGACCTTTCGGCCGTGCACGTGGGTGCCCGCGACACCTGGGTTCCTTCCCACGTCGCCTATCCGGCTGAGTTCCGGACGTCCCGGGCCGGTTACCCAATTGCTCACGCAATCACTCGTCCCGCACCAACCCGTGGACGTCCTGACACCCTTTGTGCAGCTTCACACCGCTGGTGCGAGGTGTGAAGCTGCGCGAAGGGGTGTGCGGACGGCTGTTGGCCGACCTGGCTATCGGTTGACGGTGATGAGGGTGAAGGGGCCGATGTCGGTGGTGGTGAAGTGGGGGTCGGTGAAGAGCTTTTTGGGGAAGGTCACGGTGTAGCGCTTGACGTTGGGGTCGTTGGGGTAGACGTCCTTGGCCAGGCGGAGGGTGTAGTTGTCGCCGTCGCGGCGGAAGAGGAAGGCGTCGGGTGCGCGCCAGGGGCCGGCCGCGAGTGCGTCCAGCATGGCGCGGGAGGAGTCCAGCTTGCTCCAGCTCTCGATGGTTGCGGCGCGACCCGCGAAGTCAGCCAATGGGTTCGCGTAATGCGAGGTGAGTGCCTGGAAACCGTAGTAGGGGTAGAAGGCCAGGAAGCTGGTGTCGGCGGTGAGGACCACCGAGCCCGAGCGTGGGCGTCCGGTCTGCGCCAGCAGCGCGGCATCGACTTCGCGGTAGTACGACACCGCCGACGGGCTGCGCTTGTCCGCGCGTTCACCGTTTCCGTCGGTGTCGGTGTAGGCGGTGGTGATTTCCGGGGCCAGCACTCGGGGAATGTCCTGGGTGAACGCGAGCGCGCCGACGGTGGCGACCACGATCACCGCGAGCCGGAACCGGCTCGGCTCGTTGAATGCCTGATACGCCGCCCTCGCACCCTCGACGAAGCCGAACACGCCCGCCGCGGCCAGCAGTACATCAAGGACCGGCTCCAGCCGGAACGAGAGCAGCGTGGTTCCCGCGGCCGTCGCCGCCATGGACAGGAGCGTCCACAGGTAGATCGCCACGACACCGATGCCGAGTGCCTGGGCCCGCCGCGACGACGACGCCCGCACCACCAGCCACGCCGTACCGATCAGGCACAGGCCGCCGAGCAATGAGAACTCTGTCATCGGCAACGGCAGCTCAGAGCCCGATTCGGGCAGATAGTGCAGGGCGGTGCCGGACTTCGGGGTGGTCGAGGTCAGCGTCTTCAACAGGTACGGCAGCCACACCACGAGCGCGACGACCCCGGCGATCGCGGCGATCACGACCAGCCGCACCAGCGGTGCAATCGCGGCGCGCCACGGCCGGGCTGTGGCCGTCGTCTCGCCGGCCGCTCGCGCCTGACGCGGATGCCCGGCCGCTCGCTGCTCTCGCACTGCGAGCCCTGCGGCGATCAGACCCATCAGCCCGATCGTGAAGGCCGCGAGCCCGAAATACAGTGTGTAGAACATGGCGGCAATGCCGAGGAACAGCCCAGTCCCGATGACCGCGCCCCAGCCGCCTGCCGTCCGGCTGCCGGTTTCCGTCGGGTCGAAAGCCCCGACTGGTGCATTTCTGTTGGTGGTTCGGTTGCTGGGTTCGGTCGGGTCGACATCGCCGAGTGGTGCATTTCTGGTGGCGGTTCCGCTGCTGGGTGCTGCCGAATCGGCATCGCCTGCCGGGGCGTATCCGTCTGCGGCCGGGTCGGCAAATCGTGCCGCCGCTTCTTTCCGGCTGTGCTCACCTGGCCGGTACAGCGCACCCCACGCGAGCACCAGAGCGGGCGGCAGCAGGATGACGATGACGGCGCCGTAGGCCTCCGGCGCGGCGGTGGTCAGCGCGACCGCCGTGATCGCCGCGGTGACGCCGACCGCCCAGTCCGCGCGAATCAGCTTGGACCACAGTACGAGTGAGATCACCGCCGCGACGGCAAGTGACCCGATCGCGTACGGCTTGAAAGCCTCCCAGCCGTCCATCCCGAGCACATTCGCCACGCGCCCACCGATCCAGAACCACCCGGCCGGGTAGAACGGCGGCAGGTCCGCGTAGGTCATGTCGTGCAGCGCCGCACTGTCGGTGAGCCGTGTCAGATACTCGGTACGGAACTCCTGATCCACCGAGACGCCGAACAGATACAGCTCGGTCGCCGCCAGCGGCATGCCGAGGGTGAAGGTGACGAACGTCGAAACCCCTACCCACGACAGCAGTTTCGCCACCCATGGCCACCGGCGCAGCCGGATCAACGCGATCGAGACCGCGAGCATCACCGCCGCGACAACCTGACCGACCGTGGTCAGTGCCCGAGTCACATTGGACGAGTTGAACGCAGGCCACTGGACCATCGAAAACGCCACCAGCCCAACGGTGACCACAATGACGGCGACTATCGCCGCAAGCACCGCCTCGCCGAGACCTGAGCCGACATACCGCGCGATCAGTGCGCCGCGGCTGCGCCTCGGGTCGGTACCGCGCTCCACGACTACCGTGCTCACCGAACCACCCCATTGCCGCGCTGTACCGTCTGCTGGTCGGACAGTACGGCCATGCCCGTGGCGGGCACCATCGTGGTGGCCACAGCGCCAGTCGCCCCGCGGTGAGATCGGCACACCGTGAGGTGGCTGCCGCAACCTTCTCCGACTACTCGCATGGCATCTCCGGATTCACTCTGCTCGGCACTGGCGCGGGCCGCCGCGCACGTGGGCGACCGGCGCTCATGCTGCCAGGTCCGGAGGCGGGACGCGCACACCGGACGCCGCCCGGTGCGTTCCCGGCGATCCGTACCCTGCTTATGGATCCGCACCCGCTCCTGGCACCCGCACGAGGTGCGGATCCCGGGAACGGGTGCGGAGGACGCCGAGATGCGGCAGGCAAGCTCAGATGGGCAGCTTGCGGAAGATCGGGCGCGGGATGTGGCGCAGGATCATCATGACGTAGCGGAATGGCCCGGGCGCCCAGATGAGCTCCTTGCCCTTCTGTGAGGCCGAAACCGCTAGCGTCGCAATATCTTCCTTGTCGACGGTGAGTGGGGCCTCTTTGACGTGCGCCGAAAACCTGGTTCGCACCATGCCGGGCCGAATCACCAGCACGCGGGGGCCATGCGGGCGCAGCGCCTCGCCGAGGCCGAGGTAGAAACCGTCCAGGCCCGCCTTGGTCGACCCGTAGACGAAGTTCGAGCGACGCACCCGCTCACCGGCGACCGAGGACATGGCAATGATTCGCCCGAAGCCCTGCGCCCTCATCTTCTCGCCGACCAGCACGCCGACGGAAACCGCTGCGGTGTAGTTGATTTCGGCGACCTGCACGGCCTTGCGCTGGTTCTGCCACAGCTCTTCCGGATCGCCGTCGAGGGCGAAGGCGACGATGGCGACATCCACATCACCCGCGTCCCAGGCCGTATCGATGACCTTCGGATGGCTGTCGGTGTCGAGGGCGTCGAAGTCGATGACGTCGACCTGATTCGCGCCCGCCGCCTTCATCTGGGAGACGGCGTCCTCGCGCAGCGGGTCACCGGGCAGCGCGGCGAGAACAATGCGCGCCGGCCCCTTCTTCAGGTACTCGGCGCAGATCGCCAAGCCGATTTCCGAGGTACCGCCCAGCAGCAGGATGGTCTGTGGGTTGCCTACGGCATTAATCACTGGAGCTCCAGCCTTCTCGCCATATCGGACATGAACACGCCTGTGGGGTCGACACTTCGGCGGACCTTGATCCACTCGTCGATCCGCGGGTACATCTTGTGGAACGCCTCGGCGGTGGTGCGCGAGTCCTTCGCGGTGTACAGCCGCCCGCCGAACTCCATCACCCGCTTGTCCAGCTCGCCGACCAGCTCGTTCAGTCCCGGCTTGATCGGGAAGTCGACGCAGATGTTCCAGCCCGGCATCGGGAAGCTCAGCGGCGCCTGATTACCCGGCCCGAACAGCTTGAAAACGTTCAGCGCCGAGTAGTGGCCCGAGGCCTGGATGTCGATGATGATCCGCTTGAATTCCTCGACCGCCTCGGTCGGCACCACGAATTGGTACTGCAGGAATCCGTTGGATCCGTAGCCACGGTTCCACTCCGCGATCATGTCGAGCGGGTGGTAGAACTGCGTCAGGTTCTGCACCTTGCCGGTGTAGTTGCCGCCCATCCGGTAGTACGCCTCGCCGATGGACATCAGCGTCACCTTGTTCATGGTCCAGTTCGGGAAGATGTCCGGAACGGTCATGAGCTGGGGTGCGTCGAACTTCAGCGGCTTGCGCTGCAGCTTCTCGGGCAGCTCGTCGAGCTTCGCGAGGCGGCCACGGGTGATGGTGGCCCGTCCCAGCTTCGGCAGCGGGCTGATCACGTCGAACCACGCACTGGAGTAGGTGTAGTCCGCTTCGCTGCCGTCGCTGTGCGCCGCGATCGTCTCGTCGAGGGTCGTGGTCTTGACACCGTCGTTGAGGAAGTACGCGCTCTCCGTGACCACCATCTCGATGGTGGCGCGCAGGATGATGCCGGTGAGGCCGTTGCCGCCGACGGTGGCCCAGAACAGCTTGGCGTTGCGCTTCGGTGTGAGGTGCTGCACCTGCCCGTCGGCGGTGAGCAGATCAATCGAGCGCACGTGGTTGCCGAAGCTGCCTTCGCTGTGGTGGTTCTTGCCGTGGATGTCGGAGGCGATGGCGCCGCCGATCGTGACCTGACGGGTGCCGGGTAGCACCGGGACCCACAGCCCGAACGGCAGCGCGGCCTTCATCAACTGATCCAGGCTGACCCCGCCGTCCACATCGACGATGTGGGTGTCGCCGTCGATGCGGTGGATGCGGTTGAGCGCGGTCATGTCGATGACAAGACCACCCGCATTCTGCGCGTGGTCGCCGTAGGAGCGGCCGAGCCCGCGCGCGATCACACCGCGGCGCAGGTGGGCCGGCTTGCTGTCGTTGTCCTCGGCGACCATGGCAACGGCCTTGGCGATCAGTTCGGGATCGCTCGTCGAGAGCACTTCGGAAGAGGTTGGTGCGGTGCGACCCCACCCGGTCAACGCCCGAGTGCGTGTCGGCAATGCGAACGCGTCATCGGGGGTTGTGCCGGGGTTGATACCGGTGGTGGTGGCGGTCGGAGCTTTCGTGGACATCGGGATAGAGGCTACATGCATGGCCGGACATCCGGTCGGCCTCGCCGTACTCCCCGGTACGGGAGGCTGGGCCCACACCCACCCAAAGCGGTTCCTCGCGACTGCGTCGCAGGACCCGTCCCGCTACGCTCGTCGCGTGCATGCCGAACCCCACCTGCCGCTGCCGGCGGAACTGCCGCTGGTCGACGAGCCGGGCGGTACCGATGTCGACCTGAAGACACAGATCATCCGCTTCGGCGTCACCGGCGGTCTGTCGGCCATCGTCGACTTCGGCCTGTACGCATTCCTGTTCGAGGTCGTCGGACTGCCGGTCAACCTCGCGAAGGCAATCAGCTTCATCGCAGGCACCACCACCGCCTACCTGATCAACCGCCGCTGGACCTTCAAAGCCCCCCCGAGCCGGGCCCGCTTCCTGGCCGTGATCGCCCTCTACGCGGTCACCTTCGCAGTCCAAGTCGGCCTGAACTGGGTCATGTACCACGCGCTAGCCGACGAATGGTGGCGCCTGCCCCTGGCCTTCGTAGTAGCCCAGGGCACAGCCACCGTCATCAACTTCATCGTCCAGCGAGCCGTCATCTTCAAAATCCACTGACCCCCGGCCAGCCCATCAGCCAACCGAACACCCCGTGTCGCAGCCGCACACTCCGTATACCGAGTGTGCGGTTACAGCTGCGGACCACCTATCGCTGGCGAGGATTGTGAGCGTTAGCGCGGGACCAAGGTGGGGAGGCTGGGTTCGGCCGGTTCGCGGGATTGTGCTTTGGCTCCGAAGTAGTCGCCGCCTTTGGCGCGGATGTTGTCGGTGCCCCAGTCGCGTTGTTCCCGCGCGGCGGGCACCAGATGCGGAATGTGCTTGCGGCAGTGGATGTAGGCCTCTTCGATATCGACGACCACCCAGCGTTCGGCGGCACGGCCTTTGTGGTTCTCCGGCAGGTCGGCGACCGATCGGCGCAGCACGCCGTCGTCCACGATCCGGGCCGAGCCGTTGATGTGCAGGCCGATCAGATCGCGGACGAAATCGATTAGCAGGATGCCGACGTGCGGGTTCTCCAGGATGTTGCCGAGGCTGGCCATGACGCCGTTGCCCCGGTATTCGGGATAGGCAATCGTGCGTTCGTCGATGACGTGCAGAAAACCGGGCACGCCCGCGCGGAAACTGGCATCGCATTCTCCGTGCTTATCCGAGGTGGCGATAAACGCCATGTCCATCCGCGCGATGAATTCGATCATCGTGGGGTTCAGCTCGTCGAGCACCTGGTCGTCGTAGAAGCGCCCGGCTCTGTCCTGCGTACCGTGCCTGTCTTGCAGTTCGCGCTCACCGTCACTGCCACACTGTGCACCGGGCATCTGCGCCCCCTCTGGTAGCCGGAGTCCGGCTCCTCGGGGTTCGACGCTGAACCGCGACTAAACCGAAATCCTATCCATCTTAATGGGTTTCACCGAGCAAATCTACAAAATCCAACTTGAGAATGTATCGAATGCCTAGTTAGCGCAAGGGTTTCCAAGAGTTAGCCGGAAGACGACCGACCGGAATGGTTACCGGGTCGGTCGGCATCGGAGGTGGCTGCGGCGGTGCTTTTCAGGCCGGTGTCAGGGTGACAGGGACACCGTTGAACACGGCGTTCCCCGACGGTACGTCGACCACCGAATCATCGGTCAGCACATTGGCGTTGACCCCGGCGTGGTCTCTGGCGACCGTCTGCGTGCTGTCGGTATGACCCCATCCGTGCGGCAGGCTCACCACACCCGGCATGATGGCGTCGGTCGGCTCCAGCGGCACCGTCAACGATCCGGCGGCGGACTTCACCACCGCGTGTTCGCCGAGACCGAGCCGCGCCACATCGGCCGGATTGATATGCAGCGTGCACTTATTCGACCCGCTCACCAGCGTCGCGATGTTGTGCATCCAACTGTTGTTCGACCGCAACTGGCGTCGCCCGATCAGCACCACGTCCGGTGCGGCATCGGCGAGTCTGCCCCGCATCCTGGCCACATCCTCGAGTAGCTGTTGCGGCGCGAGCTCCACCCGCTTGGATGCCGTGCGCAAAATCTCGGGCAGCCGTGGCTGCAACGGGCCGAGGTCGATGCCGTGCGGATTGTCGAGCAGCGCTTGCAGATTAAGAGTGCCGCCATTCCACTCGCCGTATGGGCCGAGGCGCAGCATCATGTCGAGGCGCTGCTCGGTGCTGTTCACGCCGATCAGCTCCGGCCGCCGCTCCAGCAGCCCAGCCTTGTGCAGCGTGCCCGCGATGATCAGCTCGTCCACCGCGGTGAGCGGGTCCTGTCCATCGGCTCCGTCGTGCGGCTTTCCGGTCAGCGCCGCGGCGAGCCGAGCGACGACTCCCGCCTCCGAGGGGCGATCACCGAGCGGCACAAGCGGTCGCGAATAGCGGGCGTAGTTGCGGACCGCGAACTGCAACAGCGCGAAGTCGTAGTGCGGCGACTGCACCGGACGCGGCGGCGGCAGGATCACATCGGCGTGCCTGGTGGTTTCGTTCAAATACCTGTCGACGCTGACCATGAAGTCCAGCTGCGCGAAGGCCGCGTCCAGCCGGACCCCGCTCGGCGCGGAGAGCACCGGGTTACCCGCGACCGTGACCACCGCCCGGACCTGCCCCTGGCCCGGGGTCGTGATCTCGTCGGCCAAGGTGGCCACCGGTAGTTCGCCCATCGCCTCGGGCAGTTCGCGGACCCGGCTGGCCCAGCGTCCGGTGCGGAACGGCTTGGTTCGGACGATGCCGCCCGCCGCGGCGTTCGCGAACATGGCGCCGCCGGGGGAGTCGAGGTTGCCGGTCAGCGCATTGATCACCTCGACGAGCCACTGCGTCAGGGTGCCGAATTCGGCCGTGCAGGTACCGATTCGGGCGTACACTGCGGCGGTCGGCGCCGCCGCGAGCTCCTGGGCCAGTCGGACAACGGTCTCGGCGGACACCCCGGTTCGGGCCGCGACCACCTCAGGGGTGAAATCCGCCGCGGCCGCGCGCACGTCATCCAGTCCGGCCACCTCGACGCGTAGGTTGGTCAGGTCTTGTGCGAACAGCGTGTGGACGATCCCGAACAATAGGTAGGCGTCGCTGCCCGGCCGAATGAACAGGTGTTCGTCGGCCAGCTTCGCGGTCCTGGTCACCCGAGGATCGACCACGACGAATCGGCCGCCCCGGTTGCGCAGCGCTTTCAACCTGCCCGGGAAATCTGGTGCGGTGCACAGTGATCCGTTCGATTCCAGCGGGTTCGCGCCGAGCATGAGCAGATAGTCGGTGCGGTCCAGATCCGGCACCGGTACGGTCAGCGGGTCGCCGAACATCAGCCCGCTGGCGACCTGTTTGGGCATCTGATCCGCGGTGCTCGCGGAATAGAAGTTCTTGGTGCCGAGCGCGCGGATCAGCACGGGCGCGTACAGCGCGCCCGCCACGGTGTGCGCGTTCGGATTGCCGAGATACAGTGCCGCGGCCTGGTTCCCGTGCTCGGCGACGATCGCGGGGAATCGCTCGGCGATGAGATCGAAGGCCTCGGTCCAGGACGCGGTGCGCCAGGTATCTGTCGCGCGGTCGCGGATCATCGGTTCGGTCAGCCGGTCCGGGTCCTCGTCCAGATGCCCGAAGCTGGCGCCCTTGGGACAAATGAAGCCCTTGCTGAACGGATCCTGCCGATCCCCACGGACCGACGTCACATGGTCGTCGGGATCGAGGGTGATTTCGAGTCCGCAGACCGCCTCGCACAGCGGGCAGGTGCGCAGCAGCGTGCGGGACGGATCAGTGATCTGGGCCATACCCCATCATGGCTTGCGGCAACGCAGAGTGAAACAGCAATGACCGATAACCGCAGCGCGGTTATCGGTCATGGTGGGCCGGGTAGTGCGGACCCTGCCCGCTATGCAGGTGCCTTCAGCAGGCGACGCTGGTAAGTGCGGTCCGCTTGCGCGAGCTCGCCGACCGGACGGCCGCGCTGATCGCGACGACCGGCGGGATCCAGCGGGCCTCGTTCGGCGAGATGCCCCAGCAGGCCGAGCCCGCCATCAGCTGGGTCGGCGGCAGCGGAATGCCATCGCCGTCGGTGTATATGGTCGCGCCCGCCTCGCGCAGCGCCTCCAGCGCCATCGTGGCCTTGCGGAGGCCGGTGACAAGGTGGATCTCGCGACGCTCCGCGCCGGGGATCTCGATCACCGGGCCGGACAGGTTGTTCGCGCGGAGGAACCGGCGCACTTCGGCGGCCAGTTCGCCGCTGACCTCAATGCCCGACAGATCGGCATCCGTGATCAGGCAGATCCCGTTCGTCGTTTCAGCGATCGTCCACCCGCGCTGGATGTAGTCCTGCGCAGCGGCAGTCATTGCTGCCGCCGAGACGGAAGTCGGAAACGTGGTGCGCACTGTCTTTCTCCATTCCCCGATGAACTGGGTCCTGCTGCATTCATGGGTCGTATCGGCGGGGGGTGGCTCGGGTGTTACGGGTTTTCTAAAGATCTTCATGAGTGTCGGATTCGTCTCACCCGGTGTGGAGCGGCTATGGCAGGTTTCCGGTCGTCTCTTGGCCGGTCGTGCTGTCGCGGAGGAGGATCGCGACATGACCGATGAGTCCAACGGTGTTCCGGCGCCGGATTCGGATGACTACGACACCGAATCGCGCTGGATCGCGTGGAAAGAGTCCGCGTCCAGGCGGTTCTCGCGTTCCACTGTCACCGAGGAGGAGCCCGCCGAGCCTTTCGAAAGCCCGCGCGCCTTTGGGAAGTGGAGCGTCGAAGCCGCGCGGGGACTGCTCGACGTGCAGTTCCACCGCCCGGCGACCAGGACGCTGTTGCCGCTGGCCTACATGCTCGGCCTTGCTTTCGCAGTGGCGCTGCCGATCGCGTTGATCGTGCTGATGTGGCAGGTCTCGGCGGTGCTCGGCGTGCTTGCCGCACTGGTCGCGGTGCCGCTCGGGCTGACTATCGCGGCCGTGGTCCGCCTGCTGCTGGAGTTCCTGGTGAACGCCTCGCGGCTGGCCACTCGGGTGGAGCACATCAGCGAGCTGGCCGACGATCTGTTCCAGGCGCTGTCGGATGTCGCGGAGCCGGTCAACCAGCTCTCCGAGGATGTCCGCGCGGTGCAGTTCTGGCGCTTCCGCAAGGGCGGTTCACGCAAGTAGCAACCGAACTGAATTGCCGCATGCGGCGTCACTCGAACGCATTCGGCGTGCCTGTGCCGTTGGCGTATGTGCGACACCCAGAGTGTTCCCTGTGAGTTTCATTGTGAAACAATGCTGTTCGGATGTCCGATTCCGACTACGGACATCAGGTAGGGAGCGTCGGACTCGCGTTCACGGGAGAGGTTCGCGGGTGCAATGACGCACGGCACGAGGGGGAACCATGGCTTTACCGCACGGCACCACGGGCTCGACCATGCCGCGCAGACAGCTCGGCCGTCATCTTCGGGATCTGCGCAATCGGGCCAGGATGACCACCAGGATGGCCGCCCAGCAGCTCGAGTGGTCCGAAGCCAAGATCTGGCGGATCGAGACCGGCCAGACCTCGCTGCGCAGCCTGGACGTCGAGGCCATGTGCAAGATCTACGGTGCGCCAAGCGAACTCGTCGAGCCGTTGACCGCGTTGGCCAAGGAAACCAAGGCCAGGGGCTGGTGGACCGGGTACAGCGACGTGATCACCGAGGGTTTCGAGGTGTACATCGGGTTGGAGGAAGCCGCCCGGCTGCTGTCCACCTACGAGAACGAGCTGGTTCCCGGCCTGTTGCAGACCGAGTCCTATGCGCGGGCGCTGCTTACGGCGGGGCGCCCCGACGCCCCTGCCGCCGAGATCGAGCGTCGAGTGCAGCTGCGAATGGCCAGGCAGGCGTTGGTGACTCGGAGTGATTCGCCGCTGCAGCTCGACGTGGTGATCAGCGAGGCGTTGCTGTGGCACCGCCTCGGCGGCCCCGAGGTGACCGCCGAGCAGCTCGACCACCTGCGGCGCATGTGCGACCTGCCCAATGTGCGAATTCAGGTGGTTGCCTCGGACTCCGAGTACCACGACGGCATGGACGCGGGCCGTTTCGTTCTGCTCGATTTCGCCGACGGTGGCACCGGCGAGCTGGCCGAGCCGTCGGTTGTCTACGTCGAGGCGTTCACCGGGCCGATCTACCTGGACAAGGAACTCGAAACAGAGCGGTACCGGAAGGCTTTCGCGAGCATCAAAGCGGCCGCGTCGGACGGGCGAGCCGTCATCGAGGACGTGCGCGCCGGATTGTGATCAGTGCTGCCTAGGTGCAGCGCTGGCCACCGTCCCAGGTGGTCTCGAGTATCGAGCGATGGGTCGGCAGGGCCTGCTCGTAGACCGTGCGGCCCTTCTCGGTGAGGCAGACGAAAATCGCGCGACGATCATCGGCGCACATGGTGCGCGACACCAGACCGTCACGTTCCAGCCGAGCAACGGCGCGGGAGAGCGCGCTCTGGCTCAGGTAGATGTCGTTGGCCAGGTCGCTCATCCGGTAATTGCCGCAATCGGCGTCGATCAACCGGTCCAGCGTCTCGAACTCGCTGAGTCCGATCTCGTGCTGACCCTGTAGCGCCTTTTCGAGTGCGCAACTCACCGCCGCATGTCGGTCGAGCAGCTCACGCCACTCGCCCACCAGCCCGGTCGGCGCGACGGTGCGCCGGGCTGCGTCTGGAGTCGACACCTTCGACATGGCCCCATCTTAGTGGCTCCGGCAGTTAAATGCAAGTGCATTAGTTGTGTTGGCATTTAATGTGTGCGCATGTAACGTACCTCGCATGACTTCTGCAGCAACCCAATCGGCCGCCCAGGCGACCGATTCGATCAGATGGTCAGCCCGTCTCTGGGGCATGCTGATCACGCTCTGCATCGTGTTGTTCCTCGATGGTCTCGACGTTTCGATGATCGGGGTCGCGCTGCCGTCTATCGGCGCCGAACTCGATCTGTCCACCTCCACCCTGCAGTGGCTGATCAGCGGCTACGTGCTCGGATACGGCGGCCTGCTGCTGCTCGGCGGGCGGACCGCCGATCTGCTCGGGCGGCGCAAGGTCTTCCTGATCGCGCTGGCGGTCTTCGCGGTCGCTTCCCTGGCGGGCGGCCTGGTCACCTCCGGCCCGCTGCTGATCCTCACCCGCTTCATCAAGGGTCTTGCCGCCGCCTTCACCGCCCCGACCGGCCTGTCCATCATCACCACGAACTTCGCCGAGGGCCCGGCCCGCAACAAGGCACTGTCCATCTACACCGTGTTCGGTGCGGGCGGTTACTCCTCCGGTCTGCTGTTCGGCGGACTGATGACCGGCGTCGGCTGGCGCTGGACCTTCCTGCTGCCGGTGCCGATCGCGCTCGCCGCGCTGGTCGCCGCCTATGTGCTGGTGCCGAAGGACGAGGCTGCCGAGGAGGGCGGGCACGACATCCTCGGCGCTCTACTGTCCACCGCGGGCATGCTGCTGTTGGTCTACACCGTGGTCACCGCGCCGGAAGCGGGCTGGGCATCGGCGCGCACCATCGGTTCGTTCGTGGCGGTCGTCGCGCTGTTCGCCGGCTTCATCGCGGTGGAGAAGCGGGTCAGGTACCCGCTGATCCGGCTCGGCATCCTGCGCAAGCCGTCACTGGTCCGCGCCAGCCTCGCGATCATCGCGGTGGCCGGTTCGTACTTCAGCTGGCAGTTCATCGTCACCCTGTACATGCAGGACTCGCTCGGCTGGTCGCCGCTGAAGCTGGCGATGGCGCTGCTGCCGGTCGGATTGCTTGTGGTGCTGTCCGCGTTCTTCTCCGACAAGCTGGTCGACCGGTTCGGCACCGGGCCGATCATCGCGGTCACCATGGTCGTGATGGCCATCGGCTACCTGCTGTTCCTGCGGCTGGATACCGCACCGTCCTACTGGACGATGCTGCTGCCAGCGGTACTGCTGATCGGCATCGGCTGGGTCGGCTTCCCCGCCATCAATATTCAGGCGACCAACGGGATCGAGGACGACGAACAGGGCCTTGCTGCGGGCGTGCTGCAAACATCCATGCAGGTCGGCGCGGCCATCGTCCTGGCCGTCACCACCGCCATCATCTCCTCGGGTGCACACACCGACACCTCGCCGTCGGCGGTGCTCGACGCCTACCGCCCCGGACTGGAATTCGCCGCCGGTGTCACCATCGTCGGCGCCCTGGTCGCGCTGCTCGCCTTCCTGCCCAAGCGGCGCAAGCAGGACGAGCAGGAGCCGGAACTCGAACTCGTCGGCTGACCCCCTCCAGCCGATCGCAGGCCGAACGCCACCACTCGCCATCCCGGCGCGGTGGTGGCGTTCTGCTATTACGAGAAAGGTGGAGCAGCGGCGTCTTTGGGCGAGCGAACGTAGGTCAGCGGCCGACCGTCGCGGCCGACTTTCGGCCATTCGATGCCGAGCCCGGGGTCGAAAGCATCAATGTCCCTGTCGAATTCGGGGGTGTACTCCAGTGAGCACAGATAGGTGACGGTGGACTGATCCTCCAGCGACAGGATCGCGTGGCCGAGCCCCTCGGAAAGGAACATCGAGCGCCGGTCGACATCGTCGAGCACCACACTGTCCCAGCGCCCGTAGGTGGGGGAGCCGGGACGCACGTCGACGACCACATCGAGGAACGCGCCGCGTACGCAGGTCACGTATTTCGCCTGGCCCGGTGGATCTTCCGTGTAATGGATGCCGCGCAGCACACCCGCGGCGGAGACCGAGCAGTTGACCTGCCGCAGGTCGAACGGCCGCCCGGTCACCTTCTCGAATTCGGAGGCCTTGAACGACTCGAGGAACATGCCACGGTCGTCGCCGAACTGGCGCGAAGTGATCACCCAGGCGCCGGGCACGGTGAGTTCACGGAACTCCATGCTCACCAGTCCCGTCCGCGCTCGAGCAGATCGAGCAGGTAGCTGCCGTAGCCCGAACGGACCATCGGTTCGGCCGTCGCACGGAGCTGTTCATCGTCGATGAAGCCCATCCGCCACGCGACCTCTTCCGGCACGCCGATTTTCAGGCCCTGCCGCTGCTCGATGGTGCGGACGTAGTTGGCGGCGTCGAGCAGTGAGTCGAAGGTGCCGGTGTCCAACCATGCGGTGCCGCGGGCCAATACATCGACCTGGAGCCGATCCTGTTCCAGGTAGGCCCGGTTGATATCGGTGATCTCGTATTCACCGCGCGCGGAAGGGCGCAGGCCACGCGCGATCTCGACGACGTCGTTGTCATAGAAATACAGCCCGGGGATGGCGTAGTTGGAACGCGGTGCCTTCGGCTTCTCCTCGATCGATACCGCGCGACCGTCGGTGAATTCGACGACGCCGTAGGCGGTCGGGTCCGACACCCAGTAGGCGAAGACCGCACCGCCGTCGATCCCCGAGAATCGATTCAGGCTGGTGCCGAGGCCGGGGCCATGGAAGATGTTGTCGCCGAGCACCAGAGCCGCGCTGTCGGTGCCGATGTGGTCGGCGCCGAGCACGAAGGCCTTGGCAAGGCCGTCGGGCTTGTGCTGGACGACGTAGCTGAGGGCAATGCCGAACTGGCTGCCGTCGCCGAGCAGTCGGCCGAACGCGTCGGCATCCTCCGGGGTGGTGATCACGAGGATGTCGGTGATGCCCGCGAGCATCAGCGTCGAGAGCGGGTAGTAGACCATCGGTTTGTCATAGACCGGGACCAGCTGCTTGCTCACCCCGCGCGTGATCGGGTGCAGCCGGGAACCGGTGCCGCCCGCCAAAATGATTCCGCGCATGGGGAGGAGTCTGCCAGTTTCGCCCGACCCGGAGTCGGGGAGGTTCCGACTCGCCCACAAATTGATCACGAATGTTTGGTGCCTTGGCGCGCCGGGCGATTGCTGTTGCGTAGGTCACGTTCACGTGGTGTTCTGAAATATCACTGTGTGAGATGTCAGCGTCGACAACTCGCCCGCGACAACCTCCGGTCGGGCTCGGCGCGCCAGTTGTGAGGTAGGTGCGCGATGTCAGCGAGCGGAGTCGGCGAGCCCGGTGTGGTGATGAATCCGGATGGTCAGAGTGCGCCCTCTCGGATGTTGTTGGCGGCGTGCCTCGGGGTGGTGCGCCCGGCATTGCGGGTCGCGCCGATTACCCGCGTGACCATCCCCATCGGCGCCGCCGCGATCGATACCCTGGCGCGATTGCGCCCGCAGCCACGCGGCATCGACCGGGAACAGGTGGAGCTGAACGGTTTCCGGCTCGAGGTCATCCGGCCCTCGGGCGGCTCGCGTGCGCTGCGGCACGGTGCGGTGCTGTACATGCACGGTGGCGGGTTCGCCGTCTGTGGGTTGCGCACCCATCGTCCGATCGCGGCCAGCCTGGCCAGGCGCACCGGACTGCCGGTGGTGAATGTCGACTACCGCCAACTGCCCGCGCAGAGCATTACCCAATCGGTCGAGGACTGCCTGACCGCCTACCGCTGGCTGCTGCGGCACGGGGCGGATCCGGCGCGGATCGTCTTCGCCGGTGACTCGGCGGGCGGCTACCTGGCTTTCGCGACCGCGCTGCGTGCGATCGAGCTGGGGCTGCCGAGCCCGGCGGGTCTGATCGGGCTGAGTCCGCTGCTCGACCTGGACTACGCGGCCAAGCGGGACTACATCAACGCGGCGCGTGACCCGTATATCCCGGTGTCCGCACTCGCGGCGGTCGTCCGGATGGGCGCCGAGGTCGACCGCCGACTCGATCCCATGCTCTCGCCGGTCAATGGCGCGTTGGCGAGCTTGCCGCCGGTGCTGCTGATCGCGGCCGAGGACGAAATATTGCGCTACGACTGTGAACTGATGGCGCAGCGGCTCACCGCGGCGGGCGTGCCGAACTCGCTCGAGCTCTGGCGCGGCCAAGTACACGCGTTCATGAGCATTTTCCCCAGCCTCCCCGAGGGCAGGGCCGCGCTGGCGAGGGTCTCGCGGTTCGTTCGTGCTCGCCTCGAGCAGCAAGAGCAGGCTCGGACGGCCTGATCACGGTCGGCCGGACGAGTCGAACCCCGTCCCGGAGTTTCCGGGGCGGGGTTCACATCGTCGCGGTCCGCGGCGACTTCGCGAGGCACTGTCGATGGGCTTGCCGGTGCGGCTGAACTGCAGCGCATTCCCGCGCCGACAATTGTGCGTCCTTCCATTCGGTATTAATTGTCCGGGCGAGGTGCCCCAGGAAAGCAAACATTCAGTAATGGGGCATCCCTGAGTTATTTACCTTTTGTTCATCTAGTCGGGAGTCCAGTTCGTTCAGGCCACAATGCCAGCGGCCGATGCACGCAACCCCGCCCGGCGGATGCCGGGCGGGGTTGCGCTGTATTTCGGTTGTGCGGTGTCCGTTGTACCGGTCTTACTTGGCGGGCGCGGCGAACGGCTGGTTGATGGTGGTGAAGTACTGGATCGCCGCACCGATCGCCACGGGGGCGGTGATGAAGATCTGGCCCGCGAGGGCGCCGAGGGCGCCGACCGCGATGATGCCGCCGATGCAGCCGACGGCGGCGGCGGGCAGGAACGGTCCGAACAGGCCGACGATGGTGGCCGCGGCGACGGTCGCGCCGACGATGCCGCCGAGCACGCAGCCGACGGCGCCGCCGCCGAGGCCGCCGACCAGGGTGCCGATGGAGGCGCCCATGCCGATGGTGTCCTTCAGACGGTTGAAGGCGGCAACTTCGCGGTCGTACTCGGACTTCCAGGGAGCCTTGTCCTCGAAGGGCAGGGCAACCGGCTTGTATACCGCCTTCGCCGGATCGATCTGCGGCGTCAGGGTGGCGGTGTTGCCCGCGATGTCGGCCGCGATCGGGAACTCGAATTCGTCGATGCGGAGCTTCAGCGGGGTGCCCGCGACGACGGTGCCGTTCGCGGCCTTGATCTTCAGTGCGTCGTCTTCGACAACGATCGAACCGGCATCGGTCGTCACGATCGACGAGGTTTCGGTGGTCTTGGCGGTGAAGTTGATCGGAGCGTCGGCAGCCGGAGCCGCGTTCACAGTGCCTGCGGTGACGCCCGTAGCGGCAATCAGCAGCGCCGACGTAGCGGCGAATTTCCTCATCAGCATTTGTTACGACCTCAGTGTGAAGCGTTCGGAGGGGACTAGACGATCGAAATCTAGACCAGCTAACGCGTGGTGAATTGCTTGTGACCGTTTATTCAAATTTTGTTCACCGTTGCGACTGCGAGCTTGGTGGGGTCTTGGAAATAGTCCGCCGACTAGGGTTTATGCCTAGAAATCAAACTGGTCGGCACTGGCTTCGAGGTCAATGTGAGACGAAGGTCACACGACCCAAACGCCTCCCAGTACTGCGAAGGGCCTCGGCCGCTGACGGGCCCATCGCTGGACGTAGTGTCGTGGAGTGCGATTGCTCGTAACCGGCGGTGCCGGATTCATCGGTGCGAATTTCGTCCGCCAGACCGTGGCCGAGCGCCCCGACGCGACGGTAACCGTCCTTGACGCCCTGACGTACGCAGGCAATCGAGCGTCGCTGGAGCCGGTGGCCGACCGAATCGACTTCGTGCACGGTGATATTGCCGATCTGGACCTGGTCGACGAGCTTGTCAGCGGTGTCGACGCCGTCGTCCACTTCGCGGCCGAATCGCACAACGACAACTCCCTCGCCGATCCGTGGCCGTTCGTGCAGACCAATATTGTCGGCACCTACTCGCTGCTGCAAGCGGTGCGTCGTCATGAGGTGCGCTACCACCACGTCTCCACCGATGAGGTCTACGGCGACCTCACCCCGGAGGCCGCCGCGTTCGACGAGAACACCGCCTACAACCCGTCGAGCCCCTACTCCGCGACCAAGGCCTCCAGTGACCTGCTGGTGCGTGCCTGGACCCGTTCGTTCGGCGTCCGGTCGACGATCTCCAACTGCAGCAACAACTATGGGCCCTATCAGCATGTGGAGAAGTTCATCCCGCGCCAGATCACCAATCTCATCGACGGTGTCCGCCCGCGGCTCTACGGTGCCGGACATCAGGTGCGCGACTGGATCCACGTGGACGACCACAACCGGGCGGTGTGGGACATCCTCGAACGCGGTCGGATCGGCCAGACGTATCTGATCGGCGCCGACGGCGAGCTCGACAATAAGTCGGTGGTGCGGATGATCCTCGAGGCGTTCGACCGCGACCCCGACGATTTCGACCACGTCACCGACCGCGCCGGTCACGATCAGCGCTACGCCATCGACGCGTCGTTGCTGCGGTCCGAACTCGGCTGGACCCCGCGCTACTCCGACTTCCGGTCCGGGCTGGCCGCGACCATCCAGTGGTACCGCGACAACGAATCGTGGTGGCGCCCGCACAAGGCGCTGACCGAACGCGCCTACGCCGCCGCGGGGGAAACCGAGATCGGCCCCGCGCGCTGACCCTGAAACACGAACCCCGCCCGGCACATTCGCCGGGCGGGGTTTCGTGTGTTCGAAGGCGCGCCTTACTTGGCGGGCGCGGCGAACGGCTGGTTGATGGTGGTGAAGTACTGGATCGCCGCACCGATCGCCACGGGGGCGGTGATGAAGATCTGGCCCGCGAGGGCGCCGAGGGCGCCGACCGCGATGATGCCGCCGATGCAGCCGACGGCGGCGGCGGGCAGGAACGGTCCGAACAGGCCGACGATGGTGGCCGCGGCGACGGTCGCGCCCGCGATGCCGCCGAGCACGCAGCCGGCGGCCGCGCCGCCGAGGCCGCCGACCAGGGTGCCGATGGAGGCGCCCATGGCGATGGTGTCCTTCATGCGGTTGAAGGCGGCCTGCTCACGGTCGTACTCGCTCTTCCACGGTGCCTTCTCCTCATAGGGGAGGGCGACCGGCTTGTAGACCGCGCGGTCCATGTCGAGCTGCGGGGTCAGGGTGGCGGTGCGGCCCGAAATCGCCGCGGCGATCGGGAACTCGAAGTCGTCGACTCGGAACGACAGCGGCGTTCCCGCCAGCACGGTGCCGTTGGTGGCTTTGATCTTGAATACATTGTCTTCGACGGTCATCGATCCGGCATCGGTCGAGACGATGGTCGATGTGTCGGTGGCGTTCGCGGTGAAGTTGACCGGCGCTTCGTCGGCCGCGGGCGCGGCGTTGACGGTGCCTGCGGTCACGCCGATCGCGGCGATCAGCAGCGCCGACGTGGCGGCAAATTTCCTCATCAGCATTTTTTGAACCTCGATGCACATTGTTCGGAGGGGACTCCGTAATAAGAATCGAGGCCAGCTAATTTGTGGTGAATTAATCGTGATTGTTCATTAAGGTGCCGTTCACCTACTGGACCAGGTGGTCTATTTGCTCTCTGGAAAGTGTTGGCTGTCAGTGCTTTTGGCAATCAGGGATGGACCGCTCCGTAGTGGCCCCGGCGAGGGATTCGAGACGGACATCACAACTTCTATCTCGAATTGATGTGCCGATTGTGATCTGCGTGCCTATTCGGCAAATTCAAGGTCGCTATGTGTTACGTGATTGTTCGGCAACCGTCACGATCAGCCCCAGACTATGGAGTAGTACTTCCACAATGCGGCGATGAGCGCGAACGAGGTGGCCGCGATGACGGTAATCGCCGGACCTCGAGTCGGGGTCTTGCCGTCGGAGCCGGTGAGTCGCAACGGCATCCACCGAAGCAGCACCGCCAGCCCGATGATCGCCAACGGAACGAGGTAGCGGCCCTGCACGCCGTCGATGATGTAGTAGCCGACCGGGGTGAAGGACATGTAGAGCGTCACGTAAATCATCGCGACGCTGGCCGCCACGGTGAGCCCGACGATCAGGGTGCGCCGGAACGTCGCGGTGGCCGGGTTCATCCGATCCGCGATTCCGATGCTCACCGCGAAGGCGAGCAGGCAGGCCAACACCGAGATGGCCGGGACGTCGATGTAGGAGAAGCCGAGTTCACCGAAGAACTGGGTGAACCACCGCGCGTCCCGCAGCGCGATGCTCTCACCGAAGACGTTCACGAAATGCAATGGATCGGTGAGGATTCCGTGCAGCTGCTCGCCGGGCTTCACCGAATTCCATTGGTGCTGTGGGCGCATCAGGCCCATGCCGTCCCCGGTCGGCGCGGCGACTTTCATCCAGGCCGCGAAGACCCCACCGCCGGCCGCGGCGAACCCCCATGGGATCCAGCGCTGCCAGCCGGCGTCGGCCCACGAGCCGCCGTTCCCGGTGCGGCCGAACCCGAACCGGTGCACCGGCACCACCACGATGAGCATCGCGAGCAGCACATAGGTCGGCTTGCTTATCGGCAGCAGGATGGTCGCCGTCAGCAGTGCCGCCGTTTCGAACCGTCCGAGCCGGTCGCCGAGGAACAGTGCCTTGACCAGCAGCGCGGACACCATGATCGCCAGCGCGTTGGTCAACGTGTCCGCGGTGACAGTGCCGGACTGGAACACCGCGATCGGCAGCGCGGCGACGGTGAACGCCAGCCATTGCACCCGGTGCTTGCGCAGCGCCCACAAACCGAAGCCGACGACCCCGAGGTAAGTGAGCAGTCCGGCGAGCCGGGTCAGCAGAATCATGCCGGCGACGTCGAGGCCGGACAGCTCGGCCAGTCGAATGCCAATGGCTGCAGGGATATACGGCACCGGCGAGTAGGCGGCGGTATTGGTGAACCAGACCGGCTCGGTAGCCGAGGAAACCTCGGCGCCGCCGAGTCGGTCGTAGCCGTCGGGATCGCCGACCATCTCACCCGGCTCTTCCGGGTTGGTGGTGTAGTCGTTGAGGGCGTAGCCCATCAACGCGGTGATGCTGACGGGTACATCGCCGCCGTAGGCGATGCCGCGATTGTCCTTGATCTGCTCGGGCAGGAAGCCGCCGTGCGCGACCTGATAGGCCCTGCCGAACTGGGTGATCTCGTCATGGCCCCAGAACGGCGGGGTCACCACGGCGAACAGCGCCCCGAAGAGGGCGGCCATGATGGTGAACGCGACCGTCGCGGCGCCGAAGCGGGTCACGATGCGTTGCGCTAGTCGTCGGACCGCGTTGTGCGACGTGCCCGTCGACTCGGCGGCCTCCGACGACTTCGGCTGTGCGGCACTGTTGTCCGATCTCGCGGGCTTATCGAGGGCTTGCGCCGGATTCGACCCGTTATCGGCAGATGACGAGCCTTGGTCGGCGTCCGTCGTGGTCTGGTCGGCCGAGGTGGTCAACGGTCGGCTCCACCGGTGCTTGCGTCACCGCCGCTAGCGACTGCTGGCAGGTCGCTCGAAACGGCACCGCTAGCGACTGCTGGCAGGTCGCTCGAAACGGCACCGCTAGCGGCACCATTTCCGTTCGGGTGGGGGTTGTCGGCGCTGATGGCCGAGTAGCGCAGATAGACCAGCCGGGACGCCTCGTGCCGCGAGCGACGGATGCCGTCTAGGATCAGGCCCGCGGTCCACGCCAGGCTGCCGAGCAGCAGCAGGGTGAAACCGAGGAACAGCGTCGGGAAGCGCGGCACCTCATGGGTGTTGTAGAACTCGACGACTATCGGGATGGTCAGGACGATCGAGACCAGGAAGCTCAGCGTGCCGAAAAGGCCGTAGAACGCGACCGGCCGCTCGTGCCTGGCAAGTCCGACGATCAGCGCCAGGATCTTGAACCCGTCGTGATAGGTGCGCAGCTTGCTTTCGCTGCCCGCGGGCCGATCGCGGAAGCCGACCGGCACCGCGGTCTGCGGCACTCGCAGATGCAGCGAATGCACCGTCAGCTCGGTCTCGATCTCGAACTCCCGCGACACCGCGGGGAAGCTCTTCACGAATCGGCGCGAGAACACCCGGAAGCCGCTGAGCATGTCTTCGACGTTCTCGCCGAACACCTTTCCGACAACGCCGTTGAGCACCTTGTTGCCGGTCTCGTGGCCGGACCGGTACGCCGAGGCGCCCGCGTCTTCCTGCTTGCGGACGCCGAGCACATGGTCGTACGGGCCGTCCAGCAGCGTCTTGATCATCAGCGGCGCGGCCGACGCCTCGTAGGTGTCGTCGCCGTCGATCATCAGATAGATGTCGGCCTCGATATCGGCGAAGGCTCGCCGCACCACATTGCCCTTGCCCTTGGTGTGCTCGGCGCGCACGATCGCCCCGGCCGCGCGGGCCCGCTCGGCGGTCGCGTCGGTACTCAGGTTGTCGTACACATAGACGACAATTCCCGGCACGGCAGCCTGGAGGTCGGCGACGACCTTGGCGACCGAAGCCTCTTCGTTGTGGCAAGGAACCACGGCGGCGATACGAAGCTCGGTGGAGTCCACCCGGGTCAATCCTCGAGGTCGGTGGTGTGAATGGGAACACCGGGAGGGTACAGGGCTGTGCGGCGCAGCGCGTACCCGGCAAGGATCTGCGCGCGCTCGGTTCACCGAGTTTGATAGGTGTGACCGTGGGGTACCGTCGCCCCGTGTCCTACCCCGAGCAGCCCGTGTCATTGCCCGAGCGGTCCGGCTCTGCGCAACCCGTGTCGACCGAGCAGCCGCTTGTCACGAAAGTGATCGCCGCACTGCGGCGTGGCGGGGCGTTCCTCGTGGTCGGTGCGATCGGTTTCCTTGTCGATGCGGGCACCTACAACCTGCTCGTGTTCTGGGGCGGCGAAGGGGTGCTGTATCACTCCCCGTTGCCCGCCAAGATCATCGCGATCGCCGTGGCTACCGTCGTCACCTACTTCGGCAACAAGTGGTGGACCTTCGCGCACAAGCAGACCGACAATCCCGGCCGCGAGTATCTGCTCTACGCCGTGTTCAATGTGGCCGCCATCGGCTTGCAGCTGGGTTGTCTCGGCTTTTCCCGCTACGTGCTCGACCTGTCGACGCCGCTGTCGGACAATATTTCCGGCACCCTCGTCGGCCAGATCGTCGCGGTGGTTTTCCGCTATTGGGCCTATGACAAATTCGTCTTCGTCGGCGGCCAGGCGAACGACGAGCAACAAAAGTAATCGCGGTGCCCTGATCACTGGGCAGGCATGGGTCGAGGTCGGTTGATATCCTCGCACCCGCCGCGAACGGCATCCAGGGGCGTGTCTGTCCCGTCGGCACAATGAGGATTTCGAGGACTTCATGGATCAGTCGGCTACCCAAGCCGTTACCGAAACGAACGATCGCCCTTCGGCCGCTGCCGCGCCGGCCTCGCTGCGCACCGACCATCGGGCGCCCGATCGGCTGCTGCTGCAGCGCGGCATCTTCACCGGACCGTCGGCGAAGGTGAGCGATGAGCTGTATGCCGTCGTCAAGGGCCGCGCGCATCGGGAGCGGCTGGCGCTCCGGCTGGAGAAGGGCGCGACCGCGCACACCAACACCTACTTCGGCCGGTTCTCCGCCAGCTACTGGCAGCGCTGGACCACCGTCACCGAGGTGCGGGCGACGATGGTGCTCGACGTGGTCGAGAAGGCCAGGGTCCGGGTGGTCGCCTCCGATATCGCCGGGCATCGCCGCATCATCGAGACCGCCGAGATCACCGCGAGCGGCCCGTTGACGCTGACGGCGCCGTTGGACCAATACGTCGACGGTGGCGCGCTGTGGCTCGAGCTCGACGCCGCGGGCGGCGACCTCGGGATCACCGAACTCACCTGGACCTCGGTGGCACCTGACCATGTGCGGCCGGTGGCGATCGCGATCTGCACCTTCAACCGGGCCGAGGACTGCGCGAACACGGTGGCCGCGCTGGCCTCCGACGCGACAGTGCTCGCCGCGATCGACGCGGTGTACGTGGTCGACCAGGGCACCGATCTGGTGGAGAACCGTCCGCGGTTCCAGGACACCCTGCCGGTCTTCGGTGACAAGCTGCGCTACATCCGGCAGCCGAATCTCGGTGGCGCGGGCGGCTTCACCCGCGGCCTCTATGAGGTGTCCGCGGTGAACGAGCACGCCGATGTGATCCTGATGGACGACGACATCCTGTGCGAGCCGGAAACCGTGTTGCGGCTCAACGCGTTCGCCAACATGACGGTAGAGCCGACGTTGGTCGGCGCGCAGATGCTGTTCCTGCTGAACCCCGACTACCTCAACGTCGGCGCCGAAGAGGTGCACCTGCACGAGCTCAAGCACGGCCAGAAGGTGCCGAAGGCGCTGCGTAACACCAGCATGCTCAAGCGCAACCAGGAGCGGCGCGTCGACGCGGGCTACAACGCCTGGTGGACCTGCCTGATCCCGGCGGAAGTCGTCGCCAAAATCGGTTTGCCCATCCCGATCTTCTTCCAGTGGGACGATGTCGAATACGGCGTCCGGGCTCGCGAGAACGGGTTCGTCACGGTCACCCTGCCGAACGCCGCGGTCTGGCACGCCGACTTCTACTGGAAGGACTACGACGACTGGGCGCGCTATTTCAGCACGCGCAACTCGCTCATCGTCGGGTCGCTGCACACCGATCTCGATGCGAAGGCCATCACCCGTCAGCTGTTCCGCAGCCTGGCCGAACACCTGGTCGCGATGCAATACGGCCTGGTGCACACCACCTTGCAGGGCATCGAGGACTTCCTGGAGGGCCCGAAGGTATTGCGCGACGGCGGCATCACGGCGCTGTCCGCCGCCCGCACCAGCCGCGGCGACTACCCGGAGACGGCCAAGCATGCGGCCGCGACGCCGCCGGTGCGCTCTGGCGATATCCAGCTGCGCCGGGCGGGCGGTGAACCGAGCCGCGCGACAGCCGTGCTGATCAAGCGCGCCATCGGCCAGTGGACCGGCCGCACCCAGCACGGCCTGATCGGCATCACCCGCGAGGATGCGCACTGGTGGCACGTCGCACTGTTCGACCATGTCGTGGTCACCGACGCCTCTCAGTCCGGCGTCCGAATCCGCAGGCGCGACAAGGCGAGGGCCCGCGCCCTGCTCCTGCGTACCCTCCGCGTCCTGCGCCGCCTCCGTCGCGAACTGCCTGCCCTGCAGGAGCAGTACCGCGCCGCCGTACCGGAACTCACCAGCCGCGCGAACTGGGAACGCCTCTACGGCATCAAGCCGAACTAGCTTGCCGCACAACGCCCGACGAGCCGTATCCGCCACCTCGGGTGCGGCTCGTCGGGTTTACAGAGCGTTGGCGAACGCTGTGTACGCGCGCTCGTCGAAAAGGACGAACCGCACCTCCGCCACGGCTGTCTTCGCATTGCGCACCGTCTCGACGGCGATCCGGGCGCCGTCGTCGATCGGCCAGCGGTAGATACCGGTCGAGATCGCCGGAAACGCCACGCTGCCGACACCCAATTCGTCTGCTACCCGGAGTGATTCGCGGTAGCACGAGGCCAGCAACTCGGTGCGGTCCTCGGTAGCCGACCACACCGGACCGACGGTGTGGATAACCCAGCGGGCGGACAGCTCACCGCCGGTGGTGGCGACGGCCTTGCCGGTGGGCAAACCCTTGCCGTAGTGGGAAGCGCGCAGAGCGCGGCAGGCGTCGAGGATCGCGGGGCCGCCAGCGCGATGGATGGCGCCGTCGACCCCACCGCCGCCGAGTAGCGAGGAGTTGGCCGCGTTGACGATCGCGTCGACCGATTGCTCGGTGATGTCGCCCCGGACCAAGGTAATGACGATTCCTGTCACGGTATCGACCGTAGTGGCAATCCTGGAACGTGGTCCGCGGGCTACTGGCACCGAGCGCCACGCGGGCAACTTTCGCTGCTCCGGCGCGACGCTCGGGCAGGGCGACCTACAGGAACAGGTCGGTGGTCAGTTCGCCGTCGCCGGGGACCACGCGGTACTTGTCGAGGTCGGTGATGCCGTGGGTGGCGAGGACTTCGTCGTCGAGGAAGAAGTTGCCGGTGGTCTCCTTCGCGGGCGAGGTGAGCACCAGGTAGGCGGCGTCGGCATAGATGTCGGGGGTGCGGGAGGTGGCGATCATTTCCTCGCCGCCGAGCAGGTTCTTCACGGCGGCGGTGGCGATGGTGGTGCGCGGCCACAGGGAGTTGACGCCGATGCCGTCGCCCTTGAGTTCCTCGGCCAATCCCAGTGTGGTCAGCGACATTCCGTACTTGGCGATGGTGTACCCGAGCGCCATGCCCGCCCACTTCGGATCGAGGTTCAGCGGCGGCGAGAGGGTGAGGATGTGCGGGTTGCGGCCCGCCGCCGCCGACTCGCGCAGCGCCGGAATGCTCAGCTTGGAGAGCAGGAAGCTGCCGCGGCAGTTGATGTCCTGCATGAGGTCGTACTTCTTCATCGAGATGGCGTCGGTGGGAGACAGGTCGATCGCCGAGGCGTTGTTGACCACTAGATCGATGCCGCCGAAGCGCTCCACCGTCTGGCGCACGGCCTCGGCCACCGACTCGTCGATGCGTACGTCGCCGACGAAGGGCAGCACCTGGCCGCCCGCGGCCTCCAACTCGGCCGCGGCGGTATGGATGGTGCCGGGAAGCTTGGGATGCGGTTGGTCGGTCTTGGCGATGAGGGTGATGTTCGCGCCGTCCGCCGCGGCCCGCCTGGCAATCTCCAGACCGATGCCGCGGCTGCCGCCCGACATGATCATCGTCTTGCCCGCGAGTGGCTTCGATCCCGATTCCGTCATGACCTGCTCCTGTCGTATGTGCCGCAGGTGGCGCCCGCGGCCTTCCGCGCTTGCACGTTAAGGGTAAACCCTGCCCCTATGCAACCAGTTGCATAGGGGGGTCGAAGAAAGGGGCATCGGAACCGTCGGGTTCCGATGCCCCTCCACAACGGTGGACCGCTACATGCTCGCGATCGTGACGATGTTGAGCAGGATGATCAGCGCGGTCAGTGCCCAGGTGATGTAGAGGAACACCATGCCCGGTGTCTTCTGCGGCACCTGGCCGATAGCGCCGTTGAGGAAGATCACCACGGGCGCACGGTAATAGAACCGCGTGCCCTGCCCCTCGGCGATCGGTGCCGTCACCGTGGCCGGGCCCATATCGAACAGCCACGGTGTGGTGACTTTGACGTGGTATTGGCCGGGTCCGACCGGGATGTGATTCTGTCCCCAGCGCGTGTTGGGCACGCGCTGACCGTTGACCAGGATTTTCGGCTTGGTCAGCGCGAGCAGGAATGTCCATACCGAATACGAGGCATCGACAGTGATGCCGGGCGGCGCGGGCGGCGCGCCATAGGGCGCCTGCTGAGCGAACTGCGGTGCGGGCTGCCCGTACGGCTGGCCATACGCAGGCTGTTGCCCGAACTGTGGAGCCTGCGGCTGGCCGTATGCCGGTTGGGCATAGGCGGGCTGCGGGATGTGCGGCTGGCTGACCGGTTGGCCATACGCAGGCTGCGGAATCTGCGGCTGGCTGACAGGAGGCTGGCCGTACGCAGGCTGCGGCTGGCCGGCCTGCTGATCCGGTGCATACTGCGGCGCACCGTATGGCTGCGGCGCACCGTACTGCGGTGCGGGCTGCCCAGGCCATTGCCCGGGCTGCTGGCCCTGAGGCGGATACCCGCCGGGGTAACTCATTCAACCCTCCCGATTAGCGATCAATGCGAGCCGACCCTACCGTGATTCGGCCAGTTCAGCGCCGCTGAGAGTTCCTCTCCTGGTAAGTCCTCCTGTGCTGCTTGGTGATTTCGCGCCAGGCCCGCTCGCGTTCGGCTTGCAGGCGTTTGTCGGTGCGCGCGGCCATCCAGGCATTCTCGCGGGCCAGCTTGCGATAGCTGTCGAACCGGCGCTGCGTCAGTTCGCCGTTATCGATGGCTTCCTGGACCGCGCAGCCCGGCTCGCCATTGTGCGCGCAATCGCTGAATCGGCAGTGTTCGGCAATGGATTCGACATCACTGAAAGTTTTCTCGATGCCTTCTGCCGCGTTCCACAATCCGATGCCGCGCAGTCCGGGCGTATCGATCAGCGTGCCGCCGCCGGGCAGCGGCTGCAGCTCCCGGTGCACCGTTGTGTGCCTGCCCTTCTTGTCGGCAGTTCGAACAGCGTTGGTGGCGAACACTTCTCGACCGAGCAGAGCATTGGCCAGCGTCGATTTGCCCGCGCCGGAAGGGCCGAGCAACGCGACGGTTCCGTCGAGCATCGCGGTGAGCACATCGAGCCCGACCCCGCTGCTCGCGCTGACCGCAAGCACTGCCGCGCCCGGCGCGACTGCCCGCACCTCGTCGAGCGGGATATCGAGCGCCGCATCCACTTTGGTAAGAAGCACAATCGGCTGCGCATTACTCTCCCAGGCCAGCGCGAGCATCCGCTCGATTCGCCCGAGATCGACATCCCCGTCGGCGGCGGAGCAAATCAGTACAGTGTCGACATTCGCGGCGAGCACCTGCCCCTGCGACCGTCCCGACACCGCGGAGCGCATGATCGCCGACCGTCGCGGCAACAGTTGCCGCACGTTCGATTCGGCGTCGATACTCACCCAGTCACCGGTACACAGCCCGCTGATCTCGGAATCCGCCCGCGGACACCGAGCCCGGGCAGGCCCCGACGGCGTCGCGACATCGCACTCGCTGCGATCCATCCGAATCACCCGCGCTGGTAGGCACCTATCCGCGATGAGCGCCGCATATTCATTGGCAACGGCTTCAGTCCAGCCGTAAGGGACAAGCAGGTCGTAGTCGACCATGATGGAAGGAATCCTTCGTCGAGCACTGAGCCCGACGAGGGCTCAGCGAAGTGAGAGAGAGGTGGAGGTCCGTCCGGCGGCGCACAGCAGCGCAGCTCGCCTGGGCATGACAATCCGAATCTTGGTAGTCATGCGGCCACCTCCTCACCTATCTCGTCGAAGTCCTCAACACCATGGCATCCCGCCCCGGCTCCGCGCAACCTATTTTCCCGCGCCGAATCGCGGGCGTGCGTGTGGTCGGAGGTGCGGAGATCGCCGGTCGGATACTACGTCGTCAGCCTTTGTCCGGCTTGCCGAATTGTTCGTTGCGGCCGAGGCTGCGGAGGTGGAACCATTCGCGCAGGCCGGCGGGGTCGCGGCGGGTGACGAGGAAGAACCAGGAGAAGCGGATCCATTCCTGGGGGAGGAGCTTTCGCATGCCGGGCTGGGCCATCAGGTAGCCGCGGTTGCGGTAGGTGAAGTAGCGCTTCACCGGGTCATCGGGGTACTGGGTGTGCATGCGACCGCCGAGGATCGGCTTGAATTCGGCGGCGCCGTTGGGGTGCAGGTAGGCCGTCTGTAGGCAGGTGCCGAAGGGTAGGCCGGAGCGGACCAGGCGGCGGTGTACCTCGACCTCGTCGCCGCGGACGAATAGGCGCAGGTCCGGCACGCCGATCACGTCGACCGCTTTCGCGGAGATCAGCGCGCCGTTGAACAGGGAGGCGATGCCGGGCAGGAAGTCCTCGTCGCCGAGTTCGGAGCGCAGGCGCCGCCACACCACGCCGCGGCGCAGCGGGAACGCGAGCCGATCCGGTTCGTCGATATCGCAGACCACCGGCGAGACTTCCGAAAGGCCGTGCTTGGCAGCACAATCCAGCAGGATGGAAAGCACCTCGGGGCCCTCTGGCCTGCCGTCGTCGTCGGCGAGCCACACCCAGTCCGCGCCCTGGGTGAGCGCATGCAGCATGCCGAGCGCGAAACCGCCCGCGCCACCGAGGTTGTGCGCCGAACCCAGGTAGGTCGATTCGATCGGCTGCTCCCGGACCAGGTCGGCGACCTCGGGTTCGTTGCCGTTGTCGATCACGATCAGGTGATCCACCGGTCGCGACTGGGAGGTAACGACTTTCAGCGATTCCGCAAGTAGCTCACGCCGCTTGTGTGTCACCACGACCGCGATGATCCTGGCATCCGGTCCGGTCCCGGTCGGGGTGAGGTCCGCCGCGGACGTCGCCGAAGCACCCGCTTTCGTGTCGCCGGGGCCGTCGGTCACTGTGCCGGTGGGGACGTCTGCCGCCGCAGCCTGCGCTGCCGTCTCGGCGGGGTCCTGCGGCGTATCGACCGGGGACTGACCCCCTGCGACGATCGGGGGTTCTTGCCCGGTCGACTCCGTCATGCCTGGTTCCGCTCCAGTTCTCGCTCGGTTCCCATTGTCCGCTCGGCTTCCATTTCGCGCAGCACGGTGGCGACGTGGTTTCCCGCGTCCGGTCCTTCGTAAGCGCGCACAACTTCTTCGATACCGCCGCGCAATCGGATCTGCCCGTGGTCGATCCACATGGCCGTATCGCAGAGTTGCGCGAGGAATTCATTGGAATGGCTGGCGAACACCAGGATGCCGGACCTGGCCACCAATGACTGCAACCGGATCCGGGCTTTCTTCATGAATTCGGCGTCCACCGCGCCGATGCCCTCGTCCAGCAGCAGGATCTCGGGGTCGATCGAGGTGACAACACCCATGGCCAGACGAACCCGCATACCCGTGGAATAGGTGCGCAGCGGCATGGACAGGTATTCACCGAGTTCGGTGAATTCGGCGATCTCATCGATCTTGGACAGCATCTGCTTGCGCGTCTGTCCGAGAAAAAGGCCACGGATGATGATGTTCTCGTAGCCGGAAATCTCCGGGTCCATGCCGACACCGAGATCGAACACCGGCGCCACTCGACCACGGATTCGCGCACTGCCGCGCGAGGGTTCGTAGATTCCCGAAAGCAGCCGCAGCAGCGTCGATTTGCCCGCGCCGTTGTGCCCGACCAGGCCGACCCTGTCGCCTTCTTTCAGCGAAAGCGTGATGTCGCGCAACGCCTCGACGACCACGACATCGGACTGGTTGCGCCCGATCGCGCCGCCCGCCTTGCCGAGGAATGCCTTCTTCAACGACCGCGATTTGGCGTCGAAAATGGGGAACTCGACCCACGCCTGGCGGGTTTCGATACTCACATGGTCGGTCATCGAGGCCCGTCTCCTATACCCAGTACGGCACGCGCGAACGGTACTGCTTCATTGCGAAGATCGCCACGATCCAACCGATCACGGTGATAGTGCCGACGATCACCCAGTGATACAGATGCTGATCGTCGCCGAGCAGCGGAGCCCGGATGATCTCCAGGTAGTGGAACGTGGGGACGATTTCGGCCAGTTTCGCGCGTTCACTGACCTCGCCGCCCTGCGCCTCCAGGCTTTTCGTATTCCACATGACCGGGGTCAGCACGAACAGCATCAGCGTGAGACTGCTGAGGATCGGTGCGATATCGCGGTAGCGAGTGCTGAAGATGCCGAACACGATCGACACCCACATCGCATTGAGGAACAGCAGTCCGAGCGCGGGGATGGCAAATATCGCGGTCCAGTGCAGTTTCTCCCAGACACCGAATGCGACGAGCACCACCAGATAGATCAGCATGTTGTGCGCGAAGAACAGCAACTGCCGCCACACCAGGCGATAGACATGCACACTCAGCGCCGAGGGCAGCTGTTTGATCAGCCCCTCGTTGGCGATGAACACATCGGAGCCCTCGAGGATGCTCGCATTGATCACATTCCAGACGATGATGCCGACGGCCACGTAGGGCAGGTATTCCTTGATCGGCTGGTCGAGCAGCGCCGCGTACAGCAGTCCGATCGCGGCGGCCTGCACGCCGGTCGCGATAGTGATCCAGAACGGCCCGAGCACCGAGCGCCGGTACCGCTGTTTGATGTCCTGCCAGCCGAGCGATAGCCAGAGTTCGCGCTGGGAAAAGCCGCTGCGGAAGTCCTGGAACGCGCGCTGGAAGGTCTGAGAATCCGACACGATCGGTGTCTCGACCGCGACGGACTCACCTGCGGGAGCGTCGTCTGCCGACGCGCTCGGCTGCTGGTCGGTGGTCACCGGGTCGGTGTTCTCTTCAGGACGCACGGTCTCTTCGGAACTCTCGTCGGAACGCGCTTGGCTGGTATCTGAACGCACTTGGCTCTTTTCAGGACGCCCCGGACTCACATCGGAAACCGAGTCGGGGCGAGCGGCAGCGGCGGGCACGATGTTCGACACTACCCTCGCGAATTCCGACCGGCCCGCGTGGCACACGCGGGCCTGCCATTGGCGACTGCTTGCAGGTCGCTCGGACCGCTAGCGACTGCTTGCAGGTCGCTCGGAAGGGGCCGCTAGCGACTGCTTGCAGGTCGCTCGGAAGGGGCCGTTAGCGACTGCTTGCAGGTCGCTCGGAAGGGGCCGTTAGCGACTGCTTGCAGGTCGCTCGAAAGGGTCAGCTCAGAGATACTGTCCGGTGCCGCCGGTGGCCTGGCCCGGTTGACCGGTGCGTGGGTCGACCGCATGGATTCCGGGCGGCAGCGCACCCTGACGCATCTGCTCCAGCTGGGCACGCGCCGCCATCTGCTGCGCGAACAGCGCGGTCTGGATTCCGTGGAACAGCCCTTCCAGCCAGCCGACCAGCTGTGCCTGGGCGATGCGCAGTTCGGCATCGGTGGGGATGGCGTCGTCGGTGAACGGCAGCGTGAGCCGCTCGAGCTCGTCGCGCAGTTCGGGGGCGAGGCCCTGTTCCAGCTCGCGGACCGAGGACTTGTGGATCTCGCGCAGCCGGGTGCGGCTGGCATCGTCGAGCGGTGCGGCACGCACCTCTTCCAGCAGCTGCTTGATCATGGTGCCGATACGCATGACCTTCGCGGGCTGCTCGACCATGTCGGCGAGCGATTCGCCGGAATCATCGTTGTCGTCCGAACCGTCGGATTTCTGGTCGCTGTCGGTGACAACCTGCGCGGTGAAGGGCGCGTCCGATCCGGCCTCCGCGGGGATAGCCAGCGGTCGGCCGTCGGGTCCGATCACGACGATGGATTCCGGTGCCTCATCCGATTGCGTCATGATCCCTATCATGTCGCGTCGGCTGTGAACACGCTAAGGCGGGCGGTCGAGGTCGCCGGAGTCCGTGCCGCCGCGGTGGGCCGGCGTTCTATTCTGTTCGGGTCGTGTGGTTCGGATTTGCTGAAAGTCGGTTGCCATGCTGAGTCCCAGGTCGTCGCGCTCGTGCCTGCTGATGTCCTTCCCCTCGAGAGGGAACGCGGTTACACAGCCTTGCCCGCTGCCCTTAGAGTGGCCAACATGACTTACGACGTCGCGAGGGTTCGGGGCCTGATACCGTCCCTGGGCGACGGCTGGATCCATCTCGACCCGCAAGCGGGGATGCTGGTCCCGGATTCGGTATCTCGTGCCGTCTCAACGGGTTTCCGCACGTCGTCGTTTTCCCATATCGGACGGAATGGCGCCGCGGTGCGCAGCGCCGCGATCCTGGACGCCGCCCGCGAGGCCGTCGCGGATCTGGTCGGCGGTGACCCCGCCGGTGTGGTGCTCGGACCGGACCGGGCGGTCTTGTTGGCCTGGCTGGCCGAGTCGCTGAGTTCGCGCCTCGGCCTCGGAACCGGGATTGTGCTGTCGCGCTTGGACGACGAGGCCAATGTCGCGCCGTGGTTGCGGATCGCGAACCGCTACGGCGCGCATGTGCGCTGGGCCGAGGTGGAGATCGAGACCTGCGAGATGCCCTCCTGGCAGTTCGAGGAATTGATCGGCCCGACCGCCCGGCTGGTCGCGCTGACCGCCGCGTCGCCGATCGTCGGCTCCGCGCCCGCGGTGCGGGTCGCCGCGGACCGGGTGCACGAGGTCGGCGGTCTACTCGTTGCCGACGCTTTCGGTGCGTCGCCGTACGCGCTCATCGATATCGACGAACTCAATGCCGACGTGGTCGCGCTCAGCGCCCCCGCATGGGGTGGCCCGCAGATCGGCGCGCTGGTGTTCCGTGATCCCGCGTTCCTGGACCGGATTCCGTCGATGTCGTTGAATCCGTATGCGAAGGGCGCCGAGCGGCTCGAGGTGGGTGGCCACCAATACGCCCTGCTCGCAGGGCTGACCACCTCGATAGATTTCCTCGCCGGGCTGGACGAACGGGCCACCGGCACCCGCCGCGAGCGCTTGGAAATGTCCATCACCTCACTGCAGGACTATCACGATCAGCTTTTCGAGCACCTGATGGACACCCTGGACAAGATCCCCAACCTGACCGTCATCGGCCGCGCGTCCACCCGCATCCCGACCGTCAGCTTCACTCTCGGCGGCATGCAGGCCGAAAAGGTCGCCGCCAAGCTCGCCGACAATCGCATCGGCACCCTCAGTGGCGTCCACGGCGGCAGCCGCCTGCTCGACGCGCTCGGTGTCAACGACGAAGGCGGCGCGGTAACCGTCGGCCTCGCCCCCTACACCACCAAATTCGAGATCGATCAGCTCGGCCGCGCCCTCGCCGCCTTGGAGTAATCGGCACTCGGCTGATCGGAACTGTGCGGCACCGCAATCCGTGTGGTTCGCCCCGTCGGGCGGCGGCGCAGTGCATTCAGCGCTCGGCCGGAGCGACCCCCGGCGTAGTTGTCAGAAGTCGCGGTTTGTCAGAAGTCGCGGACGCGCAGGATCACCTTGCCGAAGGTCTCGGAGGAATCGAGCAGGCGGTGGGCTTCGGGGGCGTCCTCGATCGCGAGTTCCGCGTGGATGACCGGGACGATGGTGCCATCGGCGATCAGTGGCCAGACGTGGCGGTTCAGGTCGGCGATGATGGCGGCCTTGCTCTGGTTTCCGGTGGCAGGCCGGTTGCGCACGTTGTTCGCGTGGATGTTGCCCCATTTGCTCAGCAGCGTGGCCAGATTCAGCTCACCGGCGACGCCGCCCTGCATGCCGATCACGACCAGATGGCCGTGTCGGGCGAGTGCCTCCACATTGCGCGGGAGGTAGGCGGCGCCCATGTTATCGAGAATGATGTCGGCGCCGGGGCCACCCGCACCGGACTCCTCGGCCCGGATCGCCGCGACGAAGTCGTCCTCGCGGTAGTTGATCAGCACGCTCGCGCCGAGCTCCTTACACCGGTCCAGCTTCTGCCGCGACCCCGCGGTCACCGCGACCCGCGCACCACGGGTCACCGCCAACTGGATGGCGTGGGTGCCGATTCCACTACCTCCGCCGTGGATCAGCACCAGCTGGCCCGCGTGCAAGCCCGCCGTCGTGACGAGGTTCGACCACACCGTGGCGGCCACCTCCGGCAATCCGGCCGCCGCACCGAGATCCAGCCCGCCGGGCACCGCAAGTACCTGCGTCGCGGGCACCACGACCCGCTCGGCGTACCCGCCGCCGGACAGCAGCGCGCAGACGCGATCGCCCACCTGCCAGCCGTGCACTCCGTCGCCGAGCTCGCCGATCACACCGGCGACTTCCAGGCCGAGGATCTCGCTCGCGCCGGCCGGCGGCGGGTAGAAACCCTGCCGCTGCAACAGATCCGCGCGATTGACACCGGCCGCGGCAACCTCGATCAGCACCTCACCATGTCCGGGCGCCGGATCAGGCGCCTCGGTCCACTCCATGACCTCGGGGCCGCCGAAACCATTCAGGTTGATTGCACGCACCCGACCCATACTGCCGGGTGTGCTGCCGGACCGTACGTGGGACGGCGTATTCGACTCGCCCGCGGACCAATCCGCCGAGCAACCTGCGCGAACGGACCGAACGGACTACCGTCCCACCCGTGACCGGCTTCGTCGACTTCCAGAACGAGATCTACCTGGGTGGACTCGGTGGTTCGGTGCCCGAATTGCCCATGACGGCGGCCGGATTGGAGCAGCGCGCACAGCAGATGCTCGACCCGGCCGCCTTCGCGTACGTGGCGGGCAGCGCGTCGTCCGAACGGACCGCCGCGGCCAACCGCAGCGCCTTCGATCGGCATCGGATCGTGCCGCGGATGCTGCGCGGTACTTCCGGGCCAGGGGCGCGGGATCTGTCGGTCGAGGTGCTCGGGACCCGATTGGCCGCGCCGGTGCTCACGGCGCCGGTGGGGGTGCTCGAATTGCTGCACGAGGACGGCGAGGTGATCGTCGGCGACGTCACCAAGGAACTCGGTGTCGGCACGGTGCTGTCGACGGCGGCGTCCTCGACTATCGAGGAAGTCGGCGCGGCGGCGGGCGACTGGTGGTATCAGCTGTATTGGCCGAGCGATGACGAGCTGGCTCGTTCGTTCGTCGCGCGCGCGGAGCGGGCCGGAGCCAAGGCGATCGTCGTCACCGTCGATACGCCGAGTCTCGGCTGGCGGCCGCGCGATCTGGCACTGGCGCATCTGCCGTTCCTGCATGGCAAGGGCATCGCCAACTACCTGTCCGACCCGGTCTTCCGCGCGAAACTGCCGATGCCGCCCGAAGACGGTGAGGACGCGATGCGGGTGGCGATCCTCACCTGGGTCGGCTTGTTCGGCAACCACACCCTGCGTCCGGCCGACCTCGGCAGGCTGCGCGAATGGACAGATCTGCCGATCGCGGTAAAGGGCATCCTGCACCCCGATGACGCCCGTCAGGTGGTCGACGCGGGCGCGGACGCGGTAGTGGTGAGCAATCACGGCGGCCGTCAGGTGGACGGCGCGATCGCCGCGCTCGACGCCCTGCCCGCGGTGGTCGCCACCATCGGCGACCGCGCCGACGTGCTGTTCGATTCCGGTGTGCGCACCGGCTCGGACATGCTGATCGCGCTGGCGCTCGGCGCGAAGGCCGTGCTGTACGGCAGGCCGTGGGCCTACGGTCTCGGCATCGCGGGCCGGGCCGGGGTGCGCCACGCGCTGCGGCTGCTGTTGGCCGATTTCGACTCCGCGCTCGGCCTTTCCGGGTGCGCGAGTCCGGCCGAGTTGGACAGATCACTCGTCGCGACCGCACGCTGAGCTGGGTGCCGCCTGGGATTTCCCCAGTTCAGACGCGCCTAGAATGGAGAACGTGTTTCCCGAACCGAGCGGTCGCGTTCCCGCTGAGCCAAAGTGGCTCGACCCGGTGCAGGCGCGCGCGTGGCGGGCCTACATGGACGGCCACCAGCGGCTGATGACAGCACTGAACCGTCAGCTCCAGCGCGATAGCGACCTCAGCGTCGCCGAATACCGGATCCTGGTCCTGCTCTCCGAGGCACCCGATCGATCACTGCGCATGAGCGAGCTGGCCGATGGCGTGCTGTCCTCCCGAAGCAGGCTGACCCACCAGATCCGGCGCATGGAAGCCCAGCACATGGTGCGCCGCAACACCTGCCTCGAGGACGGCCGCGGCGTGCTCGCCGAACTCACCGACGAGGGCCTGCGCAGGCTGGAGGCGGCGGCCCCCGGCCACGTCGACGCCGTCCGTCGCGACTTCATCGACCTGCTGACACCGGCCCAACTCGAGGTGATCGGTGAGGTCTTCGCGCGGATCGACCACGTGATCGACGAGCGTGCCGGCTGATCGGTCCGCTACGATCGTGACCCTGGAGATGTGGCAGAGCGGCCGAATGCACTCGCCTTGAAAGCGAGCGTCGCGAGAGCGACCGGGGGTTCAAATCCCTCCGTCTCCGCTCATCCGCCTCCCGGGTACTCAGCTGACATGGTGGGTGCCCGGGAGGCGCGTTACGGGCCTTCGGATTACGACCGGCGCACGAAGTTGGGGCGGATGTCCAGGTCGGGCGGGTCGTAGTAGCGGTGGAAGGTCGGGGTCAGGCCGGCCGAGATCGGGGGGTTCACCCACGTCCAGTCGGTGGGGCAGGGGCGGCCTGCGGCCTCTTCGCGTTTGACGTGGTCGCAGAATTGTTTGGCCACGGTGTGGTGGTCGACGATATAGACGCCGGACTTGCGATAGCTGTGGAGGACCGCGCGGTTCAGTTCGACCAGGGCTTGGTCGCGCCAGAGGGTGCGTTCGTGGCGGGTGTCGAGACCCATCATCTCGCCGATCAGCGGGAGCATGTTGTAGCGGTTGGTATCGCTGAGGTTGCGCGCGCCGATTTCCGCGCCCATGTACCAGCCGTTGAACGGGGCGAACGGGTAGGTGATGCCGCCGATCTCCAGGTTCATGTTCGAAACCGCCGGTACCGCATGCCATTTCAGGCCGAGTCCGGTGAACCAGTCGAAGTCGGGGTGCTCGAGTTCGACCTCCCGTGTCAGCTCGGGCGGAACGTCGAACCAGCGGATCGGCTCGTCCGGGGTGCTGATGAGCACCGGCAGAATGTCGAACGGCGTACCCTCGCCGCGCCAGCCGAGCTTCGTCGCGAACTCGGTGATCGCGATATTCGCCGCATCGCCGGTGACGGAGCCGTCGCCATTGCGATAACCCGCGTAGCGGATCAATTGTGGACTGACGATACGGAATTCGCGTCCGTCGGCTTGGCGTGGCGGGCCGACGGTGATCATCGACTGGATCGCACCGCCATTGGTGGCCATCTGCAAATGCTGCCAGCAGACCTCGGCGAGATCCCGGGCCGAGCGCACGCGCCGCGCATCGAGCAGCTTCAGCGACCGCCAGTGTTTTCGACCGACACAGCGAGCGTGGTTGCGCCACGCGAGCTTTGCCCCGATCAGGATTTCCTCGGCCGTCTGCATGTAGCCACCGGTCTGCTCGAGCTGCTCCAGTGCGCTACGGCGGCGGTGCGTCGACAGATGGGCCAATTCGGGCTGTCGGTAGAATTCGTCGCACTCATGCATGCGGCGCCGCAGCTCCTGGCTGAAAGACTGTGTGTCAGAGGCGGTTTGGAGCGGATTTTCGAGCGACGCTACGGGTCGCACTTGGTTCACGGTTTTCTCCGGTCGGGCATCAGGAACTGCGGCCAAACAGACAGACATCGTTCGAGCAGAGAATTCGCGCACGTGGCGCAGTGGGCACTGATCGAGTCGGGCGGACCGCGAGATAGCTCGTCGGTTGCGGTGGCCGTCGGTTGCGCGTGGTGGTCGACGGAACGAGCGAAGCGGGCTACCAATTTGCCGCGGACGCACATCGCAGCATGACCTTGCTGCTGGTGTTTGCTATCCGCGATCATGCTCGTCCCAATCGACGGCTGAAAAGGCCCGTATAGCAGGGTACGACCGGTGTGCTGGTCGTGTGCCCGGATTGAAAGTATTGGCTGTTCGGACCGATAACGAGGGTCCGAATCCCGTGTGTCGCGCTACGGTTGATTGGTTCGGCTCGTCCAGTAGTGAGGGTTTCGCTCGTGCGCGGTGTCGTAGGTATGGCGCTTGCCGTTATCGCACTTCATGTCCTCGGGTGGGGGACATTGCTGTTGTTTGTAGTGCCGGGCCATCACGTGGTGCAGGGCGCGGTTTTCGGTGTCGGTCTCGGTGTCACCGCGTACACGCTCGGGATGCGGCATGCCTTCGATGCCGACCACATCGCCGCGATCGACAACACCACACGAAAGCTGGTGGCGGAAAACGGTAAAAAGAAGGTCCAAACGGTCGGTTTCTGGTTCGCCCTCGGTCATTCGAGCGTGGTGTTCATCCTCGTCGTACTGCTGGCCCTCGGCGTGCGTGCGCTCGCGACAAACCTGGAGAACGAGGATTCGGCGCTGCAGCACTGGACCGGGCTGTGGGGCACGAGCGTCTCCGGCGCCTTCCTGATCGCGATCGGCCTGCTCAATCTTGCTTCGCTGCTGGGGATCTGGCGCGTCCTGCGGCGAATGCGCCAGGGCGAGTTCGACGAAGCACGGCTCGAGCGCGAGCTGGACAACCGGGGCCTGCTCAACCGAGTCCTCGCGCCGGTGGTTCGGCTGGTTCGCAAACCGTGGCAGATGTATCCGGTCGGTCTGTTGTTCGGGCTCGGCTTCGACACCGTCACCGAGGTCGGCCTGCTGGTGATCGCGGGCGGCGCGGCCGCGACCGAGCTGCCGTGGTATTCGATTCTCGTTCTGCCGGTGCTGTTTTCGGCGGGCATGGCGCTGTTCGACTCGCTCGACGGCTCGTTCATGAGCTACGCCTACGACTGGGCGTTCGCCAAGCCGGTCCGAAAGATCTACTACAACTTGGTGATTACCGGATTGTCGGTGGCGGTGGCGTTGCTGATCGGTGGACAGGAGATCGTGTCGATCTTCGCCGACAAGCTCGAGGTCGAATCGGGGCTCATCGGCTGGATCGGAAACCTGGATTTGGGTGATATCGGCTACATCGTCGTCGGTCTGTTCGTGGCGACCTGGGCGGTCGCGGTGGCGGTATGGCGCTTCGCCGGAGTGGAACGGCGCTGGCAGGACCGTTTGGCCGCCGACTGAAGATAATGGAAGTGATGCAGGTCACATGTTTGCTCACGTAAGTATGGCGTCGGCGTCGACCTCCGCATCTCTGGCAGGATGGCAACCATGCTGTCTCGGCGCGGGGTGCGGCGTTGGGTCTCCAGCGCCATGGTGAGTGTCGCACTGTTATCGGGTGCGATGGCGGTCGGTGCGTCATCGGTATCGGCGGCGCCGGGCGATACACCGCTGCCCAGCACCGGATCCTCGGATGGTCCCGCTCCGGCCGAGCCGACGACGACGCCCGCCTCACAGGCCTCCATCGACCACATCGAACCGATCACCGACCGTTGGCTGCGTGTGTTCGTGCACTCGCCCGCCATGAGCCGCGTCGTAGAGGTGCAGGTGCTGCTGCCGCGTGAGCGCAACCATCCGCGCCCGACGGTGTACATGCTCGATGGCCGCACCGCGAACCCGACCAGCAACAACTGGACCGAACTTGGACACGCGGACGAGTTCTTCGAAGACAAAGACGTCAATGTGGTGCTGACGGTGGGCGGTCCTGCCAGTTTCTACACCGACTGGCAGCAGCCGGATCCGGTGCTCGGCACCAATATGTGGGAGACGTTCCTCGCCAAGGAACTGCCGCCGCTGATCGACACGACGTTCGACGGCAACGGGCGCAACGCGGTCATGGGTGTCTCGATGGGCGCCGAGGCCGCCATGATGCTCGCCTTCCGGCAGCCGAAGCTCTACACGGCGGTGGCAGCGCACAGCGGATGTTTTTCCACGGGAACCGATCTCGGGCAAGCGCAGGCCCGCACGGTGGTGGCCACCTACCGCGGCGAGCCGGACAATATGTTCGGCCCGTACCACGATCCCGACTGGCTCGAGCATGACGTCATAATGAACGCGGATCGCTTGCGCGGCAAGACAATCTACCTGTCGGTCGGCAGCGGTCTGCCCGGCAAGTACGACACACCGAACAATCCGGACATGGTCAGCACCATCGGATTGGGTGGCCCGCTCGAGGCTGCCACGAATGCCTGCACGCAGCGGCTCGCCGATCGGCTCACCACCCTCGGCATCCCGGTGACCTCGCACTTCCGGCTGACCGGAACCCACTCGTGGCCGTACTGGCGCGACGAGCTGGCCCGGTCCTGGCCGACGGTGTCGCGCCCGCTCGGCGTCGCCTGACCGGACCGTGGCAGCTCAGCCGAACTGTGCCGCCACAGCCGGATCGGTGGCGAAGCGCAGGAACTGATCGTTTTCGTGCGGATCGCCGATGGTCACCCGGACACCGTCGGTGCCGTACGGGCGCACCAGCACACCGGCCTCGGCACTCGCCTCGCCGAACTCGGCGCTGCGCGTTTCGAGTGGAAGCCACACGAAGTTCGACTCGCTCGGCGGCACCGCGTAGCCGGCCGTGAGCAACGCCTCGCGGACCCGCTCGCGTTCGACGACGAGATTGTCGGTCCGATCCAACAGCTCGTGCCGTGCCTCCAGCGAGGCGATCGCGGCGGCCTGTGCGACCCGGTTCACGCTGAACGGGATGTGCACCTTCAGCAGCGCGGTGATCACCGCCGGATCGCCGACGGCGTAGCCCGCGCGCAAGCCCGCCAGACCGTAGGCCTTGGAGAAGGTGCGCAGCACAACGACATTGGGACGGGTCCGGCCCAACTCCACGCCGTCGGGCCGGTCCTGAGGGGTCAGCCGCAGGTACTCGTAGTAGGCCTCGTCCAGCACGATCAGTACGTGCTTCGGGATCGCGTCGAGGAAGCGCGCCAGTTGATCCTTGCCGACCGCGGTACCCGTCGGATTGTTCGGGTTGCAGACGAAGATCAGCTTGGTGTGCTCGGTGACCGCGGCCGCCATCGCGTCCAGATCGTGCACCAGCTCCGAGGTGAGCGGCACCTGCACCGCGGTCGCGTTGCCGACCTGGGTGACGATCGGATATGCCTCGAACGAGCGCCAGGCGAACAGCACCTCGTCGGTCGGCGACGCGCAAGTGATCTGCACGAGTTCCTGGCACAGCGCGACGCTGCCGCAACCGACGGCGACATTCGCCGTGGTGACGCCGAGGAAGTCCGCGAGCGCCGCGCGTAGCTCCGCGGCCTGGTTGTCCGGATACCGGTTGGCCAGTTCGGCGGCTTCGGCAATCGCCTTCGCGGCGGCAGGCAACGGACCGAAGGTCGTCTCGTTGCTGGCCAGCTTGACTGCGCCGGGATGGTTGCGACCTGGGACGTACGCCGGGATGGAATCGAGGTCCGGCCGGATCTTCGCGCTCACACTCCCAGCCTATGCCGAGTACCAGAAAATCTATGGGGGAGGGCCGCTCACGTGCAATTTCTCGCGAAGATCAGAATGTCGCCCTACGCTGGTTCCATGTCGGGCACTTATGACGATATTGCGCCGCTGCGTGGTGGCGACGACATGATTTCCGATCCAGGCGCGGATTCGTCGCTGGACATCCGGCGACATGCGGCCAATAAACAGGTGCCCATCACCGTGACCGAGCCGGAGGGCAATGCCCGCGGCGGGATCGTGGTGCTGCACGAATCCCGGGAGTTCACCGGTACATTGCTGGAGCTCATGGCGGCGCTGGCGAACGAGGGTTGGACGGTGGTCGCGCCTAACCTGTTCCACCGGGTCAACGGTGAACCGGCCACCGAGATCTTCGGCGACGAGCTCTTCGAGGATTTCGACGCCTGCTTCGACTGGCTGACCCGCCGTGGCGTGTTCCCCGACTGCATCGGCGTGCTCGGCTTCGACCACGCGGGCACCGCCGCCTTCCTGGTCGCCACCAACCGCCCGATCGGCGCCGCGGTGAGCGTCGCGGCACCCGGCATCGTCGAGCCGCTCACCGAACGGGCCGACGCCCTCGTCCGCGCCGCGCCGAATCTGCAGGCCCCCTGGCTCGGACTCTACGGTTCCGACGATCCCGCCACCCCGCCCGCAGACGTCGACAAACTGCGCGACGCGGCCGCCCGTGCCGCGGCGGCCAGCCTCGTCATCAGCTACCCCGGCCTGCACCACCGTGCTGATCATCCCGGCGCCGACGACGACATCGATTTCATTGATTCGCAAACCAGGATCTTCGACTGGTTCGACAGCAATCTACGGTGATAACCAGGCGTTTTGCGATCTGGACGGCAGCTCATGTAACCTTCATGCTCGGCGGTTCGAAAGGACCGGTGCCCTCGAAGAGAAGGCTCCAGGAGGCGTGCCAGAGCGGCCGAATGGGACTCACTGCTAATGAGTTGTCCCTTCACGGGGACCGGAGGTTCAAATCCTCTCGCCTCCGCCACACCCCGGTTTACCGGGTAACAACTGAACACCGCATGCGCCCGTAGCTCAACGGATAGAGCATCTGACTACGGATCAGAAGGTTAGGGGTTCGAATCCCTTCGGGCGCACACAGGTAGAAGGCCCCTTCCGGAATACCGGGAGGGGCCTTCTCGCATCTTTTGACGACAATGTCACTCGAACAGGGCATCCATCCCGGTCACCGCGTCCCGCTGATTACGTCGATGCCGATGCCCCGTCGTTCTCCGGTCGGCGCGGTCGCCAACGCACAGCCCGCAATTGCCGATCGACTCCGGCGTGCGGCGGTGTAGGCGATGAGGACCAAGCGCGTGGCCACCGCGCGGTGCTGTTCGAGCTGATTCCGCATTCGACGGCGTAGCGCGCTGCTTGCAGTGGCTGTTTCGTTTGTCGGTTTACTTCCAGGCGGGGAGAGTCGGCAGGTTGCCGGTCAGGTCGGCGCCGGTGGATCGGCCGAGGAGCCAGGCCAAGAGGGATGTGGCTGGGCCGCTGACGGTGTGGGACGGTGCGGTGGCGCCGATGGTCGCGGTGAAGCCGGTGTCCGTGGCGTGGATGGCGAACGCGGCGGTGTCGGATGCGGCCTTGGTGAGGTCGGCGGCGGCTCGGGGAAGTAGGCGGGTGACGAAATCGGTTGGCCAGTCGGCGGGTTGGTAGCCTGCGGCCAGGTCGACGTGGTGGATTTCGACCTCTTGCAGGCGCATCCAGATCACCTCGGTGGCGGGGATCGGCCTGCCCTGTCTGGTGCGGACGGTGGCTTCCCAGGCTGCTGCGGGGGCCTCCAATGCGAGGGCGAGCCAGCGGTTGGCGGCGGCTTCGTTGTCGGCGAGTTGGTCGGCCAGCGGGCGGGGGGCCCCTGCTTCGATGTCGGCGTCGCGGATGAGCATGCTTGCGTACTGGGGTGTTTCGATGCCGGTGCGGGCCCAGAGCAGGAGGTTGACCAGGCTGTCGGCGTTGCGGGCCAGGTGGGCTAGTACGTGGCCGCGGGTCCAGCCCGGCAGCAGCGAGGGCTCGGTCACGTCGCTGTCGGTGAGACGACGTGCGCTGTCGAGGAAGCGTGCCGTCGCCTGGGCGACAGTGTCGAGCTGAACGGTGGTTTCCGGAGCATCGCTGGTCACGGTTGCGACCCTAGCGACCCGAGCCCGGCCCCGCCCGCAAAGCGCGGAGTTCCTGCCTACAGCACCGCAGTCGCGCCCGAGTCGACGAACCGGGCCCGAGGTTCCTACTCGCGGACAATCGCGTCGGCCTCGATCTCCACCAGCAGTGCGGGGGTGATCAGTGCCTTGATCTCGTACATGGAGGCGGCGGGGCGGATGTCGCCGAAGACCTCGGCGTGCGCCTTGGCGATCTCGGGCCAGCGGGAGATGTCGGTGACGAAGATTCGAGTGCGGATCACATCCTCGAGGCTCGCACCGGCGTCGGTCAGCGCGGTAGCGATGCGGCGCAGGACTTCCCTGGTCTGCTCGCCGATGTCGTCGCCGCCGACCGCCGCGCCGCCGGGGAGCGAGGCCGTGGTGCCGCTGACCGCGATCACGTTGCCGAGCCGGACGGCGCGGGAGTAACCGACGATGTCTTCGAATTCGGAGGCCGAGGATACGTTCACACGAGCGGTCATGACGCCAGCATGACAGGTGTGACGAGGTGAGCCCGCGCCGAGCGCGCACGGTCGACACCGACTCGTCACCCGGTCGTCTAGCGCAAGTCGGATACACAAGGTAGGCAGGCACAGTGAACGCTCGATCTCGTCCTCGCATTGCCGCCCTTGCCGTCCTGTCCGTCGGCGTGCTCGTCACAGGCTGCTCGTCTTCGGACTCGAAGGTGGACTTCACCGTGGCCGAGGGTCAGCCGCTGGTGATCTCCCTGGATGATCTGCTCGACGCGACGGGTGGCAGTGCCGCCGTCGCCTTCGCCGATCCCGCACACGGCTCGCTGAGCAGGCGCATCGATGGCGCGCTTGTCTACCGGCCGCAGCCGGGATACACCGGGGCCGACGAGTTCACGGTGACCACCACCGACGCGGTCCGCTTGTACACCACCGACATTCCGCCGCTCGGCGAGTTCGGTGGAACGACCGTGCAAGGCAGCGGTTTCGGCTCGGCGTGGACCCCGGTGCCTGGATCGAAGGACGAGTTCTACGGACTCACCGACCGCGGCCCGAACGTGGACGGTCCCGGCAAGAACGAGAAGCTTTCGCCGACACCGGGATTCGTCCCCGAGATCGGCCGGTTCAAGCTGGTCGGCAACCGCGCGACGCTGCAATCCTCGATCGATCTGCACACCGCGAACGGCACCCCGTTCAACGGCCAGGTCGATGTCGCGGCGAGCACCGGCGAAACCATCCGCGACCTCGCGGGCACCGTGCTGGCGCCCACCGACCACGGGCTCGATCCGGAGGGTCTGGTCGCGCTGTCGGACGGCACCTTCTGGGTTTCCGACGAATACGGCCCGTTCCTGGTGCATTTCGATGCCAAGGGCGCCGAGATCGAACGGCTCGCTCCCGGCGCCGGACTGCCCGAGGAGATCGCGCTGCGCACCCCGAACCAGGGCATGGAGGGTCTGACCATCACACCCGACGGCAACACCCTCGTCGGTGTGGTGCAGAGCGGCCTGAAAACCCCTGGGCTGGACGGCTCGGCCAAGGAGGTGCCGATGACCCGCATCGTCACCGTTGACCTGAAAACCAAAGCGCTGCACGAATTCGTCTACCCGCTGGAGAATCCGAAGCAGACGAAGGTCGCGATCTCGGAGATCACCGCGTTGAGTCCGACCACCTTCCTGGTCGACGAACGGGACGGCGCCCTGCCGCCCAAGTCGAACAAGAAGCTGTGGACCATCGACATCTCCGGCGCCACCGACGTCGGCCCGCGGTCGAGAGTGTCCGGCGCGCAATATGATCCGAAACGCGGCGGCCTGCAGATCGACGGCAAGCCGCTGGAGACCCTGGTCGGCACGGTGCCGACCGCGGAGGGGATCGCGGCGCTCAACCGGGCGGGCGTCACCCCGGTCGCGAAGATCGAGAACCTCGACCTCACTGCATTGGTCACCGGGCTGAACGCCGATGGCAAGTTCTACGGGCACGACAAAATCGAAGGCATCGCGACTCGGGACGGCGGCAAGACGATCTACATCGCCAACGACAGCGACTTCGGTTTGGCCGGAAGCAAGGGCGAACAGCTGCCCTTCGGGCTGCAACCGAAGACACTTCCCGACGGTGTGCAGGACACCGGCGAGATCCTGCTCGTGGATACCGACAAGCTGCCCGCGAAGCTCGACAGCCACACCGTGCGCCTGCAGATCGGTTAGCTATCCGGGTCGGTCCATTCCCGACCCTCCAGAATCACCGCCGCGGCCAGCGTGATCAGCCATAGCGACATCGATCCGACCTGGATCCGCTGGGCGATGCCGAGCGCGTAATTGCCGATCAGGTTGTCGGCGACCAACATCCACACGGTCGCCGCCGACCCGATCACCAGCACAACCAACCCGGTCTCCCGCAGGATCCGCCAGCGGTGGTACTTGAACGCGGCCAGGCTGAACGCGAAGGCGGCGACCGCGATCGAGGTCACCGCGATGGTGCTTGTCAGCGCGTGCGGCTGATGCAGCTGCGGGAACAGTTCGCTGCCGCCACCGCCGCACGCGGCGTTGTCCTGCGCGGTGCAGTCGCGCAATGGCAGCAGCACGTCGCCGATGGTCGCGGCGCCGAAACAGCACAGCGCCACCCAGCCGACGGTGGTGAATCCGCGCCGCGGGAACAGCAGCAGCCCGGCAATGCCCGCCGGTATCAGCAGCGCGCCGACGATCTTGTCGGCCGTTGCGAAAATCTCGCGGTAGGGCTTGCCCTCCGCGTCCAGTTCGCTGAGGAACGAGTTGACCGGATCGACAGCGATGTCGAGGACGAATTCCAGCAACCACGACGAATAGCAGAGCCCGGCAATCGCGATGGCCGCCGCGATGAACCAGGAGGCCACGCGTACCCGTCGTTCGGCGATCTTCCGGCGATCACTCACCCGACCCATTGTCCCGCCTGTGGCAGGCTCGGTGATCAACGTTCGGTTGGTGTGTCCCGAGCCGCCATGGCTCGCACACTCTTCCCAACCTGCGCACAGGATTCTGTCAGGTACATCGGACACTCTGAGGTGGCCACAGGATCAGGATCAAAGGAGTTCCCATGATTGCTTTAGCCACAGCCCTCAGCGGGTTCGCAGTGATGACCGCGATGGCGGTGTCCGGCTATGTGGCCGCCCATGCTCCACGCACGTTGGTTCGGGTGCGCAACCGTTAGTTCAGCGCATTGCCTCGAGTGCGGTCTGCACCCGATTCGCCGCCGTCGTGGCGTCTTCGTGTTCCCACACTCGAATGACCTGCCAGCCCGCCTCGGCCAGCGCCGAATCCGTTGCGCGGTCCCGTGCCACGTTGCCGAGCAGCTTCTGCGCCCACCATTCCGCATTGTTCTTGGGATCGGTGGCGTGCTGCGGGCAGCGATGCCAGAAGCAACCATCGACGTAGACCGCCACCCGCAGTCGGGGAAACACCAGATCGGCCCGGCGTCGCTGACCGGGTAGCGGCGCCCGATCGACGAAATATCGAAATCCCCTCCGATGCAATTCCCGGCGCAGCGCCAGCTCCGGCTTGGTTCCGCTGCGCCGCTGCCGCGCCATGCGCGCACTCGTCGTCGCATCGGTTGTCGGCCGCGGTGACCCAGTGCCCGAGCTCATGCCGCCCAGCCGCCCATCCGATCGAGATGGCTTTCCATATCGGCGAGAAAGCCGGGCGGAAACCGCAGTCTGCCCATACCGGTTCGGCGCAGGAATCCGGCGGTCGCGCGCGCGGAAAGCAGCCGGGAATCGGTAAGGAAGTTCCCGAGATCCTCATACGGCTCGTGCACCGGCCAGGTCGAGACCGGCACCCTATGGGCAACACCGCCGCGACCCCACGCGGCGGTCGGCCACGGCTGACCGGGTGCCAGCGGCTGATCGTCGGGAATCGCGCCGAGCGGTTCGGCAAGGCGCGATCCGACCCATTCCGCCATCCGGACATTCACCGCATTGCCCACCAGCTTCCAGCGATGCCCTGGCCGAATACCCGGCGCATCGGTCGCGGGCGCGGTCCAGTCGGAGTCGAAGCCCTGCAAGCGTTCTCCGTCGACGATGCCCGGCGTGACCACCTCCCCGGACGGCAGCCGCACCGCGGGCGGGCTTGCGATACCGAGGGCCGAGCCGCCCTTGATGGTGGGGATCGCGTTCACTGCCCAGCCGAGCCCGCGCACGCCTTCGGTCCAGTAGAAGCCGCACGGATCCCGCTCTGGATCGCCGAGGGTCCGCTCGCCCGCGTCGTCGCCGAACAGCACATGGCGTGGGTCTTCGGTGCGCGAGGCAAGCATCAGCACCCGCTGACGCCGCTGCGGCAGGCCGAACGCGCGGGCATCGACCACCCGGTAGGCCCAGGTGTAGCCGAGTTCCTCCAGCGCCTCGGTGATGTGCCGCATCGCCGCGCCACGACCGAGCTGCAGCATGAACGGCACGTTTTCGATCAGCAGCCAGCGTGGACCGCGCTGACGACGGACCAGCCGGAACACCTCGTCGACCAGACCGGACCGTTTTCCGGTGATGCCGGCGGTGCGCCCGGCCTGCGAAAGGTCCTGGCAGGGAAAGCCGGCCGCGACCAGCTCGGTACCGGCCGGAATGGAGCGCAGCTTGGTGATGTCGCCGTGCAGCGGCACATCGGGGAAGCGCGCGCCGAGCACAGCCTGGGCACCGGGCTCTATCTCGCAGAGCAGTTCGGTATCCCACCCGTGCGTGCCGAGTCCGAGCTCCAGCCCGCCGATACCGGCGAACAGCCCGACCATCCGCCCGCGCGTCACAGTCTTCCCTTTCCGCGATCCCACGACGGGTGCTGAGAGAGCAGATTACTCGAGTCGGGATCCTCGTGACGGGCGCGTGCCGCAGGCGCGTGTCCGGCGCCGAGATACGACCGCCCGCACGGATAATGCCAATCAGCTATCCGCCAGGTATCGTCATGGCCGTTCGACGGCAGGAGGCGAATCCGCTCCTGGCCACTGCTGACCTTCCGGCGCTCCAGCGTCGACGCGCAGTTCCCGGTTTATCCCAAGTGACGCCAGGAAAGTGAGCGATATGCAGATTCCGTCCACCAAAAACGGGGGCTACCCCAACGTTGTGGTCACCAGTCTCGCGGCGACCACATCGATCGCCGGTGATGTCGACTCCACCTGGAAAGGCCTGCTCAACGGCGAGAGCGGCATTGATGTCCTCGAGGACACCTTCATCGACGACTTCGGCCTCCCGGTCCGCATCGGCGGCCACCTGAAGGTCGCGCCGGGTGCGAGCCTGACCAGGTCCGAGACACGGCACATGTCCTATGTGGAGCAGATGGCCATCTGTCTCGGCCGCGAGGTCTGGCGCAACGCGGGCAACCCGGAGGTCGACAAGGACCGCCTCGGCGTCGCGATCGGCACCGGACTCGGCGGTGCCGAGGCCATCGTCGATGCGCGCGACAAGATGGAAAACGGTGGCTACCGCAAGGTTTCACCGCTGACGGTGCAGGCGATCATGCCGAACGGAGCAGCGGCCTGCCTCGGCTTGGAGCTCGGGGCCCGCGCCGGTGTGGTGACCCCGGTATCGGCCTGCTCGTCGGGATCGGAGGCGATCGCCAATGCGTGGCGGATGATCGTCATGGGCGATGCCGACATGGTCGTCACCGGCGGCGTCGAGGGTTCCATCCAGGCGCTGCCGATCGCGGCGTTCACCATGATGCGCGCGATGAGCACCCGCAACGACGACCCGAAGTGCGCGTCGCGGCCGTTCGATATCGACCGCGACGGCTTCGTTTTCGGCGAGGCCGGGGCGATGATGATCGTCGAGACCGAGGAGCATGCCAAGGCTCGTGGCGCGACCATCCACGCGCGGCTGATGGGGGCGGGCATCACCTCCGACGGCTTCCATCTGGTGGCTCCCGACCCCGAGGGTTCCGGTGCCGCGCGTGCGATCACCAGGGCACTGCAGTACGCCGGGTTGACCAAGAACGATGTCGACCACATCAACGCCCACGCGACCGCGACCCCGATCGGCGACACCGCCGAGGCGCGCGCCATCAGCAAGGCCATCGGTAACCACGCCTCGGTGTACGCGCCGAAATCGGCACTCGGACATTCGATCGGTGCTGTCGGCGCTCTGGAGTCGGTGATCACCGTGCTGTCGGTGCGTGACGGCATCGTCCCGCCGACGCTGAATCTCGAGAATCAGGACCCGGAAGTCGACCTCGACATCGTCAAGGGTCAGGCGCGGGCGGGGCGTATCGACTACGCCGTGAACAACTCTTTCGGGTTCGGTGGGCACAACGTCGCGCTCACTTTCGGCCGGTACTGAGTGATCAGGGGACGCCGGACCTGCTAATCTTCCCGGCGCTCCGGTGTCTGTCTGTGTTCAGTGTCATGGCTTAGTGCGTGCGTTGGAAAAGGATAAGGCGATGATCGGCGAAACCTTCGACGACTATTTGGACGAGCACGGCAATATCAAGATCCTGGGTGACCAGACCCTGATCGACTTCGTCGACAAGCACAGCGCGGAGAACGGTGACGGACTCGCGTACCGCTATATCGACTACTCGCGGGAACGCGATGGCGAGTACCTGGAACTGACCTGGCGTGAGTTCGGCGTTCGACTGCGGGCGGTGGCGGCCCGGCTGCAGCAGGTATCGCAGCCGGGGGACCGGGTGGCGATCCTCGCCCCGCAGGGGCTCGACTACGTCGTGTCGATCTTCGCCGCTGTCTACGCGGGCAATATCGCGGTGCCGCTGTTCGATCCAGAGGAGCAGGGCCACACCGACCGCCTACACGCGGTGCTCGGTGACTGCACGCCAGCGGCGATTCTCACGGTCGGGTCCGCAGCGGCGGGTGTGCGGAACTTCTTCCGGCATCTGCCTGCGGCGCGGCGGCCACGCATCATCGCCGTCGACTCGATTCCCGACAGCGTCGGCGCCACCTGGGTGCGTCCGGAGATCAATATCGACAGCGTCGCCTACCTGCAGTACACCTCCGGGTCGACCAGGACGCCTGCCGGCGTGGCGATCACCCATCGGGCGGTCGGCACGAATCTGCTGCAGATGATCGATGCCATCGGCGTCACCGAGAACTCGCGCGGCGTCACCTGGTTGCCGCTGTTCCACGACATGGGCCTGCTATGCGTGATCCTGCCGACCATCGGCGGCGGGTTCATCACGATCATGTCGCCGAGCGCGTTCGTGCGTCGGCCCTACCGCTGGATCAAGGAGCTGGCCGCCGCTTCCGACGGCGCCGGAACCTTCGCCGCCGCACCGAATTTCGCGTTCGAGCATGCCGCTGCCCGCGGCAAGCCGAAGGCAGGCGAGTCGCTGGATCTTTCGAATGTGATCGGGCTGATCAATGGCAGTGAGCCGGTTTCGGTGTCGTCGATGCAGAAGTTCAACGATGCCTTCGCGCCCTACGGTCTGCCGAAGACCACCATCAAACCGTGCTACGGCATGGCGGAGGCGACGCTGTTCGTGTCGGCGACCAAGCACGAGGACGGGGCCAAGGTCGTCTATGTGGATCGCAACGAGCTCAATAACGGACGAATGGTCGAGGTCGAGGCGGGCACGGACAACGCGATCGCCCAGGTGTCCTGCGGCTATGTCGCGTTGTCGCAGTGGGCGGTGATCGTCGATCCGGAGACCGGCGTCGAGCGGCCCGATGGCGCGGTCGGCGAGATCTGGCTGCACGGCGAGAATATGGGCATCGGCTATTGGGGCCGCCCGGAAGAATCCGCCGAGACCTTCCACAACAAACTAGCCGAGCGACTGCCGGAAGGCAGTCACGCGCAGGGCACCGTGTCCGACGCGAAGTGGATGCGCACCGGCGATTTCGGCGCCTACTTCGATGGCGAGCTGTTCATCACCGGCCGGGTCAAGGACCTGGTGATTGTCGACGGACGTAACCACTACCCGCAGGATCTGGAGTTCTCGGCACAGGAATCAAGCACTGCGCTACGTCCGGGGTTTGTCGCGGCCTTCTCGGTCCCGGCAAACCAGTTGCCCGCGTTGGTGTTCGAGGCGGGCAGCCGCTCCGGGCTGAGGTTCGACGCCGACGACACCTCTGAGCAGTTGGTCATCGTCGCCGAGCGCGGGTCCGGCGCGGGCAAGCTCGACCCGCAACCGGTCGCGGACACCGTGCGCACGGCCATTGCGCAGCGGCATGGTGTCACCGTTCGCGATTTGCTGCTGGTGCCCGCGGGCTCGATCCCGCGCACCTCGAGCGGCAAGATCGCCCGCCGCGCCTGCCGCGCCGCCTATCTCGAGGGCACGCTGCGCGGCGGATATCAGCAGCAGGCCTTCCCGGACGCGCCGATCGATCAGGCGGTCGTCTGAGAAACGGCTGTTAGCAGCCGGTTTCGTCGGTGTAGTCGAATTCGCGGACCTCGGCGCCAGGACTTTGGGCGCCGAGGTCCGCGCTTTGCTGCTTGACCTCGAGATTACTCGAGGTTGTTTGCTATGGGCATGAATCCGGTTCCGACCTGCCTGCCGAGCGTGATTTCCCTTGTGGATACCGGTTCGCCGGTATCGGACCAGCCGGAAAATCGGTTGGCCGTAGCGGGCGTCGATGCGACGCTGGATTGTCGGACCCCGATGCGAACATCATCGGGAGGTCCGTTCGCGACACCGCCAATCCACGGACCACGAGGGGGAGCCTTGTCAGTCACGCTCGAACGGCCGTCGGCCGAATCGGAGGTCGATAGACCGGAGCGGCCCGCTGCCACCGCACCGGGCCGCCTGCATTCGCTGCGTCGTTTTCTGCCCTACCTGCGGCCGTATCGTGTCGCGCTGATCGGGGCGACGGCGCTGGCCGTGGTCGCCACGCTGACCGCGATCGTGATCCCGCTGTTGATCGCGCGCATCATCGACGGCCCGATCGCGCACCGCGATACGGCGGGCCTGGTGCTGCCGGTGCTCGCGGTGCTGACACTCGGCCTGCTGGAGGCGCTCGGCGTGTGGGGACGCCGGTGGCTGGTTTCCAAGCCTGCGACACATTTCGAAATCACCATGCGCGCCAAGATCTTCCGCAAACTGCAGGCATTGGCGATCGGGCGCCACGATGCCTGGGAATCGGGACAGCTGCTCTCGCGCGCGATCGACGATCTGGCCACGCTGCGCCGGTTCGTCGCGTTCGCCGGCCCGTTCCTGATTCTGCACTTCGTCGTCATCCCGGTCGGTCTGCTCGTGCTGTGCGCGCTGAGCTGGCAGATCGGGCTGATCTTCGGGATCATCTCGATCCCGCTGGTGTACATCTGCACGCGGTTCGTGCGGCGCTACGAGGTGGCATCGCGGCGCTCGCAGGATCAGTCCGGCGATCTGGCGACAACGGCCGAGGAGTCGGCGCAGGGCGTCCGGGTGCTGAAGGCTTTCGGTCGCGGCGTGTTCTTCGGTGGCCGCTTCACCGCGCAGTCGCGCGAACTCCAGCAGACCGAAATGCTCAAGGTCCGACTCGACGCGACGTTGTGGTCGGCCATGATGAGCCTGCCGCAGCTGGCGATCGCGTTCGCGCTCGGTTACGGCGGCTACGCCGTCGCGCACAGCACGATGACACTCGGCACCCTGGTCGCGGCCATCACGCTGTCGACCTTCCTGCAGTGGCCGATCATCTGGACCGGATTCCTGCTGGCCGACCTCAACGATTCACGCACCGCGGCGGACCGGTACTGGGAGATCATCGACACTCCGATCGACATCACCGATCCCGCCGACCCGGTGGAGCTGCCCGCGCATATCGCGGGCGGATTGACCTTGGACGGTGTGCGGTTCTCCTTCCCGGACGCGAAAGGGGAGGTGCTGCGGGATGTTTCGCTCACGGTGCGTCCGGGTGAGACGGTGGCCCTCGTCGGCGCGACTGGCAGTGGAAAAACCGCACTGCTCAACCTGATTCCCCGGCTCTACGACGTCACCGGCGGTGTCATCACCATCGACGGCATCGACATCGCCTCGATGCGGGTGTCGGATCTGCGATCACTGGTCTCGGTGGCGTTCGAGGATCCGGTGCTGTTCTCGGCGAGTGTGCGGGAGAACGTCGCACTCGGCGACCCGGAGGCCACCGATGTGGATGTGCGTCGCGCGCTCGACATCGCCCAGGCCGCCGAGTTCGTCGATGACCTGCCCTGGGGACTGGACACCAGGATCGGTGAGCAGGGGCTCAGCCTGTCCGGCGGCCAGCGCCAGCGGCTCGCGCTGGCTCGCGCTGTGCTCGGCGCCGCTGGCGACTGCTCGCAGGTCGCTCGAAAAGGTACCGCTGGCGACTGCTCGCAGGTCGACCGGACCCGAATCATGGTGCTCGACGACCCACTGTCCGCGCTGGATGTGGAAACCGAAGAGCGCGTGCAGGAACGGCTGCGCACGGTACTTGCGGGCGCCACCACGCTGCTCGTCGCGCACCGGCCGTCCACGGCGGCGCTGGCCGACCGGGTCGCGGTGCTCGCCGACGGCCGGATCGTCGCCGAAGGCTCCCACGATCAATTACTGAAGACCAACAGCCGCTATCGCGAGCTGATGGGAGGTGAATCATGACAACGGAATTGGAATCGGCCACCCGGGAAGAGGCCGATCCGGCTACCCGGGATTCGGTCGCCGACTGGCGCGGTATTGCCAGTGAGGACAAAGAGGTCACGCAGACCGGAAACCTGGTGTTGGCCGGTCGATCGCGGCGACTGTTACTCGACCTGGTCCGGCCGTATCGCAAGCTCGCGGTGCTCGCCATGGTGCTGATCGTGGTGGACAACGCCGCCATGGTGTCGGCGCCGTTGTTCATCGCGCACGGCCTCGACACCGGCATCGCCGAGGGCGGCCGCGGCAACTGGATTCCGTTGACACTCACGGTCGCCGGATACCTCGGCACGGTCGGCCTCGGTGTGCTCACCACGTTCTTCTTCCTGCGGGTGTCGGGCAAGCTGAGTCAGAGTGTGCTGTTCGACCTGCGGGTCCGCTCGTTCGCGCACATGCAGCGGCTCAGCGTCGCTTTCCACGAGAAGTACACCTCCGGCAAGGTCGTCGCCCGGCTGACCGGTGATATCGAGACACTCCAGGAACTGCTGGAGAGCGCGCTGAATCAGGCGCTGAGCGCGATACTTTCGGTGCTCACCATCGCGGTCCTGCTGGTCTACCTCGATCAGACCCTCGCCGCGATCGTGCTCGTCGGTTTCGTCCCGCTGGTGCTGGTCACCCGTTGGGCCCAGCGCAGGCAGCGCGCGGGCTATCGACGCACGCGCGGCGCCATCGCCAAGGTCGTCGTTCAGTTCGTCGAGTCGATGGGCGGCATCCGTGCGGTGCAGACCTTCCGGCGCGAACAGCGCAACGAATCGGTGCTGGCCGTGGAGGATTCGGAGTTCCGGGAGGCGACCACCGCGGCCATGCGCGGCATGAGCGACTACGCCGGACTGACGCGTCTGCTCGGCAATCTGACCACCGTGATCGTCATCGTGGTCGGCGCATGGCGGGTGATCGAGGGTGACCTCGCGGTCGGCGTCCTCGCCGCGTACCTGCTGTACCTCAACGAGTTCTACGGTCCGCTCGACGAACTCGCGCAGGTTTTCAATTCCTATCAGTCCGCGGCGGCGGCGCTGGAGAAGATCTCCGGCGTGCTGGAGGAGGAACCGTCGGTGCCGGAACCGACGGACCCGACCTCGCTCGACAAAGCTGCGGGTGCGGTCCGGATGGACCAGGTGTGGTTCGGCTACGACTCCAGTGCGAACCGGCCCGAGGACACCGGCGGGAAGTCTCCGCAGCAGGTCGACGGCAGCGCAAGTCCTGCGCCGCTGCCCGACGGTGCAGAGCTCGTGCCTGCGGCAGCCATCGGTGTGACAACCGCAAAGATACTGCAGCGCAACGGTATCGAGTCCGTCGAGGAGTCGAGAACCGAGGGTCGATCGCGCACGGTGCTGCCGGAGTTCACCTTGGATATCCCGGCGGGACAGGTGATCGCCTTGGTCGGCGCGACGGGCGCGGGCAAGTCGACGCTGGCGAAGTTGCTGACGCGGTTCTACGACCCGTCCGGTGGCACGGTGACCCTGGATGGCATCGACTTGCGTGAGCTGACCGATGCCGACCTGCGGCGCAACGTGGTGATGGTGACGCAGGAGTCGTACCTGTTCTCCGGGTCGGTGGCCGACAACATTCGGCTCGGCAGGCCGGACGCCACTGACGAGGAGGTGTACGCGGCGGCCCGCGCGATCGGGCTGTACGACTTCGTTCAGGCGTTGCCCGATGGCTTCGACACCGACGTGCGCAAACGCGGCGGCAGGCTCTCGGCGGGCCAGCGGCAACTGGTGTCGTTCGCCCGGGTGTTCCTCGCGGACCCGGCGGTGATCGTGCTGGACGAGGCCACCTCGAGCCTGGACATCCCGAGCGAGCGGCTGGTGCAGCACGCGCTGGAAACGGTGCTGCGCGACCGCACCGCTGTGATCATCGCGCACCGGCTGTCCACCGTCGCCATCGCCGACCGGGTGCTGGTGCTGGAATCCGGCCGGATCGTCGAGGACGGCACTCCGAACGCGCTGATCGCGGGCACCGGACGGTTCGCAGGCTTGCATGCGGCATGGCGCGAGTCACTGGTGTGATGTGGGGGCAGCGGCTGCGTCCCTTACGGTAGATACGTGACGAACCCAGCCTCTGGCCCTGACAGCCAACCGACATCACGGTGGCCGGCGATTCTCACCTGGCGCGCGCACAACGCGGTGCGGATGGAGTCGGTGCGCGTGACGCTCAACGGCAACCGCATCCGCGCCGCGGGTCGGATGATCGGTGGCGCCTGCGACGACCATCCCCCGTTCAGCGCCTCCTACGACCTGGTCACCGACGAGAACGGCGCCACCAAGCGGCTTTCGCTGCGCAGCACCACCGCGGCGGGGGAGCGGCACGCGTCCATCGCACGGGACGAAGAGAACTACTGGCTGGTGGATGCGGGCGGCAGCCATGTGCGCTCCACCTTCGCGGGCGCCCTGGATGTCGATGTGGTGCTGAGCCCGTTCTTCAACACCCTGCCGATCCGTCGCTTCGGTCTGCAGCACGCGGTCGGCGACGTCCAGGTCCCAGTCGTCTACGTGCGGCTCCCCGACCTGCTCGTCCAAGAAGCCAGCCTCACCTACAGCGGCGGAGCCGACGGGATCAGCGTCCTGTCCCCGGTCTCCAGCGCCACCGTCACGGTCGACGCCGACGGCTTCCTTCTCGACTATCCGGGCCTGGCCGAGCGCATCTGACGGACCTGCCAGGTGTCGGGCGACCCGAACACCGGGACATCAGTCCAGGCTCGTGACGACGCCGCCGCGTCGGCCCGCTTCGCGCAGTTGCTCGAGCCAGTCGTGGTCGCCCGGGCGGATATCGGTGATTTCCCAGCGCTGCGCCATGTCGTAGCGCTGCCTGGCCGCAAACCCGGCGTCGACGAGATCGGCAAGCGATCCCGCATCGCGCAGGCTGTCGCGGGCCGCGGCCAGCACGGTGAGCGTGTCGTTCAGCGCGTCAAGCAGCGCCTCGGAATTCGGTTCGCAGATCGCGCGCACCAAAGCGGGCGCGGTCGCGGCCACCCTGGTGCCATCACGGAATGATCCGGCGGCAAGCCCGAGCGCCAGGTCCCCGCCGCCCGCACCCGCGATCGCGAGCGCCTCGGCCAGCACGTGCGGCAGATGCGAGATCCTGGCGACGGCGCGGTCGTGCTCGTCCGCGACAACCGGCACGACCACCGAGCCGCAGGCCAGCGCCAGCCGCGCCACCTGCGTCCATGGTTCAGGGTGCGTACCCTCATCCACTCCGACCGCCCACGCGGCACCCCGGAACAGGCCAGGGTCCGTGGCGGCCCAGCCGGATTCGGAGGTCCCCGCCATCGGATGGCCGCCGACGTAGCGTGTGGACAGCCCATGCTTGTGCACTGCCGCGGCGACCGGCGCTTTCACGCTCACCACATCGGTCAGCGCGCACCTGGGCGCGAAGGTGGATACCTGCGCCAGAATGTGGTCGACCGCGGGCATCGGCACCGCGACGACAATCAGTGCGTCGGTGTCCGCGGCGCGAGTCAACACGCCGAGCAGGTCGCTGGTGACGTCGAATCCGTCGACGCGTGCGGCCAGCGCACCCGGCTCCGACCGGTTGTATCCCCAGGCGTCATAGCCCGCGCCGACAGCAGCGCGCAGCAGGGAACCACCGATCAAGCCCGCCCCGAGGACACACACGGGTGCTTTCTGGTCACGCGTCACCGGAACAGATTCGCATACGACTTCAACATTTCGGCTCGAGCCGACTACCGTTGCGGCCATGGCAGCACAGCGCTCGGGCACGAACAGGGCGGCGTCGGACGACTACGACGACGTGGAAGGGTTCGCAGTGGCCGTTGTCCGCGAAGAAGGACAATGGCGGTGTAGTCCGCTGAGTTCGGCTGCACTCACCGATCTGTCCGCGGCGGAAAACGAGCTCAAGGCATTGCGCAGCTCCGGCGCGGTGTTCGGACTGCTCGACATCGATGACGAGTTCTTCATCGTGCTCCGGCCCGCGCCGAGCGGAACCCGGATGCTGGTCTCCGATGCCACGGCCGCGATCGACTATGACATCGCCGCCGATGTGCTCGAGGCCCTCAATGTCGAAATCCCCGATATCGACCCCGACGAGCTCGACGACATCGAGCCGTGGGAAGAAGGCGACCTCGCCGTACTCGCCGATCTCGGCCTGCCCGAGCCGGTGCTCAGCGTGATCCTCGCCGAGACCGACCTGTACCCGGACGAACAGCTCGGCATGATCGCCCAGCGCCTCGGCTTCGCCAACGAACTGTCGGCGGTGCTGGACAAGCTGCCGCGCTGACCTCGGTTGACGTGGGCTTGCTGAGAGACGGAACCTCCGACTCCGACATGGTGCGCGCCGCGATCGCCGCCGCAGGCGACGCAGGTGTCCGCGACGTGCCGGTAGGCGCCGTCGTGTTCGATTCCGCAGGCCGAGAACTCGCGCGCGCGGCCAACGCCAGGGAAGCCCTCGGCGACCCGACCGCCCACGCGGAAATCCTCGCGCTACGCCGCGCCGCCGAGGTGCACGGCGATGGGTGGCGACTCGAGGGTATGACCCTCGCCGTCACCCTGGAACCGTGCACCATGTGCGCGGGCGCCCTAGTGCTGGCCCGCGTCGCCCGCGTCGTATTCGGTGCCTGGGAGCCCAAGACCGGCGCCGTCGGCTCGCTCTGGGATGTAGTGCGTGACCGTCGCCTCAATCACCGGCCCGAGGTGCGCGGCGGCGTGCTCGAGCAGGAATGCGCGGCACTACTCGACGACTTCTTCCGAAAGCAACGTTGATCTGCCCGTCTCCTGATCTCTGCCACGCGGGCTGAGCTGAAGCGTGCGCGGCAGACCCGCCGAACCTGCGCATATTTCCCGCCTCTACAGGCGATTTATCGATCCGGCGGGCGTCCGGTATGGTTGTCGGCGGTGGCGTGTCCGAGCGGCCTAAGGAGCACGCCTCGAAAGCGTGTGAGGGGTAACCCCCCTCCGAGGGTTCAAATCCCTCCGCCACCGCCAAAGCCCTTCACCTGTTCGCGCAGGTGAGGGGCTATTTTATTCTCCGCAGTAGGCGGGATTCGGACTGGCTGTGTTGACCGGTCAACACATGCCGACGATGAAATCGGACAGTTGCCGGACCGAGTCCTTGGGTGGGGTCCGCGTTGGATTCCTCGCATTGTCGCAGCTGTGGGACTGGCCCTCCCGACCTGGAGTGCGTGCCGCAACCCTGCTCTCATAGCAGCATGTAGCACTCTGTACACCACGTAGCAGTTTAGGTAGCCTGGGATTATGAAAACGATCCAGCAACGCGACCTCCGCAACGACAGCGGCAAAGTCCTCGCCGCAGTCGAAGCCGGTGAGAGCTTCACCATCACCCGCAATGGCAAACCTGTTGCCGAACTCAAGCCCCTGACACGGCGAACCTTCGTGCCCATCGCCGAACTCGCCCACACCAGTGCCCACCTACCGCGCATCGACTACAACGAATGGCGTGCCGACATGGATGCGACGATCGACCAGGAGATCCCTGATCGTGAGTGAACCCACCATCCCCCGGCAGGTGCTGCTCGACACATCGGTCCTCATCGATTACCTCGAGGTGCGAACATCGCTGCCCGATGAAGCGGAAGCCGCCATCAGTGCGATAAGTCTTGCCGAACTCGCCGCCGGACTGCACTCCACCAAAGACCCGATGAAACAAGCCCAACGCCAGCTCCAGTTCCAGTGGGTCGCGAGATCGTTCAACCCACTCGCGTTCGACGCCGAGACGGCCAACGTGTACGGGTCGTTGGCTTTTCTCCTCGAACAGATCGGGCGTAAACCCCGAGGGCGAGTGGCCGACCTCCAGATAGCGGCTACAGCGGTCCAGTACAGCTTGCCGCTGTACACCCGCAACCCGGACGACTTCAAAGGGCTCGGACCGCTGCTGAACATCGTCGCGGTGTAGCAACATTCGTCCGCCTGGTTCCGACTCCCGATGATCCCGACGCCCTGAAAGCGGTCATCCGCGCACGCGGCACATACCGCTGAGGTTCGATGACCTGATCCGCGCCGTCGGCATCCCCGAAACATGCTGAACACGCCGATTTTGGCTGGTCACGCGGTTGGCTTGCGGTTACGGCAGGGTTCAAATCCCTCCGCCACAGCCAACGAGCTCGCTGCAGGAAAGCCAGCCTGCGGTATTCCTCCTGGAATGATCGACACATGAGCAGCGGCACCGGCGCCATCATCCGGGAACTTCGCTTGGCTAAAGGGTGGTCACAAGGCAGGCTCGCCGATGAACTGTGCAAACACTCCGGGGCCAACATCAGTCGCGAGTACATCTCCCGCCGTTGGGAATCCGGCGCGACCGAGCCGTCGCAGTTCTGGCTGGCACACCTGGCCGCTGTTCTGGACTGCCCGCCCGCGATGTTGGAGGCCGACGTGAACCGGCGTGAATTTCTTTCCCACCTCGCCGCTACATCCGTCGCGCCTGTCGTCGCATCCGAACTGTTGGCGCAAGGGTTTTCGGCCCGCCTGCACTCCACCGGGCCGGACGTCGAGGCCTGGGAGGGCCGACTCATCACCTACGGCACCGACTACATGAGCATGGGTGCTGCTGATATTCAGCGACGATTGGCTGCTGATCTCGTTGTCCTGCAACAACAATTGGACACCCCGCGAATGTGGGCGGTGGCTGCACGCCTGATGACCCTGTATGCGAAAACCTATCCAGGCTCCGATGGCAACAAGGCTGTGAACTGGTATCGGATGGCTGCCGAGGCTGCCGACCGATCAGAAGACGTCACTATGCGCGTATGGGTGCGTGGCCGGGCGGCGATCGCGCTCGGCTACGAAGGTGCGGCCCTGCCGATGGCGCACATGTTCGCCGATCAGGCTCGAGCGATCACCGGCGGACCGAGTCTCGGCAGGCTCAACGCCACCTGGGGCAAGGCGCACGCCGCAGCATTGGAAGGCGACGCCCGGACAGCACGGCAGCTGATCATGGATGGACGCAGAGCGTTCGACCGATCAGGGTCTGATGAACAGACTTCCGACTACGCGGTGCCGTGGTGGCGGGTCAATGTGTTTCTGAGCCTGCTCGCGGCGCGCCTCGGTGACGAACGGATAGCCGTCCAGGCTCAGGACGACGCTCGGGCCGAGCTCCCGCTCACGTTGCCCCGGTTCGCTACTCATCTCGAGATGCATCGCGGGCTGATGTTGGTGCGTGCTGGGGGCAAACCCGAAGGTGTGAAGCTGGCGCGCGTGGCCCTCGATGCGCTGCCACCTGAAAAGCATTCGCTGACGTTGCGGATGTTGATGGACGAGATCACACGCTGATCTGATGCGCCTGTGAGCCGGGTCCACACCTAGCGTGGACCTGGCTGATGGCTGGCGCCTACCGGGTGGGGTAGTGCTGGTCCAGCCATTCGGCGAAGGTCGGGCCGGCCAGGATTGCGTCGGGGCCGGGGAGCAGGGCGCCGCCGGACTGGAGTTCGTGGTTGGGGTCGTCGAGGTTGGTGACCTCTTTCACGCGGGACGGGGTGCCGCGGCGGGCGGCCACCTTTGATGCGGCGTCTGCGAGGTTGAGCTCTTCCGGTCCGGCGACTTCGATCACTGCGGTGGGGGTCGTTTCGGCGATGGCGAATTCTGCCAGTTTTTCGGCGACGGTGCGGGCGGCGACGAGTTGGGTGCGCGTTGCGGGGACGTAGGCGACGTCACCCTGGGTGGTCCACTCCAACATCATTTCGGTGAACTCGTGGAACTGTGCGGCTCGCAGGATTCGGACGGGCACTGGGCCTTCGGTCAGGGCGCGCTCCTGGGCCAGTTTTCCGGCGTAGTGGCCTGCGGTGAACGGGTCGATGCCGATGATCGAGACAAGGACGATGCGTGTGACACCGGCAACGGCCGCCGCTTGTTGCAAGTTTCGGGCGATGGTCCTGAAGAAGTCTGTCACCGCGTCGGTTTCCGTGGTCGTGGCGTTCACCGCGTCGATGACGATCTGCACACCGGTCAGTGCCTCGGCGAGGCCGTCGCCGGTGTAGACGTCGACGCCGGTGGAGCGGGTGATTGCGACTATCTCGTGGCCCTGGTTCTTCAGCACGTCGGCGACCTCGCGGCCGATTCGTCCACTTGCTCCGACTACTGCGATCTTCATCGTTTGCTCCCTTGTTCAGTCCTCTGACGAACAGACGAAGTGCGGCGTCGGAGTGTGACATCGGTGCGTTCGCCCGGGTACGAAGGCCGACGCGGCTGTGCGGAGTTCCGGCTACTCGGGCTTGGTGCTGGGCTGCGTGGGCGGCGGCTCGTGCGCGCGGAGGACAACGGTTCGGCTGTTCAGATCGACACCGAGCCGCGGGGGCTCGCTCTTGGCTTGTTCGTCGCGCAGCATCGCGATCGAGTCGCGGTGGTCGAGTTCCATGCGCTTGGTGCCGTAGAACAGCGCGGTGAACTCGTCGGTGAAGGTGCTCGACACGGGGTTGCGGCGTCTGCGGCGTTTCCTGGTCAGCGCCTCGTAGAGCGCGACGAGCATCAGCAGGATGATCCAGCCCGGAATGCTCCACTGCAGCAGCGCCTCCATGTCGGGTGCAACGACTCGAAATCCGGCGGAGTTCCCTGGGTGATTGTCGGATTCGCGGGTATACGCCCAGTAGGCAATTGCGGAAGGACGCGATGACAATGCGCCGCCGAATAGTCCGCGCGGGATCGATGCGCGGTAGATACATGAGCGAGAGTTATATGAGAATAGGAAGCCTGTTGGTACTGATCTGGTTGGTGATCGGCGTGATCGCGGCCGGTCAGCGCCACTACTTCGACAGCGGTCCGGTCAACTGTGCTGGCTTCAGCACCATTGCCGTCACCATAATCGCGGGTCCGCTCAACTACATGGGCGTGAATCCGAAGATCGCGGATTGTAATGTGCCGCAACCGAGTTCGTAACAAGTAGGACTGCTGGGCCAGCGGATCCCCGGTTCGGGGTGGTCTGCCGGTCCAGTTGCGTGACCAGCGCGGCGAAGGGCGCGGCGCGCAAACAATTGCGAACACGTGGGCGGGTCGCGTTCTTATGCGGATAATCGGCAGACGTGCGGGTATCCGCTCGATAGGAAGCGTGAGGACGGACGCGATCAGGATGCGTCGTCGAACGGCCTCGCACAGCGACGATGCGCGGGTGAAACATGAAACGGGGCACTGCTCTAGTCCTGATCTGGCTGGTCATCGGCATTATCGCGGCGGGCCAGCGCGACTATTTCGACAGCGGTCCGATCAACTGCGCCGGGTTCGGCTCGATTGCGCTGACCGTGATCGTCGGCCCGCTCAACTACATGGGTGTGAACCCGAAGGTCGCGGATTGTAATGTGCCGCAACCGAGTTCGTAGTCGCAGCATGGCGTTGTCCGCGGGATCGACGGACCCGCCCCGTTCCGGCGGGCAGGAGAATTCTTGCTCGCCGGAACGGGTGCGGTAGGCGGCGCCGATCTAGGCCGCGATGATCTCTCGCTGCGACTGCGACTGCGACTGCGACTGCGACTGCGACTGCGACTGCGACTGCGACTGCGACTGCGGCCGTGGTGTTTTCGGTTCACCGGTGAGACGAGCGGCTCCGGCTGCCGCCGCAATGACCAGGCCGACTCCGATCCACTGAGTGAGATGCAGCCCCTCACTGAGTAGCAGCAGCCCTACCCCGGCCGCGACGGCCGGCTCCAAGCTCATCAGCACGCCGAATGTCGAGGCAGTGATTCGGCGTAGCGCTTGGAGTTCGATTGCGTGCGGTACGAGAGACGACAGCACGGCGATACCGACGATGCCGAGCAGCACCATCGGGTCGAGCAGCGCCGAGCTCGCGTCTGCCGCGACGAGAGGTAGCGCGAGAATTCCGCCGAACCCCAAGGCCAATGCCAGTCCGTCATGGCCGGAGGTACGCTCTCCGACCACCTTGCTGAACACGATGTAGCTGCCCCAACCCGCAGCCGCGAGTAGCGCGAACAGCACACCGGTAAAGGACACGGCCCCACCGGTTTTCATGAGTAGCAGCACGCCGCCGCCGGCTAGTAGCGCCCATACCAGGTCGCGGCCGCGACGCGACGAGGCAACCGCGACGGCGAGCGGACCGAGGAAGTCGATAGTGACCGCGATGCCGAGCGGAATGCGTTCGATGGCCGCATAGAAACTCCAATTCATCACGGCCACAGACACTCCGAGCCCGGCAATGCCCGGTAGTGCCTGACGATCGATGCGCAGCGAAGGCCGCCACAGCGCCATCGCGATTGCAGCAGCGACCAGTAGTCGCAGGGCTGCGGTCGGGCCCGAGCCGAGCAGTTCGAACAGGTGCTTGGCAATGATCGCGCCGAATTGGATACTGAGCATTGCGGCGAGGATGAGGGCGGGCGTGGGCACGCTGCCGAACGCCGACCTGCCAGTGTGTGAGTGTGGTGACAATGCGGCCGGTGGGATTTCTTTGACCGGGGCGATAACCACGGGTGACTCCATTCTGCGGACACGCGCCTACTCACCGGTGTGTGCCGGTGGTGCGCGGTTGGTAATCGGTTGTGCGGGAGGGAGAATGGACATGTCCGTGGGAATGAGCGCGCGCTGACAGCGCACGTGATCACCCAGGTTGGTTCGCATTCGGTATCGTCACGAATGGGCTGGGGATGTCCGGGATTTCAGTCTGGAGGGTCCGTCATGCGACGGACGTCGAGGTGGTGTGGGACGGTGGCCGACCTGTGCCGGTTTCGGCGCGGATACCGGCTGAACGGATCGGGTTCGCAATCGGCGACGGTGCCTTCACGAGCGGGAAAGATAAGCGCTCTAAGTGACCGGCAAGAGACTGGTCGGTTGCTCAAAGGCGGTGTGCATGTGACGGACTGTATCGCAGATTGTGTTGCCTCGCGCGCGGAGTGATCGGCGTAAACGGGGGTACTCGCGAGGAGTACGCGAGTGCGGAAAGAGGCGATGACAATGCGCGAGCGAACGATCAACGCACGACCGGTACACCAAAGGGGTACGCGGCTGCTCAGTACGCTACTGCTGGTCTGGTTGGCTGTCGGCTTGATCGCCGCCGGTCAGCGCCACTATTTCGACAGTGGCCCACTCAATTGCGCTGGCTGGGGCACTGTTGCCGTCACCGCCCTCGCAGGCCCACTCAACTACATGGGTTTGAACCCAACCGTCTCGACCTGCCAGCTGCCGCAACCCAGCCAGTAGCGGTACCCGACGTGAGCGCGCCCCCACCCGCTCGGATGGGGGCGCGGGAGTCTCGTCGTACCGGTTAGCCGGAGGCGGCTGGTTCCTTCAGGGACTCAGGCCGCGGCTGCCCGCGCAGCGCATGCAGCTTCGCGCCCTCCACATCGATATCCGGCACGATCTTGTCCAGCCACCGCGGCATCCGCCAGGCCCATTCGCCCATCAGGACGAGCAGCGACGGGATCAGGACCATCCGGACGATGAACGCGTCGAACAGTACGCCCGCCGCCAGCGCGAAACCCATCGACTTCGCGGTGGCGTCGGATTCCAACAGGAAGGATCCGAACACCGAGATCATGATGATCGCGGCGGAAGTTACCACTCGCCCGCCGTGGTGGTAGCCGCGGATCATCGCGTCCGTCGGTGACTTGCCGTGCACATATTCCTCGCGCATACGGCTCACCAAGAACACCTGGTAGTCCATGGCAAGGCCGAACACAAGGCCGATCATCATGATCGGCAGGAAGCTGACGATCGGGTGCGGATCGTCGATGAGTCCGAACATGCCCTCCTGGAAGATCAAGACCGTGGCGCCGAAGGTGGCCGCCATGGAAAGCAGGAAGCCGAGCGCGGCGGTGAGCGGTACGAGGACCGAACGGAACACCGAGATCAGCAGTAGGAATGCCGCGCCCGCGACGATAGCGAGGTACGGCACGATCTTGCTCAACAGCACATGGTCGACGTCGGCGTAGATCGCGGTCGTGCCGGTGATTCCGTACTCCATGCCGTATTCGGACTTCAACTGCGGCTCGGCATCGCGTGCGTCCCGAACCAGGTCCTTGGTGGCCTGGTTGTTCGGACCCGACTTGGGGACACCGTCCAGCAGCGCCCCCGCCTTGTCCTCGCCGCTCCACTGCGGCTCGGTCACGTAGTCCATGCCGGAGTAGGACGCGAGTTTGTCCCGCAATGCCGCGACCGCGGCCTCGCGGCGATCGGCAGGCACATTGCTGAGGTCCGCGACGACCTTCAGCACGCCGTTGCTGCCCTCACCGAAGCCCTCGGTGCGCAGCTCGTAGGCCTTTCGGACGGTGGAGCTCTTCGGCATGCTGTCTTCGCCGGGCAGGCCGAGGTTCAGTCCTGCGGCGGGTGCGGCGAGCAGGCCGAGCACGATGATGCTGAGGATCAGCGTCACAACGGGCGCCTTGGCGATGGCCTGCGCGACGCGCATGCCGTTGCTGACCGAGGAGTCGTCCTCGGGGTCGTGCTTGGCGATGATCGGCAGCTTCGGCTTGAACAGGAAGCGACCGAAGGCGCCGAGCAGCGCCGGCATCAGGGTGATGGCGGTGAGTACCGCGAACGCCGCGGCGACCGCGCCACCCAAGCCCATAAAGGTGAGGAATCGGACGCCGACGATGCCGAGTCCGATCAGCGCGATGATGACCGTCAAGCCCGCGAACACCACCGCCGATCCGGCGGTGCCGAGCGCGGTACCCGTGGCTTCCTCCGGCGAATCCTGCACTGCCAGTTCGTGTTTGTACCTGGACACGATGAACAGCGCGTAGTCGATGGACAGCGCGATACCGATCATCGAGGCCAGGAAGGTGGTGAAGCTCGGAATCGACAGGAACGAGGTACCGAGGAGAATCAGCGAGGTGGCCGCGCTGAGGCCGACGATCGCGGTGATGATCGGCACGAAGGCGGCGACGATAGCGCCGAACGCGATGATCATCACCACCAGCGCGACGGCCATGCCGATCAGCTCCGACTTTCCGCTGGGCGCCTCCTGCTCCATCGCGATGGTGCCGCTCAGCTCGACGGTCAACCCGGCATCGCGCGCCGCATCGGCCACGTCGTAGGCGGCCCTGCGATCCTCGGCGGTGATATCGCTGAACTCTTTGATCGTGAACGGCACGCTGAAGAAGGCGACCGTATTCGGCTCGGTCCTATTGAGCACATTCAACGGTGCGCCACTGCATTTCGAGAGGTCGGGCGCTCCGGTGAGGCAGCCCATCTTCTCGGCGGCCGCGATCGGGTCCGTGATCGGCTTGCTGTGGTCGACTATGCCGAGTTGGTTCAGCTTCTCGATGAGCGCCTCGATCGCCTGATGATCGGCCGGATCGGTGAGCTGCCGGCCCTGCGGAGCGCCGATCACATAGGTGCCGGTGACCGCATCGAACTGGAAGGCCTGGGACATACCGGGGAAATGCTTGTCGAGGATTTCCGTAGCCCGCTCCGACGGCAGGTTCGGCATGCTGAAGTCGTCGCTCATCGGCTCCTTCAGCTGGGTGCCGAGTGCACCGAGGATCAGAAACAGGGCGATCCAGACGGGCAGGACTATCCATTTGCGGCGAAAGGCGAACTTTCCCCACCGGTACAGATACACGGACACAGGGTTCTCCTCGCGGTGATCGGGTTGTGCCGGTTCATTCGCGAACATCAACACCGACCGACTGCGCCGGTGGACTACCGAGCTGAAGAGTCGAACAATCCCTGAGTCTGCTGCCGAGCGCGCACAAGATCAAGAACCTGGCTGAAAAGCACTCGGCCCCGCACCCCTGTTTCAGGTGCGGGGCCGAGCGGGTGTTCAGGTGTGGATAGGTCAGGCGACCGGGACCGGCTCCTTGTCCAGATCGACGGGCTTTTGCTGCAGTTCACGCAGCTTCGAGCCCTCGACGTCGATGTCGGGCAGGATCCGGTCGAGCCACTTCGGGATCCACCAGGCCCACTTGCCCATCAGGACGAGCAGCGACGGGATCAGGACCATCCGGACGATGAACGCGTCGAACAGCACGCCCGCCGCCAACGCGAACCCGAACGACTTCGCCGTCGCGTCGGATTCCAGCAGGAACGAGCCGAACACCGAGATCATGATGACCGCGGCCGCGGTGACCACACGGGCGCCGTGGTGGTAGCCGCTGACCATCGCCTCCTTCGGAGACTTGCCGTGCACGAATTCCTCGCGCATGCGGGTCACCAAGAACACCTGGTAGTCCATGGCAAGGCCGAACACAAGACCGATCAACATGATCGGCAGGAAGCTGATGATCGGGTGCGGGTCGTCGATCAGCCCGAACTTGCCCTCCTGGAAGATCAGCACCGTCGCACCGAAGGTCGCTGCCATCGAAAGCAGGAAGCCGAGTGCCGCGGTCAGCGGCACCAGGATCGAGCGGAACACCAGGATGAGCAGCAGGAACGCGGCGCCCGCGACGATGGCCAGGTACGGCACGATCTTGCCGAGCAAGACGTGGTCGACATCGGCAAAGATCGCCGTGGTGCCGGTGATGCCGTACTCCATGCCGTATTCGGACTTCAACGATCCCTCGGCGTCGCGAGCGTCGCTGACCAGGTCCTTGGTGGCCTGGTTGTTCGGACCTGACTTGGGCACGCCGTCCAGCAGTGCGCCCGCCTTGTCCTCGCCGCTCCACTGCGGCTCGGTCACGTAGTCCATGCCGGAGTAGGACGCGAGCTTGCTGCGCAGTGCGTTGACCGCGTCCACCCGGCGCTCGGCAGGCACATTGCTGAGGTCGGCGGCGACGTTCAGCACGCCGTTGCTGCCCTCACCGAAGCCCTCGGTGCGCAGCTCGTAGGCCTTTCGGACCGTCGAGGTCTTCGGCATGCTGTCATCGCCGGGCAGGCCGAGGTTCAGACCGGCCGCGGGCGCGGCGAGCAGGCCGAGCACGACGACGCTGAGGATCAGCGTCAAGGCCGGCGCCTTGCCGATGAGCCTGCCGAAGCGCTGACCGTTGCTGACCGAGGAGTCGTCCTCCGGATCATGCTTGGCGACGAACGGCAGCTTCGGCTTGAACAGGAAGCGACCGAACGCGCCGAGCAGCGCCGGCATCAGGGTGATGGCGGTGAGTACCGCGAACGCCGCGGCGATCGCGCCACCGAGACCCATGAAGGTCAGGAACTCGACCCCGACGATGCTCAAACCGCCCAGCGCGATGATCACGGTGAGACCGGCGAACACCACGGCCGATCCGGCGGTGCCGAGCGCGGTACCCGCGGCTTCCTCCGGCGAATCCTGCACTGCCAGTTCGTGTTTGTATCTGGACACGATGAACAGCGCGTAGTCGATCGAAAGCGCGATACCGATCATCGAGGCCAGGAAGGTGGTGAAGCTCGGAACCTCGATCACCGAGGTGCCGAGGAAGATCAGCGAGGTGGCCGCACCGAGTCCGACGATCGCGGTGATGATCGGCACGAAGGCGGCGACGATAGCGCCGAACGCGACAATCATGACGATCAGCGCGATGCCCATGCCGATCTGCTCGGACTGGCCGCTCGGCCCCTCTTGCTTCGTCGCGATCGAGCCGCTCATTTCGACGGTGAGACCGGCGTTGCGCGCGTCGTTGGCCACGTCATAGGCCGCGGTGCGCTGCTCGTCGGTGACGTCGGTGAACTTCTTGATCGTGAAGGGCACGCTCATGAAGGCGACCGAATCGGGCGCGGTCTTGCTCAGCACGTTCAACGGAGCGCCGCTGCACTGCGACGGATCGGGGTTGGCCAGGCAGCCCATCTTGTCGGCCGCTTCGATCGGGTTCGTGACCGGCTTGCCGTGGTCGACGATGTTCAGCTCGCCGAGCTTGGCGATGAACGCTTCGAGCGCCGCGCGGTTGGCCGGGTCGGTCAGCTTCTGCCCCTCGGGCGCGCCGATCACATACGTTCCGGTGACCGCGTCGAACTTGAAGGCGTCGGACGCACCGGGAAAGTGCTTGTCGAGGATGTCGTTTGCGCGAGCGGACGGTAGCTCCGGCATGCTGAAGTCGTTGCTCATCGGCTCCTTCAACTGCGTGCCGAGGCCGCCGAGGATGACGAAGAGGATGAGCCAGACCGGAAGCACTATCCATTTCCGGCGGAAAGCGAACTTTCCCCATCTATACAGATAAACGGACACGAGGGATTCTCCTAGCGATGACTGGGGTGTGCTGGTTCTCGGCCTGTAGACAGCACTCGCGGGGTACCCTGCCGTCCCCGCCTCCACTGACGCTTTCTGCCTACCGTGCGGTAGGTAGACTACCTAGTGTCTAACCGGAGGTACAACCTCAATTTTGGTGGCAACGTTAGCTCAGCGCACGAGTGATGAGAGGATCATCCAATGGCCGACCGTGCCGTGTCCGACACCGTTACCGCAGGTGGCGGCACCAAAATTGCGATTCGCGAAGCCGCGGTGCGGCTGTTCGGAGCCAAAGGATTCGAGCAGACGAGCCTGCGTGAAGTCGCAGATGCGGTAGGAATCACAAAGGCATCGCTCTACTATCACTATGCTTCGAAGCTCGATCTGCTCCTCGCGATCATCGATCCGATCATCGATCACATGCGCGCGGTCGTCGAAGACATCGATGCGGTGCCGCACGATGCGGAGGGCATACGCGCCGTGCTGCGCACCTATCTGCGCGGCATGATCCGTAACCGTGACGCCGGAGCGCTGTGCCTGCGCGACACCGTGGCGATCATCAACGCGATGGCCGATCGTTATCCCGACCTGATGGATTCGAATCGACGCCTGCGCTCCTGGCTGGCCGGACCGGACGCGAACGACGAGGCGACGCTGCGCGCCTGCGCGGCGCTGGAAGTGCTCGGAGTGGCGTTGTTGTCCAACGAGTTCGTGCCGGGCGCCGCCGACTCCCTGGTGGAATCGACACTGCTGGACGCGGCGACCTGTGTATTGACCGCTTGCGGTACCGCGTAAATTCGACCAGGTCATCGGATAGTTCAGGGAGAAGGTGGCTGTGCACATCACCGCGAAGGTCGATTACGCGGTGCGGACCTTGCTCGAGATCGCCCGCGCGCCGCGGGTGAGTCAGCTCCAGATTGCGGCCGAAGTTCCGGCGCTGGACGCGACCCCGCTCGCGCAAGCGGCCCCGGTGATCACCGCGGCCGCGGTGGTCAAGGCGGATGCGATCGCGACCGCTCAGCGTATTCCGCCCAAAGTGCTGGAAACCGTCCTTGCCGAACTGCGCAGGGCGGATCTGGTGATCAGCAGGCGCGGCCCCGACGGTGGCTACTGGCTGGCCCGCCCGGCCGCCGAGATCTCCATTGCCGACGTGATCAGGGCGATCGAGGGGCCGCTCGCCTCGGTGCGCGGTCAGCGCCCGGAGGATGTGAACTATCCGGGCGCGGCCGAGCCGTTGCAGCGGGTGTGGATCGCGCTGCGGGTGAACATTCGCGCGGTGCTCGAGAACGTGTCCATCGACGACATCGCACAGAACCGGCTACCCGGATTCGTGGAGGCGCTCACCGAGGATCCCGGGGCATGGGCGCGTAGGTAATGCCACGGCTGCAGCACATTTCCGCTGGTCGATAATCATCGCGACCCACCTCGGCGTTTGCAGGTAGCCTGCCAATCATCATGTTGATCAGACTGCTGCGTACATATCTGTACCCCTACCGGGCGCAATTGACGGGGGTCGTTGTCCTCCAACTGATTTCCGTCATCGCGATGCTGTACCTGCCGAGTCTGAACGCCGATCTGATCGACTACGGCGTCACCAAAGGTGATATCGGCTACATCTGGACTACCGGGCTATGGATGCTCGCGGTGACGTGTGCGCAGATCGTCGCGTCCGCGTTCTCGGTCTATCTCGGCGCGCAGGCCGCGATGGCCGCGGGTCGGGATTTGCGTGGCGCCGTGGTACACCGGGTCGGCACCTTCTCCGCCCGCGAGGTCGGCGTGTTCGGTGCGCCGTCGCTGATCACCCGCACCACCAACGATGTGCAGCAGGTTCAGCTGCTCATCGTGATGTCCGCGACGATCCTGGTGATGGCGCCGATCATGTGCGTCGGCGGCATCGTCATGGCGTTGCGTGAGGACCTCGGCCTGTCCTGGTTGCTGCTCATCGCGGTACCCGCCCTTGCCATCTCGATGGGCTTGATCGTCGCCAGGATGGTGCCCGGCTTCCGTGCCATGCAGGCCAAGATCGACGAGGTGAATCGCGTACTGCGCGAGCAGATCACCGGTATCCGCGTGGTGCGCGCGTTCGTCAGGGAGCGGCAGGAGACCTGGCGCTTCGGTGTCGCCAATACCGAGCTGACCGACACCTCGCTGCAGGTCGGCAGACTGATGGCGCTGATGTTCCCGCTGGTGATGCTGATCAGCAACGTCACCGCCGTCGCGGTGATCTGGTTCGGTGGCCGCGCGATCGACGCGGGCACCATGCAGATCGGCTCGCTGACCGCGATGCTGTCCTACATCATGCAGATCCTGATGGCCGTGATGATGGCCTCGTTCCTGGCCATGATGGCGCCGCGCGCCGCGGTCTCGGCCGACCGAATCGGTGCGGTGCTGGAGACCGAATCCTCGGTATTGCCACCGCGGCTGCCGCAGCCGTTCAAGGGTGACCCCGGATCGATCGACATCGCGTTCGCCGAGTTCGCGTTCCCCGGCGCCGAGAAGCCTGTGCTGCGGGCCATTCGATTCAAGGTGGAACCGGGCACGACCACCGCGATCGTCGGATCCACCGGTGCGGGCAAGACCACACTGCTCCATCTGATTCCCCGGCTGATCGATGTCACCGACGGCGCCGTCTATGTCGGCGAGACCGATGTCCGTCACATCGACGTCGAGCTGCTGCGTCAGCAGATCGGCCTGATACCGCAGAAGGCGTACTTGTTCTCCGGGACGGTGGCGAGCAATCTGCGCTACGGCAATCCGGAAGCCACCGACGAGGACCTGTGGCGGGCACTGGAAATCGCGCAGGCCGACGACTTCGTGCGAGATATGCCGCTCGGGCTCGAGGCGCCGGTCGCGCAGGGCGGCACCACGGTGTCGGGTGGCCAGCGGCAGCGCCTGGCGATCGCAAGGGCGCTGGTGAAGAAGCCGCGGATCTACCTGTTCGACGACTCGTTCTCCGCGCTGGACGTCTCCACCGATGCCAGACTGCGCGACGCGCTTCGGCCGGTGACCAGGAACGCTTCGGTAATCATTGTGGCGCAACGGATTTCGACAATCCGAGACGCCGACCAGATCGTGGTGCTCGAGGACGGTGCGATGGCCGGGATCGGCAGCCACGAACAGTTGATGCGTGACTGTCCGGAATATCAGGAAATCGTCGCGTCGCAGCTCAGCGCGGAGGAGGTGCGATGAGGCCAGGAATGCCGAGTCCCGGTGCGCCGGATGCCAAGGCGAAATCATTCAAACCGTCGTTGAAGCGGCTGCTCGCCCGGCTTGCCCCGGAACGGGTATACGTCGCACTGATCGTGCTGCTTGTCATCACAGCGGTGGTGCTCAATACGCTCGGTCCGTACATCATGGGCAAGGCGACCAATCTGGTCTTCGACGGTGTGGTCGGCAAGCAGCTGCCCGCGGGCATCAGCAAGGACGAGGCGATCGAGGCGCTGCGGGCCAAGGGCGACAACACCTTTGCCGACATGCTCGGCGCGATGGACGTCATCCCTGGTGTCGGCGTGGACTTCGGCGCGGTCGGCCGGGTGCTGATCCTGGTGCTGCTGCTCTTCATCGGCGCGGCGTTGTTCGGTTGGCTGCAGGGCTTCCTGCTCAACATCGTCATCAACCGGACGGTGAAGCGACTGCGCAGCGATGTCGAGGACAAGCTGCATCGACTTCCCTTGAGCTACTTCGATTCCGCGCCGCGCGGCGACGTGCTCAGCCGGGTCACCAATGACGTGGACAATGTCTCGACGAGCCTGCAGCAGACCATGAGTCAGCTGTTGACCTCGGTATTCTCGGTGCTCGGCATTCTGATCATGATGTTCTGGATTTCACCGCTGCTCGCGGTGATCGCGTTGCTCACCGTCCCGGCGGCCGTCATTGTCACCGCGCAGATCGCCAAGCGGTCCAAGCCGCACTTCGTGAACCAGTGGAAATACACCGGCATGGTGAACGCCCAGGTCGAGGAGGCCTTCACCGGCCACGAGGTCGTCACCGCGTTCGGTCGCAACCGCGAGGTCGGTGCGGAGTTCGACAAGCGCAACGACGAGCTGTTCGACGCCAGCTTCAAGGCACAGTTCATCTCCGGCCTGATCATGCCCGCCATCATGTTTCTCGGGAACGTGAACTTCGTGCTGGTGGCGTTGGTCGGCGGTCTTCGGGTCGCGACGGGAAACATCTCGCTCGGTGAGGTGCAGGCGTTCATCCAGTACTCCAGGCAGTTCAGCCAGCCGTTGACCCAGATCGGCGCGATGGCCAACTTGCTGCAGTCCGGAGTGGCTTCGGCGGAACGGATCTTCGAGATCCTCGACGCCGACGAGCAGTCGCCCGACCCGGTGATGGAGAACGTCCGTCCGGTAGACCGCGGCCGGGTGGAATTCGAAGCCGTCTCGTTCCGCTACGAACCGGAAACACCGATCATCGAGCGACTGTCGCTGGTCGCCGAGCCGGGGCACGTGGTTGCCATCGTCGGCCCGACCGGCGCGGGCAAGACCACACTGGTGAACCTGCTGATGCGGTTCTACGAGCTGGACGCGGGCACCATCACGATCGACGATGTCGACATCACCGACATCACCCGCGATCATCTGCGCTCGCGTATCGGCATGGTGCTGCAGGACACCTGGCTGTTCAAGGGCACGATTCGGGAGAACATCGCCTACGGCAATCCGAACGCCAGCGAGCAAGACATTCTCGCCGCAGCCCGTGCCGCCTATGTCGACCGCTTCGTGCACGCGCTGCCGCATGGCTACGACACGGTGATCGACGAGGAGGGTTCGGGAGTGAGCGCGGGCGAGAAACAGCTCATCACCATCGCCCGTGCCTTCCTGGCGAAGCCGTCCATTCTGGTACTCGACGAGGCGACCAGTTCGGTGGACACCCGCACCGAGTCGCTGGTGCAGCATGCCACCGCCGCGCTGCGCCGCGACCGCACCAGCTTCGTCATCGCGCACCGCCTGTCCACCATCCGCGACGCCGACCTGATCGTCGTCATGGAAGCGGGCCGCATCGTCGAACACGGCACCCACGAGCGCCTGCTCGACGAGCGCGGCGCCTACTACCGCCTCTACAACGCCCAGTTCACCGCGGCCGCGGCGGACGCTTGAGGGTCCAGCGCCCCGCCTGATTTCCTCCTGGGAGGATGGCGGGGTGTCTGATCCCGAATCCTTCTCGTTCACCGTCGACAACCGCCTGGATAGTGGGCGGCACGGTCGGTCGGGCGTGATCAACACACCGCACGGCTCGATCGCGACGCCCGCGTTCATCCCGGTCGGCACCAAGGCGACCGTGAAGGCGGTGCTGCCCGAGACGATGAAGGAACTCGGTGCGCAGGCCCTGCTGGCCAACGCCTACCACCTGTATCTGCAGCCCGGCTCGGACATCGTCGACGAGGCAGGCGGGCTCAGCACGTTCATGAACTGGCCCGGTCCCACTTTCACCGACAGCGGCGGCTTCCAGGTGATGTCGCTGGGTGTCGGCTTCAAGAAGGTGTTGGCGATGGAGGCGGTCGACGTGCGCAGCGACGATGTCATCGCCAAGGGCAAGGAGCGGCTGGCGACTGTCGACGACGATGGCGTCACCTTCCGGTCGCACCTGGACGGGTCCAAGCACCGGTTCACGCCGGAAGTGTCGATGGGTATCCAGCATCAGCTCGGCGCGGACATCATGTTCGCCTTCGACGAGCTGACCACCCTGCTCAATACCCGTGGCTACCAAGAGAAGTCGCTGCAGCGCACGCACGAGTGGGCGCAGCGCTGCATCGACGAGCACGAGCGGCTGACTGCGGCCCGCACCCATCGCCCGTATCAGGCACTGTTCGCGGTGATCCAGGGCGCACAGTACGAAGATCTGCGCCGCAAGGCATGCCGCGAGCTGGAATCGATCCGGGGCAGTGCCGGAACGGGTTTCGACGGCTACGGCATCGGCGGCGCGCTGGAGAAGCACAACCTCGGCGCCATCGTCGGCTGGTGCTGTGACGAACTGCCCGAGGACAAGCCGCGCCATATGCTCGGCATCAGTGAGCCGGAGGACATCTTCACCGCTGTGGAAAACGGTGCGGACACCTTCGACTGCGTGAACCCGTCCCGGGTCGCCCGCAATGCCGCCATCTACGTCGCCGAGGGGCGATTCAATATCAATACCGCCCGTTTCCGTCGCGATTTCACTCCCATCGACGACACCTGTGACTGCTACACCTGCGCCCACTACACGCGCGCCTACATCCATCACCTGTTCAAGGCGAAGGAGATGCTCGCGTCGACGCTGTGCACAATCCACAACGAGCGCTACACGATTCGATTGGTCGACCGCATTCGGGAAAGCATCGAGGGTGGCTACTTCGACGACTACAAGGCCGAAACCCTCGGCATTTGGAAGGGCCGCATCGCGACTCCGTGAGCCCCAGCCGCCGACGGGTGCCGGCGCTGGGACAACGGAGCGCGGATCAGACGTGCAGCGGGTCGGATTCCCTTGGTGCGTAGCTCGGTTCACGCTTCTTGAGGATCGCGATCACTCGGTAGGTGACCGGCATGACCAACACCTCGCACAGCGTCTTCCACAGGAAGCCGACGATCACGTAGTTCACGAACTGCCGCCAGCTGTCTATGCCGATGGCGGTGGCCGCGATCGAGCAGAAGATCAGAGTATCGGCCAGCTCACCGACGATGGTGGAGCCGATCAACCTGGCCCACAGATGCTTCTCCCTGGTCCGTTCCTTGATCAGCACCAGCGTTGCCGAGTTGAGCAGCTGGCCGACGAAATATCCGGCGAGGCCGGCGGCCACGAGCTGCGGCGTGGTGCCGATGACGGTACGGAATGCCTCTTGGTTCTCGTAGAACACCGCGGCGGGGAGCCGGATGGCGATGCTGAAGCACAGGACGGTCAGCAGCAGGGCGCCGAATCCGTAATAGATGGCCCTGCGGGTGGCGCGGAAGCCGTACACCTCGCTGAGCACGTCGCCGAGAATGTAGGCCAGCGGGAAGAGGAAGAAGGCGGCATCGGTGGAGATCGGCAGTATCTCCAGCGGCCCGAGCTGCACCGATTGATCGGTGAAGAACTGGACGCCTTTTGTCGCACAGATGTTGGAAATGATCAGCGTTGCGGTGAACAACGCCACAATCGGTGTGTAATACCCCCGCGCGACCTGGGCGAATGCCGCATGTTCCTGCGCGGGGCGCCCAGATCTCTCGTGTTCTTCGGTTCTATTCGACTCACTCACGCGCTTCATCCAACCAGGTTGTGCACGAGGTGGCTGCCGACTTCGCCCGGACTACCTGCGGCTGTACCCATTAGGCTGTAGCAATGACGAAGCCCGGCGATTCCGACGAGTGGTGGAAGCAGTACGGCGGCGAAGGCGTGTCGCCGGAGGCTGGCGCCCCGAGCTCGGTACCGCAATTTCCGACCGCTGAACCGTCCGGATATCCGTCGGCTCCGCAGTATCCGCAGCAGTCCGCTCCGCAGTATCCGCAGCCGTCTGCTCCGCAGTACCCGCAGCAGCCCGCGCCGCAGATGACACCGCCGCCGCAGCCGCAGTACCCGAACTACCAGCCGCCGCCGGTCGCGCAGCCATATCCGCAGGCGCCCAACTACGCCTACCAGAATGCGTACCAGCCCTACGGTTATCCCCAGCCGCAGGGCACGAGCGGCATGGCCATCGGCGCGCTGATCTCGTCCCTGGTCGGGTTCATTACCTGTGGCATCGGGTCGATCGTCGGGATCATTCTCGGCGCCATCGCGCTGAATCAGATCAAGGAATCCGGGCAGGAGGGCCGCGGCATGGCGCTGGCGGCCATCTGGATCGGTGTCGGCGTCATCCTGCTGTCCGTGCTGTGGTTCGTCATCGTCTTGGTCGGCAGCAGTACCTAACTTCGAACTATCCGAAAACGTCAGGGGCGCACCCGATATCGGGTGCGCCCCTGACATTTGTCGTGGTCGTGCGAGGCGGTGTCAGGCCTTGACGACCTGGGTGCCACCGGCGAACTTGTCGTGCCAGCCCTGCTTGTTCGGGTCCTGCGAGGTGGAGATGATCATGTAGATGATCAGGCCGAGCGAGATCAGGCCACCGACGCACGGGATGATCGACGCCGCGACGTAGATATTGCGCTTCAGCGAAGTCTCGGGATCGATCTTCGCCGCACCACCGGGCGCGATGACCTTGAGTCCGAGCATCTTCTTGCCCAGGGTCGTGCCCTGGGTGGTCTCCATGCCGACGAAGTAGCCGAGCAGCGCGAGCGAAACCACCGCACCGTTGATGAACTGGCCGGTGTTGCTGAAGCCGAAGATCAGCAGAATGATGATGGAGACCGGGATACCGACGATCAGATGGTCGATGACACGGGCACCGATCCGGGTCCCGATGTCGCCGGGCTGGCCGCCGTAGCCGCCGCCCGGCTGCCCGCCGTACTGGGGCTGCTGCGGGTAGGGCTGGCCGTAGGGGTCCTGGCCGTACTGGGGCTGTGGGGGCTGCTGCCCGTACTGCGGCGGCTGCTGCCCATACTGCGGCTGCTGGCCGTACTGGGGCGGCTGCTGCTGGCCGTAGGGATCCTGCGGCGGCTGCTGGCCGTACTGGGGCTGCTGCTGCCCGTAGGGATCCGGTTGGCCGCCTTGCGGATACTGCTGCCCGCCTTGCGGATGCTTGTTGGGGTCGTACCCACCGCTTGTCATATTCAGTCCTCGTCAGTGATCAGTAGATCGGTCGACTGCGTACGTTACGGACATCGGCTGCGTTGCAACAACCCATTCTCGTCGAGTATCCATGGTTCGCTCGGCAGATGGGTGGGAGTGAAACTGTCAAGGAGCTCGATAGGCGATAACGGCGGATATCCGAGTGAGCAGGCCAGTGCCGTGGCAACCCGCTCGGGCGTGTTGCCGAGTGCGAGTTGATCGGCGAGGGTCACCGCGCCGTCGCGTTTGGCCAGCCGTATTCCGTTCTTGTTCAATACCAGCGGTACATGGGCGTACTGCGGTATCGGCAGCTCGAGCAGCGTTGCCAGATAAGCCTGCCTGGGCGTGGATGGCAGCAGATCGTCGCCGCGCACCACCTGATCTACTCCCTGCGCCGCGTCGTCCACCACCACGGCCAAGTTGTAGGCGGGCGTGCCGTCGCCGCGGCGCAGCACGACGTCGTCCACCTGGCCGCGGTAGCGCCCGTGCAGTTCGTCCACGATCTCGAACTCCGTTGCCGAGGCGCGCAGCCGCAGCGCGGCGGGCCTGCCGTTGGCGTGGTGCTCGGCGCGCGTGGCGTCGGTCAGCGTCCGGCAGGTACCCGGGTAGGAGCCCATCGGCCCGTGCGGTGCGGTGGCAGCCTGCTGTATTTCCCTTCTGGTGCAGTAGCACTCGTAGACGAGCCCGGCCTCGCTGAGCCGATCGATGGCAGCCTGGTAGACGGGCAGTCGCTCGGATTGCCTGATCACCGGCCCGTCCCAATCGAGTCCGATCGCGGCGAGATCGGCCAGCTGGCGCGCCTGGGCGCCGGGGCGCACCCGATCCAGATCCTCGACGCGCATCAGGAAGCGCCTGTCGGTCGAGCGGGCGAACAGCCAGGCCAGCAGGGCGGTGCGCAGGTTTCCCACGTGCAGATCGCCCGACGGGCTCGGTGCGTACCGGCCCGCGCCGGTCGCAACATTCGGAATGCGCACGTTTGTCATAGTAGGTGGCGTGGTCAGCCGAGCAGCTGTGGCTTGAGCCGCTCGGCGGAGATCGGCGTCGCGGAATCCAGCTCGGCGAGTAAGGCTTCGGCGTGCGCGATCAGGCCGGGGCGGTCGATGCCATACGGCACGTCGGTATGCGTTTCGCCGCTATCGTCTGGTTGGTAGGCGCTCAGCCGGGTCACGGCGCGGGTGAGCAGGGTACGCGCGCCCTTGCGATTGCCGCGCTGGATGTGCGTCAGACCGACCGCGTATTGCGCGAGACCCTGCCACAGCATCCGCTCGGCGAACGGCCCGTTCTTCCATGCGGCCTCTAATACCTCGTGTGCGTTGAATGCTAAGCCGTCATCCAGCAGTTGCTGAGCGTAGGAAAGAGTTTGCTGGGGAGGCAGATTCAGGTCATCCGGAATTCGCGGTATACCAGGGCTGCCGGGGGGTAGCGGGCGCCCGAGTCTGTCGCGTGGGCGGGGATTGCGGGCACGACCTGCCTCGTCGCGGGGGCGTTCGACCATGCCCCCATGATCCATGGCCTGTTGCGAAGCTGTCGAGGGAAGGGCGCCCTTGGTGATTAATTGACGGATCACGGAGTAATCACATCGACACAAAAGTTAGCGACGGATCGGCTGCCCGAATGAAAGTCACCGACTGGCAATGTCTCCGCAACATTTCATCTTCGCAAGATTGGCAAATGCGATGATCGGACCGGCAAGAGATCGGCAAATGGTCGTTGAACCTGCTAGTCTTTGCACCGCGGGGGTAACCCCGGGGGTGTATTCCACCTCGAGCGCAGTGCGATCACGACGCACCGTGAAAGCGGCGCGCTACCACTAGGCGCACCACGGGATTCGGCGTTCCCGCCGAGTGCCGGTGCTAGTTAGAACGATGTCAGAAGAATTCTCGTTCTCGACGCAGCAAAGGAGCTAGTGCCGTGGAGGTTGATTTTACGGGCGCTGTGTGGCGTAAGAGCACACACAGTGGTCCCGACGGGAACTGCGTGGAAGTCGCATTTCTCGGCGACGGCAACGTAGCGGTTCGTGACACCAAGGACAATGGACATGGCCCGGCGTTGGCGTTCGCACCGGGTGAGTGGGACGCATTCCTAACCGGGGTAGCGGCGGGGGAGTTCGGTCGCGCTTAACTGCAGTCGCGTCCGAACCAGCCAGCACGGGCCCCGGGTCGAAACGGACTTGGGGCCTTCGCGCTGTTCAGGGGTCGTGCTGCCCAGACCTCGCGGCATTGTTCAGTGCGACCCGTCACCGCTGTGGACGTTGTCGCCGTGCCCGTTGGTCTGCTCCTGATACCGCCGCAGCACCGCGAGCTGCTTGCGCTCTTCCTCGTGCTCGACGGCAAGATTGCGTTCGGACTCCTGCCACGGATCGGCGCGTAGGAAGGCGCCGGTGCCGGGCTTACCCGCCGCACCGAGCTTGCTCATCTTCTTCGGTACCGGTGCACCTTGATATTCCAATGGAATCGGATGGCCGTGTTCGTCCACCGGGCCGAGTGGCTGGTGGATTTCGATGTACTCACCGTGCGGCAGCCGCTTGATCACGCCGGTCTCCACGCCGTGTTCGAGTACCGCCCGATCGGCGCGCTGCAGGCCGAGGCAGATCCGATACGCGATGAAGTACGCGATCGGCGGTGCGATCAAGATGCCGATCCGTCCGATCCAGGTGGTCGCGTTGAGCGAGATGTCGAACTTGTAGGCGAGGATATCGTTGACGCAGGAGAGTGTCAGCACCACATAGAAGGCGATCACCATGGCGCCGATCGCGGTGCGCACCGGCACATCTCGCGGCCGCTGCAGCAGGTTGTGGGCGACGGTGTCCTTGGTCAGGCGCTTCTCGATCCATGGGTAGGTGATGAGCAGCGTGAACACCAAACCCATGATCAGCGCGCCCCAGACCGGCGCGGGCACCGTGTAGCGGCCGAGATACAGCTCCCACGGCGGTATCAGGCGCATCATGCCGTCGGTCCACATCATGTAGAAGTCCGGCTGCGAGCCTGCCGATACCTGAGAGGGGTTGTAGGGGCCCATATTCCAGATCGGATTGATCTGCAGCAGGCCACCCATGATCGCCACGATCCCGAGGGTGAATGCGAAGAACGCACCCTGATCCGCGGCGAACACCGGCACGATGCGCGCGCCGACCACGTTGTTCTCGGTGCGGCCCGGGCCGGGGAACTGGGTGTGCTTCTGGTACCAGACCAGCGCGATATGGGCGGCGATCAGCGCGAGCATGATGCCGGGAAACAGCAGCACGTGCGCGATGAACAGGCGCGGGATGATGATGGTGCCCGGATAGTCGCCGCCGAACATCAGCCAGTGCAACCAGGTGCCGATGATCGGCATGCCGAGCGTGATCGACGAGAACGCCGCGCGCAAGCCGGTGCCCGACAGCAGGTCGTCGGGCAGCGAGTAGCCGAAGTACCCCTCGAACATCGCCAGGATGAGCAGCAGCGAGCCGAGGACCCAGTTCGCTTCACGTGGCTTGCGGAATGCGCCGGTGAAGAAGATGCGGAACAGGTGCACGATGATCGACGCCGCGAAAAGCAGTGCGGCCCAGTGGTGTACCTGTCGGACGAACAGGCCGCCGCGTACCTCGAAGGAGATGTTCAGCGAGGTCTCGTAGGCGCGCGACATGGTCACTCCGCGCAGCGGCTGGTAGGCGCCGTTGTAGACGACCTCGGCCATCGACGGATCGAAGAACAGGGTCAGGTAGACGCCGGACAGCAGCAGGATGATGAAGCTGTAGAGCGCGATCTCGCCGAGCAGGAACGACCAATGTGTCGGGAAAACCTTGTTGATCGACCGTTTGACGAAGGCTGCGGCCCGATATCGCTCATCCGCCGAATCGGCTTGCGCGCTGAGCTTGCTAACTATCTGACCAGCCATGATCGACACCCCGGCCCCTCGGGTGAGTGTTACTTGTTCTACTACAGACGGTAGCAGAGGATCTCGGCGGAATCGATAGGTTTCGGCGAACACCGTCGATGCCGCTACGGCCGTCGCGAACAGCTGCCGATATCGTCGAGTGGTGAGCTCGGTGGCACCCCAGGACGCGACGATGTACTGGTTGTCGAAGCGCACAGAGAACGATCTGTTCCTGCTGTATTGCTTCGCCGACTCCGGGCGCCCCACTGCCGAGTTACGTGCGATGGTCGCCCGGCGCAGTGCGCGGATACCCGACTTGCGGGTCCGCTTGCGCGAAGTGCCCGGGGATCTGGACTACCCATCGTGGATACCCTGCGATTTCGCTGCCGAGCAATTCATGGAACACCCGCTGCCGGAATCGAATTGGCCGACTGTGTTGGTCGCACTCGGCAAACTACTCGGTACCGGGTTGGACGCGGCCGTTCGTCCATGGCGATTGCACATTTTCCGCGCTATCTCCGGAGCACCCGGGCCGCAGCCCGAGGCAGAGCCTGCCACGGTGGTGGTGCTCCAGATGTCGCACGCGCTGGCGGATGGGCGACGTGCCGCGCGGATCGCTCGCGCGTTGTTCTCGGAGTCCGGCACGATCCATGAGGTGGGCACCGCCTCTGCGCTGCCGAAGTGGGTTTCGGTCGATTCGGCGCTGCTGGATTCGATGCTCGGCCTGCTGCGCACGCCGATTCAGGTGACCCGGACCGCCGTGCGCGGCTTCCACGCCTACCGGGCACAGCAGAAGCTGGCCGAACTGACCTCGACAGGGCACTTGCCCGCGCCGGGGCCGGACTTCACACCCAGCCTGATCAACCCTTCGATCGAGGTCGACGGGTTGCACCATCGGGTTCGCATGATCGTTTGTGCGGCGGACCAATTGCGCATCCCCGACCGGACCGTGACGGTGGTCGTGCTGACCGCGGTATCGCTCGCGCTCGCGCGCTACCTCGAGTCGCGTGGTGCCTTGGTGGATCGGCTCGGCGCGCAGGTGCCGATGGCACTGCCGGACCAGGATTTGTCCGCGCCCCGCAACAACTACCGCAGCCTCGGCGTCGATCTGTTCGTCGACGAACCCGATCTCCGCCTGCGCTCCCGTCGAATCGCCGATGCGCTCGCCGACCGGGTAACCCGCGCCCGGCATCCGCTGCTCGCCGCGCAGGATCGAGTCACCGCTGTCGTCCCTGCCGTATTGCTGCGCCGCGACATCGACCGCTACCCGATCGACACCGTCCCCGACTCGATCGCGGGCCACACCGTGGTCTCGAGCGTCCATCGGGGCACCGCCGACCTCACCTTCGGTGGCGGCCGAGTGCGCTTCACCGCGGGCTTTCCCGCGCTCGGCTCGGTCATGCACCTGACCCACGGCGTGCACGGTCTCGGCGACGATGCCGACGGTCGCGGTGCGACGGTCACGATCTCGATCCATGCCGACGCGGCGGCCTTGCCGGATATCGATACCTATTCAGATCTGCTTGCCGAGGCGTTGGGCGAGATAGCGGCAGCCCACGCGCCCGCCGATGGAGTTGTCGACTGATCCGGCAGTGGCAACGCACGCGGCCATCGACGAGTTCGTCCGCTGATCGGCGTGTGCCTACGCCGGGTTGCCGTCGAGGCGGTCGGATGCGCGTCGCGCGCTTTCGACGGCGCGGATGAGCAGATCCGGGCGACCGGAAAGTCGCTCCCGCACTCTCAGCCCAGTCGGAGGAGAGAGTCCGTCGCATAGTGGGACCGGATGTGCCGTACTTCTACTCATGTCCGGCACTTGTTCGCATGCTGGAATGTATTGGACGCCAGCACTTTTCATCCGGCCGTCACCGATCGCCGCATGATCGGCCGCACAGTAGGGGGCACCGGCATGTCGACACCGAATACCAATCCGTCCGAGCACATTTCGGTCGGCCAGTGGATCGCGCGAGCCATCGCCATCGTGGTGTTGATCCCGGTGCGCGTGCTCTGGGAGAGCGTCAAACTAGTCGGCCGCATCGCCCTCGCCGTCCTGCACTTCATCTGGACCCAACTGTTGGATCCCGTCTGCCGCATCGCCTGGCATTGGGTGATCCGCCCCGCATGGGCATTCGCCAAGGACTTCCTCTGGGGCTGGCTACTCCAGCACGTGCTGTGGGGCATGGTTCTCACCCCCATCGGCGCACTGCTGCTCGACTTCCTCCTGCGCCCGCTGCGCCGCGCGGTGGAGGAGTTCCTCTGGCGGCGAGTGCTGCGTCCGGCGGCGGTGTGGCTGACGAAGCAGGTACTGCTCCCGATCGCGTCCGCCGTGCTCTGGGTGCTCTACACGGTGTCCAAGTACGTGATCGCCTGGCCGCTCTACCAACTCTGGCGCTGGATCCTGCTCCCCCTGTGGCGGCTGCTGCGCGCGGTCCTTATCTACGCCTGGCGGATAGTCACGATCATCGTCGGCGTCCTGATAGTGATCCCATGCCGCGCCATCCACCGCACCGTCCTGCGCCCGATATTCACCGCGCTCGCCATTGCCTGGCAGGCAACAGTCACCCGCCCCGCCCGCTGGTTTTACACGAATATCGTGACCCCGATGAACAAGTGGGCCACCGAGATCATGACCAGCGTCTTCCGCGGCTGACCACATCGTCCTCGACATATCCGGCCGAGATGAGCAGCATGGTGTCCGCGCCTTGTATACCCTGCGTCAGGGTTGCCGGGTCGTCGATTTCGATCAAGCGGACCGGGCCCGTTCGACGGAGCCTGGCCAGGCGTCCTGCTGCCCGCCCTGCGCCGACTCGAACGCGACGGCCTCGTCGAACGGACCGTGTATACGACCGTCCCCGCTCAGGTCGAATACGCACTGACACCCATGGGCCACAGCCTTACCTTTGTGCTCGGGGCCGTCGTCGACTGGGCCGCTGAACACCGCGACGACGTGATGGTGTCGCGAACCCGGTGGGACGCCGACAATCCCGACTCGACCGTCCGTTGACGAACCGTGCCGTCACAGTCGCAGTCCGTGCTCGAGGTTGCTCATCGTTTCATCGAGCAGCGCGAGAACATCGGTGGCAGGGTCGTCCTGCGCGGCAGTCACTGCCGCGAGGCCAACGCCGATGACCGCTCCGACGAGTGCGCGTATCGCCGGGTCTCCGGCCTCTCTGCCGGATCGCTCGGCCACCAGGCCGGACATGACCCGTGTCGCACCGATGAGCTGATCCAGTAGCGATGCGCGCAGCGGTGGCGCGGACATCATCAGCCCGACCCTGTCTTGGACGTGTTGCCGCTCCGCCGCGGACAGCTCGGCGAAGGTGTCGTGCAGCGCCGTGCGTAGCGCCGCAATCGAATTCACCGCGGCTGGTTGAGCACGAAATCGCGCGGCGAACGAGAGGTCGAACTCGTCCCAGAGCACGACCTCCTCCTTGGTCGGGAAGTAGCGGAAGAATGTGCTCTCCGATACCTGTGCCGCGTCGGCGATCTGCTTGACCGTCGTGTGCTCGTACCCGTTCTCCTGGAACAGTCGCAGCGCATGCCGTTGAATCTCCACGCGGGTCTGCGTCTTCTTCCGCTCTCGTAGTCCTGCCACGGCTACAACCTCAGCAGACGCTCGGCGTTGCCGTGCGCGATGCGCTTCTTGTCGGCGGCACTGACGGGCAGTTGATCGAGGAAGGATCGTGCGGCGCCCATCGAGCCGTAGGGATGGTCGGTGGCAAAGAGGATGCGATCGGCGCCGACCTGCATCAGCAGGTTGAGGAACGTCGGTGTCCAGTTGAACGCGGCGAAGGTGTAGTGCAAGTTCTCCGCGAAGTACGCTCCGACCGGACGTTCCAGCTTCACGACATGGGACATGACCTGCTCGAATCTCGGCATCATGAACGACAGGCCTTCACCCATGTGACCGACAACGAGCTGCAAATCCGGGAACCGGTCGAACGCGCCGCTGAGCACGATGCGCAGCACATGGGTCGCGGTCTCGATGTGCCATCCCCACGCGCTTGTCGAGAAAACATCGGCCACTTCCGGCGGATAGTTGCCGACATAGGATGCCTCGACCACGCGCCGCGGTGGTGGTGTCGGGTGCAAATAGATCGGCACACCCAGCGCTTCGGCCCGCTCGAGGATCGGCCAGAAGAACTCGTCGTCCAGATACCGGCCTCGGGTGTGGCCGTTGATCAAGGCGCCCTTGAATCCGTGTGTCAGTACCGCGCGTTCCAACTCCTCGGCCGCCGCCTCCGGCGCCACTGTCGCGACAGTGGCGAAACCGGCGAACCGATCCGGATGCTTGCGGACGACCTCGGCCAGGAGGTCATTGGTGTCCCTGGCCAGCGGTACGGCATCGGCGGCGTCCGTCTGTTCGACGCCGGGTGCGGTCAGCGAAAGCACCTGTAGGTCGATACCAGCTCGGTCCATCGCCGCAATCCGACCCTCGCCGAGGTCGCCCAGCATTTCGATGATCTTTGCGCCAGCGAACGACCGTGCCTGTTCGGCCATTGCGCGCCCCGGTCCGGACAGGAACGCAGGCGTCGCGAAGTGCTCCTCGAGTGCAATCGTGCGCATCGTGTACTCCAAAAGCGAAGGTCGACATTCATTAGAATGTATACCACCATTTCTTGGTCCGGCGGCGCGTCTGCGGCTCGTCATCGTTGGTCGGAATGCGGCGATAGCCCTGTCGGGCAACGGGTTCGACGAGCGACTCAGCTCCGAGAGCGGGGCGTCGATCCCGCAGGTGCGAGGTGTTCGGTCAGGAAGTCGACCTGGTCGGCGACGACTCGCTGCGCGATCGGCGGGTGGTAGACGGTGAAGTGGTCAGCGTCGTAGTGCTCGACGATGGCATGCGGGGCGTCGGTCGCGACCTGCTCTGCTACTGAGGGATCGATGAGATTTTCGCGGTCGCAGACGCACAGCAGCAGCGGGCAACGCACGCGCGACGCTCGAGCCGCGGGGTTGTAGAACAACATTCCCAAGCCCGAGCCGGCAGTGATGCGGTTGTCGAACTCGTCCCCGGGCGGGGTGACCGACTGCCAGCCCTCCAGTGCGCCGGGCTGATTGACGAAAGCCAGTTCGCCCGGACGGCCGACCAGCTGCACGTATCGCCGGGGCAAGCGCAGTGCGGCGCGCACGACATCGGAGATGATCGGTCCGGTGAACCGCGCAAGATGCCGGATGCCGGCCCGGGCGACGACCGCGCGCCCACTGAGTACCGGGCACTGGACGACCGCCGCGCTGATCTCGGGGTGGCGGGCCGCCGCGGCGAGTACGTGACTCGCTCCGAACGATGTGCCCCACAACGCGATCCGTCCGGAATCGAGTTCTGGATGTGAGCGTACGAACGCGAGCGCGGAGTCGACATCGGTGGCGTAGCGGCGCTGGCTCACCAGCTGACGGGGCAGACCGCCGGACTACGTCAACGGGCGGGAGGGGCTCGAGCAGTTGGTCACCGGGGCCGTGATGGCGGAAGCGCACTGGTCGGCCGAACCGTCCGGCGACTGGGTCGACGAGATCACCGCGGTGGCCGAGGGTATGTGGCGCGCCATTCGTGCGCACCCGCACGCCATCCCGCTGCTCCTCACTCGCCGTAGTCTCGACCTGCCCACGCTCACGACCGCCGAAGCGCTGCTGCGGGCTCTTGCCCGTAGCGGCAGATCCGGTGCTGAACTCCTGATCGCATTCCGCGTGGTCTCCGGATTTATCGCAGGATTCGCACAAGCCGAACTTGCCGGCCCACTCTCCGCGGCTCGAAACCCAGATTCGGCCACCATTACTGACCGGGTCGCAGCCTTGCCCTCCGACAACTTCGCCAAACTGATCGAGATCGCGCACGCCGCCACCGGCAGCGACCCGGAAGACGAATTCCGCTCCGGCCTGCACATCATCCTGAGGGGGCTGAAGGAATGAATTCTCCTTGCAGGGACGGATTTCGGGATGCGCATAGGAGGCCGCGCTGCTCGCGAATGGCAGCGTGAAATACGAGCAGCTGGACACGATATTTGCGTTTCATATACGGCCTGCATCGGAAAATTGACGGACTTTAACGGCAGCATTGGTTGTCCGACTCCTAGGCTGAGTTCATGGTGCAGCCGACTCCCTGGCAAGCAAGCAAAACCAGCCACCGATCGGCCGAATCGCCAAGGGGTGCAGCAGGCCGTACCCCACAGCATCGGGTCGAAGTCGCGAAAGTTGTCGCGAAAGTCTTTGCCTCGCTTCGAGGCAACGCGGGCTACCTGTTCGCCGCCGCCGGGAGCATCATCACATTCCTCCTGCTGTTCAATCCGTGGCTCACCGCTTCCGGCACCGACGGCACGATCAGCGCCGACCCCTTCGGGGGTCTCCAAATATCCACGTCCCTCGCGGCCTTGTGGTCGGGATCACCACCGCCGGCCGCGGATGTCAACGGCAACTGGGGCGTCCTCGCCACCGCCGCCTGCGCCCTGACCGTCTTCGCTGTACTGGTCAATCTTCGGGCACGCACCAAGGCGCTTGCTCATTTGGCGGCCGGTTCCTCCGTAGCCCTAGCACTTTTCGTAGTCTTCGCCGTGGCCCACTTGAACGGCAAGGCGGCAGAAGTGAAGGCGATGGTCGGGTACGGATCCCCTCGGGATGTGGGTGCCCAGGTCGGGCTGCTGGTGCGTTGGGCCTCCGGCAACGGCCAATTCCCGCTGCCAGGTGCGCGCCAAGTTTCGTACGCCACCGCCAGTATCACTTCTACGGCGTGGCTCGCCGGCGCGATATCGCTGGTTTCGGCCGTCGCTGCTATCGCCCAGTGGATTCGTGGGCGCACGACCGAACCATCCCCCTACAGTGGCCCTTCCCTGTCGTCACTTCGCGGCCGTCTCCATACCCCGATCGCACCGGCAGTCGCCGCAAGTGTTGACCCCGTCCCAACGGGGTCAACTCTTGAACCTCACTCCTGAACTGCCGAAATAGTCGCCCGCTCCGGGGCCCTGGTTCGCACGCCCGAATCCGTTCGGTCAGCTACTGCCGAACCAGCCGCGGGGAAATATGTTGTGCCAGCCTCGATCCCAGCCTTGGTCCCAGCCACGGTCGCATCGGTGGTCGTCGCGGTAGCGCCAGTCGTTGTCGGTGTAGCGCCAGTCGTTGTAGCCGTAGCGCCAGTTGTCATAGCGATCGCACCGATAGTCGTCGCGACCGCACCATTGGTCGTAGCGGTCGCATCGAGGGTAATCCGTCTGTACCACACCGGGTCCGGTCGGCGCCGCCATGGCGGGAATCGCCACTGCCGTCGTTGGAACTACCATCGCGGCTCCGACAACCGCGACCGTCGCCAGCAGTCGGCACGTGCCGATGCTGTGGGTTTTGTCGGTAATCATGATTCCTTCTTCCGGCAAGTTCGTCGCGCGGACCTGACTCGCCGATTGTCGAGTTCGTTGGTATTCCCCGACACTCCTGATACTAGGACCGCGCCGCCGGTCACCGCTACCACCGGGCGATCAGAAATGACCGACAATGGTGGTATGGCGACGGTGCTGCTGGGCGGTGACGTCATGCTGGGTCGCGGAGTGGACCAGATCCTGCCGCATCCCGGCGATCCCGCGCTGCGCGAACGGTATGTCGACGATGCGCGGACGTATGTGGAGTTGGCCGAACGCGTGCACGGCGCATTTGACCGTCCAGTGGATTTCCGCTGGTTGTGGGGTGATCTCCTGCCGATCCTCGCTCAGGTCGACCCGGATGTGCGGTTGATCAACCTGGAAACCGCGATCACGGCCGACGGTGCTTTCGAGCCCGCCAAGGGCATCCACTACCGGATGAACCCGGACAACCTGCCGGTACTGACCGTGATCGCACCGGTCGTCTGCGCGCTGGCCAACAATCACATTCTCGATTTCGGTATCCACGGGCTGGCCGACACCCTCGAATCGCTCGATACCGCAGGCATCCAACGCGCCGGAGCCGGCGCGAATCTCGACAATGCCCGAGCTCCGGTGTTATCGGAACTCGACGACGGACGCCGGGTGGTGATCTTCTCGGTCGCCGCGGGATCGAGTGGGGTTCCGGAATACTGGGCGGCGCATCATGATCGACCGGGGCTGTGGTGGGTCGGCAATTCGCCGAGTGTCCGTGCCGCCGACGAGGTGGCGGCAGAAGTGTTGGCGCACAAGCGCGATCAAGATATCGCGATCGTCTCGGTGCATTGGGGACCCAATTGGGGCTACGGGGTGGCGCTGAGTGAAACGCAGTTCGCGCATCGGTTGATCGATGCCGGAGTCGACCTGGTGCACGGGCATTCCGCACACCATCCGCGGCCGATCGAGATCTACCGGGGGAAACCGATTCTGTACGGATGCGGCGACGTCATCGACGACTACGAGGGCATCCGTGGTCACGAGCGGTTCCGCACCGATCTTCGTCTGATGTATCTCGTGTCCATCGACCCCGGTGCGGTGGAGGTGCGAATGATTCCGCTTCAGGTACGCCGCATGCGCCTCGAATCGGCCGCGCTCAGCGAATCCCGATGGCTGTGCGAGACGATCGAGCACATCAGCCGCGGTTTCGGAACCCGCGTCGCAGCGCGGTCCGACGACCTGCCTGTGGTCTTCAAGGCCGCACAACGCTGAGATGGCGGCGGAACCAGTCGCGTGCCAAATCCGCCACCTGCTCTAGTGCGCCGGGCTCCTCGAACAGGTGCGTCGCGCCGGGGACGACATCGATCTCGCTCGGACACGGCATCTGCAGCCGGGCTTCACGATTGAGCTCGAGCACCCGCTGGTCGTTACCGCCGACGATGAGCAACGTCGGTGCGCGGACCCGCGCGAGTCGCGGACCAGCCAGGTCGGGGCGGCCGCCACGAGAGACGACGGCCGCGATCTCGGTGCTGGGTTCGGTGGCCGCCCACAGCGCGGCACCGGCACCGGTGCTCGCCCCGAAATATCCGGTGGGAAGGCTGCTCAGGGCCGATCGCGTGCGCAGCCAGCGGGTCACGTCGACGAGGCGATGGGCGAGCATCTCGATATCGAAAACGCGGGTACGGTCACCCTCTTCGTCCGCGGTCAGCAGGTCGACCAGCATCGTCGCGAGCCCCGCCCGATTCAGCACGTCGGCGACGAAACGATTCCGCGGACTGTGCCTGCCGCTACCGCTCCCGTGCGCGAAGACGATCAGGGCGGTGGAGTTCTGCGGGACGGCCAGTATCCCTGCCAGCCGGATCGGCTCCGACGGCACGATGACCTCTTCTGTCCGCGTCAAGGGATCGGGTTGCACGGCTGCTCCAGAACACCCCCACACAAGACAGTCCCCGGTAGTCTCCATCGAAACCATGAGCCTCAGTCGTCGCTGACAGCTCCGGTATTCGATTGGCTTGCCGGGGGCTTGGCCAGATCCTGGAAAAACATCATCAAAAGTTGACAGACGTCTCTGCCGACAGTGTGACTCTCTCCGGTGTTCCGGTGTAATGAATAGTCTCCTCCAGATTTGCCCCCAGTCAATACCTGGCGACCCATGAATATGTCCGTATTTCGGCACGTCAACTGCTGCCGGGACACGCTCTGATCGAGCGGCGCGGAGCCGTAGCTTCAACTGAGTGATCTTGGCGTGTACCCTGTCAATCGGATGACGTAGTTGTGATGGGTATCACATCTTCTGCTGCCTGGTTCACCGGCCGGATCGTCGGTCGGCCGCCACGCAGTCGGCTACAGCCGGGTGTGCGCCATATGCCACACCCTGTCGGGGGGACATCGGATCCGTCCCAACGGAGACCTCATGAGCTCACCGAACCGATTCGACGAACTACAAAGTCGCGTCGCAGATATCGCCCCAGTGTTCCGTAAGCCACTGGACTCGCCGTACGAGATCTCGAACGAATTATTTGCCGCCCTCCGGCACGTCCTGCACGACGTCGGCGGACAACCGGATGTGCCGATCGAGTACAAGGAAAAAGACGAAGAGCCTTGGGAGATGAACACTTACGTCACATGCGAATGCCTCGGCTGGCGTGGCATGTGGAATTCCGAGGAACGCCGACGAGCCGAGAACGACCTCGGCGCGACGCTGTACTTCGGTCTGCCCTACTACGCGCGCTGGGCGACCGTCGCCGCGAAGGTCATGATCAACAAGGGTTTGATCACTCCCGACGAACTGTCGGCGAAATTGGACGAGGTACGCGCACGGATGGAGGCGCGAGCATGACCAGGAAGTACGAGATCGGCGATCGCGTCAGGGTTCGAAACAAGACGTCGATGTTCCACACCCGCACCCAGGCTTACACCCGCGGGCAGACGGGTGTCGTCGTCGAACACCGGCCCGAGTGGGTGATCCCGGAGGACGAGGCGTGGGGACGCGACGACGGCCGCTTCGAACCGTTCTACGTGGTGCGGTTCCGCCAGAAAGACCTGTGGCCCAAATACACCGGCTTCGACGTCGACACCCTGGAGACGGAGGTCTCCGAGCGCTGGCTCGAGCCCGCAGAGGAGGATGCCAAGTGAGTCAGACCCACGATCACGGGGCGCACGCACCGATCCAGACGACCGGAGAGATCAGCGAGTTCGAGATCCTGGAGACGGCGATTCGTGAACTCGCCATCGAAAAGGGCCTCTTCTCACAAGAAGACCACCGGCGGTTTTCCGAGTGGGCTGAATCGGTCGGTCCGCACGGCGGATCGAAACTGGTCGCCAAGGCGTGGACGGATCCCGATTTCAAGGCGCGGCTGCTCGCCGACGGGACCGAGACGTGCAAGGAGGTCGGCATCGACTGGCGTGACCCGACCGGATCCGGAACGCCGAGCGACTACACCTACTTCTACGTGCTGGAGAACACGCCCGAGGTGCACAACGTGATCGTGTGCACGCTGTGTTCGTGCTACCCACGGCCGGTTCTCGGTATGTCTCCGGACTGGTACCGCACCCCCAATTACCGTCGGCGCCTGGTGCGCTGGCCCCGCGAGGTGCTCGCCGAATTCGGCCTGCACTTTCCGCCCGACGTCGAGGTCCGGGTGCACGACTCGAATCAGAAGTCCCGGTTCATGGTGATGCCGATGCGCCCCGAGGGCACCGAGGGCTGGACCGAGGAACAACTGGCGGCCATCGTCACCAGGGACACGATGATCGGTGTGGCACTGCCGCAGGTCGACTGGACCGCGCAGGCGCCGCCGGACCAGGTCGAAGCCACCACGGGAAGGGATGGGCAGCGGTGAGCCGTGGTCCGTACGAAGTCCTGCTGCACACATTGGACCCCGAGTCGCGCCGGGAGAGCACGCTTCCCGAACTCGACCGTAAGCCCGACCCGTGGGAGTCGAGCATGCAGGCAACGTGCGAATGCCTGTCCTGGCGAGGCACGTTGGACAACCTGGAACGTCGCCATGTCGAGGATGCGCTCGGTGAGACGGTTTACCACGACTTCCCCGTGCGGACCCGATCGGTTGTCGTGACGGCCCACACGCTGATGGATCGCGGATTGATCACCCCGGAGGAGTTGCGTGCGCGTATGGAGGTGATCAGGGCGCGGTTCAACCGGGAGTAATCGACGATCCGAGGCGGTGTCGCATGGTTGACACAGAGGTGCTCATCATTGGCGCGGGTCCGGTCGGATTGACCGCGGCAATCGAATTGGCTCGACGCGGCGTCGATTGCCGGATCGTCGAGGCGCTGTCCGAGCCGCCGCAGTACGCGAAGGCGGTGGGAATCCAACCGCGAACGCTCGAAGTGTTCGAGGGTTCCGGGGTGCTTCGGCAGGTGCTCGACGCCTCGATCCAGCTGCGCGGTCAGTTGGTTTACCTCGATGGTGCCGAGGCGGCCAGGATGGAGTTGACGCTGCCCGCCGACGTGCCCTACGGGTTCATCGGACTTCCCCAATACGAGACCGAGCGAATCCTGCGGGAGCGCCTGGCCTCGATGGGGACTCGGGTCGAGCGCGGCACGAAGCTTACGACCTTCGAGCAGGACGATGCCGGTGTGGCCGCCGTGCTCGCCGACGCGGACGGCGAGCGTACCGTCCGCGCGCATTACCTGGTGGGCTGTGACGGAGCGCATAGCGTCGTCCGTAAGACACTCGGCCTCTCCTTCGAAGGCGCGGCGTTCGCCGAGCAGTACATGCTCGGCGATGTCGAGCTCGACTGGTCACTGCCACGCGGCTACGGCGTCAGGTCGATGCGTCAGACCGATGGCGTCACCAGCGACCTGCTGGTGTGCATACCGCTGCCGGGGCATCGCCGGTATCGGGTGTCGACGCTGGTTCCCGCCGAACTCGCGGGAACAACCAGCGCCGACAATGTCGAGCACGGTTTCGAAGGTGGCCGCAAGCCGGAGCTCCGGCATATTCAGGCGGTGCTCGATCGGTTGGCACCAGAGCCTGCCACCGCTTCGAACCTACGTTGGTCGTCGGTGTTCAAGATCAGTCACCGGATTGTTGATTCATACTGTCGTGGCAGGGTTTTCGTCGCAGGGGATGCGGCACATATCCATCCACCCACCGGGGCTCGAGGAATGAACACCGGCATCCAGGACGCGCACAATCTCGCATGGAAACTCGCGCTGGCGGTAACCGGCGACGGCGCCTCGGGCTTGCCGGAAAGTTACGACGCCGAACGTCGTCCGGTCGGCGTGGAAGTGGTCGGGCGGACTGTGCGCAGTGCCAGGGAGGGCATCGGTGCGGGGGAATCGGACCCGGACTACGTCATCCAGCGCGAGGCTCAACTGCTGATCGACTACGGCGACAGTCCCATCGTCGCGAACTCGGCCGACGGCTCCGCGGGCCCGCGGGCAGGCGGTCGGGCACCGGACGCCACCGGTCTGACGCGGGACGCTGTCACCTCCGCATTCCGCCTGTTCTCGCTGCTCGGGCGGACGAACCACACCACCCTCCTCTACGCCGATGCCGGCACCGGGGCCGAGGCGATAGGGGCGCTGGAGAGCCTTGCCGACGCCGCCCGCCGCACGGCGCACGGGCAGATGGACGTGTATCTCGTCGCGGCGCCAGGGGCCGAGGTCGACGGGACAGTTCTGCCGGTGATCCGCGACGACGAGTCGAAGTTCGCACACGCCTACAGCGCCAAGGGCGGAGCGGCCTACGTCGTCCGACCCGACGGGTACCTCGGCTACGCGCGGCACGCCGCCTCGGCGGAGGACCTTGCGAAGTACCTCGGATCTACCTTCAGCTGAAACCCGCCAGGGTGTAAATCAGTCGTCTGTGCACGCGGAGTCGACCAGGATGACAGCGTGATGGGTAGCGATATCGCACAGCGGTTGCCCCGGTTGCTCGGTGCGTGGCCGTTCTCCGGTGTTCGGGTTGTTGATGAGCTGACCGATCTCGGTGACCGCGCCAGGGTCTGGCGAGTGCGCACGAACTCCGGCGACTACGTCGCGAAGCTGACTTTCGATGGGCGCGGGTACGTGGAGCCCGGTCTGCGAATCGCGTCGGTCGTGGACCGCGCAGGCATCAGTACTGGCGCTCCGGTGACCACTGTCGACGGTGCGTTATGCGTCAAGGTGTACCGGTGGCGTGGTTCATGGACGCTGGCCGTGCTCGAGTTGGTGGAGGGCACACCATTCGACTGGTCCGAACCGGAGTTGTGCGGTGAGCTGCTCGGCCGAGTGCACCGGATCCTGCTCGAGGCCGGCGACGTGACGCCGGCAGGCAAGCTACTCGACTTCTACACCGCGGAAGCGGGCAGGATAGGCGGGCGAGAGGGCAACGCGCTCAACGACGCCCTTGCCGCGGTGCGCGAATTCGATCGCGATATCGGGCTCAGCTACGGCGTGCTGTACGGCGACCCGGCGCCCGAGATACTGCGGAAGACGGGCAGTGGCGAACTGGCACTGATCGACTGGGGCACGCCGAGCTGGGGACCGCTGCTGCACGACGTCGTCTGCTGGCATCGGTTCGGCTCGGCCGCGCAGCCGCACATTCCGGACATCGCCGAACGTCTGTTGGCGGCGTACCGAACACGAGTTCACATCGGCAACGCCGAACTGGCCGCCACGCAACTCTTCGACAGGCTGCATCGAGCGATCCAGGCAGCCTCAATCCCCAGATCGCGGTAGCGCCGACTCAGAGTTTTCGGACTGGTCGTCACCGGAGCGCACTTGCCGGAGTAGACGATCGACGCCTTCGGTATCACTGCCCCCTCTGGAATTTGCGCCCCGCACGCGTGTGAGGTCTCAGTCGGTATGACGGAGGACGAGCTCGATCATGGGTGCGACTATGCCGTAGGCGGTCGCCTGTGGCGCCGTGGGCAGGGTAGCCCCGGTTCTGACGAACCCACGCCTCTCATACGCGCGCACGGCCGCGGTCCCTTCGACCACATGCAGGTTGATGTCTACCGGGCCCAGGTACTCCCTGGCCTGGCGCATCAGGAGCTCGGATACGCCGGTACGGTGCCACTCCGGCCGTAAATACCAGGCATCGATGTAACCCGTGCCGTCGTCCATGCGCTGCGGGTGGATGAAGCCCGCGACGTCGCCGTCGGCCGATCGCGCGACAAAAATCGTCTCACCCTCGGCCACCTGATGTCGCCAGAAGCTGGATCTGCGCTCTCCGAGGTTCAGTGCGAACTCGTCAAGTCTGCCTTGGACCGCGAGATCTTGATAGGCGCGCCGAATGCCGAGCACGTGCGAACGAGCGATGCCCGACGAGTCCTGCAGCCTAGCTCGATCGACCGTCACTGTTTCCAGGGGTTGCGCCGCGTCGCCCCGATGTGGCTTCAGGTAGTCGGGTGTGAAGGGTTCATTCGCGCCCGGTTCGCTGCGCCCGACAAATGCGTTTGCGTTGTCGGCATCCCTGACGCCGGTTTGCATGACCATATGGCGCATGGTCCCGCTGACACGTGCATAGCCCCAGCCGACGGTATCACCACATCTTGTCAGCCCAGCGACCAACGGCTCGACCACCAGGTCGGTAACGACTCGATCGAGTTGGAAGGTCATGAAGGGGTCGCTTCCCGCTAGATCAAAGGAAGTGGTCGGCGAGGAATCTCGCTCTGCGGGAAGGTATTCCGCCTGCGTCGACCAGCTGATGCCTGACCACGCGCTTCCGATGATCGGGTCGAGCGTGGCAGCGCCAGAGTTGAGGTCCGGCAACCCCAGGCAGGACGCTACGTGCGTGAAATCACCTGCGGTATCGGGCAACCTTCGGACATTTGACCGGTCTTTGCGTATGCGTACCGGTTCCCCGACGCGCCTCGCTTCCCGATGGACACGCGCGACGGACTCGTCCAGACGGTGGACCAGCGCGGAACTCACTGTACTGCAGGCATCCGACATCGGCCTGGGGCGACTGGTGGCACCGGCGACGAGCTGACCTGAGATCAGCGATGGCCTTCTCGTGGTCGGTAGCCGAGCGCGAGGTCACTGTTCGAACGGATCCGCATCACGCCGAATGCGCGCGTGCAGGTGCATATCGTGGCGGCCGTCGCTGTGTCTGCCTGCTCCGCGTAGCGTTCCCTCGAATGGAAAGTCGCATTTGGCGGCCACCCGGCACGACTGTGGGTTTTGTACCGAATGGGTGAGTTCGATTCGGTCGAAACCGATTTCGTCGAATCCCCAGCGGGTCAGCGCGATCACCGCGCGGGGGGCGATGGCACGACCACGCCACGCTGGCATCGTCCAGTACGCCAGCTCGGTCGTGCCGTCGGCGAGATCCGTGTGGCGTAGGCCGATGCGACCGGCGACTTCACCGGCGACTGTCACCGCCCATTGTCCGTTACCCGTCGTCCACACGGTTTGCCATCGTTCGATCCAGTCACGCACCTGCGCAACCGATTCCGCCGTGCGTACGTGCCAGCGACGGATCGCCGGATCCTGGAACGCCTCGAACACTGCCGGCGCGTCTTGCGAAGTCCATGGCCGCAGTACCAAACCGTCGAGCGTCACGAGCGTGGGCTGCGGTACCTCGGCAAACTTCCCGGCAGCCACGACCGCGGGCATCAACTCAGGCATACTCCACATTGTCCCCGGCGCACCCATTCGACACGTGTAAAGCCGTGCACAAGCCAAAGCCTCGAATCGACATGTTTCACCTTCGGGCTCGGGCTTACATGGTGCGCCGATATCCCCAGATGCAGCGGGTCGCCGACCGCTGGTTGACTGCGTATCCTCTGCGGAGGATAGGGATTTGAACCCATCCGCTTCCGCAGGTCAACTCTACGACCAGCCAGTTTCGTTGCGATTCAGGCTGTTTCCGCCCAATTGGCGGATGCAAACGTTGGGTTCAGGAGTTGACGCGGTCAACGCCGCATTCGAGTCATTTGCCCTCGGTGGCGGGAGAGCTGTCACACCGGGCGGTGGGTGTGTCACCGAGTGGCGCGTTCGGAGATGCGGAGTCGTCGTGTCAGGTCCTCCATGTTGGGTCTCTGAAGCGGCCATGGAACTCGTTGTCGATGTGCTGAAGATCGGGTGCCTGCTGGATAGCGAACACCCGTGTAGCGGCGAGCCGGCAGTTGTCTGGATCGGAGCGGACGAGGGTCAGATTTTGGTGCCAATGGCCGTCCCGCGCGATGAAGAACGCCCGGAGGTAGTTCTCGTCCTTCAATGACCACTTCGCGGATCAGAAATAGGCATGCTCGGATACCAACTCAACGACCCACCCGCCACTTGCCCAGCCCCGCACGCGATCGAGGCTCGGCCTCGGCGTGAGACTGCGGAGGCTTATGTCTTGTCCGGGTGTGGTTTTCGCTTCGAAGCACGCTGTGGCAGGACCGACCGTCCAAGCAGTGACGCCACCCTTGCCGGGGCGACAAACAGAACGGTAGTGTCTGTCCGGCAACAGCCTGAGGGGACGAACTACTGGATTGCTGGTGCACCACGGCTGGCCGCGAGGGGGGCTGGTGACTTGCGGGGTCCGGGATGACTTGCAGTCCGTTGTCACTTGATTCGATAGCGGCCATTCGGCGGAACGATCCCACTGCAGTGGAGACCGAAGAAGGGGAAACAGTGGCCACTGGCTTGATCGGAGTCGGCCTGTTCACAATGAATCTCGACGAAGGTCGCCTTCCGGTAGATGTCGATGTGAGCCGGAATATCCACGACCGTATGGATCCACCGGATCTCTCCGCGGCGGCGATGACCGGCTACTACGTGGCGCTGTGGCGGCGTGACGCGCCGGTCATCGCATCGGGCAGATGGACCGAATTGACCGTATCTCCTTCTCGCCGCACAGAACTGATCACGCTCCTCGACACCCGGTCGCTCGCCGAATTCCAGATGGTCGAACGATCATTGCGGCTGAGTGATGAATTCGTCGGGCGAGGGCCGGTGACCGACTTCGGAGTGCCCTCGATCACGGTGGTCGCGAGCATCTCTCGCATCGGCAGCATCGAGATCGATCCACGGTGGGCGACCACGGCCAGCCCGTCCTACATTGCGCACGACATCCTCGACTGCGCGAATCAGATCCGGCAACAGCGCCCACGGTTCCACGAAGACGGGTCATGGGCCGACCGCACCGACGATGAGCTCGAACGCGAACTCGCGGAATACAAGTGCTACCTGATGAGGAACTCGTAATGGTCAATTTTTCCATGGATCTGAACCAACTGATTAAAGCCGCCAGAGCCTGGGACCACGCGTCGGACACGCTCACCGTCGCCGCGACGCAGGCGCAGAGTATCCATTTCAGTCACCAGGACGTCGTCTGGGGGCTGTTCCAGGATGCCTGGGACGCCCAGGCAGCGGCCGCACGATATATGTACGACAGAATGGTCGAGGGCAGAAATGAAACCGACTCCATCGCAAAGGTTCTCGACCATGTCGCTAAGGTCCATCAGGAGCAGGACCAGAACTTCGCGAACGTCCTCATCAAACTGGAGGACGATTATCAATGAGTGCCACCAAATCTCTGGACGAGATCAACACCGTACTCGATAAGTTCTCGGACCAGATCGCGGAGATCAGAGACCAGCCCGCCAAGGTGGATGAGGCGTTCAGGAAAGCTGCGATCGCCGCCGCCGAGGTCGAGGCAGCGGCATTCTTCGGACTAGCCGGTGCGGTGGCTGGCGCCGTCTACGGCGCGATAACCGAGGATGACTTCACCGGCTACATGCAGGACAACAAGGAAGCGATCAAGAAAAAGATCCAGGAGCTCTTGGACAAACTGCAGAGCGCGGTCGACGGTTTGAAGGCGCCCATCGCCTTCCTGCAGGCGAGCGAAGCATGGTCGACGCTGAAGTCCAAGATCGGCGAGGCGCAGAACAACGAGGTGAACAACGGGAGTATCACCGGCTACTGGGCAGGAGCGGCGGCACTCAAGTACACGGCGGCGCGGATACTCCAGGACACCGCAATGGACTCCGCGAAATCGACCTGCGACAAGATGAAGGATGCGCTCGCCAAGATATCGGATACGGCATGGGACTTCTACTCCAACATCGTCAAGGATGTCGCGGATCTGCTCATCAAGCTTGGGTCGGCTATCGCTAAAATCGCCACTTTCGTCGCCGCTCCGGTCGGGGTCTCGGACGCGATCGATATCCTCGGAAAGGTAATCAGCAGCGCCGTCGCGTATACGGATGCACTCGCGAAGTCCCTCCTTTCTCAAAAGCAAAGCATCAACAATATCGAGGAATCGACAGAGCATCAGAAAGGGCTCCACAACAACCGTTGGCCGAGAAGCGCTTCGGACGATTTCAACATCAACTCTCCCGGCTCCGAATGGCAGGCAACATGAACCTGCGGCGGCTGACGATCCTCTCGGTGCTGATACTGATGCTGTCGAGCTGCGATCTGGTGCCGCATGCCGATCCCGAAAAGTACAAGGTACGGACGAGCGATCACACGCTCCAACAACTGTGCGATTATCCGAGGAAATTCTTCGCTACCCGATATGCCGATACAGCTCTGGAGGTCGAACCCGGGCTCAAGAAGCCTCTGACCGACAAGATCGGCACCGGCAACGACTGCTCCTACTACCTGCGTGAACGAGATCAGCCTGACCGGCGGTACATCGGTTCGGCATTGCTGTTTCGCATCGTCGACAGTGATCACACCCTGTCCACACCCCCGCCGGCGAACGAGAACTACCCAACCAAGGTTCTGACCGTGGACGGCATGACCGTCAAGGTCGTCACCGAGCCACTGCCCAAGGGGGCGGATCCCGCCACTACGCTGCTTGACGTCGACCTCACCGCCAGCCTCGACGGCTGGGAGGGCGAACTCCACTTCAAGGAAACCGATGACCAAACGACGCGAGATGACCAACCGACGCGAGCGGGCGCGCAAGTACTGGTGGACATGATCCGCACTTTGAAGGGCTGATCGCTCCCGCTCCGCACGCTGCTGGAATTACACTATTTGCCGCTGATGTCTCAACGCAATCTGGTCTGCCGTTCAACAAATGGCCATCCATCCAGCTCGAGGCCATAGGAGTCGACAGCGAAGGCAAGCCCGCTAAGGAAAATCTTGACTTCAACGACGCTAGCGTACTTGATGGCGATGGCTCGGACTGGAAGGCCAAAACGAGCTAAATGAAGAAACTCACATTATCTGCTCATGGTGCTGTCATCCTAGGCCTGTCAGCGTGCGCAGAACCTGCATCCGGACCGGGAACTAATGTCGCACCGGCGGTCACAACTGCGCCAGCCGCATCCACAGTCTAAGATCTGTGCAATGCGTTGTCAGATTTCTTCGTAAACGATCTTAAGGTGCAAGACATAAGGATCAGGGCGGGCCGGGATCTTGGATCGGAAATCTACGGTGCGGGAGACTGTTTCGTTGATTCGAATTCCGAAATGGTCGGACATGCTTCGATCACGCGCATCGCTAATCCAAGCACAACTTGGTCTTCCAGCCCGATGATGAAACCGATCAGTGGCACGTCGGAATCGGCCTGGTTCTTCGATAATCGACCCCAGGGACTTGTCGGAATCATAACCCGCAGCAAAGAGCGGGAAGGGGTCATCCAAATACATGAAGAGCCCGCACGAACTCCCAGTGGCCGCCTGAGCCTTACCGATGAACAGCTACGGCAGGTTGCTGAATTCTGCATCAGGTTGACCCACTACCTCGGGTAATAGAGCCCGGGCGCTTGGAACTGGCACCGCACGCGGTGCCGTCGAGCGGTCGCACTTGGACTCTGTGGCCAACCCACCTGCTCGAAAAGCCGGGCCAAGTTCCGGCACCACGAACACCTCGGCCGCAACAACAGCGCTGTGGGATCCGTGCACGCAGGTGTCCGATGCACTGCTCAAACAGGTCGGAGTCAACCCTGCCACGAAGGAGTCCGGCATCGCCGGCGTCGAAGAGTCCGACTGGAAGGTCTGCAGCTGGAACAACGCAGACTTCGACCTCGTCGTTTCGGCCCTGCTGACATCGTTAGGTTCGGGCAGGTGTTGACGCGGGCAACGCCGATTCCGAGGCGTAGGTCTCGGCTGTTCGGGCTCAGGATGTGCTCAACCCAGTGCGGAACGCACGCGGTGGAGGTAGCTGAAGTCTTCCGCTGGTCCCTTGCCAGAGGGACTGGTCTGGTTGGTTGCTACGTTGATCGCCACGCCACCGATCGCACCGAGTACCCATCCGGCCTCAGGAAATAGCTTCTGACCGGCGTACCCGGCGGCGAGGGCGATTGTCACGGTGACCGACTGCCGGATCCAGCCGATGCGGGCCGATCGCCCAGCGGCCGTCAGGTCGGCTAGCGCATCCTCGAGTTCTCGTTGGACGGCGCGCAGCACGTCCTGGGGGTGGTCGTAGTGCAGTTGAAGCCCGTGCACGAGAAGGTCGATCGCCATCATGAGGCGTTGCCGCTCATCGTGGTAACGCTCACGAAATGCGATCAGGTCATCGATGAGCACCTCATCGCGAGGCACCGGCAGCAGCCTGCCGATCTGCACCTCCCAACAGGGTGTCGTGCGAGGGCCTGGGAAGTAGATGTGTTGCGCTCTCCGCGGGTCACGTTCCGGATGCAGGTCACTGCTGGGCGGCAGATAGTCGGCGGCGAACGGCGTGTGCGCGAAGAGGTGCGCGGCAGGGCTGTCGGTGTACGGGTAGAGCGCGTGCCTGCCGCGGTGCCCGTCGCGCGCTCGGTACTGCTGGGCGATATCTCGTGCCGCAACACTTATCAAACAAAGCTGGGTCGCGGCCGACACACGGATCTGGAGTCCGTCATCGCCCATGGGTAGCGACAGTCGGCGGCGTTCCAACTCCAGCAAGATCTCATGGGAAAGCTTGGCGCTGTACAGATAGCTATCCGGGCCGCCCTGCGGGATCAGATCGTCAGCAGGGATTTGATCCAGCAGATGTGTCAACCGCCGTAGCGCTCGTTCCATGCCTTCACGTTCGGTCGGCCAGCGATCTGCCGATACCGGGTTGTACAGTCCCGCCGAGTGGACTTGGCGCATCGCTGGGTCGAGCAACTCTTCCAGGGATCCGCGCGGTACGACAGTAGCCAGGCGATCCCAGTACAGCAGCGCCTGGTGGATCACCGCCCTCGGGGCGTTGATCCTCGGGTAGTAGAGCAAATCTGGCATAGGCGTCTCTCATCGTTACTCGAGCTTGTCGGAACCCTAGGAGTTGTTGGTGCCTTGCTGTTTGGTGGGCCGACTGATCCAACCCGCCGACATCACAACGAAAGAGTAGTAACTACAACACTATTGGCGGGGTCTTCTGCCGGTTCGGATTGTCGAGCTTCCCTGTGCCGGTTGCCCACAACCGCCGGGTGCCGGTAGGTCCCGCTGCCCGCAGAGCTTGCTCGGGGATGTCTGGAGTGCCAGCCGACAATCTTGATGTGGGAAGCCCGAGGGCAAGGCAGCGGTGACCGGCAAAGCATCCGATGTTTTGGCACGACGACGGCCCGTTGCGACCGCATGCACCGTGGTCTTCTCAGAAGGGAGGTTCAGGCTCGAACAGGTCAGCGATCTTCGTCCAGAGCAGGCTGGCTTGCGGGTCGAACTTCTTGGCCAGTGCGAGCGCCTGCTGGTGTAGGGGATAGTCCTTGTTCCAGTCGCTGGTACTGATCGGGTTCTGCCCGAGCAGTAAGGTCAGTCGGTCGATTTCGGCCTTCTGATCGCGGACGGGTGTCCTGCGAGAGATCGGTGCCCGGCTGGCGCTGCAGCGCGACGTGCGCGGTATCGATCAGGTGAGGAAGCCCATATTGGCGGGCGACTTCGCCTCGTTCAGTGATGACTGCTCATGCGACGGATTCGGCCAGCTCCTTGGCTCGACCTAGCGTCAGCGATCTATCGGCGCCTGCAATGGCGCTCTTAAGTCGGTTGCGGTGGCGAACGATCGCCGCCCACGCTTGGGAGTCGATTCCGGTAGGCCGCACGAGATCGAAGTTGTCCATGTTCAAGCATTCGCTGTTGTCGGGTAACCGCAGGAAGGTTGCCTGCGGTGTCGATGTCGCGACTGCTTATCGCGTGTGCCTACAGGAACGTAACCATCTCACTGATTGCGTACCGGGAAGGGTAGGTGTAACGAAAAACGCCCCTGACCAGCCAGTTAGGCTGATCAGAGGCGTTTGCCGTGGCGGAGGATAGGGGATTTGAACCCCTGAGGGCGTTAACCCAACCCGCGTTCCAGGCGAGCGCCATAGGCCACTAGGCGAATCCTCCGTGGAGCAGCATACCGGGTGCACCCCGTCGGTCGCCAAATGGGCCCTCTCGGCAGCTATTTCCGCAGGCCGGCCATGACTTGCCGGGCCTGTGCCTCGCAGGCGGCGGCGACTGCGGCCTTGTCTATGGGGGTCTTCGAATAGATGGTGATCTCGACCTGGACCGAGAGATTGCTGTCGAGTACGCCGATCGTGTAGTCCAGCGAGTTGAAGGACGACGACGAATCCTCTCGGGAGGCGAAGTACGCCTCCTCGCCGAGGCCGCTCACCGCGCCGGAGGCCCGTCCGGTGCCCGAGGTGCCGGTGTCGATGTCCTTCCAGATGGTGTAGTACGGCGATCCGTACTTGCTTTCGAGGTCTGCGTCCATGGTCATGGACGCGTCGTTGATTCCAGAGCCTTCGTACTTCGCGTTGCAATTCAGCGAACCGCCACCGAAACTGCTGTCGGGTTGGTTCTCGGTGTGCGTGAGCTCCTTCTGGGTGGGCGCCCACCGCGCGAGTATCGAGGGTGTGACCAGGCTGCACGAGTCCGTGACCTTGTCGATGGCGTAATCGCCTGCCCAGGACTTGTCGCCACCGCCGATGCTCTTCACCGCGACGATCAGGCCCCCGATCAGGGCGATCACGACGATCAGCGCGGCGATACCGCCGACAATCCATCCCGTGTTGGAACGCCGTCGCGGTGTGCCCGGGTAGGGGGTGCCGTAGGGCGGCTGCTGTGGATAACTTGGCGGCCCAGGTGGCGGGGGAGCGGGTTGCGCGTATGGCTGCTGCGGTGGTGCGTACGGCTGCTGCGGCGGCGCGTACTGCTGTTGTGGTGGCGCGTATGGCTGCTGCGGCGGCGCATAAGGCTGCGGTGGTGGCGTGTAGGCGTCGAATTGTCCGGGTCCGCGCACCAGTGTCGGGTCGGCGCCAGACGCGAAGCCGGTGCTGTCGCTGGTGCTCGGAGCTTCCCACCACTGGGGTGTCGGCTCCGCGTCGCCCGGCGATCCCAGTGGCGGCACCTCGTGGCCGCCGTGCGGCGGATTCTTGTCTGTCACCTGTCGATCCCCTCGTGCGGTGGGGGCAGCCCCTCCGGTATTGGAAAGATCGTAGCCACTGCTCGCGAGTGCGCGTGGGCCCCGGATATGGGGGTGTGGTCGACGAGCCGCTACACTGGCCCACGGATCCCGCGCGGCGCGCATCCTGTGAACTCCCCCAGGGCCGGAAGGCAGCAAGGGTCAACGGGCTCTGCCGGGTGCGCGGGGTCCCCTTAAATTTCGGCGCTCGGACGGACGGATATCCCGAGCCGCTTATCCACTCCAATTCGGAGCAACCGCCGGGTAACGTGAACAGCGGTCCGCCGACGGTCACACGGACATCGGCCGGACGTCACCCCTCGCCCCTTTGCTGCTTCGAAAGGCTGCCCAGGATGCCCCGGCAAACGCAGATCGGTTTGATGAGCCACGCGGAGCTCGTGTCGGAACACGAGACCCAGCACGCGAATTACGCGACGCTCAAGACCGAGAAGCTCACGCTGGACCTGACGAGGGGAAAACCCTCGCCGGAACAACTCGACTTGTCCACGGAACTGCTTTCGCTGCCCGGTGCGGGCGACTTCCGCGACGGCACCGGCACCGACTGCCGCAACTACGGTGGGCTGCACGGACTCCCGGAGCTGCGCGCCATATTCGGTGAGCTGCTCGGCATTCCGGTGGACAACCTGATCGCGGGCAACAACGCCAGCCTGGAGCTGATGCACGACGTCATCGCCTATGCGATGCTGCACGGCGTCCCCGAGTCGAAGCAGCGCTGGGCGGCCGAGCCCACGCTGAAGTTCCTGTGTCCGAGCCCCGGTTACGACCGGCACTTCGCGATCACCGAGGCGCTCGGCTTCGAGATGATCCCGGTCCCGATGAACCACGACGGCCCCGACACCCACGCCATTGCCGAGCTTTTGGCGAACGACCCGCAGATCAAGGGTCTGTGGGCGGTGCCGAACTACTCCAACCCGACCGGTGTGGTCTTCTCCGAAGATATTGTCCGGGAACTGGTTTCGATGCCCGCCGCGGCGCCGGACTTCCGGTTGTTCTGGGACAACGCCTACGCGGTGCATCCACTGACCGACACCGCGGCTTCGGTCATCGACGTGCTCGGGCTGGCCGCCGCGGCCGGAAACCCCAACCGCCCCATTGTCTTCGCCTCCACCTCCAAGATCACCTTCGCGGGCGCGGGAGTCAGTTTCCTCGGCGCTTCGACGGCCAACCTGGACTGGTATCTCGGGCACGCGTCGAAGAAGAGCATCGGCCCCGACAAAATCAACCAACTGCGTCACCTGCGCTTTTTCAAAGACGCCGACGGTGTGCGCGCACACATGCAGAAGCACCGCGCCATCCTCGAGCCGAAATTCGCGCTGGTGCTGCGGATTCTCGAGGATCGCCTCGGCGCCTCGAAGGTGGCGTCCTGGACCGAGCCGAAGGGCGGCTACTTCATCAGCCTCGACGTGCTGGAGGGCACTGCGGCGAGGGTGATCGCGTTGGCCAAGGACGCCGGAATCGCGCTGACCGCAGCGGGTTCGGCGTTCCCTTACCGGAACGACCCGGAGGACAAGAACATTCGTATCGCCCCGAGCTTCCCGAAGGAAGCCGAACTGGAGAAGGCGATGGACGGCCTGGCCACTTGCGTGCTACTTGCCGCCACCGAGAAGTTGCTCGACAAGTAACCCGTACGAACCGAAGCGGGCGCACACCGAATCCGGGTGTGCGCCCGCTTCCGTGTCGGGGTAGGTCAGTGCGGCTTGTGTGCCAGCACGGCGAACATGGTGACCGATAGATGGATATCGCCGCTTTCGGCGCCCGCCTCCAGGTCCGCGATCAGCTGATCACGCTGGGCCTCGGTGATGACACCGCGCGCCACCGCCATCGCCGAAATCCGATTGACCAGCGAACCTGCGCCGACACTGCGGTCCTGCACCAGCGCATGCGAGCCGACCTCATCGATGACGAGGCCAGCTTTGGTCAGCAGCCCGGGCAGCCGACGGCCGGAGAACGGATTGGTTGTTGCCGACGCCAGCGTGTCGACGACCTCCCTGACTACTTGGCGGTCGCCGGGATGCACGATCGCCGTGCCCCAGTCGCTGTCCACCACCACGACCCGGCCGCCGGGCCGCAGCACCCTCGCGATCTCGTTGGCGGCGCGGATCGGCGCGGTCAGATGCTGGAAGACCCGCTCGCACAGGGCCGCGTCGAAACTGTCGGCGCCGAAGGGCAGTCCGTAGGCGTCGCCGGAATGGAACTTGGCGGGTGACCCGGCCTGGCTCGCGCGGCGTTCAGCGGCAGCGAGCAGGTGCGGGTCGGGTTCGACGCCGATAGCGGTTCCGGTCGGTCCCACCGCATCGGCGAAAGCGAGCACCTCCGAGCCGGAGCCGGAGCCGATGTCGATCGCGCTTTCGCCTGGCTGCAGTGCGAGTGCGTCGTGGGCCCAGTCCCGCAGACGCCGGATACCGGGCAGTGCCGCCTGTAGATCGCGTACGTCGACCAACTGATCGTGGCCCGCGCTATCGAAGCGATCTGGGCGCAATCCGTGCAAATTCATGGGCCCGATTCCGTCCCTCGGTATGGCCGTCGTCTGAGGCATGGCCGAGAGCCTACGCGGGGGTCCACCGCATCGCACGGTAGGTCTGTGAGGTGCGTCACGGTTCGGGGATGTCACCTAATCGCGGCGGCGCCTGGCAGAAGGCCACCTCTCAGGATGACACTCCGTAGCGGGTGGCAATCGCGGCGGCTCGGTTGCGCAGGGAAGTGCGCAACCACTGCGGGGCCAGGGCTTCCGCGTCCGTGGTGAGCTGCCACAGCGCCCATTCGGCGTGTCTCGAATCTTGGAAGGTCACCTCCAGCCGCAGCCAGCCGTCTGCGTCGGTTTCTTCGGCGCACACGGCCAGTGCGTTGCCCAGCAGGTCCTCCCGCCGCGCCGGGTTCACCCGTACCAGCACGGTGACTTGGTCGCCGCCGGTCCGAAACTGCGTGCTGCGTTCCTGCCAGGCCAGGTCCAGATCGACCCGGTCTGGACGCTGTGCCGGTTCGGGGAGTTCCTTTGCGGCCAACACCCGCGACAGCCGGTAGGTGCGGTCCGCGCCAGATCTCGTGGCCAGCAGGTAGCCCCGGTCGCGAACGATGACCAGGCCGATCGGGTCCACCGTGCGCCACTTCGGGGTCTGGTCGACAGCCGCGTAGTGGATGCTCAGCTTGTTTCCGGCGAACACCGCGCGCCGGATCTCGGCCAATACGGTGCCGGGCACCTCCTCAGCGACCAGCCGACGCGACAGCAGATCGGTCTCCGGGTCGATGAGCAATCGCTCGGCCACGTCAGCAGCGGTGTCCCGATAGCTTGCGGGTAGCGCGTCAACCACCTTGAGCATCGCCGAAGCAAGCGCCGAGCCGAGGCCGAATGCCTGCGCGCCGCGCCGCGATCCGGCGACAAGCAAGGCAAGCGCCTCGTCGTGGTTCAGCCCGGTGAGCTCGGTCCGAAACCCAGGTAACAACGCGAAACCGCCGTGCCGGCCGCGTTCGGCGAAGACCGGGACGCCGGCCACGGACAGCGCCTCGATGTCGCGCAACACGGTGCGGGTGGACACCTCCAGCTCGTCGGCCAGCTCGGCCGCAGTCAGCCGACCGCGCTGGCGCAGCAGCAGCACCAGCGACACCAACCGGTCGGCGCGCATACGAAAACTTTATCGAATACACGACACAGGATGTCGTGATTCGCTGGGAGGGTTACCACCACGGCGTCACAACAGCGGCTACGGAGCCGATGGACGTACGTACTTCACCGAATCGAATGGAGCTGATGTGGTAGCGGAACGAACGGCAGTCAACCCGGTGACGTGGTCGGTGGAGATGGGATTCAACCAGGGTGAGCTCGTCTCCGGGCACACCCGGACCCTGTACTGCTCCGGGCAGACCGCGATGAGCGGCGACGGCAAGCCCCAGCATGCCGGTGACATGGCGGCACAGTTGGCGTTGAGCATCGACAACGTGGAGGCCGTGCTCAAAGAGGCTGGCATGTCCCTCACGAACCTGGTCCGGCTCAACGTCTACACCACCGACGTCGATCTGCTTTTCCAGCACTACGGCGTGCTGGCGTCGCGGTTGGGCGCTTCCGGGGTGACACCGACTACGACGATGCTCGGGGTCACACGGCTGGCGATCCCCGGCCAGATGGTCGAGCTCGAGGCAACCGCCGTCGAATGATGCCACCTCGCCGCCTCCGGTAGGGCTGCCGGAGGCGGCGAGTAGTAGGAAGGTTGGTGAATTCCCGGTGCTCAGCATGGTGACAATCGGCGTCTATGGCTTCAACGGCGAGTCCTTCGTGCAACGGCTACGGCACGCGGACGTCCGCCTGCTGCTCGATGTTCGCCAGCGCCGCGGTGTCCGCGGACCCGAGTACGCCTGGGCGAACTCACAGCGGCTGCAAGAGGCCCTCGCTCAAGCCGGGATCGCCTACGAGCACCACCGCGAACTCGCCCCTACCACCGAGCTACGCCAGCTCCAGTACGCCGAGGATGACCGCCAAGGGGTCGGCAAGCGCTCGCGCCGTGAACTCGCTGCCGAGTACACCCGCCGCTACACCACCGAGATCCTCGACCGCGCCGACCTCGCCCCGATCGTCACGGTGTTGCCGAGCAGCGGGACCGCAGCGCTGCTCTGCGTAGAGCGCGACCCTGAGGCTTGCCACCGCTCGTTGATCGCCGAGCGGCTGACCGAGCGGCACCACGTCACGATCGAGCACCTGCGCCCGTTGTGACGCGGGAATTCCTCAGATGCCGGATGGTGAGATGATCGAGGACATCTCGATCGGCCGTCGAACACTCGGGAAAGGAAAGTCCGTGACTGTGAAGCTGTGCCTCGCGCAGGACCCGGAGGCGGACAAGCTGCTGTCGGAGAGTCCCTTCGCGCTGCTGGTCGGAATGCTGCTCGATCAACAGTTTCCGCTCGAGCACGCGTTCCGCGGTCCGAAGAAGATCGCCGACCGGATGGGCGGGCTGGACATCCACCGGATCGCTGAGGCCGATACCGCCGAGTTCGAGGAACTCTGCGCGACGCCGCCCGCGATCCACCGCTACGGCAGGTCGATGGCGCGCCGCACGCAAGAGCTCGCCAAGTATGTGCTGGAGCACTATGACGGCGATGTCGAGGCGATCTGGACCGCGGGTGATCCGGACGGAAAAGCGGTGCTGAAGCGCCTGAACGCCTTGCCTGGCTATGGCGATCAGAAGGCGAGGATCTTCCTCGCGCTGCTCGGCAAGCAGCTCGGGGTGCGGCCGAAAGGCTGGGAAGCAGCGGCGGGAGCCTACTCAGAGCAAGGGTCTCGTCGTTCCGCCGCCGATATCGTCGATGCCGAATCGCTATTGGAAGTGCGTGCATTCAAGAAGCAGGCCAAGGCTGCCGCGAAGGCGAAGTAGTTTCCATTCTGTTCGCTCCGGGTTTGCCTATTTGGAATCTGTCTGCGTTTTTCCCTCGTGTCCGAGGGGTTTCTCGTTGATGCTTTGCCCTCGGAAGCTCCACCTGAGATGAGGGATTGCAGTACATGAGGATGAGGAAGCTCGCCGTCGTCGCGGCGCTGGTGACCATAGCGACCGGGGTGGCTGCGGGCACCTCCGGCGCGGCGCCCGCGGCGGCCGAACAGACCGGCGACGCAATTAATTTCACTGCCCAGGCCACCGAAACGCAGTCGATCATTACGACCGACGCGGGTTCGATCGTTGTCGAGGACGAGGCCCTGAAGATCAAGGCGGCCGATGGCACCGTGGTCGCGGGTACCTCGTTGACGTTCCGGATCGACGAGTTCGAGTTCCCGATCGCCGCTGAAATCTCCGGCCGTACGGCGACTCTTACTCCGCAGGTCGATCCGGCGAAGGCGGTCTACAAGCCGGTTGCCCTGCCGTACGAGGACAAGGCGCCATGGAAGACCGAGTACGACCGTGAAACGGCCGCCTGGACCCGTCTGACCAGCACCATTTCTATGGGCGCCACCATCGGCACCCTGGTCGGTGGCCTCGGCGGAGCGGCCATCGGCTGCGTCCTCGGCGGTATCCTCGCCGGCACGGTTGCCCTCGGCACCATCGTCGGTCTGTTCGGTCCGTTCCTGCCCGCCGCGGCGGTCGGCTGCATCGCGGGTATTGCCCTTGTGGGCGCCATCGGCACCGTTCTCGGTCAGATCTTCATCACGGCTCCGGTCGCGATCGGCGCCGCGATCCAGTACTTCACCACCATCAACCAGCCATTCAACGCTCCGGCCGCACCGGCCGCTCCGGCCAAGTAAGTAGGTCGATCCGGTCACCCGGCATCCGCGGCCGCCACCGCTGCGGAAAACAGGCCCCGCCCAGCACCTCTCGCTGGGCGGGGCCTTTCGCTGCGCGTCCGACCAGGAGGTTTGTGCACCTGCATTAGATGCTTTGACATTTAATGCGTGTGCATCTAAATTAGCCGACGTGACTATGACAGCTACCGCCCCAGAGGCGCTGAACACTTCATCTGCCGATCACGTCCCCGGTCGCTGGGGACCCAAGCTGTGGGCCGTGCTGTTCGTAGCGGGCCTGGCGATGTTCCTCGACGCACTGGATGTCTCGATGGTCGGAGTCGCACTCCCGTCCATCGGATCGGAGCTCGGTCTGAACACCGAGAGTCTGCAGTGGATCGTCAACGGCTACATCCTCGGCTACGGTGGCCTGCTGCTGCTCGGCGGACGGGCCGCCGATCTGCTCGGCCGCCGCCAGGTCTTCCTGACCGCGCTGGTGGTCTTCGGACTCGCCTCGCTGGCGGGCGGACTCGTCGACGACGGCGCGCTGCTCATCGCGAGCCGCATCATCAAGGGCATCGCCGCCGCGTTCACCGCACCGGCTGCCCTGTCGATCATCACCACCACATTCAAGGAAGGTCACGACCGCAATCGCGCGCTCTCGATCTTCACGGTCTTCGGCGCCACCGGATACGCCTCGGGTCTTATCGTTTCGGGTCTGCTCACCGGCATCGACTGGCGGCTGACCTTCTATGTACCGGTCGTGGTCGTCGCCGCTGTGGTCGTCACCGCGTACATCGTGGTGCCGCGCAACATCGAGAAGGAAAAGGGACGTATCGACTTCGCCGGTGCCGCACTGCTGACCGGTGGCATGCTCGCTGGCGTCTACACAATCGTCACCGCACCCGAAAAGGGTCTCACCGCAAGCGTGATCACCACCGCCGTTGTCGCGGTCGCGCTGCTCAGCGCGTTCTTCGTGGTGGAGAACAGGGTCGCCCATCCGCTGGTCCGGCTGAGCATCTTCAAGGTCAAGTCGATCGTGCGGGCCAACCTGGCCGCGCTGGCGATCTTCGGCTCCTACATCAGCTTCCAGACGATCGTGTCGCTGTACCTGCAGAACACCCTCGGTTGGGAGCCGCTGAAGATGGCGCTCGCGCTGGCTCCGGCCGGCATCATCGTGGCAATTCTGTCGCCGGTCGCAGGAAAGTTCATCGACCGTTACGGCACCACCCCGATGATCATCGCCTCGATGGCCTCGTTCGTGCTCGGCTACCTCTGGTTCATCGCCTTCGGCGGCAGCGCCGACCCGACCTACGTCGTCGACTACCTGCCCGCGTTCCTGCTGCTCGGCCTCGGCTTCGCGCTCGGATTCTCCTCGACCATGGTCCAGGCCACCGAGGGCATCGCCGACCACGAGCAGGGACTGGCTTCGGGTCTGGTGCAGACTTCCGGCCAGATCGGCGGGGCGGTCGTACTCGCCGTCGTCACCGGCCTGATCAGCGGTGGCGCCGCAACCAGCATCGCGCAGTACCGGCCGGGTCTGTACTTGGTCACCGTGGTGGCGCTGGTCGGGCTGGTCGCCTCGGCCACCGCGCTGCTGGCCCGCCGTCAGGTGGTCGCCGAAGCCGCGTAAGGGGAAAGCAAGTCACCCGATGGGGTCGCCGTATCGGCGGCCCCATTCGGCTTTTTCTGGACAAATCGTGCGCTGGGCCACAGTGGATCGGAACTCGGTGCGGGGCAAGGATTTCGGCGCGAAACGCCGTACCGGGGAGCGCACGGCCTGTCGAGGGGGCTTGGTGAGCGGGGGTTTCGGTGTTAACTTTGATCCCATGTCTACTAGCCGCCCGACCGCATTGCGGGTCACTTACGTGACTGCCGCACTGGGTCTGCGGCTGCCGCTGACGCGGGAACTGTGTCGTTCCTGCCGCCGCAGCTGAGCGATTCTTTCGGCTCGCGCGCTGCCTCGTCGCCACACGTGTAGGCATGTCCCGTAATTGCGGGACTTCAGCAAGGAATCTTCATATGTCCCTCACTCTCGAGCGACCCCTCTCCCGGGTTGCGAACGGTCGTGTTCGTGTTCAACGTCCGGTTGTCGCACCGGAACTCCGCATCGCCGACAACCCGGCCGCAGCCGTGCTGCGCGCCGCGACGGGTGGTCCGGTGTCTCGCGACAATGCCGCGCGCACAACGGGTTTGAGCATTGCAACGGTCAACCGTCAGGTGTCCGCGCTGCTGGCCGCCGGCCTGCTGCGCGAGCGCCCCGACCTGACCGCTTCGGGTGCGGTCGGTCGTCCGCGGGTGCCCTTCGAGATCGACCACGAGGCCTACCTGACCCTCGGCATCCACATCGGCGCCGCGGCCACCAAGATCGTCGCGGCCGACCTGCGCGGCCGGATCCTCGGCGGCCTCGCCATTGCCACGCCGCAGACCGGTCAGGACTTCGCGACCACCACCGTGGCCCGCAGCGCCAAGGCCTTCCTGCAGCGTTGGCATCGCCGAAAGGCGTTGTGGGCCGGAGTCGCTATCGGCGGCCGGGTCGACCCGCTCACCGGTGTGGTCGACCACCCCAAGCTGGAATGGAAGGGCGCGCAGATCGGCGCGGTGCTCGGCGAGGTGCTCGAGCTGCCGGTTTCGGTCGCGCCGCACGTGGAGGCCATGGCTGCCTCCGAGCTGTTACTGCCGACTCCCGACCAGCGTGACGCGCGCGGCGCCGGACCGGAGCGGGGCAGCAGCCTGTACTTCTACGTCCGCGAAACCGCCGGTGTGGCAGTCACCTTGGACGGTCGCGTGCATACCCCGAGCAACGGACCGGGTTCGATCGCGCACTTGCCGACCGGCTCCGATGTGGTGTGCCCATGCGGTCGGCGCGGCTGCCTCGAGGTGACGGTCGGTGACCGGTCGCTGCACGCGAGGGCTGTCGGGCGCGGGATCATTCCGGCGTACAACGGCACCGCGGGCTCGACCATCGCCGATCTGTACCGGGCGGCCGAAGCGGGTTCCGAGCCGGCACGGGAACTGCTCGCGGAACGCGCGACCACCCTCGGCCAGACCGTCGCGCTCGTTCGGGACATGCTCAACCCGGACCGAGTAATCCTGGGCGGCCAGGCTTTCACCGGATACCGCCCGGCCGTCGCCCACGTGGCGCGCGCATTCCAGCAGTCCTCCAGCCTGCCACCCACCGACATCCGCATCAGCGGATTCGGCGGCAAGGTCCAGGAATTCGCCGCCGTCGTCACCTCACTCAGCGCCCTCTACGCGGACCCCCTGTCCGCAATGCGTCGCGCCGCTGCCATCGACTGAACGCTATCGCTGAGAGCTGACGGCCGGGCTAAGCCCGGCCGTCAGTGTGTTTCCTACCAGCGAAGTCCGGTAGCGAACACGGTCACCTCCCGCAGTCCGAACACCCCGTGTCCCAGCCGAACACCCCGTATACCGGGTGTGCAGTCACAACACGGGGTGTGAGGCCAGATTTCCTTACCGCCCGGGAACGCAACTGCAGCCAGTCCCCACGCTGGAAGCCGTGCGCCTGCCTCCACGAGATGTGGAAGGCCAAAACGGTCGTCCGAACACCCCGCGCCGCAACCGAACACCCCGTATACGGGGTGTGCAGTTACGACACGGGGTGTGAGGCCGGATTTCTTTACCGCCCGAGAACGCAACTGCAGCCAGTCCCCACGCTGGAAGCTGTGCGCCTGCCTCCACGAGCTGCGGAAGGCCAAACGGTCGTCCGAACACCCCGCGCCGCAACCGAACACCGCGTATACGGGATGTGCAGTCACAACACGGGGTGTGAGGCCAGATTTCTTTACCGCCCGAGACGCAACTGCAGCCAGTCCCCACGCTGGAAGCCGTGCGCCTGCCTCCACGAGATGTGGAGGGCCAAACTGTCGTCTGAACACCCCGTGTCCCAGCCGAACACCGCGTATACGGGGTGTGCAGTTACGACACGGGGTGTGAGGACGAATTCCTTTACCGCCCGGGAACGCAACCCAGCCAGTCCTCACGCCGGAAGCCGTGGGCGTGTCTCGAAGAGCTATGGAAGATCAAACTGTCGTCCGAATACCCTGTGTCCCAGCCGAACACCCCGTATACCGGGTGTGCGGCTACAGCACGGGGTGTGAGGACGGATTTCTTTACCGCTCGAGAACGCAACCACAGCCAGTCCTCACGCTGGAAGCCGTGTGCCTGCCTGCCCAAAGCTGCGGAAGACCAGGTCGGGTACGGCACCCGACGCGCCCAGCACTGCCCCCGGCAAAACCACGGAGATGCAACCAAAACTGGGGAGCGCGCCCTGGGTTCAGTAAACCGAGCTCACCACCCTGAGGTGCCGCTGGAACTCACCGGAGTAAGCCAGAGCCGTGGGTGCGCGCATTGGGTTCAGTAAACCGAGCACACCGCTCTGAGGTGCCCGGTGGAACTCACCGGAGTAACCCAGAGCTGTGGGAAGCGTGCCCTGGATTCGGTAGACCGAGCTGCCGTACCCGACTGGGTCTTCCGCAGCTAGGGGGAGGAGGGCTATCTGTTGCTGGTCGAGGTGGCGAAGAGGGCTTCCAGGGCGGTGATGAAGTAGGGGAAGTGACCTGCGAAGCGTTGGAGGTTTCGGTCGCGCTCGAAGCTGCCGAACCAGTACAGGCCGGGTTGGGAGTCGGCGGCGGGGTTCAGGTCGCGGAAGGCTCGGATCCAGTTGTCGGCACGGCCGCTGATCACGGTGAACGGCAGCGCCCTGGAGAACACCAGCTCTTGGTCGGCGGGCGGGATCTGCTCGCGCACAATCGTATCGAGGCCGCGCTGCAATGCGCGGACCTGTCCGGCCAGCTCCCTGCCCTGCGCGGTGCGAGCGGGGAGGTAGCGGGGCAGCAGCAGAGTTGCGATGCCTGCCAGCAGGATTGCGACGCCTACAAGGGCGTGCCCGGAGGTGGCGGCGAGTGCGATGGTCGTGGCGATACCCGCGATGATCAGGCCACCACCCAGCCAGGTCGCCAGACCGAAGCGAGACTGTTCGGCGAACGCGCCGCGGGCGACCGCGTCGGCGACCAGGGCGGTGCGGATAGGACCGGCCTGCACGCGGCCCGGCGCGCGCAGCTCGGTGACGGTGACCGAATCTGTGCCCTCGGGAAGCAGGGTCTGGTAGACCACCTTCTCGTAGTCGCGCAGCTGGTCGTCCGGAGCGTTGACTCGGTTGATTCGCCAGTCGGAGTCGTTGATCGGAGTTATCCACAAGTACCGGCGCACCGCGAGATCGACCACGGTGGCCGCGATGTCTGCGGGGTCGGCGTGCTCGTCGAGCACCAGGCCTGCTTCGCCGGGCAGGATGCCGTCGGGGGAGGTGAACTGTACCCGGTCACCTTCGCGCAGCAACGGGTCGATCGTGTTCGATCCGGCTCCGGCCGAGGCGTTTTCGCGCCTGGCCTTCAGTACGAAGGCGGCAAGTCCGGCCAGCGCGAGCAGTAGCACTCCGAAGGCGACGAGAACCGGTGTGGTGACGGCGAAGGGGCCGTGATCACCACCGCCGCGGACATCGGCGTTGGTCGGCACCGTGCCTGGCGGCAGCTGCAAGGTCAGGTCGATGGTGTCGCCCTTGCGCAGGTCGGTCTGCTCCCAGAAGAGCACCCCGTCTGCCTCGATTTGCAGGTCGGAGCACTGCCTGAGGTTTCCCGGCGGGCCGAGTTTGCAGTCTACGATGCCCATTTCGTAGGACGGGCTGATCAGCGAGGCACTGATCGAGGCGACGTCGGCGTTGATCACGCCGAGCCAGCGGAAGACCTGGGTGCCCGGCGCATCACTGACGGTGTTGTGGATCGCGTAGGTGAAAGAGGACTCACCCGGCTTGGCATCGATGGTGAGCTGATCGTTCGCGACCGTCGCGGTGCCCGAGCCTTTCGCGTCGACATCGGTGACCTTGAAGACGCGTTCGACGTCTTCGCCCACCTTGAGGCGCAGCGGAAGCGACATCTTGAACTCGCCGTCGGGCGGTACGACCACCGTCTCGACGACCTCGAGTACGCCCTGGGTGCTGAGTTTCAGATCGGCGGTGATGTGCACGCCGTCGGGTGCGGGCTCCGTGTGAGCAATCGGTGCGGCCGCAATCATTCCCGCGATGGCGAGAACAAGCGCGCTTGCGGTAGTGCGCTTTCGAGCGACCTGCAAGCAGTCGCTAGCGGCGCCCCCCCGAAAAGTCAGCATGGCTGCCTACTCTAGACATGTTGCTATCCTGCGTCAGCGGCTGTCGGAGATCATGAGACGAGGGGGTACGGGGGAGTGACACAACCACCGTACGGTTATGGACCGGTTCCGCCTGGTGGGCGTCCGGTTCCACCGCCGCCTGGGTACGGACCCCCGCCCGGTTACGGCCCGCCCCCTGGATATGCACCGCCACCTGGATATGCACCGCCACCTGGATATGCACCGCCACCTGGATATGCACCGCCACCTGGATATGCCCCGCCGCCGGGTTACGGTGCGCCCCCTGGTTATCCACCGCCCGGATTCCGCCCGCCCATGCCACCGCCGATGCCGTACGGCCCGCCGGGCCGTCCGCCCGGCCCGCCGCGCAAGCGTGGCGGTGGTGGTTTGACCGCGCTGCTGCTCGTCATCGTGTTCGTAGTGGCAGGTTCCCTGGTGCGCTACGCGATTTCGACAGGACACAGCAACAACTCGACGGGACCCGCGCCGAGCTTCACCTTCACCCCGGATCCCGGCGGCGCGGCGGGACGCGCCGAGACGGGGACCAACCCGCTGCTGACCGACCCGAGCGCCACCCTGATTCCGGCCCGCTGTAGCTACTCGCCTTGGGGCACCCAGGTGGACACGGCGCGCAAGTTCTTCGAGTCGGCCGCTGGCTGCCTGGAAGCGGCATGGAAACCGGTGCTTGCGAAGTCGAATCTGCCGTTCCAGCCGCCGTCGCTCAACGTCAGTGCGACCACCTCGGGCATCACCACCCCGTGCACCGGAACCACCAGCAATTTCGCTGCCTTCTACTGCCCGGCGAACAAGACCATCTACATGCCGATCAGCCAGCTGCAGACCGACATGTTCAAAGACAACTGGGTGATCTACCTATCGGTGTTCGCGCACGAGTACGGCCATCACATCCAGGCGATGTCGGGGATCCTGCGCAAGGCCAACAGTGATCGCGTCGACGCGGGCGTGCGCAGCGAAAAAGGCTTGGAACTCTCGCGCCGAGTCGAGTTGCAGGCCAACTGTTTCGACGGCATGTACCTGTCCTCCTCATCCGGCGGCGGCTCGCTGACCTCCACCCAGATCAGCCTTGCCAAGCGCGACGCGCACGGCCGCGGTGATCAGCGCGGCGATATGCGTGACCACGGCACCGCGGAGAACGGCGGCGCCTGGTTCGAGATCGGTGTCGACAAAAACCGTGCGGCACAGTGCAACACCTTCACCGCTCCGGCTAGTGCGGTGAGCTGACGACGGCTCACCACGGGTGCGGGGCCAGAATGCAGCGCCTCGTCATCTGTGGAATCCGTGCTGTTGCCACGCCAGTTGGTGCCAGGCCGGAAATTCAACATGGTCGTCGTCTCTGGAATTAGTGTCGTAACAACATCACTCTGGTGCGGCGCCCGGAAACGGCAACACCTGGCTGTCGTTCTGAACGGGCGTCCTACACAACACCGAACCGGTGCGGCAGCCAGGTGCTCGGCTCTTCTCAGTGATCCCGGTTTTCCGTGCCGCGGTTCGGGTTGCCGAAGTGACCCTCACCGAAGCGGCGGGGCGAATGTCCGTGCACACCTTCGGCATACGCGGTCTCGGCGTGCAACGCGAAGTCGATGCCCGCCGTCTCGTCGTCCTCGGTCACCCGGAAGCCGATGACGCGGTCGATGCCCTTGCCGAGCGCGAAGGTCACACCGAACGCGTATGCCGCGACCACCAGAACACCGACAAGCTGCTTGGCGAGCTGCGCCAAACCGCCGCCATAGAACAGCCCCTCGACGCCGCCGGTCATCACCTGGTTGGCGAGCAGGCCGATCAGCAGCGTGCCGACGACGCCGCCGACGAAGTGCACACCGACCACATCGAGCGAATCGTCATAGCCCGCCTTGAACTTCCAGCCGACCGCGAACGAACACACCACACCGGCGGTGAGCCCGACGATCAGCGCGCCGAGCGTGTTCACCGAACCGCAGGACGGTGTGATGGCGACCAAGCCGGCCACCACGCCGGAGGCCGCGCCGAAGGTGGTCGGACGCCCGTCCCTGGTCTGTTCCACCGCGAGCCAGCCGAGCATGCCGAGGCAGCCCGCGACCAAGGTGTTCAGGAATACCGCTGCCGCGACACCATTGGCGGACAGTGCCGATCCGGCATTGAAACCGAACCAGCCGAACCACAGTAGGCCCGCACCGAGCAGCACGAACGGCAGATTGTGCGGACGCATGGCGTCGATCTTGAACCCGATGCGCGGGCCGAGCACGATCGCCAGCGCCAGCGCGGACGCGCCGGAGGCGATCTCCACGACCAAGCCGCCCGCGTAGTCGAGTGCGCCGAAGGAGGCCAGCCAGCCGTCCGGACCCCACACCCAGTGCGCGATCGGCACGTACACCGCCAGCGCCCATAGCGGCACGAACGCCATCCAGCCTGCGAACTTCGCGCGGTCCGCGATGGCGCCGCTGACCAGTGCCGCGGTCAGGATCGCGAAGGTCAGCTGGAAGGTGGCGAACAGCAGCTCGGGCACCGAGCCGCGCACGCTGTTCGGGTCGATGCCCGCCATGCCGAAGTGGTCCAGGTTGCCGATCAGGCCACCGCCCGCGTCCTCGCCGAAGGCGAGGCTGTAGCCGGCGAGCAACCAGACCACGGTCACCAGCGGGATGGCGATGAAGTTCATCATCAGCATGTTGAGTACGCCGGTCGAGCGCACCATCCCGCCGTAAAAAATGGCCAGGGCCGGTGTCATCAGCAGCACCAGGGCCGTGCTGATGAGCAGCCAGGCGGTGGCCGCGGGATCGATGGTTGCAGACACGGGTAACTCCTTTCACGCAGGAATGCGTCGCAAGGAAATTACCGAATGCTCACCGCCTGCCCGTGCACCACCAGGTGTTTTAGCCCAACCGGGCCAGGTGGGTCAGCGCCGAGACTTGCGGGCGAGCGCCCGCGTACCGCGACGGCCAGGGACCGGGAGGTCGTCGCGGACGGCCATCCATTCGGCGGTGGTGAGCCACAGCTGCTGAGCCCGCGCATCGGCGGTGTCGTGGAAGATCCGGCGGCCGCGGTCGTCGCGCAGGTCGCGAGCGAGGACTGACCAGCGGGGCGGGCGATCGTGCTCGGTCAGGTGCTGGTCGAGGAAGCCCGCGACCATGGTGCCGATGCTGTTGACCGGTCGCAGCGATACCCGGTTGCCGTATTTGGCCGAGTGGAAACGGCGTGCGGCGCACAGCGATCCGGGCTCGGCATTGGAAGCGATCCACCCGGCGCGCTGGGCGCGCTCGATCAGCCAGAGGTGCTTCACCGCGGTGGGTGCGATATCGCCGATCCGCTCCCTGATCAGGGTCATCACCGGTTCGGACTGCAGCACGTCGCGGCGGATGGGGCCGGTGCCGTGTTCGGTCCAGTGGTCGTGGGCCAGCTGGGCGAGGACACGGCCGAAATCGTCGATGCTGCGCTGGGCGCGGCGGCCGAGACGCTCGATGCGCTCGGCCTCGCGCCGCATCTCGTTCTGTGCGGTGAGGGTCCGGATGGCGGCCATGGTCGGCACCTGGCCGCGCTCGAGTAGTTCCAGAATCGCCGCGGCGGTCGCCGGATCGGCGGCAGCGGCCACCGGCAGCGAGTCGCGTTTGATCGCGAAATCCTGTGGGCTGATCGCGCGACTCAGCAGGTCGACGGCGGCGTGGTCGTCGGCGAAGTCGGTGCTCGAAAGCCAGGCGGCGGCGATGTCGTCACAAGACGGCACGGTAGAACGGCCCTCCGGTGGAAGATGTGTTCGGCGAAGATTGCCTGTGAGGTCCAGGTTGTGCCCCGGTCGGGATGAGGGACCGGCCGGGGCCACCAACCTGATGAAGGTTTGGCTACCGAAGTTGCCGATAACCACGGTAGCCAGCCGATTGCGTAGATGTCACTTCCGTTGATCCTTTCGTTATCTCCACATATAGGCGGCGAACCAGGGTGTGAGTTCAATTAACCCATGCCAAGGGGGGTGGTCAAACGACAAGATCCTGGGTTCAACCCCCCTTACGCATGCGATTGCTCTCGCGTTGCCGCCTTCGCCGCTGATCGGTGGGGGCGAAATAGTCTCCGTGCAGCTAGTGATCTACGTCACATTTATGGCTGTGAATCGGCAGGTGCCGCGCCGCGCCGGGTGCGTGCGCCTGCGGGAATGTTCTTTGTCGGTGCACGCCGGTAACCTCTGGCCGTGGCTCTGTACCGGAAGTACCGACCGGCAACATTCGCTGAGGTGGTGGGCCAGGAGCACGTCACCGACCCACTGAGCATCGCCCTCGACACCGGCCGGATCAGTCATGCCTACCTATTTTCCGGCCCGCGTGGATGTGGCAAGACTTCGTCGGCTCGCATTCTCGCCCGTTCGCTGAACTGTGTGCATGGCCCGACCTCGAAGCCGTGTGGCGTGTGCCCGTCCTGCGTGGCGCTCGGCCCCGGCGGGCCGGGGAACCTCGATGTGATCGAGTTGGACGCCGCGAGCCACGGCGGTGTCGACGACACTCGCGAGCTGCGTGACCGAGCTTTCTACGCGCCCGCCGAGTCCAGGTACCGGGTATTCATCGTCGACGAAGCGCATATGGTCACCACCGCTGGCTTCAACGCGCTGCTGAAGATCGTCGAGGAGCCGCCCGCGCACCTGATCTTCATCTTCGCCACTACCGAGCCGGACAAGGTGCTGCCGACCATCCGCTCACGGACCCACCACTACCCGTTCCGGCTGCTGCCGCCCGCGACCATGCGTGGGCTCCTCGGCAAGATCTGTGAGCAGGAGAACGTCCCGGTCGACGAGGCGGTGTATCCGCTGGTGATTCGCGCGGGCGGCGGCTCACCGCGTGACAGTCTCAGCGTGCTCGACCAGCTGCTGGCAGGCGCGGGCCCCGAAGGCGTCACGTATCCGAGGGCCGTTTCCCTGCTCGGTGTCACGGACGTCGCGCTGATCGATGATGCGATCGATGCCCTCGCGACCGGTGACGGCGCCGCGCTGTTCGGCACCATCGATCGGGTCATGGAGGCGGGCCACGACCCCCGCCGCTTCGCCGTTGACCTGCTGGAACGGCTCCGCGACCTGATCCTGCTGCGCGCCGTCCCCGATGCCGCCGACCGCGGCCTGGTCTCCGGCCCCGGCGACGTCCTCGAGCGGATGCGCGACCAGGCGCAGCGCCTCGGCCCCGCGACCCTGGCCCGCCATGCCGAACTGCTGCACGAGGGCCTCGGCGAAATGCGCGGCGCGACCGCTCCTCGGCTGCTCCTCGAAATCGTCTGCGCCAGAATGCTGTTGCCCTCGGTCTCGGATGCGGAATCGGCGACGCTGCAGCGCATCGAGCAACTCGAACGCGGCATCGCCGGTGGCGTGGTTCCGCGAGCCACCGGTGCGGTCGCCGCTGCGCCCGCCTCGGCGCAAGGTGCCCAGGCAGCGGCTCCTGGCTCGGCCGCCGAAGCCCCACGTCGGCGTGGGGCGGAGCTGCTGGCGGCGGCACGCCGGGAGACGCGTGCTGCAGGCGCGGGCGCGGTCCCAGATCCGAGCGCAGCCTCTCAGGCGAACGTGGCTTCTCAGACGGGCACGACTTCTCAGACGGGCGTGGCCCCTCAGGCGAGCGCGGCCTCTCAGACGGGCGCGGCCCCTCAGGCGAGCGCGGCCTCTCAGACGGGCGTGGCCCCTCAGGCGAGCGCGGCCTCTCAGACAGGTGCGGCCCCTCAGGCGAGCGCGGCTCCGCAGTCGGCTTCCGTCGCCGAGCGTGCTCCTATCCCCGGCTCGTCTCCAGTTGTAGGGCGCGCTCCCGAAGATGGGCAGGTCCTGGCCTCTGGGCAGGCCCCGGCTACCGAGCGTGCCCCGGCCGCGGGGCAAGGCTCGGTGTCCGACCGATCGCCGATCGCTGAACAGCCTCCTGTTGCCGAGAACGCCTCGGCCGCCGAGAGCGCTCAGGTCGCCGGGCAGGCAATGGCTGCTGAGCGTGTCCCTGAGCAGGGCCCGGCTGCTGAGCATGCTGCTGTTGCTGAGCGTGCTCAGGTCACTGGGCGTGCTGCGGCTGCCGAGCGTGTCTCTGGGCAGGAGCCAGTCGTTGAGCGTGCCCCGGCTGCTGGGCATGCCCCTGGACAGGGCCCGGCTGCTGAGCGTGCTGCTGTTGTTGAGCGTGCTCAGGTCACTGGGCGTGCTGCGGCTGCCGAGCGTGTCTCTGGGCAGGAGCCGGTCGTTGAGCGTGCCCCGGCTGCTGGGCATGCCCCTGGACAGGCCTCGGGTGCCGATACTGCTGAGCGTGCTCCGGGCGCAGGGCAGGCTTCGGCCGCCGAGTCGAGCGCTGTCAGCGAACCGATCGCGGCCGCTGAACGGGCCACGGGTGCCTCGAGTACGGGATATTCGGAATCGGCTGCAGCGCAATCGATTTCGCCGCAACCGGCAGCGGGTCGTCCGGTGGTCGAGTCGGAATCCCCTGCCCCTGCTCCGGTGGCGGCTCCCGCCCAGCAGGAGGCGGACCTGCTGCGGGCGGTGGAGGCGGCCTGGGCGGACATTCGCGCGAAGGTCCGGGAGTTCGGGCCCACCGTGCAGGCCCTGCTGTCCGGGGCGTCGGTGTCGCGGCTGGAGGGGAACGTGATCGTGTTCGCCCATCAGCATGCGCCGTTGGCGCAGCGACTTTCCGACCCGCGGAATCTGGAGGCGGTCCGATCCGCGGTGCGGGCCGTGCTCGGCCGCGATCACGAGGTGCGGTGGGAGGCGGGAGCGCCCGCGCCGCGCCCCGCGGCCACCGCTTCCGGGGCAGGTCGCACGCGAGGTGCGGGCGGTCGCGAATCCGGGAGCGCGTCGACACGTGAACCCGGCGGTGCGGCGGGCCGTAGCTCGGATGCTGCTGCACCGCCACGATTCTCGCGGCCGAGCCAGGCTCGTGGCGCGGCGTCCGATCCCGCGGCGGGCGGGGGTGGCCACCGGCCGAGCGATAGTCCGGACGTGCGTCAGCGCGCGGCCGAGGACGACATTCCGCCGCCCGACTTCCCCGACCTACCCGATGACCCGGGGCCGGTCGACTATGCGCCGGTGGACGGAGTGCCGCCGGCCGCGACTCCGGAGGAAGAGCAAGAGATGCTGGCCGAGTCCGCGACGCCGGTCGCCCCGGGCGAGCGGCGCGACCCCGATGAGATCGCTCTGGAATTGCTCAGGAGTGAGCTCGGTGCCACACGGCTGGATGGTTGACAAGCACCGCCTCGACGACGTTAAGTTAACCGGAGTTCGCACACCACGGTAATATGAACGGGTGGCCGTGAGCTCCGGTATGGCGAAGTTCTATGGTATGCCCAGGCGTCTGGGCGTCCGGAATGTTCGTCCGCCGCTGCTTGCCGAGTTTTATACAGCGTCAGGACGGTCGGTCGAAGGATCGGTCGACGAGGTTACCCGCGGCCGCGCCGTATATGCGGCGCCACCGCAGAGAGCGCTTGGACGAACGGAAGTTCGGCCCTCGCACCCCAAGGAAGGAAACACTCCGATATGACCACAGAGGCCTACATCTACGAGGCCATCCGCACTCCACGTGGCCGCGGCAAGAAGACCGGTTCGCTGCACTCGGTGAAGCCGATCGACCTGACTGTTGGTCTGATCCAGGAGCTGCGTAACCGCTTCCCGAACCTTGAAGAGGACCGGATCTCCGATCTCATCCTCGGCGTTGTCAGCCCGGTCGGCGACCAGGGCATGGACATCGCGCGCACCGCCGTGACCGTGGCGGGCCTGCCGGACACCGTCGGCGGCTTCCAGCTCAACCGCTTCTGCGCCTCCGGCCTCGAGGCCGTGAACCTGGCCGCACAGAAGGTCCGCTCGGGCTTCGACGACCTGGTCATCGCCGGTGGCGTCGAGTCCATGTCCCGTGTCGCCATGGGCTCCGACGGTGGCGCGTGGGCACTCGACCCGGCCACCAACTACGACACCTACTTTGTCCCGCAGGGTGTTTCGGCCGACCTGATCGCCACCATCGAGGGCTTCAGCCGCGACGATGTCGACGCCTACGCGGTGCGCTCGCAGGAACTGGCCGCCGCTGCCACCACCGGCGGCTATTTCGCCAAGTCGATCGTCCCGGTCAAGGACCAGAACGGCATCATCGTGCTGGACAAGGACGAGCACATGCGTCCCGGCACCACCGCCGAGGACCTGGCCAAGCTGAACCCGTCCTTCGCCGTTGTCGGTGAGATGGGTGGCTTCGACGCTGTCGCGCTGCAGAAGTTCCACTTCGTCGAGAAGATCAACCACGTCCACCACGGTGGCAACAGCTCGGGCATCGTCGACGGCGCCGCGCTCGTGCTCGTCGGCACCGAAGAGGCGGGCAAGGCGTCCGGCCTGACCCCGCGTGCGCGCGTTGTCGCCACCGCGACCAGCGGCGCCGACTCCACCATCATGCTGACCGGTCCGACCCCGGCCGCCAAGAAGGCGCTGGCCAAGGCGGGCCTGACCCTCGACGACATCGACCTGGTCGAGATCAACGAGGCGTTCGCCTCCGTGGTGCTGAAGTTCCAGAAGGACCTGAACATCCCGGACGAGAAGCTGAACGTCAACGGCGGCGCCATCGCGATGGGTCACCCGCTGGGCGCCACCGGCGCGATGATCACCGGCACCATGGTCGACGAGCTGGAGCGCCGCAACGGCCGCTACGCGCTGATCACCCTGTGCATCGGCGGCGGCATGGGCGTTGCCACCATCATCGAGCGCGTCTAACCCCAACCGAGACTTCAGATTCCACAAGGAGACACAGAGCAGTGAGCGAGACCAACATGATCGGTTGGGAACAGGATTCGGACGGCATCGTCGTACTGACGATGGACGACCCGAACCAGGGCGCCAACACGATGAACGAGCTGTACAAGACGTCGATGAGTGCGACCGTCGACCGGCTCGAGGCCGAGAAGGACAACATCACCGGCGTGGTGCTGACCTCTGCGAAGAAGACCTTCTTCGCCGGCGGTGACCTGAAGAACATGATGAAGGTCGGACCCGAAGACGGCCAGGCCCTCATGGACGAGCTGGCCACCATCAAGGGTGCGCTGCGTCGTCTGGAGACCCTCGGCAAGCCGGTCGTCTCCGCGATCAACGGCGCCGCGCTCGGCGGCGGCCTGGAGATCACCCTGGCCACCCACTACCGCATCGCGGCGGACGTGCCCGGCGTGCAGCTCGGCCTCCCCGAGGTCAGCCTCGGCCTGCTGCCTGCCGGCGGCGGTGTCATCCGCACCGTGCGCATGCTTGGCCTGCAGGGCGCGCTCATGCAGGTCCTGCTGCAGGGCAACAAGTACCGCCCGGGCAAGGCCAAGGAAATCGGCCTGATCAACGAGGTCGTCGGCTCGATCGAGGAGCTGGTGCCCGCCGCCAAGGCGTGGATCAAGGCCAACCCCGAGGGCGGCGTGCAGCCCTGGGACAAGAAGGGCTTCAAGATCCCCGGCGGCACCCCCTCCACCCCGGCCTTCGCGGCGAACCTGCCCGCGTTCCCGGCCAACCTGCGCAAGCAGCTCAAGGGCACCAACATGCCTGCCCCGCGGGCGATCCTGTCCGCCGCGGTCGAGGGCTCGCAGGTCGATATCGACAACGCGTCGCTCATCGAGTCGCGCTACTTCGTCAACCTGCTGACCGGCCCGGTCGCGAAGAACATGATCCAGGCGTTCTTCTTCGACCTGCAGTCGATCAACAACGGTGGTTCGCGGCCCAAGGATGTCCCGAAGAAGGAGATCCGCAAGATCGGCGTGCTCGGCGCGGGCATGATGGGCGCGGGCATTGCCTACGTTTCTGCCAAGGCCGGCTATGAGGTCGTGCTGAAGGACGTCACCATCGAGGCGGCCGAGCGCGGCAAGAACTACTCCGAGAAGATCGAGGCCAAGGCCCTATCGCGTGGCAAGACCACCGAGGAGAAGTCGAAGGCGCTGCTGGACCGGATCAAGCCGTCCGCGGATGCGGCCGACTTCGCCGGTGTCGACTTCGTCATCGAGGCCGTCTTCGAGAACACCGAGCTCAAGCACAAGGTGTTCCAGGAGATCGAGGACATCGTCGACGCGGACGCGCTGCTCGGCTCGAACACCTCCACCCTGCCGATCACCGGTCTCGCGACCGGCGTGAAGCGCCAGGAGGACTTCATCGGCATCCACTTCTTCTCGCCGGTCGACAAGATGCCGCTGGTGGAGATCATCAAGGGTGAGAAGACCTCCGACGAGGCGCTGGCCCGGGTGTTCGACTACACCCTCGCCATCAAGAAGACCCCGATCGTCGTCAACGACAGCCGTGGCTTCTTCACCTCGCGCGTGATCGGTACCTTCGTCAACGAAGCGATCTCCATGCTCACCGAGGGCATCGAGCCCGCGACCATCGAGCAGGCCGGTCTGCAGGCGGGCTACCCGGCCGCGCCGCTGCAGCTGTCGGATGAGCTGAACCTGAAGCTCATGCAGAAGATCGCCAAGGAGACCCTCGAGGCTGCCGCGCACGGTGACGCCACCCTGGGCAAGAAGCGTCACCCGGCGCAGGATGTCATCGACTACCTGGTCGAGAACGGTCGTCCGGGTCGTCTGGAGAAGGCCGGCTTCTACGAGTACGACGAAGACGGCAAGCGCACCGGCATCTGGCAGGGCCTGCGCGATCACTTCAAGACCACGGCGGACTTCACTGTCCCGCTGCAGGATCTGATCGACCGCATGCTCTTCATCGAGGCGATCGAGACTCAGAAGTGCTTCGACGAGAACGTGCTGATCACCACCGCCGACGCCAACATCGGCTCGATCTTCGGCATCGGTTTCCCGGCTTGGACCGGTGGCGTGCACCAGTTCATCGTCGGCTACCCGGGCGGCCAGGAGGCCTTCGTGGCTCGCGCCGACTACCTCGCCAAGACCTACGGCGAGCGCTTCGAGGTCCCGGCCTCGCTGCGCAAGTAGGAGCCCGTGCTCTGAACTGACGACGAAGCCCGCCATCGCTTTTCGCGATGGCGGGCTTCGTCGTTTCTTGCGTTCGTCAAGAGGTGCGCAGCTCCTGTGCGGCCTCGCGATATGCGTCGGCGGCGCGGGTGAAGTAGTCGAACAGTACCTCGCGCTGTTCGGGTGAATACCCGGCGATGATGTCGCTGATCCGGCGTCGGGCGGGGGCGAGGATCTCATCGAGATCCGCTGGCTTGTCGACCAATTCGACCGTGACCTTGCGCCGGTCGCCGGGCACCGGTACGCGGCGCACATAGCCGGCTTCCTCGAGGCGGTCGATCAGTCGGGTGGTCGGTCCGGTGGTCAGCCCGCTGCGGGCGCCGAGTTCGCCGGGGGTCATCGGCCCGGTGAGCTCGAGGATGTTGAGCGCGTAGAGGTCGGTCGCACCCAGGTCGACAGCGCGGGCGCCGGCCTGTCCGTGCAGCATGACCGCGCTGAGATAGCGGCGGTAGACCTCGCTCGCGTCGGGGCGCATCGATGGTGTTGACACGGATACCTCCATCTTCTAATTTCTTCCTTAACGAAGATACTTCTTTAATGAAGAAAGCTCTCCTAAGAAGAGAATCTATCACGGAGGACCATCATGAGCAGCGACGACACCAGTTCGGATACCGCCGCCGGCGGCGTGCAGAGCCGGGAAATCCGGGAAGTGATCGCGGAACTGACCGGCGCATGGGGGCGCGGCGATGCCGATGCCTATGGCGCGGTCTTCACCGAGGACGCGACCTACACGAGCTTCCTCGGCACCTACTACCGCGGCCGTGGCGACATCGTCACCTCGCACCGTGCCCTGTTCGGAGGGGTGCTGAAGGGCACCGAACTCGCCGATGACGTGCTGGACATCCGCTTCTACGGTCCCGACACGGCCGTGGTCAACAGCCGAGGCGACACCTACAAGGGCAGGCCGAAGCGGGCGCACGAGCTGTCCAAGACGCAGACCTACACGCTGGTTCGCCGAGACGGGCGCTGGTTGATCGCCGCCTTCCAGAACACCAAGCGCAAGAAGCTGCTCGAACGCTTTACGTATTTGTTCACCCCCGAAGCTCGGCCCGCCGCCGAGCGCTGAGCATTTCCCAGCGCTGAGATCTCTTCCCACACAAGCATTTCCACTCGAAGGAACCGTTATGCACCCCGACACCTCGACCGCGACTCCCGAGATCACGACCGCCGCGAACAAGCCCCGCCCGCGCCGTCGCATCCTGTCCCGTGTCCTCGCCGCATCCGCCATCACCATCGGCGTCGCCGCGGGTGGCGGCTACTTGTGGCTGGACCGGACCTCCGACGTGCACAACCTCGGCACCACCGCATGCACCACCGTCACTCCCTCCGGTGCCGTCCCCTCGCCACAGTCGGTCCAGGACATCTGCGATCTGCTCGACGAGCTCACCGCCGCCTGGGGTCGCGGCGACGCCGACGCCTATGGCGCACTGTTCACCGAGGACGCTACCTACACCAGCTATATGGGCACCTACTACCAGGGCCGCACCGATATCGCCGAGGGTCACCGTGCCCTGTTCGGCGGATTCGTGAAGGGCACCGAACTGGCCGACTCGATCCTCGGCATCCGCTTCTACGGCTCGGACACCGCCGTGGTCACGAGTCGTGGCGACACCTACAAAGGCGATCGGAAAAGTCCCGAAGACTTGTCCAAGGCCCAGACCTACACCGTGGTTCGGCAGGACGGTCACTGGCGGATCGCCGCTTTCCATAACACTCAGCGTAAGAATGTCATGGAGCGAATCTCGTTTCTATACGACCCGGATACCAGGCCCGCGGCCGAGCGCTGAGCCGACCGGTTCGGCGGCCGACCCGGCCGTTTCGAAAGCCACCCACTCGGTGTCATCCCGCGCTACGTTGGAGTATGCGCAGACATATCGGACATCGCGAGAACTCTTCGCGATGTCCGACGTCCGCGCAGCACGATCGCCGGTGACGCCGATTCGATGTGAATTCGAGGTGGTCACGTGAATCCACAGATGCGTTCGGGCAAGGTAAGCCCCGAATCGACTCCGGCCGAATCGGACACGCAGCGACATCCGCCCATCGGGATTGCCGACGAGTTGGAGGCAATGGGCCTGTCCGGCGCTGTCGAGATCGGCCGGGGTGGCTTCGGGGTGGTCTACCGCTGCATTCAGCAGGCGCTCGACCGGGTGGTCGCGGTGAAGGTGCTGTCGTCGGAAATCGACCAGGAGAGTCGCGAACGGTTCCTGCGTGAGGAGCAGGCCATGGGCCGGTTGTCCGGCCACCCGAACATTGTCGACATTCTGCAGGTCGATGTCACCGCGACCGGATTGCCGTTCATCGTCATGCCCTATTGCACGCGCGGTTCGCTGGAGCGGGTCATCCGCGATCGTGGACCGCTCACCTGGGCGGATTCACTGCGCGCCGGGGTGAAGCTGGCAGGCGCGATCGAGAGCGCGCACCGCGCTCAGATCCTGCACCGCGACGTGAAGCCTGCAAACGTGCTGCTCAGCGGCTATGGCGAACCGCAGCTGACCGATTTCGGGATCGCCAGGATTCCTGGCGGCTTTCAGACCTCGAGCAGTTTGATCACCGGCTCGCCCGCGTTCACCGCGCCGGAGGTACTCAAGGGCGCGGACCCGACCATCCGCTCGGATGTGTACGGACTCGGCGCCACGCTGTTCGCCTTGCTCACCGGACACGCCGCCTACGAAAGGCAGGCAGGGGAGAAGGTCGTCGCGCAGTTCCTGCGGATTACCACCCAACCGCTGCCCGACCTACGCGCCCAGGACATTCCGGCCGATCTGGCCGCCGCGATCGAGCAGGCGATGTCCACCGACCCGCTCGGACGTCCCGACTCGGCCTACGACCTCGGCGAAATGCTGCGCACGGTGCAACGCGAGCACGATCAAGTGCCCGACGAGATGGCGCTGCTGGATACCGTCGTGGAGCCCGACGCGGTCGACATCAACGGCGCCGAGTCGACGGTGGCCCGGCCCGCGGTGACCGCGCGGCGCACCTGGCCGTTGACGCTGCGGCCCGCGGTGTCGCAGTACCCCGGGACGAACGGGCCGACGACGACCACGCTGCCGCCGACGGCGGCCACGAAGTTTCGCCCGCCGACTCCGGCCAGGGACCCGGTTCCACGTCCCCGGCTGTTGGACACACTGCGGGCGGGCGGTCGACGCAGGCTCGCGGTGATCCATGCACCCGCCGGGTTCGGGAAGAGCACGGTGGCCGCACAGTGGCGCGCCGAGCTGACCGAGGGCGGTGTCCCGGTCGCCTGGATCGGCGTCGATCGCGACGACGACAACGAGATCTGGTTTCTCGCCCACCTCATCGAGGCCATCCGCCGGGTCCGTCCGGACATCGGCGATGGGCTCGACCAGGTGCTGGAGGAGCGGCCCGCCGACGCCGTCGCGTTCGTCATCGCGACACTGATCGACGAGATCCACGCGGCGGGCTCCACCATCGTGGTGGTCGTCGACGACTGGCATCGGGTCACCGACGCGGGCGCGCACCGGGCGATGGAGGCATTGCTGGACAACGGATGTCACCACTTGCGCTTCGTGGTGACAAGCAGGGAGCAGTCGGGCTTGCCGACGAGCAGGCTGCGGGTGTACGACGAACTGGTCGAGATCGGGTCGTCGGCGCTGCGCCTGACCGCCACGGAGACCAGGCAGATTTTGGTGGAGCGCAACGGTTTCGCACTCACGGATGCACAGGTGGAACAGATCCACGCGGCTACCGACGGCTGGCCCGCCGCCATTCAATTGGTGAGTCTTTCGTTGCGCGGCAACGCCGATCCGGACCAGCTGATCGCCAACCTGTCCGAAGGCAATCACGGGATCAGGGAATACCTGGCCGAGAACGTCCTCGACACACTCGATCCCAAGATGCTCGACTTCCTGATGTCGATCTCGGTGACCGAGCGGGTGTGCGGTTCGCTCGCCGCGGCGCTGTCGGAGGATCCCGAGAGCGAACACCTGCTGGAGCAGGCGGAGCAGCGAGAGCTGTTCGTGCAGCGCATCGCGCACGATCCGGAGTGGTTCCGGATGCAGCCGCTGTTCGCCGAACATCTGCGCGCCCGGTTGGAGCGTGCCAACCCGGGTCGGCTGAAGGCTTTGCACCGCAAGGCATCTCGCTGGTATGCCGAGCATCAGTTGCTGCGTAAGTCGGTCGATCATGCGCTGGCGGCAACGGATCTGAAGATGGCGCTCGACCTGCTCGAGGGCGGCGGCATGGATCTGATCGACAAGTCCCGGCTGGCCACCCTGCTCGGCACCGTATCGAAACTGCCTATGCAGCAGGTCGCTTCGCGATCCAAGCTGTTGATGGCGGTCGCGCGCGCCAATGTCAATCTGCAGCAGTCCAGCGCGGCGCGCACCGCGCTCGGACGACTGTCCAATGTGCTGGCCCGCGGGTCGTCCGCCGACGCCGATGTGATTCGTCAGCGCTGTGAGGCCGCGGTACTCGCCGCCGCGGATTCGGTCGCGAGGGACCACACCGAAGGCGTGCTCGACCAGGTGGCCGACTGCCTGCGGCAGCCGGATGAACTGCACGCCTGGACAGTGTCGACCGCGGCGAATCTGACCTCGTTCGTGCGGTTGTGCGACTTCGATTTCGATGGCGTCCGCGAGATCCAGGATTGGGCCTCGGAGTATCACGAACGATCGAAGGACCCGCTCGGTGCGGTGTTCGGACTCTGCGTGCAGGGCGCCACGGCATACGAACAGCTCGACATCGACACTGCGACCGCATGTTTCCAGCAGGCTTTCGAGACCGCGAGCGTCCGGTCCGGTCCGCGCTCGCACGCGGTGCGGGTGGCTGCCGCACTGCTCGGCGAATTATGTTACCGCCGTGGCGATCTGGAGGCAGCCGATCGGCTGCTCGACGAAAGCCATCAGCTGGTCGCCCGGGTCGGCCCGGTCGACTTCCTGATCTCGACGTTCGTCATCGGCGCCAGGGTCAAAGCGGTACTCGGCGATATGTACACCGCCACCGCCCGGCTCGATGAGGGCGACCGGATTGCCGCCGACAACAGGCTGACTCGGCTGGCTGCCCACATTCGCGCCGAGCGGCTGCGGCTCGGCCTGCTCACCGATACCGCGGCCCGGCGTGCGGTCGACTCGGCGGGCTACGAGTCCGATACTTCCGGCACCATTCACCACGCCCACCGGATGACAGGTACGGCCGCACTGGCCGCCGAGGCGGAGGAGATCGCCGCCATCCGGGCGCTGCTCGCCCAACGCCAGCTCCGCTCCGACGATCGCTCGGTGCGCAGGGCCCGCGCGCTGCACGCCCGAATGGTCGAACAGCACCGTCCCCGTGCGGAATTGGATACCGCACTGTTGCTCGCCGAGTGCCTCGCGGCCTCCGGCTGGGTGGGCGAGGCCACCGGACTGCTGCTACCCGCCGCCGTCACCTGTGCGGACCTCGGCTGGACCCGGCCGCTACTGGACGCAGGCCCAGGGGTCCTCGCCATCATGCGGGTGCTGCGCACCGAAATGCGTTCGGGCTCTGCACAATACGAAGATACGGCACTGCCCGCTCTGTTCCTGGATGAACTCCTGGACTGAGCGGGCAGCTGGGCGTCGTGATGCTATCCCTGCCACCAAGGGCGCAGCGGTAAGCCGGACTCGCCGTTCGGGCCCAGCTTCACGCCGAGCACCTGGTGTAGCTGAACCACGTTGCGCTGGAAGCCGAGTCGGCAGCCTGCCATGTACAGACCCCACACCTTGGCGGTGCCTTCGCCGACTTCCTCGACGCACGCATCCCAGTTGGCAACCAGGTTCTTACACCATTCATGCAGGGTGAGCGCGTAGTGCTCGCGGAGGTTCTCCTCGTGCACCACCTCGAGCCCGACGTTCTGGATCTCGGAAATGATGCGGCCGGAACCGATCAGCTCGCCGTCCGGGAACACATAGCGGTCGATGAAGTCGCCCGCCTTGGTGCTGCGTAGGTTGTCGGGGCGGGTGATGCAGTGGTTCAGGAACAGGCCACCGTCACGCAGCTTGCCCTGGATGTATTCGAAGTAGAACGGGTAGTTGTGCACGCCGATGTGTTCGGTCAACCCGATCGAGGACACGGCGTCGAAGCCGACCTCGGGGATATCGCGGTAGTCGGAGTGGCGAACCTCGGCCAGCTCGGACAGACCATCCTCGGCGATCCTCTGCTGTGCCCACTCGGCCTGCTCGGCCGAGAGCGTCGCGCCGATGACCTTGACGCCGCGCTTGGCCGCGTAGCGGACCATGCCGCCCCAGCCACAGCCGATGTCGAGCAGCCGGTCGCCTGCCTTCAGGCGCAGCTTGTCGAACACCAGGCGGTACTTATTCTCCTGCGCCTGCTCCAGCGTCCACTGCTCGTCGTCGTAGACCGCGCAGGTGTAGGTCATCGACGGGCCGAGGACGTACTCGTAAAAGGTGTTCGAGACGTCGTAGTGGTGGTGGATGGCCTCGGCGTCGCGAGTCTTGGAGTGGCGCAGGCCCTCCAGCGCGATCCGACGCCAGCGCGGCAGGGTCTCCTGCGGCGGCGGCGCGATCGGGCGCAGCCGCTCCCAGCCGAGCGATCGGGCGATGGTCACCAGGGCCAGCGCCGAGGGACGATGGAATTTCAGCGCTTCCATCGCTTTGAGGATCTCGTACGGATCGCCGGGATGCACGCCGATGGCGGTCATGTCGCCGGAGATGTAGGCGCGGGCCATACCGAGATCGCCGGGGGCGGTCGCCAGGTAATTGATGCCGCGCGGGGTCTTCACTTCAAGAGCGAACTCCGAGTCCTCCGGGCCGGTCGCACTGCCGTCGTAGGCGGTGAAGCGGATCGGGATGTCGCCGTCGAGCAGCGTTTCGAAAACCTCGGCAATGCTGAGCTTGGTTCCGAGATCGGCGAAGACATCGGAACGGTCCTTGAATGTAGTCATTTGCGTTGCACCGCCTTCGAGTACAGGTCCAGCAGCCGCTGGTCCGGGTCGTAGCGCTTCTTCAATTCGGTGTACATCTCGCCGCCGTACAGGGCCGCGAATTCATCTTTGCCGTAGTACGAATCCGAGTACAGGGACTTATGGCCGTCGAACTCGGTGACCGTCTGTTCGATGGCGCGGTTGGCCGCACCCTCGGGCTGACCCGCGATGGTCGGAACGGCCGACCAGAATCCGACGTTCACATAGGTGCGGTTCGGCTCCAGCGGGTACAGCGGCCACGGTCGCCCGGCCCTGGCCTCCTCGCCGGTATCACGCAGCCGCAGCGGGCACAACCAGAGCGGCTCGATCGGGATCTCGCGCAGGAACCACTCGACGAAGTCGGCGGTCCGCTCGACCGGCACCTCGATATCCTGCACGACGCGCTCGCGCGGCAGGTTGCCCTGGCGGGCCTCCATCCGGTCGCCGATGTGGTAACGGTGGTCGAGCGCGATGAGCTTCCAATAGAAGCTGCTGCGCCGGTAGCGCTTCGGCCAGAACCTGCGGTACTTCGGGTTCTGCGCGCCGAACGCGCGGGAGCACCAGAACCAGTCGGTGTCCCAGCGCCACAGGTAGTCGTGGATGGTCAGCCGGTCATGCTTCGGCTCGGCGGAATCGTGCTGGATGGACCGGTAGTAGATGTCCATATCGGTGTAGTCGCTGACCGGGCCCGGCTCGTCGGTCTGCCTGCCGAGGGTCAGGTAGCTCTCCTCGGCGGTGAACACGACACCGTCGAGGTAGTCGACGCGTTCGCCGTCGTAAGTCTTCGCGGTGACGATCTCGGCCAGCGTGGCTTCCAGCTCACGCAGGTCGTGGAAGCGCAGGTGCCGCAGCGCCACGTACGGCTGGACGGTCTCGAGCTCGATCTTCAGACGGACGGTGTAGCCGAGCGTGCCGTAGGAGTTCGGAAAGCCGCGGAACAGCGCCGCATTCTCGCCGTTCGGTGTCGCGGTGACGATCTCGCCCGCGCCGGTCAGCACGTCCATTTCCAGCACCGACTCGTGCGGCAGGCCGTTGCGGAACGAGGTGGACTCGATGCCGAGGCCGGTGACCGCGCCGCCGAGGGTGATCGTCTTGAGCTGCGGAACCACCAGCGGCGCCAGCCCATACGGCAGGGTGGCGGCGACCAGATTCTCGTAGGTGGTCATCCCGGCCACGTCGGCGGTCTTCGCGACGGGGTCCACCGCGATCACCTTGGCCAAGCCGGAAACGTCGAGGCCGGGCGCGGGGTTCTTGGCTCTGGCCCGAAACAGATTCGATGTCTTCTTCGCCAGCCTGACGTTCGCGGCGTCGGGTATCGCGCGGTAACTCGCCAGTAGGCGGTCGACTCCCGCACGATGCGCGGCGAACCCTGATTCGTGTGCGGCCGATGCGTGTCCGGCCTTCCCCAACAGACTCACTGCCACCCCTCGACGCTAGTACGCACCTCAATGCTCAGCCACCGTGAGGCCGCTGACGAGGGATAAATGTCACGCATCTGTTGCATCGGGAATACCGGGGCTCTGCCGACAGTGGCGGGTACCCTCCCGGTGCACCTGGCGGGAGCCTAGCAGTGCTGCAGGTGCGGCGCAGCCGAACCTGAACGGCGCGCGGGGAGCGGGACAGGGCAGGATGGGGTGGGCACCACTTGCGACTGCTTTGCAGGTCGCTCGAAATACGCCGCATCCGGACAAGGGAGCTCATTGTGGGACAGGTCAGCGCCAGCAGTTCGATCGCCGTCTCGGCGGATCCGCAGCGTGTGCTCGAGGCCATTGCGGACTACGAGACGGTGCGTCCCCGCATCCTCTCTCCGCACTACAGCGACTACAAGGTCATCGAGGGCGGCAAGGGTGCCGGCACCGTGGCCGAGTGGACGCTGAAGGCCACCGAGAAGCGCACCCGCAACGTACATGCCGTTGTCTCGGTGTCGGATTCGATGGTGACCGAGCGTGATTCGAACTCGACGATGGTGAACACCTGGACAGTGACCCCCGACGGTTCGGGTTCGCAGGTCACGCTGCGCACGTCGTGGAAGGGTGCGGGCGGCGTCGCCGGCATCTTCGAAGGAATCTTCGCGCCGTTGGGCCTGAAGAAGATTCAGGCCGAGGTGCTGGGCAACCTGCAGCGCGAACTGGCCTGACAGACACCGAGGGCCCCGGCGAAAAGCCGGGGCTCCGGTGTCGGGTCGTGGATTACGCCGCGCCGATATCGAAGAGGTTGCCCTCCGGGTCGGCCAGCGTCGCCCACTTCGCGCCGAACTCGTCGAAGTCGCCGATGTGCTTGGCGCCGAGGCTGATTGCCCGATCGATCTGCTCGCGCCAGTCGGCGGCGTGGAAGTCGAGATGGATCACGTTCTTGCCGGGCGTCTTGTCCGGCACCTGAATGAACATCAGGATCGGCGACAGACCGGAGCCGCTGCCCACCGTGGCGAACTGGACGCTCGCCTCCGGATCCACCGGCTTGTCCAGCAGTTCGGACCAGAAGCCCGCAAGGGCGGCGGCGTCGTGACAGTCGAATGTGACGTGTCCGAGTGCGAGTGTCATCGAGATTCTCCTATTCAGAGCAGGCCGATGGGCCAGCAGACTTCGGTTCGGTAGGCACGGGGATCGTCGATATCGCCGGGGCCGAGCACATACAGCTCACGGACGGGTTCGACCAGCGCACTGTCGTTTTCGGCGACATGGCTGCCGAGCGCGCCGTAGGTGCGATCGAAATCGTCGAACGATCCGTTGTGCACGGCGACCGCGAATCGGCGGGCCGGTAGTTCGATGAGCGCGAGTTCCTCCGGCAGGTCTATCCGGGTGCCCACGGGGACCGGGACGAAGGCGACGACCTCGCCCTCTTCGTCGGCGAAGAACTCCATCGAGTAGGTGGCGCCCGCGATACCGGCCGGCGCCACCTTCGCGGCCTCGAGCGTCTCGTATAGCAGCGAGAATGCCGACTCGCACCACGGGCCGATTGCCGCCCTGGTGACCGTGTCGACGAACGCGATGACCGGCACCGCCGGAATCGAACGGTATTCGACGGCGATCGGCGCGGCGGGTGTGAGCAGCGATCGCAACGAGGCGACCACGTCTCTCGTGCGCTGCAGTTCCGCTTCCATTCGTGCCAGGTGCGCACGCAGGGCGGCGTTTCTGGCGCCCTCGTCCGGGGCGGCCAGTAGGCCCTTGATCTCGGGTAGCGGCATATCCAATTCGCGCAGTCGCCGGATCAAATGGGCCTGCGCGACCTGATCGGTCGAGTACCTCCGGTACCCGGACCCAGGATCGACCGCGACGGGCTCGAGCAGCTCGATGTCGTGGTAGTACCGGAGCGTCTTCACGCTGAAATAGGTCAGCCTGGCGAACTCCCCGATGGAGACGGTCGCTGTCATGCCTCTCAGCGAACACCCTCCAGTGAGGGGAGAGTCAAGCGACCCAGTCCGGCTTACGGTGTCGCGATAGCGAAGGTCAGCAGCAGTGTGGTCTGGAGGGCGCCGCGCCACCAGGAGTAGCCGAACCAGACGCCGGGGGTGACCTCACGGATCTCGTCGTAGACGGGTGGTGTCGGGGATGGGGTGTAGTTGAGGGCCCAGGTCGGCATTCCGTCGGTGATGGCGGGGGCGCTGTACACATCGGCGCGCCAGCCCTCGATGCCTGCACCCGTAATTCTGTTCATCAGGTAGCCGCCGTCGGGGCCGGTGTAGAAGGTCTTGCCGATCCAGAACGTGCGGGCGATCGACTGCACGGCAGGTGGTCTGATCACCCAGCCGTCCTTCACACCCATCGGGGCCTCGCCCTGCGTCGCGTCACGGAAGATGGCGTCTTGCTGCGCGGGCCCGCAGCGCGACCGCAGCGAGTCGATGGTCGCGGCGCGGTTGTCGGGATAGAGGACGCAGCCACCGCCGTAGTCTGCCGCCGCCGCGACGTCGGAGTCCGCTGTGACGCCGGAGTCCGCCGAGGCTGCGGGGGAGTCGAACCCGAGGAAGAGACTCGGAAAGCCCAGGGAAAATGTCAGGGCGCTCAGCAGGACTACTCGGCTTGTGCTCACAGCTGTCTCCAGAAACTCACCGCGTCAGGTCTCCGCCGCAGTTCGAGGGTAAGGCGGAGCTGCCGGTTGGATCGGGGATCGCCGATAGGAGTGTCCAACTCGAGATCTGTATGAACTCGAAAATTGTTCGCCGGGGCCCGGGTTCAACGTCGCGGGCGACGGTTACGGCGTCGCGAGGGCGAAGCTCAGCATCATCCTCGGTGAGGCGGATTCGCGCCACCACGAGTAACCGAACCAGACGCCCGGTGTGATCTCCCGGATCTCGTCGTAGACCTGCGGCGTCGGGGAAGGGGCATAGTTCAGCGCCCAGGTCGGCCCGCCGTCCAGGATCGCGGGGGCGCTGTACACATCGGCGCGCCAGCCCTCGATGCCCGCACCCGTAATTCTGTTCATCAGGTAGCCGCCGTCGGAGCTGGTGTAGAAGGTCTTACCGATCCAGACGGCAGGGGTCCAGGACCGCATGTCCACCGGGCGGATGACCCAGCCGTTCTTCGCACCCATCGGAACCGCGCCGCGTGGCGCGTCATTGAAGATCGCATCCTGCTGATCGGCGGAGCAGCGAAATCGCAGCGAATCTATTGTCGCTGCGCGATTGCCCGGATCGAGCAGGCACCCTCCGCCATAGTCGGATACACCTCCGACTCCGGAGTCCGCCGTTGCCGAAGAAACAGCGAATACGCTGGAAAATCCCAGGGAAAGCGAGAGGATGCTCAGAATGAGTGCTCGGTTTGTGCTCATGCTGCCTCCAGACTTGTCACACCGGTCTCTGGCCGCCTCGATCGTAGGCCGACAACCCTCGCGACTGACCTTTGGCAACCAATCCGTTACCTGACTCCAGGCGGGCGAACGCGGGACGGCGAAAGACGAGCACCATGCCGATCCGGGGCACGATCGATCCGGGGCTACGCTGGACGGCGACACTTCCGCAGAGAGGACAAGCCGTGCAGCCCGGTGGTCAGTTCGACATGCAGCAGTTACTCGCTCAGGCGCAGCAGATGCAGCAGGCGGTGATGGAGGCCCAGGCCGAGATAGCGGCGACCGAAGTGGAGGGTCAAGCCGGCGGTGGACTGGTCAAGGTGACGATCAAAGCCTCCGGCGAGGTGATTTCGCTGACCATCGATCCGAAGATCGTCGACCCCGACGATATCGAGGGACTGCAGGACCTGGTGATCGGTGCGGTCAACGCCGCGATGGCCAATGCGCAGCAGATGGCGTCCGAGCGGCTCGGTCCGCTGGCGGGTGGCGGCTCGCTGCCCGGTCTGCCGGACTTCTGATCCGGGGACGTAGCAGTTGTACGAGGGTCCGGTTCAGGATCTGATCGATGAGCTCGGCAAACTGCCCGGCATCGGTCCGAAGAGCGCGCAGCGCATAGCCTTTCACTTTTTGCAGGTGGAGCCGCCGGAGATCGACCGGTTGCAGGCCGCGTTGCAGAAGGTGCGCGACGGCGTGCAGTTCTGCGTGGTCTGTGGCACGGTCTCCGATAACGAAATGTGCCGCATCTGCGCCGACCCGCGCCGTGACCGCACCATGATCTGCGTGGTCGAGGAGCCGAAGGACGTGCAGGCCATCGAGCGCACCCGCGAGTTCCGCGGCCGCTACCACGTGCTCGGCGGTGCGCTCGATCCGCTCAGTGGCATCGGTCCGGACCAGCTGCGGATTCGAGAACTGTTGGCGCGCATCGGAAATCAGGAAGACGGCATCGACGTCACCGAGGTGATCATCGCGACCGACCCGAACACCGAGGGCGAAGCGACGGCCACCTACCTCGTGCGGATGCTGCGCGATTTCCCCGGACTCAGCGTGACCCGCCTGGCCTCCGGGCTGCCGATGGGCGGCGATCTGGAGTTCGCGGACGAGCTGACGCTGGGTCGCGCGCTGTCGGGGCGTCGCGCGCTGTAGTTCGAGCCGTGCTTCGAAGGGGTTGCGCTTCGCCGGACGCGGGTTACTGTGTCGGGGATGAGCATCGAGTTTCTGCTGACCACGCTCGTCATCGTTGCCACACCCGGTACCGGCGTGCTTTTCACGCTGGCTGCCGGGCTATCACGTGGTGCACGGGCCAGCGCGATCGCGGCCTTCGGCTGCACGCTCGGCATCGTCCCGCACATGATCGCGGCGGTGACCGGTCTGGCCGCACTGCTCAACGCGAGCGCGGTCGCCTTCCAGACGTTGAAGTACCTCGGCGTCGCCTACCTGCTGTATATGGCATGGAACACCTTCCGTGACAAGGGGGCTCTCGCCGTACCGGAGGATGCGCCCGCCGGGCGCACCGCGCCGTCGGCCCGCCAGGTGATCACGGCGGCGGTGCTGCTCAATATCCTCAACCCGAAGCTGACGATCTTCTTCTTCGCCTTCTTGCCCCAGTTCGTGCCGACCGGTGCGCCGAATGCGTTGGCGCGCATGCTCGAACTGAGCGCGATCTTCATGCTCGCCACGTTCGTCGTGTTCGCCGTGTACGGCGCCTGCGCCGCGGCCGTGCGCAACCACGTCATCTCCCGCCCGATCGTGGTCACCTGGATGCGGCGCGCCTTCGGCGCGTCCTTCATCGCGCTTGCGGGTCGTCTCGCCGTCCAAAATCAGTGAGCCGCCGGCGCTGTGCCGGAATGCGTATTCGGATCAGAGCTCGACTCGGGTCCAGGGGAGTGTCTGCAGCCGGGTGCGGTCGTCGGTGGCCCACTCCCAGATCAGGGCCGCGACCGCCGAGGCGTCGCTGAGTGTGGTGCCGAAGTGCTTGTTGGGAGCGCCATCTCGGTACTCCACGGTGAATATCCCCGATTCGGCGCGGTAGGTCTGCATGTAGACCTGGTCGGCGCGCTCGACGATCAGATAGGGGTTCGGCGGGGCGAGCTCGGAAACCCACAGCTGCGCGAGTGCCTCGGTGAGATAGGGGAATTCGCCAGCGCCGCCGTGCGTGACCGTGGCAGGAACGCTCCCGGCCGGATCGATCAGCCAGGCGAGCTGGGGGTCGTAGATCGCGTAGTTCAGCGGTGTCGCGAGCGCGAACAGCAGCTGGCGGACATATCCGATCGCGTCATAGGGGCAAGGCACGTGCAGTACCGCGCCGGTTGCCGCGCCACCGACCGAATCCGCCCCGAGGAAATGGTCTTCCTCGGGTAATTCGGCATTGCGTTTGTTCAGTTCCGCCGCCAGCATCGCGACCACGTCCGTCTCGGCCAGCCCCTGCTGGGTGGACAGGTAGGTGTCCACTTCCGCGAGCGTCGAAGCGGCACCGGATGGCAACAAGACGAGGTCGTAGTTCACCCGGCCAGGGTACGGGGGCGAGGATCGCGGGCCACCCACGCGTTCAGGCGGAGCGTGTGGCGTCGATGGCCGGTGCCGCGCACGCGCAACCACCCGCGACATCGGCACAGTCGACAACGAAGGTGTGGCGGGCGTGGTCTGGATCGATGCAGTTTTCATCAGTGCATTCGGCGATCCGGCTCAGGTGGACGATGAGGGTGCCGTGGCAGTGGTCGACGGCGGTTTCGCAGGATCGACACGTGAGTGCGCGCATGTGACCTCCAGACGAGATCGGTTCGTAATTCGGTCATAGCACCCATGTGAGTCGGGCGGTGGGAGGTCGGCTGCGTGTCGCGCTGCGGCATCGAGAACGCGACTGTCCGGACACTGGCGATCCATGTCCCTCCGCGTGCGCGGCGTGGTGTGGTGAACTTGCTGCATGGGCATCAAGGTGTCACTCGAACACCGGACCACCTACAGCTTCGACCGTCTCGTGGAGATTCATCCCCACGTGGTGCGGCTGCGGCCCGCGCCGCATTCCAGGACCAGAATCGACGCCTACTCGATGCGGGTGACGCCCGCCGACCACTTCCGCAACTGGCAGCAGGACGCGTTCGGCAATTTCCTTGCCCGGCTGGTTTTTCCGAATCCGGCCCGCGAGTTGTCCATCACCGTCGGGCTGATCGCCGACCTCGAGGTCATCAACCCGTTCGACTTCTTCATCGAGGACTATGCCGAGCACTTTCCGTTCGGCTACCACAGGGAACTGATCGCGGATCTGGAGCCGTATCTGCGGCCGGTGGACGAATCGGGACCGGGCTCGGGGCCAGGCGAGTTGGTTCGCGACTGGGTGCGCACCCATGCGCCGAGCGATCAGCCGCGCACCATCGACTTCCTGGTCGCGATCAATCAGGCGTTGCGTCAGGATGTCGGCTACACGATCCGGATGGAACCCGGGGTGCAGTCGCCCGACCACACGTTGCGCAGCGCGATCGGGTCGTGCCGCGATTCGGCCTGGCTGCTGGTGTCCGTCCTGCGCGAACTCGGCTTGGCCGCTCGGTTCGTCTCGGGGTATCTGGTGCAGTTGGCCCAGGACGTTCCCGCACTCGACGGACCGTCGGGTCCGCCCGCCGATTTCACCGATCTGCACGCGTGGACGGAGGCGTATCTGCCCGGTGCCGGCTGGGTCGGGCTGGATCCCACCTCGGGTCTGTTCGCGGGCGAGGGGCATATTCCGCTGGCCGCGACACCGCATCCGACCTCGTCGGCCGCGATCACCGGTGCGACCGGACCGACCGAGGCGACCATGGACTTCGCCAACACCGTCCGGCGGGTCCATGAAGACCCGCGAGTCACGTTGCCCTACACCGGGTCCCAGTGGGAGCGGATCACCGCGGCCGGTGCTGCGGTCGACGCGCGGATGGCCGCCGAACAGGTCGGTCTGACCATCGGCGGCGAGCCGACCTTCGTCTCGATCGATGACCAGACCAGCCCGGAATGGACGACCGAGGCCGACGGCACGCACAAGCGCGAACGCGCAATCGATCTGGCCGACCGGCTGCGCCGGATCTACGCCCCGACCGGTCTCGTCCAGTATCGGCAGGGCAAGTGGTACCCGGGAGAACCGTTGCCGCGCTGGGAGATCGCCGTCGCCTGGCGCGCCGACGACGAGCCGGTGTGGACCCGGCCCGATCTGCTCATCGACCCGTGGTCGGCACCGCGGCACATCGACCGGTCGCGGGAAGGCGTCGTGCTGAGCATTGAGCCGATGGCCGAACATGTGGCGCTGGAGGGCAATGCAGTGCGCGTGGTCGATACCTCGGTCGTGTTCGATGCGGGTTCGGGGGAGTCGGATGGGTGCGCGGGGAACAGGTCCGTTGACCGTGTGGCGGTTCGGCGCACGCCATTTCCCGCACCCGCCGACCCCGGCTCGGCGCGTGCGCTGATCGCTCATGTCGCCGCGAGTATCGGTCTGCCGGATACGCAGGTCCGGCCGGCCTTCGAGGATCCGCTTGCTCGGCTGGCGGGTGTGGTTCGTGCGCCGGTCGGTGACCCGGTGGCCTCCTTCGACGATCTCGAGCCGGATGAGGATTCGGCGCAGGCGCGCCGGGAGCTACTCGCGAAGCTCGATGCCGCGGTGACCGAACCCGCCGCATATGTGCTGCCGCTGTATCGCCGCGAGGACGGCTCCGGGTGGGCCAGCGGCGACTGGCGGTTGCGGCGGGGCGGGTCGCCGGAGCACCCCGAGGGTCGAATCGTGTTGTCCGACGGTGATTCTCCGGCCGGGCTGCGACTGCCGCTGGATTCCGTCTCCTGGCACACGCCGCGCACGCGTCCGGACCGTGACCCGCTGTTCGTCGGACCACTGCAGATCGCACGGGCCGAACCGCCCGCGGTGGTCGAAGACCCGGACTGGGAACCGACCACCGCACTGGTCGGCGAGGTGCGCAACGGCAGACTGCATGTTTTCCTGCCGCCGCTCGAGGAACTCGACGACTTCCTCGATCTGGTGCGACGTGTCGAGACCGCCGCCGCGGGGCTCGGTCCGTCCGGTCAGCCGGTGGTGCTGGAGGGTTACGCACCGCCGGTCGATGCCCGGCTGCGCACCTTGTCGGTGACTCCGGACCCCGGGGTGATCGAGGTGAACGTGCAGCCGACGGTCTCGTTCGCCGAGCAGTCCGAGCTGCTGTCGACGCTGTACGAGCAGGCCAGGCTGGCCAGGCTGAGCACGGAGTCGTTCGATGTCGACGGCAGCCACAGCGGCACCGGTGGCGGGAACCACATCACCCTCGGCGGCGTGACGCCCGCTCGCTCGCCACTGCTGCGCCGCCCCGACCTGCTGGTATCCATGCTCACCTACTGGCAGCGGCACCCGGCGTTGTCCTACCTGTTCGCGGGCCGGTTCGTCGGTCCCACCTCGCAAGCCCCGCGCGTGGACGAGGGTCGTGAGGACGCACTGTACGAGCTGGAGATCGCGTTCGCCGAAATAGCCCGGCTGAGCAAGGATTCCGTGTCCGAGGACGCCCCGCCCTGGTATGTCGATCGCGCACTGCGCCACCTGCTCACCGACCTGACCGGCAACACCCACCGCGCCGAGTTCTGCATCGATAAGCTCTACAGCCCCGAAACCGCAAGGGGCAGGCTCGGATTGGTGGAGTTGCGCGGCTTCGAGATGCCACCGCATTTCCAGATGGCGATGGTGCAGTCGCTGCTGGTGCGCGGCCTGGTTGCCCGGTTCTTGGCACAACCATTGCGGGCGAAGCTGATTCGACACGGCGCGAATCTGCACGGCCGCTACCTGCTTCCGCATTTCTTGATGGCCGACATCGCCGAGGTCGCCGCGGACCTGCGCGAGTACGGCATCGATTTCGACACCAGCTGGCTCGACCCGTTCACCGAATTCCGTTTCCCGCGCATCGGCACCGTCGTGCTCGGCGATGTCGAGATCGAACTGCGCGGCGCGATCGAACCGTGGCACACCCTCGGCGAGCAGACCTCTGCCACCGGCACTTCCCGTTACGTCGACTCCTCGGTGGAGCGGTTGCAGGTGCGAGTGGTCGGTGCCGATCGCGACCGCTACGTGGTGACCTGCAACGGCATGCCGGTACCGCTGCTTGCCACCGGCAAGGCCGATGTGCAGGTGGCCGGGGTGCGCTACCGGGCTTGGCAGCCGCCGAACTCACTGCATCCGTCGATCACCGTCGACGCGCCGCTGGTCTTCGACCTGATCGACGCCGAGACCGGGCTGTCGCGTGGCGGCTGCACCTATCATGTCGCGCACCCCGGTGGCATGGCCTTCGACGACCCGCCGGTGAACGCCGTTGCCGCGCAATCGCGCCGCAACCGTCGCTTCGAGGCGGCCGGGCACACCACAGCTCGGGTCGATCCGGGGCAACTACGTGCGAAGATGGCAGCACAGTCCACCGACATCGGTGCGCCGGGCATTCTCGACCTTCGTCGGGCCCGGACGGTGTGGGGACTGGTCAGCGATCGGTAGGTCGGATGTGCGTCCACCCGGCGTGCTACGGCAACCTCTGGCAGCGGAAGTGAGGTCGGCGCGGTGACAATGCGCGACGAAGCGCAGCGTGCGGAGGCCAAGGGGGATACTGCTCGACTGGAGCCGCCACACGACGACAACCAGCTCGACGTGCGCGAACAGATCGCCGAACAGTTCGCGCGCTACCGCGCGGAGGGTGTGGACAGCGCGGCATTCGACGAATGCGGCCGACCCATGAACGGCTACTACGACGAGCTCGTCGACGCCGACGGCCGAGTACGGCGCATGTGGTCGGAGCTCTCGGCCGACTTCGTCGAGCTCGGCACGACCGGGCTCGGCAGGCTCGACAGCCGGGTGCGCAGGCTGATCGACGACGACGGCATCTACTACACCGAGGTGATCTCGCCGCAGGACCCGGCGCTGCCGACACCGTGGCGGCTCGACCCCATTCCGCTGCTGGTCTCCGCGGATGACTGGACCCGGCTGGAGGCGGGCCTGGTGCAGCGCTCGCGAGTGCTCGACGAGGTGCTCACCGACATCTACGGCGCACGGCGCACCATCACCTCGGGCCTGCTGCCGCCCGAGGTGGTGTTCGGCAACAGTGGCTACGTTCGAGCCGCGCACGGCATCACGGTGCCTGGGCGGCATCAATTGTTCCTGCATGCCTGCGATATCAGCAGGTGGAGCGATGGTCAGTTCCGCGCTATCGCCGACTGGGCGCAGGCGCCGTCCGGCGCGGGCTACGCGCTGGCGGATCGCCGGGTGGTCTCCACCGCGATTCCGGAGGCGTTCGAGCATTCCAATCCGCGTCCACTCACCCCGTTCGCGCGGGCGATGCGGTTGATGCTGATCGAATCCGCCCCGACCGGCGAGGACGACCCCGTCGTCGTGGTGCTGAGTCCGGGTGTGCACTCCGAAACCGCCTTCGATCAGGCCTATCTCGCATCGACATTGGGCTTTCCCCTGGTCGAGAGCGCGGATCTGGTGGTGCGTGACGGTGCGCTGTGGATGCGCTCACTCGGCACATTGAAGCGAGTCGATGTGGTGTTGCGCCGCGTGGACGCCGAATTCTCCGATCCGCTCGACCTGCGCCCCGATTCCCGGCTCGGTGTGGTCGGCTTGGTGGAGGTGTTGCGCAGAGGCGCGGTGACCGTGGTGAACACGCTCGGCAGCGGCCTGCTGGAGAATCCCGCGTTGACCGGATTCCTGCCGCGGATCTCGCGGGCACTGCTCGGCGAAGAGTTGACGCTCGACAGTGCGCCGTCGTACTGGGGTGGTGACGACGCCGAGCGATCGCACCTGATCGCGAACCTGGATCGCCTCATCATTCGCTCGGCCGTCGACGGGTCCACCAAGTTCGGTCCCGAACTTTCCGCCGAGCAACGCGCGGAACTCGCGGCGCGGATCGAGGCCCGTGGCTGGCAATGGGTTGGCCAGGACCCGGCCCAGTTCTCGGTGGCGCCCGCGGTACAGGGCTACGGCGGTCTCGCCTCGGCGCCGGTCGGGATGCGGCTGTTCTCGCTGGCCAGGCGCGGCGGCTATACGGCGATGGCGGGCGGACTCGGTCAATTGCGCCAGCGCTTGCAGCCGGAGCGGGTGGTCATCAAGGTTGCCGCCAAAGACATTTGGGTTCGCGCCGCCCCCACCGCTGTCGCTGCCATCGCCACCGAGCCCGTTCACGAGGAACGCGAGCGCCGTGCCCCCGCCCTCGAAACTGTCAGCTCACCCCGCGTACTCAACGACCTCTTCTGGATGGGCCGCTACAGCGAACGAGCCGAATCGGTGGTGCGCCTGCTCATCGCGACCCACGACAAATACCAGGACTTCCGCTACCGCCCGTGGCTCGAAGGTGCGGACGCGGTGCCCGCCCTCATGTCTGCCCTGGCTCGGACCACGGGCACGCTTGCCCCGGACGACGGCTTCTCCGATGCCGAAGGGGCGGAATCGGATTCGACCGAAGAGCCGAAGGCAGCGAGCAGCTCTGCGGTGCAACAACAGTCGGCGTCATCGAGTCCGACGGTGAGTGCGGAGTCGGCGGCCGGCGGCCGGCCGGCGGTCGCAGGTGCCTCGCGAGAAGGGCACGATTACCTCGTGCGGCTCACCATCGATCGGAATACCCCGGGTTCGCTGGCCTTCGCGATCGACCGGTACGGGTCGGCGGCCCGGGCGGTACGTGATCAATTGTCCGCTGACACCTGGATGATTCTGAGTGCGGTCGATCGCGCGTTGGACGAGTACCGCGGCACCGGGGGAGATCAGGAGACCGCGCTGTCGGCGGTGCATTCATTGTCGCTCGCGGCATTGCTGTCGCTGTCGGGGATCGGCGCCGAATCGCTGGTGCGCGACACCGGTTGGTACGTCATGGATATCGGCAAGCGCATCGAACGCGGAATAGCGCTCACCGCGCTGTTGTCGGCGGCGTTGACCGAGACCTACCCGGCGGAGGCCGAGCGGATGGTGACCGAAGCGGTGCTGCGATCCACCGAGTCCTCGGTGAGTTACCGTCGGCGGCACCGGGATTCGGTGCGCGTCTCGGCGGTCGCCGGGCTGTTGTTGTTCGACGAGGCCAATCCGCGATCGCTGGCCTATCAGCTGGAGCAACTCGAGGTGGACTTCCAGGCGCTGCCCGCGACGTCCGGATCGTCGCGGCCACAACGGTTGCTTGCCGACGCGCAGCGGATGCTGCGCCGGGTCGACCCGGACGAGTTGGACGTCACCGATGCCGACGGTAAGCGGACCGAATTGGCGGAGCTCCTGGAGGGTGTGCATTTGCGGCTGCGGAAAATTTCCGAATCGTTCGAGACCACGAGATTGGCGCTGCCGGCGGGTATACAGCCGCTGTGGGGCAGCACACGGGTTGTCGGATGATCAGCGGCAATGGTTCCGCTCGTCGCTATCGAGTGGCGCATCGAACCACGTACTCGTACTCCGACGAGGTGACCAGTTCGTATGGGCGCGCGTATCTGACGCCACGGGAATACCCAGGGCAGCGACTGCTTTCGCATGAGATCGACATTGATCCGGTGCCGTCGGATCGGTCGATCGGGACCGATGTCTACGGCAACACCACCTCGTATTTCCATGTCACGGCCGAACATCGGGCTCTCGTGGTCACCGGCGCATCCGTGGTCGAGGTGGACAGGCCGGACCATACCGATATCGGCCCGGCCGCCGACCCATGGGAGAACGCCCGTCCGACTGCCACCAACGGACCGCTGGCGTTCGAGTTCACCCTGGACCTGCAACCGCCCGAGATCACCCCGGAGGTCACGGCGTACGCGGCCGAATCCCTGACTCCCGAAAGGCCGCTGCTGGAAGCGGTGCGAGAGTTGAACAGCCGCATCTACGCCGACTTCACCTACAAGTCGGGCTCCACGACCGTCTCCACCAAGGTCGCCGACGTGTTCGCCGCGCGGGCGGGTGTCTGTCAGGACTTCGCCAGGATCGGTGTCGCCTGCCTGCGCTCGCACGGCCTTGCCGCCCGATACGTATCGGGTTATCTCGCAACCGATCCGCCGCCGGGCAAGGAACGGATGGTCGGCGCCGATGCCACGCATGCCTGGTCGGCGGTGTGGGTGCCCGGTGACGCCGCATACGACCGGACCGGTCGCTGGATCGCCTTCGACCCCACCAACGATCAGCTCGCCGACGAGCGCTATGTCACTGTGGCGTGGGGCCGCGACTATGCCGACGTGCCACCGCTGCGCGGCATCATCTACACCGACGCCAAGGAGAGCTCCATTACCGTCTCGGTCGATGTCGCTCCGGTAGCGGGGTAGCGCCGTGCGCGATTTCACCTGCCCCAATTGTGGCCAGCAGCTGGCCTTCGAGAACTCGGTGTGCCTGTCCTGTTCCAGCCCACTGGGTTTCAGCCTCGCCGATCGCGCACTACTGGTGATATCGGCTGCCACCCCTGAGGAGTCGAACCGTCATCCGGCTGGTGCGGTGGATGGCCGCATCTTCCAACTGTGCGACAACCTGCATGTGGCGCAATGCAATTGGCTGGTGCAAGTCTCCGACAACCCGTCTGCTTCCGGCGACCAGGCCGGGGGTTCGCCCTCGCAGCAGGATTCGGCATCGCCGGGCGCGCCGCTTCGCCGCAGAGGTGGTCCTTTGCTCTGTGAGTCCTGTCGGCTGACCCGCATCCGTCCCAATGACGACGACGCGGCGGGACTGCAGGCCTTCGCCGAGGCCGAGGCGGCCAAGCGACGGTTGATCATGGAATTGGCGGAACTCGGACTGCCGATCGTCGGCCGCGACCAGAACCCGCACACCGGTCTGGCTTTCGACCTGCTGTCGAGCGCAACCGACAAGGTCACCACCGGACACAAGAACGGCGTGATCACGCTGGACCTCGCCGAGGCCAACGATCCGCATCGCGAGCAGCTGCGCATCGAAATGGACGAGCCGTACCGCACCCTGCTCGGTCACTTCCGTCACGAGATCGGCCACTATTATTTCGCTGTTCTCGTCGCTGATGACGATGCGCTGCAACGCTTCCGGAATCTCTTCGGCGACCCGTTCGCCGACTATCAGGCCGCGCTGGATCGCCACTACGTCGAGGGCGCCCCGCCCGGCTGGGACACCAGGTACGTCTCCTCCTACGCCACCATGCACGCCGCCGAAGACTGGGCCGAAACCTTCGCCCACTACCTGCACATCCGCGACACCCTCGACACCGCGGCGGCATTCGGCTTCGCGCCGGCGGGCGCTACCCTCGACCGCCCGCAAGTGGGCCGCGCGGGCTTCGACAAAATCATCGACCTCTGGCTGCCACTGGCCTGGGCCCTCAACCTGGTCAACCGCTCCATGGGACACCCCGACCTCTACCCCTTCGTCTTGCCCGACCCGGTTCTGGAGAAGATGCGCCTGGTCCACGAATTGTGTGGCGCCGCGGTCAGCTGACCGATCGGGTCCGGCCTTGGGGCGCCGCCAGTATTTTCTGGCATTCTCGACGCATACTGGACTAACCTCTTAGCTAAGGAGGCGTCATGTCGGGTAACGCGGCGGAACAATTCAATATCCACGAAGCCAAGACAAACCTGTCGCGAATCATCGAGCGGGTCGAACGCGGTGAGGAAATCGTCATCTGCCGTGCCGGTCACCCCGTTGCCAAGGTCGTGCCGCTTGTCCGCCGAGCCGAGCGCACCGGCCGCGGTTCGCTGCGCGGCCGACTAGTGCTCGCTCCGGACTGGGACTCCGAGGAGACCAATGCCGCAATCGCCGACGGCTTCGGTGTGCTGCCATGAGCTTGCTGTTGGACACCCATGTGGTGTTGTGGTGGTTGAACGACGACCCTGCGCTGTCGGATGATCTGAAGGGACGGCTCGACCATGATCTGGATGTCTATCTGAGCTCCGCGACAATATGGGAAATCGCCATCAAGCAAGCAAGTGGAAAGCTGCAGGGCCCTGCAGATCTGGCCGAACGTGTCCGAGACAGCGGATTCGTTCCGCTGCCGATCAACCACGATCACGCCATCGCGGCCGGGCGCCTCCCGTTGATCCATCGGGATCCGTTCGACCGCATGCTCGTAGCTCAAGCGAAGTGTGAAGGCCTCACGCTGGCCACAAGAAATCCCTACTGCCAGAAATACGAGGTCGCCATTCTCGCGATCTAGCGTCAGGCCCGCAGGCGTTCGCGGCGGAGTTGTTCGACCTCGGGGAGGTCGAGCGGGGCGAGCTCCGATATACCGAGGGCGCGAGCGAGCAGCAGGTCGGCGAGTTCGGGATTGCGGGCCAAGGCAGGGCCGTGCATGTAGGTGCCGAGGGTGGAGCCCTGGACCACACCCTCCAGCCCATCGCCGACCCCGTTGCCGACGCCGCGGGTGACGCGGGCGAGGCCGGTCGCGTCGGGGCCGAGTGTGGTTCCGCCGCGGTGGTTTTCGAACCCGGTCAGCGGTGCGGTCAGACCGGCGAGCATGGGCGTTGTGGTCACCTCGCCGATGGCGCGCTGCTGCTGGGGAGCGGTGGTGACATCGATGAGGCCGACACCGTCGACGCGTTCGCCCGACGAGGTCTCATACCAGTTGCCGAGCACCTGGATGGCAGCGCAGATGGCAAGCACCGGAGCGCCTTTCGCCGCGGCCTGCTGCAATCCGGGGTAGCGCTGCAGATGCCGGGTGGCCAGGCGCTGTGCCGAATCCTCTGCTCCGCCGAGGGTATAGATATCCAGCGACTCGGGAACCGGGTCGGCCAGCGTGATTTCGACAATCTCGGCGTCGTGGCCACGCATCCGCAGCCGCTGACGCAACACCAGTGCATTGCCGCCGTCGCCGTAGGTGCCCATCACATCGGGCAGCACGAGCCCGATCCGCACCGTCGATTCGGTCATGACCGCACCTCGCTGACGCTGACGCTATGCTCGCTCATGGCTTCCGCCCCTCCAAGTCGCGGTTGAGATCACGGAACGCGGTGTAGTTCGCCAGCACCTCGACCCGGCCCGCCGGGCAGGAAGCGATGGCGCGCAACGGATCCGGAACCGTGGTGTGTTCGACTCCGGCGTAGGTGAGGCGGACCGCGAGATCGGTGGCACGCTCGCCCGCGGCCACCACCTGTACGCCCTCGAAGTGTTCGAAGCGCACATCCCACAGCCAGGACAGATCCTCCCCGTCGGGCACCTGACCGTTCACCGCGATCACCAGCCCGGCCGCGGTCGGCTCGATCATCGAAAGCGCCTCTTGCCAACCCGCCGGATTCTTCGCCAGCAGCAGGCGAGCGGTGTGCTCGCCGACCTGGACGGTCCGATAGCGGCCCGCGATCTCCCGCACCGTTCCGGTCGCGGTCGCCGCGGTCGCCGGGTTCGCGCCGAGCGCGACCGCCGCGGCCACCGCCTGCGCGGCATTGCCCCGATTGGCGCGCCCCGGCAGGGCAAGCCGCAGCGGCAATCGCAATTCATCGGGGCCGCAGAGTTTTTCGCCGTCGAGCCACCAATCCGGTTCCGGGCGTTGGAAATCCGTGCCGGTACTGCGCCAGTGCGTGCCCTCCCACACGATCGGCTCGCCGCTGCGCGGACAGCTGGTCGCGTCCATCGCCCAGCCGCTGCCCGCCGCGACCCACACCACATTCGGATGGTCGTAGGCGATGGACGTCACCAGCACATCGTCGCAATTGGCGATCACCACGGCGTCGGGATGCCGCGCCAACCCGGCTCGCAGCTTGCGTTCGATCATGTTGATCTCGCCGACCCGATCCAACTGGTCGCGGCTGAGGTTCAACAGCACGACGGCGGCCGGGTTCAGCGCGTCGGTGACGTGCGGCAGGTGCAGCTCGTCCACCTCGATCGCGGCCAGCGGCGCGCCGAGGTGGGTGCTCAGCGCGGCAACGATCCCAGCGTCCATATTGGCGCCGTCGGCCTGTGTGGCGACCTCGCCGAGGCTGCCGAGCGCGGCCGTCGTCATCCGCGTGGTGGTCGATTTGCCGTTGGTGCCGGTCACCAGCACCGTGCGCTTGCCACGGCCGAGCTGATCCATGACCGTCGGATCGATCTTCAGCGCGATCAATCCGCCGATCATCGAGCCTTTGCCGCGTCCGGCCTTCTGTGAAGCCCACGACGCCGCGGCCGCCGCTCGCAGCGCGAGCCGCCCACGCACCGAAATATCTGCCACGCCGCGAGTCTATGTGGTGGGTGCGGGGCCCGTGCCGGTCAGTCGCGGTAGAGCTTCGCGTTGTAGTTCTCCGGCGAGTAGTAGCGCTCGAGTTCCTCGACCGACTCGGTGATGTCGGTGTGGACCTCTTTGACCAGGCAGGCCGGGCTCGGCAGGGTGTCGGCCGGCCACTGCTCCGGCTCCCACAGGTGGCTGCGGATGAACGCCTTGGCGCAGTGCAGAAAGATCTGCTCGATCTGGACCTCGACCGCGAGGATCGGGCGATGGCCCTTGACCACCATGTCGTCGAAGTAGGGTGCCTCGCGCACCAGGCGGGCGCGGCCGTTGATGCGCAGGGTTTCGCGGCGGCCGGGGATCAGGAACAGCAGGCCGATATGGGGGTTGGCGAGGATATTGAGGTAGCCGTCAGCGCGGCGGTTGCCGGGGCGTTCGGGAATCGCGAGGGTTCGATCGTCGAGTACCCGCACGAAACCAGCTGGATCGCCCTTGGGGGAGGCGTCACAGTTACCGTCGGTGTCGCTGGTACTCATGATCAGGAACGGCGAATTCGCAATCCATTCGCGGTCCCTCGGGTGCAGTGCGATGCGCTCCTTGTTCGCGGCGCGCGGCATGACTTCGCCGAGCAGCTGCCTGAGGTCGGTGGGGCTGGTGATCTCGTCCGTGCCGATGATCTCGCGCATACCTCGATTGAAACACCAGCAGCGTCACCCCCGCGATCGAATACTGTTCCGGCGAGGAAAGATCAATCACACCCGTTGCCACTCAGATCTGGATGTCGAACAGGTTCGGCTGCCCCGCGGCGTAGCGATCCGCGTCGATCCGGCGCAACGGCTCCAACTCGGCGGCGCGATACAGCGTGAACATGCGGCAGCGCTCGGCGTTCGAGCCCGCCACGTCGAGTAGCGCGTTCACCGCGGCGCGCGCAGATTCGTTGGCGCCCTCCATGGTCGCGAGATCGACATTGGTGCGCACGTAATCGCCTGCCAGGAACAGATTCTCGAGCGCACCGTGCGGCTGCGGTCGGTACTCCCACGACCCTGCGGTATTGATGAGCAACGGGTCGGCGTTGGCGTTGCGCCGCTGGTCTGCTTGCCAGGTGATGCCTGGATCGAGGAACCACGAATGCAGATCGGCGTCCCGCAGCACCGCACCGCGGTCGTTGAGGTGCGCGGTCATCTGCGCCCACACCTCGCGAGCGATCTCCTCGCGCGTGCACTCCTTGGCCGTCTTGCCGTACAGCACGCCCGGGGTATTCCAGTCGGAGATGTCGACCGAGAGGCAGTCCTGCACGGTGCCATCGCCGAACTCGGTGAGTTTCCTTGTCCACAGCTGATTCTGGGTGATCGAGGTGAGCGACCACGGCGCGTCGATGAAGGCGGTGTGCCCGCGCGAGATGTCCGCGGGCCTGCGCAGATAGAACTGGATGCCGTTCATCCAGTCGACGAACAGTCCGTCCATCGCGGCCAGCTCCGACCGGACGGCGAGCACGTCCGGCGACCACAGCGCGCGGGCCCGCTCGGCGGACAACGCCACCACGAAATAGTCGGCTTCGACGCTGCGCTGCGCACCGGTCTCGTCGACGACGCGGGCCCCGGCGATCCGGCGATCACGCACCTCTAGCCCGCGCACCTCGGCGCCGAGCGCGAATTGCACGCCGAGTTCGCGCAACCGCTGCACCCACGGGTCGATCCACACCGCATTGGTAGGACCGTTCAGCACCCGGTCCAGCGCACCGTCGTTGCCGATCTCGAAGGGATTGCCGAGGAACTGTTCACCCATATTGCCGATGGTGCGGACGCTGGCCACGTCTTCCTTGGCGGCGACCATAATGCTGGTCAGGGTGCGTGAGAGCAGCGCGCGGAACTCGTGGGAGCGCTCGTGCCCGCCGACGTAGTCGCGCCAGGACATGTGTTCCCACTGCCCGAACCGGCGGGCGTCGCAACTGGAGTTGAAGACCAGCAGGCGATCGGCGAAGTACATGCCTTCGACAGCGGGCATTTTCAGCGCCGTGGCGATGGCCGCGCCGACCGTCTCCCGGAACATCTCGGGAGTGAATGCCGTGCGGGCCCGCGGCCCGAGCGGTAGCCGGAAGTCGTCGCCGTCGCGCCTGGCGAACCGCGCCTCCGGCACACCGATCAGGTTGTTCCAGACGCCGTTCGGATTGCCAGGGAACGGAATCCGCCGCATCGTGTCCGGAATGTGTTGATAGAAGCCGGGAAAGAAACGGAACCCGTGCTCGCCGGGCAGGTCCGGCCGTCCCTCCGACCCGGTGCCTGGCACCGGAATACTGCGTGCTTTGCCGCCGAGCGCGCGTCGCTCATAGACGGTGACCTGGAAACCACGCTCGGCGAGTTCGTGCGCCGCGGTCAACCCCGCGACCCCACCACCGAATACCGCGACCCGCCTGCCACCCGGACTACCGGAGGCAGGCGCCGGTCTCAGCACACCTGCCGTCAAGGCCCCCGCTGCCGCTACCCCCGCCGCAACCGTTCCACGAAGCACTGTCCTTCGCGACACGGACCATCGTTGTTCTGCCATGCGCAACTCTGCTGCCCAGCCTTTTCGGGACCTGTCTAACACGCACTGCACACTGTAAAGCGGCCTATTCGGGATCCAGCTACCCCACCCCGGTTACCGCCGCCTAACCGTAAACCGCGACCTGCCAGGCCGGGTGCGAACGACTGAACCCGTGCTACGTGGGCCGATCGATTCGTGCGATATGACCCTGCTGATCGGTACAGATGGCCCCGGGTAAATAACGCTAGGCCTCCGCCAGTCGAAGCCGACCGGCGGGTGCGGGCACCGGTGTGTCTTCGGGTGGGCAAGAGTCAGTCGAAACCGGTTCCGTTGCTTTATTGTTCGCGCCAGCCCGGCCGGCGGTCGTCGCCGCGAATGCTCCTGCGATCACGATCAATCCGCCGACCAGCGACAGTGGCGAGGGGGTTTCGTCCAGGGCGGCCCACGCGGCGCCGATGCCGACCACGGGCACCAGCAGCGATAGGGGAGCGACTGTGCCTGCTGGGTAGCGGCTCATCAGGTAGGTCCACAGGCCCGAGCCCGCGGCCGTGCCGAGCACCACGATGTAGGCGAGGGCGACCAAGGACGGCCAGCCGGTCGGGGTGGCGACCTCGGTCAGAGCTTGCAGGCCGGTGGTCGGGCCCTCGGTGAGCGCGGAGAGGGCGAACAGCGGGATCGGTGGGATCACGGTCATCCACAGCGTGAGGTGCAGGGTGTTGACACCCCCACCTGCGCTGGCCTTCCTCGACCCGATATTTCCGAAGGCCCAGCCGAGCCCGCCCGCGAGCGTCAACAGCACCGGCAGCAGCGGGGCCTGCTGGGTGCGGTCGATACCGATCACCACGATGCCCGCCACTGCTACCGCGAGGCCGGCGAGCTGGACCGGCCGGAGCCGTTCGTGCAGGAACAGTGCGCCGAGGACGACCGTGAACGGTGCGGAGGACTGCAGCACCAGCGAGGCCAATCCGGTCGGCATCCCCGCACGCATCGCGGTGAACAGGAAGGCGAATTGCAGGATGCCGAACCCGATGCCGTACAGCAACAGCCAGCGCAGCGGCACATTCGGGCGGGGCACGAACAAGATCACCGGCACTGCCATGACCGCGAAGCGCAGCGCGGCGAAGAAGAAGGGTGGGAAATGGTCGAGCCCGACCCGGATGGCGATGAAGTTCAGCCCCCAGAGCAGGACGACGGTAAGGCCGAGCAGGCGGTCACGGTTGGTCACGCCTTCTATCGTGGGCAGCCAGACTCATAAGAACAATCGAATTAATATGCATTATTTATGTAGTATTCCTGAATGATTCCCCTTGGCAACGCGCCGGTCGGGCCGCCCATGACGGTCGAACGCCTGCGCGTGCTGCGTGAATTCGCCGACCGCGGCACTATCGCGGCCGTCGCGGCGGCGCTGTCGATGACCCCGTCGGCGGTGTCGCAGCAACTGAAGGTGCTCGCCAAGGAGGCTGGTGTCGCGCTATTGGAGCCCGACGGCCGCCGGGTTCGGCTCACCGACGCGGGTCATGCGCTTGTCTTGCGCGCCGACGAGGTGCTCGCGGCGATGGAACGGGCCGTCGCCGAGATGGCGCACTACCGTGGCTCGCCGCGCGGACGGGTCCGCGTCGCGTTGTTCCCGTCGGGCGCCGCGCTGCTGCTGCCGCATGTGCTGCCCGCGATGGTCGACAGCGGCGTCGAGGTCATCGCCAGTGACGTGGACCTGCCGCCGACCGAAGTACCGCGCCTGCTCGCGGACTACGACATCGTCCTCACCCATCGCGACGAGCGTGCGTCTTCGATCGCCGGTCCGCGCGTGACCACCCGGGTGCTCATGCGTGAACCCACCGATGTCGTTGTCGCCCCGACACATCCGCTCGCCGGACGCTCCGAGGTGACCCCGGCCGAGCTCGCCGACGAGACCTGGCTGAGCGTCCGTGGCGGCTTCCCCGTCGACGACGTGCTCCGCTCGATCGCGACCATGACCGGCGTCCAGCCACGTATCGCACAGCGCCTCAACGACTTCCGAGTAATCGAAACCCTCGTCGCCGCCGACTACGCGGTAGCCCTCATGCCCCGCTTCGCGGTAGCCCACCCCGAGTTGGCGGTCCTGCGCCTGTCCGGCGTTCGTGCCGCGCGACTCTACGAACTGGCCACCCGCCCGCACGCCGAGAAGCGTCCCGCCATCGCCGCTGTGCTGACTGCCTTCGAAACCGCCGCTCGGCAGGTGACTGCCGAATAGTGCCTTCGTGCACACACAACGTCCGTTGAACGAAAGCGGCCCGGCGTAATGCCGCCGGGCCGCTGGGGTTCGCGAGTTCTAGTGCCGCCCGTGCGGGCCGGGCCGGTACTGCTGTGCGCCGACGTAGCCGAAATCGTCGGCCACCATCGCGGCGAGTTCCAGCAGGGCGCGCCGGGTCGGCTTGCTCACCAATTCCAGGTCGATTTCGGCGCCCTCGGCGAGATGGTCGTCGAAGGGCACCACCTGGACCGCGCGGGTGCGGTCGAGGAACAGCTTGCGCAGCTGGTCCAGATCGACCGTGGACGCACCGCGGCGCGAGGCGTTCACCACCACGACGGTGCGCTCGACGAGTTTGCCGTATCCGTGGTGGTCGAGCCAGTCCAGCGTGGCCGACGCGCTGCGCGCGCCGTCGATGGCGGGCGAGGTCACGAGCACCAGCGAGCTGGCCATGTCCAGCACGCCTGCCATGGCCGAGTGCATCAGACCGGTGCCGCAGTCGGTGAGGATGATGTTGTAGAACGACTGCAGGATGGCGATGGCCTGGCGGTAGTCGGCCTCGCTGAAGGCCTCGGAGACCGCCGGATCCTGTTCGCTGGCAAGCACTTCCAGCCGGCTCGGCGCCTGCGAGGTGTGCGCGCGGACATCCGAGTACCTGGTGATGTGCTGGTCTTCGAGCAGGTTGCGCACGGTGGAGCGGGTCTGGCGCGGCACCCGGTGTCCGAGCGTGCCGAGGTCTGGGTTGGCATCGATCGCGATCACGCGATCACCACGCAACGTCGAGAACGTCGATCCGAGTCCGACCGTGGTCGTGGTCTTGCCGACGCCACCCTTGAGCGAGAGGATCGCGATCCGGTAGTCGCCGCGCACCGGCTGATTCACCCGGTCGACGAGGTCGCGATGGACGACATCGGCTGCGGATTCGCCGGGATTGACCATACCGCCGGTGGCCTTGTGCATGGCCCGGCGCCAGCCGCTGCGCGGAGCCTTGCGGGCGCGCTTGAGCAGGTTCAGGTCGTTGACCGAATGCCCCGGCTGGCCCGGCTGCGGCATGTGCTGCGGCTGAAAGGGTTGCTGTGGATGATGCGGGTTGTGTTCGCCTTGCCAGCCGGGCGGCGGCATCTGGCCCATGGGTCCGGCCTGCCCGAGCGGCGGTTGTCCGACGGGCGGGCCTGGCTGCTGGTACATCGGCTGTTGCTGCTGCGGCGGCGCGGGCTGATGCATCGGCGGTGGCGGCGGCGCCCAGCTGTAGATCGGCCCGCTCGGATCGGCCTGTCCCGCGGCCTGGTCCTGTGGCACCCGCCGGACCAGCCCGTCGGCGCCGATCTCCTGTCGGTACTCGCCGTAGTTGTGCTGCTCGGGATTCGGTTGCACCGGGTGGCTACCACTCTCGGTCGGACCGACCTGGGCAACGGGCTGGTAAGGACCCGGCTGGTACGGCTCCGCCGCGTACGGAACCGGCTGCGCGAACTGGCCGGTGCTGTACGGCGCGAACTGTTCCGGCGCACCGGGCGGCGCGAATCCCTCGGGCGGACCGTAGGACTGCTGCGGCGCGAACTGTTCCGGCGCACCGGGCGGCGCGAATCCTTCTGGCGGACCGTAGGACTGCTGCGGCGCGGCCTGCGCGTAGGAGGTGGTCTGGTCCATCGGTCCAGCTCCCGGCGGGAACCCGGCGAACTGCTGCTCCGGCTCCGGCTGTGGGGAAGCCTCCGGCAGCTCGGCATCGGGCTGGTCCGCCGAATCCGCGTCTGGCTCCTGTGCTTCGGCCTCGCCGGACGGCGCGGACACGGCGTCGGCGTCGGAAGATTCGCCCCCCTCGCCGGACGCTGAGTGCTGTCCGTTGGCCTCGGTGGTGACGTCGGCCGTGTCTACCGAATGACTCTGCAGCCAGGGCGGAGACGTCGGGTTGTGGTCGTTTGTTGTCACAGTTCCCCCATCTGCTCGGGAGTTCGAGCAGAGAAGCTCGGCGCTTGAGTGCAAATCAACGCTAGCACGGGGTTCGGTGCCCCGCGCCGCGGTGTGTACGGCGGACGCGCCATGCGGACACGCCGTCGATTGTGGGTCCGATTGTCGGTCTCTACCAACAAGATCGAGAGCCGGACGCCCAGGTTCGGCAACTTTTACGTTGCGCGCCAAGGCGTCCGGCTCTCACCGTACTCCGCCCACCGAGATCAGTGGGCGCGGTTCACCGCAGAGACCACCGCACGCAGTGACGCGGTGGTGATGGAGGTGGCGATGCCGACGCCCCAGACCACCGTGTCGCCGATCGCGCACTCCACATAGGCCGCGGCCTGGGCATCGTCACCCGCGGACATCGCGTGCTCGGAGTAATCCAGCACGCGCACGTCGTAGCCGATGGTCGACAGCGCGTCGACGAACGCGGCGAGCGGCCCGTTGCCGTTGCCGTTGATCTCCTGCTCGACGCCGTCGACCTTGACGATCGCGGAAATAGCGTCGACGCCGCCGTCGGTTTCGGACGCGGTCACCCGCTGCCGCATCCGCTCCAGCGGCAGGATCGGGCTCAGGTACTCGTCGGAGAAGACATCCCACATCTCCTTCGGGGTGACCTCGCCGCCCTCGCCGTCGGTGATCTTCTGCACCGCCTGGGAGAATTCGATCTGCAGCCGCCGCGGCAGCACCAGCCCGTGATCGGTCTTCATGATGTAGGCGACGCCGCCCTTGCCGGACTGCGAATTGACCCGGATGACGGCCTCGTAGGTGCGACCGACGTCCTTCGGGTCGATCGGCAGGTACGGCACCTCCCACACGATGTCGTCCACATCGGACTCGGCCGCGTCGGCCGCGGCCTTCATCGCGTCCAGGCCCTTGTTGATGGCGTCCTGGTGGCTGCCGGAGAAGGCGGTGTAGACCAGGTCGCCGCCGTAGGGGTGGCGCTCGGCAACCGGCAGCTGATTGCAGTATTCGACGGTGCGACGGATCTCGTCGATATCGGAGAAGTTGATCTGCGGGTCGACGCCGCGGGAGAACAGGTTCATCCCCAGGGTGACCAGGCAGACATTGCCGGTGCGCTCACCGTTTCCGAACAGACAGCCTTCGATGCGGTCCGCGCCCGCCTGGTAGCCCAGCTCGGCGGCGGCCACTGCGGTGCCGCGGTCGTTGTGCGGGTGCAGCGACAGCACGATCGAATCGCGGCGGGCCAGGTTGCGGCTCATCCACTCGATCGAGTCGGCGTAGACGTTCGGGGTCGCCATCTCGACGGTCGCGGGCAGGTTGATGATCATCGGCTTGGCCGGGGTCGGCGCGATGATCTCGGTGACCGCGTCGCAGACCTCCTTGGCATAGGACAGCTCGGTGCCGGTGTAGGACTCCGGGCTGTACTCGTAGCGCCAGTTGGTGTCCGGGTAACGCTTCTCGATCTCCAGGCACAGCTTCGCGGCATCGGTGGCGATCTTCTGCACCGCGGCCTGGTCCGCACGGAACACCACACGCCGCTGCAGGACCGAGGTCGAGTTGTAGAAGTGCACGATCACGTTCGCCGCACCCGCGCACGCCTCGAAGGTGCGCTCGATCAGCTCGGCCCGGCACTGGGTCAGCACCTGGATGGTGACGTCGTCGGGGATCGCGCCGTCCTCGATGATCTCGCGGACGAAGTCGAAGTCGGTCTGGCTGGCCGAAGGGAAGCCGACCTCGATCTCCTTGTAACCCATCCGCACCAGCAGGTCGAACATGCGGCGCTTGCGGGCGGGGCTCATCGGGTCGATCAGTGCCTGGTTGCCGTCGCGCAGGTCGACGGCGCACCAGCCGGGCGCGCGATCGATGATCTTGTTCGGCCAGGTGCGGTCGGGCACCGCGATCGGTTCGACCTCCTCGGCGAAGGGCCGGTACCGGAAGGTCGGCATCGAGGAGTTCTTCTGGGTGTTCCAGCCGGGCTGGTCGGCCGGGGCAGGCTTCGACGGGGGCACGATGGTGCGCGAGCCGGATACGAAGGCGTCAGCGGGGGACATGGCGGTTTCTCCGAGAGGTGTGGTGGATCCCATTCATAGGGGTCGACCGGCGCGGCGGAACCCCGCGACGGGAGGCCGGTCCGATCAGACCCCGTCGCGGCGGCTGAGAAGGAGTGCCCGCTGCATGATGCCTGGCAGTTTACCGTGTCGCGTCGCGGGCCCGAAAGCCCGGTCCTGTCGTCCGGTCATCCGACGTTGCCGATAGCGTTCCGACCGGGCATACAAGCGCTTGTACGGACTCGGTCCGACGGGACGTCGAAGGAACTGTTCATATGACTTGGCTGGAACAACTGGCCGTTTTCGGCGCGGGCATCGCGGCGGGCGGCATCAACACCATTGTGGGATCGGGCACCCTGATCACCTTCCCGGTGCTGCTCGCATTCGGACTGCCGCCGGTGACGGCGAACGTGTCGAACACGATCGGCCTGGTCCCGGGCGGGATAAGCGGTGCGATCGGGTATCGGCGTGAGCTCGAAGGTCAGCGGGCCAGGCTGATCCGGCTCGGCACCGCGTCGCTGCTCGGCGGAACCACCGGCGCGGTGCTGTTGCTGACGCTACCGGCGTCGGCCTTCAAGGCGATCGTGCCGGTGCTGATCATCGCCGCGCTGGTTCTTGTGGTGGTTCAGCCGAGGCTGGCACGGTGGGTGAAGCAGCGCAGGGAGACCGACACCGGCCCGGAACCCGAGCACGGTGGACTGATCTTGTTCGTCGCGGTCTTCGCGGCGGGCATCTACGGCGGCTACTTCGGCGCCGCCCAGGGTGTGCTGTTGATCGGGCTGCTCGGGGTATTCGTGCACGAGGACATCCAGCGCCTGAACGGGGTCAAGAATGTGCTCGGCCTGCTGGTGAACGCCGTGTCCGCGGTCGTCTTCACGGCGGTTGCCGACGTGGACTGGCGGGTGGTCGCGCTCATTGCGGTCGGCTCGGTCATCGGCGGACAGCTCGGGGCCAAGATGGGCAGGCGGTTGCCGCCCAACGTGCTGCGCGGGGTGATCGTCGTTGTCGGGAGCATCGCTGTCGTCCGACTGCTGATGACGTAATCCGGCGTTGCCACCTCGGGGTGGGTCGATTTCCAGTTGGATGTGAATGTTGGAGGTAGAAGCATGGCTCTCGAGATGCGCACGGTGTGCGAACGCTGCGATGTCGCGCTGACGGCGGACGGCCCTGCTCGAATCTGTTCGTACGAGTGCACGTTCTGCGAACCATGCAGTCGGGCCATGGACGGGGTGTGCCCGAACTGTGGCGGCGAGTTGGTGGCACGGCCGAGGCGGGTGGCAACCGCCTGACCGACCTCGTCGAATGCTGCGGCACAGCCGATTTCGTCACAAAGGAGGACGACGCGGCAATGGTGTGGGCAGAGGATGATCGCTGTGGGTAAGTCGAGGATCGTCGTATTCGGTGTGCTGATCGCACTGTTGCCCGCGTTGGGCGGCTGCGGCACGTCCGCCGAGCAGGAGTCGAAGCAGCAGCAGTCGAGAGCGGCCGAACTGATCGCGCAAGCCGATGCCGCACCGACACCACGCCTGGACTGGGCGCCGTGTGCGGAACCCGAGCTGAGCAGGTACCAGTGTGCGGTCGCGGCCGTTCCGCTCGACTACGCGCAACCGAACGGGCCGACGATCCCGCTCGCGGTCATCCGTCAGCCCGCAGGCGACCGGGCCGCTCGCGTCGGCACGCTGTTCACCGCGGCCGGAGGACCCGGCGGATCGGGATTCGATCGGGCTCGCACGGGGGAACTCTTTCCCGGCGAGGTGAGCCGTCGATTCGATGTTGTCATCTTCGATCAGCGCGGGGTCGGGCGTAGCTCGCAGGTGCGCTGCTTCGCCGATCCCGATGCGCAGCAACGGTTCTGGTCTAACTCACCGCAGCCGCCCGCGAATTCCGAGCAGGAGCGCGCCGCCGAGCGCGGCAGTCGCGAGCTGGCGGCCGGCTGCGCCGCGCACAGTGGTGCTTTGCTGCCGCATCTCACGACCGTCGACGCCGCCCGCGACATCGATCTGCTGCGCCGCGCGGTCGGCGACGCGAAGCTCACCTATGCGGGCGGCTCCTACGCGAGCTATCTGGGCGAGGTCTACGGCGCGCTGTTCGGCGACCGGGTCCGCGCGCTGCAGCTCAACGCGATGATCGATCCGGACGCCTACACGAACGACTCCAGCGCCGCGATCGCCGACACCGCGATCGGCACCGAGGAAGTGCTCAGCGAGTTCGTCCGGCTGTGCACACAGGCGGGTCAACCGAGGTGCGCGTTCGCGGGCGAGGATGTACGGGCCCGTGACCGCGCGCTGCTGGATCGGTTGCGGCAGGGGCCGATCGAGGTCGGGCGCGGTAATACCGCCGTACGGGTGAACTACGACGAGGTCGTCCAGGCGCACGCGATGATGCTCTACGACTCGCAGCAGGGCTGGCCCGCGCTCGCCGAGTTGCTCGCCGAACTCGAGCGTGGCGCCGACGGCAATCCCGTTGTCGTGCACGAGGTGCTGGCCGCCGCCCCCTTCACCTTGGACTTCCTCGACTCCTTCACCGCGATCACGTGTGCGGACAGCAATGTTCCCGAGCGGCCGGATCAGTGGCCCGCGCTGGCGCGCGAATTCTCCGGCAACGCACCGACTTACGCCGCGTTCTGGCTGTACATGCGGCAGCCGTGCGCCTCGTGGGCCGCACCGCGGGGCGGCTATCCGCAGCGATACACCGGCCCGTGGACACTGCGGTCGGAGGTTCCTGCCCTGCTGATCAACAACCGGTTCGACCCGGTGACCCCGCTGACGTTCGCGAAGCGTGCGCAGCAGGAGTTGGGCAATGCCCAGCTGGTCGTCGTCGACGGCTACGGGCACGATCCGACCGGTGACTGCACCCGCCGGCTACAAGAGCGCTATCTGATCGACCTGCGGCTCCCGGATCCCGCTACCTCCTGCAAGGCCGATCGGGCGCCGTTCGGCGGGTGACGTGGCGGTCATAGCGGTGTAATCTGCGCTCGGCCATGCGTGATGAGGAGGTGGCTGGGTGCAGAGACGTGCCTTCTTCAAGGCAGCTGGTACAGCCGCATTGCTGGGCGCCGCGGGCGCGACACTGAGTGCGGGGACTGCCGCGGCGGATCCGGTCTGGCACGGACTGTTTCGGGCCTGGGTGCCGGAAATCTTTGCGCCACTTCCAGATCCGCCCGCGCACTCGCCCGCTATCGTGATCGGCTCCGGTTTCGGGGCCGCGGTCACCGCGTTGCGCCTTGCCGAAGCCGGCATCGCGAACACAGTGCTGGAACGCGGCTCGCGCTGGCCGAACGACCCATGGCGGGAGGTCTTCACCGGCGACGACCTGCCGGACGGCCGCGGCTTCTGGCATCGCACCAATTTCACCGGCGTCACCAAGGTGCCGGTGCAGTTCGCCAGATTCGGCGGTGTGCTCGACTGCACCGAGTACCCGGGTATCGATGTGTGGCGTGCGGCGGCCGTCGGCGGTGGCTCGGTGATCTTCACCGGCGCGATGGTCGCACCGGAACGCCGGTTCTTCGACCACGTCTTCGGTGGCACCGTCGACTACGGCCAGATGGATCGCGTCTACTACCCGCGGGTGCGAGAGATGTTGCGGCTCAGCCCGGTTCCAGCGGACCTCTATGGCGCTGCGCCGTTCAGCCACTCCCGCTCCTGGGACGAGCAGGTGCGCAGGGCCGGCTATGAACCGCTGGCCAACGACTCGATATTCAACTGGGACATCCTGCGCGGCGAACTCGCGGGTGGCACCCGCCCATCGGCGATCGCGGCCCGCAGCAACCTCGGCAACTCCAACGGGGCGAAGTTCGACCTCAACCAGAACTATCTGCGGTACGCGCAGGGTACCGGCAGGTCCGGGGTGTTCCCTGGCCACCGGGTCGACGCCATCGCGCAGGAATCCGGCGGGCGGTATTCGGTCACCGTCACCAAACTCGCACCGACCGGCGAGGTGCTCGGCACCCGCACCCTCACCTGTGATCGGCTATTCCTCGGTGCCGGCTCCATCGGCACCTCGGAACTGCTCGTTCGTGCTCAGGCCACCGGAGCACTGCCGAACCTCAACGAGCACATCGGCGACGGCTGGGGCACCAACGGCGACGTAGTGCTCGCCCGCGGCGCGAGCGAGCTGGCCGGCCTCGGCCAGGCGGTGCCGAGCGTCAGTCGGATCTTCGATGAATCGACGGTGCCGCTCACCCTCGAAAGTTGGTACATCCCAGGCATTCCGTTCGAGACCGGCGCGCTCGGCTCGCTCGGCATGGTGCTCGATCCAGCACGGGCCCGCTTCGGTTACGACCGGGCGAGCAATCGCGTCGGGCTGTCCTGGTCGACCCAGAATCGGGACGAAACGGTTGCCGTCGCCCGCGCGGTCGACCAGCGCATCGCCGAACGATCCAATGCTCTCGTCCAATACGGCGCGCTCGGCTACGACGCGAACGCGCAGTTCACCGCCCACCCATTGGGCGGCGCGGTGCTCGGCAGGGCTACCGACGGCCACGGCCGCGTGCATGGCCACCCAGGTCTCTACGTGATGGACGGTGCCGCCATTCCCGGCAGCACCGGCACGGTCAACCCGTCGCTCACCATCGCGGCGCTGGCCGAGCGGAACATCGAAGCCATCGTTCGCGCCGGGAAATAACCCCGTTTCGGCGGGGTCTTCGCCGAGAAGGTGATCAAGCCGTTGCCTGTGTGGGCGGTGCGCGCGGCCGATGCCGATTACTCTCGGCGGGATCGTTCGGCGTCGAAGGGATTCCTCACGTGGCAGCTCCGACCACCGTCTCGGGTATCGACGAAACTCCGGAGCCGGACCACTTTCCACGCAAGCCGCCCGCGCTGTGGAGCGACCTCGTGATGCTGGCCCTGGCGATCGTCTCGGTGGCGCTGGTCGTCTGGATCACCTTCTTCTCGGTTGCCGGGCAGACCTATCGGGTGATCGTGATCATCGACTACTCGATATGTGGGATCTTCGCCGCCGAGTTCCTGTGGCGCTGGCGCCGGGCCGGCTGGCCGTGGACGTTCCCGCTCGTCTACTGGTACGAGGTGCTTGGCATGATTCCGGTGACCAGCCCGTTCTTCCGCGGGTTCCGGTTGCTGCGGATCGTGGTGATCGTGGTCCGCGTCGCCCGTGTCGCCGATCGGGCGCTGGGCGATCGGGTGACCGCCGCCGTGGTGAACCGGTTCGTGAAAACCATCGTCGACGTCATCAAGCGCCCGATGACCATCGCCGTGCTCGACGAGGTCGCGCACGTGCTGCGTTCGGGTCATTACACCCGCAATATCGCGGCGGCGCTGGAGGAAAACCGCGTCGAAATGGACGAGATGATCCTCGAGCTCATCAAGAAGGACCCGCACGCCGGGCGGGTCCGCTTCATCCCGTTCCACGACGACATCATCCGGCTGATCGCCGACACCACATTCCGCATCTTCTTCCAGGTGCTGGAGGACCCGCGGACCGACGAACTCGTCTCGGATATGTTGCGCGAGAACATCGATCAGATCAGGGAGGCGGTGCACCACGGTGTGCGCGTCGAGCCGTCCGTCTACGGCCCGAGCCGCCCCGAGGCGTCGGTGCGCCATCACCTCACTCGTGTACCGCGTGCCTGATCTCGTGCCGCGGCTGCGCGTATCTGGTCGTCTCCCAGAGGATCAGCGCGAGCAGCACCGCGCACAGTATCGACAGTGACGCGAGCGCCGGGAGTGCGGCGGCGAGCGGGATCAGCGCGAGCAGTACCACCGCGGCAACCAACCGCACCACCGTGACTTTGCCCGTCGCATAGTGCTTGAACCCGACCAGCGCGAGCAGATAGACCACCACGCCGCCGTACAAGCAGAACAGTGGAACCCCGTACAACGCGTCTTTCAGGGTGTGGTGCGATGCGTCCCCCACGTAGTAGAGGACTTTCTTGAGCCCGAGCGATAACGCGATGATTCCCACGATCATCGGGAAATGCCAGAACGTGTAGCAATTCCGGGCGATCTTGATCTGCCGCTCGCCCTCGGCTTGTGCGAGTGCGTGTTCCACCGACAGTGCGGCGACATCGAAATATGCCCACCACAGCAGCCCCGAGATCCCGAGGCCGAGCAGGGAGCCGACCGCGATCGGCCACGAGATGGGCAGTCCGGCCACGCCGATACCGATGGAGACGATCGATTCGCCCAGCGCGACGATGATGATCAGCCCATACCGCTCGGAGAAATGACTGGCCGAATTCACCCGCCAGTCCTCACCCGCGAGGAAGGTCCACAGCATGTCGCCCGCGATCGCCGCTATCCACAGCCCGATCTGCACGCCCCCCTCGGTCGTCGCGGCAATCACCAGCAGGGTGGTGCCGATGGTGATCGAACCTGCCCCCCACTTCATCGCCTGCCTGCGTAATTGCGCGTCCTCGGCGCTGGCCAGCCAGAACATGACCAGATGCACCAGTCGCACGACCAGATACGCGATCGCGAAAACGAGCGGGCCGTGCCAACCGCCTGTCAGGTCGCGGAACGCCTCCGGAATGGTGAGCGCCGCCAGGAACACCCCGCCCATGGCGGCGAACATGGCTACCCGGGTGATGCCCTCGTCGGCGCGCAGGACATTGCCGAGCCAGGAGTAGGCGATCCAGACCCACCACATCACACCGAGCACCAGCGTCGCGCGTAGCAGGTTCTTGGCGCTGGTCTCCTCGGCGGCCAGGTCGGTGACCATGGTGAACGCGAAGACGAGAACGAGGTCGAAGAACAATTCGAGCTGAGTTACCGAATCACCTTCGGATACCTGCCGCAGCCGAATCCTTTTGGAACCGATCATGGTGCACATGTTCGCACCTCTGTGCGACAGGTGCGCGCCGTCGGATCCGCCGTGCGTCGGCTGATTCGCGCTCTACCTCGGTGAGCTGGGATTTATACGCCGTCGCTATACCTTCTCGAAGGTTTCGTTCTCCGGAAATCGCTCGGCGAAATCGATGAAGTTCGCCACCACCTCCTCGTTCGAACGGCGCAGCGTCCGACTGACCAGGAGCCCGGGAACCGGGATCGGCAGGTAGACCTCGACGTGATACCAGACGTTGGTGCCGTCGGCGCCGTCGGAAACTTCGAACCAGCCGCCGCCCTTGACGCCGCGCGTGCTGTCGGTGACCTCCCACTCGGACCGGCTGGCGGTCCAGTCGTACTCCAGGACCTGCAGATCCGGGCCGCCCATCAACTCCGCCTTGACGAATACCCGTTTCGGCCGACCCTCGTCATCACGCGACGCGACCCGTGCGTCGGTGTACGAGTTCGACCATTCGGGGAGTAATTCGACCGCCGCCAAAGCATCCATCACCTGATCAGGGTCGGCATCGACGACGAATCGGATATCGGTTTTTGTGCGCATCCATACCTCCGCCCCCACCCATTTACATCGGCCGATTGTGCCCAGCGACACATACCGTCGTCAACTGTGTGGTCAGTGGCTGAGACCACCTCTGGCGGAGCCTCGGTATGGCGCATATCGCCGGTAACGACCGAACATGAACTGGGCGAACGCATTCCGGGTTCGCGGTTCGGTCGTCCGACGATTTTGTCGGTCCAGCCGACTTGTCATCCGAAGGTTTGGTGCACGCGACGATTGGGCATGGCCGATCACTGTCGGCCAGGCCCGCGGGGCTCGGGTCCGCTATCTGGGTTCGATAATCGCGTCCGGGCCCGGATAGACGAGCGACTCGTGCCCGTCGTCGTATCGCACCAGGTAGGGCGGTGCGCCCTCGGGTCCGCGGACTTCGATGATCTCGCCGTGGCGATCACCCTGTCCCACTACGTGCCCGTGCACCAGGAGCTGGTCTCCGACATTCGCCATCATCTCTCCATTATCGAATGCGGTGATGCGCGTCACAAGCGTATGCGTCAGTCCTGGTCGCCGACGATCCGCTCGACCGCTGCCGCGATCAGCTCTCGGCTCTGCTCATCGGTGAAGATATCCGGCAGCGTTAGCCGATCCACGATCAGCCAATTCAGCGCCAAATAGAGCAGCAGCACCGATTTCTCATCGCCCGGCATTCCGGAGTCGAGGTGGTTGCGCACGTTGAACTCGATGTCCGCGCGCACCCGCTCGGTCAGTATGGCGCGCAGTTCCGGCCGCCTGGTCGCCTCCAGTCGAAGCTCGAGTATTGCCAGGTAGCCGGTGCGAAATGCTTCGATTCGTCCGACGACCTCCATCATCAACTCGGTGATGTTCGCGCGGGTCCTCGGTCCCTCGGCGAGCTTGGTCATGGTCGCCTCGCTCGGCTGCAGCCGCTCGTAGAACCGGCTGCCCGCCTGGGTCAGCAGGTCGTCGCGGTTGGTGAAATAGTTCGAGGCGGTCCCGGCCGGCACGCCCGCCTCCTTATCCACCGCGCGGAAGGTCAGCCCGCGTGCTCCTTCCTTCGCGAGCACCTCGATGGCCGCGTCGATCAACGCTTGCCGTCGTTCCGGGTTGGTTCGCACTTGACACCACTCCATCCGTAGTACTACATTCTCAAAACACTACAGTCAGAGTACAACGGATCGGGCGGTTTGAATATGCGAAAGCTTGTTTACTACGTCGGCGTCACCCTCGACGGATACATCGCCGGTCCGGCGGGTGAGTACGACTTCTACCCGGTCGACGCCGAGATGGCGGCCTGGATCAACCAGGAGTACCCCGAGTTCGTCCCCACCCCGGTGCGCCCGCATTTCGACATGGCGCTGGACGAACCGGGCAAGCGTTGTGACACGGTGCTGATGGGGCGCGGCACCTACGACCCCGGCTTGTCCATGGGTTGGACCAGTCCGTACGCGCACATGAAGCAGTACGTCGTGTCCGGCACGCTCGGTCGGATCGAGGACCCGAAGGTGGAGCTGGTCGAGAGCGACCCCGTCGGCCTGGTGCAGCGGTTGAAAAAGGAAGAGGGCGGCGATATCTGGCTCTGCGGCGGCGGCCAACTCGCCGCACAACTGCTCGGCGAGATCGACGAGCTCATCATCAAGAGCTATCCGGTCATCGCGGGCGGCGGGATCTCGGTCTTCTCCGGGGAATTCAATCCGACACTGTTCGCACCGACGCAGCGTAAGAACTTCGGCAACGGCGCGCAGGTCACCTGGTTCACGCGGGCCTGACCACCGATCGAATCAATACCGCACTACCTGGAAGAGGTCTCCGAATGCGAAAGCTTGTCTACTTTGTCGGCGTTTCCCTGGACGGGTACATCGCGGGCCCGGGCGGCGAGATCGATTTCTTGCCGGTCGCGGACGATATGTGGGCATGGCTCGGGTCCGAGTATCCGGAGACCCTGCCGACGCACATCCGTCCACACCTCGGGTTGGCTGTGGATAAACCGAATGAGAAGTTCGACACGCTGGTGATGGGCCGCGGTACCTACGATCCGGCCCTGGCCGTCGGCATAACCAGCCCGTACTCGCATATGAAGCAGTACGTCGTCTCCAGCGCCCTCGGTCGCATCGACGATCCGGCCGTGGAACTGGTCGAGGACGATCCGATCGGCTTGGTGCGCAAGCTGAAACAGCAGGACGGTATGGACATCTGGCTGGCAGGTGGCGGCAAGCTCGCCGCGCAGCTGCTCGGCGAGATCGACGAACTCGTCGTCAAGAGCTACCCGGTGGTCGCCGGTACCGGTACACCCGCCTTCGCCGGCGAGTTCCGACCGACACTGTTCGCGCCGACCGAACGCATCGAATTCAGCAATTCCGTCCAGGTCACCTGGTTCACCCGAGCCTGACCACCGGCGCTCGGCTGCGGCGGGCACGGCACTGCCCGCCGCAGGTGGGCCGACGGTTCGTTCGCCGTCCACGGGGCTTACTGCGTGAGCAGATCGCGGCGGTCTCGACCGGTCAGGCGCTCGCGTCGCCCAAGAACGAAAGGCGCACCTGGCGGATCGGATTGTCCACGTTGAGATCGACAAGGGCGACCGACTGCCAGGTGCCGAGCGTCAGGCTGCCGCCGATCACCGGGATGGTGGCGTAGGGCGGGATCAAGGCGGGCATGACATGCGAGCGGCCGTGGCCGCGTGAGCCGTGCGCATGTCGCCAGCGGTCGTCGGCGGGCAACAGGTCGCGCAGTGCGGCAAGCAGGTCGTCGTCGCTGCCGGCACCGAGCTCGAGCACCGCGATCCCGGCTGTGGCATGCGGCACGAAGATGTGCAGCAAACCGTCACCGCCCGCCTCCTGCGCGAACCGCGTGCACTGCGGGGTGATGTCGTGGACGACTTCGCTGTGTCCCGTTGCCACGTCGAACACCGTGCTCTTCATGGCTCCATCGTGCGGGTGGTCACGGCGTCACTCAACCGGACCCGCCGCCCGCGCGCCGATTCACTTGTCCGGCGAGACGGTGAGTGGCTGATCGCGGCCTTCCGGAACACCAAGTAACGCTGGCTGCTGGAAACCCTTTCGGCCGAGTTCGAATCGCGAATGGCCCCTTCGGTACTCGCGGGCTGCGGAGGTGCCGACGAATCCGCTGGACCCGGGTCGGTAGTCTTGGTGGCTGTTAGCAGCTGTTTGTCGATCTTGGAGGACCCTGTCGTGGCTCTCGTTGTTCAGAAGTACGGAGGATCCTCGGTAGCAACCGCCGAGCGCATCCGGCGCGTCGCTGAACGGATCGTGGAGACGAAGAAGCAGGGCCACGATGTGGTGGTCGTCTGCTCGGCCATGGGTGACACCACAGACGAGCTCTTGGACCTGGCCCAGCAGGTGGCGCCCGCGCCGCCCGCTCGCGAGATGGACATGCTCCTCACCTCGGGTGAGCGGATCTCCAATGCGCTGGTCGCCATGGCCATCCACTCGCTCGGCGCCGAGGCACGCTCGTTCACCGGTTCGCAGGCGGGCGTGATCACCACCGGATCGCACGGTAACGCCAAGATCATCGATGTCACGCCGGGCCGGGTCCGCGACGCGCTCGACGAGGGCCTTGTCGTGCTGGTCGCCGGCTTCCAGGGCGTCAGCCAGGACAGCCGCGATGTCACCACGCTCGGCCGTGGCGGCTCCGACACCACCGCGGTCGCGCTGGCCGCGGCGCTGCAGGCCGACGTCTGCGAGATCTACACCGATGTGGACGGCGTCTTCACCGCCGACCCGCGGATCGTGCCCGACGCGCAGCAACTGCAGCAGGTCTCTTACGAGGAGATGCTCGAGCTCGCGGCCTGCGGCGCAAAGGTACTCATGCTGCGCTGCGTGGAATACGCACGTCGCTACAACGTTCCCGTGCATGTGCGCTCGTCGTACACCGACAAGCCCGGCACCTACGTTTACGGATCGATGGAGGACATCCCCTTGGAACAAGCAATCCTCACGGGCGTCGCGCACGATCGCAGCGAGGCCAAGGTGACCGTGGTCGGACTACCGGACGAGCCGGGTTACGCCGCCAAGGTGTTCCGGGCGATCGCCGACGCGGAGATCAACATCGACATGGTCCTGCAGAACATCTCCAAGATCGATACAGGTAAGACCGACATCACCTTCACGCTGCCCAAGACCGACGGCTCCCGCGCGGTCGAGATGCTGACCAAGCGTCAGGAAGAGATCGGCTTCTCCCAGGTGGTCTACGACGACCACATCGGCAAGGTCTCGCTGGTCGGCGCGGGCATGAAGAGCCACCCCGGCGTCACCGCCACCTTCTGCGAGGCGCTGGCCAAAGCGGGCGTGAACATCGATCTCATCTCCACCTCCGAGATCCGGATCTCGGTGCTGGTCAAGGACACCGAACTGGACGAGGCCGTCAAGGTGCTGCACCGCGCCTTCGACCTGGGCGGCGACGAGGTCGCCGTGGTCCACGCGGGAACAGGACGTTAACCATGGGAATTCGAGTAGGTGTCGTCGGCGCGACCGGACAGGTCGGCGCCGTCATGCGAAAACTGCTGGAGGAGCGCAACTTCCCGGCCGACGAGATCCGCTTCTTCGCCTCGTCGCGCTCTGCCGGTAAGACGCTGCCGTGGCGCGGCGGCGAAATCGTTGTCGAGGATACCGAGACCGCCGATCCGTCCGGCCTCGACATCGCGTTGTTCTCGGCGGGCGCCACCATGTCTCGCGTGCAGGCGCCGCGTTTCGCGGCCGCCGGCGTGACGGTCATCGACAACTCGTCGGCCTGGCGCAAGGACCCCGAGGTCCCGTTGGTCGTCAGCGAGGTGAACCCGGAGCAGACTCGCAATCTGATCAAGGGCATCATCGCCAACCCGAACTGCACGACGATGGCGGCGATGCCGGTGCTCAAGCCGCTGCACGATGTGGCAGGGCTGCAGCGCCTGATCATCTCCAGCTACCAGGCGGTGTCCGGCAGCGGGCTCGCCGGTGTGGAGGAGCTGGCCTCCCAGGTGCGCGCCGTGGTCGGCGACGCCGAAAAGCTGGTGCACGACGGCAGTTCGGTGCAGTTCCCCGCGCCGAACAAATACGTCGCGCCGATCGCTTTCGACGTGATCCCGCTGGCGGGTGCGCTCGTCGACGATGGCTCCGGCGAGACCGACGAGGATCAGAAGCTGCGCAACGAGAGCCGCAAGATCCTCGGCCTGCCCGAACTGCTCGTCAGCGGCACCTGTGTGCGCGTCCCGGTCTTCACCGGCCACTCGCTGTCGATCAATGCCGAATTCGCCGAACCGATTTCGGTCGAACGCGCCAAGGAACTGCTCGCCAAGGCGCCGGGCGTCAAGCTCGTCGACGTACCGACCCCGCTCCAGGCTGCCGGCATCGACGAGTCCCTCGTCGGCCGCATCCGCCAGGATCCCGGCGTACCGGACGGCCGCGGCCTTGCCCTGTTCATCTCGGGTGACAATCTCCGAAAGGGCGCGGCCCTCAACACCATTCAGATCGCCGAGGTCCTGCTCGCCGACCGCTGAGGCCGGCAGGGGCGAGTATCGAATTCATCGATCGGCGCGGTGGTCCACCTGGGTTGGACCACCGCGCCGTTCGTCGTTTGCGGCTCGCCCAGCTCGCCGAACGCTGATCGAGGCGAGCGCCGAGAAATAGGCTCGCTCGAATGCTGTTTCGGTTGGTAGCCTCCGCCGATGGCGAACCCTCATCCACATGTGTACTTCGGGGACCGGATCGTTGCCGCCGATGCGGCATCGGTGAGTGTCGCGTCCTCGGCAGTGCTGTACGGCCTGAGTGTCTACACCGTTCTCCCGGTGCAGGTGGATGGATCGGCGCGCACCGCGTTTCGGTTGGACGATCACTTCCGGCGGCTCGAGGAGTCCTGCAAGATCATCGGCATCGATCGTTTTGCCGCCGAGTGGGATTTCGCCCGGTTCCGGGCCGCGGTGGTCGAACTGATCGACCGGAATGCGCCTGCTGCCGATGTATTCGTCCGGGCGACGGTGCATGTCGTCGAGTCGATCCCCGGTACTCGGGTGCGTGGCTGTGCCATTCAGGTCAGCATGTTCGTCTACGACGCGGTGCCGATCGTTCCGCAGGACGGCATGCGGCTGAAATCCAGTCCGTGGCGGCGCATCCCGGACAACGCGATTCCGTCGCGTGCGAAGGTCAACGGCGCCTACGTGAATTCGGTGCTGGCCAAACAGGACGCCATCGATAGCGGCTATGACGACTGCATCTTCCTCGACGGCAACGGCCATGTCTGTGAGCTCAGCGCGGCCACTATCTTCCTGGTCCGCAACGGCACCCTCGTCACCCCCGACGTGTCCTGCGACATCCTCGACGGCATCAACCGCCGCACCATCCTCACTCTCGCCGCCGAGGACGGCATTCCGGTCGTCGAACGGACGGTGGACTTGACCGAGTTGTACATCGCCGACGAGGTTTTCGTCTCCGGTACCTCCTCGGGCGTGGCTCCCGTGGCCGAGGTCGATGGGCGACTTGTCGCCGACGGCCGCCCCGGACCGATCTGGCAGGCGTTGCGCAAACGTCATGCGGCCGCGCTGCGAAGCGACGAACTGCACGGCTGGATCACGAATCTGGCCGAGCCGCGAGGGTAGCCGCGCGGACATCCACAGGCTGTGCGGCACTGTGGAATTCGTCAGAGGCGTGCTAAGGCGGTGATGGTGCCGAGGAACAATTCGACGTTGTCGTGGATGAATTTGTCACGCGGGTAGGGGAGTGACTGTTCGATCCATGCGGTGATGGTGTCGCCGAAGGCGCCGACGAGAAAGCGGGCGGTCAGGTCGATGGCCGGATCGTCGGCCTCGCGGTCAGGGACCAATTGGCGCAGAATGCCGCCGAATGCGCGCGAGACGTCCTCCGACCGCGCCAGTCGACGTTCGGCCACGGCGGGGTGGCCGTAGCCTTTGGTGGACAGCAGCTTTCCCTTGGCCGGCGCGTCGAGGAAGAAGTCGACCATGGCCTCCAGTACCGCGGTGACCTTCGCCCGCCGGTCCTGCGGCGCGGTCGCGGCGGCATCGCCCACCGTGTTCGACAATTGCCGAAAGGCCAGCTCGAAGGCTGCCCCGACGAGGTCGTCCAGGTCGGTGAAACTCTCGTAGACGAATCGTGTGGACAGCCCGGCTTCCTTCGCGACGTTGCGAATGGTGAGTCCCCCCGCGCCGTCGACCGCCATCACCTCGAAGGCGGCATTCAGCAGTTGGTCCCGGCGTTCCGAGCGTCGCTGGTCGGCAGGTAGTCCGCCGTACTGGCGCGCGCCCTTTGTCATCTCCCAATCTTGACACAGATGATTCCCGATTCTAAGTTGATTTGAGAGACATTTGTTTCCCGATTGGAGACACGCTATGCCTGGGCTCGTCAATGCAGTTGAACCCGCTGAACACACGTCGGAGCCGAACCCGCCCAACCGTCCCGGGCTCGCCGCGAATTCGTTGACCGCACGGTGGGCCGCGGACTGGCGGCTGATCATGCTCGCGCCCAGCGCGTTGCTGCTGCAGGTCGCGCACCCGGTGATCGGATCGGGCGTCGCTGAACACTCGGTATTCAAGACCGACCCGATCGGGCGATTCGACCGGTCGTACTGGCCGACGCTGGCGCTCGCGTTCTACGGCGACGACACCGCCGCGTACGGCCGCGACATTCGGGCCATGCACAAGCCCATCGGCGGCGTCGACCACGCGGGCAGGTCGTACCACTCGTGGGATCCGGAGGCGTACTTCTTCGTCCTCGCCACGGCGTACTTCGCCAGCGAGGTGGCCGCCACCAAGTTCGGTCCCGGTCTGACCGAGGCGCAGCGAGTCGAGCTCTACGCGGGCTACCGGCAGATGGCGTTGCTGGCGGGCCTGCCCGAGCGTGCGGCGCCCGCCGACCTGGCTTCGTTTCGCGAGTGGTTCGGCCGGGTGCTGAGCGAACGGCTCGAGCACCATCCGAGCGTCGACGATGTTTTCGCGACGATGTCCCGTCCTCCAGTGCAAGCGCCGGTGCCGGAATGGTTGTGGAAGCTGGTGATGTGGCGCGTTGTCGGACCGCTTGCCGTATGGGTGAATGTCGGTGTCCTACCACCGGATTTCCGGGAGCGGATCGGCAGGCAATGGACCGAGCGTGACGAGCGCAGGCTCGGCCGGTTCGCTGGATTGGTGCGCACGGTGGATCGGGTGTTGCCGCCGCCGTTGCGCAACATCACCCGGGTGGTGGCGATGCGGCGCAAGGAGCAGATCATGAAGAACGTCCGGCGCGCGGCGCAGACGGCGTGAGGGAGAATCGCGCACGACACCGAGGAGGGCGGAATGCCTTTCTTCGGTGTGTGATCGGTCGGCGGCAGGTACTTCAGCGGATGCCTGGTGTGCGCGGATCGGGTCCGAGGCAGACCAGAATGGCGCAACCGGGTGCGGTATCCGCGAACGGCGGCGCCAGCGGGTAGTTCAGGCAGGCGAAGACATTACAGCCGGGGTATGCGGACGGTCCGATCCCGAACACCGCGAGCAGGATGTTCGTATCGACGAACCGGCTCGGATCAAGCCGCAATGGCGGCTCGATGTAGGGGCCTGGGTCGGGTACCGGGTTTTCTTCGAATGCGGCGAACAGCCTGCGGAAGAACTCGTGCGGCAATTCCGCTGTGTTCTGCACGATTCCGGATACGCCCTGGTTGCTGACATTGCCGTAGACACCGGTCCAGACCACCATCATGTCCAGGCTGGGGATGATGAAGGCGTTCTGCATGCCGAGCCCGGCCATCATATAAACATCGGCAGGCAGGAAGGCCGCGGCCTCCGCGCACGCGGGCCCGATCCAGAAGAGATATCCGTAGCACTTGTTCGCCGCTGAGGGCTGGCGTGCCTGCCGCATATACTCCTGCGACACGAGTTGCGCTGTGCCCCAACGCCCGTTGTTGCTCGCCAGCAGGCCGAGCTTCGCGAAATCGTTCGGCGGGATCATCAAGTGCGCATAGCCGTAGGTATTTCCAGAGCGATCGCGTGCCCAGTAGTAGTCGCCGCGGGCGATGCCGAGCGGATCGAACAGCTCCCGCTGCGCGAACTGCTGCAGTGGTTCACCGATCGCCAGTTCGATGACGTACGCGAGCAGGTCGACATTGCGCTGGCTGTAGCTGAAAGCCGTGCCGGGCGGGTTGACCAGCGGCACCCCGAGCGCCTGTACCGCGCTGTTCGGGTCGAGTGGAATCACGCCGGTAATGCCCTCGGTGAGCACCCCGACCCGCATGCCCGACGTCTCGGTGAGCAGGTTCTCCACCGTGATCGACCGATGTGCTTCGTCGCCGAGCCCCGGCGGCAGATATCGATCGATCGGCGCATCGATATCGAGTTTGCCTTGATCCCATGCCATTCCGGCAAGCATGGAGACCACGCTCTTGGTCGCGCTCCAGATGTTCCATGCGACGTTGCCGGTCTGGTCGTTCGTCGGTCCCTCGCCGATCAGGCAGTTGTGCCGGAAGACCTGCACATTCAACCGATTTCGTCCCGCCGCGAACGCCAGCGCCGCCGCCAGCCGCTGCGAATCCAGTCCCACCTGTTCCGGCGCCGCCCGTTCGGGTTCCCGCCCGGACGACACCCCGCACTCCACCTGCTCGGCCGCGCTCGCCTGCGCACTCCCAGCGAATACGCTTCCCGCCACCAGCGATACCGCCGCGATTCCTGCCAGGAATCCGTAGAAACGCCCCATGGGCGACAGGCTATCGCGCTGGAACCCGGCGCACCGGGCAACAGGCTGAACGTTGATCAACTAAAACCAGCCCGTGTTCCGGCGACCGAAGCCGGATCGAGTTACCGGATGGCCCGAGCGCGCACCGCGTACCAACCGGCTCCGAGCGCGAGCACCCCGAGCCCGGTGAATACGGCGGCCATCGGCAGCGCGAATCCGACGATCACACAACCGGCCGCGCCCACCATCGGCACCCAGCGGGCTGGTCGATGCTCCGCCTCGGTCAGTGTCGCCGCCGAGACATTGGCGATCAGGTAGTAAACGAGCACGGTGAACGACGAAAAGCCGATGGCGGCACGCAGATCGAACGTCGCGGCCACCACCGCGACGATGGCCCCGACCAGCAGCTCCGCCCGATGCGGCACCGCGAATCGCGGATGCACCGCCGCAAGCGCTCCCGGCAGGTAGCGGTCGCGCGCCATGGCCAGCACGGTGCGCGAGACCCCGAGAATCAACGCGAGCAGCGATCCGGCGGCAGCGACCACCGCGCCGACCCGAACCACCGGCGCCAATCCCGGTGCGCCCGCGGCCGATACGACCCGAGCCAATGGATCCGTCGCCGCCGCGAGTCCCGCCGACCCGAGCACTGTCAACGCCGCGACCGCCACCAGCGCGTAGATCACCAGGGCGAGCCCGAGCGCGATCATGATGGCCCGCGGAATCGTGCGGCGCGGCTCGCGCACCTCCTCGCCGAGGGTGGCGATGCGGGCGTATCCCGCGAAGGCGAAGAACAACAGCCCCGCCGCCTCCAGCACCCCACGTGGCCCGATTCGATCGGGCAGAACTGTTGCCGCCGAATGCGTCCCGAACACCCCGACCCCCACCACCAGCGCCAGCGCCGCGAGCACGACCGCGACGATGGCGCGCGTCGCAAGCGCGGACTTCTGCACACCGGTGTAGTTGATCGCGGTGATGGCAACGACGGCCGCGACCGCGATGGCGCGAGACCGCTCCGGCCACGCATAACTACCGACGGTCAGCGCCATCGCCGCACAGGACGCGGTCTTGCCCGCGACGAACCCCCATCCGGCGAGATATCCCCAGAACGCGCCGAGCCGCTCCCGTCCGTAGACATAGGTACCGCCCGACACCGGGTAGACCGCCGCAAGCCGGGCCGAGGATGTCGCATTGCAATAGGCGAGCACCGCCGCCACCGCCAACGCGAGCAGCAACCAGCTGCCCGCCGCGGCCGCCGCCGGAGCCAGCGCCGCGAAAATGCCCGCGCCGATCATCGAGCCGAGCCCGATGATCACCGAGTCCACGAGCCCGAGCCTGCGCTCGAGCGCGCCATCTGCCGATGCCATAGCTGCATCCTCGACGACCGAGCCGCGGACCACGAATCGAACGATCCGAACCACGTCGTCGGCGAATATGCGAAACGCCGCCAGGTCGCTAGACCTGGCGGCGCTGAGCCGCCGGACGCCACGCCAGCGTCACGACTCGGTGCCGACGTCCCACAAGCGCCTCTCGGCGGGTGGTCGCTCGAAGCGACAGATGGGGTGAGGCCCGGGGCTGTCCGGACGCCGACAGAGGTGGTCAACCATGTTGTATCGCGATCTATTCCGCGCCATCGGCTGAGACTCGCGCAGCGGAGACCGCACGCGTCCACCTCGACCCTGTGGTTATCGCCGGGTGGGAGCCAGTCCCTGGAGGATCAAACCCACTTCGTATTCGAAGGATTCGTCGCGTGACTTCGATACCTCGGACGCCGGTTGTGCGACGTAGCGTTTATGCAGCCGCGGGTACGCGCGGGCGGCCTCCTCGGCGGCGGGCCACATCTTCTCGAACCATTCCGTTTCGCTCAGGCCGCTGCGTCGCACCACGGTCAGCGAGGCTGCCTCGGTCATCGCGATCCCTACGACGTAGGAGAAGACGACATTCATCGCGTGGTCGGCCGCTTTCATGTCGAATCCGGCTTCCTCGAGAATGGTGAGGATGGCTTCGTTGCCGCGCATCATGTTCGGCCCGAGGTACAGCGTGCCGACCTCTCCGAGGATGGAGGCCAGCCACGGGTGGCGCAGGATCGTCGCGCGCAGGCCGACGGCGTAGTCCAGTATCGCCGCGCGCCAGCCCCGTGAATCCGCGGGATCCGGGTCTGCCAACTCGCCGAACACCGCGTCGGCGACCAACTCGATCAGCTCCTCCTTGTTGGCCACGTGGGTGTACAGCGAGGTCGCGCCCGCGTTGAGTCGGGCGCCGAGCTTGCGCATGCTGAGCGCCTCGATGCTTTCGGTGTCCAGTAGGGCCACCGCCTCGGCCACGATCTGTGCTCTGGTCAGTGCCGGTTGCTCGCGCCGCCGTCGTTGCGGCCGCGTCCACACCGAATGGATTTGCCGACCCTCGGCCGCCATGTGCTGCCTCCTTTGTTGTCGTCGGCTCAAGCATAGCGGCAGTTCCGCACGCTGTTCGTGGCAACGCACACCGTGCGGCTTGCGTACACCGTTCTCTGAACGTACAGTGTGCGATAGACCGCACACTGTGCGGAGTTCTAGCTCGGAAGGGACTCGCGATGAACATGACCGACACTGCGGAGGCGACGCCAACCCGCAATCCACGCCGCTGGCTCATCCTGGTCGTGCTGTGCCTCAGCACCTTGGTGCTGGTCATCGACAACATGGTGCTCAACGTGGCGATCCCGCAGATCGCCACCGACCTGGGTGCGGGTGCTCAGGACATCCAGTGGATCATCGACTCCTACATCCTTGTCTTCGCCGGACTGCTGCTGACCTCGGGCAGCCTGTCCGATAAGTTCGGCCGCAGGCTGGTGATGATCCTGGGGTTGCTGCTGTTCGGTGCGGCCTCCGTGCTCGCGGCTTTCGCGACGACGCCGGAACTGCTGATCGCGGGCCGGGTGGTCATGGGTATCGGCGGGGCGCTCATCATGCCGAGCACCCTTTCGATTCTGATCACGGTCTTCGATGAGGAGGAGCGGCCGAAGGCGATCGCCGCGTGGAGTGCGGTATCGGTGGTCGGGATGGTCGGCGGGCCGGTATTCGGTGGCTTCCTGCTCGACCACTACTGGTGGGGCTCGGTATTCATCCTGAACGTGCCGATCGTCATCCTTGCCGTCGTCGCCGCGGTGGCGCTGATGCCGGAGTCGAGGGGGCCGTGGCGCAAGCCCGACCTGCCCGGCATGCTGCTCTCGGTCGTCGGCATGACCGCGCTGGTGTGGACGATCATCGTGACCCCGGCCGACGGCTTCACTGCTCCAGGCACCCTCACCGCGGCGGCCATCGCTGTGATCACCTTGGCGGGCTTCGTGATTCGGGAACTGAGCACGTCCTCGCCGATGGTTCCGCTGGAGCTGTTCCGCAATCGCGTCTTCACCGGTTCCAGCTTCTCGCTGGTACTGCTGACCTTCGCCAACGGCGGACTGCTGCTGATCTTCACCCAGTACCTGCAGTTCGTGCTCGACTACACCCCGACCCGGACCGCACTCGCGCTGACCCCGATGGCCGTCGCGGTGCTGTTGTTCAACGGCGTCGGCGCCGCGCTGGCAGGCAAGGTCGGCAACCGGGTGATCACCGCCTTCGGCCTTGTTGTCACCGCCGTCGGATTCGGTGTGCTTGCGACCATGGATGTCGCCACCGGCTTCTGGCTGCCCGCACTGGCCCTGGCGCTGATGGGCAGCGGCGTCGGCCTGGCCATGCCCGCGGCGATCGGTGCGCTCATGGGCGCGGTGCCGAGCGAGCACGCGGGTGTCGGCTCCGCGCTCAACGACACCATCCAGCAGGCGGGCGGGGCGCTCGGCGTCGCGATCCTCGGTGCGGTACTCGCCAGCCGCTACACCGGCACGATGCCGGACTCGGCCCCCGAGCGTGGTCGCGAATCCATCTCGGACGCACTGACTATCGCGGGATCGACCGGGGACAGTGGCCTCGCCGCCGCGGCAAGGGAGGCGTTCACCTCCGCCATGTCCACAACATTTGTCGCCGCCGCCTTTTCGGTGCTTGCGGCGGCCGCGCTGGCGCTGGTCCTGATGCGTGAACGCAAGTCCGCCCCAGTCGATCTCGTGGAAACTGCCCCCGAGAAGGCCGTATCGATCGACTGACATGAAGTCGAAACCCGCTCCACCCCTGGCTATTCCAGTCAGTGACGGAGCGGGTTTCGTTTGTTTGTGCCGGGCTGCGGCTACTCCGCACTACAGCAGGCCCCACCAATACAGCACGGTGGCCAGTATCCATACGATCACGGTTTCCATCGCCGCTCCAATCTCTTTGGCGCCCTCGTTTCCATTCTCCGCCGATTCGCGGTCGCGTGGTGCAACTCGATTGGTTCCCGCTGACATCGGCTGCTCTACCGGCGCTGTTGTGCATGCAAGATCTTGTTAAGGGCGCTCCAAGCCCCGGGCTGCATTGTTTGTGTCAACACCGGAACACACCGGACAACAAACACCCGGACCTGACAAGGACGCCAACAATGATCGGCAAGCTGACCACCGCCCTGGCTCTCACGACTACCGCAGGCGCCCTGGTGCTCGGCGCGGGCGCCGCCACGGCGGACACCACCGGTCGCCCCGGCGCCGCGCTCACCGGCCAGGCCACCTGCACCCACAAGAGTGACCGGATCGAGATCGAGATCGCCGCTCCCATCGTCTACGCGCAGGCCGGCTATCAGCCCGGCGTACACCAGCTGATCCGCTACCGCACCGTCGTATACGACGCCGCCAAAGGCAGCCTCGCCGTCGCGAGCGAGTGGGAGAAGGGCAAGGCCACCGATACCAAGGCCGCCGATATGGACGGCGCGGAGCTGAAGGTGCTGCGCAACGACCCGAACGCCTACAAGGTCATCCAGCAGGTCGAGTGGCTCGCGCCGGACGGGGAGAACCCGGTCGCCAGCACCGACCTGTACGCCACCGGCTACCAGATCAAGGACGGCCGCACCGTCCTCGGCACCTTCGAGTACTGCCAGTAGTCGGCAGCGGGGGAACAAGCCACCACCGGGGGGTGGGAACCGGGCACGACCTGTCTTCGAGGGGTTGACAGGTCGCGCCCTGGAGAAAAGGCCTGCCGGACCGGTCCACGAGGGGTGACCGGTCCGGCCGGCTTTCGTTAGAGCGCGAACACTTTCGGATGGCTCTTCCAGGAGCTGACCGGCGACCCGCCACTGCCGAAGGTAACCATTCGGTGCACGCCGACGATCCCACCCACGTATGGGTCGGGCCGGTTCACGAGGGGTGACCGGCCCGGCCGCCTTCTCTAGACAAAATGGCAGAACTGTCTTATCGTCGCTACATGTTGCTCCAGGAGTATCGCGACGTTCCCCGGTTCGAACTACGGTCGGGTGCGACGTGGAAGTCGCCGTGGGGGATGTATGCCACGCTGCGCGACAGGGATCCGGTGCATCATGTGGTGCCGGAGGAGCAGCCGGAGCATGACTACTGGGTGCTGACCCGGCACGCGGATGTGTATGCGGCGGTGCGGGATACGGAGACGTTTTCCTCCAGTGACGGTCTGACGGTGGAATACGGGGAGCTGGAGCAGATCGGGCTGACCGACAATCCGCCGCTGGTGATGCAGGATCCGCCGGTCCACACCGAATTCCGGAGGCTGGTCGCGCGCGGGTTCACGCCGCGGCAGGTTGTCGACGTCGAGCCGGTGGTGCGCGGCTTCGTCCGGAAACGCCTGGATCAGCTGGCCCTGCAAGGCGGGGGCGACATCGTCAAGCAGTTGTTCAAGCCGCTGCCGAGCATGGTTGTCGCGCATTACCTCGGGGTGCCCGCCGAGGATCGCGGCCGGTTCGACGGGTGGACCGACGCGGTTGTCGCGGGCAGTATCGACGCGCGTAACACCCAGGCGCAGCAGGCTTCGATGGAGATGCTCGGCTACTTTGCCGAGCTCGTCAAACGGCGCCGCACCGATCCCGGTGACGATACGGTTTCGCTGTTGGTGCAGGCGGGTATGGCGGCGGACGACGACGATGTACGAGGCCTTGTCCAGATCCTCGCCTACACCTGGACGATGGTCGCGGGCGGCAACGATACGACAACCGGGTTGCTCGGTGGCGCAGTGCAATTGCTACAGCAGCACCCGGAGCAGCGCGCCGCGCTGGTGGCCGACAAGGACCGCATCGAGATCGCGATCGAGGAGCTTGCCCGGCTCACCTCGCCTGTGCAGGGACTGGCTCGAACGGCGACGCGCGAGGTGGAATTGCACGGAACGACGGTGCCCGCCGGACGCAAGGTGTTCTTGGTTTACGGCGCCGCCAACCGCGACGACCGAGCCTACGGCCCCGACGCGGAGGAGCTGAACATCGACCGAAACCCGCAGCGGATCCTGACCTTCGGCCACGGCCCGCATCACTGTCTGGGTGCGGCGGCCGCGCGGATACAGGCCCGAGTTGCCTTGGAGGAGTTGCTGGATCGCTTTCCCGACTACCGGGTCGACGTAGATGCGGTCGAGTATGCGCCAGGTCCGTACGTGCGCAGGCCGACGACCGTCCCGTTCCGGTGCGCGGCATGACCGGTGACTGGCTGGCCGACGGCCGGACGGAACTGGCGACCGAACGCATCCTCGACGCGGTACGCGCGCTGTTCGTGGAGAAAGGTGCCAGCGGGGTCGGAATGGCCGAAGTCGCCGAAGCCGCAGGGTGTTCCAGGGCGACGCTCTACCGTTACTTCGACAATCGTCAGGCGCTGTATGTGGCCTTCGCGGGTCGGGAGGCGCAGCAGTTGGTCGAGCGGGTGTGGCGCGATCGGCCGAACGATGCGAGCACTGACCGCGCCGAGCAACTGCTCGACGGCGTGGCCGCGGTACTTGCGGAGGTGCGCAAGACCCCGCATCTCGCGGTCTGGTTCGAGCCGGCGAACTCCGGAATCGTTGCCCAGCTGTCGAATTCGTCGCACGTGATCGATGCGATCGGCACCGGCTTCGTTGCGGGCTATCGCCCCGGCTTGTCCGCGGTCGCGGCGCGGATGCTCGGGCAGTGGGTGGTGCGGGTGGTCGTTTCCCTGTTGACCCTGCCCGGCGCGGGGGAGGAGGAGGAACGGGCGATGCTCCGGAACTTCCTACTGCCGTTCCTGCTCGACGAGCGGACCAGGATCGAATAATCGGATGACAGTGCCCGGCGCCGTGGTGGACGGCGCCGGGCACTGGGCGTTCCTATGGCCAGACGATTACCCGACGGTCTGCGCCGAGTAGTCGGGCAGATCGTAGGCGTCGGTTCCGCTGAGCATCTTCATCATCAGCGGCTTCATGATCTTGGCGGTCATCAGCCTGCTGACCATGTGGCCCGCGCGAATCCCGAAGCGCGACTTCGGGGTCATCGCCTTCAGACCACCCGGCGGCAGCTCCTGCGCCTTCGCGACGAACGGGCGCAGCACCTCCTCGTAGCGGGCAAGCGCCTGCTGCGGATCGCCCGAGTTGGCCTCGATTTCACCGGCCAATACATAAGCGCCGACCAGGGCCATCGCAGTGCCTTGTCCGGTGAGCGGCGAGCCGCAGTAGCCCGCGTCGCCGAGCAGTACCACCCGGCCCTTCGAGTAGGTCGGCATGTCGATCCGTGCAAGCTCGTCGAAGTAGAAGTCGCCCGCTTCGGCCATGGCGTCGCTGACCGTGCTCGCAATGAGTCCGCCGCCTGCCAGCCGCTCGCGGATCAGCTGCTGCTGCGCGGGGACATCGCGGCGCAGTGCCGGATCCGCGTCGGTACGCATCGTGATGATCGCTTTGCAGGTGGACGGGTCGTAGTCGGGACGAAGGCCGACATTGGTCGCGCCGACCAGCGAGTTCGTGGTGAACCAGTTGTCTTCCGTGCCTTCGGGCGTCGGCAGCGTGAAGAACGACATGTACCCGCCGAGGTAGGTCGAGAACTGCTCTTCCTGGCCGAACACCAGGCGCCGGGTTGCGGAGTGCAGCCCGTCCGCGCCGATCAGGATGTCGAAGCGCTCGGTGCTACCGGAGGCGAAGGTGACGTCGACGCCGGTGTCGTCCTGGCTGACTTCTACGATCGATTCGCCATAGCGGTAGTCCACGCCGCCTGCTTCGGCGAGCGCGTCGAGCAGTACTTGATTAAGGTCACCGCGCGTGATCTCGATTTCGGCGACTGCGCCCTTGCCGTCGAACATCTCCGCGGGCATCCGCAGCAGTTCCTTGCCTTCGCTGTCCACCATGACGATGCCGCGCTCGTCGAGCTGGTACTTGCGGATGCCGGGCATCAGGCCCATCCGCTCCGCCACCTCGCGGCTCGGCCCACGCAGGTCGACAGCCTGACCGCCGGGGCGGGGCGCGTCGGCGCGCTCGACCACGGTGGCCCGGATGCCGGCCCGAAGCAGCTGCAGGGCTACGGCATTGCCGCCGATACCGCCGCCGGAAACGAGGACGCGAGGCTGGTTGGTCGGGGCGGCGGAGTTGGCGTTCATGTTCTGATCCCTTGCTCTGACTTGAATGTCTTAGACATATGTTTAACAGAGACTTGCACGCTTGTCTAGTACAAATGTGTAAGACAAAGGTCCAGTGAGGAGCATGGAAACCAGAGAAGCACTGCTCACGGCAGCGCATACCTGCATCTACCAGCGCGGATTCGCGGCAACCACAGCACGCGACATCGCGATTCCTCGGGGTGAGCTTGGCCGCGATCGAATACCACTTCGGATCGAAGGACCACTCGACCAGCTTGTTTCTCGAAATCTCGACAACGTCACCACAGCCAGTCTTCACGCTGGAAGCTGTGTGCCTGCCTCCCCAGGTTGCGGAAGACAAAGCCGGGTACCGCACACGACGTGCCCAGCACTGCCTTGAAAACCACCCCAACGCAACCTGTTCTCCCGCACCGGGCCGAGCGGGGTGCGTTCCGGGAACGAACCCACCACGATGCCGTCCCGGAAGGTGCGCCTACCCGGGTATTACCGGGCAGTGCTGGGCGCGTCGGGTGCGGTACCCGGCTTACCTCCCGCAGTCGGGTGCGTGGTGTCGAGTTCCGGCGTGGTCATCTGGCTGTGGTGGCGTCTCGAGCAGTGATCCACCGGCCGTCAGACCACCTCACGCCCCGTGTTAGGACCTCGCACCCGGTATATGGGGTGTCCGGTTGGGGCAGGGGGTGTTGGCACCACTTGGGGCTTACCTCCCGCAGTCGGGTTCGTGGTGGCGGGTTCGGGCGTGGTCATCTGGCTGTGGTGGCGTTCTCGAGATCTTTTCTCGACCGAGGGCAGTCGAATGAGGTTGCGGGGAACCACCGTTTCACTATGCGCGGCCCTCTGATCGGGCTGTGGGTGGGTCTTCGCCGACGGACGACCCACCCAACACCCCTCGTCCAAGCCTTACACCTAATACACGGGGTGTGCAGTTGTAGTACGGGGTGTTCGGTGTATCTGGGCGGGGGTGGGCGCGGTTAGGTGTGAGGGTTGAGGTAGGGCTTCCAGGCGCCGAAGTGGGTGATGTCCGTTGCGGTTTTTGTGGCGTCGTAGGTGCAGGTGAAGCCGATAACTGAACGCCCGTCGGATAATTCGATGCTGGTCAATGCCATCGGAGCGGGTAGCGCGGCGAGGAAGGTGCCTAGGGCTGCCGCTGATAGTAGGAAGAGCTCACCGAGGATCGGTGCACCGAGGCCGTCGCCGTGGCGGACAAGTCCGGGTTTCGGTGGTGTGGTGTCCAGTGCGGTGAGCCGGTAGGCGGCGGTTGTGCGGATCTCTCCTGCGAACCTGGCCCCGATCTCCTCCAGCTGCCAGTGCAGCGGTTGGCCGCGCAGATGCGCACCGAACACCGCCAGTTCGATACCGGGTCCTACCAGCAGCGGGGGAGTGTCGACGCCGACAATGCGGGCCGCGATGTCGACGGCGATCTGGTCGGCGAAGGCCGGGACGACGACCATCACCCCGAATGGGAGGCCGTCCGCGGTGGGCAGACCAGGGACCGCCACCGCCGCCATATCCAGCAGATTGCAGAAATTCGTGTACGTGCCCATCCGCCGATTGATCCCAAGGGGGTCCGCCCGCACCGCGGCGATACTCGGGTGCTCGGTGGTCGTCGGCAGTAGCAGCCCGTGGAAATCGGCGAGCAGTGCGGTGGCCGCGGCTCGTGTCCTGGCCAGCGTGTCGAGATCGTCCGCGAATCCGGGGCCGGTTGTCGCCCGCGCGGCGTCGATGATGGCCGTCACCGTCGGATCCGCGCCCGCCGGTGCGGTGTCGAGGAACGTGCCGACCGCCGCGTAGCGTTCGGCGACGATGGCACCGTCGTACAGCAGTCGGGCGGCGTCGAGCAGCGCCGATATGTCGACCTCTTCCGTGGCGACGCCGGAATCCGTGACTGCGCCGACGGTTCGGGCGAAGGCATCGCGGTAGGGCTCGCTGAGTCCCGCGAGATCCTCGGCGCGGGGGATGGCCAGACGCAGCGCCTTGGGTGCGGCGAGATGGACGTCCGCGGGCCAGCTCCGGCTGCGCGGGTCGCGCGCCTCCGGCCCGGCCATCACGGCCGCGGCCGCGACCGCCCTATCGAGGTCGGTGGCGAAGACTGTGACGGCGTCGTAGTCGGCGCACGCCGGGACGACGCCGTGTGCCGGGATGACGCCGAGCGTCGCTTTGATGCCGACGATGCCGTGCAGTGCCGCGGGCACGCGGCCGGATCCCGCTGTGTCGGTCCCGATTCCGATGTCCGCGATTCCCAGTGCGACCGCGACCGCCGACCCCGAACTGGAACCGCCCGAGATCAGCTCCGGGTAATGCGCATTGCGGACGGCACCGTACGGGCTGCGGGTACCGACGAGGCCGGTGGCGAACTGGTCCAGGTTGGTCTTGCCGAGCACGATCGCGCCCGCCTCGATCAGCCGTTGTATCGAAGCCGCGGTGACCGCTGCGGTGTAGGCGAATTCGGGGCAGGCCGCGGTGGTCGGCAGCTCGGCCACGTCGATGTTGTCCTTGACAGCCACCAGTATCCCGGCCAGCGGCAGGGACTTGCCATCGGCGAGCCGTTGTTCGATGGCGGCCGCATCGGCGGCGACGTCGCCCTCCTCGCGCAGCGTGATCCACACCTCGGGTCGATCCACCTCGGCGATCCGCCGATAGGCAGCGGCGACCCGTTCGGTGGGCGATCCCTGCGGTTGCACTGCGATGTTGCCTAGGACGCCTGCGGTCATTCAGTCGACTCCGATCACGGCTAGAGGGGTTCCCGGTTCCACTTTGGCGCCCGGGGTCGCCAAAACCTTCAGCACAGTGCCCGTGCCCGGGCTGTGCACCGGCAGTTCCAATTTCATGGCTTCGAGGATCGCGACCGGCGCACCCGCGGCCAGCCGCTGCCCGACCTCGATCTCCACGCGCCAGACATTGCCGATCATCGGGGCGGTCACCACCGTCGCATTCGGCGGCAGCCCGGCCAGCGGATCGGCAGTGGGTTCGAGCACGGTCTCGACGGTCGAAACGCGCTCGAACTCACCGGCAGCCCGCCAGGCCTGCTTCTCCGCCTCGAAGGCGGCGGCCTGCTCAGTCTCGAATTCGGCGATGGATTCGGCATTGTCGGCGAGCATCCGCAGATGATCGGTGAGGGCGAAGCTGCCTTCGCTGACCTCGGCGTCGAACCGGCCCGCCTTGGCGGCAGCGCGATATTCGAGCAGCAATTCCGGGCTCACCTCTTCCCACACGATGCGGTCGAAGAACCGGAACAGCCAGGGCGTGCCCGGTTCGAACGGCGCGGACTGCCGGTAGCTCGACCAGATCGGTACGGTCCGGCCGATCAACTGGTAGCCGCCGGGCGAGGCCATGCCGTACACGCACAGGTACTTGCCGCCGATGCCGACCGCGTCCGAAGGCGTCCAGGTGCGCGCCGGATTGTATTTGGTGGTGACGAGACGGTGTCGCGGATCGAGCGGAACGGCAAGCGGCGCGCCGAGATACACATCACCCAGGCCGAGCACGAGGTATTCCGCATCGAAGACCGTCGCGCGGACGTCGTCGACACTGCCGAGTCCGTTGATGCGGCGGATGAATTCGGTATTGGAGGGCAGCCATGGTGCGGTGTCGCGGACACCGCTGCGGTAGCGGTCGATCGCCTCGGTGATGGACGGATCGTCGAATGACAGCGGCAGTCTGATCGTGCGGCTCGGTACCACGAGTTCGTGGGTGGCGGGCAGCTCGTGCTCCAAGTCGGTCAGCGTGCCGAGCAGTCGATGCTGCGGCAGCACATCGGGATCGAAGTGGATGTGCAGCGAACGGACGCCCGGCGTGACATCGACGATGCCGGATAGGCCGGCGCCCGCAAGCGCTTCGGCGAGGGCGTGCACCCGCATGCGCAGGCCGAGATCCAGCACCATGTCGCCGTATTCGACCAGGACGTTGTCGTCGCCGCCGCGTAGATAGGCGACTCGCGGGCGATCGGCGTCCGCGTCGACGGTGCCGAGTATCCCGCGATCATGCAGTCCGGCAAGAGGATTCGAGATGGCGTCGCGGGCGCGTGCGGTGTTCGAGCTGGAGTTCGACGGTCGGAGCGAGGTGGCGCTCGCATCGTCGACGGGCACGAACCGGATGGTGTCCCCGGGGCGCAGTTGGCCCAGTTTCCAGCGGTGTGCGGACACCACCGTCAGCGGGCAGGCGAATCCGCCGAGGCTCGGGCCGTCCGGGCCGAGCAAGATCGGAGTGTCGCCCGAGACGTTCAATGTGCCGACGCTGTAAGGGTTGTCGTGCAGATTGGACGGATGCAGTCCGGCGTCGCCGCCGTCGGTGCGCGACCAGGTCGGCTTCGGACCTTCGAGCCGGATGCCGGTGCGATTCGCGTGACTGCCGACTTTCCATGGGTGTGTGTAGAACTGGGCCATGTCCGCGTCGGTGAAGTAGGCGGGGGAGGTCTGCGGGCCCTCGCCGACGGCCAGGTGCCAGACGTGCGTGAACTCCGGTCGTTCCGCGATCGGGACCTCGTGAGGTTCGGTGAGTTCGGTCCGCTGCGGCAGCACCCCCAGAACATCGCCCGCGACAACGGCTTTGCCGGTGACGCCGCCGAATCCACCGAGGGTGAAGGTGGCCGCGCTGCCGTGATAGAGCGGTGCGTCGATGCCGCCGCGCACCGCAAGATAGGTGCGCAGTCCGGTCTCGGTCGGTGCGCCGATATCCAGCATCGAGCCCGCCGCAACGGTGATCGGCCGCCACATGTCCACCGGCTGTCCGTCCACGGTGATCGTGGCCGGCGCACCGGTCACACACACGATGGTCGGTTCGGAGAAGCGTAGTTGCGGTCCCTGCAGGGTGCATTCCAGTGCCGGCGTGCCCACCGGGTTGCCGACGGCGGCATTGGCCTGGGTGAACGACAGGTCGTCCATCGGGCCGGATGGTGGAATTCCTACCTGCCACAGGCCGATTCGGCCCGGGTAGTCCTGGATGGTGGTCATGGTTCCGGCGCGCAGGACATCGATGCGATGGCCGTGCGGACGGATGTCGGCCAGCGTCGTCGTGACATGGTCCGCGCTGAGTACCCGGGCGTCCGCACTGGCCGCGCGCAGCTGTGGGAGATTCGTCTGCACCCCGTAGACGCGGGTTGCGGCGAGCGCGTCGACCAATTCCGCGAAGGCTGCCGCGCGAGTGGGTGCGGCCGCGATCACCTTGGCGAGCAGCGGGTCGTAGTAGGGACTGACCTGGGTCCCGGTGGTGATCCAGGTGTCGACGCGGGTCTTCGTACCGGGCGGGGTCGATCCCGCGGGTGACAGGGCGTCTCCGGTTGCCCTTGTCGACGGCAGCTCGGCGCCTGCCCAGGTCTGCACCGGGAACGTGGCGGCGGTGATGAGCCCGGCACTCGGCCGGTAATCATGCCCCGGGTCCTCAGCATAGACCCGTGCTTCCACCGCCCAGCCATTGATCGCCGGACCGCTCTCGGGCAGCTCGTCCACCATCGATGCGTCACCGCCCGCCAGTCGCAGCATCCACGCCACCAGATCTACCCCGGTGACAGCCTCGGTCACCGGATGCTCCACCTGCAGCCGGGTATTCATCTCCAGGAACGATGCCGCGCCACGGTCGGTGTCGTAGACGAACTCGACGGTGCCCGCCGAGCGATACCCGACCGACCTGGCCAGTTCCCGCGACGCCGCCAGCAATTGATCCGTCAATTCGCCGCCGAGGCCGGGCGCGGGCGCCTCCTCGATCACTTTCTGATTGCGTCGCTGCAGCGAGCAGTCCCGGGTGCCGAGGCTGACGACTCGACCGTTTCCATCGCCGAACAACTGCACCTCGACATGCCTGGCCCGCGCCACGAAGCGCTCCAGGAAGACACCGGTCGACGAGAAGTTCGTTGCGGCGAGCCGCTGTACCCGCTGAAACGCCGAGCGCACCTCCTCTGCGGTGCCGCAGGCCTGCATGCCGATACCGCCACCGCCACCGACGGCTTTGAGCATGACCGGGTAGCCGATGCGCTCGGCCTCGGCGATGGCGTGATCCGCGGATTCGAGCAGGCCGCTGCCCGGGATCAGCGGCACGCCTACCGCTCTGGCGGCTTCGCGTGCGGTGTGCTTGTCACCGAAGATTCGCAGCTGGTCAGGAGTCGGACCCACGAAAGCGATGCCGGCCGCCGCCACCGCCGCGGCGAAATCGGCGTTCTCCGAAAGGAATCCGTATCCCGGGTGAACGGCGCCCGCGCCGGTCGACAGCGCGGCCTCGATCACCCGATCGGCGCGTAGATAGGACTCGGCGGCGGCGCTCGGCCCCAGATGTATTGCCACATCGGCGATTTCGACGTGCGTCGCGCTCACGTCGGCATCCGAATAGACCGCGACCGTCTTCAGGCCGAGCGCACGAGCTGTCCGCATCACCCGGCACGCGATCTCGCCGCGATTGGCGACGAGCACCGTATCGAAATCCAGCGTCACCGTTACTCCCTATTCAGTTGCCAGGGACATCGCGGTGATAGCCCGCGTGACCCGATCGAGCACCACATCGAGCGAGCCGCCGATGTGGGTGTGCAGCAGGCGATATGCGAGTGAAAGATCCTCGGCCAGTACGGCATCCAGAATGCCGAGATGCTCAGAGATGGTGGTTTCGATCCGGTTGTTGACCATGAAGTCGTACATCCGGACATGCCGGATCCGGGAGTTCACCGCCTTCAACGACCGGACCAGCTCGGCGTTCCCCGCCGCGGTAAGCAAGGTGACATGGAATTCCTCGTCGCGGACCACGAACCCCGGCTCCTGCACCGGCGGATCCGCGCGCAACTCCAGCCAACTGTCGCGCTCCGCCGCGAGCAGTGCGTGGTCATGGCGCACCGCGGAATTGTCGATGGCTCGCTGAATTCCACCCAGCTCCAACGTGAGTCGCAGCTCGTACAGGTCACGAATCAGCGGAATACTCGGCCGCACCGGCGTGAACCCGTACTCCTCCCGCTGCAACAACCCATCCGAGCACAGCACTGTCAGCGCTTCCCGAATCGGCGTCCGCGAAATCCCGAACCGAGCCGCCAGTTTGGGCTCTGTCAGCCGCTCTCCGAACCTGATGTCCCCATTCATCAACTCGCCACGCAACGCCGTATAAACCACGTCCCGCAACGGCCGCCCCGCCGCATCGGCCAGTGTGGCCACCCTTGTCGACATGCGTGTATACGCTATGGACCTCGCGTTTCATCGAGATGTCCGCAAGTTAGCAAGCGGTAAGCGTCTCCTCACCGCGCTATAGGTCGTCCGCCCTGACATCGGTCGCCTCATGACGGTCTGCCATCCAATTTTCGCGCCGACACCAGGTGGGCAAAGGTTCACCGATGCGGCCGAGGGGTGGGGAGGACACAGCAACACCTGGCAACACGGTTGCGCTATTGCACGACACATTCCCGCAGAAGGCTATGACCAGCCCCGGCGCCGGGTCGACGCCGTACCCCTCAGCGGCACGCCGACCGACTAGAGCCGCCGGCCGGTGGCAACAGCCCCCGGCGCCGGGTGCCACGAAAAAGAAGCCTCGTGGAGGTAACTGTGGATGCGTTCGTGCTCTTCGGACTGTTGGCCCTGGTGTCCGGGCTACTGGTCGTCATCGCCGCCGCGGTGTGGTGGCCTGTCCCCTCCCAGCAGCGCCTGGGTATGCGCGACCTACATCGGCGGGCGGAACGTGCGCGGCTGATCGGAGAGGTCTGGCCCGCCGGTTGGCCGCACGAAGCGCCGGAACTGCCATTCACCGTTGCCGAAGCGGGCCGGGTGCTGCAGCGGCATCGCCAATGCCACATCGACCGGTGCGCCAGAAAGTCCGCGGCCTTCCGAATTCTGCTGGCCGCCGGATACCTCGAAGCGGATGCGTTCCGCAGGCTATGACCGCCGCTGACGCCGAAACGGCTCCCCACCTGATTTCCCAGGCAGAAAGCCGTTTCACGTTGCGGACGGAGGCCCGGCCAAGTTTCTGTTCATGCGCTCTTCGGCTCGAAGTGCAACGCGATGATCCCGCAGTCGAACGGGGTGGCGGCGACCAGACTGAGCTGCTGATCGGCCCCCGCGTCGGCGAACACCGGCAGGCCGGCGCCGATCGCGGTCGGGTTGACGAACAGGTGCAGTTCGTCGATGAGGCCCGCGGCGATCAGGCTCGACACCAGGGTGCCGCCACCGTAGACGATCAGGTCGCCGCCGGGCTGGGCCTTGAGGCCGTTGACGATCTCGGCGAGGTCGCCGCCCGCGACGACGGTGTTCTCCCACGGGGACTCGGTGAGGCTGTTGGTGATCACGACCTTGGGCGTGTTGTTCATCTGGTCGATGGCCACCTGGGGCTCGTTTTCGGGCTTGGAGGCCCAATGTGGGATGAACCCCTCAGCGAGCTTGCGGCCGAGCACGATGGTGTCGACCTGAGCGGTGAGCGCGCCGATGTAGGCGCCGATGTCGTCGGTCCACGGGAACGTCATCCAGTCCATCTCGCCGTTCGGGCCGGACATGTAGCCGTCGACGGTCATCTGGACCTGGAGCTTGAGCTTGCGCATGAGGTGGTTCCCTTCGGTTGAGCGAGTCCGTCCGGCCCGCTGTTTTCTGTGCCTTCAGCTTGGGTGAACCGGTTTACGGATTGTTTACGGTTTCCCACCGGTCGCGGGCGCGCCCGGTGGGGAAGCGCCATCGACGGGTTCTCCGCACCTGACCGAACTTCGCGCGCAATGTTTCGAAAAGGGTTGTAGTGCAATGGTATTAACTGGCCCGGCACGACAAGTCTTCGGACGATGTTCGGGCCACGGGCCCTGCGGATGGTCGTCGGGTCGGTGCCCCGCGAACGAGTCAGGCCCCCGACCGCCGAAGCGGTCAGGGGCCTGACTGTCGTCTCAACCAACGAGTCGGGGTGACAGGATTTGAACCTGCGACCTCTTCGTCCCGAACGAAGCGCGCTACCAAGCTGCGCCACACCCCGTTGTCGAACCTGAGGTAGCTTACAACAGCGAGGGACTAGACGTTAAACCGGCAGGTCAATCAGCCTTCGTGGGCGCGGACGCTGGCGAAGATTCGCTTGGCGGTCTCGACGTCCACGGCATTCGGCACGCCGGTGTCGGCGGCGATCACCATGACGAAGTTGCCACTGTCCGTTGGCGCCGCGAAGGTGTAGACCGAGTATTCGGTGGCGCAGCCCGGCTTGGCATGGGGGATGGTGCCCTTGGTCTCCACGAACATGCCCTGCTGGCCGCCGTCGAGTGAGCTCAGCGGCTCGCCGCCGCTTGGCAGCCCGGGCGCGTTGTGATACGCGAGCTCTGCGGTCTTGGTGCCGACTTCCGTTGCGGCACTTGCTGAATCGGAGTCCTTGGAGCCGGTCAGGAAAGAGATTGTGCGAGTGGAGCCGGGGCAGTAGCTCTTGCCTTCGCTCGCGTACCCCTTGCCGCCGATGGCGTTCGGCGGCTCGCCGAAACCGCCGAAGGTGCCTTCAGAGGCCACGGTCCAGTCGGCGGGCACGTCGTAGGCCGCGCCGCGGTCCGGCGCGACAACCACCTGATAGCCGGGAACGACCGGCGTTTCATTGCGGGTCCCGGTCCCGGTGGGGGTCGGCTTTGCGCTCGGCTTCGATTGTGGCGGGTTCGCACCCGCCGTAGTCGTCAGCGCACTCACCATCGACGGTGACGTGTCCTGGGCACCGGTGTCGTCCGACCCGCGGTCGGCGACGACTACCGCCGCCGCCGCACCACCCGCGACCACGATCGCCGCCAGCGCCGCAGCGAGCCACGCCTTGCCGCGACCGCCGCTCGGTCGACCGTTGGGGCCGTAGCCGGGCGGAAATTGCTGCGCAGGCGGACCGCCGAACCGAGGCGGCTCACCGTAGCCGCCATTCGAACCGTAGGCCGGCTGTGGAGTGCCGTACGGACTCACGGCGAATTGCTCGATCGGCGGTGCCTCGCCGTACTGGGCGGGCTGCGCTGGTGCAGCAGGCCGCCATTGGAGGGTGGGGTCTGGCTGTGCTTGTGCGCCGGAGCTGGGTTGCCATTGGAGGGTGGGGTCTGGCTGTGCTTGTGCGCCGGAGCTGGGTTGCCATTGGAGGGTGGGGTCTGGCTGTGCTTGCGCGCCGGAGCTCGGCTGCCACTGCAATGTGGGCTCTGGCTGCGGCAACCCAGTGGGCTGCCATTGCTGGTTCTGTGGCGTTTGCTCGCTTGCGCCGGAGCCCCACTGTTGGTTCTGCGGCGTCTGGCTGCTGGGAGCGGGCTGCCACTGGAAATTGGGTTGTGGTGCGTCCGCGGCCTGCGATTGCTGGTTCTGTGGCGTTTGCTCGCTCGCGCCGGAGCCCCACTGCTGGTTCTGTGGTGTCTGCCCGCTGGGTGTCGGCTGTCGTAGGAGAGTGGGTTCGGGTTGTGCCGACCCGAACGGGCTCGGCGGCCATTGCTGGTTCGGCGGTGCCTGCGCGCCGGTGCTGGAATCCCACTGCTGGTTTTGCGGTGTCTGCCCGCTGGGTGCGGGCTGTCGTAGGAGAGTCGGTTCGAATTGGGCAGACCCGCCGCCAGGAGCCGATTGGTTCGGTGGTGCCTGCTCGGCCTGGCCGGGTTGCCCTTGGAGAGTGGGTTCGGGTTGTGGTGCACCGGCGGGCTGCCATTGCTGGCTCGGGGGCGTCTGTTCGCTTGCGGCAGGGCCCCACTGCTGATTCACCGGCTGTTGCCCACCGGAGCCGGGCTGCCATTGCACCGTCGGTTCGGGTTGTGCCGACCCGCTGGGAGAGGGCGACCATTGCTGGTTCGGCTGTTGCCCACCGGGGCCGGGCTGCCATTGCATCGTCGGGTCGGGTTGTGCCGACCCAACGCGAGGAGGCGACCACTGCTGATCCGGTGGGGTCTGCCCGCCGTTGTCTGCTTCGGGGCCGAATTGCCCTGCCCCATACGGCTGTTGCTGATGCGCCGCACCGGGCTGTCCCAGAACCGTCGGGTCATTGCGCCGGTCGTCGAATCCATTCACAGTCGTCCCCTGCCTGACATCAAGTCTCGGCAAGGGACCCTAGCGGGCGATGGCCTCCGAGGCCGAAACACCCTGCCCGCTATCGGTAACAGGCCGCTTCGGCGGCGCCGCGACCAACGTCACGAGTGTCGCCTCCGGACGGCAGCAGAAGCGGTACGGCGCCCACGGTGAGGTGCCGAGCCCGGCGGAGACATACAGCTGGGTGTGGTCGCCCCACTTCGACGCGCCCTTCACCCGGGAGCGGTCGATGCCGCAGTTGGTCACCAACGCACCGTATCCGGGCAGGCATAGCTGCCCGCCGTGCGTGTGCCCGGCCATCACCAGGTCGTAGCCGTCTTCGGCGAACCGGTCCAGCACCCGCGGTTCGGGCGAGTGGGTCAGGCCGATGCTCAGCTCGGCCAGTGGATTCGGGGCGCCCGCGACGGTGTTGTAGCGGTCGCGCTGCAGGTGCGGATCGTCCACGCCCGCGGTCGCGATCCGGATGCCCGCCACCTCGACATCGCGACGCACATGGGTCAGATCCAGCCAGCCACGCTCGGTGAACGCCGCGCGCAGGTCTTTCCACGGCAGCGGCGCGCCGTACACGCGGCGGTGGTCCTTCTTGAAGTACTTCATCGGGTTCTTCGGCACCGGCGCGAAGTAATCATTGCTGCCGAAAACGAAAAGGCCCGGGCGGGAAAGCAATCCGCCGAGGGCCTGAACCACCGCGGGCACCGACTTCTGGTGCGACAGATTGTCGCCGGTGTTGACGACCAGGTCCGGCTCCAGCCGATCGAGCTCACGCAGCCATTGCTGCTTGAGCTTCTGACCAGGCATCATGTGCAGATCGCTGATGTGCAGCACCCGTAGGGATGCCGAACCCGGCTGCAACACCGGCATGGTTGCCTCACGCAACACGAAGGCATTTCGTTCGATCAACGAGGCGTAGCCGACACCGGCCACCGCGGCCCCGGCGGCTCCCAACGCGGTTCGTCGGATGGCGGAGGTCGAGATTACGGGCATTTGCCCAGCATAGGTGACCCCGCTGAGGAACGCCGAGTGTGTTTACGCACAAGCGTCCGGATGCTGGGCCCGAAACCGGACCGCACGGCAAATGTAGTGGGCCGGACCCGTGCGAGCGGCTACCGTGTGGCACATGTCGGAACTCAAATCGCAGCTGCGTGCGGACATGACCGCCGCGATGAAAGCAAAGGACAAGCTGCGCCTCGCTACCTTGCGGATGCTGCTGGCCGCCGTCCAGAACGCCGAGGTCGCAGGCTCGGAGGCGCGCGAGCTGTCCGACGCCGAGGTCATTGCCGTGCTGCAGAAAGAGGCGAAGAAGCGCAGCGAGTCGGCCGAGGTCTACACCCAGGCAGGCCGCGGTGAGCTGGCCGCCAACGAGCACGCCGAGGCCAGGATCATCGATGAGTACCTGCCGACCCAACTGACGGACGCGGAGGTCGCGGATGTCGCCGACACCGCGATCGCGCAGGTTGCCGAGCAGCTGGGGGAGCGCCCGGGCATGCGTCAGATGGGCCAGGTCATGAAGGCCGCCACCGCGATCGCCAAGGGCAAGGCCGACGGTTCGCGCATCTCCGCCGCGGTCAAAGCACGCCTCTAACCCTTCCCTACGAAACACCGCCGACCCGGAGCATTGCGTCCGGGTCGGCGGTGTTTTTTCTAGCGGGGGAAGCCAGGGATCGGGATCGGAATCGGGATCGGTGGCAGCCGCGGCGGTGGTGGCAGGCCAGGGATGCCCGGCGGCGGACCCGGTGGCGGTGCGGCCCGCTCGGTCCCGTCACTGATGTAGATCGTGATCACCGAGCCGGGAATCGCCGATCCGTTCGGTGCGGTCCCCATCACGGTGCCCTTGGGCTGCGACCCGACCCCGTTCACCGGCGAAACCTGGAAGCCCGCGGCCCGCAGCGCGGCGGTCGCCTCGCCCTGCGACATGCCCGCGACGTCGGGCACCTGCGCGCCGTTCGATCCGCGGACGTACTTGTCGTCCAGCGGCGGCAGCCCTGGCGGCGGGAAGTTCCCGATTACCGGCTTGATCGCGTTGAACCAGGTGCGGGCCGGTTCATTACCGCCGAAGAGGTTTCCGTCGCCGCAGTTACGCAGCGGGAACGAGCAGATCTCGCCGGGCGTCGGGCTGTCGCCGTAGACGTAGGCCGCGGCGGCCAGCGAGTTGGTGAAGCCGAAGAAGGCCGAGGACCGGTGGCTTTCGGTGGTTCCCGTCTTGCCGGACATCGGGGCGTGCCAGCCGGTCGCCTGGGCCGCGGCCGCCGCGGTGCCAGCGGTGTCGTCCTTGCTCATGGCGTTGGCGAGGGTGTTGGCCAGACCGGGCTCGACGACCTGCTCGCAGGCCTGCTGGGTCAGCGGAACCACCTTGCCGGAGCGGTCGATCACTTCCCTGATCGGCGCCGGAGGGCACCACCGGCCGCCGGAACCGATCGTCGCGGCGACGTTCGACAGCTCCAGCGGGTTGATCGCGACCGGGCCGAGGGTGAACGAGCCGAGATTCTGTTCCTTGATCATGTCCGCGAGGCTCTGGTTGCCGTGCCCGGAGCTACCGGGTTCGGTGAAGGAGCGCATGCCGAGCCGGATCGCCATATCGACGGTCGGGGTGACACCGACGGCCTGGATCAGCTTGACGAACGCGGTGTTCGGCGAGGTGGCCAGCGCCTCGGTCACCGACATCGGCGACTTGTACTTGCCGGCGTTCTCGACGCAGTAGGTGGCGACCGGGCAGCCGCGGGCGCCACCGTTGCCCATGCCTCTTGCCTCGAACCGGCCGGGCACGTCGAGCTGGGAGTTGATGCCGAGGCCCTTCTCCATGGCCGCGGCGGTGGTGAAGATCTTGAAGATGGAGCCCGCGCCGTCGCCGACCATCGAATACGGCTGCGGCTGCACGGTTTCGTTCGCGTCCCGGTTCAGGCCGTAGGTGCGACTGCTCGCCATCGCGAGCAGCGGATGCGAATCCTGTCCCGGCGCGATCACCGACATGACCTGCGCGATGTCGTCGAGGTTCGGGTTGGCCGCCTCGGATACCGACCGCTTCACCGAATCCTGCACCGCGGGATCGAGGGTGGTCTTGATCAGGTAACCGCCCTTGTCGATCTGCTCGCGGCTGATGCCCGCGTTGGCCAGGTACTGCAGGGCGTAGTCGCAGAAGAAGCCGCGATCATTGGCGGCGATGCAGCCGCGCGGCAGACCCTTCGGCTCCGACAGCACGCCGAGGGCTTCCTCCTTGGCCTTGCGGAATTCGTCGGCGCGGCTGGGGATGTTCTGGATCATCGTGTCCAGCACGGTGTTGCGGCGGGCCTTCACACCCTCGGGATTGGTGTAGGGGTTCAGCTTCGAGCTGCTCTGCACCATGCCGGCCAGCATCGCCGACTGCGGCACATTCAGGTCCGCTGCGTCGATGCCGAAGTAGGTCTGCGCCGCGTCCTGGATGCCGTAGGAGGCGTTGCCGAACGGGACCAAATTCAGGTACCTGGTGAGAATCTCGTCCTTGGTCAGCTCCGAGTCCAGCGTGAGCGCCATCCGAATCTCGCGAATCTTGCGCGCGGGGGAGGTCTCGATGGCGGCGCGGCGCTCGGCGTCGGTCTTGGCGACGACGAGCAGTTGGAAGTTCTTCACATACTGCTGATCGAGCGTGGACGCGCCCTGCTGGACTTCACCGCTGGTCGTATTGGTGAGGAAGGCGCGCATCGTGCCCTGCCAGTCGACACCCGCGTGCTCGGCGAAGCGTCGGTCTTCGATGGAGACGATCGCCAACTTCATGTTGTTGGAGATCTTGTCGCTGGGAACCTCGAAGCGGCGCTGCTCGTAGAGCCAGGCGAACGGTGTCCCATTCGAGTCGACCATGGTCGAGACGGCGGGGACGGTGCCCTCGACCAACTCGGCGGACACATTGTCGACGGCGTCGGCGGCACGGTTGGACACGAACCCGAAACCGCCTGCGAGGGGGAACAGCATCCCCGCGATGAGCACCGCGGCCAGCGCGCAGCTGCCGGCCAGCCTCGCGAGCGTTTGTGTGATCGGCACGACCTCCAGCCTACGGGGTGGTGTTCTGGCCGGAACTTGCGGTTCGCGCGTCCACATGGGCGTGTCGTTATACAGGTTTCGGCGTGTCGCAATAGAGCCAACTGCGTGTCGAGTCGACCGCCCGGTTCTCTATCACGTTTGGAGGGACGGACGTACCAAAAAGTCTCGGAACGGTCTTGCGCTCGGGGCATACCTTTACCTAGATTGAGAACCCAGTGTGATAGAGCTAACACTCAAAGTGGAATGTGGTGCAGTTCGCAGCGGGGATTGGGTTGCTGCGACGCTGACACGCGATTCTGGAGCGCCGATGACCCGGTGTTCGGACTGCAAAGGGGCACACCAAATGCACATGACAACCCCCATCGCTCGATTGGACGTAGAGCAGGCCGAAGCAAGGATCGCCTGGGTAGCCCAGGCCCGATGCAAGGAAGTAGATCCCGATCAACTGTTCGTCCGTGGCGCTGCCCAGCGCAAAGCAGCGACGATCTGCAGGCACTGCCCGGTGCTGATGCAGTGTGGGGCGGACGCACTCGACAATCGTGTCGAGTTCGGAGTGTGGGGAGGAATGACCGAGCGGCAGCGGCGTGCGCTGCTGAAGCAGCACCCTGAGGTGACTTCCTGGTCGGACTTCTTCCAAGCGCAGCGTCAGCACCAGGTGGCGATCTAGTTCCTGGCCGAAACACCACCGAGCCCGCGGAAGCGGGCTCGGTTGGCGTTAACAGGCCTATATCAATCGGATATCACGACCGGCTCGGGAGCAGGGGTGCCCGTGAGCTGATCACCGACCGCCTGCAGCGCCTCCAGGTCGGAAACTTCGAACGGCAGCGCGGTCACCGAGACGATCGGAACCCGCGGATGCGCGCCCGTAAAACGGTGCAGCAGATGCTGTTCGCGCTTCGCGGTGGCGACACGCTGAGCATGGATCCGCAGTACCGATGAGGTGATCGGATCGGTCTCGGCCAGTTGGTCGGCGGCGGTCAGCGCGTGGTCGGCCGACAGCGAGCTCAGCTCCGGATGGGTCCGGTTCAGCACCAGTCCGGCCAGCGGCATGTGTTCGGTCGACAGCCGGTCGACGAAGAACGAAGCCTCGCGCAGCGCGTCGGGCTCGGCGGCCGCGACCACCAGGAAGTGTGTGCCGGGCCTGGACAGCATCGCGTAGGTCCGGTCGGCGCGATCCTGGAATCCACCGAACAGCGACTCCAGCGACTGTAGGAAATTCGATGCGTCCTTGAGCATCTGGCCGCCGACGATGGTGGACACACCACGCACCGCCAGGCTCATCGCACCGGTCACCAGTCTGGTGACGCCGCGGCCGGGGGCCATGATGACCCGAATCATCCTGCCGTTGAGGAAGTTCCCGAGCCGTTTGGGCGCGTCGAGGAAGTCGAGCGCGTTGCGCGACGGGGGAGTGTCGACCACGATCAGGTCCCACTCCTTGCGGCCCGCAAGCTGGCCCAGCTTCTCCATCGCCATGTACTCCTGCGTACCGCCGAAGGAGGAGGCGACTGTCTGATAGAAGGGGTTGGCGAAAATCTGCTCCGCCTTGTCCGGGTTGGTGTGTTCGAGCACCATGTCGTCGAACGTGCGGCGCATATTGAGCATCATCGCGTGTAGTTCGCCCTTGGAATCGGGGCCGAGCGGCACCCGCTGCGGTGCGTTGTCCAGATCGGCGACACCGAGTGACTGGGCCAGTCGGCGTGCCGGGTCGATGGTCAACACCACAACTTTGCGGCCCTCCTCGGCTGCGCGCAGTGCGATCGCGGCCGCGGTGGTTGTCTTGCCAACGCCGCCGGAGCCACAGCAGACGATGATCCGGGCGGTGGGGTCCGCGATGATTTTCGAAATATCCAGTGGCACAGCCACATTCGAGCTCGGCGTGCTCATCGGACTCCCTGCGCGCTCAGATGTTCGGCCAGTTCATACAGGCCGCCAAGGTCGATCCCGTCCTCGAGGGCCGGAAGATACAGGCGCGATATGTCTACCTTTGCGAGTTCGGCGGCGCTGTCGTCCTGCGCCTGCAGAGTGGCCGAGTGCTCGACGGTTTCGGTGATCAGGCCCTGGAAGTCCTGGTCCGACAACGAGATCCCGGCCTTGGTGATGGCGGCGCGGATGGCGTCGCTGTCGATCTCTCCCCGCGCGGCCTTGCCGCGTACCTCGGCGGGCAGCAGGGCCGTGCTCGCCCGGTTCACGATCACCGCGCCGATCCGCAGGTCGGCGGCGGTGAGCTCGGCGATGGCGTCGGCGGTCTCCTGCACCGGCAGTGCCTCGAGCAGGGTGACCAGGTGAATCATCGTCTGATCGGAGTGCAGCAGCTTCGAGACGCCCTCGGACTGGGAGGCGATCGGCCCGCCCTTTGCCACTTCGGCCATGGCCTGGGTGACGTCGAGGAAGCTGGCGATCCGGCCGGTCGGTGGCGCGTCCACCACGATTTCGTCATAGGCGGGCTTGCCCGCCTTGTCCACGCGGACCGCGCACTCCTTGATCTTGCCGGTCAGGATGACGTCGCGTAGGCCGGGTGCGATCGTGGTGACGAACTCGATCGCGCCCATACGACGCATCGCCCGTCCGGCGAAGCCGAGGTTGTAGAACAAATCCAGGTATTCGAGGAAGGCGTGCTCGATATCGAGCGCCAGCGCGACCACCTCGCCGCCGCCGTCGGCGGTGGCGATCCTGGTTTCGGTCGGCGGCAGTGGCGGCAGATCGAACAGCTGGGCAATGGACTGCCTGCTCTCCACCTCGACCAGCAGTACTCGCCGCCCACCCGCGGCGAGGGCAAGCGCGAGTGCCGCGGCCACCGTGGACTTTCCGGTTCCCCCTTTTCCGGACACGTAATGCAGGCGGGCCTTTTCGGCGCGCGTCGGCCAACCCGTTTCTAGCCCCGGCTCCGCCGAAATGGGCACTGCTGTTGGTACTCCCACGATCGCGAGCCTATAACCCGTTCTGAGATCGCGCCCGAGGGATAGGGGTAGTGGTCGGTTTTGCGCCCGTTCTGTACCAGACAGTGATGCGACTCGGCGCGAGGCTCGAGAACACACCGTGCCGCGGGCGCGGCGAATTCCACACATCTATACGCTCACCGCTATGAGTGATGTGACCGTGTGGGAGTACGCAACCGTTCCGCTTTTGACGCACGCGACCAAGCAGATTCTCGACCAATGGGGTTCCGACGGCTGGGAGCTGGTCACCGTGCTGCCGGGTCCGACCGGCGAGCAGCACGTCGCCTACCTCAAGCGCCCCAAGTAGAGAAGGGACGACCCAAGTGACCCAGTGGGAGAAGAACCTCGCCCGACTCGGACTGACCCTGCCTCCGGTGGCGGCTCCGGTCGCGGCGTACATCCCGGCGATCCGGACCGGTTCGCTCGTCTATACCTCCGGCCAGCTGCCGTTCGTCGACGGCAAGCTGTCGGTGACCGGCAAGGTCGGCGCCGAGGTGTCGGTCGAGGACGCCAAGGAAGCCGCGAAGCTGTGTGCGCTGAACGCGCTGGCGGCAGTGCACGACCTGGTCGGACTGGACGCGGTGGTGCGCATCGTGAAGGTGGTCGGATTCGTGGCCTCCGCGCCGGGATTCGGCGACCAGCCGGTGGTGATCAACGGCGCCTCGGAGCTCTTGGGCGAGGTGTTCGGTGACGCGGGTGTGCACGCGCGCTCCGCGGTGGGTGTGTCCGATCTGCCCAAGAACACTCCGGTCGAGGTCGAACTCATCGCGGAAGTGCGCTAACAGGCACACTCGGAGGTAGTCCGTCCTAAAACCTGCGCCGAGCCGAGCGAAGGCGAGGCAGCCGCGTTGAACAGGTTCTCGGACAATAATTTCGAGACTGAGGTAATCCGATGACGCTGACTCATCCCGCGTACGGGCAGTTGCGGCAGGTCACGCCGAACGCGGCGGTCCTGCTTGCGGACAATCCGGGGCAGATGACCCTGGAGGGCACGAACACCTGGATTCTGCGCGCACCGGGCGGGTCGGACTATGTGGTGGTCGACCCGGGGCCGAAAGACAAAGCGCACAGCGAGGCGATCGCCAGGGTCACCGAGGGCAATATCGCCCTGACCCTGATCACCCACCGGCACCACGATCACACCGGTGGGATCGATCGCCTTGTCAAGCTCACCGGTACCCCGGTACGGGCCAAGACCGCCGAATTTCTGCGTGGTTCCGAGGCGACACTGGTCGATGGCGAGGTGATCGAGGCGGCCGGACTTCGCATCACCGTCCTGGACACCCCCGGCCATACGCTCGACTCGGTGAGTTTCGTCCTGGACGGTGCCGTTTCGAGCGACCTGCAAGCAGTCGCTAGCGGTGCCGTTTCGAGCGACCTGCAAGCAGTCGCCAGCGGTGCCGTACTAACCGGGGACACCATTCTCGGCAGCGGCACGACGGTGCTCGATTCCAGTGACGGCACGCTTGCCGACTATCTGGCCTCGCTGGATCGTCTGGTCGCGGTGGGTGCGGGGCGTGCCCTGCTGCCCGCACACGGACCGGATCATCCGGATCTCGAGCCGGTCGCCAGGTACTACATCAAGCACCGGCACGAACGCCTCGACCAGGTACGGGAAGCGCTGCGCGTACTCGGGCCGGACGCGGGTGCGATGGCGGTGGTGCGGAAGGTGTACGCCGACGTCGACAAGCGACTATGGCTGGCCGCCCGCAGCTCGGTGCAGGCGCAGCTGGAATACCTGCGCACAGATCAGCGCTAGCGAAATTGCACAGCCCCCATCCAGGCGAACGCCAGGATCCAGTCGCAACCGCAGTGCGTTGGTTACGACTCGATCCCAGCGTTCGTCGGGATGACGGGTAGCGGGGAGGCTCAGCGCGCGCGCCGGGCCAGTCGCTCGGAGTCGGAGATGAGCACGCTCTTGCCCTCCAGCCGCAGCCAACCGCGGTGCGCGAAGTCGGCGAGCGCCTTGTTCACGGTCTCGCGGGAGGCACCGACCAGCTGGGCGATCTCCTCCTGGGTGAGGTCGTGGGTGACCCGCAGCGCGCCTGCCTCCTGGGTGCCGAAGCGCTGAGCGAGCTGCAGCAGTGCCTTGGCAACCCGGCCGGGAACATCGGTGAAGATGAGGTCGGCCAGGTTGTTGTTGGTGCGACGCAGACGCCGGGCGAGAACCCGAAGCAACTGCTCGGCGATCTCCGGCCGCTGGTCGATCCAGGACTTGAGGGCGTCACGGTCCATGGTGACCGCGCGCACCTCGGTCACCGTTGTCGCGGTCGAGGTGCGGGGGCCCGGGTCGAAGATCGACAGCTCACCGAACATGTCCGACGGACCCATGATGGTCAGCAGGTTCTCCCTGCCGTCCGGGGAACGTCGTCCGATCTTCACCTTGCCGGACGTGATGATGTATAACCGGTCGCCGGGTTCGCCCTCGTTGAAGATGACATGGCCGCGCGGAAAATCCACGGGCTGCAGTTGTTTGGCGAGAGCCGCGACCGCGGTGGGCTCTACGCCTTGGAAGATGCCTGCTCTGGCGAGGGCCTCGTCCACGAATGTGCTCCTTATGGGAAATGGCTCTGTCCTGGACCGAAGCGAATCGGCCAACAGCGCAGTCTACGCGGCAATGCGGCAGCGCAGTGACAGACACCACGTAACGAGTGGATTGCGCGGCGCGCCGATGCGGGGTTCGGCTCGGCTCAGCTGGCGCGAGCGATGTCCAATTCTTCTCCACGGGACCGGCGCTTGCGCATCCGTGCCACCGCAGTCGGCAGTCCGAGCTTCGTCAGCTCCTTCACTTCGGGATTGCTGGCCTTATCCAGGTACTGCTGAACCTCTTCGTCGGGTTCGAGAAGTTTTCGGAGCCGATTCTCGACCCGCTCCATGCCCAGTGCGAACAGCATCAACAGCACTGGGAAGAGCACCACAGCGAGTCCTTGCATATCGAGCAGTAAACACGTCTCAGGTCTCAGATGGAACACGGCAGTTGATCTGAACGGGCACCGTTAGGCGGTGGTTCCGTATGGTGGACGGGTGCGTGTCTCCCCCTCAGCAGCCGTCGAGAACGGGCCTTTGCCTGTCGCTGCGGCGACCGATGCGCAACCCGCGACGGTCGCAGTCCCGAAACGGAAAAACCGGTCCCGACAGGCGGAAACCCAGCTGGGTCTAGTGCGAAGGGCACGCCGGATGTACCGGACGCTGACGGTCGCCTTCCCGGACGCGCACTGTGAGCTGGATTTCACCACACCGCTCGAATTGGCCGTCGCCACAATACTTTCCGCGCAGTGCACCGATGAGCGGGTGAACCTGACCACACCCGCCTTGTTCGCCAGGTACCCGGACGCGCGCGCTTACGCCGAGGCAAACCGCGCAGAGCTGGAGGAATACATCCGGCCCACCGGGTTCTTCCGGAACAAGACAAGCTCGCTGATCGGCCTCGGGCAGGCGCTCGTCGAACAGTACGACGGTGAATTGCCTCACACTCTCGACCAACTTGTGAAGTTGCCCGGCATCGGACGCAAAACAGCGAACGTCATTCTGGGTAACGCCTTCGACGTGCCGGGAATCACGGTCGACACCCACTTCGGCCGCTTGGTGCGGCGCTGGGGATGGACCGACGAGGAAGATCCGGTGAAGGTCGAACACATCGTCGGCGCGCTCGTCGACCGCAAGGACTGGACGATGCTGTCGCATCGGGTGATCTTCCACGGGCGTCGGGTGTGCCATGCCCGCAAGCCGGCCTGCGGTGTGTGCGTGCTGGCCAAGGATTGCCCGTCATTCGGGACCGGGCCCACCGACCCGGAGATCGCGGCCAAGCTGGTGAAGGGTCCGGAGGCGGAGCATCTGCTCGAGCTGGTGGGCCGGTGAGGCGGATTCCCGTCGCGGTGCGCTTGGCGTTGGCCGGTTTGATCACGGTGGTGGCTTTAGGGGTCGCGCTGTGGCCCCGCGATGGCGGCGACACGGCGGCCGACGGCGGCCATCGGGTCGGCCCGAGTGCGCCGGTGTCCGAACAGTTGCGTGCCGAGGCCGGACTGGCGCCATGCGCACAGCCCGCGGCGGACGCGGTCGGGCACGGCCCGCTCGCCGGGATCACGCTGAGCTGCCTTGCCGACGGTAAACCCGTCGACCTGACCGCCGCGCTGGGCGGCAAACCCGCGTTGCTGAATCTGTGGGCGTATTGGTGCAGACCGTGTGCCGAGGAGTTGCCGTATCTGCAGGAGTACGCCCGACGAGCGGGGAACGCGATTACCGTGCTGACCGTGCACAGCGATCCGGATGAGGCCAAGGGGCTTGCGCTGCTGACCGACCTGATAGTGACACTGCCGGGGGTGCTCGACGCGGACGCCCTGGTGCGCGACGCGGTCGGTGCGCCCGCGGTGCTACCGGTGTCGGTGCTGCTGCGCGCGGACGGGTCTGTCGCGAAGGTGATCGTGCGTGCGTTCGACGGTGTCGACGACATCGCCGACACCGTCGCGAGCGAATTGGGAGTCGCGGCATGACAACTCCGACTCCGGAAAACATTCCCCCGTGGCTGCGCAAGGCGACCGAGCCCGGCACCGACGCCACCGACACACTGTCGGTGGCGCGGGCACTGCGCCGGGCGATGACTATCACCAGCGCACCGCGCCAGGCGGCCGTGCTGGTGTTGTTCAGCGGTTCATTCGAGCCGGATCCGAACGCACCCGGCGGACTACCCGCCGACGCGGACGTGCTGCTCACCCAGCGCGCGTCCACCATGCGTCAGCATCGCGGCCAGGTCGCCTTTCCAGGCGGCGAGGTCGAAGCCGGTGATACGGGACCGATCGACACCGCGCTGCGCGAGGCCTGCGAGGAGACCGGGCTGGAGCGCGTGGGCGTGGAACCCCTTGCGGTGCTACCGAAGTTGTTCGTGCCACCGTCCCGATTCGACGTGACTCCGGTGGTCGCCTATTGGCGCACGCCGCGCGCGGTCGGTGTGGTGAACGAGCACGAGACCGAGCGGGTTGTTCGGGTGCCGCTGGCCGAGCTGCTCGATCCGGCGAACCGCTTTCTGGTGCGCGGCAGCCTCGGCTATCAGAGCCCGGCCTTCCAGGTGGACGGGATGCTGGTGTGGGGACTGACCGGTGGCATTCTCGCCGGCCTGTTCAAAGCAGCAGGCTGGGAACGGGATTGGGATCGAAACGACGTACGTGACCTCGAAACTTCGCTGGCCGCAGTGGGGATGACCTTATGAGTTCATCGGCATGGCTCGACATCGCGGTCGTGCTGCTCGCATTGCTGTGCGCATCGTCGGGCTGGCGATCGGGTGCGGTCGCGTCCGCACTCGCCTTTCTCGGCGTCGTACTCGGCGCGGTGGCGGGCATTCTGATCGCGCCGCACATCCTGATCCATGTCGACGAGGGCCGCACCAGGGTGCTCACCGGCGTGCTGTTGATCGTGGTGCTGGTCATCGTCGGCGAGGTCGCGGGCATGGTGCTCGGCCGGGCCGCGCGCGGCGGCATGCGGCACTCGCTGACTCGCAGTGTGGACAGTGTGGTCGGCGCGATGCTGCAGGCGGTGGCGGTGCTGGTCACCGCGTGGCTGCTCGCGCTGCCGTTGGCCTCCTCGTCGCAGCCTGCGATCGCCACTGCGATCAACGGGTCCCGGGTGCTTGCCGACGTCAACGAGGTCGCCCCCAACTGGCTGCGCAAGCTGCCGAACGAATTTTCCAAGCTGCTCAACACGTCTGGGCTGCCGGACGTCATCGGCCCGTTCGGTCGCGCGCCGATCGCTGCCGTCGAACCGCCCGACGCGAGCGTGCTCGCCAGCCCGGTCGCCGCCTCGCTGCAGTCGAGCGTGCTGCGCATCCGTGGTGTCGCGCCGAGCTGCCAACGGGCGCTGGAGGGTTCCGGCTTCGTTATCGCGCCGGAACGGGTGATGACCAACGCGCACGTGGTCGCGGGCACCACAAGTGTTCAGGTGGATACCGCACGTGGTCCGCTGGACGCGACCGTCGTGCTGTTCGACCCGTCCAAGGATGTCGCGGTGCTCGCGGTACCCAACCTCACCGCGCCGGTGGTGCCGCAAGCCCCTGCGTCCGCGCGCTCCGGCGACAGTGCCATCGTGCTCGGCTACCCGGGTGGCGGGCCGTACACGGCCAGCGCGGCCAGGGTCCGCGAGACTTTGGATCTGACCGGGCCGACCATTTACCGCAACGGCACCGTGGAACGCGAGGTCTACACCGTCCGCGGCCAGGTACGGGCAGGCAATTCCGGTGGGCCGCTGGTGGATACCGATGGCCAGGTGCTCGGTGTCGTGTTCGGCGCCGCCGTCACCGACGACGACACCGGCTATGTCCTTACTCTGGCCGAGGTCCGTGCCCAACTGGACATCGCACCCGCCGAGAACACGGCGGTCGGCACCGGGGCCTGTGTGTTGAGTTGATCGGAGGCGGGGCGCGGTGTGTTCGCGCCCCTTGGCCTCGCGTCCGAGCGGCTGAGACCAGCGCCTCGGCGCATGCGAGTGTCGGACATTCGTCGTCTGCCCCGGCGCTCCGAGCTTTGACCCCTCGGATCGAGCCGGGCTGCGAATGGGCGCTCGCAGAAATCGCGCCGTGGTGGTCGTGTGGGTCCGCAGGCGTCAGGCCAGAAGTTTGGCCAGCTCCGCGGTCACGGCGTAGGGATTTTCTTGATGGGCGAAGTGTCCGGCACTGGGGATCGTCACCAGGCGGCGCTGTGGCGACCACTGCTGACCGCGCTGGACGGCGCCGCTCAGCAGGTAGTTGTCCAGTTCGCCGCGCAATGCCAGGACCGGGATGTCGATGGGTTCGCGCATGGTGGCCATGAAGCGTCGGCCGTCGGGACGCCACTGACTGCGGAAGGCCCAGCGCTGGTACTCCAGTGCACAGTGCGCCACGCCTGGGATCTGGACGGCCGAGCGCATCCGCCGGGCGGTGTCGACGAATTCGGCAGTGCTCGACCATGATCCGCTGACGCGCTGGCGCAGCAGTCGCTCGACCTCGAAGCCGTCCCGAGAGGTCAGCAGACCCTCGGGATACCTGGGCAGCTGGTAGCGCAGGAAATTCGGCAGCCACGCTTTGCGCTGGCGGCCATCCCGCAGCACCGCGCTCTTGAGCGCGGCCGGATGCGGCGAACTCACCAGCGCGATCGAACGCACCAGGCGCGGGTGCAGCACCGCGGTCGTCCAGCACACCAGCCCGCCTTCGGCATGCCCGACGAGCGTGGCCTCGGTGTAGCCGAGCGCACGGATGAGCCCGGCGACATCACCAGCCAGCGTCCAGCCGTCGTAGCCGCGCGGTGGTTTGTCGCTGTCGCCATAGCCGCGCAGATCCACCGCCACCGCTCGGTAGCCGAGTTCGGTGAGTCCGGTCAGCTGGTGCCGCCAGGACCACCAGAAGTCGGCGAAGCCGTGCAGCAGCACGACCAGCGGCGCGTCCGCCCGGTCTGGATCGGCCTCCACGACATGGAATCGAATGCCGTTGGCATGAACGTCCCGATGCGTCCATGGTCCGTCGAAACGGACGCTGGACGGATCCGGAAATGAGTTCGACGACACGCCGATCCAGCCTAGTGGTCGGCGTGCGGGATCGACGAGGCCACCGCTAATTGCGCGGCTTGTCGAGTGAGAGCTGCTCCTCGTGCGCGCCGGCACCGAAGCCGCTCGGCAGCACCGTGCGGGCCTGTTTCAGCGAATCGATCGTCTTTTCCGGTGCGCGCAGCTTCTTCACCCGCAGATAGCCGAGTCCGGCCAGCGCCGCGGTCGCGACCACCATCAGCAGGAACACGATCAGGAATGCCGCCCACCGTGCCAGCCAGACATCGAGCAGCTCACCGAGGAAGAAGAAAAAGAAAAAGGTGCTGAACAGCAGGACGGTGAGCGCGAGGATGAAGTAGACGCTGCCCTGCAGCCCCTTCTTGATCTCGCCGGTCACCTCGGCCCTCGCCAGCTCCACCTCGGCGCGCACCAGCGTCGACATCTGCTCGGTCGCGTCGCGGACCAGGCTGCCGAAACTCGCCGATCCATCGGGGTTGGCGTCGGTGAGCGGAATCGAGGTGACCGTGCGGTCGCGCCTTGCGGTTCCGTTACCGCCGTCTGTGAAACTCACTTGGTCGACCCTTCTCCCTGTCCCGGCACTGCTTCGGCCTCACTCTTCTGGTTGTAGCGCACGTGCGTCACGACGCGCCTGATGGACACGCCCACGCCGCAACAGTAGCGCCGAACCGGCGAGCGACGCCGTCATTGATGTCACCAACACCGCTGCCTTCGCCAATTCGACGGCAGAGCCGTCTCCGATGTCGGCCAGCGCGAGTTCTGCCACAAGAAGGCTAACCGTGAAGCCGATCGCGCCGAGCACCGACAGGGCGAACATGTCGCGGTACCCGAGATCGGCGGGGCGCTTGGCGATGCCCAACCGGATTGCCAGGCAGCTGATCCCGAAGATACCGATGGTCTTGCCGAGCAGCAGTCCGAGAATGATGGCCAGCGACAGCCTGTCGGTGAACAGTTGCCCGAAGACCTTGCCGTCCAACGGAACTCCGGAGGCGAACAGCGCGAACAGTGGCACGCACAGTCCGGCCGAGATCGGCTGGATCAGGTGCTCCAGCCGGGTGGCGGGCGCTTCGTCCTCGCCCATGTCGGGTTTTACGCGGGTCAGCAGGCCGAGCCCGACACCGGCCAGTGTCGGATGGATGCCTGCTTCGTGCAGGGCGTACCAGGCGATCAGCGCCAGCGGCACATAGACGAACGGTGAACTGATCCGCTTGTGCTGGGCCATTGCCCAGCCGCCGAAACAGGCCGCGGCAGCCAGCAGCCACAGCACCGACACCGCGCTGGTGAACAGCACCGCGATCAGCACGATGGCAACCAGATCGTCGACCACCGCGAGGCTGAGCAGGAACACCCGCGCACTGGCCGGAATCCGGGAGCCGGTCATGGCGAGCACGGCGAGGGCGAAGGCGATATCGGTGGCGACCGGTATGGCCCAACCGCGATCCATGCCGTCCACGCCGAACCCGACGACAATGGCGATGAGCGCAGGCGTGGCCATGCCGCCGAGCGCCGCGATGATCGGCAGCGCCGCGCGCCGTGGATCGGCGAGCTCACCGACGACGAGCTCGCGTTTGAGCTCCAGTCCTGCGACGAAGAAGAAGACGGCAAGCAGGCCGTCCTTGGTCCAGTCGGCCAGGGTGAGATGCAAGTGCAGCGGCTCGATGGGCAGCACCGTCTCGGTCATGGTGAGGTAGCTGTCGCCCCACGGCGAGTTCACCCACAGCAACGCGGTGGCGGCCGCGATAAGAAGGATTGTGCCACCGACGGTTTCGGTGCGTAGATAGCGCGTTAATTCCGAACGCACCTGGGTGATCACGAGAAACCTTCCGGCAGGGTGGTCAACGCTGCGGACGCGCAATCCGACCGAATCGGCTTTCGGGCACACGACCGCATGCCGACCAGACTTCCCGGCACACCTTACGCAATTCTAACGGATAAGGCCGGTGACGAATGTCGTCACCGGCCCTATCATGTGCCGTTCGTCTGAACCTGATCAGGCGCGACTGGCCCGAATCGCCTCGAAAACGTTCGGATCGACCAGTGTCGAGGTGTCACCGAGTTCGCGTCCCTCGGCGACGTCACGCAGCAGTCGGCGCATGATCTTGCCGCTGCGGGTCTTGGGCAGCTCGGGCACGACATGGATCTCCCGCGGCCGCGCGATCGGGCTGATCTCGCGCGATACCTCGGCCTTGAGCTCGTCGACCAGCGCCGCCCCGGTGTCCTTCGCCTCGGCGGTGAGGATGACGAACGCGACGATGCCCTGACCGGTGGTGTCGTCGCTGGCGCCGACGACAGCGGCCTCGGCCACCCCGGAGTGCCCGACCAGCGCGGACTCCACCTCGGCCGTGGAGATGCGGTGCCCGGACACATTCATCACGTCGTCGACGCGGCCGAGTACCCACAGGTCGCCGTCGGCGTCGAGCTTGGCGCCGTCACCGGCGAAATACCAGCCCTGCTCCGCGTAGCGCTCCCAGTAGGTGGCCCGGTACCGCTCCATATCGCCCCAGATGCCGCGCAGCATCGACGGCCACGGCTGGTCGAGGACCAGGTAGCCATTGGCCTCGGTCTCGCCGAGTTCGACCGGCTTGCCCTCCTCGTCGATAACCGCCGAGGAGATGCCGGGCAGCGGCCGCATCGCGGCGCCCGGCTTGGCGGCGGTCACGCCGGGCAGCGGGGAGATCATGATGGCGCCGGTCTCGGTCTGCCACCAGGTGTCCACGATGGGCGCGGTGCCCGCCCCGATCACCTCGCGGTACCAGCGCCAGGCTTCCGGGTTGATGGGCTCACCCACCGAGCCGAGCAGCCGGATGCTGGACAGATCGTGCGCTGCGGGGATCTCGCGACCCCACTTCATAAAGGTGCGCACCAGCGTCGGAGCGGTGTAATAGATTGATACACCGTACTTTTCGACGATCTGCCAGTGCCGGTGCTCGTCCGGGTAGTTCGGCGTGCCCTCGTAGACGACCTGCGTCGCCCGGTTCGACAGCGGGCCGTAGACGATGTAGCTGTGTCCGGTGACCCAGCCGATGTCGGCGGTGCACCAGTAGACGTCCTGTCCGGCCTTGTGGTCGAAGACGTTGTGGTGGGTGTAGGACGCCTGGGTCAGGTAGCCGCCGGAGGTGTGCAGGATTCCCTTGGGCTTTCCGGTGGTGCCGGAGGTGTAGAGGATGAACAGCGGGTGCTCGGCGTCGAACGCCTGCGCCTCGTGCTCGGGCGAGGCCTGCGCGACTGTCTCGTGCCACCACACGTCGCGCCCCTCGGTCCAGGGCACCTCGATATTGGTGCGGCGCACGACAAGTACGTGCTCGACGCTGTGCGGCACATCTCCGTTGGCGTAGAGCGCCTCGTCGACGGCCTCCTTCAGCGGGGCGGACTTGCCGCGCCGCCATTGCCCGTCGGTGGTGATGATCAGGCGCGCGCTGGCATCGTCGACGCGCTGGCGCAGGGCGGTGGGGGAGAAGCCCGCGAAGACAACCGAGTGGGTGAGGCCGAGGCGGGCACACGCCAGCATCGAGACGATGGCCTCCGGCACCATCGGCATGTAGATGGCGACGCGGTCGCCGCTCTCCAGGCCGAGTTCGGTGAGGTAGTTTGCGGCCCTGCTGACTTCGGCGAGCAGTTCGCGGTAGGTGATGTCCTTGGCGTCGCCCGGCTCGCCTTCCCAGTGGATGGCGACCTGATCGCCGTGGCCGTCGAGCACGTGCCGGTCGACGCAGTTGTAGGCGACGTTGAGCTTGCCGTCCACGAACCACTTCGCAACGGGCGCGTCGTTCCAATCGAGGACCTGCGTCCACGGCTGATCCCAGTGCAGCCTTCCGGCCTGCTCGGCCCAGAAGGCGTCGCGATCCGCCTCGGCCCGCTGATACAACGCGGCATCGGCGTTGGCCGCCGTGGCGAATTCCGGGGTCGGCGGGTAAGAGTCTCGGTGGTCGGCGGTGGTATCGGTCATCTCGTCCTCGATTCGACGCGCCCGGTGCGGGCCATTTCGACAGTAATCAACTGTGACCTAAGCCGCGCCCGGTGTGTCCACCGGGTTTCCATCCCGTCATCGCGGCGCGTATCCGGCGCGATCGCCTGACAAACCGCCCCCGCGCTAGCTATCGTCTTCTGCAACCTCTTTGAACACCGGATGGCCCCAGTAGCGGCATAGTTCCGGCGGATCGGTGTTTTCAGCGCCAAGTTTTGTGTGTTTCGGCCATGTTGCCGGATTGGTAACAAGTGGAACGAACCTCGGTCAATCCGATGACAACGGTCGTCCGGATAGCTACTGTCCCAGGCATTCCAAGGCGATCGAGTCGAGACGCGCTGGGGAAGGACTCACGCGTGTGTCGCGGATCCCCTTCGCCTGTCTCGAAATCGGGAGAACGCGTTGAGATTCAACAGAGCTACAGCGTTGATCGCGGCAGTACTGCTGGCCACAAGCCTCGGGCTGTCCGCATGTTCGTCGAGCGATAGTGCCGACGCAGAAATCGTCACGACGAATGGTGGTGAGCCACAGAACCCGTTGGTGCCCACCAACACCAACGAGAATATGGGCGGTCGCGTCGTCGACCGGCTGTTCGCCGCCCTGAAGTACTACGACGGCAAGGGCGTGGCCCACGACGAGATGGCGGAGTCGATCAAGACGACGGATCGGAAGAACTACACGATCACCATCAAGCCGAACTGGAAATTCACCGACGGCACGACGGTGACGGCGAAGTCGTTCGTCGACGCGTGGAATTACGGCGCGCTCGGTACCAATGCGCAGCTGCAGAGCTACGTGTTCACCCCGATCCTCGGATTCGACGAGGTGTCGGCGGAAAAGCCGACGGCACAGACGATGTCGGGTCTGAAGGTGGTCGATGACCGCACCTTCACCGTCGAGCTGAAGCAGCCGTCCATCGACTTCGAGACCGAGCTCGGCTACGCGCCGTTCTATCCGCTGCCCGAGGCGGCGTTCAAGGACATGAAGGCCTTCGGCGAGAACCCGATCGGCAACGGCCCGTACAAGTTCGCCCGTACCGGCGCGTGGGAGCACAACGTCAAGATCGATCTGGTGCCCAACGCGGATTACCAGGGCGGCCGCCCGGCCAAGAACAAGGGCCTGCGGTTCGTCATGTACCAGTCGTTCGACACGGCCTACTCGGATCTGCAGGCAGGCAATCTCGACGCCCTCGACACCATCCCGGACAGTGCGCTGACCTCCTACAAGAAGGACCTCGGCGATCGCGCGATCCTCGCGCCGACCGCGCAGAACCAGCACGTCGGTGTCCAGGCCAATGTCCCGCACTTCAGCGGTGAGGAGGGGCTGCTGCGTCGCAGGGCGATCTCGATGGCGATCAACCGCCAGCAGATTTGCGACACCATCTTCAACGGCACCAAGACTCCGGCGCGTGACTTCACTGCCAGCACCCTGCCCGGGTTCGACGGGAACCTGCCCGGCTCCGAGGTGCTGAAGTACAACCCGGAGGAGGCCAAGAAGCTGTGGGCGCAGGCCGATGCCATTTCGCCGTGGTCGGGACGCTACGAGATCGCCTACAACTCCGACGGTGGCCACCAGGCCTGGATCGAAGCCGTTGCCAACAGCGTGAAGAACACCCTGGGTATCGACGCCGTCGGCACCCCGTACCCGACTTTCAAGAACATTCGGGATCTGGTGAACGCCAAGACAATCGGTAAGGCGTTCCGCTACGGCTGGCAGGGCGACTACCCGACCATGCTGCAGTTCCTGACCTCGCAGTACTACAGCTACTCCGACACCAATAACGTCGACTACAAGAGCACCGAATTCGATGGCCTGCTCGACGCCGCGCTCGCGGCGCCGACGCTCGAGGAGTCGTACAAGATCGTGGCGCAGGCCCAGGCACTGCTGATCAAGGACATGGCCGATATTCCGGTGCTCGACTACCTCGCCGCCGCGGGCCGGTCGGACAAGGTGAAGAAGGCCGACCTCGCATGGAACGGCCTGTTCGACTTCGAAAACATCGAGAAGTAGCCGCTCGGCGCAGCCGTGCCGCACGATCTGACGGCACGGCTGCGCCGCTCACCCAGGAGACGAAATGGCCTGGTATGTCGTGCGGCGCCTGCTTCAAATGATCCCCGTGTTTCTCGGGGCGACGCTGCTCATCTACGCACTGGTCTTCCTAGTTCCGGGCGATCCGATCCACGCGCTGGCAGGCGACAAGCCGATGACGCCTGCCGTGGAAGCCCAACTTCGCGCCCGGTACCACCTCGACCGCCCGTTCTTCATGCAGTACCTGCTGTACCTGAAGGGCATCTTCACCCTCGACTTCGGAACGGCCTTCTCCGGCAGGCCGGTTCGGGACGAGCTCGCGCGAGCGTTCCCGATCACCATCAAGCTGTCGCTCATGGCGGTCCTCATCGAGGGCATCTTCGGCGTCATCTTCGGCCTGATCGCGGGCCTGCGCAAAGGCAAACTCTTCGACTCGACGCTGCTGGTGGTCAGCCTGGTCATCATCGCGGTGCCGATCTTCGTGATCGGCTTCCTCGCCCAATTCCTGCTCGGCGTGAAGTGGGGCATCGCGCCGGTGACCGTCACCGGCAAGGCGAGCTTCGGCGAACTGCTCGTCCCGGCGTTCGTGCTCGGCGCGTTGTCGTTCGCGTACGTGCTTCGACTCACCCGAAACTCGGTGGCGGAGAACATGTCCGCCGACTATGTGCGGACCGCGACCGCCAAGGGGCTGAGCAGGCCCCGGGTGGTCACCGTGCATATCCTGCGCAACTCGATGATCCCCGTGATCACCTTCCTCGGCGCCGATCTCGGCGCCTTGATCGGTGGTGCGGTCGTCACCGAGGGCATCTTCAATATCCCGGGCGTTGGAGGGACGCTCTATCAGGCGATTACCCGTGGTGAACCACCGACGGTGGTGTCCTTCGTGACGGTCCTCATCGTGATCTTCCTGATCTCGAATCTGCTCATCGACCTGCTCTACGCCACGCTCGACCCGAGGATTCGATATGCCTGACCTCGACAAACAATCCCCGGACAGGCAGCAGCACTTTGTCGCACCGCCGGACGAAGTGGAGGTTCTCGCCACCGACCAGGTCGACGAATCCGGTTCGCCGACCAGCATCTGGCAGGACGCGTGGCGGCAGCTGCGCCGAAATCCGATTTTCATCGTCGCCGCCCTGCTGATCGTCTTTGTCACCGTTGTCGTGGTCTGGCCAGGACTGTTCAGCGATCAGGACCCGCGCTACTGCAACGGCGATTTCAGCATGGACCCGCGTGGGCCGGGCCATCCCTTCGGCTTCGACAAACAGGGCTGTGACGTCTACACCCGAACCGTCTACGGCGCACGGGCTTCCGTGCTGGCGGGGCTCGGCGCGACGACGCTTTTCCTGTTCATCGGTGGCACGCTCGGTGCGCTTTCCGGCTTCTATGGCGGGTTGCTCGATTCGGTCGTGTCACGGATCGCGGAGATCTTCTACGCGATCCCGCTGATGCTTGCCGCGATCGTCATCATGCAACTGCTCGACTCACGAACCATCTGGACCGTCATCCTGATCCTGTCCGCGTTCACCTGGCCGCAGGCCGCGCGCATCGCGCGCAGTGCGGTGATCGAGGCTAAGAACAGCGAGTACGTCACGGCGGCAAAGGCATTGGGCGTATCCCGAATACGGACGCTGCTTCGCCATGTGCTGCCGAACGCGGCAGGACCGCTGATCGTGGTTACCACGATCTGGCTCGGCGCTTTCATCGTCACCGAGGCGACCCTGTCGTATCTCGGTGTCGGACTGCCGCGCACGATCGTGTCCTGGGGCTCCGATATCAACACCAACCAGCATGAGCTGCGCGGCGGGTCGCCGATCCTGTTCTATCCCGCAACAGCTTTGGCGCTCACCGTGCTGAGCTTCATCCTGCTCGGCGACGCGGTGCGGGACGCGCTCGATCCGAAGGCCAGGAAGAGGTGACCGCGGCGATGTCCGACAAACCACTGCTCGAGATCAGAGATCTCAACGTCTGCTTCAGTTCCGAGGGCAAGAAGATTCCGGCGGTCCGCGACGTCAGTCTGTCGGTGTATCCGGGCCAGACCGTGGCGATCGTCGGCGAATCCGGCTCCGGGAAATCCACCACCGCGCACAGCATCATCGATCTGTTGCCCGGTACCGGACAGGTCACCTCCGGCTCGATCCTTTTCGACGGCAAGGACCTCGCGACGGCGTCGAAGAAGGATGTCGTCGCCGTGCGCGGCACCGGCATCGGTCTTGTCCCGCAGGACCCGATGTCGAACCTCAACCCGGTGTGGAAGATCGGGTTCCAGATCAGGGAAACGTTGGAGGCCAACGGAATCGCCAAGGGCAAGGCCGCTAAGCAGCGGGCGATCGAATTGCTCGAGGAAGCGGGGATGTCGGACGCGCAGCGCCGGGTCAACCAGTATCCGCACGAATTCTCCGGCGGCATGCGCCAGCGTGCGCTCATCGCGATCGGGCTGGCGTGCCGGCCCAAGCTGTTGATCGCGGACGAACCGACGTCGGCGCTCGACGTCACCGTGCAACGGCAGATCCTCGACCATCTCGACGGGCTCACCAGCGAGCTCGGCACCGCGGTCCTGCTGATCACCCATGATCTCGGACTTGCCGCCGAGCGGGCCGAGCACCTGGTGGTGATGTATCGCGGTCGGGTGGTGGAATCCGGTCCCGCGCTGCGGATTCTGCGTGAGCCGCAGCATCTGTACACCAAGCGATTGGTGAACTCCGCGCCCTCGCTCGCCTCGCAGCGGCTGTCCTCGGTGCGCGAGCGCATCGAGATACGCAAGCAGGCCGTCCAGGTCGCCGAGGAGGCCGCCGCGGCCGGTGCGGAGCTCGTCACGGTCTCCGATGATGTGGTGGTCGCGGAAAACCTGACCAAGGCGTTCAAGATTCGCGGCAGCACACCGTGGAAGTCGTCGGATTTCATCGCGGTCGACGAGGTGTCGTTCCGGCTGAAGCGCGGCACCACCACGGCCATCGTCGGCGAGTCCGGATCCGGCAAATCCACTGTCGCGCAGATGGTTCTCGGCCTGCTCGACCCGACCGCCGGAAGGGTGACGTTCGACGGCAGGGAGGTGGCGAAGCTGGACCGCAAGGGCGCGTTCGCGTTCCGTCGTCGGGTGCAGCCGATCTTCCAGGATCCCTACGGCTCGCTGGATCCGATGTACTCGATCTACCGCACCATCGAGGAGCCGTTGCGCACACACAAGATCGGGACGACCAAGGAACGCGAAGCGACGGTGCGGGAACTGCTGGACAAGGTTTCGCTGCCGTCCACGGTGATGCGCCGCTATCCGAACGAGCTGTCCGGCGGCCAGCGCCAGCGTGTGGCCGTGGCCAGGGCGCTGGCGCTTTCCCCGGAGGTGGTGGTCTGCGACGAAGCCGTCTCCGCGCTGGATGTGCTGGTGCAGGCACAGATTCTGAAGCTGCTCAACGATCTGCAAGCGGAATTGGGGCTGTCCTACCTGTTCATCACCCACGACCTGGCCGTGGTCCGGCAGATCGCCGACGACGTTCTCGTCATGCAGCACGGCAAGGTCGTCGAGGCCGCCACCACCAACGAGGTCTTCGACAATCCGCGAGAGGAGTACACCCGGCGGCTACTGGACGCGATTCCGGGGCGTGATCTGCTTGCGGGGTGAGTTTCGCCGTTAACCTGCGGAGATGGCCAGCACGCCGACCAGCGCGGTGGCCACTCCGGCTTGCTGTGGCCGTCCGAGCCGTTCGCCGAGGAACATTCGGGCCATCGCTATGGTGACCAGGGTGTGCAGCGCACCGAGCACGGAGACGACACCGACCATGCCCAATGTCGTTGCGGTGGCGTAGAGCGCATCGGCCGAGACGATGAGCACGCCGATCACCGCGATCCCCGGCAGGTCGGTGGTGGCGACGGCGACGGTCTCGGCCGCCCCCGCCGCGGCGGCGAAGCCGAAGACCGACGGGTCCGCGAGACCGACGCCGCGGACCGCCGTGACCGCACCGAGAACGACGAGCGCGGCGATCTGCGAGATCATCAGCACCGAAAGCACCGGCACCGTACGGCTTTTCGATCCGCCGAGAAAGTCGGAGACGCCCCAGCCGACCGCGGCGCCGAGGGCGAGCAGGATAGCGAGCACCGCGATCAGGCCGTGCGGGCGAGGATGGCAGGCAGCACGGAATTCCACTGCGCCCGAGGAACGATCTCATGGCCGGTGTGTTCCATCGCGAGGAAGTGCGCGCCGGGAATCTCCTCGGCCAGCGCTCGACCGTGCCCGATCGGGAAAAGCGGATCCTCGGTCCCGTGCAGCACCAGCGTCGGAGCGCTGATCTCTGCCAGCCGATCGCGCCACGGTGCACCGGCGTCGATGAGGAAAGGATTGGTCAGTTGGGCCGCAATGTCGTTCGCGCGGTCGACGATTCGCCCGGCCTTGACTCGGCGCGCCACGGTGTCGAACGGCTGGGAGGGTGCGGTGAAGGGGCGATCGGCCTCGGCAAGGTACTCGACGACGGCGGCCCGGTCGGTCCAGTCCGGTTCAGCGGTGGCACCGGCGAAGAAGGCCTCGAGCTCGGGCGTCATCTCCGGGAGATCGGGGTACTGGTGGCCGGGCCCGCCTGGCGTCGAGGAGGTCAGCGTCAGCGAGGCGACTCGATCGGGGTGGTCGAGTGCGACGAGTTGGGCGACCGCGGACCCCTGGGACATGCCCATCAGATGCGCTTTCCGGAGGCCGAAGGCGTCGAGCAGTCCGACGGCGTCGGTGACCAGGTCCCGCAGGCAGTAGGGCGGAGCGCCCACCGGGTAGGTGGCGGACCGGCCCGCATCCCGGCTGTCGTAGCGGATTACGCTGCGCCCGCCCGCGACCAAGCGCTCGATGAATTCTTCCTCCCAGGCCAGGAGTGATTCGCCTGCGCCGTGGATAAGCAAGATCGAGGGCTGCTGCACCAAGTCGCCGAAACTCTCTGCGCACAACTGGGTTTCGTTGACATCGAGGATCTTCTGGTTGGTGGTCACGCGCTTGCCTCCTATTACGTTACATGTAACGAATACCATATCGGCATTTCCGTTACATGTAAACAAGAGGAGGTAGACTCGGTACATGCCCGAGACATCGAACCGTCGAGCGGCCGACGATGCGCGTACCGCCTGGTCGGCGTATCGGCGGCTGCATCTGCTCGTGGACGCGGAGGTCGCCCGCGAGTTGGAGAGCGGCACCGGGCTGTCGATGCCTGACTACGACGTGCTCGCCGCCGTGGCGGAGATGGCGGCCGAGCAGGAGTGCGTGCGGGTGAGCGGCCTTGCGGCCCGGATGCATTGGCCGCACAGCCGGCTGTCCCGTCAGCTCGGGCGGATGGAACGGCGGGGCCTGATCGCACGCGAGCCGTGTGAACGGGACGGGCGCGGTGACGACGTCGTGCTCGCGGAGCCGGGGCGGCGGGCATTGGAAAAAGCCGCCCCCGTCCACCTCACATCGGTGCACCGCCACTTCACCGACCTACTGACTGCCGAACAACTCGCGGCGCTGACCGGTATCGAGGAGACCATCGCCCGGCACCGAGCCGCGGTGACCGGCTGAACTAGCCTCGTATCCCGTGACCGATCCGCTACAGCCTCTCGTCGATCTGCCCGGTGTGCGCGAAAGCGCTGATCGGGCCCGCGACGCGCTCGCCGATGTGCACCGGCACAAGGCGAACAGGCGGGGTTGGCCGACCACGGCCGCCGAGGCCGCGGTGCGTGCGGCCCGATCCTCTGCCGCGATCGATGGTGGCTCTACCGAACTGCCCGCCGACGGCAGGGTTGCCGATCCAATCCTGGCCGGGTCACTGCGGGTGGGTCAGGCGCTGGATGGTGACGCGTTGCGGAACCTGGTCGGAACCTGGCAGCGGGCCCCATTGCAGGCACTGGCTCGACTGCACCTATTGGCCGCGGCCGATCTGGTGACCGACGAGGCGCTGCTCGGCCGACCCCGCGCCGATGCGGGCGTCGCCGAACGGCTCGACATGCTGGTGCAGACGGTGCTCGGATCCACCGCGCCCGCGCCGATTGTCGCCGCCGTGGTGCATGGCGAGTTGCTGGCGTTGCGGCCGTTCGGGACGGCCGATGGAATCGTCGCGCGGGCGGCGTCGCGATTGGTCGCGGTGTCCAGTGGGCTCGACCCGCACAGCCTCGGCGTGCCCGAGGTCTTCTGGCTGCGGCGGCGGCAGGGATATCTGGATGCCGCGGCCGGGTTCGGCACGGGCGATCCGGACGCGGTCGGCAGCTGGGTGATCCTGTGCTGTGGCGCTTTCGAGGACGGCGCCAGGGAGGCCACGTCGATCGCCGATTCGGCGTCGGGATAGGCCCGTATACGTCAAAGCGGGCGGCGTTGTCGTTGATCGACCTCACCGCCCGCGAGCACGGATACCCGGTTACCAAGCGTGCTGGGTGGGTTGTGTTCTGCGGCCTCGGCGACAATTCGAACTCCGCCGGTTCATCCCCGCAACCTGTGCGAGGCCCTCGCCGTCGACAATCCGAATCTCGCAGGCCCACAACGCTTCTGCCCTTGTCGCGGCGCGCTCCGCGTGGGTACCTGGTGTCCGTGCTGGGAAGGGTAGACGGGAGACTGAACCTTCTCTTCCGGTTCCGCCTTGGCCTTCCGACCTTCCGTAGTTACCTTTCTACACTGTGATAGCACTCACATCAAGGGCTGCGAAAACATTCAATTAGCGGCGTGTCGATCGGTGTTTCGTGGTTAAATCCGTGGTCGCGACATCCTGAATGTGATGTCAGCAAACGCTCCGGCAAGTAGCCCGCTGGCTCTCTAGCAGCCAGTCCGCGTGGCATGTCCGTACCAGCTAAGCCTCAGCGGCGTCGGCGCAGTAATCGGTAGCTGAGCGCGCCGGCCACCACCGCGCTCAAGCCGACCACGGCGGTCGCGGCAAGGGTGGTCGACGAGGGGGTCTGGAAGCGCGCCCACAGCGAGACCGGGTTGGAGAACGTCAAAGTCGGCCAGCCCTTGGCCAGTGCTTCGCGCCGCAGGTTGCGGTCGGGGTTTACCGCCGTCGGATGTCCGACCGCGCCGAGCATCGGCAGATCGGTCACCGAATCGGAGTAGGCATAGCACCGTGAAAGGTCATAACCCTCACTGGCGGCCAGCTTTTCGATGGCGGTGACCTTGCCCTCGCCGTAGCAGTAGAACTCGACCTCGCCGGTGTACCGACCGTCCGCGACGACCATTCGAGTCGCGGCGGTGTGCGAGGCCCCGAGCGCCTCGGCGATAGGGCCGACGATCTCCTCGCCCGAGGCCGACACGATCACCACGTCGTGGCCGCGGATCTTGTGGTCGGCAATAAGATCGGCGGCTTCGGCATAGATCAGCGGGTCGACCAGCTCGTGCAACGTCTCGGCCACAATGGATTTCACCTGTTCGACGTCCCAGCCCGCGCACATGTTGGTCAGGTGGGCGCGCATCCGCTCCATCTGATCGTGGTCCGCGCCCGACAGCATGAACAGGAAGTGGGCATAGCTGCTCTCGAGCACTGCTTTGCGGTTGAGCAGGCCCTGCGCGTAGAAGGGCTTGCTGAACACGAAAGTGCTCGACTTCGCGATCACTGTCTTGTCGAGATCGAAGAAAGCGGCGACACGTCCGCCGCCGGTGGTTGGTTGGTCCGGAAGCCCGGTTTGGTCACCCTCGGCCGTCACGTCTTCAGAATAGGCGGTGACTCCGCATTCGCTTCGCCAAGCGCGGGTCTAAGGACGGACTTCGTCCGGCTGCGTCCAATCGGCGGTGACTCCGCATTCGCTCCGTCAAGCGCGGGTCTAGGGACGGACTTCGTCCGGCTGCGTCCGATCGGCACACGACCTTTTTCCAGCTGACGGCCCGCGTTTGCAGGCCCTCGCGGCGGGTTTGCCCTGGAGACGCCGGGCCGGTGACAGCCATAAAGTTCTCCCACGACAGACTTGCGTGGTGGCCGGGGCTTGGGTGTAGTATTGCTGGCACCTGGACATAGTCCAGGCGCGTTCAGCCCGACCCCCCGGGGCTGAACCCGACGGCCCCAGCCTCCTCCCCCCCCGGCTGGGGCCGTCCTCTATCTAAGGGACGGTTCGACTTCTCGCCTACTCCGGATCTATCCACACCCCCCGGAGTTATCCACATTCGGCATTTTGCCTCTTCTGCACCGCTTCGGCTTCGACCACGCTGACCTGCATGGATTTCGAAGCTGCGCCGCCGGTCACGACGCCACCGGCACTTGTGCTCATCTGCGATACCCGACTTCGCGACGAAGTGCGCCGTGTCGCGGCGGCCGCGGAACGCGGTCTCGACGAACGTGAACTGCCGATCGGCAGGCACGCCTGGACCGGGGCGCCGCTGGTGATTCTCGACACAGAGTTGGCTCGGGAGTGCGCCGCGGCCGGATATCTGCGGCGTGTCGGCGTTGTTCTGGTGACCGATGGTGAGCCTGATCTGCTCGATTGGCAGGCCGCCGCGTCGGTCGGAGCGGAGCGGGTGATCGCGCTTCCCGGTGCCGCGGTCGGGCTTATCGAGAAGTTTGCTGAGCATGGTGAAAGCCGTGTGGGGGACGGTGTAGTCGTCGCGATTGCCGGGGCGGGCGGCGGCGCGGGCGCGTCCACTTTGGCCACGGCTACCGCACTGCGCGCGGCTGCCGAACGGTTCCGGCGCGACACGGTTCTCATCGACGGTGCACCGCTCGGCGGTGGCCTCGACCTGCTGCTCGGCATCGAGATGACCGCCGGTCTGCGCTGGCCGGATCTGGTGATCGAGGACGGCAGGGTGTCCGCTGCGGCGCTGCACAGCGCACTGCCCGCAGCGGCGCCCGGGCTCGCCGTGCTGTCCTGCGGACGCGGTGGTGCCGGGCGCTTGCCGAGCGAGATCGGACCCGCAGCGGTGCGCGCCGTAGTCGAAGCAGGCCGTGCCGCAGGCGATTTGGTGGTCTGTGATGTATCCGGCGAGCGTGGCCCGCACGCCGACCAAATGCTCGACTCGGCCGACCTCGTGGTGCTCGTGGTTCCGGCCAGGTTGCGCTCGATGGCCGCGGCGGAATCCGTTGCTGCCTACATCGGTCGGCGAAACCCCAACCAGGGCTTGGTAGTACGCGGCCCAGCACCCGGCGGGCTACGCGGAAACGAGGTTGCCGAGGTACTCGACCTGCCACTGCTCGCAGCGGTTCGCGCGCAACCCGGCCTCGCCGCCCGGCTCGAACGCGGCGGCCTGACCGTCCATCGCCGCGGTCCTCTCCGCGACGCTGCGGACGCCGTGCTCGCGGTCTTGAGCGCGCCGGCGGCACGGGGCCGCAGATGAGTGCATTGGTGACTTCCGAACTGCTGGATCGGGTGCGGGAGCGTCTTGCCGGTGGGGCAGGAGATCCAGATCCCGCTCAGGTGGCGGCGGCTATTCGGGCCGAGGCCGGTGGGGTTCTCGGTGACACGGATCTGCTTCGCGCACTGCGGTTGCTGCAGACCGAAATGACCGGTGCCGGGGTGTTGGAACCGCTGTTGCAGGATCCGCAGGTCGCTGACGTGCTTGTGACCGGGCCGGATGCCGTCTGGATCGACCGTGGACACGGGCTGCGCAGGACATCGGTCACGTTTCCGGATGAGGCCGCGGTGCGCAGGCTGGCGCAGCGGCTTGCCCTTTCGGCGGGGCGGCGGCTCGACGATGCGCAGCCGTGGGTCGACGGCAGGCTTTCGGGAAGGGAAGGGGCGCTTGGAGATTCCTTCGGTGTCCGGCTGCATGCGGTGTTGGCGCCGGTGGCGCACGGTGGCACCTGTGTGTCGCTGCGGGTGCTGCGCCCCGCGACGCAGGGTTTGGACGCGCTTGCGGCGTCCGGTGCGGTGGCGCCCGATGCGAAACTGCTGCTGGAGCGGATCATTCGGGCCAGGCTGGCTTTCCTCGTGGTCGGCGGTACCGGTGCTGGAAAGACAACACTGCTGTCGGGGCTGCTCGCCAAAGTCGGACCCGAGGAACGGATCATCTGTGTCGAGGACGCGGCGGAACTCGCGCCGCCGCATCCCCATGTCGTGCGGCTGGTTGCGCGCACCGCGAATGTCGAGGGCGTCGGCGAGGTGACGGTGCGGGACCTGGTGCGCCAGGCGCTGCGGATGCGACCGGACCGGATAGTGGTCGGTGAGGTGCGCGGTGCGGAGGTGGTCGATCTACTCACGGCGCTGAACACAGGGCATGACGGGGGAGCGGGGACCGTGCATGCGAACTCGCCCCAGGAAGTGCCTGCGCGTCTGGAAGCTCTTGCGGCACTGGGAGGTATGGATCGAGCGGCGTTGCACAGCCAACTCGCCGCCGCAGTGCGGGTAGTGCTGCACGTGCACCGGAGGGCCGATGGCTCTCGCGGGTTGCGCGAAATCGGCGTGGTGCGGCGCGACGAGAGCGGACGTGTGGGAATCGCGGCGGCCTGGCGGGCGGATCACGGCCCCGCCGTCGCCGCTACCGAACTGGCCGACCTGCTCGACGAACGGCTCGACCGATGATCGCGGCGTTGGCCTGCCTGGCGCTCGCGCTGCTGAGCGCACCGGCGCCGATGCCACACCGCCGCTTTCTCGGACTGATCGTCGCGTCCGATGCCGTTCGGAAACCGCAGCGCGGCAGTTTATTTCGAGTTGCGGTCGGGATCGGCATCGCCGCGACAGCGGTCGCCGGAATCGGTCCGCTCATAGCCGCGGCGCTGGTGCTGGGCACTGTCGGTGTCCGGGTCCGTCGCGCTCGGCGCGACCGTCTGCGCAATGCCGAATGTGCTCACCTGCTGGACGCGGTCGAAGCCGTCATCGGCGAACTGCGGGTGGGTGCCCATCCGAGCGCCGCCGCCGCGGTCGCCGCCCACGAATCTCGCGGCGCGGCGGCGCACGCGTTCGCCGTCAGCGCGGCCCGCAGCAGACTGGGCGGCTCCGGTGCCGACGGCTTGCGCAATCCGGATTCCGTCGTAGCCGTCGAACTGGCCGCGATATCCGACGCCTGGCGGGTCGCCGAGCACCACGGCCTTGCACTCGCCGAACTACTGTCCGCCGCCCGCACGGATCTCCTGGGCCGCATCCGTTTTCGCGGCCGCACCGCGGCCGCCCTTGCCGGCGCACGCGCCACCGCCGCAGTATTGGCCGGCCTCCCCCTGCTCGGCATCGCTCTTGGCCAACTGATGGGCGCCGCACCACTGAACGTCCTGTTCGCCTCCGCCGCGGGCACCATCCTGCTCCCACTGGGCGCCGGTCTGGCATGCGCGGGACTGCTGTGGACGGACGCGATTACCCGAAAGGTGCTCGTATGAACCGGCCCAACGGATGCAGCCTTGCAGCGGATCAGTGCGATGACCCGGTGGGTGCTGGTGCCAACCGGCCCAACATGTGCGGCCTTGCAGCCTGCCGTGGCTCGACCATCGCGCCGCGGGTAGCCGTATGAAGGGAGGTAGGGGTGACGGGAATTGCCGGTGGTGCGGTGTTGTTGTTGGCGGGGGCACTTCTGGTGCTGCCTGGGCGAGTGGCGGTGACGCGGCGGCTACGGGCGCTGTGTCGGGATGGTTCGGAGCCATTGGTGGTGTCGGGGCGGGGTGCCTGCGACGATCCGCTGGCGGTTGCTTCGGTGTTCGATCTGCTCGCCGCGTGTCTGCGGGCGGGGCTGCCGATGGCGGATGCGGCGCGGGCGGTGGCGCCGGGCGCGCCGGCGGTGCTCGGCGATTCGCTTCGCCGGGCCGCCGATCTGCTGGCGTTGGGGGCGGACGCGGCCACGGCATGGGAGCGCGCGGCGCAGGACGCGGTGGGCAGGCCAGGGGCCGCGGAGGTCGAGTCGCTGGCGCGGATGGCGCGGCGGTCGGCTCGTTCAGGCGCCTCGCTGGCGGTGGCAGTCGGCGAGCTGGCCGAACAGCACCGGGGTGCGGTCGAGGATGCAGCCGCCGCACGCGCCGAGCGGGCCGGAGTGATGATCAGCGGTCCGCTCGGCCTCTGCTTTCTGCCCGCGTTCATCTGTCTGGGCATTGTGCCCGTGGTGATCGGTCTCGCAGGCCGTGTTCTCGGCGGTGAGCTGCTGTGAGCGAGCGAACGACGGATTCGACACCCCACGGGCACGACATCGTCGTAGGCCGGCGAGGTGCGGTCGTGGCCGAGCACGCTGCCACGCCGGGGAGGGCTTGTCCGCGCGGATCGGCCGCGTGGGCCGGAGAGAGAGGGGAAGACGGTGCGAATCGAGCAGATGACGGATCGGGCGCTGCATCGGTTGGAGGCCATCTATATGGAGGTGAGATCGCGACTGGTGCATGCGGCTGTCGCGGACGAGGGCATGAGTACCGCCGAGTATGCGATCGGGACAATCGCGGCAGCCGCCTTCGGTGCCGTCCTGTACGGGGTGGTGACCGGCGACAGCATCGTGAACGCGTTGACGAAGATCATCGATCGGGCGCTCAACACCACCGTGTAGCGATTCTGGTAAAAGACTGCGGTGCAACGGTTCTCGGTGACGAACGAGGTTCGGTGACGGTTGAAGCAGCGATCGCGTTCGCCGCCATCGTCGTCGCGGTAGTGCTGTGCCTCGGCGCACTTCTCGCGGCATCGACACAGGTGCGCTGTGTCGATGCCGCGCGCGAGGCGGCGCGGCTCGCTGCCAGGGGCGACCGATCGAACGCAGTGTCGGCGGCGAGGCGGGTCGCGCCGCCCGCCGCCGACATCACCGTCTACAGCGAGGGTGACCGGGTAGTCGCGGTCGTTTCCGCCCGTTCTCCGTTGCTGCCGCTGTTGGTCCTGCGTGCGGATGCAGTTGCGGTACGCGAGCCGGGAGTAGCTCGGTGATCGAGCGCACAGGCCGAGCCGGAGCCGCATTGTGTTCAGCCGCGGTTCACAGCCCGCGACGTGTGGCAGGGGATCGGCGACGTGTGCAGGTCACGAGGGCTCTGTGGGCGCGTGCCAGCGAGGCACCGTGTTGATCGGGCGTCGGGCGGAGGAGGGAGGGGCGACGGTATTGGCCTGCCTGGCGCTGACGGGGCTGATCGGGGCGACGCTGCTGGTCGGTCAGGTCGGTGTGGTTGTGGTGACCCGACACCGCGCGCAGGCCGGCGCCGATCTCGGTGCATTGGCTGCGGCGGGTGCGCTGGAGCAAGGGGCGGAGGCCGGATGTGCTCAGGCGTCGGAGATCGCGCGGCGTATGCGAGTGCGGATTCAGGCGTGTGAAGTCGCGCAGTGGGATGTGACTGTCACTGTGGTGCGGAATGTACCAATAGGTCTGTATGGAAACTGGACTGTTCGAGCTGTTGCTCGTGCGGGTCCTGTCGAAGATGGAGTGTGACCCGTGCGTACATGCACTCATCAGTGGTAGCCCAGCGCGGTGTAATTCGGTAATTGGAATGATCGAATAATTGTGGGCCTCTCTTCAATTCCCGCAAGTGACCGGACAAAGCAATGAATGAATGCGCATGTCGCAAGGGAAAGTCTGTGGCAATACCCCAGTTAACATGAATCTATTCCTCTTTATTCGGTCGCGTGACACTCGCGGCAAGGCCTCGCGGACCTGCCGGTCTGCCCTGGTGATCATCCGGCCATATGGACACCCGGTCACGCTGCGGGGTCAGCGCCGTCACGGATCGACCTCGGCGTCTCGACTTGCAATTGCAAGGTCATGAACAGGTGCTCAGTTCGGCAAGTACCGCGGTGAGCAGACGCCCAGCGCCCGCCTTGTCCAGTGGATGGTTGCCGTTGCCGCACTTGGGCGACTGCACGCAGGACGGACAGCCTGCCGCGCACGCGCAGGATTCGATGACCGCGAGGGTCGCCGACAACCAGCGCCGCAGCTGCGCGAACCCGCGCTCGGCGAAGCCCGCACCTCCCGGCTGTCCGTCATAGACGAACACCGTCGGCAGGCCGGTGTCCGGATGTTCGGCGGTGGAGACGCCACCGATATCCCAGCGGTCACAGGTCGCCACCAGCGGCAATAGACCGATTGCCGCGTGCTCGGCCGCATGCAGCGCGCCCGGCGTCCGCTCCGGAGCAATGCCCGCCACGGCCAGCAGCTCGGGCGTCACGGTGTACAGCACCGCGCGGGTCGGCAGGGTCTGTGCGGGCAGATCCAGCTCGATCAGGTCGAGCACCTCGCCGCCGAGCAGGGTGCGCAGATAGCCGATGACCTGGCTGGTCACCCGTACCTGCGCCAATGCGGTGGTCACGCGGCCATGTCGGTGCCGTTCGGTCATCGCGTCGACTTCGATGGAGGTGACCTGTCGGGCGCTGGTGGTCCAGCCCGGATCGTCGGCATGGACGAAGGCGACACCCTCGTCCAGGTCCAGCTCTTCGACGACATAGGTATCGCCTTGATGCAGGTGCACCGCGCCTCGGTGCAGCGTGGCTGGGGCGCGTCCAGCGTCGGCGGTGCCGAGCAGCCTGCCGGTCTCGCCGTCCACGATGGCGACCGGCGTGCCGATGCCGCCGCGCACGTCGACGGCGTCGTGCGGCTGTGTTTCCGCGGTGACGTACCAGCGTGCGCCCCCCTTCGCCCCGGCGATCACTCGTCGACGAATCAGCCCCTGACCTGCGAGATCGGTCAGCATTTCGCGGGCGCCGAGTGCATCGACCTCGGCATCGGTGAGCGGAAGTTCCAGTGCCGCGCACAGCAGCTGGGGGCCGAGTACGTAGGGGTTGTGCGGGTCGGTGATGGTGGCCTCGACCGGCTTGTCCAGCAGTGCCTCCGGGTGGTGGACGAGGAAGGTGTCGAGCGGATCGTCCCTGGCCACGAGCAGTACCAACGAGCCTTGGGTGCGGCGTCCCGCGCGGCCGGCCTGCTGCCAGAACGAGGCGACGGTACCGGGAAATCCGGAGATCACCACGGCATCGAGCCCTGCGATGTCGACGCCGAGCTCGAGCGCATTGGTGGTGGCCGCGCCGAGTAGCGACCCCGTGGACAGCGCCGTTTCCAGGTCCCGCCGGTCCTCCGCCAAGTAGCCCGCGCGATATGCGGCGACCCGCTCGGAGAGGGTCGGATCGGTCTCGGCCAGCAGCCTGCGCGTCTCCATGGCGGTCAGTTCGGCCGCGCGGCGGGACCGTACGAAGGTCAGCGTTCTGGCGCCTTCGATGACCAGATCCGCCATGATCCTGGCCGCCTCCGAGGTGGCCGAACGTCGAACGGGAGCGCCATTTTCGCCGGTCACGGTGGTGAGCAGGGGTGGCTCCCACAGTGCGACGGTGCGCGGGCCCTGCGGTGAGCCGTCCTCGGTGACCGCGACGCAGGGAGCGCCGATAAGCCGGGATGCGGCGGCCGCGGGTTCGGCCGTGGTCGCCGAGCACAGTACGAATATCGGGTCGGCACCGTAGTGCGCCGCGATACGCCGCAGCCTGCGCAGCACCAGTGCGACGTGGGAGCCGAAGACGCCACGATAGGCGTGGCATTCGTCCACCACTACATAGCGCAGCCTGCGCAGCATCCTGGCCCAGCGCTGGTGTGAGCGCAGGATGCCGACGTGCAGCATGTCGGGATTGGTGAAGACCCAGCGGCCATTGGCCCGCACCCATTGCCGGATTTCGGCCGGGGTATCGCCGTCGTAGGTGGCCGGATGAATATCCCGGAGCGCTCCCTCGTGTGTCAGGTCGTTCACCGCACGCAGTTGATCGGCGCCCAATGCCTTGGTCGGTGCGAGATAAAGGGCGGTGGCGCGCGGGTCCTCGCACAACGCGGTCAGCACGGGCAGCTGGTAGCCCAGTGATTTGCCGGATGCCGTACCGGTGCTGACCACGACGTGCTTGCCGCCAGCGGCCAGGTCGGCGGTCCTGGTCTGGTGGGTCCACGGGGCCGCGATGCCGGTGGCGCGAAACGCCTCGACCACGTCCGCCGCGGCCCAATCGGGCCAGGTGGTGGTGGCTGCCACCCGGGCGGGCAGCTCGACGACATGGGTCAGTCGGGGATCCCCGTCGGGGACCCCGGCTAGGACACGATTCAGCAACGATCCCCCATAGCCGAGGTGGTTGCTGGCGCGCGGTTGGGTTGTCGGTTCGGTCGGATTCATGACTCGGGCACCGCGACACGCGTAGAAAGTGTGAAACGTGTGCGCTTTGGAAGCTTCACCTGCCATTTCGATACCCAATAGCGACCTGGGTCACACGCGGTTTGCCAGACGCTCACTCGGTTATCCGGAGGCAAACGAACCTCAAGTCTGGATTCAAGCATTGTGTCCCTCACCTGCGCATTCGCAAGATCAACTTTTTTGCAAATTGTCGGTAACTCGACTGTTGAATTGCTCGGAGACATGGTTCACTGGTTCCTGGTCGCAAGCTTCTGTGTTCGAGGGACGGATCCAAAGTCCAAACCGTCAGCAGGATCGATGTTGCGAACGCTGTGCTCGGTGCTTTCCTGCAGGGGGAACCAACAGTACAGCGGTCGGAACGGACCCGGTGGGCGAACCTACTTGTCCGCCGTTCCGGTAAGAAAAGAGAAGGAACAGAATGGCACAGGGAACTGTGAAGTGGTTCAACGCGGAGAAGGGGTTCGGCTTCATCGCGCCCGAGGACGGCTCAGCTGACGTCTTCGTCCACTACTCGGAGATCCAGGGGTCCGGCTTCCGCACCCTCGAGGAAAACCAGAAGGTCGAGTTCGAGGTTGGCCAGGGCACTAAGGGCCCGCAGGCCACCGGAGTTCGCGCGCTCAGCTGAGCACGCAACGATCCAACAGCTCGTCCCTCACCACCGGTAACGGAGGTGGGGGACGAGCTATATCTGGGGCAGATACAACTGACACGCGCACAACCCAAGCGCGCCAATGCCATTCGGCCTGTCGTCACGATCAACGCACGTCGGGGCCATCGCGGCGACCGCCGAAACGCGGGGCCGCGAACACGCCGCGCCGTAGGTGCCGCAAAAAGACAGGGCATACTGATCGGCAATGACGCGCGTACGCTCTGTGGTTCGGGTCGCAAGCACTCGACCACACACAGCGTCAAGGTATAAACGTGTCTGGTGGCGCCATCAAGAGCTGTCGCCGCCGCTTGCCCCAGCCGCGCAGTGCATGAACAGCGTCGCGCGGGTCGACAGGAAAGGTGTATTCGCCGGTGGCAACACGAGACCGCGGTGCAGCCGACCAGGGCCGTCCCCTGCGTCGTCTCGTGATCGTCGAGTCCCCGACCAAGGCCCGCAAGATTGCGCCCTATTTGGGCCGCAATTACACGGTCGAGGCCTCGGTCGGTCATATCCGGGACCTCCCTCGCGGTGCGGCGGACGTCCCGGCCAAGTACAAAGGCCAGTCCTGGGCGCGCCTCGGCGTCGATGTCGACAACGACTTCGAACCGATTTATGTGGTGAGCCCGGATAAGAAGGCCAAGGTATCCGAGCTCAAGAGCCTGTTGCAGGACGCCGACGAGCTCTATCTGGCCACCGACCCCGACCGTGAGGGCGAGGCCATCGCCTGGCACCTGCTGGAGACCCTCAAGCCGAAGGTCCCGGTCCGGCGCATGGTGTTCCACGAAATCACCGAGCCCGCCATTCTGGCCGCCGCGGCCGACACCAGGGAACTCGACAACGACCTGGTCGATGCGCAGGAGACGCGCCGCATCCTCGACCGGTTGTACGGCTACGAGGTCAGCCCGGTGCTGTGGAAGAAGGTCATGCCGCGATTGTCGGCGGGCCGGGTGCAGTCGGTCGCGACCAGGGTGGTCGTGCAGCGCGAACGTGAGCGAATGGCATTCCGCTCCGCAGAGTATTGGGATATCGCGGCGAAGCTCGACGCTGGCGGGGAGAACGGCGATGCCGCCAACCCGCGGACTTTCGGGGCGCGGTTGGTCAACGTCGCGGGGGCCCGAGTCGCCACCGGCCGGGATTTCGGTCCGGACGGGCAGCTCAAGGGCAACGGGGTCGTGGTACTCGACGAGGCGCGCGCGCGTCGGCTCGCCGCGGCGCTCGACGGCGCCGACCTGGTGGTTTCCTCGGCGGAGGCCAAGCCGTACACCCGTAAGCCGTATCCGCCGTTCATGACGTCCACGCTGCAGCAAGAGGCGGGCCGCAAGTTGCGGTTCACCTCCGATCGGACCATGCGGGTCGCGCAGCGGTTGTATGAAAACGGCTACATCACCTACATGCGTACCGACTCGACCACGTTGTCGGAGTCGGCGATCGCCGCGGCCAGATCGCAGGCGACCCAGCTGTACGGCGCGGAGTACGTCCACCCGACGCCACGGCAGTACACCCGCAAGGTGAAGAACGCGCAGGAGGCACACGAGGCGATCCGCCCGTCCGGCGATACCTTCCTGACCCCCGGCCAGCTGCACGCGCGGCTGGACAACGACGAGTTCCGGCTCTACGAGCTGATCTGGCAGCGCACCGTCGCCTCGCAGATGGCCGACGCCAGGGGCACCACGCTCACCCTGCGGATCACCGGCGTCGCGGGTACCGGCGAGGAATGCGTGTTCTCGGCCTCGGGTCGCACCATCACCTTCCCCGGTTTCCTGAAGGCCTACGTCGAGAGTGTTGACGAGGAGGCGGGCGGTCAGTCCGACGACGCCGAATCCAGGCTGCCCGCCCTCGACGAGGGGCAGAGCGTCACCGCGGTGGAGCTGAATCCCGATGGGCACAGCACCAATCCGCCTGCCCGATACACCGAGGCGTCGCTGATCAAGACGCTCGAAGAGCTCGGCATCGGACGTCCGTCGACCTATTCGTCGATCATCAAGACGATTCTGGACCGCGGCTATGTCTATAAGCGCGGTAGCGCGCTGGTGCCGTCGTGGGTGGCGTTCGCGGTGATCGGGCTGCTGGAGGCGTACTTCGGCAGGCTGGTCGACTTCGACTTCACCGCCGGTATGGAGGACGACCTCGATGCTATCGCCGGTGGGCGTGAGCAACGCGGAAACTGGTTGTCCGGCTTCTATTTCGGCGGCGATCACGGCGTCGAGGGTTCGGTTGCGCGGTCCGGCGGACTGAAGAAGATGGTCGGCGAGCGGCTCGAGGAGATCGACGCCCGCGAGGTCAACTCGATCAAGCTCTTTGTCGACGAGGACGGTCGCGATGTCGTTGTCCGGGTCGGCCGGTACGGGCCGTACCTGGAGCGGATGGTCACGAATCCTGATGACCCCGAAGGTGATTCGATCTCGCAGCGGGCCAACCTGCCCGACGATCTGCCGCCGGACGAACTGACCCCCGAGGTCGCCGAGAAGCTGTTCTCCACCCCGCAGGAGGGACGCTCGCTCGGCATCGATCCGGTAACCGGGAACGAAATCGTCGCCAAGGAAGGACGTTTCGGCCCGTACGTCACCGAGGTGCTGCCGGAGCCGCCCGCCGAGGAGACGCCGCCGCCCGCCAAGAAGACCGCGAAGAAGGCGGTGGCGCCGAAGCCGCGGACCGGATCGTTGTTCAAGACAATGGATCTGGCCTCGATCACCCTCGATGACGCGTTGAAGTTGTTGTCGCTGCCGCGCGTTGTCGGTGTCGACCCCGCCAACAATGAAGAAATCACCGCGCAGAACGGGCGTTACGGCCCATATCTGAAGAAGGGCACGGACTCTCGTTCGCTCGCGAATGAGGATCAGTTGTTCACCGTGTCGCTGGAGGAGGCGCTGAAGATCTACGCCGAGCCCAAGCGGCGCGGCAGGCAGGCCGCCAGCGCGGCGTCGCTGCGCGAGCTCGGCAATGACGCGGCCACAGGTAAGCCGATGGTGATCAAGGACGGGCGGTTCGGCCCGTACGTCACCGACGGTGAGACCAATGCCAGCTTGCGCAAGGGCGATGAGGTCGAGTCGATCACCGACGAGCGGGCCTCGGAGCTGCTTGCTGATCGTCGAGCGCGCGGACCGGTGAAGAAGAAGGCCGCGGCCAAGAAGGCGCCTGCCAAGAAGGCGGCGGCGAAGAAGACTACCGCGGCCAAGAAGGCCACGGCCACGAAGTCAGTGGCGAAGAAAACCGCCGCGAAGAAAACCGCTGCCGAGAAGTCCTGAGTGCGTCCCGGCGCCCGATCATTCGGGCGCCGGCGGCGGGGATGTGTCGTAGCCTCGGTCCGAATCGCTTATCGACCGCGAAAGGACCCCGATGGCAACCGAACAGGAACGTGCGGATCTCATCGCCGCGCTGGCCGCTCAGCGCGAGCTGTTCCAGATCACCCTGCGTGGCATCGACGATGAACAGGCCAGGCAGCGCACCACGGCAAGCGAGCTGACCCTGGGCGGTCTGCTGCACCACCTGGTCAGCTGCGAACGGCACTGGGCCACGGTTATCGAGGAACGGGACGAGACGGCGGAGCTGGACATCTCGAAGTTCGACGGTGAATATGCCATGGGCCCCGATGAAACGGTGGCGGGCTTGCTCGCCGAGTGGGAAGCGGTGGCAGCGGCGACCGCGAACCTGATCCGCGCCGAAGCGAGCCTGGACACCTCCATCCCCACCCCGACCGCCCCGTGGACGCCTGAGCGGGTCTGGTGGACGGTGCGTTTCACGGTGCTGCACATCCTGCGTGAGATCACCCATCACAGTGGGCATGCCGATATCATCCGCGAGGCCCTCGACGGCGCGAACACCACATACCAGCGGGCCTGAATCCAGCCGAACTCATGGGCGGCAGGGCCGACTCTGTGTATCGGTGGCATGCCGCAGGGGTGCGCAACTCCGAGTGCCAGTCAGCGGTCGTAGGCAGAATCGACCGTGCGGGAGGTGCATGACTACGGGGCATCACATCGGTGAGCCGAGCCGGGATCATGGTGTCGGTGGCGGCGGCTAGGGTGTACGGCGTGGCGGGTGTCTTCGATCGGCTGGTCGGCCAGGATGTGGTCGAGTCCGAGCTGACTGCTGCCGCGATCGATGCGCGTGGGGGCAGTATCTCCGGCGCTATGACGCACTCCTGGCTGTTCACCGGACCGCCTGGATCGGGTAGATCTGTTGCGGCGCTGTGCTTTGCCGCCGCGTTGCAATGCACCGACGAGGGCACGCCCGGGTGCGGTCGTTGCCACGCGTGTACGACGACGATGGTGGGGACACACGGTGATGTGCGCCGGGTGATTCCCGAGGGGCTGAGTATCAGCACCAAGGAAATGCGCGCGATCGTGCAGATCGCGTCGCGGCGGCCGAGCACCGGCCGCTGGCAGGTGGTGCTCATCGAAGACGCCGACCGGCTGACCGAGGCGGCGGGCAATGTGCTGCTGAAGGTGGTCGAAGAGCCGCCGGACCGCACCGTCTTCCTGCTCTGCGCGCCATCGGTGGATCCCGAGGACATCTCGGTGACACTGCGGTCGCGGTGCAGGCATGTGCATCTGGTGACGCCGTCGGTGCCGGCCATCGCGCAGGTACTGCGGGACCGGGACGAACTCGACGAGAAGACTGCCACCTGGGCGGCCTCGATCAGCGGCGGGCACGTCGGTCGGGCACGGCGACTTGCTACCGACGAGGAGGCGCGGGGGCGTCGTCAGCGCGCGTTGGCATTGGTGTCGGCGGTGGCGCGGCCCGGCGCTGCGTATGCGGCGGCCGACGAGTTGGTCAAGTCCGCCGACGACGAGGCCAAACAAATGAGCGCGGCTCGGGACGAACGCGAACGGGACGAACTGGCGACCGCCCTCGGTGCGGGCGGCACCGGCAAGGGCGCGGCGGGCGCGACCCGCGGGTCGGCCGGAGTATTGAAGGACCTGGAGCGTAGGCAGAAATCCCGCGCCACCCGAACCGGCCGTGACGCACTCGATCGCGCCCTGATCGACGTCGCCGGCGTGTACCGGGACGCGCTCGCGGTCCGCTTCGGCGCCGCGCGCAGCGGTTCCGGTGTCGCCCTCACCCACCCCGACATCTCCGACCAGATCCACGATCTGGCCGATCGAGTCCGCCCCGAGGGCCTGCTCCGCTCGATCGAAGCCGTCCTCGCCTGCCGCGAGGCCCTCGACCTCAACGTCAAACCCCGCTTCGCCCTCGCCGCCATGGTCGCAACCCTCATGTCCGCCCAATCCGCGTGACGATGTTCGGTCAGCGGGTCCCCTCGTGGCAACGACGATGACCACCCGTTTTCGCGATCCGGCCACCAAGGCGATAGACTCGCGACGCCGAAAGGCACGCCGCCTTAGCTCAGTCGGTAGAGCGCTTCACTCGTAATGAAAAGGTCGGGGGTTCGATTCCCCCAGGCGGCTCCATTTTCCCAGGTAGATGCCACTTTTGGCCTGCCCGAACTCGTGCCGAGTTGGCTGAAACTCTCAACCGAGTCCCAACACAGTCGATCGACTTCGCCGCTGATCAGCCAGGACTGCTGACCGCACGGTTCGATGCGAAAAGAGAATCGAGTACCCGCGCGAACCGTCACCGTTCCCGGGACGACGCCGCCGAGACTTGTCGACTCGTTGAAAGCGCTCGCTGTTGCGGTACGGTTACCAGCGCTGCGGCGTGCCGACCGATAGTGTGCTGATCCACACGCCGAACCCATGATCCGCGACGACGATCGGCGTTCGAGTTCGTTTGTGAAAGTTCCGTTTCGATGACGTTCGACTGGAGCGTGATGAACCGCAGGCATTCACATATATCTTGGCCGGAATCACCGCGGTGATGGTGGCCGTCGCTGGTGCTGTCACCGTTGTCGACAGCGCGACCCTCGCTGAGCCAGGGGGGTCAGCTCCGGCGGGATGAATCTGATCGCGTCGGTGAATGCCAGCGCTGTCGTATCCACCGGCGGTGATCTTGCATTGGGGGTGCCGTTCGCGCACGTGGCCAAGGTGTCCGGGGATGACGGGATACGGCCATGAATTCGTGCTCTGAGCCGCCTCGGCGACCCTCCGGCCCGAGGATCCGGAACCGGACTCGGCCCGCCGGAAAGTGCGATCAGCTCGCCCGCCTGGCTTCGGAACTCGTCCAACGGTATGGGCGCGCTATCTTGCTCTACCTCGCTCGATGAGGGGAGCGGTCATGTACTGCAATGACATTCGATGAATATCGGAAATCGGAGAGAGATGGGAATGATCATGGTCCGTGGAATCTTCAAGAACGCAGGTCGCAAGCTGATCGCGGGTGTGCTGCCGTTGGCGGCCGCCGTCGCGTTCGTCGGGGTCGCCGCCCCCGCGCAGGCGGCTCCGGTGCAGGCGCCCGCACCGGTCGTGCAGCAGGTCGCCGAGCCGGTGCAAATCATTGCAGCCACCTCGGGCGTTCCGCTCGAGGAGATCGCGACGAACCCGGAGGCGACCAACTCCGATCCACTGGCCAACGGCGCGGCCGCGGGCGCCGCCGCGGGCGCGGCGGGTTCGGGTGTGCTCGCCGCGGCCGCGTGCCTGCCCGGCTTCATCGTCATGGCGGTGCCGTGCGGGATCGTGGGAGCGATCAACGGCGCTGTGATCGGTGCGGTCGTCGGCCTGCTCGTCGGCGCGATCACGCCGGAGGCGGTGCCGCAGGTGCTGCCCTGATCGAGGGCTGATGGCGGTTCCGGCGTTGCTGCGGACCGACCAACGGCGGCGTGGGTGTTGCTCCTGGACCGGGCGCCGTTGACCGGTCCAGGAGAACGATGTGTCAGCCTGCTGCAGCAGTGCCGAGGCTGGCGCCGAGAACGACCTGCTGGAGTACCGCGTTGAAGCGGTCGGCGGCTTCGATATTGCCGAGGTGGCCGGTGGGCCAGACGTGGTAGTCGGCGAGATGGCCGGTGCGGGACAGGGTTTCGACGATCGGGCGGGACATGCGCTCGGGGAGCAGAAGGTCGTTGCTGCCCGCGATCACGGTGGTGGGGACGGTGAGATGCTTTGCGGCGTCTCCGAGTTGGAGGTCGGCCAGTGCCGCGGCGTGCCTGCCGCGGGTGAGCGGGCGGCAGGAGCGCACGATGCCGAGGGAGAAGTTCACCTCGTCGGGGGTCGAGTCCTTGGACATCACACGGGACTTGAAGACCGCGGCGACCGGCCAGCCGCCGGGCAGCGGAACCGGTGTGGTCAGTACGGTTTCGGCGACGAGGGCGGGTATGCGCACCTGGGAACCGAATACCGTGACCGGCTTGTTCGAGAGCGTCAACGGCCTGGTCAGTAGCGGGAGCAGGTCGGTGTCGTACCTGACGTTGCCCGAGGTGGTGTTCACCAGCACGACCGCGGAGGCGCGCCGCCGTACCTGCTCGGGATAGCGAGCTGCCCACGCCTGCAACGTCATTCCGCCCATGCTGTGCCCGGCGAGCACCGCGCGCTCGCCGGGACGCAGGGTGGCGTCGAGGACCGCGGAGAGATCGTCGGCGAGCGTTTCCGCGCCGGGCCCGATGGTGCCGAGCTGGCTTTCGCCGTGGCCGCGCTGGTCGTAGCAGACCACGCGGTACCGATCGGCGAAGGCGTTGATCTGTGGGTTCCAGTACTCGATGCTGCAACTCCAGCCGTGGATCAGCACGATCGTCTGGCCATCGGCGGGGCCGTAGCTGTGCACCCGGAGGCGGGCGCCGTCGAGGGTGGTGACGGGGATGACCTCGTGCGCAACGGTGGGTGTGTTCAACGATGCGGTCCGGAAAGTGCGTGATCGCAACCCTGCACGATAGGCGGCGGTGAGGGCGCCATTGCGCGCCTCCGCCAGCGTCTTCATCGACTTCACCAGCATTAGAGCACTCCTTTGTGTCTGGCGACACAGTACCGTGCAAGCAAGGTGCTTGCTAGTGCAAGCGCTCGTTTCCGGAAAACCTGGCTCATTCACGTGGATACCCGACAATCGGACGGGCGAACGGTGCTTCTGGAAGAAACATCGCGCACGAGCGAGTTCTTCCGGTGCCGCCGAACGACGCTGATCGTCACTTATGGGTATCGAGGGTGCGGGAATCGCTGTTATCCGGCAGGGCGGCCCCGCGTCGGCGAGTGCGATATCGCCGGTCAGCTGGTGGAGTAGAGAGCGGCGATGTCCTCCGGCATGACCAGGCAGACCTGATCGTCGGGATGGAAATCGCCGGGGATGTCGCGGCGGTTGGGGGCGCGGACGAAGACCACGAGGGAGGAACCGTCGCCGGGATCTATCTCCACCGCGACGGAGCCTGGGGAATCGCTGTCCGGTGGAACATGCCAGTGGCCCACATGCCCGAATTCGAGCTTGCGAGACGCACTGACCCCGAATCCGTCGAGCCGGGTAACACCAGCGGCATCCACGTCGAGAAATTGTACTCTAGCTGGGAAAACGTCGTAAGTTTTTGATCATGAACCGCAAATCTCGTCGACCATGTCGTACCGCGGTGCAATGATCGCGGTCATGGCTTCCGATGCGATCGGATTTGCGGCACCGATTCCGGTACTTCGCATGTTCGATACCGCCAAGGCGTACGAGTTCTATTGCGACTACCTGGGATTCGCGGTCGACTGGGAACACCGGTTCGGCGCGGACTTCCCGCTCTACGCGCAACTCTCGCGAACGACGGCGAAGATCCACCTCAGCGAGCATCACGGGGACGGTACCCCCGGATCTGTCGTGTGGATCGCCGTGGACGACATCAACGCGCTGCACGCGGAGCTGGCAGCCAAGGAGTACCGCTACGCCAAGCCCGGCTGCCCGGAAGACGGCCCCGGCGGGCCGGGCTTCGAACTGGTCGACCCGTCGGGCAATACCTTGCGGTTCGCGCAGCCCGACTGAGGCTCGATTTCCGTAGGTGGCGGCGGCAGGTGCGGCACGGTTACCGTTGTTGCTTGTGGAGACCACGCACGTAGCCGATCCGGCGGCGCACCCGGGGCCGGAAGGTGTGAATCGCTCGGGGTGGCGCGCTCTCGGCGTGCCGCTGCTGGTGGCGGGCGTTGGTATCGGTGCCGCGGTGCTACTGCACTTCCGAGATCCGCACAACGAGGGTTCCTACGGGATATGCCCGGTCTACGGACTCACGGGGTACTACTGCCCGGGATGCGGCGGACTGCGCGCGATGCACAACCTGACCGACGGCCACCTCATCGACTCGCTGCACAGCAATGTGCTCGCCGTGCCGTTGGTGCTCGGCTTCGTCTGGTTGGTGAGCGATTGGGCGGTGCGCGCCTGGCGTGGTCAGCGGATGCGCTTGCCGCAGATCGGTCGCAGCACGATGTGGGTGGTGTTCGCCCTGTTCGCGGTCTATTCGGTGCTGCGCAATACCCCGTGGGGAAGCTGGCTGACGCCCGTCTAGTTGGTGGGCACTCGGCGCGGCATACGTGAATCTTCCGAGGAGAACCGGGCAGGCTTCGACTATGACCGACACATTGAAGGACCGCGTTCGCGCGAAGCTGCTGCGCCAGCTCGCCGAGGATGGCGCCCGGGACTCGGAGCAGGACGATCCACGACTGATCTCGGTGGAGGCGGACCTCGAGGCCTTGAACAGCGTCGCCGACGACGACCCGCTCATCGAGGAACTGGCCACCCGCTATCTCGTCTTCTGAGCTCGCGTCAGGCTCCGGTCGACAAACCGTTGTAGGGCGGCGGTAGCTGCGGCAGCGGTTCGCTGAGCAGCCAAGCGTCCCACAGCGGGCGCAGCGGAACGAGGCTGTAATGGCCTGCCAGGTCGGTGAATTCCTCGGTGGTGACCGAGGCGTGCCGGTAGCGGGTGGTCCATTCCCGGATCAGATCGAAGAACGACAGGTCGCCGAGTTCCAGGCGCAGTGTGTGCAGGGTGAGCGCACCACGCTTGTAGACCCGGTCGTCGAACATGCGCTGTGGGCCGGGGTCGCCGACGGTGATGTCCTGTGGCAGCCGGGACAGGTTGTGCCGGGCGGCGCGAGCCAACTGGTCGGCGGTGGGCCCGCCCGCGGCCTCGGACCAGATCCACTCGGCGTAGCAGGCGAAACCCTCGTGCAGCCAGATGTCGCGCCACTGCTGGATGGTGAGACTGTTGCCGAACCACTGGTGCGCGAGCTCGTGTGCGACGAGGCGTTCGGCGCCGCGACGGCCGTCGCAGTGGTTGGCGCCGAAGATCGAAATGCCCTGGGCCTCGATGGGGATTTCCAACTCGTCGTCGGTGACCACCACCGTGTATCCCTCGAAGGGGTACGGGCCGAAGCGTTCGGTGAAGAGGTCCATCATCTGCGGCTGGCGGCCGAAGTCGTGCTCGAAATCGGCGCGCAGCCGGGCCGGGACGATGGCCTGCATCGGCACCGCATTATGCGCGGAACCGATCCGATGCTTCTGGTATGGGCCGATCTGGATGGTGGCCAGATAGCTCGACATCGGCTCCGGCTGTTCGTACACCCACGTGGTCTGACTGGCCTTGATCTGTTTGCGCACCAGGGTGCCGTTGGCGATCGCGTAGTACGGAGTGTCGGTGGTTATCGAAATCCGGTAGCTCGCTTTGGAACTCGGGTGGTCGTCGCAGGGGAACCAGGATGCGGCGCCGTTGGGCTGGTTGGCTACCAGCGCACCCTCGGTCAGTTCCTCCCAGCCGACCTCGCCCCATGGGCCGCGCACCGGTTTCGGAATCCCGCCGTACTGGATGACCAGCGAGAGCACGCCACCCGCTGGAATGTTCTGCGGTGGCGTGACGACCAGCTTGCCGTGCTGATGCACGTACTTGGCTGCCTTCGCGCCGTTGACGAATACCTTGGAGACAGTAAGCGATTGGGAGAGATCCAGCGCGAACCGAGGCCGGATCGCCGTGGTCACCGCCGTGATCTCGGCGCGGCCTGCCAGCCGGTTGCTGGTGACCTTGTAGACGAGGCCGAGTTCGTACCGCGATACCCGGTAGCCACGGTTTCCGTTCTGCGGCAGGTATTCGTCGATGGGCTCTTCGTAGAACTTGCCCGGCATCAGTTGACTGCTCCGGCCTCGCTCGGTCTAGGTACCCGCTGATCCTTTCGAGCGACCTGCAGGTAGTCGCTAGCGGTGGACCACGGCGCGATCGGATTGCCCCACCAGCGCGTGGACGGCGGTACGGTGTCACCACGCATGACCAGCGAGGCAGGGCCGATGGTCGCGCCGTCGCCGATGCCCGCGGCGGGCAGTGCGACGCAGTGCGGCCCGAGGGTGGCGCCCGCGCCGAGGGTGACGGTGTCCATGGCCATGATTCGATCGTGGAAGAGATGGGTCTGCACCACGCAGCCTCGTTCCACGGTCGCGCCGTCGCCGAGAGTCACCAGGTCCGCCTCCGGTAGCCAGTAGGACTCGCACCATACCCCGCGACCGATCCGCGCACCGAGTCCTCGCAGCCAGAGATTGAGCACCGGCGTGCCCGTCGCGGCGCGCGCGAACCACGGTGCGGCAACGGTTTCGACGAACGTGTCGGAAACCTCATTGCGCCACACGAACGAACTCCACAGCGGATGTTCCTCGGCGCGAATTCGACCGACCAGCAACCACTTTGCGGTGATCGCGCTCGCGCCTGCGACCGCGCCGGCGGCCATCAGCACCAGTCCGCTCAGCAAAGCGGCGGCCAGGTAGCCGATCGATTGTGCGGTCCAGGCCAGGGTGAACAGCACGCCGAGGCCGATGGCGAAGGTCACCAGCACCGGGAAGAGCCTGCAGGTTTCGACGATGCCGCGGGCCAGCTTGAGCCGCAGCGGCGGATGGAAGGTGCGCTCGACGTCGCCGGTCTCGGAGGCGCGCCGCAGTCGGACGGGCGGGCTGCCAAGCCAGGAGGAGCCGGCCTTGGACTTGGACGGTGCGGCGGAAAGCACTGCGACCAGACCGTTCTTCGGCACCTTCCGCCCGGGCGCGGTCATCCCGGAGTTGCCGAGGAACGCGCGTTTGCCGATCTTCGCATCACCGATGCGCAGCCAGCCGCCGCCGAGCTCGTAGCTGGCGATCATGGTGTCGTCGGCGAGGAACGCGCCGTCGGCGACAGTCGTGAATTTCGGCAGCAGCAGCACCGTGGACGCTTCGACGCTCTTGCCGACCTTTGCGCCGAGCAGGCGCAGCCATACCGGGGTGAGCAGGCTGGCATAGAGCGGGAACAGGAAGTTGCGCGCCGAATCCAGCAGTCGCTCGGTGGCCCAGGCCTGCCAGCCGACGCGGCTGCGCACCGGGTGATGGCCCTCGACGAGCCCGATGCTGAGCAGCCGCACCGCGAGCAGCGTCGCCACCGCGTACACGGTGAGGCTAAGCAGTGTGGCGACGGGCAGGATCGCGAAGCCGCGGCCGAGCGCGCCGGCCAGGGTGCGGGCGTCGCGGATGAACCACGCGATGAACGCGCCGCCCGCGGCCAGTCCGAGAATGGGCATGGACGCCAGCGCCATCGAGGTCACGCCGAAGATCGCGATCCAGTGCGCAGCCCGTGCGGGAGTGTGGTCGGGCCAACGATGCCGGGCCTTGCCGACCTTCGTCGCGGGCGAGCCCGCCCACTCCTGCTCGGCCTTGACCTTGCCCGATACCGCGGAGCCCGGCGCGATCTCCGCATTCTTGCCGATCTTGCTGCCGGGCAACAGGATCGACCGCGCGCCGACTACCGCGCCGGGGCCGATGACGATCGGTCCGATGTGCACCACGTCGCCGTCGATCCAGTACCCGGAAAGGTCGACCTCGGGTTCCACGCTGCAGCCGTTGCCGAGTTCGAGCATGCCGGTCACCGGGGGCAGGGTGTGCAGGTCGACGCCGTTGCCGATCTTCGCGCCGAGTGCGCGCGCGAAGGGCACCATCCATGGTGCGCCGGAGAGGCTTTCGGCGCCGCTGGCCTCCGAGAGTCGGACCGCAGCCCACAGTCGCAGGTGCACCGATCCGCCGCGCGGGTAGTTGCCGGGCGACACCCCGCGCAGCAGCACTCGGGCCCCGGTCGCGCAGATGACCATTCGGCCGGGTGGGGAGATGAAGAGCAGGAACGCGGCCAGGGTCCACCACCAAGACAGATGCGGCAGCCAGGGCAGCGAGCCGGACCAGCCCGCGATATTTCCGACGATCGCCAGCCACGTGAGCCACTGCATGCCGGTGAGGGTGGACAGCGGAATGGTCGCGAGCACCTGGATCAATTGGGCGCGGAGCGGAGTCGGGCGCACGATGCGCGCTTCGGTGGCGGCCGACGGCGCGGTCTCGTCCAGTAATTCGGCCAGCGCGCCGAGACGGGGATGGTCGTAGAGGTCGGCGACCGCTATGCGCGGGTACCGTGCGCGCAGCGCGGTGACCAGCTGTGCGGCCGCGAGCGAGCCGCCGCCCACGTCGAAGAAATCGGTATCGGGACTGGTGACCTCGGCGCCGAGGATCGAATCCCACAGTCCCGCCACCCATTGCTCGGTGTCGGTGAGATTGTGGTCCGGGGTGTCGGTGTCGTTCGGCAGTGGCCATGGCAGGGCGTCGCGGTCGACCTTGCCTGAGGTACGGGTGGGCAGTTCGGGCACGACAGCGAGCCGTGGCACCAGTGGCGCGGGGAGTTGTTCTGCGAGTGCGGCTCTGGCTGCGGAGAGGTCGAAGTCGGACGCGGTGCCGGTCAGGTAGCCGACCAGTATTTTGTTGCCCGCCTTGGTGGTTCGGATCGCGGCGGCGGCGCCGGTCACGCCGGGCAGGTGCTGCAGGGCGTTATCGATCTCGCCGAGTTCGATGCGGCGGCCACCCAGTTTGATCTGATCGTCCGCGCGGCCGAGGAAGACAAGGCCCTCGCTGTCATTGCGGACCAGGTCGCCACTGCGATAAGCCCGGTCCCAGCCCACCGACTCGAGTGGGGCGTATTTTTCGGCGTCCTTCGCCGGATCGAGGTAGCGGGCCAACCCGACGCCGCCGATCACCAGCTCGCCGGATTCGCCCTCGTCCACCGGATTTCCGGCCGCGTCGACGACGGTGAGGTCCCAGCCGTCCAGCGGGAGGCCGATCCGAACCGGAAAGCTCCCGTCCAGCAGCGCCGCGCAGGCGACCACCGTTGCCTCGGTGGGGCCGTAGGTGTTCCACACCTCACGGTCCGAATCTTCGTTTCCGGCAAGGCGTTCGGCGAGTTCCGGTGGTACCGCTTCGCCGCCGAAGATCAGCAGCCGGACCGGGTCGAGCGCCTCGGCGGGCCAGGTCGCGGCCAGTGTCGGCACTGTGGAGACGATGCTGATCTCCCTGCGCACCAGCCAGGGACCGAGGTCGGCGCCGGTACGAACAAGGGCGCGCGGCGCGGGCACGAGGCAGGCGCCATTGCGCCAGGCCAGCCACATTTCCTCGCAGGAGGCGTCGAACGCGACCGAGAGCCCGGCCAGTACCCGGTCGCCCGGCCCGATCGGGGCGTCCCGCAGGAACAATCGCGCCTCGGCGTCGACGAACGCGGCGGCGTTGCGGTGGGTTACCGCAACACCTTTCGGGGTTCCGGTGGAACCGGAGGTGAAGATGATCCAGGCATCGTCGCTCGGGTCGGGGCGTAGAGGCGAGTCATCGGCCGAGTCCGGGTCGGTCGAGTCGGCTCCCGCCGCGATCCGTTCGGCTCCCTCCGGCGTCGTCTTGACCCCCGATAAGGTCACGATCGCGGTGACCTTCGCATCGCCGAAGACCAGTCGGGCTCGTTCGTCGGGGTCGTCGGCATCGACCGGCACGTAGGCGGCGCCCGCGTGCAGGATGGCGAGGATTGTGACGTAGAGCTCATGGGTGCCGGACGGCATCCGTACGCCGACGCGGTCGCCGGGCCGCACGCCCGCCGCGATCAGCCGAGCCACTCCGGCCGCGATCTCGCCCCGCAGCTCGGTGTAGCTGAGGACGACTTTGCCGTCGTCGATGGCGGCCGAGTCGGGGTGGGCAAGGGTGGTGCTGGTCAGGATGTCGACCAGGGTCCTGACCTGCGGAGCGAGTACGGCGCGCAGTAGGGGGCCCGGTGCCGGTTGCCCGGTGTCCGTGTCCGCGCCCACCGCGGCGTCGACCTGCGGCTGCAGCATCACGTCCTGCCCCACCTCTCATAGACCTGCCTAGCGCTTCACGAGTGTTGTTTCACAAAAGGGTTACCAATTGGCAAACGCCAGGGTGATCAACAGTCCACGGTACCTGCGGTACTGGGCTCCCGCCGCTCAACAGACCGGGTGGTCGGTCTGCTGGGCGGCCGCGCGGGCGGCCCAGCCTGCCTGATCGGCACACGGCGAAGGTGCGCGGCGGCGGTGCGCCGTCGAGTGGTCGACAGACTCCGTTCGGCCGCACCGGCTACGCGGCGGACGCGGCGGTGCCGACGCCGAGGGCCGCGAGAATGGCCGCGCTCGCCTGTTCGAGGCGATCGCGGACCTTCGGCTTGCGCAGCATCGCCACCGCGCGGGAGGCGGCGATAGCGAGCAGCACCATCTCCACAGCGGCGATGCTCGACTCGACCGCGCCGAGGGCGAGGGTGTTGGCAAAGGTGACCTCGGTGAGGAATTGGGGCAGCACCGCGAGGTAGAACAGGCCGACCTTCGGGTTGAACATGCACGACACCACACCCGCGGCGAACGCCGAGCGAATCGAGGCGGGAGCGCCGGAATTCGCCTGCGCGGTAACCGCTTCGGTGGGGTCGGCGATCGCACCGGCCGCACGGCGTTGCCGCCGGTGGTCGATCAGCGCCCGAACTCCCAAGTACACCAGGTAGATTCCACCGACGATCTTGAGCGCGCGATAGGCCGTCGCCGACTGCTCCAGCAAGGCGGCGACGCCCGCCGCGACGACAACGGCCCACACGATGCCGCCCAGCGCCGATCCGATCGCCGCGGCGATCCCCGGTCGCGCGTCCACGATCGAGAAGCGCAGCACCAGGAACGAATCGGGGCCCGGTGTGATCGACAGCAGTACGCACACGCCGATGAAACTGAGCAGCAGGGAAAGCGTCACCTACCGATGGGACCGCACATCACGACATCGCGCAACTGGGTTTGACGTGCGCAGATCGTGCGCGACTAGCCTCGGCTCCTCCGGTGGCGTTCGCGATACCGGTTGACAGCGGCATGTGGGGTCTGTCAATCTCGGTGCAGGTCATGAGTACCAGCATCAAGCCCTGGCTAGCTGGTCGGCAACCCTCCTCCGCGGTGGGGTGCTCCAGGTGACGACCTGGCCGCCGCCCGACCGGGCGCGGCAAGCGCGGACTCGAATAACCCCTTGGTTCCGGGTCCCATAGCCGACGGGATTTCGTGATGACTGCTGTTGTGGATCAGAGCTGTGCCGCCCTCGCCCGGGTTTCCGGCGACGACCTGCGGGTGCCGCTCGTTCAGGGCGGAACGACCACCTACGCCAACTTCGACTACGCCGCGAGCGCACCGGCCTTGGCGCAGGTCGCCGACCGGGTACAGCAGTTGCTGCCGTACTACGCGAGCGTGCACCGCGGTGCCGGCTACGCCTCGCGGATCTCCACCGAGTGCTACGAGGCCGCCCGCGGTTCGGTGACGCGGTTCCTCGATGCCGACGATGACCAGGTGGTGGTGTTCACCCGCAACACCACCGATTCGCTGAACCTGCTCGCGGCCTGCGTGCCGGGCGACACCGTAGTGCTCGATATCGAGCACCACGCGAATTTCCTGGCATGGACCAGGCACGGTCGCCGCGTCGTGCGAGCCGCGGACACCGTGGCCGAGACCATCCGGCTGCTCGTCGCCGAACTGTGCAGCAAGCCTGCCGCGCTGCTCGCCGTCACCGGCGCCTCCAATGTCACCGGCGAGGTACTGCCGCTGGAGCGGCTGGCCACCATCGCCCACCAGTGCGGCGCTCGCATTCTTGTCGACGCGGCGCAGCTGGCGCCGCACCGGCGAATCAGCCTGCGCGACACGGGCATCGACTATCTGGCGTTCTCCGGCCACAAGCTGTACGCGCCGTTCGGAGCGGGTGTGCTTGTCGGCCGCCGCGATTGGCTGGATGCCGCCGACCCGTATCTGGCAGGCGGCGGTGCGGTCCGCGAGGTCACCACCACCGGCGCCGACTGGGCCCCCGCGCCGCAGCGCCACGAAGCGGGCTCCCCGAATGTCCTCGGCGCGGCAGCGCTCGCCGCCGCCTGTGACGCGCTCTGTGCGATCGATCCCGAAACACTCGCCACCCACGAGCGCGCGCTCGCCGAGCGCCTGCGCGCGGGACTCTCCGCCATTCCCGGCGTCGATCTTCTCCGCATCTGGGACGACAGCCCCGACACCGTCGGCATCGTCGCCTTCACCCTCGACGGTTTCGTCCCCGGCCACGTCGCCGCCTACCTGTCGGCCGAACACGGCATCGGGGTCCGCGACGGCCGCTTCTGCGCCCACCCGCTGCTCGCCCGTCTCGGCCTCGACGGCGCGCTGCGCGCCAGCATCGGGCTCGGCACCAGCTCCGCAGACGTCGACCGCCTCGTCGACGCTGTCGCCACCCTCGTCGAATCCGGCGCCACCTGGAACTACGCCACCATCGACGGACTCTGGAACCCCACCCCGGAAACCCGCCCCTTCACCAGCACCGACTCCACCGACGGCGCCGCCCCCTGCCTCATCGGCTGACTCGCCTTTGTTCGGTTGTCCGCGATCGCCTGCGTTGGGACCGAAGGTGCTCACGCAGGCACTTCGCTCCATAGCATCGAGCCCATGACCATCTTGCCCGCATGGGCCACCGATCCGGGGTGCTCTGCTCATCACCGAGGAGGGCTACGACGTATTGCCCGAGGATGTGCAGCGGCAGATCGAGGTCGTCGACGGTCATGTCATCCTCTGCCGTAGTGGCAGCTTTCAACACAACAACGTTGCCCGCCGGTTGGCGAACAGCTTGGAGCAGGCGCGGCCGGCGCAGCCGTGCACCGGTGTGGTGACCGACTTCGAAAATGCACTATGTACAAAGCCGTCCAGGGAGTCCGGGGTTCTCGTTCCGTCGTCCCGACGTTGCCCTGCATCGGTGCATCGGCGACGAACGAAAGCTGACGACCGCGGATGTGTTGCTGGTCGCCGAAGTTGTATCGCCGGGGTCCGAATACACCGATACGGTCGATAAGCGGGCCGAGTACGCGCACGACGGGATACCGATCTATCTGGTTGTGCATCTGGATGCCGAACGGCGGGTCGAGATCATCCAGGAGTACCGCCTCGACTGGGCCAGCCAGAGCTATCGACTCGCGGAGACGCACCAGGACGTCCTGCGATTGACCGAGCCCTTCCCGGTCGAGATCTTCTTCACCTCATTGGATGGCGCGTAACTGTCGGGCTCATTCGCCGAGAGCGCTCGGGCGGTGGTAGCGGCCGTTGTAATAGAGCAGGGGAGCGGCGGCGGGTTTTTCATCGGTGTTGTCGTGGACTCGGGTGACCAGGCCTACGACGAGGGTGTGGTCGCCGATGGGGATGAGTTGTTGGATGGTGGCGCGCACCCAGATGGGGGTGCCGTGCAGCACCGGCTCGCCGGTGTCCAAAGTTGTCCACAGGGAGCGGTCGGTGAAGCGTTCCTCGGCGGTGCGCGCGAAGCGCTGGGCCAGGTGTTGCTGGTGTTCGCCGAGGAAGTGGATGACCACTGAGTCGGCTTCCAGCAGGGCCGCGATGCTCGACGAGGTGTGCGCGATGTTGAAGGAGACCAGTGGGGGTTCCAGCGACAGCGCCGCGAAGGAGGTCGCGGTGAAACCGACCGGGCCCTTGGCGGAACAGAGCGTGACGACGGTGACGCCCGCGGGGTAGTGGCGCATGGAGGCGCGGTATTGCTCGGCGGTGATGCCGCTCAGATCATCAGGGATGTGGAAATCGGTGGCGGGCCGTTGTGCATCGGTCACATGACGAAACTACGCCCGGTTCGCGGGTTATGGGAGCTCGCGTCGTTGTTCGATTGATGTTCGCATCGGCTTCTCCGCTGCTCCCGTGGAGTAATCGGAACCGGCCGAGATTCAATCCACGTCGATCGGAAGTCCGGCGGTAATGCGCACCAGTTCGCGAAAAGACGTGCGGAATATCGTGTTCGGATGACCGCCCGCGGCCCACACCTCGCGGTGCTCGGAGAGCGCGGTGTCGACCCAGGTCGGCAGGTTGGTCGGGTGGCCGACCGGCGCGACACCGCCGATCGGCTGGCCGGTGACCTCCCGCACCATCGCGGCGGGGGCGCGGGTGAGCGTCCCCTCCAGCCGTTCGCCGGTGTGCCGCAGATCAACCTGATGTGCGCCGGAGACGAGCAGCAGCACCGGATCCTCGTCGAGCAGGAACACCAGTGACTTGGTGATCGCACCCACATCGACGCCGAGTGCCCGCGCGGCATCGGCGGCGGTGGGTGTGGGCGCGGGCTGCGTGACGATGACACCGTGATGGCCGCGCGCGATCAACGTGTCCGCGACCCGGCATGCGACCGGTGGGAGGGACCTGCGCATGAAACAAGAGTAGAGCGATTGCGGGCGGTACGCCGGGCGAGTGATCCTGTGTTTGTTTGGCAGCGCCTGGCGGCGCTGCGAACTCTAGTGCTCGATCTCGCTTCGCTCGTAAAGGCATCATCGTGCCGAGTGGGTGCGGTGGTGGCGATGTTGGCGACTTTGTTGGATGCGCTTCTGCCGCTTGGCGCTACCTGGTGCGGAGCCATTTTCCGGGATCCGGAGTCTCGGTCTCCGCTCGGCTGGATACGCTGTACAAATGACTGATTGGCAGGCTTTCACCGTCGAAACCAAGGACCACGTCGCGCAGGTGACCCTGATCGGTCCAGGCAAGGGCAATGCGATGGGTCCGGATTTCTGGCGTGAGCTGCCGGAGATCTTCCGTGGCCTCGACGCGGACCCCGAGGTGCGCGCGGTCGTGCTCACCGGTTCCGGCAAGCATTTCTCCTACGGGCTCGACCTGCCCGCGATGGCGGGGACGTTCGGTCCGCTGATGGCCGAAAAGGCGCTGGCCGCGCCGCGCACCGATTTCCTCAACGAGGTGCGCCGGATGCAGGCCTCCGTGACGGCGGTGGCGGACTGCCGCAAGCCGGTCATCGCCGCCGTCTCCGGCTGGTGCATCGGTGGTGGACTCGATCTGATCGCCGCCGCCGATATTCGCTACGCGAGCGCGGACGCGAAGTTCAGCCTGCGCGAGGCGAAGGTGGCGATCGTCGCCGATATCGGTTCGCTGCACCGGCTGCCCGGCATTATCGGCGAGGGGCACCTGCGCGAACTCGCCTACACCGGCAAGGACATCGACGCCGCGCGCGCCGAGAAGATCGGCCTGGTCAACGACGTGTTCGCCGACCAGGACGCGGTACTCGACGCGGCGCACGCGACGGCCCGCGAGATCGCCGCGAATCCGCCGCTGGTGGTGCAGGGCGCGAAGGACGTGCTCGAGCAGCGGACCAAGGACGAGGTGGCCGCCGGGCTGCGTTACGTGTCCGCGTGGAATTCCGCGTTCCTGCCCTCGGAGGACCTGACCGAGGCCATCCAGGCGGTGTTCGAGAAGCGAGCACCGGAGTTCAAGGGCCGGTAAAGGCCGGTAAAACGGTTGCCCTGGCCGTCGGCTTGTCTACATACTTGCATCACACAACTAATTGATTGATGCAAGTAAAGGTAGGGCCGAGTGGACGCGGACGAACAGTCGGTCGACACGATCGCGATCCAGCTCACCCGGCTGCAGCGGATCCGTGATCGGGTCGCGGCGCAGTTGCGGACCAAGGACGGCGTGGAGACCGCGGCGTTCGCGATCCTGTTCCGGCTGCTCTGCGACGGACCCATGCGCTCGGGCGCACTCGCCGAGGCGGTGCATTCGGACGCATCGACGGTCAGTCGACAGGTCGCGCAGCTGGTCGAGCGGAAGCTGATCGAGCGACAGGCCGACCGGTCCGACGGCCGTGCCACCGTGCTGGTCGTCACCGAGCACGGTCGTGCGGTCGCCGAGCAGATCCGCAGGCGCAGGCACGAGAACCTGACCCGGGTGATGTCCGCCTGGACACCGGAGGACCGGGCCGCATTCGCCGGGCTGCTACGGCAGTTCGTCGACGATTTCGAGCACGCCAAGCCCAGCATGCTCGCGGCCATCCGCACCAGCCAGGACCTGTATCACTTGGGGACGGAGAACGATTCGTGACAGCACCGGCAACCGTGGAGGAGTCCACGGGTTTCACCCACCGGCAGATCCTGACCATTCTCAGCGGTCTGATGCTCGGCATGCTGCTCGCGGCGTTGGACCAGACGATTGTCTCCACCGCGATCCGCACCATCGCAGACGATCTCGACGGCTACTCGATGCAGGCGTGGGCGACCACCGCGTACCTGATCACCGCGACGCTGGCGACGCCGCTGTACGGCAAGTTGTCCGACATGTTCGGGCGCAAACCGTTCTTCATGGCGGCGATCACGATCTTCGTGGTCGGCTCGCTGCTGTGCACGCTGGCGCAATCGATGTACCAGTTGGCGGCGTTCCGTGCCTTCCAGGGACTCGGTGCGGGCGGGTTGATGTCGCTGGCGCTGACCATCCTCGGTGACATCGTCGGTCCGCGGGATCGGGCCAAGTACCAGGGCTACTTCCTCGCGGTGTTCGGCACCTCGAGCGTGGTCGGCCCGGTGCTCGGCGGTGTGCTCGCCGGTCAGGACACCATCCTCGGTGTCAGCGGCTGGCGATGGGTCTTCCTGGTCAACGTGCCGGTCGGCCTGATCGCGCTCGGCGTCGTGTCCAAGGTGCTGAAGCTGCCGAAGCGGCCGCAGTCAACGGACAAGGTCGACTGGTGGGGCGCCTTCGTGCTCGCGGTCGGGCTGGTTCCGCTGCTCATCGTCGCCGAACAGGGTCGCGAATGGGGTTGGGGCAGTGCGAGATCCGTGCTCTGTTATGTGATCGGCGTGCTCGGCATCATCGGGTTCGTGCTTGTGGAGAAGGGCTTGAAGGACAAAGCGCTGATCCCGCTCCGGATGTTCTCCAACCGCACCTTCGCGCTCGGCGTGATCATCTCGTTCGTTGTCGGCGCCGCGATGTTCGGCGGAATTTCGCTGCTGCCGCAATACTTGCAGGTGGTGCGCGGCGCCAGCCCGACGCTGGCCGGTCTGCAGATGCTGCCGATGGTGCTCGGCCTGATGACCGGCTCTGTCGTTTCCGGACAGCTGATTTCGCGTACCGGCCGCTACCGGGCGTTCCCGCTGATCGGCGCGTCCATGCTGACGCTCGGACTGTTCCTGCTGCACTTCCTGGACGCCGACAGCCCGCTGTGGCTCGTCATGATTTTCATGGCGTGCACCGGATTCGGCCTCGGCAACCTGATGCAGCCGCTGACCCTTGCGGTGCAGAATGCGTTGCCGCCCAAAGACATGGGCGTGTCCACCGCTGCTGCCACCTTCTTCCGGCAGATCGGCGGCACGCTGGGCGTCGCGGTGTTCCTTTCGATTCTGTTCGCTCAGCTGACTCCGAACATCTCCACCGAGATGAAGTCCGCGGCCACCGATCCGACCTTCCAGCACGCGGTCGTCGAGGGCGCGCGGAGCAACAACCCGGCCGATGCCGCACTCGCGAAGGGCCTGCTCGCGCAGGACACCTCGGCGGCAGGTGACGTACTGAAAGACAGCTCGATCATCCAGCAGCTGAACCCGGATCTGGCGCGCCCGTTCAAGGTCGGATTCGCCGAATCGATGTCGACGGTGTTCCTGACGGCCACCGGTGTGGCGTTGCTCGCGCTGATCCTGGTGTTGTTCTGGAAGGAAGTGCCGCTCCGGATGATGAGCGGAATCCAGGCGGCCAAAGGTGATGCGGAATCGGCCGATGGCGCAGGCTCCGATGTCGTGGAACGCACGGGGTTACCGCTCGCGGGTGGCGAGACATTGAATCCACCTGAGGATGCGATGGATGCCGTGGCCAGTTCGACGAACGGGGTCGGACCGAAGTCCTCGGCAAGCCACGGTTCGGCGTGAGCCTGTTCGATCGGCTCGCTGCTCGGTTCCGGTCGTTGCCGGTTCCTGGTGCGGCGACCGCGCGTGGTCATCTGGAGCGGCGGCGCACGGTGTCACCTGATGGACCGGGCACCCCTTGTTGTGTCTGCGCACCCCGTGTGTTGGGTGTTGGGCTGGAACGGGGGGTGTTGGGTCTAATAGTGGTCGAGGATCGCACGGCTGGCGGGGGCCGAGCCGATGTTCGGGGTCGGTCATCTAGTGTCGCGGCGTGAGGAGATCGCGCTATATCAGGGATCGACTGCGGCGGCTGCCGCAGGCGATCGGTTACCTGGTGATCGGTGGCGCCACCTCGGTGTTGTCCCTGTTCGCGCTGATCGGGCTGCTGGTCGTTGTCGCACTGAGTCTGATCGGCGTGGGGATTCCGGCGATACCCGAGGCGATTCGGGTGATCCGGCCCGTGGTCGGCGTCGAACGTCGCAGGGCGGCTCGGCGGCTCGGTGAGCCCGTCGAGGCGGTGTATCGGCCGATGGAGGGGCGCCTACCGCGGCAGCTCGCGACGGTATTCACCGATCCGGCCAATAGGCGCGATATCGGGTGGTTGCTGCTGCACGCGGTCACCGGAATCTATGTTGCGGTGCTGGCCGTCGCGCTGCCGGTCAGCGCGATCAATCAACTAGTGATCCCGGCGTATTGGCGGTTGGTTCCCGAAGGCACGGTGAATAACTTCGGTATCGCGGTCGACTCGTGGCCGACAGCATTGCTCGGCATGCTGATCGCGGTGCCGGTCGGGGCCGTGGTTCTGCAACTGCCCGTGATCGCGGGGTGGCAGGCGACCGCGGCTCGGATACTGCTCTCGCCTTCGGACGATGTCTTGCTGGCCGACCGGGTGGCCGCGCTCACCGCGACGAGGGCGGCAGCGCTGGACGCACACGGCGCGGAGTTGCGGCGGATCGAACGTGATCTGCACGACGGCGCGCAGGCGCGGATTGCCGCGGTGATCATGCAGCTCGGCCTGGCCGACCAACTACGCGAACAGGATCCGGAGGCGGCGCAGGGTCTGGTGCGCAAGGCACAGGACACCGCCACCGCGGCGCTGGCCGAGCTGCGCGATGTGGTACGCAGTGTCTATCCGCCGGTGCTATCGGATCGCGGTCTGGCGAGTGCGATTTCGGCATTGGCCGCGCGGAGCCCGATCCCGGTGACGCTGGATCTGAGCCAAGTCGGCAGGCGGCCCGCCGCAGTCGAGGCTGCGGCATACTTCGTCATCGCCGAGGCCTTGACCAATGCCACCAAACACTCTGGCGCCAAATCTATTTCGATCGTACTCGGGGGTACACCGAGGTCGTTGACGGTAGAGATCGGCGACGACGGGGTCGGTGGGGCGGCCGAGGCCTACGGCGGCGGGCTGGCGGGCATTCGGCGGCGGGCCGAGGCGCTCGACGGGCGGATGGAGCTGACCAGTCCGGACGGTGGCCCTACTGTGTTGCGGGTGGAGCTGCCGTGCGGGTCATGATTGCCGAGGACGACGCCCTCTTGCGCGAGGGCCTCGTGCTCTTACTGAGTACTGCGGGCATCGAGGTGGTCGCCGCGGTCGACAACGCGGACGACTTACTCGCCGCGGTGTCCGCCGATCGGCCGGATGCCATAGTCGTCGATGTGCGATTGCCACCGACATTCACCGATGACGGGCTGCGCGCGGCGGTACGCGCCCGCAAGATGCACCCTGGCTTGCCGGTGCTCGTGTTGTCGTCGTATGTGGAGGACAGTTACGCCGCCGAGCTGCTCGGCGACGGTGCGGGAGGTGTCGGCTATCTGCTCAAGGAGCGAGTCGGCAAGGTGGACCGCTTCCTCGATTCGCTGCGTCGGGTCGCCGACGGCGGTACCGCGATGGACCCCGAGGTGATCTCCCAATTATTGGTGCGGCGCAAGGTGGAAGACCCGCTCAGTGCGCTTACCGCGCGGGAACGGGAGGTACTCGCGCTGATGGCGGAGGGGCACAACAACACCACCATCGCCGAACGATTGGTGGTCAGCGAAGGTGCTGTGCACAAGCACATTCGCAGTATTTTCGCGAAGCTCGGATTGTCGGCCGAAGAAGTGGGTCACCGTCGGGTGCTTGCTGTGCTCGCGTATCTGAACGCCTGAAGCTCCCGGCGGCTACCGGGACGAATGACGGGTAGCCGCCTGAGCCTCGATGAGGCTCAGGCGACCCGGCGTGGCAACGGACTTCGGAGTATCAGTCGGCGCGGCAGGTGACGTCGGCGGCGGGGAGGCTGCCGTCGCGGAAGTAGGTGTTCACCACGTCGTAGGTGCACTTGTTCGGGTAGTTCCCGAAGATCCAGTGGATCGGGACATCCTGCAACGTGACCATGCGGGACGCGGACAGGGCCCGGCGCATCGCGACCGCTCCCTGATGGGTCGTGCGGGTGTCACCGGTGGACTGGACGATCAGGGTGGGGACCGAATTGCGCACCTGGGTGGGCGGTTCGGCAGGTGGCGTCCAGAAGGCGCACGGGGTGATGTTGTTGGCGAATGCGCCGAAGACCGGTTGGGTGGCGCGGGCGGCTTCGATATTGCGCAAGTACTCGGCCGGGTCCCGCGGTGTTTCGACATCACCGCACATGATGGCCATCTGTGCCGAATTATCGCGCGGCTGTGCGTTGAGCATGAACGAGAACGTGTCGTTCAGTTCTGGTGAGATCTCGACGGGTTTGCCTTCGGCGGCGTCGGCGATCTGACGGACCTGGGTGGCCAGCTTCTCGTAGTTGCGCGGGTCGTCCAGTCCGACGAACAGCATCATCGGCAGCGAGTGGTCGTCGATGGCGAAGTCGCCGAGCCGGATCGGATCGACGGCCGCGCCTTCGATCAGGTCCATCACCTTGCGGCGGACCTGTGCGCGGCTGGTGCCGAAGTGATACTCGCCGTCGTGTGTCGCCGCGAAGTCCGCCCACAGGTCCAGCGCCGCCTCGTTGACCGGCCCCATGTCCTGCATCATGCCGATCGCGCCGTAGCGGTCCGGATCCACGCTGCTGTCCAACACGATTCGGTCACTGCGGTCCGGAAACATCTGGGTGAAAACCGATCCCAGATAGGTGCCGTAGGAAGTGCCGAAGTAGCTGGCTTTCGTATCGCCGAGGGCGGCGCGGATCACATCCATGTCCCGCGCGGTGTTCCGAGTCGTGAAGTACCGCAAGCGCTCACCCTCGGTGGCAGCACATCGTGCAGACAGATCGCGTTGTGAGGCAACAGATTCGGCGAAAGAGGCGGCATCTACCCCGGCGGATTGCAGCCCGAAGCCGTTCGGCCAATGGCAGTCGACCGGCGACGAGCGCCCGACACCGCGCGGGTCCATGCCGATCAGGTCGTAGCGGGCGCGCACGTCGGGTGTCATGGCCGCGCCGACATCCACCATGAAATCGAGTCCGGGTCCACCAGGGCCGCCGGAGTTGGACAGGATCACCCCGCGCCGCTTCGCCGGATCGGTGGCGGCCATCCGCGAGATTGCCACCGTGATCGTTTCGCCCTGTGGCTGCGAGTAGTTCAGCGGCACGGTGACATCGGCACACTGGGCGCCCACCGGGTCCAGTCGTGGGTCATCGCACGACTTCCATTGCAGCTGTTGGCCATAGAAGCGTTCCAGGCTCGGACCGTTCGTATCGGCGGGGGCGGTGCAGGCCAGCCCCGTGCCTGCGAGCAGGGCGGCGAACGTGGCATGGATGGCCATCGTCACCTTATTGCGTTTCACTGTCGAGCCTCCGGTTAGATGAATGTAGGGGAGCGGGTTTCGTGGTCAGCCGCCGCAGATGGCGATCTCGAAGACCTTCTCGACCGCGTCGAACGCCGCTCGACTGGTCGGCAGTTGATTCGAGGTCACCGTCACCGCGGTGCCGTCGGCAGCGACGCCGGTGCGGACTTCGAAGCCGGGAATGCTACCGCCGTGTCCCCAGACCTCCTTGCCGCATGGCACGGGGCGATGGATCAGGCCGAGTCCGTAACCGGCGCCGGGTTCACGATCGAACGGGACGGTGCGCTGCATCTCCGCCAATTGCGCTGCGGGCAGCAGCTTTCCGTCGAGCAGTGCAATGAAGAACCGATTCACATCCGCTCCGGTCGAGATCATCGCGCCCGCAGCGCCTGCCCAAGAGGTGTCGGTGATCGTGAAATCGACGCGCTTTCCATCAATTTGGTGATAGCCGGATGGATGTGGATCGCGGATGCCGGTGTCGCCGGGGGCCGGAAAGTAGGTTGCCCGCAGGCCGAGTGGTTCGATGATTCGGCGGGTGATCTCGGCGGCAGGCGACTGGCCCGTCACCTTGTCGATCAGCATGCCGAGGACGATGTAGTTGGTATTGGTGTACTCGGCTCTGGCGCCGGGTTCGTAGTTCGGTGGCATGGTCATGGCTCGGCGGACCAGGTCCGCGGGCTCGTACTGCCGCCATCGGATCGCGTCGGCGGTGGGGTCGAGCTGGCTGCCTTCGGCCGCCATGCCGCCCTCGACCGTGCCGTGGCCGAGGTAGTCGGGGATGCCGCTGGTGTGCTGCATGAGTTGCCGCACGGTAATCCGGTTGCCGTCGTTCCCATTGCCCTGCACCACATCCGGTAGGTACCGCTCGATGGGTGCGTCGAGCTCCACCTTGCCTTCGGCCACCAACTGGAGGATGACCGTTGTCACGAAGGTCTTGGTATTGCTGCCGATACGCACCTGCGCGTCTGCGGCGAACGGCGCACCGGTCTGCAAGTCGCCGACGCCCGCAGTCAGGACGCGATGCCCGCCAGGGCCGTCGATCACCGCCTGGACGCCGGGAAATCCGCTCTCGACTACCTGATTTACGGCCTGGGTCAGGGACTGAGACGGTGCTGCCGTAGGTGCGGCGGGCGTCGAGGTGGCACTATTGCATGCCGTCGCGGCGAAGATCGCCCCTATCGCCATTCCTGACAGCGCGACCTTGGTGGAGTATCCCCGAAGTATGTTCATGAGCAGTGATTTCCTCCACCTCGATTCGGGAGTCGTCGTTGCTCCCTGTCGATTTCGAGCCTAGGAATCCGGGGCCATGCCGCCCATGCCGCGCGCACCCGAATTCGGGGTAGGGGCTGTGGGTGTGAGTTGGTAGCGCCAGCACTACCACCGGCGCGCGCCGAGCCTGCACATCGGCGGCCGTCTTTGCGCGCCGGTACCGAAGCCGGAGTCGAATCGTGTGCGGGATAACGGTTTTCGGCATCAAGGTGGAGAAGGTGAAACCTCCCGAGGGCTTGGGTGATCGAACCCTAGGGGTGGCTGTGCGGTGCTCCTGTCGTCCATAACGTGAGTGAGGTCAGAATCAACCTCGCTTCTCAGGAGCAGTGAAAATGCGTATCAAATCCTTCCTTGCCGCGGGCCTGCTGGCCACCGCTGCCGTCGCCGGGGTGTCGACTGCAGCGAGTGCCTCGGCCGCGCCGGAGTACCACGCGACCTCGACCGGCTACTACTACGGCACCTACGCGACCTACGGCGCGTGCCGAGCCGACGGCGAATCGCCCGTCACCGGTGGCTGGTACTGGGAATGCGTAGAAACCTGGAGCGGCTGGGATCTCTACATCTACTACTGATCGAATCCGCTGATCCGACACCGACGGAAAGCGACAAGAGCGGGAAGTCCGCGTGCACCGACTTCCCGCTCTTGTTTATGCGAACACCCGGAGGTCAGTGGCCGCCGTTGTCCTTCAGTCGCTTCAGGGAGGCCTCCACCTCGGCCTCGGCCTCAGCGCGACCGACCCACTCCGAGCCCTTGACGTACTTGCCGGGCTCCAGGTCCTTGTAGCGCTCGAAGAAATGCTTGATCGCGGCCAACTCGAACTCCGGCACGTCCGCGAGGTCCTGGATGTGATTCCAGCGCGGGTCGCCCGCAGGCACACACAGCACCTTGTCGTCGCCGCCCGCCTCGTCGACCATCTTGTACATCGCTACCGGGCGCACCTCGATGAGGCAGCCGGGGAACACCGATTCGGGCAGCAGGACAAGTGCGTCCAGCGGGTCGCCGTCCTCTCCGAGGGTGTTCTCGATGTAGCCGTAGTCGGCCGGGTAGACCATCGACGTGTAGAGGAACCGGTCGAGCCGGACCCGGCCGGACTCGTGATCGACCTCGTACTTGTTACGGGAACCCTTGGGGATCTCGATGGTGACGTCGAACTCCACGCCATCTCCTTCTTCTTTGTAAATACGTGAGCCGAGCAGGCACGAGCCGCTAGCACTGCTTGCAGGTCGTTCGAACGAAACGACACCGTCGACTCGTCGGGTTGTTCGGGGGAACGTTTGCGCAACGAGGATAGTGTGGTCCGCGAGCACATGGGTGCGGCAGGCGGCCGCGTTGAGGAGAGACGGCAGGACGTGGTTGGTCGGAGCAACAAAAATATCGGTGGTCTGGCCGCCCGGCGGCGGCGCAACATGTGGATCGGGTTCTCTATCACCCTGGTCGTGTTGCTCGTCGCGGGCGGCGGGGTGCTGCTCGCGGTCAAGCCGTGGACGGACGAATTCCGGCACGGCGGCCTGCGGATCGCCGCACCGCCCGCACCGGTCCGGCCTCTCCCCCAGGTCGCGCCCGCGCCGTCGAATGCGCCCGCGCCCACACCCGCCGGGATTGCCGCCGCGCTCGGAGCCGTCGTCGGCAATCCGGATCTCGGTGCGTTCACCGGCTCGGTCAGCGATGCCGACAGTTCGACCGTGCTGTGGAGCAGCGGCGCGAACAACCCGATGATCCCGTCCTCCACCGCGAAGATCCTGACCACGGCCACCGCGCTGCTCGCACTGCCACAGGACCATCGGGTGACCACCCGCGTGGTGGCAGGCTCGACGCCGAATGAGCTGGTACTGGTCGGTGGCGGCGATCCGACGCTCACCGCGCAGCCCGACGGCAAGGGGTACTACCCGAACGGGCCGCGCCTGTCGGATCTGGTGACCCAGATCCGACAGGCGGGCCGTGCGGTGGACACCGTCGTGGTGGACGTCTCCGCCTACGCGGGACCGACCATGGCGCCGGGCTGGGAACCGGTCGACATCCCCGAGGGTTCGATCGCGCCGATCGAACCGGTCATGATCGACGGCGGCCGACTCGAACCCCTCGTCGAATACTCCCCGCGCACCGCGACCCCGGCCCTGGACGCCGGACGTCGACTGGCCACCCAGCTCGGCCTCGACCCGGGCCGGGTGCGCATCGGCACGGCCGCCCCCGGCGCGGAGGAGATCGCGAGCGTGCACTCCGCGCCGCTGCGGGACCGCCTACGCGACATGATGGTGCACTCCGACAATGTGCTCGCCGAGGCGATCGGCCGCGAGATCGCGGTCGCGACCGGAGCCGAGCCGACGTTCACCGGGGCGGTCGCCGCGGTGACCGCGACGCTGAGCAGGGCCGGATTCGATCTCACCGGGATGTCCATGCAGGACAACAGCGGACTGTCGACGGACGATCGGGTGCCGGCGCGGCTGCTGGACAAGATCCTCGCGACCGCGGCGAAGCCGAGCGGAAGCGGTGTCGTGCAGCCGGCCAACACCAAGGCAAGGCCCGAAACCGACCGGCTCGCGGTCACTTTGGCGCCGCTGCTGGATGACCTGCCAGTGGCCGGTGCGACCGGCTCGCTGGCCAACCGTTATGTCAACCGGGATCGGGTGAGCGCGGGGTGGGTGCGGGCCAAGACCGGAACTCTCTCGGTGGCGAGCACGTTGGTGGGTTATGTACTGGACCGCGATGGGCGGGTGCTGACGTTCGCGTTGATGTCCAACGATCGGCTACCGGAGGCCAGCAGGCCCGCGTTGGACGCGATCGCAGGCACGCTGCGCAATTGTGGATGTTCGTGACGGGTGGATGACGATGTTCGAAGGCGCTGATAAACCAGCCGAAGCCCGCTCGGGCCGAGAAAACGGCACCACCGAGCGGCGTCGTTCCGGATTGTCCGGCGCCGTCGACTGGCGGCTGGCCGCCCGCACCGGCGCGGCCCTTGTGCCGTCGGGTCCGCGGACTTCGCGGTATTCCGCCGAGCAGGTCGTTGCCGAACTGGCCGATGCGTCGGTGCGGGCCGAAGGACCGGTCCGTGAGGTGAGCGGATTGCTCGACGATCAGCCGGTGCCCGCGGCCAGGATCGTCGACCGGCCGGGCTGGATCGCCGCCGCCGCCGACTCCATGGGCAAGCTCACCGGCACCGGACTCGACACCGACGCCGAGCGTGGACTGCTCGCGGGCAAACCCGCGGGCGTGCAGGCGGGCGCGATGCTGGCCTTCCTGTCCACTGCGATCCTCGGCCAATACGATCCGTTCACCGGTCCTGACGGCACGCTGCTGTTGGTTGCGCCCAACATCATGGCGGTGGAACGCGCGCTCGGCGTCTCGGCCACCGACTTCCGTTTCTGGGTCTGCCTGCACGAGGTGACCCACCGGGTGCAGTTCTCCTCCGCGCCGTGGCTCGCGGACTACATGCGCGCGAACGTCGACACCCTCGGCGCGGTCGGCGACGAGCCGCTGGCGGACATGCTGTCCCGGCTGCTCGCCGAGGTGCGTGACCGCCGCAGCGGCGTCACCTCCGACGATCCGAGCGCGAAGGGCGTTGTCGGCCTGCTGCGCGCCACCCAGGCGCCGCCGCAACGTGCGGCGCTCGATCGGCTGCTGATGCTCGGCACCCTGCTCGAGGGTCATGCCGATCACGTGATGGATGCGGTCGGACCGGCCGTCGTACCGTCGGTCGAGCAGATCCGTGCCGCTTTCGACAAGCGCCGCAAGCGTCCGACAAATCCGGTGCAGCGCGTCCTGCGCGCGCTGCTCGGCGTCGACGCGAAGGTAGCGCAGTACGTCCGTGGCAAGGCATTCGTCGACCATGTGGTCGGCCGGGTCGGCATGACGGAGTTCAACACCGTGTGGACGGATGCGGACACGTTGCCGCGCCCGGACGAAATCGACGACCCACAGCGGTGGATCAGCCGAGTACTCGGTTAGACCGCGGCCTCGCCTGCGCTGCGCGTCGGTAGTCTCCGGGTATGAGCCGTGCGGCAGGAGCGACGCCCCGGAACCCGGAGCCGACTGTGCCTCGCCTGCCCGAGACCGAGGCTGTCCTCGAGGTCCGTCGGGCAGTTCGGGGCTGGTTGGCCGAGTACGCGCCGGAGGCTCGGTCGCGGGGCGTCGCGGTGGCGTTGTCCGGCGGGGCGGACTCGCTCGCGCTCTGTGCGGCAGCTGTCGTGGAGGCAGGCAGTGTCGACGCACTGGTTGTGGATCATCGGCTGCAGGCGGGTTCGGAAGTGGTTGCCGCCGACGCCGCGGCGGCCGCGTTGAAACTCGGCTGCCGGTCGGCCCGGGTGCTGGCGGTGGATGTCGGCAGTGCGGGTGGGCTGGAGGCGGCGGCGCGGCAGGCTCGCTATGCGGCACTGGACGCGGCGCGAGCGGGATTGCCGGTATTGCTCGGGCACACCCTCGATGACCAGGCCGAAACGGTTTTGCTTGGCCTCGCGCGCGGGTCGGGTGGGCGGTCGATTCAGGGGATGGCGGCGTTCGCCGATCCGTGGGGCAGGCCGTTGCTGGCCGTGCGGCGCGCAACTGTCAGGCAGCTGTGCGCGGATCTGGGGTTGAAGCCGCATGAGGACCCGCATAATTCGGCCCCGGAGTTCACCAGGGTGCGGCTGCGCACCGAGGTGCTGCCGCTGCTGGAGGAGGTCCTCGGCGGTGGGGTGGCGGCCGCGCTGGCTCGCACCGCCGAGCAGTTGCGTGACGATGGCGCGGTCCTCGACGCATTGGCGGGCGAGTTGCTGCGCGCCGCGAGTGCCGACTCCGACGGTGATGGCTCCGACATTGATGGGGTGAGCCTGTCGATCGAGACGCTCGCCACTGCCCCCTCCGCACTGCGCCGCCGAGCGATCCGGGCCTGGCTGCTCGCGGGCGGTGCGAAAGCCCTGACCGGCAAGCATTTACGTGCTGTCGACGAATTGATCACCGACTGGCGCGGCCAGGGCGGCGTGGCCGTCGGCGGCGGACGGCCGGGCAGCAGGTTGGTCGCGGCGCGCGAACATGGCAGGCTGACCATGCGTCTGCGCTGATGACACCTGAAGCACAGGCTGATGACACATAATGGATCGGTCGCTCGGGATCAACACCACGGAAGGACACAACTGACGTGTACGGGGATGACATCGCGTCGGTGCTGATCACCGAGGAACAGATCGCCGCCAAGACTCAGGAACTGGCCGAGCTGATCGCCAAGCGCTATCCCGCCGACGCTCCCGAGGGCGACCTGCTGCTGGTCGGCGTACTCAAGGGCGCGATCTTCTTCATGACCGACCTGGCCAAGGCGCTGTCGATTCCGACTCAGATGGAATTCATGGCGGTGTCCTCCTATGGCTCGTCCACCTCGTCTTCCGGCGTCGTGCGCATCATGAAGGACCTGGACAAGGACATCGCGGGACGCAATGTGCTGATCGTCGAGGACATCATCGACTCCGGTCTCACGCTGTCCTGGCTCAAGCGCAACCTGTCCACCCGCAACCCGGCCTCGCTAGAGGTGGTCACCCTCCTACGCAAGCCCGACGCGCTGCGCACCCATGTGGACGTCGCGCACGTCGGCTTCGACATCCCGAACGAATTCGTCGTCGGCTACGGCCTCGATTACGCGGAGCGCTACCGCGACCTGCCCTACATCGGCACCCTGGACCCGAAGGTCTACGGCGGAAAGTAAGTGCCTGCTGTCATTCGCGGGTGTTGTCCGCAATGAGCGCGAATATTGTTGCGGGCGATCCTGATCCGCCTCGATAGAGGGCGCCGCCGACGAGTACCCAGGCCCCGGTGACGGGCAGGGCGGCGAGATTGGCGAGGCATTCCAGGCTGATCCGGTGCTCCCGATACAGCAATTTCGATACCGCGTGGGTGTCGTCGCTGCCGAGATCCGGCCCGAAAGTATCGATACCGAGGGCACCGCGACGGCCGAGACGCCCGGTGTGCAATAGCCATTCCATGGTCTCGACCGCGAAACCCGGCTGCTGGTCCCCGGTTTCGCTGGTTCCGATGAATTCCGGCGTGCCCCATTTCGCATCCCAGCCGGTCCAACCGATCACCGCGGACCCGTCGGCGATGCGACCGTGTTTGCTCTCCCATTCCTTGATATCCGCAACGGTGATCGCGTAACCACGGTCGCGCTCGCACTGATCTCGGACGTCGATTTTCACCGCGGGCAGCAGCAGATCCTCCAGGTCGAGCTCGTCGGCGGCCAGGCCGTCGGCGTGGAAGTGAATCGGTGCGCCCCAATGTGTTCCGGTGTGCTCGCCCTGCTGGATGTAGCGCAGGTAGTAGCCGTCGTTCGCCACGGTCGCCGCGATGTCCGTGCGAAACTCGGGATCCCCGGGGAACAGCGGCGTTGTCGCCGGATCGTGCACATGCGACAGGCTGACCAGACGGCCGATCGGAGCTTTCATCGCTGCTGATTCTCCATCGCTCACTGCGCGGACATGGGTTCCGTCTTTTTGTGCAGATGTGGCGCGGTCACTCGCTCCAGCGCGTGCAAATCGTTCTCCAGTGCTCGGAACAGAATATAGACCGCGACAAAGGCAATGATGCTGCCGATGCACAGTACCCGCACATTAACGATGATCTTGGCGAGATCGGACGGCGCGAGCAGCGTCGCGCCCGCGACGGCGAGCAACGGAATCGACGCCGCGAGGCTCAGGTAGAACCCGGATCGGCGCCGCAGCCCGTGTAACCGCGCTGCGTCCCGCGGGTGGATCTCGCCGTGGCTGAGGAACATCGGGTAAATGCATCGGATGACGTAGAAGTTCACCAGAAAGAACGGATAGGTCAGGGCGATGGCGCCACTCACCACGTGCAAAGCCAGGAAATGCGCGTAGTCGGCCGCGGAGACGCCTTCGGACGTTTCATGCAGGACGACCGGAAATGAGATCCCCGACAGCAGCCACATCACGAATATGACAAGTACCGCGCGGTCGCCGAACAGCACCGCGTCCGTACGGGTTCGGTGCAGTACCTCCTGGCTGTAGCGGACCCCGGTGCGCAGCCCGTGCGGCACGAAAATCAGGTACCTGCACAGATAAACGAGAACGGCGGTGCCGATCGAGAAGGCCACCGTATTCACCACCGCGGTAAAGATCTCGAACCGGTGCTGCGCCTCCTCGGTCTGGCGATAGTGCATCAGTACGGCGTTGTGCTGCACGTTGTACACCGACGCGAGGGCATTCGGCACGGCGATCGCGAGCGAAACCAGCGGGATCCGCCACCGCCGCAATCTCCGTCGCCAGCTGCCTTCCGGCGGGTCGACGAGATCTCGCGCGCGTTCATCCAGGCACAGATCGAGCTGCTGCGCCAGCGTCGCGCCGTTGGGCCAGCGCCGTTCGGGATCCGGCTCGAGGCAGGTAAGCAAAACCCGGCGCAATGCGGCCGGGCAATCCGCCGGAATACGCTCCAGCGCAGCGCTGTGCACGCCGCGTCTGCGATGGTCGAGAGCGGTCCGTAGCCGGGTCGTATCGGTGTCGCCGGCGTCGTCGAACGGGACACTGGCCGTGAGCATTTCCCACAGCAGCACGCCGAGGGAAAAGATGTCGCTGCGGGTGTCCGGCTCGGGTGCGGTGGGATCGAGAGTCGCCGCCAGTTCCTCGGGCGAGCGGTAGGTGGGCGAATCATATTGTGCTGTCGGCCGGGTCGAGTCCTGTAATGCGAAGTCGGCCAGCTTCGGGATGCCCTCCGCGGTGAACAGCACGTTCGACGGTTTGATCGCACCGTGCACCACTCCGTTGCGAGCGGCGTAGTCGAGCGCGTCCGCCAGCCGCCGACCCACCCATGCGACCGTCTCCGGCCAGCTGAGCTCGGCGATCTCGGCGCGCACACTCGAATCCGTCTGGCGGATTTCACCTTTCGACTCCATGGCCACGTCGACGGCTCGCAGCAGCAGCTCGCCGCCTGCCGTTTCCGGCCCTCGGCGCCGCTCGGCGAGCACGTCGAGTGCGGTACCGCCGGGTAGGTACTGCATGTACACCAGCCGCAGCGCCGACGAGTCGGCTGGCATGCGCTGGTCGAAGACCCGGACGATGTGGGGGTGGTCCAGCTGTGCCATGGTCCGCGGTGCGACACTGACGCCCGCGGAAAATCGCACGGCGACAAGGCGTTGCATGGAAAGCTGCGCGGCAAGGAAGACGCGGCCGAGTGCGCCGGTGCCAAGATCGGTACGCAGATCGAAGTCGTCGATGCGTCGTCCAGGCGCCAGATCGGCGACAAGTGCGGCGGCCTGTTCGCTGTCGAGCTCGGCGGGCTCGCTGTCGGGTTCGGCGTCGTCACCATCGGCGCCGACAATGACAAGACGCTCGCGCACCTCGGCCGCCAGATCCGGGTATTCGGCAAGGAAAGCGGCGGCGTCGACGGGTGCGTGCCTGCGCCGAACCAGGAACTCCTCGTACACCAGGTCGGCCAATATCGGGCTGTGCTCGATCTCGGGAAACTCCTTGCGGTATTCCACAATCCGCTTGCCGAACCCCGGCCGGATCCAACGCTGGCGCAGGTCGATGCGCACCAGGTCGGTGAGCACCGCCAAACGCACCTTCGTGCCATCGGGCACATAATCGGCGAGCAGTGGCGGGTCGAGCCGGTCATCGCGCAGGCAGCGTTGCCAATCAGCGGCGAACCTGGCGACGTGATCCGGGCCCGATTCGATCACGTCGGCGTCTCCGCCGCGGCGGGCGCGGCCGGCTCCCGTCCCGTGGAATCACTCGGCGCGACCACCCGCTCGAGCGCGCCCAAGTCGGCCTCCAAGGCGCGGAAAAGCAGATAGGAGACGATGAACGCGACAATGCCGCCCGCACACAGCACCCGGACCGCGAAGATCACCGACGGAATATCGGCGGGCGGCAGGAAGGTCACACCGGCCACCGCGAGCAGCGGCACCGACGCGGCGACCGCGAGATAGCCATTGGCGCGGCGGTCGAGGCCGCGCAGCCACACCGCGTCGTCGGTGCTGATTTCGCCGTGCCGCAGGAACACCGGATATATGCAGCGGACCATGTAGAAGGCCACCAGGAAGAACGGATAGGCCACGGCGATCGCGCCGCACACCACGATCGAGGTGAGGAAATGAACGACCGCGCTCATCGGTATCTCGCCGGTGGCCAATCGCAATGCGATCGGGAAGGTAATGCCCGCGAACACCCACAGCGAGAACACGATGACCACCGCTCGATCGCCGAATAGCAACGCGTCGGCTCTAGCTCGTCGGAGTGTGTCCGGGTCATATCGTCGGCCTCTGCGCAGCCCGTGCGGCACCGTAAGCACCAGGCGCGACATATAAAGTATCAATGCCGCGCCGAGCGGGAACAGCACCGCGTTCACCACGCTGGTGATGATCAAGAAGGTCTGCTGGGCGTCCTCGGCCATTCTGCTGACGATCAAGTGTTGGTTGTGCAGGATGTTGTAGATCGAGGCGAGCACATTCGGCACCCCGATGGCCAGCGTGACGATCAGCAGTCGCCATGAGCGTAACTTCAGCCGCCAGCTGCCGCTCGGTGGGTCGACCAGGTCCCGCGCGCGTGCGTCCAGGCACAGGTCCAGCTGCTTGGCCAGCACCGCGCCGCTCGACCAGCGCCGGTCGCGGTCGGGTTCCAGACAGGTCAGCAGCACCCGGCGCAGTGCCGCCGGACAGTTGGCGGGCACCCGCTCCAGCGCGGCCGCGTCCACCCCCGAAGTGCGCCGCTCCAGCATCGCCTCGAGCGTGGTGTCGTCGCCGTACTCACCAGCGCCTGCGGTGGAGTCATCGAAAGGCTTTGCGCCGGTGAGTAATTCCCACATCACCACACCCAGCGAATAGATATCGGAGCGGGTGTCCAGATCGGCTGCCGTGCGCTCGCGGCCGGGATGGCAGGCTTCCAGCTGCTCGGGTGACATGTAGGCCAGCGATCCACCGAAGTAGGCGACCGGGCTGGTGTCGGCCACATTGCGGCTGAAGCTGATGTTGAAGTCGGCCAGCTTCGGTACCGCCTCGGCGGTGAGCAACACGTTGGCGGGCTTCACGTCGCGGTGCAGCACGCCGTGCGTCGCGGCGTATTCGAGCGCTTCGGCCACTCGGCGACCCAGCCATGCCACGGTCTCCGGCCAACTGAGCGAAGCGATTTCGGCGCGCACACTGGAATCGGTCGGCCGGATCTCGCCCTTCTCCTCCATGGCCGCGTCGACCGCGTCGAGCAGCAGCCGTCCGCTGCGTTCGGCGGGCGGTGTCGCGCGCACCCAGCGCAGCACGCCGAGCAGCGTGCCGCCGGGCAGGAACTGCATATAGAGCAGCCGCAGCCGCCGGCCGCCGCTGTCGCGCATGTCCTCGGTATCGAGCAGTCGCTGATCGAAGACGCGCACGATGTAGTCGTGGTCGAGCTGAGCGAGCGTCTGCGGCTCGGTGCCGTGGTCGGCGGAGATCTTCACCGCGACCAGTCGCTGCAATGAGCGCTGCCGGGCCAGGAAGACCCGTGCGAACGCGCCGCTGCCCAGACCGGTCAGTAGATCGAAATCATCGATCCGCTGGCCGATTTCGATCCGGTCGAGCGCGTCGTAGTGCCCGGGACCGGTCCCGACCGTGGTCGGAATGGCGGTCGCCGTCCCGGTCAGATCGGGGGATGCGCGAGTCACCTCCGTATTACGAACGGACTGGGTGGTTTGGTTCAGCTCGGCCGCTTGCGAGGTCTTGGTCTCGGCCAAAGCGGTCACGGTCGGATCTTCCAGCGCGGCCCGCCGCGTGCTCTGATCTATCTCGTCGGCATTGAGCAGTGCCCGCAGCTCGGGCGCCTGACTCGGGTATTCGCGCAGGCATTCCCGCGGATCGACGCGTTCGCCGCTATGCCTGCGGATAACGAACTCCTCGTACACCAGACCGGCCGGGAGGTCGTCGGGTTCGAGTTCGGGAAACTCGGCGCAGTATTCGGCCAGGCGTTTGCGCGGTGTGACGGTCTCGGTTCGGTGCACCCATCGGTGTCGTAGGTCGACGCGGATCAATTCGATCAGCGCCTCCTGCCGCAGAGTGTGCGCATCGGGCAGGTAGTCGGCGATCTCCGGCGGTTGGCGTGCCGATTCCCGGGCAGCCGATTTCCATGCGGTGGTGAAGGCCTCCACCGCACTGCCGTGACCCACCCCGGTTGTGGAACCCGATGTGGATTCGGAACTTCTCTCGAAATTCGTACTCATTCTCGGACCTACTTGCTCCGCGGATACCGAAGAATCCGCACTGGTCGGTCTGAAGATGCGCCGGATAAATTCCGCCACACCCGACGACATCGTCCCCCGACAAGTATCCGGAATGATAACTTGCGCCTCAACAGCGGATCACCCGATTTCGACAACGATGCGACGGGGGAGCACCAGCACATGCACAATGAGGCCACAGCGGTGGCGGACGGTACGGCCGTAACGCAAGCAGCTCCGCAGACAGTAACCGCCCAGGAGTGCCCCGCGGGCGCGAACGACGCAGCGGGTGTGAATTCTTCGATAGATCCCGGCGCGGCGCGCGGACCCGCCGCAGCGATCGCGGCAGGGGTCAGGGATGGCTCGACGAGTCCGACCGAGGTTCTCGATTCGGTGCTCGACCGCATAGCCGCCGATACCCGGAAGCTGAACGCATTCACCGTCGTTCGCTCCGCCAAAGCAAAGGCCGAGGCCCTTGCCCTCGAGCAGCGCTCCGATCTGGATGTGCTCCCACTGGCAGGCGTGCCGATCGCGATCAAACACAATCTCGCGGTCGAGGGCGAGACGAACCTGTGCGGTTCGGCGGCCACCGACACCCGTCCGGCGACCGCCGACCATGCGGTGGTGCGCAGGCTGCGCGCCGCGGGTGCGGTGATCGTTGGACTGACCGCGGTTTCCGAACTGGGTCTGTGGGCGATGACCGACGGCGAGGGCAGGATCACCCGTAACCCGTGGAACACCGCACGCAGCGTGGGCGGCTCGTCCGGCGGTTCGGCGGCGGCGGTCGCGGCTGGGCTGGTGCCGGTGGCGCATGGCAACGACGGACTCGGTTCGGTACGCATCCCCGCGGCGTGCTGCGGGGTGTTCGGGATCAAGCCGGGTCGCCATACCGTGCCCGCGGAGATCGGTGTCGACTCGTGGGCGGGCATGGTCGAAAACGGTGTGCTCGCGACAACGGTCGGCGATGCGGCGCTTGCCCTATCGGTGCTGGCGGCCCGACCCGACCTAGCCGAGATCGAACCACCGGGTCGACTACGCATCGGGTTGGCCGTGGCGCCACCGTCCCGCTTCTTTCGGGTCGATAGGCACTGGACCGCGGCGGCCCATGCCGCAGGATCGGTCGCCATGGCGGCCGGACATTTCGTAGAACCAACGACACTGCCCTACGGCGATTCGATCGTCACGGTCTTTCTGCGCTGGCTCGCGGTCGGTACCCGCGACGCCGCGACGCTCGTCCATCCGGATCGGCTGCAACCGCGCACCCGCCGCCACCTCGCGCTCGGCCGGCTGGTGCAGCGGCTGGGTCTGGTCCACCCCGGCCAGGTCGACCGGGTCGAGGCGCGACTGCTGGAATTCTTCGAGCGCTACGACGTGGTGATCACACCCACGCTCGCCGCCGCGCCGCCGAAGGCCCGAGCGTGGCACACCAGGGGCTGGCTGGCCAATGTGGTCACCAGCTCCCGGTTTTCACCGTTCACCCCACTGTGGAACATGGTCGGCTGGCCTGCCGCGTCGGTGCCGATGGGGATCCATCCCCGGTCGGGCACGCCGGTCGCCGCTCAGGTCGCGGGACCACCCGGCAGTGAATCGACCCTGCTGCGGTTGTCCGCGCAACTGGAAGCGCTGAACCCGTGGGAGCGGACTGCGCCGTGATGTGGCAGCGCAGCGCGCCGTGATTCGTCAGCCGGTGACGGCGGTCGGCTGTGGCGACTGTGCGGAGAAGCCACCGTTGGCAGCGCGTCCGGCGAATTCGAGGATCGTGGGGCGACTGTCGTCGGCCCGCCACGCCACGGCCAGTTCGCAGGGCGCGAGTCCGGTCACCGGGCGCGCGGTCAGACCCGGCCAGCGGTACATCGGGACATTGTTCTCGGCGAGCAGGCAGACACCGAGGCCGAGGCTCACGGCCTCCAGCTTGTCCTCCGGTGTCGCGGCTTCCGCCCCGATCTTCGGCTGACGTCCGTTGCGGCCATCGTTGCCGAGCCAGAAGTCTCGCACCGTACCGGCTTCGGTGGGCAGCGCGATGAACGGCTCGTCCAGCAGATCGGCGAACTCGATGCTCTCCTGATCGGCGAGCGGATGATTTTCCGGCAGCAGCACCCAGCGTGGCTCGGTGCGCAGCACCTGCCAGCGGTAGCGGTTCGGGTCGGGCAGAGGCAGCCAGACCAACGACAGGTCGGCCTGGCGCCCGGCCAGGCCGCTGGACGGGTCGTTCCAGGACGCCGCGTGCAGAGCTAGTCGATGACCGCTCGCGCTTTCCAGGTCGTTGATCAGACCGCGGCCGAGTGCGGATTGGATGCCGACGCGCAGCACCTCGCCCGCCTCCTGGAGCGAGACGTTGGTGACCTCCCAGAGCTCCAGGATCTTGCGGGCACCTTCGAGCAGTTCCTTGCCCGCGACGGTCAGCGCGACACTGCGCTGGTTGCGGTCGAACAGGACCACGTCGAGCTGGCGTTCCAGCTGACGAATCTGACGCGACAGGGTGGGTTGAGCGATGTGCAGCCGCTGCGCGGCGTTGGTGAAATGTAGTTCCTCAGCGACAGCGACGAAATACCGCAGGTCGCGCAAATGCGGGTCCATAGCCCCTTGCTATCAGAATCGGTCCTGAATTTCCAGCCGAATTAGGCCGGAAAGTTCGGATACTGGCACCGAAACAGTCGGTGGGTTTGTTAGAGACAGCATATTGCCTCCCATGGTCATTTGCACCATCGAGCCCGCGAACATCCCGCATCCACCGTGGGTATTGCCTCTAGCGGCATACATGGACGGTTGACCAGCGGCAATGGCGATCGGCGTGCCGCGATGGGGCTCGGAGTGGGCTGATCGCAGGTAGCCCGGCCACTGCCGGGGAATCGGCATCGACGCCCACAGGCGGTATTGCCTTGTTGGATAGTGATATTCGTCACAAATAGGTTTGTCGAGTGGCTCGGACTGACCCCGGCTCGGACGCCATCTCGATAGACGAAAGGCGCTGTGGTCGTGAAACCACGACCACAGCGCCTCGACTCGCGAGCCGATCAGACCATCAGGCGCTACGCGCCCGATCCTCGTATGCCTTGCGCTTCTCGGCGTCCACGTCGCCGAGGAACGCCTCGCCCGAACCGAGCGCCCTGGCCAGACCATCGGCGACGGATTCGGGAAGCAGGTTCACCAACTGCGAGACAAACCCGGCTACCGCCGTCACCCTGACTTTCGACTTCGGCGCGACGATCAGCCCGACGACGGCATCGGCGATCTCCTCCGGCTCGGCCGAGCGCAGCAGCTTCGGGCCGCTCACGCCGGAACCGAGTTCGGTATTGGTCAGCGTCGGCAGCACCGAGGAGAACTCGACGCCCGAACCCCGGTACTCCTCGCGCAGCGTGTCGGTAAATCCGAGCACCGCGTGCTTGCTCGCGTTGTAGGTGGCCAGACCCGGGATGTGGGTCTCGCCTGCCAGCGACGCGATATTGATGACGTGCCCGCGCTTGCGCGGCAGCATGCGGGCCAGGCCCAGCTTGGAGCCGAGAATGACGCCGTAGACATTGATGTCCAGAATTCGGCGGGTGATCTGGTCCGGCTCGTCGACCAGCTTGCCGGTCGGCATGATGCCCGCATTGTTGATCAGCACATCGATCGGACCGACGGTGCGTTCCACCTCGTCGAGGAAGCTTTCGAACGAGCTGGGATCGGTGACATCGAGCTTGCCGTAGAGCGCGAAGTCGCGCGCAATGCCCGACTCCTTGACGGTCGCCTCGTCGATATCGCCGATCGCGATCTGGGCGCCGAGCGCCTGCAGCGCGGTCGCCGTGGCCAGGCCGATGCCGCGTGCGCCGCCGGTGATGACGACGACCTTGCCGCGGATCTTCGCCGCGTCCGTCATTTGTTGTCTCCCTTGAGCTTCAGCAGTGCCGGAATGTCGACGCGCCGCAGGCCACGGGCGCCTGCGGCCCGCATCGCGCCGAGTGCGATCAGCAGCTTGGGCATCTGGTACGGGAACCAGATCAGTTCCTTCTGCTGGGTGGGCAGGATCGGCCTGGTGATCGCTTGCTGGCGGCAGTACTTGCGGACGCCATGCGCGCCGCCCCAGCGGGCGCCGACGCCGGACTGGCCCCAGCCGCCCATCGGCAGCGCGAAGTTGAACAGGTTGGAGAAGACGTCGTTGATATTGACCGCGCCCGCATTCAGCTGTCGCGCAACGCGTTCTCCGCGATCCTTGTCCCCGGTCCACACCGAGGCCGACAGGCCGTAGATCGAGTCGTTGGCGAGCCGAACCGCCTCGGCCTCGTCGGCGACCTTCACCACCGGCAGTGTCGGGCCGAAGGTCTCCTCGTTGATGCACGACATGGTGTGGTCGACATCCACGAGAACGGTTGGCTCGAAGAAGGTTCCGACACCGGTTCGCTTGCCGCCGGTCAGCACCTTGGCCCCGGCCGCGACGGCCTCGTCGACGTGCCGCTGCACGATCCGCACCTGGTTCTCGTTGGCGAGCGCGCCGACATCATGCTTGGACTCGCGGCCGTCGAGGCCCTGGCGCAGATCCTGCACCGCGGCGGTCAGCTTCGCGACGAACGTGTCGTAGATCGGCGCTTCGACGTACACCCGCTCGACGGAGATGCACACCTGGCCCGCATTGAACATCCCGCCGAAGGCGATGCCGTGCGCGGCGCGGTCGAGGTCGGCATCGGCGAGCACGATGGCCGGATCCTTGCCACCCAGCTCCAGACTGTAGGGAATCAGCCGCTCGACGCAGGCTGCGGCGATCTTGCGGCCGGTGGCGGTCGAGCCGGTGAACTGGATGTAGTCGGCGTTCTCGACCACCGCGGCGCCGGTCGCGCCAGAGCCGGTGACCACGGCGAACACCGGCGGCGCGCCGATCTCGGCCCAGCCGCGGGCCAGTTCGAGCGCGGAAAGTGGGGTCACCTCGGACGGCTTCAGGAGCACGGCGGCACCCGCGGCAAGCGCCGGGATCACGTCGATCACCGGCATGGCCAGCGGGAAGTTCCACGGCGTGATGACGCCGACCACCGGGTACGGCTTGTGCACGGTGGTGAGCTTCTTGACGCGTGCGAGTGGACTGTGCGGCGACGGGTGCTCGTCGGCGAGGAACTTCGCGGCGCGACGCGCGTAGTACCCGGTCAGATCCACCGAGAACGCGGGGTCGATGAGGGCGTCGACGCGCGGCTTGCTTGTTTCCGACTGCAGCACGTCGGCGAGGCGTTCGGTGTTGTCGACCAACCAGTCCTGCAGCTTCAGCAGCCATTCTTTGCGCCCGTCGGGGCCGATGGCCTCCCACTCCGGCTGGTACAGCCGAAGTTCGCGCACCTTTGCCGCGACCGCGTCGGCGGTCTCATCGGGCACTGTGCCGACGACCTCGCCGGTGCCGGGATTGCGCACCTCGATGATGGCGGGATCGACCGGCGCGGCCGGATCGACTTTTTTCGCGGGCGCTTTCCGTGCCGGAGTCTTCTTGGCCGCGCCTGCCGCGGATTCGGTGTTGGTCACTGCTGTTCTCCCACTGACGTTGTGCTGTGAACCGCTGGTGTGAATGACTACTGTGAATCAACTCACTGACCTATGATCGTGGCACAAGTGCGCGGGACTTTCTTGGACCGATTTGTCAACGGACGCGGCGGTATTTGTTCCGAAAGCACAAATCGGAGGAATCATGACGCAAAGCTCGCGAGCCAGCTCCGGTGCTGTCGGTCCCAGCAGCGAAGTGGTGCGCGACTGGCTCGCCGAATACGTGTACGAAACGATGCGGTCCGAGACTCTCGAACAGGTCGTCGATCGTCTCGACGGCGCGATCGTCGCGCGCATCCCGGAGTTGGCCGATCGCGATATGCGCCGCGACCTCGCGGCAAGCACCCGCGCGCACGCCAGGGTGGTGCTCAGCGGCCTCACCAATGACGCTTTCGAATTCACGCTGCCCGAGGAGGCGCACGCGTTCGCGCGCACGCTTGCCCGCCGCGGCTACGACCTGCGCCTGCTGCTGCGGACCTATCACGTTGGTCAGGAAGCGGTGCTCGAGTACATGACCGAGGCCATCGACGAGCGGACGCCACCACCGGAGATCGAGCGTGCGGTGCTGCTGCGCCTGTTCGAGCGGTCGACCAGGTGGGTGAGCATCTCGGTGGAGATGCTCACCGACACCTACATGGAGGAGCGTGAACGGGTCATGCGCGCCGCCCTCAATCGGCGCACGGAGACCGTGCGCGCCCTGCTGGCCGGTGACGAACCGGATATCGAGCAAGCTTCGCTGCGGCTCGGCTACCGGCTCGCCCAGCAGCACCTGGCGTTCGTGCTGTGGACCGACGAACCCGCGGGCGGCGACGGCGAGATGAGCGGACTGCTCGACCGGGTCGCGGCGCGACTGGCGGCCGCGCTCGGCAGCGGTCGGGTGCTCAGCATGCCGTCGGGGGCGAGCGGGATGTGGGCATGGGTCGGTCTCGACGACGAACAGCACGCCACCGAACTGGCCGCGCCTGGCCAGCTCGAGCGCCTGACGTCGGAACTGGTGGAACCGCCCGTGCGGGTCGCGTTCGGGGTGCCCGCCACGCACGTCGCCGGATTCCGGCAGAGCCATCGTGAGGCGGTCGCGGCAAGGCAGGTTGCCGAGCGAGGGCTGGTTGACGCCGATCGGGTCACCGGGTATCGCGAGGTGGAGATCGCCTACCTGGTCGGTGCCGACGCCGCGGCGATGCGCGCGCTCGTCAGCAGGGAGTTGCGGGTGCTGGCCGGTCGTGACGCCAATGCCGCCCGCCTACGCGAGACACTGCACGCTTATCTGAAGAGCCATCGCAGCCCGGAGGCCGCGGCGAAACTGCTAGGTGTGCACAAGAACACGATTCGCTACCGGATGCAGCGGATCGAGGAACTGCTCGGTCATCCGATCGAAGAGCGCAGCCTGTCGTTGGAACTCGCACTGACCTGCGTCGCCGCCTATGGTGCCGACGCGTTGCAGTGATCAGGCCGCTGTCACCGCGCCCGTTACTCCGCCGCGTCGCGGGTGGCGCGGTGTAATGGTGGCTCGGTAGTCGGCGCGACCCGGCCATCGGGTAGATCCGCGAGCAGTTGCGTTGTGGCCGCCGCAATAGCCGCGACGGCCTTGTCGACGGCGGCTTTCGTGGTTGTGCTCAGGCCGGAAACGCCACCGACCGTACGCACATACTGCAGTGCGGCAGCGTAGATTTCCTGCTCGGTAGGGGCAGGTTCCAGGCCACGCAGGAGGGTGATGTTTCCACTCATGCGTGCACATTAGCCCTCTTAAACCGGATACGGCAGGTCAAAAATGCTGTGTTCGATGTGCCGCGCCTGCGGCGCGGCGTGTTCGCGGCCCCGAGGGCTCGCGTCCGAGCGTCCGAGACTCGCGCCTGCGGCGCCGACTCCCGCGGATTCGCTTGGCGATTACACAGGTTGTTTCAAGATCGATGGGGAACAATCGGGAGATGCCTGCCCGCGGTGTACCCCCTCTGACCACCTTCCCCTACGAAGAGCTGGACAAGCGGGAGGAGGACCATTGGTCCGGCGCCGCGGTATCCGATGACGAACTGCGGTCGTTGGCGTTGGGCGCCTTCTATTCGGCTCGATGGGATGCCTTCCACGACGCGCTGCTGCTCGGCCCGGAACGCGACCATCCGCTCGGCGACCGCCGTGAACTCGCCATCGATACGCTGACCGGCGCATGGGGCATCACCGATGGCACCGAGGCGCAGGCCTCGATGGAACAGTTGCTCGACGGCATGCACGCGCCGCTGTATGCGATGGTGCATCCGCTGGTGATGGCGTCGATCAATGCGAGCGAGCGGGATCGGTTCGGCGAGCGCGCCGATCGGCACCGCGCTTTCCTACGTCAGGTCGGCTCGTTCCGTGGCATGGACAATCCCGAGGCGCTGGTCCGCGATTACGACATCTGGTCGCAGGCGATCAAGATCGGTTTCACCGATCACCTCGCACGGCCGCTGCCAAGCGATATCCACGCATGGGACCTGGCCAGGGTGGTTGCGGTGGCTCGAATGGCTTTCACCGCGGGTTATCTCGATGCCGATGTCGCGTGGGACTACCTCGCGCGCGCATTGCCGCTCGCGCAGCGCAAGTATCAGAACTGGCGTCAGTTCGGCGATGCCTACCTGACCGGCTGGACCTACTGGCAGGCCTGCGAGGACCTCGCCGAGCTCAAGAACGGCGGCGTCGACCGGCGCATGGAACTACTGCGTCTGTGGACGCGCACGACCAGCCCGTGGCGGCGCATCGGCTTGCAGTCAGTTCCCGTCGGGGAGTGACCGCAGGATCCCGCGCCCATAGCGCTGGAACTGTGTGTCGTCGACCATGCCGAGCGAATGCCGCTCGACTAGTAGTTCCCACTCGGAATAGAGCTGGGAGACGCCGGGATCGGCCGGGCCGGCCGCACCGTCGGCGGAATCGCGCCGGACGGCGAAGTTCACCGCACAGGTGACCCGCTCGGTGTCGGCCCGATCCGCGCCGGTGAAATGCAGCGTGACATTGCCGTCGTGCACGTCGATGCCCGTCTCGCCGCGGATAGCGCCGATCTCACCCGGTGCCACCGCGGCACCCTCGGTGGTGCGGGCCCACAGCACGGCTGGGATGGGTAGCTCGTGGGCGAACCGCGCGCCGGTGCCGATGGAGATGAACAGCAGCCGCCCGGTGGTCGCGGCAAGCAGCCCGGGTCCGGTGCCCGCGGGCGGGTGCGCCACCGCGATCGCGGTCTCGAGCACGTATTCGTCCGCTGTGACATAGCGATGCAGAGCGGCTATCGCCGACTTCGCTTCGCGCTTGGGTGCCATCCGGCGCACGGCCCGATCCACGTCCGCGCGAGTCGGTCCATTCTTGCCCCACGCTGGGGCTGGCGGGTTCAGATCGGGGGCGGCCACATCGATGCGCTGCGATGCCAGGATCTGATCATTGATCCGATCGACGATCTCGGTCGCTGCGGGGACATCGTGTTCTGCTATCAATACCGGTAGTGGAGTGCGGTCCGCTGGCACGCCCGTGAGCACCGGAGTGGGGTAACGAAGGTAGATCTCGATCACGACGGCGTCATCGGCGCGCCGGTTCAGCCGGACCTTCAGCAGGTCCGTGACCGGCACATCCAGTACGCGCTCGCCATCGATGCCCGGTCGCAGAACGATCAATCGCCCGCGCCCGTGGCGCACTATCGCTGTGGGTGTCCGTAGCTCGACTATGTCCATACCCCCTGCGCTCTTGTTGTGTCGTCGCTCACGATAGGCCGAACATGCCATGATTGTGACCACTTGGAGTAACCCGACCGGAGACTTCGGGAACCACCGTGGTTCCCCGGCCGTTTACCTGTCGAACTGCCCCAACTGCCGAACTGCGCGATGTATCGAGTAGACCGTACGCGGTAACGTGGCATGTCCGCATCCGAACCCACCGGACCCCGGCTGGGCGAAGGGTGAGAACTGGCACCGCCGACCCCGACGCTTCGCAGGCATGCACCGGAGAACCGGAAAGGACTGGCCGCCCGGCCTACGCTCTATGAACCGCAAGACTGTGTTTCGCACCCTGGCCATAGTCTCGGGCATCTTGCTCGTGATCTATGCGTTCAGCTATTTCGGCAATGACACGCGCGGCTGGAAGAGCGTCGACACCTCGGTGGCGTTGACTCAGCTGAACGACAAGAGCAACGTCAAGAACGTCCAGATCGACGACCGCGAGCAGCAGCTGCGCATCGAGCTGAACAACGGCAACGACGCGACCAGCAGCTCCAACAAGATCATCGCCAAGTATCCGGGCGGTGGTGAGGCGTCCGCGCAAGTATTCGACGCCGTGCAGAAATCCGGCGCACCTTTCAACACCGTGGTCAAACAGGAGAGCTGGTTCACCCAGATCTTGCTGTTCGTGCTGCCGATGGTGATCCTGCTCGGCCTGTTCATCTTCGTGATGTCCCGCATGCAGGGCGGTGGTCGCGGCGGCATGATGGGCTTCGGTAAATCGAAGGCCAAGCAGCTGTCCAAGGACATGCCCAAGACCACATTCGCGGATGTGGCCGGCGCCGACGAGGCCGTCGAAGAGCTCTACGAAATCAAGGACTTCCTGCAGAACCCGGTTCGCTACCAGGCTCTCGGCGCCAAGATCCCGAAGGGCGTGCTGCTGTACGGCCCACCCGGCACGGGTAAGACGCTGCTTGCCCGCGCCGTTGCCGGCGAAGCGGGCGTGCCGTTCTTCACCATCTCCGGTTCTGACTTCGTCGAGATGTTCGTCGGTGTCGGTGCCTCTCGGGTGCGTGATCTGTTCGAGCAGGCCAAGCAGAACAGCCCGTGCATCATCTTCGTCGATGAGATCGACGCGGTCGGCCGCCAGCGTGGCGCGGGCCTCGGCGGTGGTCACGACGAGCGTGAGCAGACCCTCAACCAGTTGCTGGTCGAGATGGACGGTTTCGGCGACCGCACCGGCGTGATCCTGATCGCGGCGACCAACCGCCCCGACATCCTCGACCCCGCGCTGCTGCGTCCTGGCCGGTTCGACCGGCAGATCCCGGTCAGCAACCCCGACCTGGCCGGTCGGCGCGCGATCCTGCGGGTGCACTCGCAGGGCAAGCCGATCGCACCCGAGGCTGATCTGGACGGTCTGGCCAAGCGCACCGTCGGCATGTCCGGCGCCGACCTCGCGAACGTGATCAACGAGGCTGCCCTGCTCACCGCACGTGAGAACGCCGCGGTGATTACCGGCGTGCAGCTCGAAGAGTCGGTGGACCGCGTTGTCGGCGGCCCGCGCCGCAAGAGCCGGATCATCAGCGAGCACGAGAAGAAGATCACCGCCTACCACGAGGGCGGCCACACCCTTGCCGCGTGGGCGATGCCGGATATCGAGCCGGTCTACAAGGTCACCATCCTGGCCCGCGGTCGCACGGGCGGTCACGCCATGACGGTGCCCGAGGACGACAAGGGCCTGATGACCCGCTCGGAGATGATCGCCCGTCTGGTGATGGCGATGGGTGGCCGCGCGGCCGAGGAACTGGTGTTCCACGAGCCGACCACCGGTGCGTCCTCGGATATCGACCAGGCCACCAAGATCGCGCGAGCCATGGTCACCGAATACGGCATGAGTGCTCGCCTCGGCGCGGTGCGCTACGGCCAGGAGCAGGGTGACCCGTTCCTCGGCCGCTCGATGGGCATGGGTTCGGACTACTCGCACGAGGTCGCCGGCGCTATCGACGAGGAGGTGCGCAACCTGATCGAGGCCGCGCACACCGAGGCGTGGGCGATTCTCAACGAGTACCGCGACGTACTCGACGTGCTGGCCACCGCGTTGCTGGAGCGAGAGACCTTGCACCGCAAGGATCTCGAGGAGCTCCTCGCGACGGTGGACAAGCGGCCGCGGATCACCGCGTTCAACGACTTCGGTGAACGGCTGCCTTCGGACAAGCCGCCGGTGAAGACGCCGGGCGAGCTGGCCGCCGAGCGTGGCGAGCCGTGGCCGCCGCCGGAGTCCATCGTGCCGCCGGTGCCCGCAGGCGCCGGGGCCAACGGCTATCCGGAGGCCGTCTACCAGAACCCACCGCAGTACGGCTATCCCGCACCGCCTGCGCCCGGTTACCCGGCACCCCAGACCCCGACTGCCGCCTACCCGCGCCAGGGCGGCGGGACGCACGGTTCGCGGCCGGACTACGGCGCCCCGGCCGGTTGGTCGGCGCCGGGCTGGCCGCCGCGGGACGAGCCGCAGCAGCAGTCCGGGCAACCCGGCTACGGCGGCGGTTGGCAGGGTCAGGGCGAGCCGCAGGCGCGGCACGGCTACCAGCAGCCGTGGAACCAGCCGTCCGGTGCACAGCCGGGCGCGGGCCGCGGTGACCAGGGCGGCTACGACGAGCCGGGTCGGGGCAACTCGAACGACGAGGGCGAAAACCACGATTGGGATGGACCGAACGGTCGGCACTGACACGTGACGATTAGGCTCGACCATCGGGGTGCCGAGTAATTGCCGGCATCCGAGATTTTGGAGGTGTCCTCGATTGTCGGCCAAGAATCACGTCGGCGGCCACGCGCTTGCGGAGTCGGACAATGGCCAGTCGGAGATCGGCCAGTCGGACAACCGTGAGCACAACAGTTCTGAGTTGGCTGTGACCAAGCCGGAACTCATTGCGCTGGAGACAGGCCGGCCGTTCGACCAGGCCCGCGCTGAAGCCGCGGTACGGGAGTTGCTGCTGGCGGTCGGTGAGAACCCCGACCGCCCCGGCCTGATCGACACCCCGGCTCGCGTTGCCCGCGCCTACCGGGAGACGTTCGCCGGCCTCTATATCGAGCCGGATTCGGTGCTGAACACCACGTTCGACGAGGGCCATCAGGAGCTCGTGCTGGTGCGCGACATACCGATGTACTCGACTTGCGAGCATCATCTGGTGTCCTTTCACGGTGTCGCGCACGTCGGGTACATCCCCGGCACGCACGGCCGCGTGACCGGGCTGTCCAAGCTGGCCAGGCTGGTCGATCTCTACGCCAAGCGCCCACAGGTGCAGGAGCGCCTGACCAGCCAGATCGCCGACGCCGTCATGCGCAAGCTGGATCCGCGCGGCGCGATCGTAGTGGTCGAGGCCGAGCACCTGTGCATGGCGATGCGCGGCATCCGCAAGCCCGGTGCGAGCACAACCACTTCCGCGGTGCGCGGTCTGCTGCAGTCAAGTGCCGCCTCGCGTGCCGAGGCCCTCGATCTCATTCTGCGGAAGTGAGCGAGTTCGCGGTGTCCGGTCTCGAGAGCGTCACTCCGCGCGGGGGACGTTCCTGTGTGGTGATGGGCGTCGTGAACGTCACCAGTGACTCCTTCTCCGACGGCGGCAGATACCTCGACCCCGGCCTGGCCATCGCGCACGGCGTCGAACTGTTCGAGTCGGGTGCCGACATCGTCGATGTCGGTGGCGAATCGACCCGCCCCGGCGCCATCCGGATCGATCCGGAGACCGAGGCCGCCAGGGTGGTTCCCGTAATTCGTGGACTGGTCGCCGCGGGTGTGCCGACCAGCGTCGACACCATGCGAGCGAGTGTGGCCGATGCGGCACTGGCAGCCGGAGTTTCCGTGGTGAACGACGTATCGGGCGGCCGATCCGATCCCGACATGGTGAAAGTCGTCGCGGCGGCGGATGCTCCGTGGATTCTCATGCACTGGCGGGCCGGGGCCGACTATCGGCACACCGGGCCCGCTGACCACTACGACGATGTCGTCGCCGAGGTGCTCGCGGAGCTGTCCGCGCAGGTGGATCTGGCCGTCGCGGCGGGTGTCGATCCGTCGCGGCTGATCCTGGATCCCGGCCTCGGCTTCGCCAAGAACGCCGAACACAATTGGGCCCTGCTCGGTGCACTGCCGGAGCTGGTCGGCAATGGATTGCCGATTCTCATCGGTGCGTCGCGCAAACGTTTCCTCGGCGCGCTGCTCGCCGATGCCGCGGGCCCGCGCCCGCCGGATGGTCGCGAGACCGCCACCGCTACCATTTCGGCGCTGGCCGCCCAGCACGGCGCGTGGGGTGTGCGGGTGCACGACGTCCGCGCCTCTTTGGATGCCATTGCCGTCACCGACGCCTGGCAACGCGCTGCCCGGCAGAATTCACGAGGAGCGGACCGATGAGCGACCGAATCGAGCTACGCGGCCTGCGCGCTTTCGGCCATCACGGAGTTTTCGAGCACGAACGCCGTGACGGGCAGGAGTTCGTCGTCGACCTCACGGTGTCGGTCGATTTCTCCGTCGCCGCGGCGTCGGACGATCTCGCGGCCACCATCGACTACGGCCAGCTCGCCGAACGGGCCGTGCGAATCATCAAGGGCCCGCCGCGCAATCTCATCGAGACGGTGGTCTCCGAGATCGCCGACGATGTGATGACCGACCCGCGTATTCAGTCGGTCGAGGTGGTCGTGCACAAACCGTCCGCGCCGATCCCGCATACCTTCGCGGACGTCCGCGTAGTCACCGCGCGGTACCGGGAGAACGCGGCGTGAGACTCCACGGCGATGCGCCGATCAGTGGCGAGGTGGAGTCGTGAGTGAGCGCAGCGAGCGAACCGTGTCTCAGTGCGCGTCGCGCACGACGGAGCCGAGCGTCAGCGAGGTGGAGTCTTGAGTGAGCGCAGCGAGCGAACCATGTCTCAGTGCGCCTCGCGCACGACGGAGCCGAGCGTCAGCGAGGTGGAGTCGTGAGCAGGGCCGTGCTGTCGATCGGGTCGAATCTGGGGGATCGGCTCGCGCATCTGCGCAGCGTGGTCGAGGGCTTCGGACCACGGGTTGTCGCGGTGTCACCGGTGTATTCGACCGCGCCGTGGGGCGGGGTCGAACAGGATGACTATCTGAATGCCATTGTGCTGGTTGATGATCCGGAACTCGGCTGTCGAGACTGGCTGCACCGCGGCTGGCAGCTGGAACAGGCCGCCGACCGGGTGCGCGAGGTGCGCTGGGGCGCAAGGACTCTCGACGTCGATGTGATCTGGTGCGCCGAAGCGGACGGCGTCGCATGCCGCAGTACGGATGCGGAGCTGACGCTGCCGCATCCACAAGCGCACAATCGGGCCTTCGTCCTCATCCCATGGCTGGACGTGGAGCCGGACGCGATTATCGAGGTCGACGGCACGCCGCGGCGGGTGCGCGAGTTGCTCGACGGACTCGACGCCGCCGAGCGCGCGGGCGTGCGACCGACCGAGTTTTCGCTGGCATCGGCCGAGCCCTCGGAGGGGGCGTCGTCATGAAGCTCAAGCCGACCCGAATCTGGGATCTGCTGGCGAATGTCGTCATCGCCGCGGTCATCGCGTGGGTCGCCACCCGGCTGGCCTACAGCAATTTCCCGCCGATCTCGGTTTACGCGGGTGCGTCGCTGTATCCGGTGGCGGCAATCGAGGTTGCGCTGGCCTTCGTGATCCGCAGCCGTGTCAACGACCACGAGATCGGTAACGGCACCCACCAGCTACATCCGATCACCGCGGCCCGTGCGGTCGCGCTCGCCAAGGCGTCCGCGCAGGTCGGGTCACTCGCCGCGGGTGTCTGGCTGGGCTTCCTGTGCTGGGTGCTGCCACAGCGTGGGACGCTGCGCGCGGCCGCGGCGGACAGTCCGAGTGCGGTCGTCGGCATGATGGCGGGGGTTGCGCTGGTTGCTGCGGCCCTGTGGCTCGAGTATTGCTGCCGTGCGCCCGATGACCCGTCAGACGATCCAGCAACCACATAGCAAATATTTTCGCCGGAATAGCCGCACCGTATTCTGGGCGCGGCTCGCCATCCAAGCTACCCTGGCGTCCATGGTTTCACCCTCCCGTAGCAGCACTTCCCGTCGTCGGCGGGACGATGCGGGAAAATTGTTCATTGGTGTCTTGATTCTGCTCGGTCTGGTTGCCAGCGTTTTCCTAGTTTTCACCGACAGCCTGCAATTTGTTCGAATCGGGCTGGTTGCGGCCCTGTGGGCGGCCGTTGTGGGCGCCTTGGCCGCGACGCGGTACCGCAAAGAGGCCACGATCGATAAGGCGAAGGTCCGCGACCTGCAGACGGTTTACGAGCTCCAGTTGGAGCGCGAGATCACCGCCCGCCGCGAATACGAGCTCGGCATCGAGTCGCGGGTGCGCGCGGAGGTGGGCGCCGACGCCACCGAGCTCGCCGCGCTTCGGGCCGAACTCACCGTGCTCCGGCAAAGCCTGCAGCGACTCTTCGACGGCGATCTGCCGATGGACCGGCCCGCACTGCGGGCCGACGCGACCCGGATCCAGGAGCTGCCGAGTGCGCTCGGCGACTCGGCGAACAATAGCTCGGGGAATGCCGACGGCTGGGGTTTCGCGGCGGCTCAGCAACCACGCAGCAGCGTCACTCCGGTGTTCGTCGCCGATCATCCTGAGCAGCCGATGTTCGCGAGTCCCTTCGACGAACCGGTCACCGCCGAGACCGCCGCGGTACCGCTCGAGCCCGACGACGACCTGAGCGACGCCGAGATCACCGTCGTCGACATCGATGACGATCGGCACACCGGGCCGCTGCAGGCGACGGCCGGTTGGGCCGATGCCTTCACCGAAGAGCCCCCGACCCCGGAGCCCATCCAGCAGCAGCAGCCGACGCCGCAGCCCGCCGCACCACGGCCGACCCCGCAGCCCCGCTCGACCACCTCGGCGCCGGCCGTCGGCACACCGAGCTCTCGCAGGCGCCGCCGCGTCGACCCCGACGTGGACTCCGGCAATTCCTCGCGCCGTCTCTCGGTCGCCGAGATCATGGCCAACCTGCAATCCGAGGAAAACGGCCGCCGGTAGACCTACTGCGGTGTAAATCACGCCGGTACCGCATGGCATCGGCAAACCCGTGGCCGATATCCTCGTGACGTAACGTCCGGTACCCGCATGGCGGGACTGGAACGGATCAAGCGCTTGGACGGACGCGTGTCCGGCCATCGCACTTCGAGAGGACAACGTTGACCTCGAGTTCTGGCAACGAGCCTGCGGGCTTCGACCCGGCGCCCGCACGACTGACGGTCGGAATCGTCTCGGCGGGACGTGTCGGCTCGGCACTTGGTGCGGCACTCGAGCGCGCCGGACATGTGGTGTTCGGCGTTGCCGCGATTTCCGATGCTTCCGTGCAGCGGGCGCGTACCCGGCTGCCCGATTCCGAGATCCTGCCCGTTGAACAGGTGGCGGCCCGCAGTGAGCTGTTGTTGCTCGCGGTGCCCGACACCGAATTGGCCGGGCTGGTGCGCGGTCTCGTGTCCGCGGGCGTGGTGCGGCCGGGCACGATCGTGGCGCACACCTCGGGGGCCAATGGCGTCGGCGTGCTTGCCCCACTGGCCGCGGCGGGCGCGTTGCCGCTGGCCATCCATCCCGCGATGACCTTCACCGGACACGACGAGGACCTGGCCCGGCTCGGCAACGCCTGCTTCGGGGTCACCGCGGCCGACGAGGTCGGCTTCGCCATCGCGCAGGCCCTGGTGATCGAAATGGGCGGCGAACCGGTCCGCGTCCAGGAGGAGAACCGCCAGCTTTATCACGCGGCGCTGGCGCACGGCAGCAACCACCTCGTCACGGTGATCGTCGACGCGGTCGATGCGCTGCGCACGGCGCTGTCGGGGCCCGGCCTGCTCGGCCAGCAGATCGTCGACGATCAGCCGAACGGTTTGGCGGAGCGGCTGCTTGCCCCGCTGGCTTCGGCCGCCCTCGACAATGCCTTGCGCCGCGGCCAATCCGCGCTCACCGGCCCGGTGGCGCGCGGCGACGCGGACGCCGTTGTGGCGCATCTCACCGCGCTGGAATCGGTCGATGTCCGGCTGGCAGCGGGCTATCGCGCGATGTCGCTGCGCACGGCCGAGCGCGCCAAGACCGATCCCGCCCTGATCGAACTGTTGGAAGGACGCCGATAATGGATCCGAAATTGCGCGGTACCTTCCGGCCGGGCGAACTGACCGTGCACCACGATCCCGCGGTGATCCAGGCGGTTTCGAAGGCGCTGCGCGGCGTCGGCCGCACCGTAGGCCTGGTGCCGACGATGGGTGCGCTGCACGAGGGGCACCTGGAGATCGTGCGCCGCGCCAAGCGGACCAACCAGGTCGTGATCGTCTCGATCTTCGTGAATCCCTTGCAATTCGGCGCGGGTGAGGACCTGGACAAATACCCGCGCACCCTGGACGCCGATGTCGAGCTGCTCCGCGGGGAGGGCGTGGAATTGGTGTTCGCGCCGAGCCCGGCCGATATGTACCCGGACGGCATGCGGACCACCGTGCACCCCGGACCGGTCGGCGCGGAGCTGGAAGGCGCGAGCCGCCCGACGCATTTCGCGGGTGTGCTCACCGTGGTCGCGAAGCTGCTGCAAATCGCGAAACCGACCGAGGCGTTCTTCGGTGAGAAGGACTACCAGCAGCTCACGCTGATTCGTCAGCTGGTTCGGGATCTGAACTTCGACGTGAAGATCGTTGCGCTGCCGACGGTCCGCGAGCCCGATGGTCTCGCGCTGTCCTCTCGCAACCGGTATCTCGATGCGGCGCAGCGTGAATCCGCGCTGGCGCTGTCGGCCGCGCTGGCCGCGGGCAAGCATGCCGGTGGCCTCGGCGCCGACGCCGTGCTCGCCGCGGCGCGTGGTGTCCTCGATGCCGCGGCAGGCGTCGAGGTCGACTACCTCGAACTGCGGTCCTCGACCCTGGGTCCCGCCCCCGCCAACGGAAATGCCCGACTGCTGGTCGCGGCCCAGGTCGGTGCCACCCGGCTGATCGACAACACGGCCGTAGCGCTCGGCGCACCGATAGACGGTGGCCACCCCACTCTTCCCGATTCGCGCGCAGCCGCGGACGACTCCCAGCCTGCCCAGGCCAACATTTAGGAAAGGGCGACGACGATGTTGCGCACCATGATGAAGTCGAAGATCCACCGTGCCACGGTGACCCACGCCGACCTGCACTACGTCGGCTCGGTGACCGTCGACCAGGATCTGCTCGACGCCGCCGATCTGCTCGAGGGCGAGCAGGTCTGCATCGTCGACATCGACAACGGCGCTCGGTTGGAGACCTATGTGATCGCGGGCGAGCGCGGTTCCGGCGTGATCGGGATCAACGGCGCCGCTGCACATCTGGTCCACCCTGGCGACCTCGTCATCCTGATCGCCTACGGGATGATGGACGAGGCCGAGATCCGCGAGTACGCCCCGAAGGTCGTATTTGTCGATGACCGCAATCGTCCGACCGACCTCGGCTCCGATCCGGCGCATGCGCCGGAGGGCTCCGGCCTGGTCACCCCGCGCTCACTGACCGTCGTCTGACGGCCATGCTGCTGGCCATCGATGTCCGCAACACCAGCATCGAGCTGGGCCTTTTCTCCGGCAGCGGCAGCCATGCCAAGCTGGCAAGGCACTGGCGGATACATACCAACCCGCTGCTGACCGCGGACGAGTTCGCCATGCAGGTACGCGGGCTGGTCGGCGCGCAGGTGGCGGAAATTGTCGGGGTCGCTGCGCTGTCGACGGTCCCGCCGGTGCTGCGCGAGATCCGGACGATGCTTCACCGCTATTGGGAGAATGTGCCGCACGTGGTGGTGGAACCCGGTGTGCGCACCGGAATTCCGCTGCTGGTCGACAATCCCAAGGAAATCGGCGCCGACCGCATCGTGAATACCCTTGCCGCGCATCATCTTTACGGCACCGCCGCGATCGTGGTCGATTTCGGCACGGCGACCACCGTCGATCTGGTTTCGGCGAAGGGTGAATTCCTCGGCGGGGTGCTCGCGCCGGGTGTGGAGATTTCCAGCGAGGCGCTGATCGAGCGCGCCGCACTGCGCAGGGTGGAGCTGGCCCGCCCGCGCTCGGTGATCGGCAAGAACACCGTGGAAGCTATTCAGTCCGGCGCGATATTCGGTTTCGCAGGCCTTGTCGACGGCCTGATCGATCGGATACGCGACGAATTCGATGCCTTTGCCGGTGACGATGTGACGATCGTCGCGACCGGTGCGAGCGCGCCGCTGATCGTGCCCGAGTCGGAAACAATCGATCACCACCAGCCGCACCTGACCCTGACCGGCCTGCGACTGGTCTACGAACGCAACCAGCGCCGCAAGGGAACTGTTTGATGGCCCCCGGCTTTCCACCGCTGGGAAAGGGCATCCGGGTGGCGGCCGAGGCTCTGCTACACTCGCAATCGTGAATTTCCGCGTGCGCACCCAGGAGTGTTGTCGAGGCTGACCTGGCCTCGACCGTTCGAGGCTGACTTAGTCCCTCGACCGTTGACACATCTCCTGGAGATTCGCTCATGCGTTCTTCCGTTCTTTCCCTTTCTTCCGCCCGGGACGCCTTTTCGGCCACCCCGCCGTTGGATCGTGCTGTCGCGCCCGCACTACCCACCCGCCTGCGTCCCGCCGATCTGCTTCGGCTGACAGACGAGGGCGCCGAGGATGTGCTGAGCGGCCGTTACGACCATCTGCTCCCGACCGAGGGGGTGTGGCCGTCCGACGAGCGCTGGGCGACCAGGCTGCTCGCCGATGACGAGGTCGATGTCTGGCTGATCAGCTGGACCCCTGGCAAATCCACCGAATTGCACGACCACGCCGGATCTCTCGGCGCCTTGACCGTGCTGAGCGGCGCCCTTTCCGAATACCGCTGGAACGGAACGGAATTGCGCCGGCGCACGCTCACCGCGGGCGATCAAGCCTCCTTCCCGATCGGCTGGGTGCACGACGTGATGCGCGCACCCGCCGGACCGCGTCCGGTTACCGACAACACCGTTGAATCCGTCGGCCCCCTCGATCCGACGCTCAGCGTGCACGCCTATTCGCCCCCGCTCACCGCCATGTCCTATTACGAGGTCACCGGCCACGGCACCCTGCGGCGCACCCGAACTGTCCTCACCGACCAGCCCGAAGGTGATATGTAATGACCCGTTTGACCATCGATCAGGTACTCGACAACGCGCGGGCCCAGCTGAACCGGATCTATGCGTTCGAATTGCCGAAGGCGCTCGAACGGGGCGCGATTCTGGTGGACATCCGACCCCAGGCGCAGCGCGGTCGCGAAGGATCGCTGCCCGGCGCCCTGGTGATCGAGCGGAATGTGCTGGAATGGCGATTGGATCCCACCAGTTCCGCCCGTTTGGCGCTGGCCGCCGATCACGATGTGGAATGGATCATCGTCTGCTCGGAGGGCTATACCTCCAGTCTCGCCGCCGCCGCGTTGCAGCAACTCGGACTGCATCGGGCGACCGATGTGATCGGCGGCTACCAGGCGATGAAGGCGGCGAGCCTGCTTACCATCGGAATCCGGGCGCCGCACTTCGCGCGTGCGGTCGACTCGCTCGCCTCGCTGTAATTGCCGTCGATTTAGTTCTATCTCGAAATACTCCGTGGCACAGTAGGTTTCGTGGCACAGCGGGACCGGCGGGCGATCTCGGCCTGCGAAAAACCGGCCGAGGTCGCGCGCGGGAACCGGTACCGACGCGTTACTCCGCAGTAGTGGCTGGGCGGCCCGCAAAACGATTTCCGGTGCCCGCTAGTGTTGTTGGATGTGAGCACCCCGAACACGCCCTCGTCCGGTCGCTCTGCGGGTTCGGTTCCTGCGGAGCAATCAAGCCCTCCCGCGCCGGAAGTAGATGACGCGCCGGAGCAGATACGGATTCGCAGGGAGAAGCGCGAGCGGCTGCTCGCCCAGGGCGGTGAGGCATATCCGGTGGTCGTGCCGCGCACGCATACCCTCGCCGAAATTCGGGCGGCCTATCCGGAGTTGGCGCCGGACACGCAGACGGGCCTGCAGGCCGGTGTCGCGGGCCGCGTCATATTCATGCGTAATACCGGCAAGCTATGTTTCGCGACACTGCAGGAGGGCGACGGCACCAAGCTGCAGGCGATGATCAGCCTGAACGGTGTCGGCGCCGATGCGCTCGCGGCCTGGAAGTCCGATGTCGACCTCGGTGACTTCGTTTTCGTGCACGGCGAGGTCATCTCGTCGCGGACCGGCGAATTGAGCGTTATGGCCGATTCCTGGTCAATGTCGGCCAAGTCGCTGCGGCCGCTGCCGGTCGCGCACAAGGAGATGAACGAGGAGTCCAGGGTTCGGCAGCGCTATGTCGATCTGATCGTGCGCCCCGAGGCCAGGGAAATGGCGCGGACCAGGGTCGCGGTCGTTCGTGCGATGCGCGATGCGCTGGAGCGCCGTGGTTTCCTCGAGGTGGAGACCCCGATGCTGCAGACGCTGCACGGTGGTGCGGCGGCCAGGCCGTTCCGTACCCATTCGAATGCCCTCGATATGGACCTCTACCTGCGAATTGCGCCGGAACTGTTCCTCAAGAGGTGCGTGGTCGGCGGCCTGGAGCAGGTCTTCGAGATCAACAGGAACTTCCGCAACGAGGGTTCGGACTCTACGCATTCGCCGGAGTTCGCGATGCTGGAAACGTACCAGGCATACGGTACCTACGATGATGCGCAGCGCATGACCCGAGAATTGGTACAGGAAGTTGCGCAGGCGGTGTTCGGCACGCAGGTGGTGACCCTCGCGGACGGTACCGAATATGATCTGCGCGGCGAGTGGGCGACGGTCGAGATGTACCCGTCACTGTCTGATGCACTGGGTGTCTCGGTCACTCCCGAAACGTCGGTTTCAGAATTGCGCGCACTTGCCGATCGCGTCGGTCTGGAAATTCCGGAAGACAAGGGCTATGGCCACGGCAAACTTGTAGAAGAACTGTGGGAACACCAGTACGGCGACAAGTTGTACGCCCCCACATTCGTGCGCGACTTCCCGGTCGAGACCTCACCGCTCACCAGACAGCATCGGAGCAAGCCTGGAGTTACCGAGAAGTGGGACCTCTATGTGCGCGGCTTCGAGTTGGCAACGGGCTATTCGGAGTTGGTCGATCCGGTGATCCAGCGCGAGCGGTTCGTCGACCAAGCGCGGTTGGCCGCGCAGGGTGACGACGAGGCGATGGTCCTAGACGAAGACTTCCTTGCCGCGATGGAGCACGGCATGCCTCCGACAACGGGTACGGGTATGGGAATCGATCGGTTGTTGATGGCACTGACAGGATTGGGAATCCGCGAAACGATACTGTTCCCAATTGTGCGTCCAGTCACTCGCTGACCATCTGATTCCATACCGAAGGTCCCCGTCTTGGAATTTTCGAAATTCGGGGTATTCTTGCCTCGGGTAATCGGCCTAGTATGCGGGTCGCACGATTTCGAGAGGACGTTCATCTCATGGCAAAGAAGGTCACCGTAAGCCTGATCGATGATGTCGACGGTGAGTCCATCGCGGACGAGACCATCGAGTTTGCGATCGACGGTGTGTCGTACGAGATCGACTTGTCGACGGCAAATGCGGCGAAGCTGCGCGACGGGCTGGAAGAGTGGGTTTCGAGTGCTCGCCGCGTCAGTGGTCGGCGTCGTGTCAAGGCTGCGGTCGCGGCGGCGGGAAGCCCGAAGAGCCGGGTCTCCATCGATCGCGAACAAAGTGCTGCAATTCGCGAGTGGGCGCGCCGTAATGGCCACAAGGTATCCGCGCGTGGTCGTATCTCCGCGGACATCACCGATGCGTACAACAAGGCCGCGAAGGCCTGAGTTTCTCATTTTCGGGCTGCCGCCCGGGCAAATCGTGCGACGCCCGGGCGGCGGCTTCATTTTTTGATAGGTCTTCGATATGGCAAGAAGGCCTGAAGCAGTGACGCTGCCGCGCCGGGTCGAGCCGGGCCGAGCCGATCTTGCTCGCTGAACCGGGACGCGGCACCATGGAACTGTGCGGACGATGTCACTGACGGTATGGAGAGTTGAGGTATCGGCGCAGTGACTGCATTCGTCGGATCATTGTTGCGGTTCACCGATGGCGATGGGCGTCAGCAGGAGCTGATGCTCACCCCGGATCAGCAGCGCGTCACCATCGGCCGTTCCCCGCAGGCCGATTTGGCGTTGCCGTGGGACGCCGAGGTTTCCAGGCTGCACGCCGCGGTCGAGTACCTCGGCGCGCACTGGACCATCGTCGACGACGGCCTGTCTCGCAACGGCACATTCATCAACGGCGAGCGGTTGGTCGGCAGGCGCAGGCTGATAGCCGGTGACCGAATTCGGGTCGGAACCTCGCTGGTGTCCTTCCATGATTTCGGGGGTGTTGTCGACGAGGCAACCCGGACCTCGACCGGCTCGATACCGACTTTGCGCTCGCTCACCGAGACCCAGCGTGCGGTGCTGATCGCACTGTGCCGCCCGTACAAGAACGGGGCCGGCTTCGCCACTCCCGCGTCCAATCAGCAGATCGCCGACGAGCTGTTCCTCAGCGTCGACGCGATCAAGACGCATCTGCGGGCGCTGTTCGCCAAGTTCGGCGTGGAAAGCCTGCCGCAGAACCTCAAACGGGTTCGCCTGGCAGGCCTGGCCATGCAGAGCGGGCTCATTTCCGACCGGGATCTTTGAGCCGCCTTTCCCTCGGTCTACTCCCGCCGCGGCGGGAGTAGACGATCGCGTAGTCGGCCGAGCGTCTCAGCCATGGGGAGCTGTGCTCGGAAACTGTTGACTATGAGTCATGAACGGAGCGATGAGGACTCCGACAGCTTTCACGGAGGAGAACCCATGACCGCCTTTCGAATCGCCGCACTGGTGGCGGCCACCTTCGCCACCGGCCTGATCGCCGGCCTGTTCTTCAGCTACGTCAACTCGGTGATGCCCGCGCTGAACCGCACCGACGATCGGACCATGATCGACGTGATGCAGAAGATCAATGTGGTGATCATCAATCCCGCGTTCATGATCGGGTTCATGGGCACCGTCGCCTTCAGCCTCCTTGCGGCGGCACTGCACCTGGGCAAGGACCATCGCACCACGCTCATCTGGATCGCAGTCGCCCTGGTGCTCAATGTGATTGCCTTCGCGGTGACCTCCGGACTGAACGTCCCGCTGAACGATCAACTCGCCGGCGCGGGTGATCCGGCGGCGATCGTCGATCTGGCACAGGTCCGTGCCGACTTCGAATCCGCGTGGGTCCGTTGGAATACCGTCCGCGCCATCCTCCACACTCTGGCCTTCCTCGTGCTGATCGGCGCGCTGTTCGTCGCCGGTATGCAGCACGCCCGCAACACCGCGTCGGCGACCGGGGCGGCCGTCGATTCGGCGCAAGGCCGCTTCGTCGCCCAGCCGGCGCCGCAGCAGTCGCAGGTGCCGGGACAGTTCTCGGCGCAGCAGGTGCACGGCCAGTACCCCGGTCAGTTCGGCGCCCCGGGTCACCGCTGGACCTGATACTCCGCAATTCCGCCCTTGCTGGGCTGTCGGCGCGGTAGTTTCCTAGAACACGTTCTAATCTGGGAGGCTTCATGCGACGGGCTCCAGGCGCCGCATTAATCGCAATTCTGCTCGCCGCGCTGTGGATCAGCGCGGCGAGTTCTGCGCATGCGGAGCACTATCCGGTCGACTACAACTTCTTCTCCGGCATCCCGAGTGAGCTCATCGACCACGGTGGCTCGCTGCCCGGCTCCAACGACTGGTCCTGCCGCCCGAGTGCCGAGCATCCGAATCCCGTGGTCCTCGCGCACGGCACCGGCGGTGGCGCACAGACGAATTGGGGCGTGTATGTGCCGCTGCTGGCCGATGCGGGCTACTGCGTGTACTCGTTGACCTACGGCGCCTATGAGCTGCCATGGCCCATCTCAGCGGTCGGCGGGATGCTCCCGATGGAGCAGAGCGCGGCGCAGTTCGGCGCCTTCGTCGACCGCGTCCTCGCGGCGACCGGCGCGAGCAAAGTCGATGTAGTCGGTCATTCGCAGGGCACGGTAATGCCGAGCTACTACGCGAAGCGGCTCGGCGGCGTCGACAAGATCGATAAATATGTGTCGATCGCACCGGCCTGGCGCGGTTCCAATGCGGGCGGCGCCGGCGAGATCGCCGCGTTCGCCGACCGGCTCGGCCTCGGCCCCGCATTCGAGGCGACGGTGGGTTCGTTGTGCCAGGCTTGCGTGCAACTCGTCCAGGGTTCGGCCTTCCTGACTCAGCTCAACAGCGACGGTGTCTACGTGCCGACCATCACCTACACCAACATCGTGACCGCATACGACGAGATCGTTGTCCCTTACACCTCGGGAATGGTCCCCGGACCGAACGCCACTAACATCGTTGTCCAGGACGGGTGTGCGCTGGACTTCTCCGACCATCTGGCGATCGCGGGCAGCCCACGCGCCGCCAGCTTAGTACTCAATGCCCTCGACCCTTCCCACCTGCGGGACGTCGGGTGCGAGTTCGTGCCCCCGTTTACCGGTTAACTCCCACACCGCGGATTGCGGGTCGAATCCGGTCGCTGTTCGCTGAGGGCAAAACCTCAGTGGAAACGAATCCCGCAACGTTCACGTTATGAGTGAATGACCGTGCCGTCGCTGGTCCGCAATAGGGTGGACTGGAGGCGGTGGGAACCCCTGCCAACTAGAGTAGAGGCGGGGGCCGCAACCCCCGGGCTTCATGGCAGGCTGGCGCCACAGTCGAACACTGAAGCGTCGGACGCCATAGACGTCGAAGCAGGAGAGTGAGGGAGCGATGTTCGAGAGGTTCACCGACCGCGCGAGGCGTGTCGTTGTCCTGGCCCAAGAAGAGGCCCGGATGCTCAACCACAACTACATCGGCACCGAGCACATCCTGCTTGGGTTGATCCACGAGGGCGAGGGTGTCGCAGCGAAGTCGCTGGAGTCCCTCGGTATTTCGCTGGAGGGTGTGCGCAGCCAGGTGGAGGAGATCATCGGTCAGGGCCAGCAGGCTCCGTCCGGTCACATCCCGTTCACCCCGCGTGCCAAGAAGGTGCTGGAGCTGAGTCTGCGCGAGGCGCTGCAGCTCGGCCACAACTACATCGGCACCGAGCACATTCTGCTCGGCCTGATCCGTGAGGGTGAGGGCGTCGCGGCGCAGGTGCTGGTGAAGCTGGGTGCGGATCTCAACCGGGTGCGCCAGCAGGTCATCCAGCTGCTGTCCGGATACCAGGGCAAGGAGCCGGTCGAGTCCGGTTCCCGCGGTGAGACGGGCACCCCGTCCACCTCGCTGGTGCTGGACCAGTTCGGTCGCAACCTGACCCAGGCCGCGCTCGAAGGCAAGCTCGACCCGGTCATCGGCCGCTCGAAGGAAATCGAGCGCGTGATGCAGGTGCTGAGCCGCCGCACCAAGAACAACCCGGTGCTGATCGGCGAGCCCGGTGTCGGTAAGACCGCTGTCGTCGAGGGTCTGGCGCAGGCCATCGTCAACGGCGAGGTCCCCGAGACGCTCAAGGACAAGCAGCTCTACACCCTCGACCTGGGCTCCCTGGTCGCGGGTAGCCGCTACCGCGGTGACTTCGAAGAGCGCCTGAAGAAGGTGCTCAAGGAGATCAACACCCGCGGCGACATCATCCTGTTCATCGACGAGCTGCACACGCTCGTCGGCGCGGGTGCCGCCGAGGGCGCCATCGACGCGGCCTCGATCCTGAAGCCGAAGCTGGCCCGTGGTGAGCTGCAGACCATCGGTGCGACCACCCTCGACGAGTACCGCAAGTACATCGAGAAGGACGCCGCACTGGAGCGCCGGTTCCAGCCGGTGCAGGTGGGCGAGCCGACGGTCGAGCACACCATCAACATCCTCAAGGGTCTGCGTGACCGCTACGAGGCGCACCACCGGGTCTCCATCACCGACGGTGCCCTGGTGGCCGCGGCGACACTGGCCGACCGCTACATCAACGACCGGTTCCTGCCGGACAAGGCGATCGACCTGATCGACGAGGCCGGTGCGCGGATGCGCATCCGTCGCATGACCGCTCCGCCGGACCTGCGCGAATTCGACGACAAGATCGCCGATGCGCGTCGGGAGAAGGAAAGCGCGATCGACGCGCAGGACTTCGAGAAGGCCGCCCGACTGCGCGACAAGGAAAAGCAGCTGGTCGCCAAGCGCGCCGAGCGTGAAAAGCAGTGGCGCTCCGGTGATCTCGACGTGGTTGCCGAGGTCGACGACGAGCAGATCGCGGAGGTGCTCGCCAACTGGACCGGCATCCCCGTCTTCAAGCTCACCGAGGAGGAGACCACCCGTCTGCTCCGCATGGAGGACGAGATCCACAAGCGGATCATCGGCCAGGAGGATGCCGTCAAGGCCGTCTCCAAGGCGATCCGCCGCACTCGGGCCGGCCTGAAGGATCCGAAGCGTCCGTCCGGTTCGTTCATCTTCGCCGGTCCGTCCGGTGTCGGTAAGACCGAGCTGGCCAAGTCGCTGGCGAACTTCCTGTTCGGCGACGACGACGCGCTCATCCAGATCGACATGGGCGAGTTCCACGACCGCTTCACCGCGTCGCGGCTGTTCGGTGCCCCTCCCGGGTACGTCGGCTACGAAGAGGGCGGCCAGCTCACCGAAAAGGTGCGCCGCAAGCCGTTCTCCGTGGTTCTGTTCGACGAGATCGAAAAGGCCCACCAGGAGATCTACAACACCCTGTTGCAGGTCCTGGAGGACGGTCGTCTCACCGACGGCCAGGGTCGGACCGTGGACTTCAAGAACACGGTGCTGATCTTCACCTCGAACCTCGGTACCTCGGACATCTCCAAGGCAGTCGGTCTCGGCTTCACCCAGAGCAGCGCCGAGGGTTCGAACTACGAGCGGATGAAGCTCAAGGTCAACGACGAGCTGAAGAAGCACTTCCGCCCCGAGTTCCTCAACCGTATCGACGATGTCATCGTCTTCCACCAGCTCACGACCGACCAGATCGTGCAGATGGTGGACCTGATGATCAACCGCGTCGCCACGCAGCTGAAGAACAAGGACATGGCGATCGAGCTGGCTCCGCAGGGCAAGGCGCTGCTGGCCAAGCGTGGCTTCGATCCCGTGCTCGGCGCTCGGCCGCTGCGTCGGACCATCCAGCGCGAGATCGAGGATCAGCTCTCGGAGAAGATCCTCTTCGGCGAGATCGGCCCAGGCCAGACCATCGTGGTCGACGTCGAGGGCTGGGACGGCGAAGGCTCGGGCGAGGACGCCAAGTTCACCTTCACCGGTAAGGCGAAGCTGACCAAGGAGCCCGCGACCGAGGAGAAGCCGGAAGTCGTGCTGACCGCCACCGCCGCAGGCGAAGGCGCTCCCGAGACAGCTGCCTCGGGCGAATAAGCTCCCGCCGCATCGAAAGGTCGTCCCCCACTGGAATCCAGTGGGGGACGACCTTTTTCACGTCTTGTAACTGCTGAATCGGGCTATCGCGCGAACCTGGTCAGGACCGGCGCGAAGTCGCGGGCGAGCTCGCCGGGGACGACGAGTTCGTCGATTCCGTACTTCTCTCTTCGGGATTCGAGTACCTCGGCGACGGCAGGCGGGTCGAGTCCAGCACACCCGCCGCGCCGTCCGCCCGCAGTCCGTCAGCGGTGAAGCCGAGCCGGGAAAATCGGCCGCTATTGCCAGCCGGGGCGGACCAAACCGGATTCGTAGGCCATGACGACGAGTTGGGTGCGATCGCGGGCGTCGAGCTTCATCAGGATTCGGCTGACGTGAGTGCGGGCGGTGGCCGGGCTCATGAAGAGGCGCTCGCCGATTTCGGCATTGGTGAGGCCTTCGGCAACCAGGGCCATCACCTCGCGCTCGCGGTCGGTGAGCTCGGTGAAAGCGGCGGGCGGTGGCTGCTTGGCGTGTGCGGAGAATTCGGCGATCAGGCGGCGGGTGACGCCGGGGGACAGCAGCGCATCGCCTGCGGCGACCACCCTGACGGCGCGCACGAGGTCGGCCGGTTCGGTGTGCTTGACCAGGAAACCCGTTGCGCCCGCGCGCATTGCCTCGAAGACGTACTCGTCGAGTTCGAAGGTGGTCAGCACGACCACCTTCACCTCGGCGAGCTTCGGATCCTCCGCGATCATTCTGGTGGCGGCGAGTCCGTCGAGGATCGGCATCCTGATGTCCATCAGCACCACGTCGGGGGCGAGGCTGCGGGTCATCCGAACGGCTTGTTCGCCGTTGTCGGCCTCACCGATCACCTCGATGCCGTCCTGGGCCTCGAGCAGCGCGACGAAACCACCGCGTACCAGCGCCTGATCGTCGGCGACGAGCACCCGGATGCTCACCGCGGCTCCTGATTCCCGCTGCGATGGTCTGTCATCACACCTCCTGGGTGGTGGAACCGCTGGGGTTGCCCGCGTCCTGTGCCTGCACCGTGGACGGTAGCCGGGCGGCGACCCGGAACCCGCCGCTCGGCCGTGGACCCGCGGTGAGTGCGCCGCCGAGAGCGTGCGCCCGCTCCCGCATGCCGATAACGCCGTTGCCCCCGCTGGATCCCGACCTCGATTGAGTGCCGGTGGGGCGGGTGTTGTCGACGGTGATGTCGACCGACTCCGCCGTGTAGCGCACAGTCACCGTTGCCGCGGCGCCGGGCGCGTGCCGCACCACGTTGGTGAGCGATTCCTGGATGATCCTGGCCGCCGCCACGTCGATCACGCTCGGCAGTCGGTGTGCGGTGCCGATGACCCGCGTGTCCACGGTCAACCCCGCCGTGCGTGCCCGCTGCAGCAGGGTGTCCAGATCCTCGATGCTCGGCGCCGGCGCCCGTGGTGCGGGAGGCGGACGGAGCGGCGCTGCCTGCTCGTCGGTCGGCCCGCGGTCCGCGGCACCCGAATTGCGTTGCGCCCGCCTCGAATCGCGGTCGGCATCGCGGCCCGCCGCGGACCCTCGTGCGGTGCCGTTGATCCGGTCGCGCGGTTGCTCGGCAGGTGCGTCATCCATCTCGGCGGCCGTCGCGCCTGTGCGGATCGAGTGCAACAACGTGTGCACCTCGGCCAATGCGTCCTTGCTTGCGGTCTTGATCGCGGCAAGCGCCGACGCGGCCTGCTCGGGCTTCTTGTCGAACAGTTCCAACGCCACCGATGACTGCACATTGATCAGGGAAAGGCTGTGTGCGAGCACATCGTGCATCTCGCGTGCGATGGCGAGACGCTCCTCGCTGGCCCGCTGTTGCCGCTGCGCCTGTTCGTCGCGGCGAGCGGCCTCGGCTCGCTGCCTGCGCGCCACCAGCACCGCCTGTCGCTGTCGGATGCCCTCGGCGATCGAAATCAGCACGCCGAGCCAGGCGATCATCCCGAACGCCAGCCACGGGTCGGCGGGGTGCCCGACCACTGTGGGCAGCGGCCAGACCAACGCGAGATAGCCGATCGGCACGATCGGATATGTCCACCAACGCGATCCGATGACCGCCGCGGAGATGAAGGCGATCACCAGCGAAATGAAGATCGGGCCGTAGCCGTATCCGCGCAGGAGATATACCGCGCAGGACGCGATCGTCACCAGCAGCACGGGCAGCGGCCGCGATCGCCGCAAAAGGAGCGCAACAGGTCCGACGAGCAATAGCGCATAGCCGACCATGTCCAGCGAGTGCACGCCGGTTTGGCGCAAGTTGGCATTACGCCCCCCGGCAAGCTGGATCACCCCGACGGCGAACGCGAGGACCCAGTCCCGTACGACCGGGCCACGTTTCGATTCCCCTGGCGCTGTCACCCCTGCAGCCTATTAGGCCGCACCCCGCTCAGCGTCCGCCGCGCTGCGTATTCGCTGGGTACGTCACGGGCGTAGGCCCAGATACGTACGGCGATACGCGCCGCGCGACGGATGTGGCGGACCTGGCCGTTGGCGGATTCTCGACGCATGACAGATTCCACCGTGGTCACCGCAGGGCTGACCAAACGCTACGGCGCCCACGCCGCCGTCGACGGCGTGAGCATGAGTGTCGGGGCAGGCGAGATCTACGGATTCCTCGGCCCGAACGGGGCGGGCAAGACGACCACGCTGCGCATGCTGGTCGGCTTGATCCGCCCGAGCGGCGGCACCGCGAAAGTGCTCGGCCATCCGCCGGGCGATCCGGCGGCGGTCCGCCGGATCGGTGTCCTCATCGAGGGCCCCGGCTTCTATCCCTACCTATCCGGCCGCGACAACCTGCGGGTGCTGGCGAAATACCGTGGCCGCGGCCGCGCCGACGTCGAGGAGGCGCTGGACCGAGTCGGTCTCGCGGGCCGCGCCGACGACAAGTTCCGCACCTACTCCCTCGGCATGAAGCAGCGCCTCGGCGTCGGAGCGGCCCTGCTCGGTCGTCCCGATCTATTGATCCTGGACGAGCCGACCAACGGCCTCGACCCGCAGGGTATGGCCGAAATGCGGGAGCTGATCACCACGCTCGCCGGTGACGGGCACACCGTGCTGCTGTCGAGTCACATGCTCAGCGAGGTACAGGAGATCTGCGACCGGGTCGGCGTGATCTCCGGCGGCAACCTGCTTGTGGAATCCACCGTCGCCGAATTACGCGGCGCCTCTTCGCTATTGCTGCGTGCCGAGCCGCTCGAGCTGGCCTTCCCCGCGGTGCGGCGGGTGGTCGGTGACCGTTCGGCGCTGCTGACGGCGGGCGGTATTCGGATCGAATCCGGCGTCGAGACCGCACCGGCAGTCGCTCGCGCGGTGGTCGAGGCCGGTGCGGATCTGCTGGAACTTCGGATCGACGAGAAGTCACTCGAAGAAGTCTTCTTCGAAATGACTCGGCTGGAGGCGGCGAAATGAACGGGCGGGCAATGAAAGACCTGATGGCGTGCACGGGAGCGGAGCTGCTTCGGCTGCGGAAGTGGCCCGCGTTCTGGATCATTCTCGGAACCTGGATTCTGTTGAATCTCACGTTCTCGTACCTGTTCAACTACCTCGCCTATAGCTCGGGCGAATCGTCGCAGATGTCGGATGGGTTGCCGAAAGATGTGCTGCTGCAGCAAATGCTGCCCGCGGCCGTCCCGGAAATCTTCACCCAGGGCATGGCAATGTTCGGTGGTGCGCTGATGCTCATTCTCGGTGCGCTGACCATCGGAAGCGGATATGGCTGGGGCACGTGGAAAACGGCGCTCACCCAGGGGCCTTCGCGGGTTGCCGCGGTCGGCGGTGCGGTAATGAGCCTGGCGTTCGTGGTGGTCGCCTTGGTGTGCGTCGCATTCGCGGCGGATATCGGGGTTGCGTCGATCATCGCGGTGTCGCAGTCACAGTCGCTCACGTTGCCCGGTTTCGATCAGACGGTGAACGGAATCATTACCGGCGTCGCGATTCTCGGGATGTGGACGCTGGCAGGCGCGTTGATCGGAGCAATCGCCCGCGGTCCCGCGCTGGCCGTCGGACTCGGCCTGGTCTGGGTGCTGGTGGTGGAGAACCTGCTGCGTGGCGTCGCTGGCATCTTCGCGCCGATCGAGGTGATCACCGATCATCTGCCCGGCACGGCCGCGGGCTCGATGGCCGGTGCGATGCGCACGGTGCAGGGGCCTGCGACACCGGGCGTGCTCGATATTCTGTCGCGGACCGAGTCGTTGATCGCGCTTGCGGTCTATGTGATGGTGTTCGTCGCGGGCACACTGTGGCTGGTGCATCGGCGGGACATGGCCTGATCAAAAGCCGATCAACGCGTGGCCGCGCCGATGGTGAAATGCGCCAGCTTGTTCAGTGCCGCCGTAATCTGCGCGGCACTCAGCCCGCGTCCACGCTGGTGCTGAAATACCTCTGCGGCAAGCGGCGCGAGTAGCGGATCCACCAGCGCGTCAGGATCTGTTACGCCCGCCGCGACCAGCAGCGCCCGCACATGCAGATACCAGAACCCGTATGCGCCGGTTCGGAACCGCGCCCCTCCGGTCTCGGCGCCGAGCACCAAATGCGCATGCGCTTCCAGTAATTCGACCATTGCCGCGTAGAAGGCCGCGAGCCGCTCGTCCGGGGGTGCGCCGGGCCCGAGCGGCGGATCGCCGCGCAGCAATTTCTCCTGCAGCGCGTGCTCGTGCTCGTCCAGTAGCGCGACGGCGATCGAATTCTTGTCCGGATAACGGCGATACAGCGTGCCGCGCCCGACGCCCGCCGCCTTGGCGATGTCGTCCATCGTCACGGTGCGCGGGTCGCGGGTGGCGAACAGTTCGGCGGCGGCCGCCAGCACCTTGGCTCGGTTGCGCGCCGCGTCGGTGCGCTCGGCGGGCGGGGGCGTGGTCGCCTCCGATGGCGTCGTCGCTCCCAGCGAAACGCCGGTGAGCAGGTCAGATCGGGGTTCCATGTCTGCGACTGTAGTCGACTCGGGAACAACTGGACAGGATGTCCACTTATCGCCTAACGTCATTGTGGATGCGAAATGGACATAATGTCCAGTTAATTGGAGGTCGGAAAATGAGCACACTGCTGCATCTCGATGCGAGCGCCCGCCGTCGGTCGATCAGCCGAGCGGTGAGTGCCGCCTTCGCCGAGGCCTGGCGCGCCGAGAATCCGGAAGGCGGCTACGTCTACCGGGATCTGGCGGCCCATCCGGTGCCGTTCATCGGTGAGGCATGGACCGAGTTGTGCGATACGGTGCTCGCCCTCGGCCGCACCGACCTGGATCGCCTCCCGGAGTTGGTGCGCACCCCGGCACAGGCCAATGCCTTGGCGATCGCGGCCCCGCTGCTCAGGGAACTGCTGGCCGCCGACGTGATCCTGATCGGCACGCCGATGTACAACTACTCGATCCCCGCCTCGCTCAAGGCTTGGCTGGATCAGGTGACTTTCCCTCGGATGTCGTTGGGACACAGGCGATTCGTCGTCGCCACCGCCCGCGGCGGGTCCTACTCACCGGGTGCTCCCAAGGCCGCGTACGACTACCAGGAGCGCTTTCTGCGTGACTTCTTCGCAGGCCACTACGCCGTCGAAGACACCGTTTTCGTGAACGCCGAACTGGCCAACTCCCGCCAGGACCCGCTGATGGCGCAACTGCGCGGCAAGCACGACGCGTCCTACGCCGCCGCCATCGAGGCGGCCGGCAACCTCGCCAAGGAGTACTGACATGAACTGGATCGTCCTCGGCGTCGCAGGTCTAGTGGAGATCATCTGGTCGCAGAGCATCAAACCGACGGAAAACTTCACCCGCTTCGTCCCCACCGTCATCTGCTTCGTCCTTGGAGCTGTCGCGGTATACCTGCTGTCCCGCGCCATGCAGACCCTCCCCGTCGGCACCGCCTACGCGATCTTCACGGGAATCGGCGCCGTCGGCGCGATCGGCCTCGGCATCGTCGTCAACAAGGACCCGCTCAGCGCGGGCCGCCTGCTGTCGCTGTCGCTGATCCTCGGCGGCATCGTGCTGGCCCGCGTCACCAACCCGGAGTAACAGCCGGATGCGGCGGTAGCGTCCAACGCCCAAAACCCAACCAGCACTCCACGTAGGACCTGAGCGCAGATCTCGCGGCACCCAACTTTTGTAGGTATGGCCTAGAGACGTGGAGTGGCGGATAAGCGTAGGTTCGAGCGGATCGAGATTCCGAACATCAGTGAAAGGACCGTGATGCCCACACGTACCGCGCGCACCGCTTGGACCGGCACCCTGCAGGAGGGTTCGGGACAGGTCGAGCTGGCCAGCTCTGGAGTCGGCAAGTACGACGTGTCGTTTCCCAAGCGTGCCGCCGACGATGCCGACGGCACGACCAGCCCGGAGGAACTGATCGCGGCGGCGCACTCCTCGTGCTTCGCGATGGCACTCTCGGCGCAGATCGCCAACGCGGGCGGCACCCCGGAGAGCCTGGATGTCACCGCCGACGTCACCCTCGGCCCGGACCCGGACGGCGGATTCCGCATCAGCGGTATCAAGCTGACTGTCCGCGGCCGGGTCTCCGGCCTCGACGCCGACGGCTTCGCCGCGGCGGCGGCCGCCGCGAAGGCAGGCTGCCCGGTCAGCAAGGCTCTGGCTGGCGTCGACAACATCACCCTGGACGCCGCCCTCGCGTAAACAAGTCCTCGTATGACTTCCCGGTTCCTCGCACCTGCCCGATGTGCGAGGAACCGAGTGGTTTTACGAAGACGACCGGGCCGCCGCGCGAAAGTAGCGACGCGCGCTGGGGTGGTACATCGCGGGGATCGCGATCAGGACGGCGAGGACATGTCCGGTTCGGAAGATTCCGTTGATCACCGCCGACGGGCCGAGGTTGTCGAAGAGGTCGCCGATTTCCTTGGCGGACAACGTGGCGGCCGCGGGCTCGATGATCAGCGAGGCGAGGCCGACTACGCCGATGCCGATGGTGAGGACGACGCGCGCCCAGCGGGCACCGTGCGTCATCCGGATGGCGACGGCGAGAACCACCAGGTAGATGCAGCCGCGCATGGCTAGACCGGTGGCGAGCGAGCCCACATCGGCGTTCGGGCTGTCGAGCTTTACCGCGACATAGGTGAGGGCCTCGCCGACGCCGCAGAGCAGCGCGACGACGAGGCCGGTGAACGCCACCGAAATAGCGCGCGGCGGGCGGACGGGATGGTCGGCGCGCAAGGGTGCTGGCCAGACGGAGAAGGCAGTGCCGGTCATGAGACCAACACTGCCTTCGATACGCCGAACTCCGGATCAGCCCGCGGTAGCGACCTGCTCTCGTACCGGAGTGCTAGTGCGCATTGCGAATTCGGTGAGTGCCGCGAAGCCGAGGCCAAGGCACGCCCACAACGTGGCAGATTCGGCCAGCGAGGCGGCACGGAACTCCCATAGCAGGCTGGCCGGGAAGTCTGCCGCCACCTCGTTCACGCCGGGCAGCAGGATATAGCCGACCGCAGCGATCAGCACGAAGGCCGCGACACCTCCGATGAGCCGGAATGTCTCGAGCTGTGCGGTAAGGGCTTTGTAGACGAACACGCCGATCCCGACGGCCGCGAGGCCGAGCAGTACCGCCGCCACCCACAGCCAGGTGCGTTCGTTGATCGTTTCCGGATCACCCACCGCGGGCGGGTTCGCGGGGTACTTGAAGAACGGCACGGCCACGATCGCGGCCCAGCCGCCGATGGCGAGGCCGATCGCGAGCCTCGGCCCGGACAGCGTGGTGTACCGGCGGGCGAAGTGCGCGACCGCTGCGAAGATGGCGCCGAACGCCATTCCGGCGAGGCCGAGCGCGAGGAACTGACCTGCTTTCTGCCCGGTTCTGCTCACCAGCGGTTCTTCCTCGTCGCCGTGCGAATGCCCTGCGGTCGACTCGGCGGGTTGAGCTGCCTCTTCCTTGGCGGAGTTGGCCTCTTCGATGGCAATGGCGGCGTCCACTTTGGGCTCGCCGACGAAGTAGCCCACCGTGCCTGCCAGCAGACCGGCGATGAGGCCGGCCAGCAGGCCGCGTAACAGTAGGGTTTTGAGCGAACCGAGCATGGGGACGGCAGCCGACGGAGTCGGCGGGGTGGGTGAATTCAGGGGGACGGCAGCCGACGGAGTCGGCGGGGTTGGTGAATTCAGTGGCACGGGACACCCAGCAAGTGACGTCCGTCGTGCATCAGCTCATGCATGTACATCCCGCTACGCGAGATGGCGCCCTGGTCGAAGCCGACCAAGTACAGCGTGAGGAGTGCGAGAAGAACGACACCTACTGCGACGAGCAGCGTTGCCAGCGAATCGGTTGCCCGGCTGGGTGAATGCGCGATGGCCATTCGAATCCTCCTAGGGATGCGCGTCCCGTCGAGTGGTCGGTGCGATGGTGCCGGTGTCTGGCTTTCCGGCACCTGGGCTCGAAATGACCCCTCGATGCATGGAACACAGTGGCGCGACCGCTCCGGATTCGCACCGGAATTACCACGTCACCATCGCGTTTGTCATTCGAACTGTGACACCTGGAGGCACCCGCCGTCAACACCGCCGACGGGATACCCACGCCGCGGTACGCGTGTCACCCGGCCGCGTCGGCAGCCGGGTGCGCGCGTCTCGGTCAGGAGGCAGACTTCGCGGCGACGTCCAGCACGACCTCGAATTCCAGCAGGGACGCACCCGTGGAAACCGGCTTCTGCCGCTCGCCCGCATGCGCCTCACGCGCGGGCCCGTCTCGCCACGCCGCGAAGGACTCCTCCGAATCCCACTGGGTGACAACGAAGTACCGGTTTTCCCCGGCGACCGGCCGCAGCAGCTGGAACCCGAGGAACCCGGGCGAGCCCTCGACCGCGTGCGCACGATGAGCGAACCGCTTCTCCAACTCGGGCCCCGCGCCTTCAGGAACCTCGATTGCATTGATCTTCACAACTGCCATGCGTTCGACAATACGTTTCCCGATCACGCGCGAGCCCTGGAGCGCCGCCTTTTGCGACCAGCGCGCCGCAAGCGCATCCAAACAAAGCAAAATCAACACTGTGTTGCATGACGAAGGTGGCGTAGGGGTGCCGATCCTGCTCCTACACGGATTGATGGGCAGCGCCCGCACCTGGGGCGACCAGTTGGAATGGCTGCGGGGACACGGGCATGTCTATACGTTCGACGCCGCGGGGCATGGTCGACCGGCGCCAGACGAACTGACCACCGAGGCCTTCGTCGACGACCTGGCCGCGGCGACCGCGCAGATCTCCGAGCCCATGGTGGTAATCGGGCATTCAATGGGCGGACTGCACGGCTGGGTCTTCGCGGCGCAGTATCCGGAGCGGGTGCGTGCGCTGGTTGTCGAGGACATCGCACCGGATTTCACCGGACGCACCGCTCAGGATTGGGCGGCGATGATCGAGGCATGGCCGCCGTTTCCGGACGAGCGCGCGGTGCTGGATTTCTTCGGCCCGGTGGCCGGACGGTATTTCCTGAACTCGTTCGAACACGGGCCGGACGGCTATCGGCTGCACGGTTCGGTCGCCGCTTTCCGCGATATCTCCGAGGAGTGGGGCACCCGCGACTTCTGGGCGCAATGGAAGGCGATCACGGTGCCCGCACTGCTGATCGAGGGCGAATTCACCATCACTCCGGAGGGGCAGATGTGGCAGATGGCCATCGTGCACCCCGACGCCGCGTACGTGAAGATCCCGAATTCCGGCCACCTGGTGCACGACGACCAACCCGAGCGATATCGCGCGGCGGTCGAGCGGTTTCTGCGTCGAGTCCTCGGTGCGTAGTCGGCCCCGATGCGTAGTCGGGCCGCGGTGAGTGGCCGTCAACAGGCGGGGTGCCCGCCCTCGCCCGCGAGTGCGAACAGGCCCTCCGCGGTTTGTTCGATCAGCCCGTCGATGAGCAGTGAATCCAATGCGCGGTCACGTTGTCCGGGATCGCGAGTCCAAGCCAAGTCGAGGCGCACCCGTTCCACCGGCCCGGTCGCAGCACGCAGTACGTCGAGCAGCCTGCCGCGCGCCTGCCGGTCGGTGCCTTCGTATTTCTGCGTGCGACGAACCACCTCGGATACCGGCCTGCCCGCGGCCACCCACGCGCACCGCGGCAGTGGACAGCGGTTGCAGTCGGGGGTGCGTGCGGTGCACACCGTCGCGCCGAGTTCCATCAACGCGGCGGAAAATACCGCGGCCCGGTCGATCTGCTCGGGCAGCAGCGCTTCGGTCTCGGGCAGATCGCGCGAAGACGGGTTGCCCGCCTCGGCGCGGCCGTGCACCGCGCGGGCGACGACTCGGCGAACGTTGGTGTCCACCACCGGGACTCGCTGACCGTAGGCGAAGCAGGCCACCGCACGCGCGGTGTACGCGCCGATTCCGGGCAGCCCGAGTAGCAGGTTCACATCGGCGGGCACCTCGTCGCCGTACTGCTCGGCGAGCATCCGCGCGCATTCGTGCAGTCGCAGCGCGCGGCGCGGATACCCGAGCTTGCCCCACGCGCGCAGCACCTCGGCCTGCGACGAGGCCGCCATGGCCGATGGCACCGGCCAGCGCGCCACCCACTCGCGCCAGATCGGCTCCACCCGCACCACCGGCGTCTGCTGCAGCATGATCTCGCTCATCAGAATCTGCCATGCCGTCACCTCGGCCCTGCGCCACGGCAGATCCCGCGCGGTCTGCTCATACCAATCCAGCAACACTTCAGCATCGATGCCATCGAGTGCAATCTTGTTCTTGATCAGTGCACCCACGCTGTTGTGCGCTGCGCCACCCTTCTGCACCGCCCTCACCGTTCCTCGTGTGTTTCGGTCAGTCGATATTTGCCAACCCGTAACGAACCGAACTCGCTGGTAACCAAAGTCATGTGCACAATGAACGGTATGCCTGATTCCAATCCGATCAGTGCCTGGAAATCCCTCCGTGAGGGAAACGAGCGCTTCGTCAACGACAGCCTGCTGCATCCTAGCCAGGGCGCCGTCGACCGAGCCAAGCTCGTCAGTGGCCAGCACCCGTCCGCAATCCTGTTCGGTTGCGGTGACTCTCGCGTCGCGGCCGAGCTCATCTTCGACCAGGGCCTCGGCGACATGTTCGTGGTGCGCACCGCCGGCCACGTGGTCGACAGCTCGGTGCTCGGTTCGATCGAGTACGGCGTGCAGGTGCTGAACGTGCCACTCATCGTGGTGCTCGGGCACGACAGCTGCGGCGCGGTGAAGGCCACCATCGACGCGCTGGACGGCGGCGAGGTACCCGGCGGGTTCATTCGCAGCGTCGTCGAGCGGGTCACCCCGTCGATTCTGATCGGCCGCAGGGAGGGACTGTCCACCGTCGACGAGATGGAGGCCAGGCACGTGGTGGAGACCAGCAGGCTGCTCATGCAGCGCTCGATGATCATTTCGCAGCGCGTGGCCACCGGCGAGTGTGCGATCGCTTGTGTCACATACAAGCTGGCAGACGGTCGGGTGAAGTTGCAGCGTGTCGTCGGCAACATCGGTGAGCTCGTCTGAATCGATCACCCAAGCATTTTCCCAGCGTGCGGGCCCAAACTTGGCCGCCACGTTCGCGTTTTCCACCCCGACACGCCGGGGTCCTGAGTCGCTGCGCCCGATCGTGCCCTTACCGTTGAGGCGTGCTGGAACCGAATGGACCGCTGCCTCCGGAGATCTATTGGCGTCGCCGCGTTCTCGCCATCGGAATCCTGGTCGTGGCGCTCGCGCTGGTGATCTGGCTGGTGGTCATGTTCGCGCGCGGTGGCAATGCCCCCGGGAGCACGAGGGCTGCGGCGAGCTCGTCGTCGGTGACCACGGCCATCGACGGGTCGTCGGTCAAGCCGTCGACCAGCGCGGAATCGAGTGTGCCGAAGCCCTCCGGTAGCGCGTCGGCGGCCCCGAGCGGCGTCCCGGTGGCGCAGGGACAGTGCCCGGATCAGTCGCTCGCGGTGCGGGTGACAGTGGAGCAGCCCACCTACAAAATCGGTGAGACCCCGGTATTCGGCATCGTGATCACCAATATTTCGACGGCGCCGTGTTCTCGCGATGTCGGCTCTGGACTGCAGCAGGTTTCCGTGCTCACCCTCGACGGCCAGCGCAGGCTGTGGTCGAGCACCGACTGCTACCCCGACGGGCAGCCGGACGTGCGGACGTTGAATCGCGGTGAGCAGGCGGCATTCACCGTTACCTGGTCGGGGTCCACCTCGCAGCCCAACTGCGCAGGCGACCGCGTCCCGGTACCCGCGGGCGCGTATGCCGTTGTCGCGCAGCTGGGTTCGGTGCGCAGCTCGGTAGAGCCGTTCAATATTGCTTGAGTTTATGGCGGTGCCTTCGGCACCGCGTGTTCGCGGCCCCCTTGGTCTCGCTTCCGAGCGGGCGAGACTCGCGCCTGCGGCGCATGCGCTTCGCCCACTCGGAAGCGGGACGGGCCGCGAACTCTAGTGCTCGGTCTCGCTTTGCTCGGAAGACGGGGTCGTGGCGAGTGGGGGTGTTGGTGGCGATGCCTGCGGCCTTGTTGGATGCGCTTGCGGTGCGCGGAAGGTGGGTGGGTGGGTGCAAACCGCTTCGTAAGTTAAGACTCGCTCCGTGAGGGGTAGGGCAGGGGTGCGGTGATGAACGGTCTGATCAGAAGTCTGGGACCTTTTCGGCAGCGGCTTTGCGTGGCTTACGCAGGCTGGCGAGGCGGATGGCCGATCTCAGGTCGGTGACTTCGTGGACTTTCATGCCGCTCTTCGATCGCTCCAACCCGGGCGGGACGAGGGCGGTGGTGAAGCCGAGCCTTTCGGCCTCGGCCAGCCTGCGCGCGAGTCCGGTTACCTTGCGGACTTCGCCTGCCAGGCCGACCTCCCCGAGGATCACCCAGCCAGGTGGTAGCGCGATGTCGGATTCGGCGCTGGCGATGGCCAGTGCGATGGCCAGGTCGGCGGCGGGCTCGAGCAGTCGCATGCCACCGACCGTCGCGGCGTACACGTCGTGCTTGCCGAGGAACACCCGACCGCGGCTCTGCAGTACGGCAAGGACCATCGCGACCCGGTTGTAGTCGAGTCCGCTGACCGCCCGACGTGGCTGCGGAATCTCGGTGTTCACGGTGAGGCCCTGTACCTCGGCGACCAGCGGTCGTTTGCCGTCCATAGCCACCGTGACCGCGGTTCCGGGCACCGAATCCGTGCGGTGATGCAGAAACAGCCCCGACGGGTCGGTGACGCAGGCGATGCCGTCGTCGTGCAGTTCGAAGCAGCCCACCTCGTCGGCGCCGCCGAATCGGTTCTTGATTCCGCGCACCATGCGCAGCGTGGAGTTCTTGTCGCCCTCGAACTGCAGCACGACGTCCACCAGGTGTTCCAGGGTGCGCGGGCCCGCGATGTTGCCGTCCTTGGTGACGTGCCCGACCAGCAGCACCGCGATTCCACTGGCCTTGGCCAGCGAGGTCAGCGCGGACGCGACCGCGCGCACCTGGGTGACGCCGCCGATGGTCCCGTCCACGTCGGGGGCGAGCATGGTCTGTACCGAGTCGACGACAAGTAGCGACGGACGCACCTGCTCGACATGCCCGAGCACCACCGAAAGATCCGACTCCGCCGCGAGATACACCCGTTCGTGCACCGCGCCGGTCCGGTCGGCGCGCAGCCGGACCTGACCCGCCGACTCCTCCGCGGTGACATACAACGACTTCTCCTCGCGCTGATTCGCCCACCGATGGGCGACCTCGAGCAGCAGCGTCGACTTGCCGACTCCCGGCTCACCGGAGAGCAGCACGACCGATCCGGGAACGATGCCGCCGCCGAGCACGCGATCGAGTTCCTCGACGCCGGTCGGCCTGGCCTGTGTCACCTTCGAATCGATCTGAGAGATCGGCGCCGCGGCGGTGCTCGGCAGCATCGCCCGGCGCCCGGCGGGTGCGCCCGCGCCGCCCGCCGACGCGGCTATCTCGTTCACCGTGCCCCATGCGCCGCAGTCAGGGCACTTGCCCACCCACTTGGCGACCTCGTGCCTGCAGGCCGAGCACTGGAAGATCGACTTGGTCTTTGCCACAGGCGCACCTTACGGACCACGTCCGACAACCGGGCCTGACAGAAAAGGAAAACGGCCGCCGCGCAATGCGCGACAGCCGTATTCACCCCGCGCGACGGCGGGTCACAACTGGCTCAGTGTCCGCCCTTGGCGGGCTCGCCCGGGCCGGACTTGTCGGACTCGAGTCGCTCGGTCGCGGTACCGGCATCGACAGGTACCTGGACCTGAATGGTGCCGTTCTGCTTGAAGTTGAACTTCACGGAGTAGGTGAGGCCAGGGGTGATGTTCCTGGTCAGACCGCTGATCTCGATGGTCGCGGGCTTGGCGGCCGGGTCGATGGACGGCTTGTCGCCAGCAGCGGGCGCGCCGTGCCCGGTGGTCGGCGCCGCGCCGTGGGCGTCGGGCTTGGCGGCGACGGTGGACGGTCCCGCGACGACGGTCTGCTGCGGTGCGATCTCGAACTTCGCGTCGCCCGCGGGCCCGCTGACCTTCACGGGACCGAGTTCGGTGGTGACGCTGGTGAGCTCGTCCGGGACCGACTCGCTGTTGTTGATGATCGACAGCGCGATCAGCGCCTTGGCGCCCTGGACGTTGGTGTAGCCCTCGCCCGGGTACACGATGTGCACGTTGCGCAGCGAGATCTTGTTGATGTCGGCCTGGTTGCCGTTCACGGCGGCGACCTGCTCCGCGGTCTGCGCGATCTGGCCCGCACTACAGCCGGACAGTGCGAGCGCCGCTCCGGCAGCGAGTGCGGCAACTGTCGCCATGCGACGTCGCGCCCCCTTCGAGGCGGTCACAGCTTTCAGGGCAGTCACGGGTTGTCCCTCCATGTCGACCGGGCACACTCCGCTAGGGAGAGTAGTAACTAGGGAGCGTAGTAGTTGGCTCGACAGCGCGGGCGCGGGGGCTCGCGACTCGCGGGTGGTTGGTAACAGTTCGATCGAATGTCAGGGTCCGTAGCGACTGATTGCAGGTCGCTCGAGAGGGTCCGTGCGACTGCTTGCAGGTCGCTCGAGAGGGTCCGTGCGACTGATTGCGGGTCGCTCGAAAACGTCGAGTTGCGGGCGTGCTGCTGGCCGCGCCGATCGGCCGACGTGGAAACCGTGCCGGTCGATAACTCGTTCTGGCACAACGTAATGCACACCAGGTGGGTTCTGTCAACCCCCGCGATACGCTCGTTGTGGCCCTGACCTGCACAGTTGATCGCGCCGTTACCGAGTCGCATGTTAAACTGTGAACATCGAAAGGGGCACGGGACACATGATTTTTAAGGTCGGAGACACCGTCGTTTACCCCCACCACGGAGCGGCGCTGATCGAAGCTATCGAGACTCGCACCATCAAGGGTGAGCAAAAAGAGTATCTGGTCCTGAAGGTCGCCCAAGGTGACCTGACTGTGCGCGTTCCCGCAGAGAACGCCGAATATGTCGGCGTGCGAGACGTAGTTGGCCAGGAGGGTCTCGACCGAGTCTTCCAGGTGCTGCGGGCGCCGCACACCGAAGAACCGACTAACTGGTCTCGCCGCTACAAGGCCAACCTGGAGAAGCTCGCCTCCGGCGATGTGAACAAGGTTGCCGAGGTCGTCCGCGACCTGTGGCGTCGTGAGCAGGATCGCGGTCTGTCCGCAGGTGAGAAGCGCATGCTGGCCAAGGCTCGTCAGATCCTTGTCGGTGAACTTGCGCTTGCCGAGGGCACCGATGACGGCAAGGCCGAGACGCTGCTCGATGAGGTTCTCGCAGCGGCTTCCTGACCGTGAATGATCTACACAGCGGCGGTTCCGTCGTTGCGTTGGTACCTGCCGCCGGCCGTGGCGTGCGCTTGGGTGAATCCACGCCCAAGGCGTTCGTCGCGGTCGGCGGCATACCCATGGTCCGGCTAGCTGTCGACGGCCTGATCGCCTCCGGGGCGGTCGACCGCGTCGTGGTCATGGTCCCTGCCGAATTCGTGGAGAGCGCCGTCGCCCTGCTGCCTCCCTCGGACTCGGTACGGGTGGTCATCGGCGGCGCCGAGCGCACCGACTCGGTGCGCGCCGGCATCGGCGCGGCACCGGATGCCTCCTACTTCCTTGTCCACGATGCCGCTCGAGCCTTGACCCCGCCCGACCTGATCGCACGAGTGGCCGCGGAGTTGCGCGCGGGCCACCGTGCGGTGGTCCCCGCGCTGCCCGTCGTCGACACCATCAAGTCCGTCGACTCGCACGGCACAGTGACGGGCACCCCCGACCGCGCGGGCTTGCGCGCCATCCAGACCCCGCAGGGATTCGCGGCGGATCTGTTGCGCGCTGCCTACGCGACCGATGTGCAGGCCACCGACGACGCCGGGCTGGTCGAATTGCTCGGCACCCAGGTGCGCACGATTCCCGGAGACCCCTTGGCTTTCAAGATCACCACTCCACTCGATCTCCTACTCGCCAAAGCCGTGCTGGACAGCATGAACGCGAGGACCTCGTGACCATGCGTGTCGGCATAGGCAGCGATGTGCACCCGATCGAACCCGGCCGCCCATGCTGGATGGCCGGACTGCTCTTCGACGGCGACGACGGCTGCGCCGGACACTCCGACGGTGATGTCGCGGCGCACGCGCTGTGCGACGCGTTGCTCTCGGCGGCCGGGCTCGGCGATGTGGGAGCGGTATTCGGGACCGGCAGGCCGGAGTGGGAAGGCGTTTCCGGCGCAGCGATGCTCGAGGAGGTGCGCAGGCTGTTGGACGAAGCCGGCTTCGGCATCGTCAATGCGGCGGTGCAGGTCATCGGCAACCGACCCAAGATCGGTCCCCGCCGCGCCGAGGCGCAACAGGTGCTCGGCAAACTCCTCGACGCACCGGTCTCCGTCTCCGGAACAACCACGGACGGACTGGGTCTCACGGGTCGCGGCGAGGGTGTCGCGGCAGTGGCTACCGCGTTGCTGGAGACGCGGGTATAGCATCCGGCCGGTCACACCCCGAGCCGGGCCATGAACCAGCAGGTACACCAGCTAGTATCGACGGTCGTGACTCTGCGCCTCTTTGACACCGACACGCGGACCGTGCGCGATTTCGCGCCACTAGTCCCCGGCCGTGCTTCGGTGTATCTGTGTGGCGCCACCGTTCAGGGTGAACCGCACATCGGCCATGTGCGCAGCGGAGTCGCGTTCGATGTGCTGCGGCGCTGGCTGCTGGCACACGATTACGACGTCTGGTTCATCAGGAATGTCACCGATATCGAGGACAAAATCCTGACCAAGGCAAGCCAAGCCGACCGGCCGTGGTGGGAATGGGCCTCGACCTATGAGCGAGCCTTCGACCGCGCATACTGCCTGCTCGGTGTGCTGCCGCCGTCGGCGGAGCCACGAGCCACCGGTCACATCACGCAGATGGTCGACCTGATGGCGCGGCTCATCGAGCGCGGGCACGCCTACGCCTCGGAGGGCAACGTCTACTTCGACGTGCTCAGCTATCCGGACTACGGCAAGCTGTCGGGCCATCGGCTCGACGACGTGCACCAGGGCGAGAGCCTCGGCCACGGCAAGCGCGACGCGCGTGACTTCACGCTGTGGAAGGCGGCCAAGCCGGGTGAGCCGTCCTGGCCGTCACCGTGGGGACCCGGCCGCCCCGGCTGGCATCTGGAATGCTCCGCGATGGCTGAGTTCTATCTCGGCCCCGAGTTCGATATCCACTGCGGCGGTATGGATCTGGTTTTCCCGCACCACGAGAACGAGATCGCCCAGTCCAAGGCCGCCGGTGACGGTTTCGCGCGCTACTGGCTGCACAACGGCTGGGTGACCATGGGCGGCGAGAAGATGTCCAAGTCGCTCGGCAATGTGCTCTCGGTGCCGAATGTGCTCAAACAGGTTCGGGCCGTGGAACTTCGGTTCTATCTCGGCAGCGCGCACTACCGTTCGATGCTGGAGTACTCGGACAAGGCGCTGCACGACGCCGCGCAGTCCTATCAGCGCATCGAGGCATTCGTCCATCGCGTCGTGGAGCGGGCGGGTGAGATCCCGGTCGGGAAGTGGACCGACGCGTTCGCCGCGGCCATCGACGACGACCTCGCCGTACCGAAGGCACTCGCCGAGGTCCACTCCGTGGTCCACGAGGGCAATAAGGCACTCGAGGCGGGCTCGATCGATACCGCTCGGGATCTGGCCGGACAGTTGCGCGCGATGCTCGGCATTCTCGGGGTCGACCCGCTCGACCCGCACTGGTTCACCCCAGAGGACAACTCGTCCGCACTCGACGCGCTGGACGTGCTGGTGCGTGCGGAACTCGAGCGTCGCCAGCAGGCGCGCGCGGACAAGGATTGGGCGAGCGCCGATGCGGCGCGGGACCGGTTGCAAGCCGCCGGAATCGAAGTGACAGACACCCCGAACGGTCCGGAATGGTCGCTGGCCGCTACAACATCATCGCCTGGCGCGATGCAGAGTGGAAAGGCGAACTGATGGCAGGCAACTCGCAGCGTCGAGGCGCAATTCGTAAGGGCGGCACCAAGAAGGGCGCCGTTGTCGGCTCCGGAGGTCAGCGACGCCGCGGCCTCGAAGGGCGTGGCGCGACGCCACCCGCCGTCGAGCGGACAAAGCATCCTGCGGCCAAGCGGGCCGCGGCCAAGGCGAAAGCCGAGGCGAAGGGGCGGCCGGGCCCACGCGGTGCGGCGGGTCGCGCGGCAGGCCGCAAGAGCGACGACGCTCCGGAGATGGTGCTCGGGCGCAACCCGGTCGTCGAATGCCTGCGCGCCGGCGTCCCCGCGACGGCGCTGTACGTCGCGGTCGGCACCGAGAACGACGAACGGCTGTCCGAGAGCGTGCAGATCGCTGCCGACGCCGGCATCTCCATCCTGGAGGTGCCGCGCACCGATCTGGATCGGCTGAGCGCCAACGGATTGCATCAGGGCGTCGGGCTCCAGGTGCCGCCGTACCGGTACTCGCACCCGGACGATCTGATCGCCAGGGTCCGGGACTCGGCGGAGCCCGCCCTGCTGGTGGCGCTGGACAACATCACCGATCCGCGCAACCTCGGTGCCGTGATCCGCTCGGTGGCGGCGTTCGGCGGGCAGGGTGTACTGATCCCGCAGCGCCGCAGTGCGAGCGTTTCCGCGGTTGCCTGGCGCACCAGTGCAGGCGCCGCGGCCAGGCTGCCCGTCGCCCGCGCAACGAACCTGACTCGCACACTGAAGGATTGGGCCGCTCAGGGCTTCCAGATCGTCGGCCTCGACGCGGGCGGCGACACCACCCTCGACGATTTCGACGGCCGCGAGCCGACCGTCATCGTGGTCGGCTCGGAAGGCAAGGGCCTTTCGCGTCTGGTTCGCGAGACCTGCGACTCGATCCTCGGCATCCCGATGTCGGGCCCGGTGGAATCGCTGAACGCCTCCGTCGCGGCGGGCGTGGTGCTCTCCGAGATCGCCCGCCAGCGCCGCGCCTGAGCGACGCCGTCAAACGGTCCGGCAACTCGGGCACGCCATTGAGCGGCAAAGTGGCTCTCGCCCCGTAGAATTCGGGCGGTGGTGATACCCAACCAGCCCATCGGCCAGCCGGTCGAACATCCGAACGCGACGGCTGTGTTGTTCCTGGGCGCGGCGAGTCTGATCTGCTGTGGCCTCCTGGGGCCTGTGGCCTGGGCGCTCGGCAAGCGCGCGCTCGATCAGATCGAGGAATCCGGCGGCGCCTTCGGTGGCCGTGCTCAGGTGATGGTCGGGTACATCCTCGGCATCATCGGCACGATCCTGATGATCTGCTGGGCCGTGCTCTTCCTGTTGATCATGATCAACGGCAACGCGTAGGCGTCAGGCGTCAATCGAGGCTTGGGCGGTTGGCCTCGCCCTTGCTGTCCCACGCGGGCCATTCCTCGCTGATGCTGCCGGTCCAGTTGGGCTGTCTGCGATCACGGAACGCCGCCATCGCCTCGCCGCCGTCGATGCTCTTGGCGACGTGCTCGTTCAGGTCGCCCTCCAGCTGCCCGACCATGGTCGGGCTCATCCCGAGCCCCTCCCACAGCAGTCGCTTGGACAACGCCACCGGCAGCGGCGCCGACCCGTTTGCGATATCGTGCGCGATCGCCAGCGCGGTCGGCACCACCTCGCCCGCGGGCAGGCAGCCGTTGGCCAGGCCCATCGCCTTGGCTTCGTCGCCGTCGAAGGTCCGGCCCGTCAGCATGATGTCCGCGGCATTGGCCATGCCGACCAGACGCGGCAGCGTCCAGTGCGCGTAGCCGTCGGCGAGCACGCCACGGCGTACCTGGTTGAGGCCGTATACCGCGTCCTGTGCCATGTACCGCAGATCGCATTGCAGCGCCAGCGCTAGCCCGATGCCGACCGCGTGGCCGTTCACCGCGGCGATCACCGGTTTGCGCACTCGCCACGGCGGCGGGTCGATGGTCGCACTGACATCACCGACCCGGTTGGACAGGTCCGCACCCGCGCAGAACGCGGGCGGCGTGCCAGTGATGACGACCGCGCGTATCGCGTCCTCGGCATCGCAGCGCTCGAGCGCGGCACTGAGTTCGGCAGCCATCGCCGGGGTGACGGCGTTCTGCTGAGCGGGTCGATTGAGCGTGAGCACCGCGATGCCCGCTGAGACATCGACGAGCAGTTCCGGACTCATGCCACTGGATGTTAGTGGAGTTTGTTTGGCGGCGGGCTGTGTCTTTTGGCGGTGCCTTCGGCACCGCGTGTTCGCGGCCCCCTTGGTCTCGCTTCCGAGCGGGCGAGACTCGCGCCTGCGGCGCATGCGCTTCGCCCACTCGGAAGCGAGACGGGCCGCGAACTCTAGGGCTCGGTCTCGCTTCGCTCGGAAGACGATGTCGTGGCGAGGGGTGCGTCGGTGGTTATCTCGCGACTTTGTTGGATGCGCTTGTGTCGCGAGTGGTCGTGAACGTCGCTCTACGACTCGCTCTGTGGTGGTCGAGTACGCGGCTGAGATGCTGCCCCTGCCTGCGACTCTCAGCTGCTGCGCAAGACCTTGCGGCCGATGGCGTACTTGTGGACCTCGGTGGGGCCGTCGTAGAGGCGGAAGGCACGCATGTCGCGGAAGATCATTTCGACGACTGTCTCGTCGCTGATGCCGATGCCGCCGAGTACCTGCACGCAGCGGTCGGTGACCTTGAACAGCTCCTCGGAGACGAAGGCCTTGGCGATCGAGCTTTCGTGCCGCGCCTTTTCGCCCTGGTCCATCAGCCAGCAGGCGTGCCAGATGGTCAGGCGGCATTGGTGCAGCGCGATCTCGTTGTCCGCCAACATGAACGACACGCCCTCGTGCTCGCCGATCGGCTTGCCGAAGGCGGTGCGGGTTTTGGCGTAGTCGACCGCGATGCTCTGCGCCCGCTCGGCCGCGCCGAGCCAGCGCATGCAGTGGGTGAGCCGGGCCGGGGCCAGCCGCAGTTGGGCGTAGCGCAGTGCCTGGCCGGTCTCACCGAGCAGCGCCGACTTGGGCAGGGTGAGGTTGTCGAAGCGGACGACGCCGTGCCCGCCGACGTAGTTGCGGTCCATCGTGTTCATGGTGCGTTCGATGACGATGCCGGGCTGGTCACCGTCGGTCAGGAATAGCGTCGGGCCCTCCGGAACGTGCGGGTTCGGCGCGACCTTGGCCATGATGATCCAGGTCTTGGCGCCGTCCGCGCCGGTGATCAGCCACTTGCGGCCGTTGATGGTGAAGTTCTCGCCGTCGAAGGTCGCCGTGGTGGCCAGTTGGCCCGGGTCGGAGCCCGCACCATCGGGTTCGGTCATCGCGAAGACGGTGCGCTGGTGTCCGGCGACGGCCGGGGCGAGGTGGCGTTCGACCTGCTCCGGGTTGGCGATCTTGGAAAGCAGGAACATATTGCCCTCGTCGGGCGCGGCACAGTTCATGGCGACCGGGCCGAGGGTGGACCAGCCCGCCGCCTCGTAGATCACGGCCTGCTCGATGTGTGTCAGGCCGCGCCCGCCGAGGGCCTCCGGGGCCTGGATGGTCAGCAGCTTTTCGGCGCGAGCCAGTTCGACGAGTTCCTGCCGGAGCTCATCGGTGGGTCCGTGCGAGGTCAGCCGAGGGTCGCGCTCGTAGGGGACGATCTTGTCGATGACGAACTGCCGGACCCGGTCGCGTTCGGCGGCGAGTTCGGCGGGAATCGTGAAGTCGATCATCGTTGGTCACCAATCGTTCGGGGGCGCGTCCGTCGAGCATACGAAACCCGCACCCCACTACTGAAGGCACCCGCCCTCAGCTCTCTCCGATGCTCGCCAACGGATTGGTCGATGAACCGCACCCGATGGTCGGGGCCGCGCCGCTCGGCGCTGGGACGCCGATCTTTCGGGAGAACTCCCCGGCGCTGCACCTCATCGATACTCGGACCTTCGATGGCTCCGACAACGTTCTGCATCGCTACCGGGTCGAGCGGCCCGCCTCGTGAATTGATCGGCGTTCGGCCGCGCGTCGGGCGCCAGGCCCGCTCAGTGGACGCGGGCGACCTGGCGGCGCCGTGGTCCGACGATGCGGCAGATCAGGTAGATCAGGAACGAGATGGTCGTGACGAAGGTCGACACCGGGACGCCGGGCGCAAGCGACAAAAGAATGCCGCCGACAGCGGCGATTTCGGCGAACACCACGGCAAGCACGGTGGCGCGCACCGGATTCGCGGTCAGCTGCGCCGCCGCGGCCGCCGGTGTGATCAGCAGCGCGAGCACCAGTAGGGCGCCGACGATCTGCACGCCGAACGCGGCCGTGATGCCGAGCATCACGGCGAACACCACCGAAAGCGCCCGCACCGGTACGCCACGGGCCAGTGCGACCTCCGGATCGGAGCTGGCGAACAGCAGCGGCCGATAGACCATGGCCAGCACGGCGAGCACCAGCACGGTGCAGGTCGCCAGCAGCGCGAGACCGTTGTAGCCGACGCTGACCACCTGACCCGTCAGCAGGGAGAACTTCGATCCGGCCCGTTCTGGACCGAGCCAGAGGAACAGCACCGAGAGCCCGAGCCCGAACGACAGCACCACCGCGATCACCGAATCGCGTTCCCGTGCTTTGGTTCCGAGCACGCCGAACAGCACCGCCGCCACTACCGAGCCGACGATCGCGCCGAGGCCGACCCCGATTCCGGCGAGCAGCGCGGCGGCCGCACCGGTCAGCGACAGTTCGCTGGTGCCGTGCACCGCGAACGACATCTGCCTGCTGATGATCAGCGGGCCGATGGCGCCCGCCAGCAGCCCGAGCAGCGCCGCGGCCAGCACGGCCTGCTGGACGAAGGAGTAGGAGATCAGGTTGGCGGTGGTGGAGAAGTCGAACATCTTCGACAGCACGCCCGAGAGCTTGTCGATCACGAACGAACCCCGCTCGACTCGATCTGGGTTTCGGAAAGCGGTGTGCCGTGGCAATGTTGGGCGCCTGCCGCGCCGAGCGCGTCCATGGTGTCGCCGGTGCCGATGACGACCAGCCTGCCGCGCACCCGCAGCACATCGACCTCGGTCTGATACAGCTCCGACAACACCGCCGAGGTCATCACCTCGTCCGGAGTGCCGATCCGGAACTTACCGTCGACCAGGTAAAGCACCCGATCCACCAGCGGCAGAATCGGATTGATCTCGTGCGTCACGAACAGCACCGCGGTGTCGTGGGTGCGCCTGCGCCGATCGATCAGCTCGGACACCAGCCGCTGATTGGCCAGGTCCAGGCTGAGCAACGGCTCGTCGCAGAGCAAAACCTTGGGATCGCCGACCAGCGCCTGCGCGACCCGCAGCCGCTGCTGTTCGCCGCCGGACATGGATTCCAATGGCGCGTAAGCGAATTTCTCGGCGCCTACATCGGCGATGGCGGCCGCGACCTTGCGCTTGCGCTCCGCACGACCGCGCAGTCCGAGCCCCCAGCGGTGCCCGTCGACGCCGAGCCCGACCAGGTCGACACCGCGAAGTTGGACACCGGCATCGATGGTCTTCTGTTGCGGCACATAGCCGATACCGGGATTGCCCGCCCGCGCGGGCGCGCCCGCGACTTCGGCGGTTCCCGAGTCGAGGGCGAGCTGGCCGAGCAGCACCTTCAGCAGTGAGGTCTTGCCGGATCCGTTCGGACCGAGAACCGCGACGAATTCGCCGGGCTGGACGTCGAGATCCAGTCCTCGCCACAGCGTGCGGTCGCCGAACGACAGCCTGGCGGCATCGAGATGGACGGCGGCCGAACCGCTGTGCGTGCGCGATGGCAGCCGCTGTTCGACGGGTGCGGCGTTTTCGGTCAGCGCGGTTACCTCACTCGTGTCGGCTCGTCCCCGGCCCGCATCGGCTCGGTTCCCGGCCACATCGACCCGGCCTCCGGGCGGCATCAGCTCAGCGCCGCAGCGAGAGCCTGGGCGTTCTTCGTCTGCCACTGAATGTAATCCACTCCGTCAGGCAGGGTTTCGGTCACCTCGACAACGGGGATCGCAGCGGACTGTGCGATTCCGCGCAGGTCCTTGGTGATCTTGTCCTGGGTCTGGATGTTGTAGACCAGCGTGCGCACCTTTTTGCCGGTCAGCAGATCCTGGGTGGCGGCGACGGCGGCGGGCGCCGGATCGGTCTCCTGCTCGATCGCTTCCTGGAACTCGTGCGGGGTCAGATCCTCGGTGCCAGCGGCGACCAGCAGGTAGTGCGCGAGCGGTTCGCTCTGCAGCACCGGTGTTTTCGGATGCTCGGCGGCGATCTTGGTGGCGATCGCGGTGATCGCGCCGAGCTGGCTCTTGAATGCCGCGGCACGGTCGGCGTAGGCGGTGGCGTGAGCCGAGTCGATCTCGCCGAGCGCGGCGGCGATCCGATCGGCGACGGTGCCAGCGGTGCTCAGGTCATAGAAAACGTGTTCGTTCTCGTCGCTCTTGTCGGTGCGGGATTCGAAGGCGTCGACGGTGCGCTTGTCCTGGCCGGCCACGGCCTTCTCGATGAACTCGTCGTAGCCGCCGCCGTTGTAGACGACCAGATCCGCATCACTGATCGCGGCGGACTCCACGGCCGAGGTCTCGTGCGAATGCGGATCGGCCGACGGATCGCTGATGATGGAGGTCACGGTGGCGTCCGGCCCCGCGATGGTCGCTGCGATGCCGCCCCACACGTTGGTCGAAGCGACGACGTTCGGCTTATCGGAGTCCTTCGAGGCGCCGCAGGCGGTGAGGGCAAGGGCGCTGGCCACTCCCACGGTGATGCCTGCGAATTTCATGGCAATTCGTCTTCTCACGCGGGGGTACTCCTGGCGGCACTCTAGATCTCGCAGTGCTGTTCCGACCGACCTGCAAGTAGTCGCTAGCGGCAGTGCTCTAGATCATAATGGAAATCGTTACCGTTTTACTTTAGCAAGAAGACCGCAAGGACACGAGTCGGTGTTCCCTGCGTCACCCCGGACACAACACAGGCCCGCGAACAGGTGATTCGTTCGCGGGCCCGGCTGTGTGCTTTCGAGCGACCTGCAAGCAGTCGCTGGCGGTGTGCTTTCGAGCGACCTGCAAGCAGTCGCTGGCGGTGCTGTTTCGAAGCGGTTAGACGAGCGCCTCCACCGGCTTGCCGAGCAGCTGGGCGCAACGCAGCAGGCCGAGGTGGCTGTAGGCCTGCGGGTGGTTGCCGAGCGAGCGTTCGGCGACCGGGTCGTACTCCTCGCTGAGCAGGCCGGTCGGGCCCGCGACGTCGACCAGCTGAGCGAACAGCGCCTCGGCGTCGGAGCGCTTGCCGATCAGCAGGTACGCCTCGACCAGCCAGGCCGCGCACAGATGGAAACCGCCCTCGCCGCCGGGCAGGCCGTCGTCGTGGTGGTACCGGTACACCGTCGAGCCGCTGCGCAGCTCCGCCTCGGTGGCCACGACCGTTGCCGCGAACCGGGGGTCGGAGGGATCGATGAGCCCGCTGAGTCCGATGTGCAGCGTGGCCGCGTCCAGGTCGGTGCCGTCGTAGGCGGCGGTGTAGGACTGGACCTCTTCGTTCCAGCCCTTGGTCTTGACCTCGTCGGCGATGGCGTCGCGCAACACGACCCAGGCCGGATCGACCTGACGATCGAACTTCTGCCCCAGCGTGATCGCCCGATCGATGGTCAGCCAGCCCATCACCTTCGAATACACATGGTGGCGCGGATTGCCGCGGATCTCCCAGATGCCGTGGTCGGGTTCCTGCCAGCGCCGCCGCACCGCGGAAACCATGGCGTGCACCAGTTCCCAGTCGGCATCCGGCAGCGCGTCGGCGGGATCGGTGATGCCCTTGTGCTCGCGGCCGTGCGCCAGCGATGCGATGAGATCGACGATCGGACCGAAAACGTCCAGCTGCACCTGCATATTCGCGGCGTTGCCGACGCGCACCGGGCGTGAACCCGCGTAACCGGGCAACTGGTCGATCGATGCCTCTGGTGGCAGTGTCTCGCCGTACAGCGTGTACAGCGGGTGCAGACGCTCCGGGCCGGGCAGTGTCTCCAGCACCCGATGCACCCAGCCGAGGAATTCCTCCGCCTCGTGCAGCGAGCCGAGCGAAACCAGCGCCTGTGCGGTCAGCGAGGCATCGCGCAGCCAGCAGTACCGGTAGTCCCAGTTGCGTACGCCGCCGATGTCTTCCGGCAGCGAGGTGGTCGCGGCCGCCAGGATCGAGCCGGACGGCGAATGCACCAGGCCGCGCAAGGTGAGCGCCGAGCGCTTCATCAGATCCGGCTTCAGCGGCGGCAATTCGAGCTTCGCCGCCCACTTGGACCAGTAATCCTCTGCGTCCCTGCGCCGTTCGGGCTCGCTACTCATTGCGGGCGCGAGATCCTGTGTGCCGCAGCGCATTTCCAGCACAATCGGACCGTGCGACGGGTCGACGACGGCGCGCGCCGAGTTGTGCGTGCCGTCGGTCAGGATCTCCCATTCCACGCCGGGGGAGCGCAACACCATCGGGTCGTTGGTGCCGAGCACGCGCAGCCCGGTCGGCTCGCATTCGATGGTCACCGGCACCTGGCCGAATTCCGGCCGGGGCGCGAAGGTGACGACCGCCTTCGCGTCACCGGTGATGACTCGCGTCAGGTCGGTCCTGGTCGGCGCTACATCGTGGGGCAGGTAGTCGACCACTTGCAGGCTGGCCCAACGGGTTTCGACGGTCATGGTGCCGTCGTTGTAGCGCTGCGAGAGCGGCAGGCCGGGCCGTTCCGGCGCGATGGTGAAGTGTCCCGCTTCCGGTCCGCCGAGCAGGTGTGCGAACACCGCGGCCGAATCCGGTTCCGGATGGCAGAACCAGGTGACCGTCGCGTCCGGGGTCAGCAGCGCGACCGAGCGCGGACTGGCGAGCATGGTCAGGCGCTCGATGCGTGGTGCGCTCGCGCCGGCCAGCCAGGTGCGCCGCTCTTCGAGCAGGAAGGCCAGTGCCCAGGACACACACTCGGTGTTGTCCACCCGGAACTTGGCCAGGCTCGCGCCTTCGCCGACCTTGATGCCGACATCGGGGCCCGAGAGCATGCGGAAGGCATTCTCGTCGGTCACGTCGTCGCCGAAGAACACCGCGGCGGACGCGCCCTCCTGATGCCGAACGGTGTCGAGCGCGACGCCCTTGTCCGTCTGGATCACCGCGAGCTCGATGACCGACTTGCCCTCGGTCACCTGCACACCGACCCAGCACGCCGGGCCCTGTTTGACCTGTTTCAGCGCGCGGATACCGATCTCCGGGCTGGCATTGCGCACATGCAGCGCGACGCTGGCCGGCTTGGTCTCCACCGAGGCGCCAGGATTGTCCGCGGCGATCTGGGAAAGAGATGTCTGCACTTCCTGCAGCAGCTGTTTGGCGTCGTTATCGATGGCGTGCACGAAGCCGACATCGAATTCCGAGCCATGGCTACCGATGAGTTGTACTTCGACCGGGAGTCGAGATAATGCCGCGAGATCCCGCAACGCGCGGCCGGAAATCACGGCCGCGGTCGTTCCGGTGAGGCCGGCGAGCGCACGCAGGGCGCTCACCGATTCCCGGTGCGGAAAGGCCTTTGCCGGGTCGGACACGATGGGCGCGATTGTCCCGTCATAGTCCGAGGCGACCAAGAGCCGTGGCACGCGCGCAACCGTCGACAATGCACGGCGAAGTTCCAGTGGCAGATCCTGTGCGCTCACGCATCCAACCTAGTGATCGGAGGAGTTTTTTCGGGGGCGCGGTGAACAATACTGTGTTTAATTTGCCGCACATACGCGCGCCGGTATGCGTGCGCATGATTGCGTCCGTGTCCATCGGCCATCTACTGGATCTGCCCAGCTGGCGCGCTCTTACACAACGCCAGCGTGGGCCGTCTCACTGTGTCCGCCGCCCGCGCTCGTGCTCTCGGTGGTGGTAAGTCCGCGTAACGGATTTGCCTGGCATGAACTGGATCCGCGCGCGGGCGCGCGCGGGCGAGTCCACCGCCTAGCTGCGGCTTTCGCCGAGCAGGAGATCCACCGTCAATTCCAGGCGCTCGGTGACATCGGTCGCCGATGCGCGGCGGGTGAGCCAGGCCACCAGATTCGACAGCCACACGTCGCTGATAACCCGCGCTATCGCCAGCTGGCGCTCGGTCGGCTCGCCATCGTTCATGGCGCGCGCGAACACCCGGTCCATCACCTTGCCGACCCGGTCGACCTCGGCGGCCGCCGACGCGTCGGCGAACATGAATGCTCTGGTCATCGCCTCGGTGAGCAGCGGATCGCGCTGCATCATTCTGGTGATCTGGGTGAGCAGCAGGTGCATGCGTTCGCGCGGCGACTGTCCGGCAAGAGGCTTGCGCTTGCCCTCGATCTGCTCGAATTCGCGCGAGAGCGCCGAGACGAGCAGATGCACCTTGGACGGGAAATACCGATACAGCGTGCCGACCGCGACATCGGCACGTTCGGCCACCGCGCGCATCTGCACTGCGTCGTATCCGCCCTTGGAGGCCAGCGCCAGGGTCGCGTCCAGAATTCGTTTCCGGCGTTCCCGCTGTGCGGCCGAACTCAGCTCGTCCTCGCTGAGCGTGGTGACCGTCGCGGTAGGCGGTGCCGTGCTCGAGTCGGCAGGCTGGGATCGGGAGGGACTGGCCATTGATGAGAGCCCTTTCCGGAAACGTCGTTTCGTTAGCTTTGCGTGCGCTTTCGATCTGCAAGGCGAGGTCGTCTCTTGACTTCCGCCCAGCTAGGATATTAGAACATGTTCTAGGTGTGGGAGTCACGCCGGAAAGGCGGTACGGAGTGTGACCATCGCCACCACTGACGAGCATAAAGCCGTTCAGGAGTCGATGCATGGATGGGCTGGATCGGTCCGTCCAATTGCAACAATGCGCGACGACGCCACAAACTTCTGGCGCGCGTACTGGCCCGCGCTCGCAGACCTCGGGATCTTCCGGGTCGCGGTCGCCGAGGATGCGGGCGGCGCGGGTGGATCGGTCGCCGACCTCGCCGTTCTGGTCGAACAGGCGGCACACGATCTGGTCGGTGGACCGGTGCTGGCAACGGCATTGGCGAATCTGGTCACCGCGGGCGCCATCGATGAGGACGTGCCGTGCGGAGTCGCGCTCGACTTCCTTGTCGAATCCGGAGTGAGCGTACCGGCAGCGTCCGGTGAGCTGTTGCTCACCGGTGTCTGGGATTCGGTACTCGGTGCCGCATCGGAAACCGCGGTGCTGCTATCGGTGCACACCCCGAATGGGCAGCGCTGGTGCCTGATTCCAGCGGATGCCGAAGGTCTGCGAGTCGAACCACTGCCGCCGTTGGATCCGAGTACGCCGCTGGCCAGGGTGCACTGCGCCGAGGTGCGGGTGCCGGCCGCGCGAATGTTCCAGTCGCCGTACCCGGTCGAGGATCTCGTGGTGGTGCTTGTCACCGCCGAGCTCGCCGGGCTGGCCGGCTGGTGCCTGGAGACCGCGGTCGAATACGCCAAGGTGCGTGAGCAATTCGGGCGTCGGATCGGGTCTTTCCAAGCGGTCAAACACATGTGCGCCTGGATGCTCTGCCGCGCCGAGCTGATCCGTGCCGTCGCGGCCGATGCCGCTGCCGCGGTCGACGAAGGCGGCGCCGAGCTGTCCATCGCGGCCGCGATCGCCGCGGCCATTTCCCTGGATGCCGCGGTCGAGACCGCGAAGGACTGCATCCAGGTGCTCGGCGGCATCGGATTCACCTGGGAGCACGACGCGCACTTCTATCTGCGCCGAGCGGTGGCCCTGCGGCAATTGCTCGGCGGTTCCGCGCGTTGGCGGGCCAGGGTGACCGAGCTGACCCGCGCCGGACGCCGCCGAACCACCGGAGCGGACCGGGTTTTCGCCGCGGCGCGAGCGACGGACCCGGAGGAGGTAGCGGAGCGTGACCGCGAAGGGTCCCGCGAACGCCGCCAATCGAACACTGCCGACGGTGTCGCCGTCGACGACACCAGTGCGAACGAACTGGCCGCCGAGGTGGCCGCGATCGCGGCGCTGCCCGCCGAGCAGCGCCGCGATGCCATGGTCGAAGCCGGGCTTGTCATGCCGCACTGGCCCGCGCCGTACGGCCGTGGCGCGGATCCGATGACGGGTCTGGTGATTTCGGAAGAACTGCGCCGTGCGGGGCTGGAATCCCCGGATCTGGCGATCGGTGGCTGGGCGGTGCCCACCCTGCTGCAACACGGAACCCCGGAGCAGATCGAACGATTCGCCTGGCCGACACTGCGCGGCGAGGTCGTCTGGTGTCAGCTGTTCAGCGAACCGGGGGCCGGTTCGGATCTGGCCGCGCTGCGCACCACCGCCAAGAAGGTCGACGGCGGCTGGGTGCTGCGTGGCCAGAAGGTGTGGACGTCGTTGGGCGACAAGGCGAACTGGGGTATCTGCCTGGCCCGCACCGACGCCGAACTGCCCAAGCACCGTGGTATCAGCTACTTCGTTGTCGATATGCGCAGCTCGGGGCTCGAGGTACGCCCGCTTGTGCAGATCACCGGTGAGGCGCGCTTCAGCGAGGTGTTCCTCGACGATGTCTTCGTGCCTGACGACTGTGTGGTCGGCGCGCTGAACAACGGCTGGAAGATCGCCCGCTCGACCCTGTCGACCGAGCGGGTCGCCATGGGCGGCAATGGAATCGGGCCTGTGCTCGAGGAGCTCATCGCCAAACTGCCCGCGACCGGCCCCGGCGCGGAGCTGCTGAACGATCGGCTCGGCGGGTTCGTATCCGATGCGATCGCTGGATTGTTGCTGGAGCAACGCGCAGCAGTGCGGATGCTGGCGGGCGGTGATCCGGGCGCGCAGAGCAGTGTGCGCAAGCTCGTCGGTGTCCGCCATCGCCAGGCGGTTGCCGAATTCGCCGTGGAAACGGCAGGTCCTATCGGTGCGCAGGACTCGGAAGTGGTAAAAGAGTTCCTGCTCACACGCTGTTTGTCGATCGCAGGAGGGACCGAGCAGATTCTGTTGACCGTGGCTGGTGAGCGGATCCTCGGACTACCCCGCGACACGGACAGCTAGTCGACTAGTCAACTGGGAGAAAAGCGTGGACTTCACCAGGGACGAGGGCCAGGACGCCGTGGCCGAGGTCGTCGTGAGTTTGCTGGAACATGAACCGGCACGTGATATCGAGCTGTGGCCGAAGCTCGTCGACAGCGGCTTGCTGTCGGTCGCGTTGCCGGAGCGTTTCGGCGGTGACGGCATGGGCCTGCCGGAAGTGGCGGTGCTGCTGACCGAGTTGGCCACCGAAGCGGTGGCGGTGCCCGCCGTGTCGACGCTCGGCTTCGGGCTGCTGCCGCTCTTGGCGATGCTGCCCGACAGCGTTGCCGAGCGGGTATTCCCCGAGGTAGCGAAGGGTGCCGTGTTAACGGCGGCGTTGAGCGAGCCTGCCAACCCGTTCGTGGTCAAGCCGGAAACGACCGCTAGCGTCTGCTTGCAGGGCGCTCGAAACGGCACAGCGGTTTCCGAAGGTGATTCGGTGCGAATTACCGGCCACAAGGTCGCCGTGCCCTACGCCGAGCAGGCGCGCTGGCTGCTGATTCCCACAAATTCCGGTATCGCGCTCGTCGAATCGGATGCCGAGGGACTCACGCTGACGCCGTCACCGGTATCCGGCGGAATACCCGAATGCAGCGTGCGGCTCGATCAGGTCGAGATTCCGGCCGAGCGGTTGCTGCCCGGCGGCATCGCGGAGCTGCATCGATTCGCGGTCGCCGCGATCGGCTCCGTCGCGGACGGGCTGCTGAAGGGCGCCCTCGCATTGACCGCCGAGCATGTGCGTACACGCAGGCAATTCAACAGGCCGCTTGCCGAATTCCAGGCGGTGGCACAGCAGATCGCCGATGTGTATGTCGTCTCGCGCACCCTGCACGCCGCCGCCGTATCGGCGAACTGGGCGCTGGCTCAGGACGATGCCGGCACCGCGCACCAGGAGCGGATCGACGACGATCTCGATGTCCTGGCCTACACCGTGGCGTCGGAACTACCCGCCGCCATGCAGAAGTGCCATCACCTGCACGGCGGGCTCGGAGTGGATATCACCCACCCGATGCATCGCTACTACTCACAGGCCAAGGACATCGCCCGCTGGCTCGGTGGCGAATCGTTCCGACTCGATCGATTGGGGGCAAGATGTTCATCGACCTGACCGAGGAACAGCGCCTGCTGCGCGCCGAATTGCGTGCGTACTTCGCCGATCTCGTGACTCCCGAAGAGGAGGCCGAGATGGCGGTGAACCGGCACGGCGACGCCTATCGCGCGGTCGTCCGCCGGATGGGCCGCGACGGGAGGCTGGGCGTCGGCTGGCCGAAGGAGTACGGCGGCCAGGGCTTCGGGCCGATGGAACAGCAGATCTTCTTCAACGAAGCGGTGCGCGCCGATGTGCCGCTGCCGCTTGTCACGCTGCTGACGGTCGGACCGACGTTGCAGCAGTTCGGCACCGACGAGCAGAAGCAGCAGTTCCTGCCGGGAATCCTTTCCGGTGATATCCATTTCGCGATCGGCTACTCCGAACCCGAGGCGGGCACCGATCTCGCGTCGCTGCGCACCAGCGCCGTTCGCGACGAGTCCGGTGACTGGATCATCAACGGACAGAAGATCTTCACCACCGGCGCACACGAGGCCGACTACGTCTGGCTGGCCTGCCGCACCGGATCGGTCGAGTCGCGCCACCGCGGCATCACGATCCTGATCGTGGACACCAAGGATCCCGGCTACTCCTGGACTCCGATCATCACCTGTGACGGCGCGCACCACACCAACGCCACCTACTTCGACAATGTCCGGGTTCCGGCGAACATGGTGGTCGGCGAGGAAAATCGAGGCTGGCGGCTGATCACCACCCAGCTCAATCACGAGCGGGTCAGCCTCGGTCCCTCCGGCAAGATCGAGCAGCTCTACGACAAGGTGCACGACTGGGCGCAGCCGCGCGGCGTGCTCGCCGAGGCCGACGTGCGCCGCTCGCTCGGCCGCATCCACGCCATGGTCCGGCTGAACGAACTGCTGAACTGGCAGGTAGCCGCGACCGTCGACGGTGACCAGTCCACCGTCATCGCCGATGCGTCGGCCACCAAGGTGTTCTCCACCGAATCACTGCAGGAAGCGGGCCGGTTGGCGGAGGAAATCATCGGCCGTTACGGCGATCCGGCCGATCCGGCCACCGCCGAACTGCTGATCTGGCTGGATCGCAGAACCAAGCAGAACCTGGTGGTGACCTTCGGCGGCGGCGTCAATGAAGTGATGCGCGAGCTGGTTGCCTCGTCTGGGCTGCAACTGCCGCGAGTACCGAGATAGTGAACAACCAAAGGAGCCGCGCGTGCCGGAAACCCTGACCCCGGAAGCGATCACCGCCGCCGCCGAGCACATTATCGCGGCGGGGGACTGCGCGCCCCGTCCCGGGCGGGACCCGGTGAACCAGTCGATGATCAACAACTGGGTGGAGGCGCTGGGAGATTCGAATCCCATCTACGTCGACGAGGCGGCTGCCATCGCCGCGGGCCACCCCGGCATCGTGGCGCCGCCGGCGATGGCGCAGGTGTGGACCATGTTCGGGCTCAAGGGTTCTCGACCTGCCGATGATCCGATGGCACAGGTCACCGACTTGCTCGACAGTGCGGGCTACACCTCGGTGGTCGCCACCGACTGCCAGCAGACCTACCACCGGTATCTGAATGTCGGTGAGCAGCTGACCGTCACCAGCAGACTGGACGACATCCGCGGCCCGAAGCGGACCGCACTGGGGGAGGGCTGGTTCGTCACCTTCCAGACCAGCTGGCAGGTGGGCGACGAGGTCGTCGCCGAGATGCTTTTCCGCCTATTGAAGTTCGTGCCAGGCACCGCTGCCGCACCCGCACCGAAAGAGCCCGCCGGAGACCGCGTCAAACCCCTGGTTTCCTGGGACACCGAATTCTTCTGGGCCGGAACCACAGCGGGCGAGCTACGAATCCAGCAGCTGCCGGACGGCACGCTGCGGCATCCGCCGATCCCGGCGATCTGGAAAGACAAGTCCGAACAGACCGACTACGTGGTCGCCTCGGGACGCGGCGAAGTATTCAGCTACGTCGTCCATCACGCGCCGAAGGTGCCTGGTCGGCAACTGCCGTTCGTCGTCGCACTGGTCGAATTGGAGGAAGGCGTGCGCATGCTCGGTGAACTGCGCGGCATCGACCCCGCGCAGGTGCGGGTCGGGCTGCCGGTCGAGGTGGAGTTCGACAAGCTCGACGACGAGGTCGTGCTGCCGGTCTGGCGGGTGACGGCATGACCGCCACCGTCGAACCCGCCGCCGCACAGGTGGGCACCGTGCTGCCGGAGTTGGTCATCACCGCTGATCCGACCTTCGTGATCAGCACCGCCCTGGCCACCAGGGATTTTCAGGATGTGCACCACGACAGGGACAAGGCGGTGGCCCGCGGTTCCAAGGACATCTTCGTCAACATCCTCACCGACACCGGGTTGGTGCAGCGCTTCGTCACCGACTGGGCCGGACCGCGCGCCATCGTGAAATCGATCGCGCTGCGGCTCGGTGTGCCGCTGTATGCCGGTGACACGCTGACCCTTTCCGGCACGGTGACCGAGGTCTCCGGCGACGACATCCATATCGACGTCGTCGGCCGCGACAGCCTCGGTGACCACATCACGGCGAAAGCCGTTATCGCCTATCGGAGTTCGAATGACTGAGCTTTCCGGCCGCGCCGCCATCGTCGGCATCGGAGCCACCGACTTCTCCAAGGACTCCGGGCGCAGTGAACTCCGGCTGGCCGCGGAGGCGGTCACCGCCGCGCTGGCCGATGCGGGCTTGACCCCGGCCGACGTCGACGGCCTGACCACGTTCACCATGGATACCAACACCCAGGCCGCGGTCGCCCGCGCCGTGGGGATCCCGCAGCTGAAGTTCTTCAGTCACATCGGTTATGGCGGCGGCGCGGCATGCGCCACCGTCCAGCAGGCGGCGATGGCGGTCGCCACCGGCGTTGCCGATGTGGTGGTCGCCTATCGGGCGTTCAACGAGCGTTCGGTGTCGCGCTTCGGCCAGTTCTCCACGGCCCTCGCCACCGCGCCGACCTCCTCGGGTATCGACGCGGGCTGGTCGTATCCGCAGGGTCTCGGCACGCCCGCCGCGCAGGTGGCCATGGTCGCCCGCCGCTACATGCATGTCTATGGCGCGACGAGCGAGGATTTCGGTCGGGTGGCAGTCGCGGACCGCAAGCACGCCGCGGTGAACCCGAACGCTTTCTTCTACGGCAAGCCGATCACGCTGGAAGACCACCAGAATTCGCGCTGGATCGCCGAACCGCTGCACCTGCTCGATTGCTGTCAGGAGTCCGACGGCGGTGTCGCGATCGTCGTCACCAGCGCCGAACGCGCGCGCGACCTGCCACAGCGTCCCGCCGTAATCGCCGCCGCCGCACAGGGTTCCGGCGCCGACCAATACGTCATGACCAGCTACTACCGCGACGCTATGACGGGTCTCCCCGAAATGGGTCTGGTCGGCGAGCAGCTCTGGGCGCAGAGCGGACTACAGCCCGACGACATGCAGGCCGCCATCCTCTACGACCACTTCACCCCGTTCGTCCTCATGCAGTTGGAGGAGCTCGGTTTCTGTGGGCGCGGCGAGGCACGGGATTTCATCGCCGACGGTGCCATCGAAATGGGCGGCCGCCTTCCGCTGAATACGCACGGCGGCCAGCTCGGTGAGGCGTATATCCACGGCATGAACGGCATTGCCGAGGCCGTCCGCCAAATCCGTGGCACCTCCGTCAACCCGGTCCAAGACCTGCGGAACATCCTGGTCACCGCGGGAACCGGCGTGCCGACCTCGGGCCTGGTGCTCAGCGCCAACTGACTCCGATCCCGGCGTAGGCCGGGATTGCATGGCCGTCGCCGGGTGGCGGGAAGGTGTCTGCCGCTGTCCCGGCGTCGAGCCCGGCTCGCGATCAAGCGGCCGGTCGGCCCGGCTGGTCGTGGGTGGCGCAGTGGATGCCGCCGCCGCCCGCGGCGATGTCGTCGATCGGTATCGCAACAACGTCGCGGCCGGGGAAGTGGTCGCGCAGAATGCCCTCGGCGCGGTCGTCGGCGCGCTTGTCGCCGAATTCGGGGAGGAATACCGCACCGTTGCCGATGTAGAAGTTCGCATAGCTGGATACGAACTCGTCGCCCTCGCCGGTGATTCGGCCGGGGTCGGGCTCGGGTAGGTCGATGACCTCGAGTCGGCGACCGCGCGCGTCGGTGGACTCGGCGAGGACGGCCCGCGCCTGATCCGCCGAGCGGGACCAGGAGTCGGCGGGTGCGCCGGGAAAGGGGTTGTTCAGCAGGACGATTCCAGGTGCGACATAGCGGACGAGGCAGTCGATGTGGGCGTCGGTGACATCCTCGCCGCGGACACCCGCGAACCAGATCACCTTTTCGATGCCGAGGGCCTGCTTCAGCTCGGCCTCGAGCTGATCGCGGCTCTTGCCCGGGTTGCGGTTGTCGTTGACGATCGAGCTCTCGGTGACCAACAGGGTGCCATCACCGTCGGTTTCCAACGCGCCGCCTTCGGAGACCAAAGGGGCCTGCTCGCGTGTTATCCCGAACTGCGGCAGAAGGTTTCGGCCGATGTTTCCGTCATTGTCGCGAACCTGCTTGTTGCCCCAGCCATTGAAGTTGAGGTCGACGCCGACGACTTCGCCCGACTGCTCGACGAAAACCGGCACGGTGTCGCGGGCCCAGAGGTCGTCCACCGCAAGCGAAATGACCTCGACACCGGAGCCGCACGCCCGCTGGGCCGCGTCTCGCTGATCGGCCCTGGCCAGCATCACGACGTATTCGTAGTCCGCGATGGCCGCCGCCAACTCCGCGATGTTCTCGCGGACGCCGCCGAGGTACGGACCCCAGACGGACTCGAGCGCCGGCCATGCCATGAAGGTGCGTGCGTGACTGTCCCACTCGGCACCGAATCGGCGGCCAGAGCTCGACGGATCGGTCGAAGCCGGGGTGGCTCCTCGGCGGGAAGTGGGCGCTGCGCTGTCGGACGGGTCGGCTGATCCGCATGCCGAGACGCCGGCGGCGAGCATGCCGGTCGCGGCGATGGCGCTCAAAGCAGTGCGGCGGGACACGTGGTTCTCCATGGCGTCGGCTCCGATTCAATTCCTGACTAAAATTTCAGTCAGGATCACGGTAGCATCGGATCATGTCTCGTCGCGATCACATCCTGGAATCCGCGGCCCGGGTAGTCGCACAGCGCGGTATCCGAGGCCTGCGGGTGGAGGAGCTTGCCGAAGCGGCCGGCGTCTCGACCTCGCTGATCTACTACCACTTCCGGGACCGGGCGGGATTGCTCAGCCAGACCGTGGACTTCATCAGCAATCGGGCCGAGCGATACACCGAGCCGTCGATTGATGCGGTGGGCGATCCGCTCGGTCACCTCGAGGAGGTGCTGCTCCTGGAATTGCAGGACACCCCGCTGATCGTGGAGAACAGCACCGCGTGGGGCGAATCCCGCGCGACCGCTGTCTTCCAGCCGGAACTGCGTGACCAGCTTCGCGCCGCCACCGCACGCTGGAACGACTATCTGAGCGAGGTCATTCGTGGCGCGCAGCGCGCAGGACGTGTCCCGTCAGTGGTATCGCCCGAGGACGCTGCCGAGCGCCTCACCGTCCTTGTCGAAGGCCTCAGCATGCGCTGGCTGAGCGGCTCGATGGACCTGGACCGCGCCCACGCCCTGTTGCGTGGCGCGATTCCACTCGAACTCGGTATCGGATCCTGAGCATCGGGCCGGTCTGCGTAAGTTGGAGCGGCACCACTGCCTTATGAGGAGTCCTATGACCGACCGGCACGTTGTCGACGTTCATGTCCTGCTCATCCGCGCCGATCAGCTGTTGCTCAGCAAGCGGCGCAGCGACGACGAGTTCGACGGGCTCTGGCATCTGCCCGCGGGCAAGCTCGAAGCGGGTGAGTCCGTGGCTGCCGCCGCGGTGCGTGAGGCGCACGAGGAGATCGGCATCGTCATTGATCCGGCGGATCTGCGTCTCTTTCATACCGCCCACGTGATCAGCTCCGGACGCGAAGCCCGCCTCGGGCTGTTCTTCGAGGTGGCGCGCTGGACCGGCGACCCGACCAATCGCGAGCCGGACAAGTCCTACGAACTTCGCTGGTTTGCACTCGATGCCTTGCCCGAGGACTCGATCATCCGCTATCCGCTCGCCGGAATCCGCGCCTTTTCCACCGGCAGCACCTACAGCGAACGCGGCTGGCATCGGTGACCGTCGTTCCGGTGAATGGCCTACTCGGGATACCAGGGATCAGGTGCGCCGATTGCGTCGTATCAAGGCCGAGCGAGGTAAGGCGATAGCAGTGCGGTGAGCTGGTCGACGCTTTCGGGTGTCCCCGCGGGTAGACGAGTGCGGGCTCCTGCGAAGCGGTCGAAGACGGCACCCTCGATGACCGCGATGAAGTTCGCGGCAGCTGCATCGGGGGAAGGAAAGTCCATGGCTTGGAAGAGGTTTCGGGCGCGGTCGACCGAGAAGAGGCTTTGCACCAGCCTGGTGTGCAGGTCCGGATCGGCCAGCAGGTCGATGATCAGTGCATGCCGGACGATCAAGTGATGGCGACGCTGCGCCAGTAGCCCGTCGAGCCAGGTCGCGATGGCGCGGGCGACGTCGCTCGAATCAAGCGGTGCTGCCGCTGTCCGCTCCGCGGCGGGATCGAGATCGTTGAGCTGTGCGTCGGCGAAGTGCGCGGCGCGGAAGTCCGCGCGGGAGCGGCTGGTGATTCGGTCCGCGATGGCTTCGATGAGTGCGCGTTTGGTGCGGAAGTAGTACGAGGCCGAGCCGGTAGGGAGGTCGAGCACGGTATCGATGGCGCGGTGGGTGAGTGCCCGGATGCCTTTGGTGGCAATCAGATCGATCGCGGCGTCGACGATCAGCGAGCGACGGTCGGCTGTGGACATCGTCACCTTTCCTGGCGGGCGCATTTCCTGATCCTCTACAACTGTAGAGGATCAGGAGGATGTCATGGGTATCGGTGCAATCGAATTGGATGTTGACCAGGTGCGGGTGGCCGCCCGGCTCGGTGAACTCGTCGACCGGCGCGGCCGCCCGGTCAAGCGCCATCGCGGCATCTATCTGCACGGCAGGCCGGGGCGCGGCAAGACGATGCTCATGGACCGGTTCTTCACCAGCGTCACATCGAATCGCAAGCGGCGCTTCCATTTCCACAGCTTCTTCGCTCAATTACACACGGCCCTAGCGGCATCCGGATCCATCGATCGCGCCATCGACGCCCTGCTCGGTGACGCCGAGTTGGTGTGCTTCGACGAATTCCACGTGCACGACATCGGTGACGCGATGCTGATCGCCCGAACGCTGGACACGCTGTTCGCCCGCCGCATCATGCTGGTGGCGACCTCGAACTACCCGCCGCAGGACCTGCTCCCCAATCCGCTGTTCCACGACCGCTTTCTGCCGACCATCGCCCGCATCATCGCCAACCTGGACGTCCTCTCGGTCGACGGCCCTCTCGACTACCGCACCCGCACCTCGCACAGTGGCGCACCAACCGGCTTCGTAGCGGGCCGATACCTGCTACGCCCCGAACGATCGACGCGGCCGCAGGAGCCGAACCTCGTGCCGGGCCTGAACTCCGAGTCGGACCTGGACAGTGATGTCGAATCGGGCCTGCCGTATCGGGCGGCCACGTCCGACGAGTCGAGCGTTTCGTCCGACTCGTCCGGCCTAGCTGCCGCGCCAGCCGGTGGCGCCGAGTTGACCGTCGGCACTCAGCACGTCCACGCACGAGCTGTCGACGGCGTGTCGATCGTCATCGACTTCGCCGCCCTGTGCGGAACCCCGACCTCGTCCGCCGACTATGTCGAACTGGCCCAACACTTTTCGAACTGGACCCTCTGCAATGTGCCACGTCTGCGCGATGTGCCACTCGACTGGGCGATGCGCCTGGTGAACCTGGTCGACGTGCTGTACGACGCAGACCTCCAGCTCACCATATCGGCCCAAGCGCCACTGGCAGATCTGGTCGCCGACGTCCCCCTCTCGGACCTTTCGCGAACAGCCAGCCGGTTGACCGAGCTAGCACAGCCTGACCCGACCCCGTCGCCGCACGACCCGCCACCAGCACGAGCGCAAAGACCGCTATCGACCGCAGGCGCGGCAGCCGCCTAGCGAGTTCACCACCGGGCACCCCATGTCAGCACCGGACACCCCGTGTACTGGGTGCTCGGTTCGAAGTAAGTGTGTCCGCTCTGCTGATCGGATACAGCGGTTCCCCGCGACTCGGGTGGCCCGCATGCCGGGCACCTGTGTAGCGGGTGTTCGGTTCGTAGTGGGTGTGTCTGGTGGTGCTGATCGGGTACGGCACGGGGCGTTTTGTGGCGGGAGGGTGTGCGTTGGTTTGTGGTGGCACTCGCATGACAGCGTGTGCCAGCCATTTCTCTGTGATGTCGGTTCTCGAGACCGGACCACAGCCGGTTGACCGGGCTGGAACCTGACATCGCGTACCTGACTGCGGGAGGTAAGTCGGGTACGGCACTCGACGTGCCCAGCACTGCCCGGTAAACCCTTGGTAGGCACAGCTCCTCGGACGGGCTGCCACGGTTTGTCACCCACCCGACGTGCCCAGCGCTGCCTCTGTGAACCCCGGGTCGGCACAGCTCCTCGGACAGGCCGGCCACGGTGGTCACCCACCCGGCGGGCACTGTCCGATCGACCGGAACCTGGTCACCACCACCTCAACCGCGACGCCGATTGACGCCTTACACGCCGAGGATGTCCAGCTGCGTCACAAGATTCGCCCGCATCCTTTGTGATGGGGTCTGATCAGGGCTGATAGGACCTGCTCACCAAGCCGGAGCCGTGGTGTCGCGAGATAAAGAGAAGCCAGTCCTAAGTATTCGATTCGCTCCCGAGCCGACCGCTCGGCATGTAACTATGTGGCTGTTTTGTGCAGTACTCAGATGTGGCGGTAACGAAGTGGCCGGGGCGCGAGCGCCGATATTGCGCGTGATCGTGCTGATCACGCTGGTTGCGTTTGCCGCGATCGCGTTACGCGGACACATCCCGGGAGCGAGCGGCCCCGCACAGCCCCGATCTATTCCGTCGGCGCTCGCGGTGGCGTTGATGCCGGTGCTGCTTACCGTCTCGGTCGTCATTCTGATCGCCGGGGTAATCGCGAGTCAGCATCGGCTGCCTTTGGCCATGCCGGTGTCCGATCGCGTCGTGGAACGCCGATCCGGGCGTCTCGGCAGGCTTGGGCTGCTGGTGCTGGCCGTGCTTGCGGGTCTTTCGCTGGTGGTCGCGGCGGCATCCGCGGTCTTCTTCGTCGGCTTTCGCCGCGAAGGCGGTGCCGATCGGCCGCCGCCCCCCACCGGATCCGCCGAACCGACCGAACAGGTCGTCGTCACCTCGCCACCGGATCCGTCCGGACCGTCCGCCCAGCTGACCGGCACCGAGCTGCTGCTGGCGACGGTCGCGGCCATCGTGCTGGTCGCCGTGGCCATTATCGGCCTGGTGGTGATCGCGGTGATAGTCCGGCGCAAGCCGGTTCCGGGGCCCGCGTCCACGGCAGCGGCCACGCCGAAGGTTGTCGGTTCACTGGCCAGGGCCGCCGAAATGGGCCTCGCCGCGATGAACGCGCCAGGCCAGGACCCACGCACCGCGATCATCGCCTGCTACGTTGCCATGGAACACGGCCTGTCCTTCGATCGCGCGGCCGCACCATTGGCCTCGGACACCCCGATGGAGGTGCTGGCGCGCGCCTTCGAACGCGGCGCGCTGCACGACGCGTCCGCACGGGAACTGGTCGCGCTGTTCGAGGAGGCCAGGTTCAGTCCACACTCGATGCTCGAGTGGCAGCGGATGCGGGCCGAACAATTGCTGCGCATTGTGCTTGCCGATCTGCAAGGTGAGGTGCCGGTGTGAATCGCATGGGAATCGCGATCGGTGCGGTGGCCGTCGTCGTACTGATCGAGCTCATTACTTTCGGCAAGGCCCGCGGCGCGATGCTGATCCTCGCCGGAATTCCGGTGGCGCTCGCGCTCACGCAGCTGATCTGGTCGCTGCGCGCCCGGTCGGCGCCGAGCCAGGACACCGACACCGACACCGACGAAATCCAGAACGGCCCTGCGGAGATGCTGCACAACTGGCATGCCAGGGCGGAGATGCTTGCCGACCGCGCGGACGGGACCAGGGCCGAGTGGGATCGGCACCTGCGTCCGTTGCTGGCCAAGGAGTTCGAGTTGTCCACCGGCCTGCGGGTCGCAAAGAACCGCAGAGCGACCGAGGCTGCGGGGATGCTGCAGTTCGGCCCGGAGCTGTGGCGCTGGGTGGATCCGGCGAACTCGTCACTGCGCGATCAGACGACTCGCGCACCGGGGCGGGCGGTGCTGGATGAAATCCTGCGGCGCCTTCAGAGAATGTAATGCCGGGCATGAGAGGTCAGGCCCGGAGGAGCGTGCGTAACCGTGTAGGGCCCCGATCGTGCCCAATCGAACGTGGTCTAAGGAGAATGGGTTGAGGCAAGTGCGGGAAGACAAATGACGATGCCGATGGACGCGACCGTCCAGCGCAGCGAGGCGGTGCTTCGGGAGTTGTCCCGGGTCATCGTCGGCAAGCGGGATGAGTTGCAGCTGATCATGATCGCCGTGTTGTCCGGCGGTCATGTCCTGATCGAGGACCTACCCGGCCTCGGCAAAACACTCATCGCCAGATCCTTCGCCGCCGCGTTCGGGCTGGAATTCACCCGCGTGCAGTTCACGCCGGACCTGCTGCCCGCGGATCTGCTCGGGTCCACCATCTACGACATGGCCTCGGGGCGGTTCAATTTCCGGCGCGGGCCGGTGTTCACGAATCTGCTGCTGGCCGACGAGATCAACCGGACCCCGCCGAAGACGCAGGCGGCGCTGCTGGAGGCCATGGCCGAGGGGCAGGTCAGCATAGATGGCGAAACCTATCTGCTGCCACAGCCTTTCGTCGTGCTCGCGACCGACAACCCGATCGAATACGAGGGCACCTATCCGCTGCCGGAGGCGCAGCTGGACCGGTTCGCGATCCAGCTGCGGCTCGGCTATCTCTCCGAGCACGACGAGACCCAGATGATCCGCCGCCGGCTGGAGCGTGGCTCGACCCCGCCGACGGTGGGCCAGGTGGTAGACGCGAACGGGCTGCTGGAAATGCGTCAGTCGGTCGAGTTCGTCACGGTGCATCCCGACGTCGTCAGCTACGTGGTCGCGCTCGCGGCCGCAACGCGCGGGCATCCACAGGTGGAGGTGGGCGCGAGCCCGCGTGCCGAATTGGACCTGGTGCAGATGTCGCGCGCACGAGCCTTACTGCTCGGCCGGGACTACGTGATTCCCGAAGACGTGAAAGCGCTGGCGATTCCGGCGATGTCGCACCGCATCACGCTGCGCCCGGAGATGTGGGTGCGCCGGATCCGCGGCGAGGACGTCATCGGCGAGCTATTGCGCCGCCTTCCGGTACCGCGCGCTTCGGTGACATGACACATCGCGACGCGAGCACGATCATCGAGGCCGAATTACAGTGGCGGCCAGCGCCATTGGTGTTCATGCTCGCGGCGTGCGCGGCCTTGGCATTGCTGCTCGCGGTGGTGCTGGGCCGATGGCAGCTCGTCGTCTTCGCCGCACCGCTGCTTGGTGTGCTCGCCACCGCGCCGTGGCAACAGTCGCGGACCAGAATTCAGGTCGACGGCGGCGGGACCCTGCGGTGCTTCGAGACGGAGGAGGTCGTGCTCACCATCGCCGCCTTCGTCGAATCCGGCCATGCGCTGCTGCGCTGCAAGCCGGAACCGGTGGAAAGACTCGGGATCGAAGTCGAGGAGGCGAGTGATTCCGGGACGGCTCCCGCCGGGCTGCGGATGGCGTTGACGGCCGACCGTTGGGGTCGGTATCCGCTGTCGGTGCGGATTTCCGCGCTGAGCCCGGCGGGACTGTCGGTGGCCACCGCGGTGCTGCCCGCAGGTCAGCTGTTCGTCTATCCGATCACCGACCCGCAGCGAATGCGGTTACCACGCATCGAGCTTCCTGAACGACTCGGCATTCACCTGACCCGCAAACACGGTCCCGGCGTGGAGTACGCCGACATTCGCGCCTATGCCCCTGGTGACCAGCTGCGGATTGTGAACTGGCCGGTGAGCGCACGGCGCGGCAGGCTGTATGTCACCGAGCGCCTGACGAACCGTTCCGCGGATGTGGTTGTGCTCGTGGATACTTCGCAGCAGGCACCGGGGCCTGCGACCGAATCCTTGGAGCTGTCGGTGCGCGGCGCGGCGCAGGTGGTGCAGTCGACATTGCAGGCGGGTGATCGCACCGCGGTCGTCTGCCTCGGTCAGTCCCCGCGCTGGCTGCGGCCGGATATCGGGCGCCGCCAGTTCTATCGGATCGTCGACACAGTGCTCGATGTCGGCGACGAGCATATCCCGACCACCGGCACGCTGGCGCCGCACGGGGCAGTGCCACCCGGCGCCATCATCGTCGCCTTCTCCACCCTGCTGGACACCCAATTCGCGCTGGCATTGATCGATCTGCGCAAACGCGGGCACGTCGTGGTCGTCGTGGATGTCCTGCGCGGCACCCCCTTCTACGATCACCTCGATCCGACGCTGGCCAGAATGTGGCAGCTGGAGCGCACCTCGATGTACCGGGACATGGGCACCGTCGGCGTGGACATCGTGGCGTGGCCCGACGGTGTGCGGCTCGATGAAGTCATGCGCCTGATCCCGGAGCACCGGCGCACCGTTCGGGTGCGCCGATGATCCGTTTCCTCGCCGTCCTGTCCGGTGCGCTGCTGGTGGCATCGGTAACCCTGATGACGCCGTGGGCAGGCATCCCGGCCTTGATCCTGGTCGCCGCGGGCTGGTGGTTCCGGCTCGCGGCCGTCGCGGCGGTGCTGCTGGCGATCGGTGTGCTCGCCGTCGCAGACACCGGCGTACTCGCCGCCGCCGCAACGGGATTGGTTGCCACCACCTACCTGTTGAACGCCGCGACCGTGTCCGCGCCGGTCGGGGTGGTCCCGACGACCGTGCCGTCGGCGGTCGGAGCCGTCGGATTCGCGGCGGCAGCCGTCGGTGCGGCGCTGCTGCCGCTGCGCCTGGCCTGGGCACCGATAGCGGCGCCGATCCTGGTGATCGTGCTGTACACCTTGATAATCCAGGGCCTCGCCGCTCGACGCGGCCGTTCCGACGACGGATCCGCCGCGGCCGCGGGCTGATCAGACGGGCAGGAACCGCAGGGTGACGTCGCTGAGTACGGGGGCATCGTCGCGTTCGACCACGGTGGCCGCGATGGTCAGCTCATCGCCTTCGCGCCAGATCCGGGTGCGAATGGTCTCACCGGGGTAGAGCACTCCGGCGAAGCGCGCGCGGAATCCGGCGACCCGGCTCGCGTCCGAGTCGAGCACGGTATCGGTTGCGGTCTTGCAGACGATCCCGTAGGTGCACAGGCCGTGCAGGATCGGGTTGGGGAAGCCGGCGGCGCGGGCGAATTCGGGGTCCGAATGCAGCGGGTTGCGGTCGCCGGACATCCGGTACAGCAGCGCCTGCTGCGGCAGTGTCGGTGTGGTGACCTCGAAATCCGGTGCGCGATCGGGCAGCACGGACTTGGTGCTCGGGCCGCGTTCGCCGCCGAAGCCGCCCTCACCCTTGGCGAAGATGGACGAGCGTGCGGTCCACAACGGCGCGCCGTCGGAACCGGTGACGGTCTGCTCCTGCACGACAACGGAGGCGGAGCCCTTGTCCCACAGTTCCGTGATCCGCCCGGTGCTCGTCGCCTTGCCCTCGGCCGGAATCGGACGGTGCACCTCGACCTCCTGATGTCCGTGCACCACCTTCGCCAGATCGATGTCGATGCCTGGGAACTGCACCTTCGGCGGCTCGGTGTCGTGCAGCGTGGCCGCAACGGTCGCGAACGTCGGCAGCACCTGCGGGGTGCGGTCGCCGAGGTAGCGCAGCTCGGCGGGGTCGGTCCAGCGGGTGCCCGCACCCAGCCCGAGCTGGTAGAGCTGCACGTCGGACGGCGACCACGCGAACTCGCGGCTCGGAAGCTCCGCGCCGAGTGCGATTTTCGGGTCGATGGGCATCGAGTTCTCCTTGTGAGTGCTTGTGGACAGCGTCCGCTGTCCGATGCAGGCGGCCTTCGGTCGGCCGCGTCCTTGCCGGGTCGATCCGAGGCGACCTCCGGTCCGTCGCTCGCGGTGACGGTGGCCTCGGATCGATCCTGCGGCGTCCACGTCGGACCGAGCAAGGGGGCGTCCGCTCCATGGGACGGGCACCGCGTCGATCGCTTACGCCTCGGCGGCGGACTTGGTCGACAGCTTCTTCCGCTCGACGATATCCAGCACCGCCAGGTATCCGAAGGTGATCGCGGGGCCGATAGTGGCGCCGGGGCCCGCGTAGGTGTGGCCCATCACCGGGGCGCTGGAGTTGCCGGAGGCGTACAGGCCCTCGATGACGCTCTCGTCTTCCCGCAGCACGCGGCCCGCGGTATCGGTGACCAGGCCGCCCTTGGTGCCGAGGTCGCCGGGCACGATCTTGGCCGCGTAGTACGGGCCTTGCACCAGCCCGGCCAGGCAGGGGTTGGGCTTCACGGTCGGATCGCCGTAGTACCGGTCGTAATGGCTGTCGCCGCGGCCGAAGTCCTCGTCCTTGCCGATCTCGGCGAAGGTATTGAACCGGGCGACGGACGCGGCGAGGTTGTCCGCGGGCACGCCGATCTCGGCCGCCAACTCCTCGAGGGTGTCGGCCTTGACGATGTTGCCGTTTTCCATCCAGCGGGACGGAAACCGCAGACCAGGCTGCAATCCGGCGAAGATGTACCGGTTCCGGTAGCGCTGGTCGAACACCAGCCACGAGGGGATGTTCTCGCCGGGACCGTCACCCTGCCCGTATTCGCCGCCGTACATGGTGTGCACAGCCTCGACGTAAGGAGCGGACTCATTACCGAATCGCTTGCCGTCGGCGTTGACCATGATGGTGCCGGGCAGATTGCGCTCGGCCAGTGCGAACCACGGTCTACCGCCCTTGAAGACGGTCGGCCCCCACCAGGCGTCCTCCATGAAGCCGACGGCGCCGCCCGCCTCCATGCCCGCGATGATGCCGTCGCCGGTGTTGGCGGCCGCACCGGTGGTCCACTCGGTGGTGATGGGCTGACGCTGGTACTTGGTGCGCATCTCGGCGTTGTGCTCGAAACCGCCACTGCCGAGGACAACGCCATAGCGCGCGGTAAAGGTCACGGGCTCGCCGTCCTGGACCGCCTCGACCCCGGTGACCACGCCGTTGTCCACCAGAAGCTTGGTCATCGGAGTGTTCAGCAGCAGCGGCACATTCGCGTCCATGAGCCCCTTACGCAGCGCGGCGATGATGGCCTGACCCATCACCATCAGATGCTTGCGGGTGAACTTGGCCCAGTAGGTGCGCGCGCCGACCCGCAGGGCCCGCATGATGCCCTTCGGATGGCGGCGGATCAGGTTCAGGCGGACGAAGTCGGCCTGCGTGACCGCGACGTTCAGCGGCGCCTTCGCGTACGGCGGCTCCAGCTTGAACCGCTCCTCGCCGAGGATCATGGCGTTGAACGGCTTGGGCTCGCACGAGCGACCCTCGCCCCGGCCACCAGGAGCCTCCGGGTAGTAGTCGGAGTAGCCGGGCACCCAGTTCATCCGCAGCGGGGAGTGATCGAGCAGGAAGTCGAAGGCTTCCGCGCCGCGGTCGATGTAGGTATCGATCCGCTCCTTCGGCACCACGTCGCCGATGATGCTGTGCAGGTAGGTGCGCGCGTCCTCGCGGTCGTCGGGTCGCCCGGACGCCAGCAGCGCTTTGTTGCCCGGGATCCACACGCCACCACCGGAGCGGGCCGTCGATCCGCCGTAGTGCGCGGCCTTCTCAATGATCACCGCGCTCAGCCCGTTGTGCGCGGCGGCGAGGGCGGCGGTCATCCCGGCGGCGCCGCTGCCGACCACCACCACGTCGTAGCTGTGTGGTTCGTTAACCCGATCAGTCATGTAGAACACGTTATAGAATGGGGGCGCCGTTGGTCTATGTTGTGTGGCAGAAGACGCGCTCGGCGTTCCATTCGTCGAGAAAACTTGTTTCAGTTTCTGACCGGAGTGATGTACATGGGCAGTATCGTGTCGAGCGACCTGCAAGCAGTCGCAAGCGGCGAATGGGACCTTGCCGCCGATGTGGTCGTCGTCGGATACGGCGCAGCGGGTGCGGCGGCCGCGCTGGAAGCGACGGACGCGGGTGCGCAGGTGCTGGTGCTGGAGCGGTTTGCGGGCGGCGGCGCCTCGGCGCTGTCGGGCGGCATCATCTACGCGGGCGGCGGCACATCGGTGCAGCAAGAGGCGGGTGTCAGCGATACGCCGGAGCAGATGCTCGCCTATCTCGAGCGTGAGGTCGGCACCGCCGTCACACCCGAGACGCTGCGCCGCTTCGTGGACGAGAGCCCCGCGATGATCGAGTGGCTGAAGGGCCACGGCGTGCCGTTCGAGGCGTCGCTGTGTCCGTATAAGACCTCGTATCCGAACGACAGCTACTACCTCTACTACTCCGGCAGCGAAGTCTCCGGTTACGGCCGCGAGGTCGCGACGCCCGCGCAGCGCGGGCACCGGGTCAAGGGCAAGGGCACCTCCGGTAAGAAGCTGACCGGGCCGCTGGCCGCCTCCGCGTCCCAGCGCGGTGTGCGGGTGGAAACCCTCACGCAGGTAACCCGATTGATCGTCGACGGCAACGGCTCCGTGATCGGCGTCGAGTGCCGCACCCTGCGCGATGCCCCCGGCCGGGTCAGAGACCGCTACACCCGAATGGCGAAAATCGCGGCCAAGCCGGGCATTTACTATCCGCCGTTGCGCAAGGCGCTGGACCGGCGGCTGGCCGAGCTGGATCGCCGCTACAGCAAGACGATTCGGATCCAGGCACGTCGTGGCGTGGTGCTCAGCGCCGGCGGCTTCATCGCCAATCGCACCATGCTGCAGGAGTACGGGCCGCAGTATCGCGGCGGGCTTCCGCTCGGCACCACCGGTGACGACGGCAGCGGCATCCGGATGGCGCAGCAGGTCGGCGCGGCCACCGACCGGATGGGCAATGTCTCGGCATGGCGATTCATCTTGCCGCCCAGCGCATTTACCGGTGCCGTGCTGGTGGACGCGGATGGCCGCCGGGTGATCGACGAAACCCGTTATGGTGCGGCGGTCGGCCACGCGCTGATCACCGAGCATGCGGGCAAGGGCTGGCTGCTGGCCGACGACGCCCTGATGCGCACCGCCATCGCCCAGATTACGAAGCAGTCGGCCTGGTTCCAGCGGGGGCAGTTCGAGGCGATGCGGCGGACCGCGGTGCGGGGCGAAACCCTCGACGCGGTCGCCGCGAAGGCCGGGATCGACGCGGCCGGGCTGCGCGCGACCGTGGCCGCGCACAATGCCGCTATCGAGAACGGCACGCCCGACCCGGTCGGCAAACCGGCAGAATTCACCAAATCGGTAGGCGCGGGACCATTTTGGTTGTTGGATGTCGGCATAAAGCCGAGCCTCGTCAACCCATGCCCGATGCTCACCCTCGGTGGCGTTGTCGTCGACGAAACCACCGGAGCGGTGAAAACGACTGCTGGAGATGACATTCCCGGCCTGTTCGCGGCGGGCCGGACGGCGGTCGGGATCTGCTCGGATTCCTATGTCAGCGGACTGTCGCTGGCCGACTGCGTCTTCTCGGGGCGTCGTGCCGGCCGGTCCGCGGCAGGCGCACCGGCCGAAGTTCTCTCCAGGGCAGCTGTCTCCGATACGACCACAGCGCTCGATTCGACAACAGCGGAAGGAAATTAGCGTGCTGTCCGATGCGGTACGAACCGAACTGGCCGATGAACTCGACCTCGCCGAGCGCGATCGAGTGGCCATCGACCCACTGGTCGCCCGGCATCCCGACATCGATGTCGTCGACGCCTACGAGATCCAGCTGATCAATATTCGGCGCAAGCTCGACAGCGGCGCCCGCGTGGTCGGGCATAAGGTCGGGCTGTCGTCGTTGGCGATGCAGCAGATGATGGGCGTCGACGAACCCGACTATGGCCACCTACTCGCGGACATGGAGGTCTACGAGGACGTTCCGGTCGAGGCGTCGCGTTATCTTTTCCCACGGGTCGAGGTGGAGGTCGGCTTCGTGCTCGGCGCCGACCTGCCAGGGGCGGATTGCACCGAGGCCGATGTGCTTGCCGCGACGGTCGCCTACGCCCCCTCCATCGAGTTGATCGATTCGCGCATCAAGGACTGGAAGATCGGGCTCACCGACACCATCTCCGACAATGCCTCCTCGGCGGGCTTCGTGCTCGGCGCCGCGCGGGTTGCGCCGAAAGACCTGAATATCAAGGCCATCGACGCGGTGCTCACCCGCAACGGCGAGGTGGTCGCCGAGGGCCGCAGCGACGCGGTGCTGGGTGATCCAGTAATAGCGGTGGCCTGGCTGGCTCGCAAGGTGGCCAGTTTCGGAGTGCGATTGAAGGCAGGCGACATCGTGCTGCCCGGCTCGTGCACCCGCGCCATCGATGCCCATCCGGGCGACTCTTTCCACGCCGAGTTCGCTGGACTCGGTTCCGTTCGTCTGCAATTCACGTAGGAGGCCAGCCGTGTCCGAAACGGGGACCGTCACCGCCGCGATCGTCGGATCCGGCAATATCAGCACCGATCTGCTGTACAAACTGCTTCGCTCCACCACGGTGGAGCCGCGGTGGATGATCGGGATCGATCCGGAGAGCGAGGGTTTGAAGCGGGCTCGCGGGCTCGGCCTGGAGACCTCGGCCGAAGGCGTCGACTGGCTGCTCGGCCAGTCCGAGCTCCCCGACCTCGTTTTCGAGGCGACCTCGGCGTACGTGCATCGCGCCGCGGCGCCGAAGTACGCGGAGGCCGGTATCCGGGCGGTCGATCTCACGCCTGCCGCCGTCGGGCCCGCGGTGGTGCCGCCGGTGAACCTCGGCGCGAACCTGGATGCGTTGAACGTCAACATGATCACCTGCGGTGGCCAGGCCACCATCCCGATCGTCGCGGCGGTGTCGCGGGTGGTCGAGGTGGCCTATGCCGAGATCGTGGCCTCGGTGTCGTCGGTGTCCGCGGGACCGGGCACCCGCGCCAATATCGACGAGTTCACCAAGACCACCAGCCGCGGCGTCGAGACGATCGGCGGCGCGCGGCGCGGCAAGGCGATCATCATCCTGAACCCGGCCGAGCCGCCGATGATTATGCGCGACACTATCTTCTGCGCGATTCCGGAGGATGCCGACACCGACGCGATCGCCGAGTCGATCCACCGGATGGTCGCCGATATTCAGCAGTACGTGCCCGGTTACCGGCTGCTCAACGAGCCGCAGTTCGATCCGCCGTCGGTGATTTCCGGTGGTATGGCGAAGGTTTCGGTGTTCGTAGAGGTCGAGGGTGCGGGTGACTTCCTGCCGCCGTACGCGGGCAACCTCGACATCATGACCGCCGCCGCCACGCAGGTGGGCGAGGTCATGGCCAAGCAGATCGTCTCGGCCCGGGTGTAAGGAGCTTTCAACCATGACATATTCCGCAGAACTCGACATCCGCGTCACCGACACCTCGCTGCGTGACGGTTCGCACCACAAGCGCCACCAGTTCACCGGCGACGATGTCCGCAATATCGTCGCGGCGCTCGACGGTGCCGGGGTCCCGGTCATCGAGGTGACCCATGGCGACGGCCTCGGTGGCTCGTCGTTCAACTACGGATTCTCGAAAACCCCTGAGCAGGAACTGGTCAAGATCGCCGCGGAGACGGCGAAGCAGGCCAAGATCGCCGTGCTGATGCTGCCGGGCGTCGGCGTCAAAGAAGACATCAAGGTCTCCCAGGACAACGGTGCCTCGATCTGCCGCATCGCGACCCACTGCACCGAGGCCGACGTCTCCATCCAGCACTTCGGCCTGGCACGCGAACTCGGCCTGGAAACCGTCGGCTTCCTGATGATGTCGCACACCCAGCCGCCGGAGGCGCTTGCCAAGCAGGCCCGCATCATGGCCGACGCGGGCTGCCAGTGCGTGTACGTGGTGGATTCCGCCGGAGCCCTTGTCCTGGAACAGGTTTCCGACCGAGTCGCCGCCCTGGTCGCGGAGCTGGGCGACGACGCCCAGGTCGGCTTCCACGGCCACGAAAACCTGGACCTCGCGGTCGCGAACTCGGTGTACGCGGTCCGCGCTGGCGCCAAGCAAATCGACGGCAGCGCACGACGTTTCGGCGCGGGCGCGGGCAACACCCCCGTCGAGGCGTTCGTCGGCGTCTGCGACAAACTCGGCGTCAAGACCGGCATCGACTTCTTCGCCATCGCAGACGCCGCCGAAGACGTCGTCCGCCCCGTCATGCCCCAGGAATGCCTCCTGGACCGGCAGGCCCTCATGATGGGCTACGCGGGCGTCTACTCCAGCTTCCTCAAGCACGCCGAACGCCAAGCCGAACGCTACGGCGTCTCCGCCGCCGAGATGCTCGTCCGCGCAGGCAAGCGCAAGCTCGTCGGCGGCCAGGAAGACCAGCTGATCGATATCGCCCTCGAACTCCAGCGCGAACAGGCGGTTGTCTCCGCCTGATGCTGGTTCGCTCAGTTCTCGCCTGATGGGTCGCGATCGGTGTGTGCGACGAGCCGATCGCGACCCAGTTCGATGACCGCACTCTGACTCAATAGCGTCACAACGTCGTCCAGGTGGTCGATGAAGAGCTGAAGCAGGGCGGCATTGGCAATGTTTCCCGTGGATACGAGCAGCAATGATCGAGGCGATCCATCGAGGAGGTGGCCGATCCAGAAGTCGCGGTCCTTGGTGACAACTATGCGACCTTCTCGATCGGCCAGTGTGGCGATGATCGTGTCGGTCGTCCGATTTCCTCGCTGCAGCTCGGACGTGTGCACGACGTCATGACCTGTAGTTTTCAGGAATGCTGCCAGCTTGGCGGGCAGCTGTGCGTCGATGAGAAACTTCACGCCGCGTTGAACGGGATCGTTGTCCGCTGGGCAGTCACGATCGCGGCGTACTCGAGCGCCGCAAGGATGTCGTCGGTTTCCAGATCGGCATAGTCATCGAGTATTTCCTCGATGCTCATGCCGGCTGCCAGCAGCTCGAGGAGCATCTCTACCGGATAACGGAGACCACGCACCACCGGTTTGCCGTGGCACACGGCGGGGTCCGAAGTGATGCGATCCAGTCTGGACATGCCTGCATTCTACCGGTTGGTCACTCAGGGATCAGATGAAACCGACCGCGCGACGACACGCCCCATCGCTCGGTCCGAACTAGCGAGCGCCGGGCTCGCAACTTCTCCCCCCACCGCCTGATTCGACTCCCTCGAGGGCGTTTCCTCTTCGGTAGCGGGCTCCTATACTGGCCAATGCAAGCCTGGTCGGGTGTTGGGATCGGAGTGGTCTTCGGCGGTCGGCGTTCGATGGATACACAATCGAGGTCGCTTTGCGGGTCGGGTGTAGCGGCCGACGCCTCTCTCGAGGAGGGCTCCATGGCTGATCCGATTCACACGAAGGTTTGTCTGACCTGCCGGGAGTACCACGATCCGGTGTTGGCGTTATTTCTTGTTCCGGAACCATTGGTACGCGGTGGGTGCATCCTCCACCTGTTGGAGCAGGCCCCACTCGGCACGGATGTCGAAGCACCGCATCTCGATGCCGAGTTGATGGACTTGGTGCAGACGCAGGTCGAGCCGAACAGTTCGGTGCGTGCGGAGTTCCGGGATTTCTCCGCGCTGCTGCCCGACTATGCGCGCACCCGCGCCATCCTCCACGATCACTTGATCACCGACCCCGCGCCGATCGGCCTCGACACCACCGACCCCGCCGACATGGTTCGCCTGGCATCGCTCCCGGAGCTGCCGATCGGCCCGCGCCGCGTCGACGACTTCCAGGACTATGCCGTCCGCACCGCAATGCTGGCCATCTACCGCCACTTCGAAATAGACCAGCGAATCCCGTTGCTCTACCACGGCTACGCCGACCCCACGAACGGCTGGCTCGCTCTCCGCGCCGCCTCCGCCTGACCTCCGAATGAACCGCGACCGGTCACCGAACCGGTCGCGGCTCGCTGCTTCCTCTCGGGCTGTGCGGTAGACGACCGGCCACTACCAGGAATGGGAGCGGCAACACCACGCCCATCGACAGTACGGCCATCATTGCGGTTGCCTCGGCTGTCGAGAGATGCGCCAGCATCGTGGCGTGGATGACCACATGCAACGCAGAGAACACCAGGAACGAGCAGAGTCCCGCGTATACGAGCCCACGCGTCATGGTCGCCGCGCCTGCGCCGAGCACCACCGCCATGGCCAGATTCTGCGCGCCGTAGTCGAGCAGCAGATGTTGGTTGTACGGCAGGTGCATCGATACCCACGGGATCGAGTAGAACGACCGAGGGGACAGCATGATCCAGGACCCGAGGACGAGTTGGATTGCCGTGAGGACAATCATTCCGGCCCGCAAACCGCCGTGCGCCTGGGTCGTCATCATCGCTTTCCTCGATAGGAAACGCTCGCCGCATTCGCGTGCACGGCAAGGTACTCCTCGAACGTGATCTTGCCGATCGGGTGCTCGGGCGCGAGGTTTCCACCCTCTCGAAAAGCGCGGAAAGTCTTGCCCGGCAGCCGGATCGGTACGATCGAACGCCGCCGTCCGATGGCCTGTAGATACGCGCGGGCAAGGTCGCGGGCTTCGCGCACCTGTGGGCCCGCGATATCCGGCGCGCGGCCGATCGGCGCGGCGGTCGCGAGTTCCACCACCCGGTTGGCCACGTCGCCGGTGTCGATGGGCTGGAACCGCAGGTCCGGCACGAGCATCACCGGCAGCTTGGCCGTCCCGGCGAACATCACCCGCAGCAAGTCATGGAACTGCGTAGCGCGCAGGATCGTGTAGGGCAGCCCTGACTCCTCGACAATCCGCTCGGCCGCCAATTTCCCGCGGTAGTAACCGAGCGGCACCTTGTCCACACCGACGATCGAGATGTACACCAGGTGCGGTGAACCGGTTCGTCGCGCGGCTGCCACCAGCGTCCGGACGCCCGCGACGTCTTTCCTGCCGTTCATCGCGGTCGCGCAGTGCGCCACCACGTCGACTCCGGTCAACGCCGCGTCGATGCCATGGCCGGATTCCAGGTCCGCGGTTGCCCACTCATAGGGCGCGCCGTCCTCGGACCGCCGTGCGCGCCGGCTCATCACACGCGTCACCTGCCCGGTATCGATCAGCTGGTCGACTACCACCCGGCCGAGCGCGCCGGTGCCGCCGGTCACCAAGATTGATTTGTTCACGGTCCCTCCGATGAAGTGCTGTCATCTAGAGGAACCGGCGACTCACTCGGAATGTGACAGTGCATCCACCTGTCGAGCAAGGAACCCGAGTTTTTCTGGGTTGGTCACTATCCGCAGCGCTGCGATCCGTCCGTCGAGGACGTCTGCGACGGCGACTCCGCGCAGCACCCCGCCATCCACGCCGACGAGTGCGGGCTGGCCGTTGACCTCGGCAAACCCAATCTCCATCGCGGTGGCAAATCTACCGAATCCACCTGCGAGATATCGGGCGACCCGCTCGGCACCCACCACCGGACGGCGTGCCGAGCTGATTTTGCCGCCGCCGTCCGCCACCGAGATCACGTCGGCGGTGAGCATCTCCTCGAGGCCTCGCAGATCACCCTCCCGCGCCGCGGCGAAGAACCGTTCGACGAGTTCGTTGCTCTGTCGACGATCCGGCTGGAAGCGGGAGTGGCCGTCATCCACTCGCTCTCGGGCGCGCCTGGACAACTGTCGGGAGTTCGCCTCCGACAGTTCCATGATCTCCGCGATCTCGCGGTAGCTGTAGGCAAACGCCTCCCGCAGCACGAATACCGCGCGCTCGGCCGGGGTGAGCCGTTCCAACAAGACCAGCAGGGCGAACGACACGGAGTCGCGCTGCTCGGCGGACTCCAGCGGGCCGAGCGCACCCTCCGCCGTCAGCACCGGCTCCGGAAGCCACGGACCGATGTATTCCTCCCGCAGTGCGCGCGCCGCGGTGAGCCGGTTCAGGCAGAGATTGGTGACGACTTTCGCCAACCACGCGGACGGCGAAACTATCGCTGCCCGATCGACTCCGCCCCAGCGGACGAAGGCGTCTTGAACCACATCCTCGGCCTCTTCCGCCGATCCGAGCATCCGATACGCCACCCCGAACAGCCGCCCCCGCTGTCCCTCGAATTCCTCCGCTGAACCACCTGCCACCCGCGTTACCCTGCCACATCGAACAACGGCCACAGCTGAACGACTGACACACCTTGCTACAGCCAGGTATCCAGTGTTGTTGTGGTGAGGAAGTGCTCGAGGTCGTGACGCCAGGGGGCCGGGACGGTTTTGTCCGGTTCGATGGCACTGTATTGGCCTCGGTAGAACAACAGCGGCCTGCCGGAGGTGGTCGACTCCGACAGGGCCAGCACTCGGCCGATCACAATGAAGTGATCGCCGCCGTCGACGACGCTGTCCACCACGCACTGGATGGTGGCCAGGGCGTCGTCCAGGAGCGGAAGCTCCAGTTCTGAGGTGTGCCAGCGTGTTTCGGCGAACTTGTCGGGTTCGCGGGAACCGAAGCGGGCACACAGCTGCTGCTGTTCCTCGGCGAGGACGTTCACGCAGAAGCGTCCGGACTGTTCGATCGCCGCCCAGGACCTGGAGGTCTTGGTGGGGCAGAACAGGACGAGAGGTGGTTCGAGGGAGAGGGCGGCGAACGACTGGCAGGCGAACCCCATCGGCGCGCTTTCGCCGTCGAAGGTGGTTATCACCGTGATGCCGGTGGCGAACTGGCCGAGTACGTTGCGGAACTGGCGTCCGTCGACCGCGGGGTATTCGTCGGTTGTCATTGTGTTGTTCGCCCTGTTCATCACCGCTAGCGATCGCTTGCGGGTCGCTCGAAAGTTATTGCTGTCGCTGTCCGACCGTGAAGTCGTGGCCCCACAGGCTCACCGCGGTGGATTCCCGGGCGATCCATGAATGATCGTCGACTTCGAGACCCTCGCAACCGAATTCGACATCGAATCCGCCAGGAGTCTTCATATAGAACGACAGCATCTTGTCGTTGACGTGCCTGCCGAGCGTCGCGGACATCTTCACCTTCTTGCGCAGCGCGCGGTCGAGGCACAGCCCGACGCTGTCGGAGCCCTCCACCTCGAGCATCAGGTGCACGATGCCGCTCGGGGTCGGCATGGGCAGGAAGGCCAGCGAGTGGTGGCGCGGATTGCAGCCGAAGAAACGCAGCCAGGCCGGTTCGCCGTCGGCGGGCCGCCCGACCATCTGCGGTGGCAGCCGCATCGAGTCGCGCAGCCGGTAGCCGAGTACGTCCCGGTAGAACGTCAGCGAGGCCTGGTCGTCCTTCGTGCTCAGCACCACATGGCCGAGTCCCTGTTCGCCGGTGACGAACTTGTGCCCGTAGGGGCTGACCACGCGCCGATGCTCCAGCGCAGCACCGTGGAAAGCCTCGAGCGTGTTGCCCGAGGGGTCCTCGAAACGGATCAGTTCATCGACCCTGCGGTCGGCCCGCTCCGCCGCGGTGCCCTCCTTGAAGGCCACCCCGGCCGCGTCCAGTCGATCCCGAATATCCTGCAGCTCACCGGCATTGGCCGTCTCCCAGCCGGAGACCTGTAGCTGGTCCTTGTCGCCGGGAACGATGACAAGCCGTGCGGGGAAGTCGTCCATGCGCAGGTACAGCGCGTTCGGATCGCCGCCCTTGCCCTCGACCATGCCGAGTACCTTGAGTCCGTACTCGCGCCAAGCCGCCATGTCGGTGGCCTCGATGCGCAAATACGCCAGTGATCGAATGCCCATCACTTCTCCTTGACGCCGGCGAGGAAGTCGCTTGCCAGCCGGTTGAATTCGTCGAACTTCTCCAGCTGGGCCCAGTGCCCGCAACCACCGAACACGTGCAGCTGAACCCGCGGAATCATCTTTGTCGCAACCAAAGCGCCGTCGAGTGGATTCACGCGATCCTCTCGGCCCCAGATGAGCAGTACCGGCTGGCGCAGCTTGTACGCCTCCCGCCAGATCATGCCCTTCTCGAAGTCGGCTCCGGAGAACGACTTTCCCATCGCCCTTGTCGCCGCCAGCGACTCCGGCGTGCTGGCCGAGGCGAAGCGCTCGTCGATCAGTTCTTCGGTGATCAGTGACTGATCGAAGACCATGATCCGCAGGAACGCTTCCAGGTTCTCCCTGGTCGGCTCGTAATTGAACTTCGCGAGGTTTTTCACGCCTTCGGTCGGGTCCGGCGCGAACAGGTTGACGCTCAACCCGCCAGGGCCCATCAGTACCAGCTTGCCCGCGCGATCCGGGTAGTCCAGCGCGAACCGCACCGCGGCGCCGCCGCCGAGCGAATTGCCGAGCAGATGCACCCGGCCGGCGATCTGCAGGTGGTCGAGCAGATCCTTCAGCGCCGTCGAGCTGTGCACGAAGTACTGCGGATGGTCGACCGGCTTGTCCGACTGCCCGAACCCCGGCTGATCCACGGCGAGCACATGAAAATTCCGCGCCAGCACCGGGATGTTGCGCGCGAAATTCGACCAGGAGGAAGCGCCGGGCCCGCCGCCGTGCAGCAGCACGATCGTCGGGCCGTTCCCGACCCCGGCTTCGTGGTAGTGCAGGCGCAGATCGGGCCGCACCTGCGCGTACCGCGAGGTCGATTCGTAGGTGAGCTCTACTGTCGAGGTCACAAAGTCTCCTAGACCATGCCGTCGGTGACCGGCAGCCCGAACTCGTGGGTGCCGTACATGACATAGGCGCGCTCGGGATCATTGGCCGCGTGCACCCGGCCCGCGTGTGCGTCACGCCAGAAGCGCTGCAGCGGAGTGCCGTTCGCGAGTGCGGTGGCGCCGGAGCTCTCGAACAGCTTGTCGATGGAGGCGATCGCCCGGCCGGTGGCGCGGACCTGATCGCGCCGTGCCCGCACCCGCAGGTCGAACGGAATCTCCTTGCCCGCCACCAATAGTGCGTATTCGTCGGCGACATTGCCCGACAGCTGCCGCCACGCGGCATCGATATCGCTGGACGCCTCGGCGATACGCACCTTGGCGAACGGGTCGTCCTTGGCCTTCTCGCCCGCGTAGGCGGCGCGGATGCGCTTGCCCTGGTGCTCGACATGCGCCTCGTAGGCGCCGTAGGCCATGCCGACGATCGGGGTCGCGATGGTCGTGGGATGGATAGTGCCCCACGGCATCTTGTACACCGGGTCGGTGTTCTGCTCCAGGCCGGGCGAGGCGAGCTCGCTCATCTTGCGGAAGCTGAGGAACCGGTGCGACGGCACGAAAACCTCTTCGACCACAACGGTATTGGAGCCGGTGCCGCGCAGGCCGACCACATTCCACACGTCATCGATGCGGTAGTCGGTGCGCGGGATCAGGAAGCTGCCGAAGTCGACCGGCTTGCCGTCCTTGATCACCGGGCCGCCGAGCACCGCCCAGGTGGCGTGGTCGGAGCCCGAGGACCAGGCCCACGCGCCCTTGACGATGTAGCCGCCCTCGACGACCGTGCCTGCGCCCATCGGAGCGTAGGACGACGAGATGCGGACCTCGTTGTCTTCGCCCCACACGTCTTCCTGTGCCTGCTGCGAGTACAGCGCGAGGTGCCAATTGTGCACGCCGACAATGCCTGCCACCCAGCCGGTGGAACCACACGCGCTCGCGATCTTGCGGACCGTGTCGTAGAAGGTCACCGGATCGGCCGCGTAGCCGCCCCACTGCTTGGGCTGCAGCAGCCGGAAGAACCCGGTCTCCTGCAGTGCCTTCATCGACTCGTCTGGGATGCGCCGCAGGTCCTCGGCCTCCTGCGCGCGCTCGCGCAGCGTCGGCAATAGCGCTTCGACCCGTTCGGTCACTTCTTGCGTCATCTCGGGACCTGCTCCTGCCTGGTCGGATTGATAACCGGTACTCATTTGCCTCTGAGACTAGAACAGGTTCCTATTTCTGTCGAGAACGGGTGTTCATCTCGGGGAAAGTACGGACATGTGCTGGAAGTAGGCCGAATCGCTGGCGTGGAACGCGACATTTTTGTAACGTGTTCTAGTACAGAAGGAGGAGGAATCGCGATGGCAGTTACCCCACAGGGGAGCGGTGCGAAGGTTCGAGAGCTCGATGTGGGCTCCGCACCCACCCGATATGCGCGGGGATGGCATTGCCTCGGCCTGGCGAAATCGTTCCGCGACGGTAAGCCGCACGCGGTCGAGGTGTTCGGCACCAAGCTTGTGATCTGGGCCGATACCAATGACGAACTGCGGGTGCTCGACGCCTACTGCAGGCATATGGGTGGCGACCTGACTATGGGCGAGATCAAGGGCGACGACATCGCCTGCCCGTTCCATGACTGGCGCTGGGGCGCGAGCGGCAAGTGCACCGCGATTCCCTATGCGCGGCGGGTACCGCCGCTGGCGCGCACCAGGAAGTGGACCACGCTGGAGCGCAACGGTCAGCTGTTCGTCTGGCACGACCACGAGGGCAGCCAGCCGCCGCCGGAAATCACCATCCCGCACATCGAGGGCCCGTACACGGACTCGGCCGGCAATCCGACCGAGCAACTCGACAGCGGCTGGACCGACTGGACCTGGAATTCCATGCTGATCGAGGGCGCGAACTGCCGCGAGATCATCGACAACGTGGTCGACATGGCGCACTTCTTCTACATCCACTTCGCGTTCCCGACGTACTTCAAGAACGTCTTCGAGGGGCACATCGCCACTCAGTTCCTGGAGACCAAGGGCCGTCCCGACATCGGTATGGCTTCCAAGTACGGCGGCGACACCCTGCTGAAGTCGGAGGCGTCGTACTTCGGGCCGTCCTACATGATCAATCCGCTGATCAATATCTACAGCGGGTACGAGGTCAAGAGCGTCCTGATCAACTGCCACTATCCGGTGACGCAGGACTCTTTCATGCTGCAGTGGGGCATCACACTGGAGAAGCCGCAGGGCGTCGACGGCGAGATGGCCGACAAGCTGGCCGCGAAGATGACCGAGGGCATCAGCGTCGGCTTCCTGCAGGACGTGGAGATCTGGAAGCACAAGTCCAAGGTCGAAAACCCGCTGCTGTGTGAGGAAGACGGCCCCGTCTACCAGCTGCGCCGCTGGTATGACCAGTTCTACGTGGACCTGGCCGACGTGACGGAGAAGATGACGCAGCGCTTCGAGTTCGAGGTGGACACCACCAAGGCCAATGAGGCGTGGGAGGCCGAGGTCGCGGAGAATCTGCGGCGCAAGGCGGAAGTCGATGCGGCCGAGGCGAATCAAGCGGAGGCGGGTGTCTGATGGCGGCGACCTGGGCCAAAGCACCCGACTTCGCCGACCAGCCGGCTCGGCGGGCCGCGGTGCGGGCCCAGACCGTGGTCGACAAACAGCGCTACCTGGAGGACGGCCTGACCCCGCTGCGGTGTCAGGCCTGTGACAGCGAAGTCCTGGTGCGGAAGAGCAGCTCGCACCAGACCTCCGTGCAGTGGAAGGGCGATCCCGCCGCCCACTGCCCGGTCTTCGCCGAACTCGCGGCCAAGGGAAACGCGCCCGGCCGCCCCGACACCTGCCCGAACCTGGAGAAGACCATCAAGTGGGCGGTGGACGAAGGCGTCATCGAAGTTCCGTGACACCGGATCCGGCCTGAGTGGCCATTTCAGACGGCTATCCCGGATATGGCCGCCGGACCGGGAGCAACGTCGAGGGTGGTGGATATCGACACCTTGGGTCGGTTTCCGCAGCGGAGGCCGGGGACAACCGTGGGATGGGCAATTATCCGGTTCAGCTATCAAGGAGTCGAGATGAACCACACAACCCCCCACCCACGAGATGACACCACCCCCGGCCACCTACTCGCTCGGTTGGCGATTGTCACGACCACCGCGGCGGTCGCCACGATCGGCCCCGGCCTCGCAATCGCCCAGGCCCTCGCCGGTAAAAATCACAACGAGGTGATGGTGACCGGCCGATAGGTGTCGAAGGCTCGGCTCCACCGTCGGTCCTGCCATACACATGCCGCGGTGGGACTCGCTGCCCAACCGGGCTGTGCTACGCCGGCGCGGGCTCACCCATGGAGTGATTGGTGAGCTTGATCGCTGGCGTAGCGCCGCGTGCACCAACCGTGTCGCATGAAATCCGAATCTACGGGCACTAGCAGGGCCCGAACACGCCGCTCAGTCCAAACGGAAGTCGGCGAAATCGAAGCCGGGTGAGACGATGCAGCTCACCAGTGCATAGTCCGCGCCCGCGGGTCGCGCGGCCTGGCTGACACCGCCGGGCACCACCGCCTGCAATACCTGACCGTGCTCGACATCGGGACCGAGGATGATCTCCTCGCCTCCGATATCGAGCACCAATGGTCCGCCGCGGTGCCACAGCCACACCTCGTCCGACTGCACCGTGTGCGGTGCGGACTCCTCACCGGGCAGCAGCAAGAAATAGATCCCGGTCGCGCTCGCGCGCGTACCTGTGTATCCCTCCGGCATGAATTCCACTGCGCTGCGCCATGTTTCCCGATACCACCCGCCCTCCGGGTGCGGTTCCAGATCGAGTGCGACGGCAAGCGGCGGTCGATTGTCGGTCATGGTCCGACTATGCCTGATCACTGTGCGCGAACGACGGCGCCCGAGCTCATCGTGTTTCGATGCGCCAGCTGATGCCGAAGGGGGTGAGGGCGTCGAGGAAGTCGGTGGCGTCGAAGGCCTCGGCCGCGGCGAGCGCGCCTGCCTTCGCGGTGCCGTCGGTGAGTCGGACCGCGGCCTCTACGGCCATCAGCGCCGAATCGCGGTAGGTGTGACCGCCGCTCACAATGCCGCGGGCGCGGCCGCCATCGGTGCCGTAGGCGTCGACGACCAGGTCGTAGCGCAGATCCGAGCTGGGATGCTCGGGCAGTGATTCGATGATCTCCTCGGTGAAGCCGCTCAGGGTCTCGTGGAGCTTTGTGGGGACCACGCCTTCGACGAAGGAGACGTTCGAGTGGCGGGGGACGCTAAGCACCGGCGGCAGTGGGAATTTCGAGACGGCAGTGGGCTCGGTGTCGCCCGGGATGGTCATCTCGGTGTGCCGGGCTGTCGCGTCGGTACGGAATTCACCGTCCGCGTAGTGCCAGCCGCCGCTGCGGAACCAGTCGAGGTTGGCGAACACTGTCTTCGCGCTGCCCTTGGAGCCGTTTCCGCCGCTTTTGCTCAGATGGCTGAGCACGATTTCGGCGGGACCCGTTACGGCGCGGGACGTCAGGTAACCGAGCAGGTCGCCGGGCAGGCTGCTATCGGTGATCCCGGAAACGACGGTGACTCCGGCCGCCTCAGCGCGGGCCGCGTAGTCGTCGAGCACTCGCTGCAGGAATCGCTGCTCGCCGGAAATATCCGTGTAGTGCGAACCGGCATCGATCGCGGCCGCGAGCACTGCCTCGCCGTTGTCGCTGTAGGAGTGCAGGCTGCTTATCACCGCGTCGGCGCCGGTGAACGCGGCAACCAGGGCGCCGTGGTCGGTGAGGTCCGCGACCCGGATCTCCGCGGCCGGGACTCCCGCGGCCGCGGCGGCCTCGTGCATGCGATCGGCATTGCGGCCCACCAGGATCGGGGTGATGCCGCGGCGGTTCAGTTCGGTGAGCAGGTGGCCGCCGGTGACTCCGGTCGCGCCGTAGACGGCGATCGTCCTGGTGGTTTCCGTGTTTGTCATGATTCAAACGATATGGCTACATGATGAGCGAATCCATGGCTGTGTGGCTCACTTTTATGTCTTGAACACTCATCTGTAAGCGCTATGGTGAAAGGGTGGACATTCTCAGCGAGACCATCGCCGCCATCCGCACAGGCAACCCGGTATCCGGCATGTTCGTCCGGCATGCTCCGTGGGGGCGCAGCTACCCGGTGGTGCCCGGCTCGAGCTTCCATGTGCTGCTGCAGGGTTCCTGCTGGCTGGTGCGCCCGAACGGAGAGCCGGTCGCGCTCGGCGTCGGTGACGTCCTGTTCATGCCGCGCGGCGCCGACCACGATCTGGTGGACCGGCTGGACAGCCCGGTCACCGAGAAGGCGCAGCCTGGGGAGCCGCGCGAGATCGTCGGGCCCGGTGCCCGGACCGCATTGCTGTGCGGGGCATACGAACTCGGCCGACAGCGCAGCCACCCGCTACTCGACGAGCTACCCGAATTCATCCATCTCCCAGCCCGTCCCGGCCGCCATCCGTCGCTGCGCGCGGCCGTCGACCTGCTGGCCGCCGAGGTCGCCGAGCCTCGGCAAGGCACTGACGCGGCGGTGCCCGCCGTGCTGGAGACCTTGCTGCTGTTCATCCTGCGGGCCTGGTTCGACGAACAGGCCGCGGCCGATGAGCCCGCCTCCGGCTGGGCAGGCGCATTCGCCGACCCGGCCGTAGCCGCCGCCCTGCGTGCCGTGCACGAAGAACCCGACCGCATCTGGACCGTCCCCGACCTCAGCGATATCGCGGGCGTCTCCCGCGCAACCCTGGCCCGCCGCTTCACCGCCACCGTCGGCGAGGCGCCCCTCGCCTACGTCACCCGCTGGCGAATGCTCACCGCGGCTCGGCTCCTGCGCGATACCGACAGCTCGCTGAGCACTATCGCCCGAAAGGTCGGCTACACATCGGAATTCGCCTTCGCCAAGGCATTCAAACGCGAATACGGCGAAGCCCCAGGGCAATACCGCCGCGCCGAGGACAAGCCGCCACTCATCGCGGTCTGACCTGCCGGGGCCCGCGGGCCATGCGCGCCGGATAGTCAGGAGTAAGAATCAGGATGGAACCGGCCCGCCGCGCACAGCTGATCGAGACGCACCGTGCACTGCTGAGCCAGCTGTTGCCGGGTGACGACGTGACACCGCGATACGCGCCACACTGCCGGTCGCACCCGAGGGCCGATGGGCCGAATTCGCCGACGGCGTTCGCGAGGATCTGTATCCGCTGATGAGCGACCGAGGGCGGGCGCGTGCCACCCGAGAACTGGCGGTGCTCGATGCGCTGCCGCACCGCACCACGGCGCTGGTGCACGGAGATCTCGGCGGCGAGAACCTGTTGTGGGAGAACGGCGCGGAAGGACCCATACTGCGCGGGATCGTCGACTGGGACGGCGCATGCCTCGGCGATCCCGCCGAAGACCTCGCCGCGCTCGGCGCGGGATACGGCTCGGACTTGCTGCGCCCGATTCTGGAACTGAGCGGCGATTCCGACAGCAGTCTGCCGACCAGGATCGCCGCCATCCAAGGAACTTTCGCGTTGCAGCAGGCCTTCGACGCCCACCACGACGGTGACCACGTGGAACTGGCCGACGGGTTAGCCGGATACCGCTGAGCTCACTGCTTGCGTATCGGGTTCGGCGCCTTGTCTCAGGCCGATCGGCTCGACATCGCCTGTCCGAGCGTTGGATTGCTGCTCGTGGACTTCGTCGATGCCCACGGCATCGGCTTCTACTCGTTGGTCAGCTGAAAGGCGTGTGCGGGCGTTCCTGGAGTTCGCCGTCGACGTAGATATCGACCTTCTCGTTGTAGAAGCAGGCGAGGCCCGCGATTTTCTGGCTCTCCGGCAGCGGTGTGCGATAGCCCCACACGATGTCGGTGTGCTCCTTGTCGCCGATGCGGACGTTCCAGTAGTCGGCGGTGCCTTTGTAGGGGCAACTCGAATGAGTCGGTGAGGTGGTCAGCAAGTCCATGCGCACGTCGGTCAACGGCAGGTAATACCTTGCGGGGAGCCCGGTTTCGAAGAGGATTCGCGGCGAATGGGAGTCGGCGACGGTGACGCCGTCGATCTCGACGCGCACATGCCGCGAGCTGGCCAGGATGTCGACTCGGGAGTATGGATCGCGTGGATGGACGTAGACCGGCTCGTCCTCTTCGAACCATTCGCCCATCGAGTTCCAGTCCAGCCGGACCAGATCGTTGAGTTCGGGCAGCGGAGAATCGTGGTAGCGCAATGCGGCGCCCGCCGCGGTGGCGCCGTCTACCACCACGTCGTATCCGGTCGCCTCACCCCGGCTGGGGGAGTGCTTGCCGGTGCCGCTCGGTTCGAGCTTCGCGTGCAGATCCGCGACCGGCAGGTAGTAGGTCGGGTAGTGCGGGCTCTCCCAGACCAGGACCGGCCGAGCCGTATCCGCAACCAGTTGTCCGCCGAGATAGACCCGCACCCGCTTCTGGCTCGTCTCGATCTTGACGCGGCCCCGCTTCTCTTCGGTCATAGTTCCCGACCGTACTCCGCAATGTCGACGGAAATCCGAAGTCAGTCGACCGCCCATACTCCGGTTGCGGCGACGGTACGTGCGTAGTCGGCGAAGTCGCGCGGTTCACGGCCGAGGATCTTCTGGACTCCGTGTTCTACCCGGGCGTTGCGCCCGTCCATGAGCTTGGTGAACAGGTAGATCGACTGCTCGACCGCGGCCGCCGACATGCCTTGCGCGGTCAGTGTCGCGGCATAGGCGTCGGGTGACACCTCGGCGAATCGGATGTCCCGCCCGCTGGCCGCACCGATCTCGGCGACCGCGTCGGCGAAGGTCAGCAGGCGCGGCCCGGTGAGTTCGTAGATCGCCCCCGAATGCCTCGGCTCGGTGAGCACGGTCGCCGCGACATCCGCGATGTCATCGGCATCGATGAACGCCTCACCCACCGCGCCGACCGGCAATGCCACTCGGCCGGCCCGCACATCGTCGAGGAGAAAACCTTCGTCGAAGTTCTGGTCGAACCAGGCGACCCGCAGGATCGTCCACTCCGCACCGGAGTCCTGTAGTCGCCGCTCGCTGTCCAAGCCGACCTCGGCCCGTTGGCCGGACAACATGACCAACCGCCGGGCGCCCGCGGCAACCGCCTGCTCGGCGAACGCGCCGATCACTTCCGGCGCCCCAGGCATTGCGGCATCGGGGGAGTACACAACGAAAACGGCGCTGATCCCGTCCAACGCGGCGGCCCATGTTGCCCGGTCGACCCAGTCGAATCGGGGGGTTCCCGCGGTGGAACCCACCCGCACCGACCGGTTTGCGGCACGAAGGCGCCGCACCAGGCGTCGACCGCATTTGCCGGTCCCGCCGAGCACAAGCGTCTGCGCTGTCTCCAACATGCTGCTCCGTTCGACCGAAGGGAATCTGGCACGCAAGGGTTCCGACCCGGCGGACGCTACAGGGATTGCCTGGACGAGTCGGCGCAGGCGCGCCGGGCCGGGCGGACGTCCCCGATCGCACCCCGGCGTGACCCGCGTTCCGAAGATGCCGATCCGGCTTCGCGAGAGTGTCCTTTGCAATGGGAAGATCTATGGAATGGGCTCGACGACAGAGAGCATCGAGGAATTGTTGGCACTGCACGATGCCCAGTTGCGTGGTCGACTGCCGGTACCGCCGCCGGTCGGCGGCGTCGTCGAACAGGACGGTCCGGTTGTCCGAATCCACTACGGCACCCACGCGACCATCGATCATCGCGCACTACCCACCGAGGGACTGGATGAGCTGATCGCCCGCCAGCGCGACGCCTGTGCTGCACGCGGTGAGCCCGTGGAATGGAAGGTCTACGCACACGACAGTCCGCCCGACTTACCACAGCGACTGCGCGCGGCGGGATTTATCGCGGGCTGGGAACGCAGCGTGCTGGTCGCGCCTGTGCAGCAGATCGCCACTACCGACCCGCTGCCATCGTTGGCAGAGGTGGTCGAGGTATCCGAACACCGATACCTTCAGGACGTTGCCCTGTTCGTGGCCGGAACCGGACCACAGCCAACCCGTTTCACCGAGTTCCTTGCCGATGGCCGGATGTTGCGCTGGGCGGACCACGTGCTGGTCGCCAGGCACGATGGACGGATTCGGGCCGCCGCGTGGGCCGAATATCTCGCGGACACGAACTTCGTGTCCATCGGTGGGATCACGGATCCGGAGCTGATGTTCGCAGACCACCTGTGCGCGTGGGATTGGCAGCGCTCGGACTCGATCGGCTCGAACCGCACCGCCGATCGGCGTTACGTGGTGGCCGAGGCCGACGGTGCGCTGCAATCCGTACTGGAAACAGCGGGCATGCGCGTCATCGCCACCGTCACTGCCTTTCACTGGATTCCCGAAGACCCACCCGCAAAAACGCGCCCGGTCCGGCAACTGTTGGACGACCCTGAACACAACACCCTGTGGGATCGCTTCTATACCGAGTTCGAGTTTCGTCCGAGCACCACCACCTCTCCAGGCATTACCGAACCGACCGCATCGGCAACCTGGCATCTGGGAGCTCTCGATCGGACGGACGCCGGATCCGAACAGGATGGCGTGGAACAACTTCAGCGCATCATCAGCGCCGGCCTGCTCGCGTGCAGAAAGCCCGGCGAGGTGATCTATTGGCTCGACTGGCACCATGCCGGATATCGCTTCGATCCGAGCCGGGTGGGTGGCACGGGCCAGCCGAACTGGCCCGGTTCCGCATGCCCAGACGGTGACTACTACATCTACCTGACGCCCGATTTCCGGCTCGGAACCTTCGGTCACCCATGGGAGTACACGTTGTGTGTATTCGGCGACCAGCTGTTGGCCGAGGTCGAGGCACAGATCACCGACCTACTCGGCGCTCCCATCCGCCGTGGCGGCCGATCCGTCGGGAACACCTGGGCATTCGGCACCGACGCCCCATAGCAATACCGGCCCGGATCAGCACCGAGGCGCTGAAGAACGGTCCGCGCCGACTGATTCCGCTAGTACTGTGGCGCAGCCTTTTTCAGGGCCTCCAGCAGTTCGTTCAGATCTGTTTCCATTCGGGCGAGTCGGTCGGTGTCGAACTCGGATAGTCGGGTCACGAGTGCGGTGCCGAAGGCGCGGCGTGCGTGGTGCAGCCGGTCGCGTCCAGCCGGGGTGAGTTCGACGACCACGGCCCGGGAATCCTCTTGGTCCTTGCGGCGGGAGGCGAAGCCGTCCGTGACAAGTCGGCCGATCAGCGCCGTTGCCGCCGGCTGTGAACATCGATCGATGCGGGCGAACTCGCTGACCCGCACGGCGCCGTGCTCCTCGAGCACCGCCAGCGCTCGCAGCACGGCACGCGGCAGATCGTCGCCGCTGATCACCCCGGCCAGCCGGGTCAGCCGACCTGCGGTGACGAGCAGATTGACCACGCTGTCTTCTGGTGATGCCACCCGAGCCTGCTGCACCCAAATATTATTACATAGGCTAACTATGTCAGGCTCGGAACCACAACACCGCAAGGAAACGAAAACTCGGCTGACCTGAACAATCGGGCCGCACCAACCCTCTTCCCGATCCCGAATATCTCTACAACGCCACCACAGCCAGTCCTCACGCTGGAAGCCGTGTGCCTGCCTCCCCGGGTTGCGGAAGACAAAGTCGGGTACCGCACCTGACGTGCCCAGCACTGCCTTGATAACCACCCCAACGCAACCTGTTCTCCGTCACCGGGCCGAGCGGGGTGCGTTCCGGGAACGAACCCACCACGATGCCGTCCCGGAAAGGTACGCCCACCCGGGTATTACCGGGCAGTGCTGGGCACGTCGGGTGCCGTACCCGGCTTACCTCCCGCAGTCAGGTTCGTGGTGTCGAGTTCCGGCGTGGTCATCTGGCTGTGGTTGCGTCTCGAGCAGTGATCCACCGGCAGAAGTCGTACCCACCTCACACCCCGTGTCCCCACCGCGCACCCGGTATACGGGGTGTTTGGTTGGGGCACGAGGTGTTTGGACCGGGTGAGGGCGATGGGGTTGGGGTTGGGGTTGGGGTTGGGGTAAGCATTGTTCGTTGCTCCGGAAAGGTGCGCCTACCCGGGGATTACCGGGGCAGTGCTGGGCGCGTCGGGTGCCGTACCCGGCTTACCTCCCGCAGTCGGGTGCGTGGTGTCGAGTTCCGGCGTGGTCATCTGGCTGTGGTTGCGTCTCGAGCAGTGATCGGCCGGCAGAAGTCGTACCCACCTCACACCCCGTGTCCCGACCTCGCACCCGGTATATGGGGTGTTTGGTTGGGACACGGGGTGTTTGGACCGGGTCGGGGAGATGGGGTTGGGAGTAGGGCATTGTTCGTTGCGCCAGAAAGGTGCGCCTACCCGGGATTACCGGGGGCAGTGCTGGGCGCGTCGGGTGCGGTACCCGGCTTACCTCTCGCAGTCGGGTTCGTGGTGTCGAGTTCCGGTGTGGTCATCTGGCTGTGGTGGCGTCTCGAGCAGTGATCCACCGGCAGTCGCACCACCTCACACCCCGCGTCCCCACCGCGCACCCGGTATACGGGGTGTTTGGTTGGGGCACGAGGTGTTTGGACCGGGTGGGGGTGGCTAGGCGGGGTGGGGGAGCGGCCTTCGGGGTGTGCCGAATAGTTGGGCGTCGCCGTGGGCGCGCTTGAAGAACAGGTGCGCGTCGTGTTCCCAGGTGATGGCGATGCCGCCGTGTAGTTGGACTGTTTCGGCCACGATGGTGCTCAGCGCCTCGGAGCAGTGGATGCGCGCGGCCCAGACGTCTTCTGCGGCCGACGGACTGTTCGTGGCGACGGCGGTGGTCGCCGCGTACGAGGCGGACTTGGCAGATTCCAGCAGCACATACATGTCGGCCATGCGGTGCTTGAGTGCTTGGAAGCTGCCGATCGCGCGGCCGAACTGCACACGGGACTTGGTGTATTCGACCGTCATGTCCAGGCACTGCTCGGCTGCCCCGACTTGCTCTGCGGCTACTGCGGCCCAGGCGATTTCGTGCAGGCGTGCCGTGACCGCCGCCGGATCGCCTGCGTCGAGCTTGCGTGCGGCGACCGCAGCGAAGGTGACCTCGGCGAGCTTGCGCGTCGGGTCCATGGTCGGGAGGGCGCGTCGGGTAATGCCCTCGGTTGCCGCCTCGACTTCGAACAGCCCGGAGGGCGTCACCACGATGAAGGTGTCCGCGTGGATGCCGTCGAGCACATAACTGGCGGTGCCGGTGAGTGTTCCGTTCTCGGCATACACGCCGGGCTCGTCCCAGCCGCGTTCGCCCGCCCAGCACACCGCGATTGTGCGGGTCCCCTCGGCGACCTCGGGCAGCAGCCGCTTGCACGCATCGGCATCGCCGGACAGCAGCACGGCTTGGGTGCCGAGCACGGCCGAGCCGATCATCGGGACTCCGGCGAGGGTGCGCCCGAGTTCACTGACCACCAGGAGGGATTCGACAAGACTTGCGCCGAAGCCGCCGTATTCCTCTGGAATCGCCAGTGCGGCAACCCCGATCTGCTCGCACAGCAGCCGCCACAACGCCTCGTCGTAGCCGAGTTCGGTGTCCATGCCCGCGCGTACCGCGTCGCGGCCCGCATGCTTGGCGAGCAGTGCACGAACGGAGTTGACGAATTCGAGATGCTCGGTAGTGGTCATACCGCACCTCGCAGCGCGCGGTCGCGTACCGCTTCGTCACGCAGTGCGCGGGCGATTCGCGAGCGGTGCAGATCCGGTGTGCCCCATGCGGACCGGAGCGCGGTGACTTTGGTCAGCCACAGCGACAGGTCGTACTCGGCGGTATAGCCGATGGCGCCGTGCACCTGAAGGGCGGCTCGGGCCGCCTGGTAGGCGGCGTCGCCGCAGGCGACAACGGCCGCCGACACATCGCGGCCTCGGGTGGTGTCGGCCATCGTCAGTGCGGCGCGGAACAGCAATGGCTCGGCGAGGTCGAGGCCGATCAGCACGTCGGCCAGCTTCTGCTTGACGGCTTGGAATTCGCCGATCGGCTTGCCGAACTGCTTGCGCTGCTTGGCATATCCGGTCGCGGCGTCGAGCAACGCCCGCCCGGCGCCGAGCAGCTGCGCGGCGGCGGCAAGGGCGCCGGTGTCGAACGCCACCGCGATGGCCTCGGACACCTGCTCGCCCGAGGCGACAACCTCGTCCGAGGCGACGGTGAACAGGCGCCGAGCCGGATCGACCGACCGCACCAGACCGGTCCGGTGCGCGGTATACAGCTGGTCGCCGTCGGCGATGAGCACCACCTCCGCGGTGTCCGCATCCAGCGCGAGAGTGCCCTGATCCGGCGCGGCGAAGGCCACGGTCCCGAGCGCGGCGCCGTCCGCGAAGCCGGGCAGCCACCGTGCGGCAAGTCCGGCGTCCGGAAGGCCCTGCAGCAGCGCGGGAATCGCGGCAGCGGTCTCGACAAGAGGTCCTGGCGCGGCGGCCCTGCCGATTTCCAGGAATGCGACGACGAGGTCGATCGGATCGGCGCCGATGCCACCGTTGCTTTCGTCCACGGCCAAGCCGAGCACGCCTGCGCCTGCCAGCTGGCGGATCAGCGACCGGCCGGGCCGGGGATCGCCTGCCGCCCAGGCGCGCACCGCCGCGGGGGTGCGTCCGGCATCGAGCAGCTTGCGCACACTGGTGCCGAAGTCGAGTTGTTCCGGGCTGAGCGCGAATCTCATCGAGCCCTCCTTTCCATACGCGACTCCCGCGTCGTAGAAGCAGACCAATAGATGGCTCGAGACGGGTAGACGCCGGACAGGTATTGCACACTCATCGGCTGCTCCCTCTCGGTAGTCCGAGCAGTCGCTCGGCGATGATATTGCGCTGAATCTCATTGGTGCCCGCGTAGATCGGGCCCGACAGCGAGAACAGGTAGCCGTCGGTCCACGGTCCGGACCGCTCGGCGGCGCCGCCGAGTACCTCCAGCGCGGTCTCGTGCATGGCGATGTCGAGTTCGGACCAGAACACCTTGGTGATCGAGGATTCCGCGCCGAGCTTGCCGCCCTCGTTCAGCCGGGTGACCGTCCCGAAGGTGTGCAGCCGGTAGGCCTCGCTGCCGATCCAGGCGTCCACCACCGCATCCCGCTGCGTGGTGTTGGTGCGGTCGCCGGTGTCGAGCCACAGATCGATCAGTCGCTGCGCGGTCGCGCTGAACCGGCCCGGGCTGCGTAGCGAAAGGCCGCGCTCGTTGCTGGAGGTGCTCATCGCCACCCGCCAGCCGTCGTTCGGTTCCCCGATCACGTCGCGATCGGGCACGAAGACGTCGTCGAGGAAGATCTCGGCGAAACCGGGCTCGCCGTCGAGCTGGGGGATCGGGCGCACCGAGACGCCGTCGGCGGTCAGCGGGAACATCATGTAGGTGAGCCCGCGATGCCGCTCGGCCTCGGGATCGCTACGGAACAGCCCGAATGCCCAGTCCGCGAACGACGCTCGCGAACTCCAGGTCTTCTGTCCGCTCAGCAGCCAGCCGCCCTTGGTGCGGCGCGCGGTGGACCGGATGCCCGCCAGGTCGCTGCCCGCCTCTGGCTCGGACCAGGCCTGCGCCCAGATATCGTCGCCGCGCGCCATCCTCGGCATGATGCGGTCCAGTTGCTCCGGCGTGCCGTGTTCGAAAAGCGTCGGCGCGAGCAAGAAGATGCCGTTCTGGCTGACTCGCCCCGGCGCCCCGGCGGCGTAGTACTCCTGCTCGAATAGCACCCACTCCAGCAGTGAGGCGTCGCGGCCGCCGTATTCCGGCTGCCAGGAGACGACCGAGAGGCGCGCGTCGGCGAGGGTGCGTTCCCACTCGCGGTGCGCCTCGAAACCGGCCTTCGTATCCATCGAGGGCAGCGGTTTGCCGGGCTTGTTGGCAGCGAGGAATTCGCGGACTTCCCGCTGGAATTCCTGGGTCGCCTTGTCGAGATCCAGATCCACTACGCTGTCCCGTTCTGCTCTGCTGTCGCCTTCATGGATTTGGCGTTCATGCCGCCCAGTGAGTCGGCGCCGACCTCGGCATTGTGTGCGTGCGCGAAGTGGTGCAGGCCGAATACCGAATCCATGCCCGTGCGCATGCCCATGAGGTCCTCGGCCTGGTTCACCGCCTTCTTGGTCAGGGCCAGGCCGAATCGCGGCATGGTCGCGATCTTTTCGGCGAGCGCCAGGGTCTCGGCCTCGAGCTCGGCCCGCGGCACCACCCGGTTGACCATGCCCCACTCCTTGGCCTGCGCCGCACCGAACCGGTCCCCGGTGAACAGGAACTCCTTGGCCGCGCGCGGCCCCATCACCCAGGGGTGCGCGAAGTATTCGACACCCGGGATACCCATGCGGACAACGGGATCGGAGAAGAACGCATCGTCGGACGCGACGATCAGATCGCACACCCAGGCCAGCATGAGGCCGCCCGCGATGCACGCGCCCTGCACCATCGCGATGGTCGGCTTCGGAATCTCACGCCAGCGACGGCACATGCCGAGATAGACCTCGAGCTCACGTGCGAACCGCTGATCGCCGCCGACCTTGTCGACATGGTCCCACCACAGCGCGGCCTTGTTCGGGTAGCGCACGTGATGATCGCGACCCGGCGTGCCGATGTCGTGTCCGGCGCTGAAGTGTTTTCCGTTGCCCGCCAACACGATCACGCCGACCTCGTCGTCCTCGACAGCGCGCTCGAATGCGGCGTCGATGGCATAGGTCATCACCGAGTTCTGTGCGTTGCGGTAGTCCGGCCGATCCAAGGTGATGATCGCGATCCGGCCGCGCCGTTCATAGGTGACGACGTCTCCCTCGTCGGGAACCCCGGCTTCGTCCGACATTACGACTTCTCCTCACGTAGTTGACGCTTGAGCACTTTCCCGGCGGCGCTGTAGGGCAGCTGATCGCGGAATTCGATGAACCGCGGCACCTTGAAGTTGGCCAGCACGGTGGTGGCGTGGGCGAGCACCTGGTCTTCGCTCAAGGCGGATCCCTGCTTGCGGACCACGTAGGCCTTGCCGACCTCGCCCATCCTGGTGTCCGGCACGCCGATGACCGCGGATTCGGCGACGCCGTCCAGGCGGGCGAGCGCCTGTTCCACTTCCGCCGGATATACGTTGAAACCGCCGGAGATGTACATGTCCTTGAGCCGGTCGGTGATCTTCAGATAGCCGCGTTCGTCGAGCGTGCCGATATCGCCGGTGTGCAGCCAACCATCGGAATCGATGGTCTCGGCGGTGCTTTCGGGGTCGTCCAGGTAGCCGAGCATGACGTTCGGGCCGCGCAGCAGTACTTCGCCGTCGGGGCCGAGGCGCAGCTCGAAATCGGCGATCGGCCGCCCGCAGGTGCCCGCGATGGTCGCGGCGTCGTCGTCGGCGCGGCACATGGTGCCGAACCCCGCGGCCTCGGAAAGGCCGTAACCGGTGATGACGACATCGAAGTCGAGCTCCGAACGCATCCGCTCGACCAGCACAACCGGCACGGTCGCCGCGCCGGTGACCGCCACGCGCAGCGTGCTCAGGTCGAACTTGTCGCGGTCAGGGAAGTCGAGAATCGTCTGATAGATCGTCGGCGGCCCCGGCAGCACCGTGATCTGCTCCGCGCTGACCAGACGCATGGTGGCAGGCACATCGAACACCGGCTGCGGGACGATCGTCGCCCCGGTGACCAGACAGGCGAGGATGCCAGCCTTGTAGCCGAAGTTGTGGAAGAACGGGCTGACAACCAGGTAGCGGTCGGTGCCGGTGAGGGTGGTGCACTCCGCCCATGCCCGCACCACCGAGAGCGCCTGCCGGTGCGCGACCAGGGTGCCCTTGCTGCGCCCGGTGGTGCCGGAGGTGAACAGTATGTCGGAGATGTCGTCGGGTTCGACGGCGAGTGCGCGCTTCTCCGCCTCGGCGACGGTGACCTGCTCCGCCGCCACGGGCAGCTCGGACCAGTTCAGCACGTTCTTGCCCACGGCCTCGGTGCCGGGTTCGACCGGGATGACGACGATCGTATCGATCGCCAGTTCCGGTGCGGCAGCGCGCAGTTCGGTGAGCCGATCGCGGCCGAGGAAGGTGCCCGCGATGAACAGCGCCTTCGCGTCGACCCTGGTGAGCACGTCGGCGGCCTCGTCGGCGACATAGCGGGTGTTGAGTGGGACGAGGGCAGCGCCGGCGTAGTGGGCGGCCAGCGCCGCGATCACCCAGTGGTGGGTATTGGGTGCCCACATGGCGACCCGGTCGCCTGCCTGCACCCCGCGCGCGATCAGTGCCCGCGCCACCTCCTGGACCGACGTCAGCAGCTGCGTCCAGTCGAGCCGGACGTCGCCGTCGCCGACGGCGGGTGCGGCGCCGAACGTGCGTGCGGCGTCGTGCAGTGCCAGCGGTGTCGTTTGTGCAGGGGTTGTCACGGTTGTCCTCACCGTCGGTGCGGTCGTTGATGCCGATACTCAGTCAAAGTCACCAGACTGGGCCCAATTCGATGGACTTTAACAAAGCAAGTGCTTGGTAGGTTATCCTACCGGCGTGGTTGCGATCCAGACCTCAGATTCCGACACTGCCGCACAGGACGCGCGGTTTTCCGCAGAAGTGCGCCAGTGGTTGGACGAGAATCTCAACGGAGAATTCCGCGAGCTGCGCGGACTAGGCGGGCCGGGCCGGGAACACGAGGCGTTCGACGAACGCCTCGCCTGGGACCGGCACCTGGCCGCGTCCGGCTGGACCTGCCTCGGCTGGCCCAAGGAATACGGCGGCCGCGAGGCGTCGGTGCGGCAGCAGGTGATCTTCCATGAGGAGTACGCCAAGGCCAATGCGCCCGCCAGGGTCTCGCATGTCGGTGAGGAGTTGCTCGGGCCGACGGTCATCGCCTTCGGCACCGACGAGCAGAAGGCCAGGTTCCTGCCCGGAGTTCGCAATGTCACCGAGCTGTGGTGCCAGGGCTACTCGGAACCGGGCGCGGGCTCGGACCTGGCGGCCATCACCACCACCGCGCAGCTGGACGGTGACGAATGGTCGATCAACGGCCAGAAGATCTGGACCTCGCTGGCCCATGTCGCCGACTGGTGCTTCGTCATCGCGCGCACCGAGCGCGGCTCCTCCCGCCACAAGGGCCTTTCCTACCTGCTGGTTCCCATGAAGCAGCCGGGTATCGAGGTGCGCCCGATCATCCAGCTGACCGGAACCTCGGAATTCAACGAGGTCTTCTTCGATAACGCGCGCACCGCCGCGGACCTGGTGGTCGGCGCGCCGGGCGACGGCTGGCGCATCGCCATGGGCACACTGACCTTCGAGCGCGGCATCTCCACACTCGGTCAGCAGATCAGGTTCGCCCGCGAACTGGCCGATGTCGAAGCGCTCGCCCGCCGCACCGGCGCGGCCGACGATCCACTGATCGCCGACCGGATCGACAAGGCTTGGGTGGGACTGCGCGTACTGCGCGCGCACGCGCTGCGCACGATGGAAGGCACCGGCGCCGACGATGGGGGCCAGGCCTCCGTCTCGAAGCTGTTGTGGGCCAACTGGCATCGCGGCCTCGGCGAACTCGCCATGGCGGTGCTCGGTCCCGCGGGCCTGCTCGCCGACGAAGACGATCTGAACGAATGGCAGCGGCTGTATCTGTTCACCCGCGCCGACACCATCTACGGAGGTTCGAACGAAGTGCAGCGCAACATCATCTCCGAGCGCGTGCTCGGTCTGCCGCGGGAGGCGCGTCCATGAGTGACAACACAGCACGGCCGCTCTCCATCGCACCCGAGCCCATTCCCGGCCACGGTCTGCTGACCGGCCGGACCGCCGTCGTCACCGCCGCCGCGGGCACCGGAATCGGCTCGGCAACGGCACGCAGGCTGCTCTCCGAAGGCGCAGATGTCGTCGTATCCGATTGGCACGAGCGGCGTCTGGCCGAGACCGAGGTCGAGCTGAAGGCCGAATTCCCGGATCGCAGGGTCGCGTCGATCGCCTGTGACGTGCAGAGCACCGAGCAGGTCAACGAGTTGGTGCGCGGCGCGGCAACCGCTTTCGGCCGCATCGACATCATGGTCAACAACGCGGGCCTCGGCGGCGAGACCCCGGTGGTCGATATGACCGACGAACAGTGGGACCGCGTCCTCGACATCACCCTCAACGGCACCTTCCGCTGCACTCGCGCCGCGCTCGCCTACTTCCGCGATGCGGGCCACGGCGGCGTGATCGTCAACAACGCCAGCGTCCTCGGCTGGCGCGCCCAATACGGCCAGGCCCACTACGCCGCCGCAAAAGCGGGCGTGATGGCGCTGACCCGATGCAGTGCGATCGAGGCTGCCGAACTCGGCGTCCGGATCAACGCGGTGGCCCCGAGCATCGCAAGGCACGCGTTCCTGGACAAGGTCAGCTCGACCGAACTGCTCGACCGGCTCTCCGAGGGCGAAGCCTTCGGCCGCGCCGCCGAGCCGTGGGAAGTGGCCGCGACCATCGCCATGCTGGCAAGCGACTACACCTCGTACCTCACCGGCGAAGTCGTCTCGGTGAGCAGTCAACGCGCCTGAGTTTCTGTGGTCGTCGGCGCCGGAATGCGATCGCATCCAGACCTCTGCCGGTTGGGGCAAAGTGGGCGTCTGATCAGGTAAAAAAGGATGGCGCGTTGAGTCGTCGGGTGTGCCATGCTGAGGGTGGTCGGATCCCGCACTCCCAAAGGGGCGATGGCTATGGGCTTGGATCGCCCAATTGCCCGCGAACAACTGGAACTCGAATTGGTGCGCGAAGTGGTACTGGCCAGGCGTCGCCTGGACAGCTTGGTACTTGCTGCGCTGACCCTCGGTGCCGAACTGATGGACCACCTGTCCGAGCGGGCAACCGCGACACGGGCCGCGCAGATCCTGGAACAGTATGCCGTCGACGAGGGCGAAGTCGCGCGAGATCCGCGCGGCGCGTTGCGCTCGGATATGGCCCGCGACCACGCGCGGGCCTGCCGGATCGGACTCAGTGCGCAGCCGGGTGTGCCCGCCTCCGAACAGGACCGGCGCAGGCAGCGGCAGGCGGCGCTACTGTGCGAGGTGCGGGCCGATCTGCTCGAGGTGGTCAGCAAGAGCCGGAAATTCCGGTTCGATCGCGTCACGTTCGCGGACGAGATCGCGCAGGGACTGTGTGCGGCCACCGACAAGCTGGTCGTTGGTGCGGATATGGATACCTATCAAGCCTGGCAGCGCGGCATGGTGCTGAAGCTGAACGAGGTACCGATGCCCTTCGGACCGCCCCGGGTGATGGCGACGGTGGATGCCGGGCCCGGGCGCGGTCAGCTCATCGTCGAGTGGGACAGCTGCGAGCGGCGTCTTGCGCTGGTGGCGCGGCTGGCGCGAGCGGGTGTGTCGCCCGTGGTGATCTGCGACCGGCTCCTCGCGGACCTGTCGGTCTCGTCACCACTGCGGTATTCGCAGCGGTAATGGATAGGCGAGACTCGACCAAGCAAATGCTTGGTTGTATTATGGCGACGTGACCGCACCAGACGCCTCGAAATCAGCACGGCGCAATGAACTGCTCGCACTGGCAGCCCAGCTGTTCGCCGAGCGGGGGCTGCGCGCGACAACCGTGCGCGATATCGCCGATGCGGCCGGAATCCTATCGGGGAGCCTCTATCACCACTTCGATTCCAAGGAGTCGATGGTCGACGAGATCCTGCGCGGCTTCCTCGACGATCTGTTCGGGCGCTACCGGGAGATCGTCGGTTCCGGGCTCAGCTCGCGAGATACCTTGGAAGCCTTGGTGCTTGCTTCCTACGAGTCCTTCGACCGCTCGCACGCGGCGGTCGCGATCTACCAGGCCGAGGCCAAGCGCCTGCGCACCTCGGACCGGTTCACCTATATCGCCGAGTACAACCGCGAATTCCGCGAGCTCTGGCACCGGGTGCTGACCAACGGTGTGCACGACGGCAGCTTCCGGCCCGAACTCGATGTCGAACTGGCCTACCGCTTCCTGCGCGACACCGTGTGGGTCGCGGTGCGGTGGTACGAGCCGGGTGGCGCCATCACCGTCGAAAACCTTGCCAAGCAGTACCTGACCATCGTGCTCGACGGGCTCACCGTGCCCGAGCACTCCAAGTAGGAGAACTTCATGTCTGCACCTGCCCGCCGTCCCTACGCCCCGCTGCGCGATGCCTACGTGATCGACGCGGTGCGCACCCCGGTCGGCAAGCGCAACGGCGCACTGGCCGCCGTCCACCCCGCCGATCTCGGCGCGGCCGCTCTGCGAGGCCTGTTGGACCGCAACACGATCGACCCTGCGGCCGTCGACGATGTGATCGTCGGCTGCGTCGACAACATCGGCCCGCAGGCGGGCAATATCGGCCGGACCGCGTGGCTGACCGCCGGATACCCGGAGGAAGTCCCCGGCGTCACCGTCGACCGGCAGTGCGGATCCAGCCAGCAGGCCATCAATTTCGGCGCGCAGGCCATCATGAGCGGCACCGCCGAGGTGATCGTCGCGGGCGGCGTGCAGAACATGAGCGCCATTCCGATCTCCGCGGCGATGCTCGCCGGCAAGGAGTACGGGTTCGACTCCCCGTTCGTCGGGGCCACCGGCTGGGATCACCGCTATGGCACCGGCGAGGTTTCGCAGTTCAACGGCGCGCAGCTGATCGCCGATAAGTGGGACATCAGCCGGGAAGACATGGAGCGCTGGGCACTGCGCAGCCATGAGCGAGCACGCGATGCGATCAAGAACGGTCGTTTCGATCGGGAGATCATTCCGGTCGGCGACTTCTGGATCGACCAGTGCCCGCGGGAGACCACGCTCGAGAAGATGGCGTCGCTGCCCGTGCTCGCCGAGGGCGGCACGCTGACCGCCGCGGTCGCCAGCCAGATCTCCGACGGCGCGAGCGCGACACTGCTGGCATCCGAATGGGCTGTCGAGGCATATGGATTGAAGCCACGCGCCCGCATCCATCACGTGAGTGCCCGCGGCGCCGATCCGATCATGATGCTTACCGGCCCCATTCCTGCGACCAAGTGGGCGCTGGAGAAGTCCGGGCTGACCATCGACGACATCGACGTGGTCGAGATCAACGAGGCCTTCGCGCCAGTGGTCCTGGCGTGGCTGAAGGAGACCGGCGCGGACCCGGAGCGGGTCAACGTCAACGGCGGCGCAATCGCCCTCGGCCACCCGCTCGGTGCCACCGGCGCAAAGCTTTTCGCGACGTTGCTCAACGAGCTCGAGCGTGTCAACGGCCGCTACGGCCTGCTCACCATCTGCGAGGGCGGCGGCACGGCGAACGCGACGATCATCGAACGCCTCAGCTAAGCCTTCGTCAGTCTCGCTGAGTAAACCGAAGGCCGCCCCTTGGAGCCGATTTCAACGGGCGGCCTTGACCTCTACCGTCACACACCCATCTAGATCAACAGGGCATCGCTGCGGCATCGACCGACGGTCCGCCACCATGTCCCTGGCATACGGAAGGCCGCCCCGGTCAGCTGGACCAGGGCGGCCTTAGCGGGTAAACCGAAGGGGCGCTTCGGTTAGGGCGCGCTCGGGGTCACCTTGTGGTGCTCGGTGAGTGCGGCGATGGCCTCGATTCGCGCGACGGCATCGGTAATGATGCGGTCGATGAGTTCTTTGCAGGTGGGCAGGTCGTCGATGATGCCGGTGACCTGGCCTGCGGCCAGTACGCCTGCATGGGTGTTGCCCTCGACGAGGCCGGCGCGCAACAGCATCGGGGTGTTGGCGGCCATCACGACCTGAGACCAGCTGAGGTCTTTCGCCTTTCGCATGGCCAGTCCGTCGCGGACCATGGTCGACCACTTCATGCCGGTCATGCCCTTGAACTTCGCCGCGTTCGAGACGGCGGCGGCCAGGCCGCGCCAACGGCCCGAATGTTCCAGGCGCTGCACCAGTTCCGTGTTGAGCACCCGGTGTGGCATGCCATCGACCTTGAGCGAGACCACCGTGTCCTGCAACTGCCTGGCCAGGTACTCCTGCTTGACCGCATCGGGCACCGTGCTCTCCTGCGTGAGCAGGAAGCGCGTGCCCATCGCGATGCCCGCCGCGCCGTAGGCCAAGGCGGCTGCCAGGCCGCGCCCGTCGAAAAAGCCGCCTGCCGCGACGACCGGGATATCGACGGCGTCCAGCACCGAGGGCAGCAGCAGTGTGGTTGCCACCGGGCCGGTGTGCCCACCGCCCTCGCCGCCCTGCACGATCACCGCGTCCGCACCCCACGAGGCCACCTTCACGGCATGCTTCGCTGCGCCGATCGACGGAATCACCACGACCCCGGCGTCTTTCAGCTTGGCGATGAGGTCCTGCTTGGGGGCGAGCGCGAACGACGCAACCGCCACCTTCTCGCGGATGAGCAGGTCGATGCGTTCGGGAGCGTCCGAAGCGTCGGCGCGAATGTTCACGCCGAACGGTTTCGTGGTCTGCGCCTTGGTCTTCGCGATCGCCGCCTCCAACTCCGCGAAGGTCATGGTGGCCGAGGCGAGAATGCCGAGACCACCCGCGTTCGCGGTCGCCGACACCAGGCTCGGGCCCGCTACCCAGCCCATGCCGGTCTGCACGATCGGGTGCTCGACGCCGACGAGCTCGGTCAATGCGGTCCGCAATGGTCCGCTGCGCTCACTCATGCCGGAACCTCCGATTCACGAACTTTCTTGGGGTCGAGCACATCTCGGATCAGCCGCAGCTGCTCGGCCGTTGGCAGCGGCGTCTCACCGGCGTCGGCAAGCCCCGCGATATCGAAGGAGCTGTTCTCGGCGACCTCGTCGGCGGTGACGCCGGGGTGCAGGCTGCGTGCCCGCATCGTGTGGTCCGGGCCCTCGAAATCGAAGACGCCGAGGTTGGTGACCACTCGGTGCAGGTGGTGAAACCGGAACGCCGGGTTGGATGAATCGACCTTGTCGTAGCCGACGCCGGAGACGATGTCGACCTGATCGACGAAGACGCGCTTCGTGTGCCGCGAAACCCAGTAGCTGGTCGCATGATTGATGGTGTTGCCTGGAGCGCCGCGCACGCCGAACATCTGCCTGCTCGGCTGCTGGAGCGGGCCGAACGCCGAGAGGTTCTGATTGCCGAACCGGTCGATCTGGTTGGCGCCCATCACCACATGGCGGCGGCCGGAGGCCACCACGTCGAACACCCTGCGGAACGGAATCCAGCCCTCGATCGGCGACTTGCCACCGAGTGGGGGAGTGTCGGCGAACAACAGCGCCTCGCCGTCGGAGAGCAGCAGGTCCGGCTCGGTGGTCAGCTTGGCAAGGCGTGCGCCGAGGATCGACATCGGCGACATCGGACTCGCCATGATTTCCCCGGCGCCGCTGAAGATTTCGGCGCAGGCAACAGCGCAGATCTCGGCCCTGGTGATGGTCTCGGTGCTCGTCACTTCGATGCCTCCTGTGCGAACTCGCGAACGGCGGCCTGGTACTCCGCTTCGGAGACGGCCAAATATTTGTCGACGAACTGCTGCCATGCCTCCGGCGTCTTGGCCGATTCCACGTAGTGGCGCTGGAACTTCTCGTCGCGGCCGTAACTGTCACCGGCCAAGGTGAAGTGCGCGCCGTCGGGCGCCTCGACGACGCCGTCCACCATCATGCGGTTGAGCAATAGCGATTGCAGCGGAACGGTTTTCACGAGTTCCTCGGTATCGACCACCCGCTCCACCGAGACGTAGCGGCGCTCGGCGGCCAGGCAGTACAGGTCGTCGAAGTACGGATCGACTCCGGTGTAGCCGGCATTGCCGTGCCGATCGCCGATGTTCAGATGCACAAGGGCCGCGTCGAGTTCGAGCGCGGGCATCGCGACCAGCGTCTCGGTCTTGCCGTCCGCGTCGGCGTACGGCGAGGTGACGGTGCGCAGTTCGCCGTCCCAGAAATTGATGACATCGGACCCGAGCCCGGCGCGGATCGGCAGGAACGGCAGTCGCGCCGCGGCTGCCTCCAGCCCGCACTTGAGCATGCCCTCGTCCATTTCCCGCGCCACCAGCGCACCCGAGGTGCGCGCTTTTGAGAACCACGGATCGTAGAACGGCGGCGAATCCAGTGATACGAAGCCGTAGTACGCCTTGCGGACCTTGCCCGCCGAGCACAGCAGCCCGAGGTCCGGCCCGCCGTAGCTGACCACGGTCAGGTCGGTGATGTCCGAGCGCAGAATGGCCCGCACCATGGCCATCGGCTTGCGCCGGGAACCCCAGCCACCGATGCCGATGGTCATTCCGCTGCGCAGTTCGCCGACGACCTCGTCGAGCGACATTCGCTTGTCCCGCATGGTCTTAGTTCCCCTTGCTCTCTGCTGCCTTGCGCGCCGCCAGATCGTCGTCGAAGCGGGCGCGGATCTCGTCCGCCACACCGGCCAGGTTCAGCTCGAAGGTGAACCCCTGCTCGAAGCGGTAGCTGCGGTGCACGTCCTGCACATCGATGCCGTTGAGCGCGCGCTTCGCCGCACGAATCACCCGGCCGTCCTTTGCCGCGATGTTCTTGGCGACCTCCATTGCGGCGGCGTCCAGTTCGGCACGCGGAACCACCTGGTACACCGAGCCGAAGTGCTGCAGCTGCTGTGCGGTGATGGTGCTCGCGGTGTAGAACAGCGCACGCATCAGGTGTTGCGGGACCAGCCTCGACAGGTGGGTTGCCGCACCGAGCGCACCGCGGTCGACCTCGGGCAGGCCGAAGGTGGCATCGTCCGAGGCGATGACGACGTCGGCATTGCCGACCAGCCCGATGCCGCCGCCGAGGCAGAAGCCCTGCACGGCGGCGATCACCGGAACCGGGCAGTCGTATACCGCCGCAAACGCCTCGTAGCAGCCGTGATTCGCATCGATCAGCGCCTGATGGCCCGGTGAGCGCTGCATTTCCTTGATGTCGACACCGGCGTTGAACCCGCGGTTCTCCGCGCGCAGCACGACCACCTTGGTCTCTTGCTCGCGTCCGGCCGCCCGGATCTCGTCCGCGATGGCGAACCAGCCGTCGGACGGTATGGCATTGACCGGCGGGTAATCGACCGTGACCACGGTGATGCCGGTTGATTCGGAGTGACGGTTGATCCCCATCGCATATCCCATCGTGCGTGCCGGATTAGCTCGGCGCATTGGCAAAGCAAGCAGTTGCTTGGTAGGTTAGCACGGTGGCACTCGAAATCGATCTCGCCGGCAGCGTCGTTCTGGTCACCGGAGGTGTGCGCGGGGTGGGCGCCGGGGTGAGTAAGGCATTTCTCGCCGCGGGCGCGACCGTGGTGGCGTGTGCCCGGCGCCCGGCCGACGACCCGGTGCGAAGCGGCGGGCGCGAGATCGAATATCTGCCGTGCGATGTGCGCGATGCGGAGGCCGTACAGGCACTGATCGACGCGATCGTCGAGCGGCACGGCCATCTCGACCATCTGATCAACAATGCGGGTGGCGCGCCGTTCGCCCTCGCCGCCGACGCGAGCAAGAACTTCCACGCCAAGATCGTCGAGTTGAATCTGCTCGCACCGTTGCTTGTTTCACAGGCCGCGAACGCTGTGATGCAGCAGCAGCACGGCGGCGGATCGATCGTGATGGTCTCGAGCGTGAGCGGGCACCGGCCCTCTCCTGGCACCGCCGCCTACGGCGCGGCGAAGGCGGGTATCGACAGCCTCACCGCCTCGCTCGCGGTCGAGTGGGCGCCCAAGGTCCGGGTGAACTCGCTTGTCGTCGGTCCGGTCGAGACGGAGCAGAGCGAGCTGCACTACGGCGACCAGGACGGTATCGACGCGGTGGGCGAGACGATCCCGCTCGGGCGGATGGCCAAGCCCGACGACATCGGCCGCTGTGCCGCCTTCCTTGCCTCACCACTGGCTTCCTATGTCAGCGGCGCGACCCTGCTCGTCCACGGTGGCGGGGAACGCCCGGCCTTCCTCGCGGCGTCCAATGCGGCCGTCGGCGAAAAACTCGCCGACGCCTGACCGCACAGACCCGACTTAATAGACAAATACGACAGAGGGACAACAGGTATGGACACCGAGCAGATCTGCGCCGGGCGCATCGTCATCGTCACCGGCGCGGGCCGCGGCATCGGCCGGGCGCACGCGCTGGCTTTCGCCGCCGCGGGCGCCCGCGTGGTGGTCAACGATCTCGGCTCGGCGCTGGATGGCGCGGAGACCACGGAGACGCCCGCCGAGCAGGTGGTTGCCGAAATCAAAGCGCTCGGCGGCGAGGCCGTCGCCAACGGCGACGACATCGCGGACTGGGACGGCGCCCGCAATCTGATCCGGCAGGCCGTCGACACGTTCGGCGGTCTCGACGTGCTCGTCAACAACGCGGGCTTCGTGCGGGACCGGATGCTGGTCAATCTCGGCGAGGACGAATGGGACGCGGTCATCCGGGTCCACCTCAAGGGCCACTTCGCGACCATGCGGCACGCGATCGAGTACTGGCGCGGTGAGTCCAAAGCGGGCCGCGCCGTCGATGCCCGCATCATCAACACCAGCTCGGGCGCAGGCCTGCAGGGCAGCGTCGGCCAGGGCAACTACGGCGCGGCCAAGGCAGGCATCGCAGGCCTCACCCTGACCGCATCCGCCGAGTTCGCCCGCTACGGCGTCACCGTGAATGCCATCGCCCCGGCCGCCCGCACCCGGATGACCGAGACCGTCTTCGCCGAAACCATGGCCGCCCCGGAGGACGGCTTCGACGCGATGGCCCCGGAGAACATCTCCCCTCTGGTCGTCTGGCTCGGCAGCACCCAGTCCGCCGCCATCACCGGCCGCATGTTCGAGGTCGAAGGCGGCAAGGTGGCCTTGGCCGACGGCTGGCGCCACGGCGTCGCCGTAGACCGCGGTGCCCGCTGGACCCCCGCCGAACTCGCCCCCGTAGTCGCCGACCTGATCGCAAAGGCAGCCCCACCAGAACCGGTATACGGCGCCTGACCTTCAGCGATCCGTCCGCCTTCGCCGCGCAAGCCGACACTGACCGCAGCACGCCAACATCTCGCCCGACAATCAACACGCTCGGCCGAAGCGCCTGACCCATTGACGGCGGTCGCCCCCATCGGTCGTCCCAACACCCCTTTCCTAGACCGCACACCCCGTACACGGGGTGTGCGGTTAGGACACGGGGTGTCCGGTCCCTCGATCACGCCGCGTGTGGGGTGGGGTGGCTGTGTCGGCGATGGATGGCGGGTTGTTTGCGTCGCAACGACGATTGCGCCCTATGGATCGTGCTCGAGACGCAGATGCCCACGCTGGAATCTGACGTTGCGCATCCGAACACTCCTTACATCAGCCGTACACCCAATACACGGGGTGTGCGGCAGTAACACGGGGTGTTCGGTACCGGGCGGCATCCGCCTCGTGACGCGATCACAGTCAGACGATCACGCGGGCGGCTGGCGCTGCGCGTCCTGACACCCCGCGTCGTCACCGCGCACCCAGTGCACGGGGTGCGCGGTTGCTACACGGGGTGTTCGGTTCTCGGGTGGCGTCGCTGGCGACGCACCCACAGTCAGACGGCCACGTTGGAAGCTGGCGCTGCGCATCCGAACACTCTTTACATCAGCCGTACACCCAGTACACGGGGTGTGCGGCTGTAACACGGGGTGCACGGTCCTTCGATCACGCCGAGTGTGGGGGGCGTTGTCGGCGATGAGCGGCGGGTTGTGTGCGTTGCAACGACGGGTTGCGCTGTTGTCTAGGGATCGTGCTCGAGACGTAACCACAGCCGGATGACCACGCTGGAACTCGATGTTGCGCACCTGGCTGCGGGAGGTAAGCCGGGTACGGCACTCGTCGTGCCCAGCACTGCCCCCGGTAATTCCCGGGTAGGCGAACCTTTCCGGGACGGCATTGTGGTGGGTTCGTTCCCGGGACGTACCCCGCTCCGGTTCCGGTGCGGGAGAACAGGTTGCGTTGGGGTGGTTTTCGGGGCAGTGCTGGGTGCGTCGTGTGGGGTACCCGGCTTACCTTCCGCAGTCAGGTGCGCGGTGTCGGGTTCCGGCGTGAGGACTGGCTGTGGTGGCGTTGTAGGGATTTTCGAGACCAAAGACAGCTGGGCGCGGTGGCGGGTTCCGTTGTGGGGGCTGGTGGTTGTGGTGTTGTGGGGATTTCGAGATCAGAGACGGTTGGTGTTGCGGGTCGGCTGTTGGTGACAGCTATACCTGTTGTGCCGTGGTGGTGTCGGGTTCTGGTGTGGGGCTGGTTGTGGTGGTGTTGTGGGGATTTCGAGATCAGAGACGGTTGGTGTTGCGGGTCGGCTGTTGGTGACGGCCATACCTGTTGTGCCGTGGTGGTGTCGGGTTCTGGTGTGAGGACTGGTTGCGGTGGCGTTGTGGGGATTTCGAGGTGTGTCGCTGGGTTCGGAGGTACGGCCGATCCAGGGTGTGTGGCCGGGCTGAGGGATGCGTGAACGGTCCGATGGGTTCGGGGCCGCGCGATGTACGGATCGGTGGAAGGGGCGGTGTGTCCGAGGTGAGCGGTCCGCGCAGTGCGGATTTCCCGGGGTGGTTGATGGGCGGGGTCGGGCGCTGGGTATTACGCGGAAGGACGTGCGGGATTGCCGTGTGTGCGCGGGGGAGCGCGGCGTCTCAGCGTGTCGGGCGTGTCTCATGGAGTGGCTGGGCCGACCCTCTGCGCTGATTTGGGCTGGGGTTTACTATGGGCTCCCGTCCGTTAAGTCCCGGACCTGTGCGTTGCGACCGGGTGAAGATCTGCGCTATATCGAATGAGGGGAAGGCTGGCGCATGGCCGTTGGTCGCACGTCGCGCGTAGTTGCAGTAGCTGCGGCTGTTGCCGGTATTGCGCTACTCGGGGGCGTCGCGGCGCAGGCCCAGCCCGATTCCTCCGACTCCTCCGGTACCTCAGGCCATGACGACGGGGATGTCTGGCAGCCGCTTTCCATCCCGGGCCAGCAGTCGCCCGTTGGTCTTTCGGTAGAGCCGATCGAATCCGCGTTGGACGTGGCGCTGGTTCCCGGTTCGGCCGCAGCTGGTTCGGCCGCTGGGGGTTCGGCCGCAGCTTCGGCTACGGCGACCTCGGTGATTCTCGGTGCGCTGCTCGGCTCGGGCTCAGCGGGACTCGGTGTCGCACTCGGCACGGGTTCGGCAGCGCTCGGATCTGCGGCAGTCGGTACCGGTTCGACTGTTGTCGGTACCGGCTCCGCCGTGGTCGGGACGGGTTCCGCTGTTGTCGGAACCGGTTCTGCGGCAGTCGGTTCGGCTGCCGTCGGTACCGGTTCTGCCGTTCTCGGCACAGGTTCGGCGCTCGGTGCGACGGGTTCCGCCGCGGTCGGTTCGGCAGGCGTTGGGTCCGCTGGTGTGGGTTCGGCAGGTATTGGTTCGGCTGGTGTCGGTTCGGCTGGTGTCGGCTCCGCCGGTGTCGGTTCGGCGGGCATCGGAACCGGTTCTGCGGCAGTCGGTTCTGCGGCGCTCGGTTCGGCAAGCCCGCTGCTGCTGCTCTTGATACCGCTTCCTGCTCCGCCTGCCCCGGTCGTCCCGCCCGTTCCCATGGTCATCCCGCCCGCGGCCCCGCAGATCGCGCCGGTCCTCGTGGCCGCGCCACCCGCGCCCGCTCTCGCGGACGCACCTCCGCCTCCGCCCGCACCCCCTGCCACAGCCCCGCCGGCGGCGCCCGCCAAACCTAATCCGGACGTGCGGCCGACCAGTGCGAACGACGGACTGCCCAAGCCGAAGCTGTTGTCGGTGATCGGTGGCCTCGTCGCGATGGCGTTGGTCGGAACCGGTTCCGGCGCAGTGAGTTTCCAGAGTGCCTCGGCCGCGCAGGCGCGCATTGATGCGGCACGTGCCGAGTTCTTCGGACCGCGGGCGTGAGGGGCTACTGATGACTGAGCGAACCGATTCACAACGTGCGTCGCACAAGCCGGAGTCGAGCGTCAGTGGGGTGCGGCATGAGTGAGAGCAGGACACAGAGCAGCTCCCGGTCCTACCGGCGGGTGGCCGCGGCGGTCGATGCCGTATGCGCCGTCGCCGCGGACTTCGACGCGACAACCCTCGACGAGGTTGTCGCGTCGATCGCCAGTGAACGCAACCGGGAGATCGAGATCGCCAGTGCGCAACTGGGTCCCGGCGTCTGCGGACAGCGCAGGTTCTATCCGGACCGGGACGTGATCGTGCTGGCCACCGCACTGCCGAGCCGAGACCACACCCTCGCACACGAGTTGGGCCACATCGTGTTCGATCACGAAGGCGCGCCTGCGCCGGAGGTGACGCTGGAGGCCAGCGACGATTTGATCGCGTACATGCTCAGCCAGCGGGCACATCAGCAGATCATGGACGACGGCGCCGACGAACTCGCCGAATGGGAGGCCGAGACGTTCGCCGCCATGTTGATGACCCGCTTGCGCGTATTCAACAGCCGAGGCGCAGGCGTCTCGGTCCTTCGATTCGATGAGGCACTCGGATGACCCTCTGGTTGACTGCCTTGCTGGTCTGGGTTGCCGCCGGTGCGCGAGTGGGCCGCGTGCTGGTGAAGCCCGCGACGACCGCCCGGGTGGCCATCGTCGTCGCGGTCGCCGCCGTCGCGCTTGCCGCCACGGTCGCGGTCCCCGAGATCGCATTGGCGATCGATAATCTACTGCCGCGCGGACTGCACAACGCCATGCTCTCCGAAGGTGTTGTGGTGTCGGCGTGGATGATTTTCGCCACGGCCACTTCGGTAGTCGCCTCGGCCGCATGGCCGGTGGTGTCGCGCCAGAACCTGCGCCAGATCGCCATGGTGATCTACGGCATCGGTGCGATCGCGATCGCGATCACGCTGGCCTGGTCGACCACCTTCGGCTGGGTCGTCGTGGCACTCGGCAGCATATTCATCGTCATTACCGGACTGCGCAACCTCGACTGGACGGCGCTCGGTCGCGGTATCGCGATCTACACCACGGGCACGGCGTTCGTGGCGGTGCTCGCGGTACTGGAGGTCCGTCAGGCATTCATCGATGCGCCGCGAACAGTTCCGGGCCATGCGGCGTGGGCATGGCCCGCATGGGAGATCGCCAGTCTGCTCATCGCATTCGGTGCGGTATGGATCGTGGTCGAACTGTGGGTGCGAGCACGGGTGCTGCTGCGCCAGATTCGGCCGCTGCACCGCGTCATGATCGGCCGGTTCCCCGAGGTGATCGCGCACGAGCAGGCGACTTCGTCGACTCAGCTCAAGGCGTCCGATCAAGTGGCACAGATCATGGACGCCCTCTACCTGCAGTCGGGTGGCGGCCTTGAGTTGATTGCGGCGGGTCCGCCGCCCTTGTCACCGGTCGAGCGTGCGGACCGAGTCGCGGAGTGGGCGCGTAATCCATTGGGCGACGTAGTAGTAGACGCGCGGTGGATTGCTCCGCCCGAGGGAATCAGCCCGCGCGGTTGGGTCCAAACCATCGCTCGCGCCTACGAGGCGTCCACTCCCGCCCACGCCCAGAATTGATCGACTCGCCGCAATACTGATCATCGCGGCGCATTCTCGATGAAACCCCCGTATTGAATCTCCTGACACAACAACGAATCCGGCTCGGCGATCGCCGAGCCGGATTCGTGTTAAGCCCACCCCGGTATCCGATCAACTGTTTCGTACACACATGGGTAAGTCGCGGGGAAGCTTGTAACTCACCCCCCGCATGCTCCGCCAGCCCATAATTTTGGGGGCACCCCAACCCATGACGAAGTACGGTGCGACCCGAAGGTCGCACCGTACCGCACTGTGGGAGAACCTATTCGGTGCCGTCCGGAGGAATTTCGGGCAAGCCTTCGCTTGCTCGCAACTTCTCCGCCATGGAGGTGAGGAGGTTCTGTGATTCTTCGGACAGATCGAACGCTCTACTCGACAACCGCCGCAATCCGTAGCCCTGCAGCTGGGACAGCAACTCCAGATCGTGATCGATCTTGGCGGCATAGATGTCGTTGAAGAAGTAGTCCGGCTTGACCTTGAAGAACTTGGCCAGTGCAGCCACCGTTTCGTCCGACGGGTTGGTCCGCTGTCCCGACCGCAACTGCGAGAGGTACGGTTTGGAGATCGGATGCCCGGAGGCCGTCAGCGCAGCCGCAACCTCCGCGTTGGTGTGCGGCTTGCGCCCCGGGGGATGCACGGTTTCGAACAGCTTGTTCAGCCGCGCCGCGAAATCAGCCATTGTGAGCCGCCCAATTCCCTTCGCTGTACTAACAGTCGTTATCTCGGATACGTATCATTGATATTAGCGGCTCAGTAACTGAAAACCTACGCCTGATTCAGGATTTCCTTGAAGCTTCTAGGTCCAGCCCCGGCGAAGTCACTGCGACCGTTGCGTTTGCGGGTCGCCCCAACGGCTCTTGCGAAGGGGTGGTGTTCACCGGTTCTGGCCCGTCGCAGAGGTCTTGCCCGTCGGATCGATGATAGCCGAAACATAGCTGACGTCTCATCTAGTTGCCCGAAGTGGACTTTGTGTGGCGTACGACACGTTTTGGCGGCTTTGGGATGAACGTTCAACAATCGGGGAATTGGTTGACGTTCTTACAGTCGCTCGATGATCGTGCCCGTCGCCAGTGCGCCACCTGCGCACATGAGCACCATCGCCGTGCTGCCCCCGGTTCGCTCCAGTTCGTGCAAAGCCGTTGTGATGAGCCGAGATCCGGTGGAGCCCACTGGGTGCCCGAGTGCGATCGCGCCACCGTTGACATTTACCCGGTCCATGTCTGGATTGTGTACAGACGCCCACGAAAGTGCGACCGAAGCGAATGCCTCATTGATCTCGAATAGATCGATGTCACCGATATTCATGCCGGACCGCTCCAGTAGCCGTGTGCACGCCTGAACGGGGCCGTCGAGATGGAACTCCGGCTCGGCGCCGACGAGGACTTGCGTGACAATCCGGGCGCGCGGCCGCAATCCCGCTTGCTGCGCGGCCTTTTCGTCCATCAGCAGGACCGCTGCGGCGCCGTCGGAGATCTGCGACGAGGTGCCCGCGGTGTGGATACCACCCTCGAGCACCGGCTTCAGTTTGGCGAGGCTTTCCAGGTTGGTGTCCCGCAGACCCTGGTCCCTGGTCACCTCGAGCTTCTCGCCGGTGAGGTTGCCCTCCTTGTCGGCGACGGGTGCGGTCACCGAAAGCACCTCACGATCGAAGCGGCCCTCGGCCCATGCCTGGGCCGCCCGCTGCTGTGAGCGGACGCCGAGTGCGTCGACATCATCGCGAGTAATGCCGCGCCGCTTGGCAATACGCTCGGCCGCCTCGAACTGGTTGGGCAGGTCGATGCTCCACGTGGCGGGTCGGCGCGGGCCCGCGTTCGTGCCGACGTTGGCGCCCAAGGGAACTCGGCTCATGGCTTCCACGCCGCAGGCCATGCCGATATCGATGGCGCCGGTCGCGATGAGCCCGGCGATCAGGTGATTGGCCTGCTGCGCCGAACCGCACTGCGCGTCGATGGTGGTGGCGCCGACCTGCCACGGCAGGCCCGCGTGCAGCCATGCGACCCGGGTGACGTTGTTGGACTGCTCGCCGGCCTGGGTGACGCAGCCGCCGATGACCTGTTCCACCAGGGCTGGATCCAGGTGTGCTTTCTCCAGTAGTCCGCGCTGAGTCAGGCCGAGTAGTTCGGCGGCGTGCAGGCCCGACAGCCAGCCCCCGCGCTTGCCGATCGGGGTGCGAGCGGCCTCGACGATGACGGGTGTGCCCATGTCCAACCTTTCATTTGGGACAGAAAACTGAAACGTGTATCCACGATAGCTCCAGGGGGATCTGTCCTGTTCTTTCCTCGTTCTTCCGCCTGTGCTTCAATGATTGTAGAACGTGTTTCAGTTTGTCGAAGGAGACATCTGGTGGTTGACCCTCGGAATGCCCGGCCCAATCTGCCGGACGGGTTCGACGTCACTGACCCCGACATTTACGCCGAGCGGATTCCGGTCGAGGAGTACGCGGAACTGCGCCGGACCGCCCCGATCTGGTGGAACCCGAAGTCGCCAGAGAGGGGTGGATTCCACGACGACGGCTTCTGGGTCGTCAGCAAGCACGCGGAAGTCAAGGAGGTCTCGCGGCGCAGCGAGGTGTTCTCCTCATTCGAGAACACCGCGATCCCGCGCTTCAATGACGAGATCACCCGCGAGGCGATCGAACTGCAGCGGTTCGTCTTGCTCAATATGGACGCGCCGCAGCACACCAAACTGCGCAAGATCATCTCGCGCGGCTTCACCCCGCGCGTGATCAACGGGCTGCGCGCCGAACTCAAGGCCAGGGCAGAGTCGATCGTGCAGGCGGCGGTGGAGTCCGGATCCGGTGACTTCGTCACCCAGGTCGCCTCCGAGCTGCCGCTGCAAGCGATCGCCGAGCTGATCGGTATTCCGCAGGAAGACCGGATGAAGGTATTCACCTGGTCGAACGATATGACCGGGTACGACGACCCGGAAAACGAGGCCGACCCGGTCGCCGCGTCCACCGAGGTCCTCGGCTACGCCTACCAGATGGCCGCGGCGCGCAAGGAGTGTCCGGCCGACGACATCGTGACCAAACTGATCGAGGCGGATGTCGACGGCGATGAGCTGACGCCGGAGGAATTCGGATTCTTCGTGATCATGCTGGCCGTGGCGGGCAACGAGACGACCCGCAACGCGATCACCCACGGCATGGCGGCCTTCCTGGATAACCCAGATCAGTGGGAGCTGTTCAAGAAGGAGCGCCCGGCCACCGCCGCCGACGAGATCATTCGGTGGGCGACCCCGGTGACCTCGTTCCAGCGGACCGCGCTCGAGGACACCGAGCTCGGGGGAGTGCAGATCAAGAAGGGGCAGCGGGTGGTCATGCTCTACAGCTCGGCCAACTTCGACGAGGATGTCTTCGAGAACCCGGAAAAGTTCGACATCACCCGAAAGGACAACCAGCACTTGTCCTTCGGCGGCACCGGCGCGCACTTCTGCATCGGTGCGAACCTGGCCAGGATGGAGGTCGATCTGATCTTCAACGCCATCGCCGACTACATGCCCGATATCAGCAAGCTCGGCGACCCGAAGCGCCTGCGCTCCGGCTGGCTCAACGGCGTCAAGGAGTTCTCGGTGGACTACAAGTCCTCGGGGGGCTGCCCGGTCGCGCACTGACGAAACACGAAGGGCCCTCGTACCCGGCAGTCCCCTTGCCGGTACGAGGGCCCTTCGTTGTGCTGCCTCGAGGGTGAGGCGGCGAGGTCAGCTGACGGGTTTGGCGGTGGCCATGGCGCGGTCGACCTCCCAGAATGCCCGCAGCGCCGCGATTTTGCCTGTTTCATCCACCTTGTAGGTGAATACGCCGTCGGCATCGATCTGATGGCCACCGAGCTTGGATCGAATGGTGCCGGTGAAGGCGATCTCGTTACCGCAGGCGAAGGAATCACCGAACAGGAACTCGATCGAATCGGTCTTCGCGATCGCCATGTCCCAGAAAGCCGCGATGGCCTCCTTGCCCCGGTGACCCTTGCCCTCGGGGTCGAAACCCGAAGGGCCGATAGGATCTTCGACGATGCCGTCCTCGGCGAACAGTGCGACCCAGGCCTGCTTGTCCCTGGCCCGCACCGCCGCTTGCGAGGCGAGCCCGGCGGCTCGCGCTGGATGTTCGGTAGTGGTCATACCCCTGCCTTCGCGACGATGGGTTCCTCGATATTCTTCGCGGCGAATCGGCGCAGCGACTCCTGCTTGGCCGCCAGCGCACCGTCGAAGCCGATACCGTCGGCCAGCCACGGGACCACGATCGCGTCGGTCACTCCGGCGTCGGCCAGATCCTGGTATCCGGATCGGCCGAACCGGTCGATGCATACCGCCTGGATCTCGAATGGTTCAGTGTCGCGGCCGAATTCGGCACGCAGCGTACCCAGCTTGCCGATGGTCCGAACCAGCTCGTCGTAGGTCATCATCGCCGAGGTCCAGCCGTCGCCGATCTTGGCGGCGCGACGCAGTGCGGGCTCGGTGTGCCCACCGACGTAGAACGGCACCGGCTCAGTCGGGGCGGGGCTGATCTGCAGCGGGTCGAAATCGAAGAACTCGCCGTGGTACTCGACCATGCCGCCGCCGAGGACCAGTTTGATGACCTCGATCATCTCGTCGACCCTGGCGCCGCGCCGCGCGTACGGAACGCCGCACCACTCGAATTCCTCCGGCGCCCAACCGATCCCGACACCGAATCCGAAACGGTTGCCGGATAGGTTTGCGACCGAGCCGACCTGCCTGGCCAGTAGCAATGGATTGCGGGAACCGAGTTTGAGCACATTGGTGTAGAAGCGGATCCGGCTGGTCACCGCCGCCATGGCGGTCGCCCCGATGAGTGGGTCGACCCATGGCGTCTCCGGCCCCCAGAAGCGGCTGCCGTCGGCGGTGTACGGATACTTCGCCGACGCGGACTTCATGTAGAACAGCGAGTCGGGCAGTCCGATGGAGGCGAAACCGCATTCCTCCGCGGTCTTCGCCAGCTCCGGCAGTTGCTCGAGCGGGCTCAGCGCGATACCGAGGGTGAACTTCATCGCCGCTCGGATCCGACGACCCACATCGAGAAGTACTGCGAGCCGCCGCCGTACGCGTGGCCGAGTGCCTTCTTGGCATTTTCGACCTGGTAAGCCCCGGCCCGACCCATCACCTGCTTGGCGGCCTCGGCGAAGCGGATGAGCCCGGACGCGCCGATCGGATTCGAGGAGAGCACGCCACCGGAGGGGTTGACCGGCAGCGTGCCGCCGATCTCCGTCTCGCCCTTGTCGGTGAGCTTCCAGCCGTCGCCGGGCGGCACGAAGCCGAGATTCTCCAGCCACATCGGTTCGAACCACGAGAAGGGCACGTAGATTTCGGCGACATCGATCTCGGCGAGCGGGTCGGTGATCCCGGCGGCCTTCCACAGCGCGGCGGCCGCGTCCTGGCCTGCCTGCGGATTCACCTGGTCGCGCCCGGCGAAGGTGGTCGGTTCGGTGCGCATCGCGGTGCCGTGCACCCACGCCACCTTCTTGCCCGCTGCTTCGGCGGCGGTCGCTGCTTCCTCGTCGCCGATCACCACCGCGCACGCCCCGTCCGAGGAGGGACAGGTCTCGTCGAATCGGATGGGATCCCACAGCATTTGGGACGCCAGCACCTTCTCCAGCGTGATATCCGGTTGATGCAGGTGCGCGAGGGGGTTCTTGGCGCCGTTGCGACGATCCTTCACCGCCACCATCGCGCCGATGTGGCTCGGCGCGTTCGAGCGCCGAATGTAGGAACGGACGTGCGGCGCGAAGTACCCGCCCGCGCCGGCGCCGACCGGCATGGTGAACGGCACGGGAATCGACAATGCCCACATGGCGTTCGATTCCGATTGCTTCTCCCAGGCGATCGCCAGCACGCGCTTGTGCACCCCGGCCTGCACCAGGTTGGCGGCGACCACGCCGGTCGAGCCGCCGACCGAGCCCGCGGTATGAACGCGCAGCAGCGGTTTTCCGGTGGCGCCCAACGCATCTGCGAGATACAGCTCGGGCATCATGACGCCCTCGAAGAGGTCGGGAGCCTTACCGACCACCACCGCGTCGATGTCGGCGATGGTGAGGCCCGAATCCTCGAGCGCGCGATCAATTGCCTCGCGACACATGCCCGCCATGGACACGTCGGTCCGTTTCGTCACGTGATGGGTTTGTCCGGTGCCGAGCACCGCGGCAGGGAGTGTCACGACTGCACCTCGCTGGCGCTCGGTTCCGTCGTGCCCCTCGGGCGCTGTGTTGTTGATTCGCTCGCTGGCTCGCTCATTTGGTCTCCAAAACAGTCACAAGATTCTGCTGCAGGGCGGGGCCGCTGGTGGCATGGGCGAGTGCGCGATTCGCGGTGCCCGCCATGATGGCCTCGGCCGCGAAGCCGATCCGCTCCAGGCCTGCGGCGAACATCGGATTGGCCGCCAATGCACCACCCGAGGGATTCACCGTGGTTTCAGGCTTCAAGCCGATCGCCTCGGCGAGAATCAGCTGCTGGTGACTGAACGGCGCATGCAGTTCCGCGATGTCGAAGCCGCTGGTATCGCCGCCGGTAACCGCGTGGGCAGCAGCCGAAGTCGAGGGGGAGACGGTGAGATCGCGGGCGCCGAGTTGAGGAGTGTCGACGCGGTGCGCCATCCCGGTGATCCAAGCCGGGCGCTCGCAGAGTTCGCGGGCCCGGTCGCCGACGGCGAGCACGATCGCCGCCGCACCGTCGGTGATCGGCGCGACGTCATGCGCGCGCAGCGGGTCGGCGACATATGGTGTGCCGAGCAGGCTGTCGATATCGCCGGCAGCACCGGCGGCCACTGCGGCCATATCCCGTTCCGTCCAGCGACCGGCATCGAGCCCGGCGCGCGCCTGCAAGCCCGCGATGGACAGCGAGTCCGGCCACAGCGGGGCGACCAGATAGGGGTCGAGCTGCATGGTGAGGATCTGCCGCAGCGTGCCCGCCGAGGACTTGCCGAAGCCGTACACGAGCGCGGTCTTCGCCTGTCCGGAGCGCAGCTTCACGAACGCCTCGTAGAGCGCCCATGCGGCGTCCATCTCCACGTGGGATTCGTTGATCGGCGGCACCGCGCCGATGGCATCGATCGCCGAAATGAACGAGAAAGCCCGTCCGGCCAGATAGTCGGAGGAGCCGGAACACCAGAAGTCGATATCGGACTTGGTGATGCCGAGCTGGGTGTAGAGCTGCTGAAAGATGGGCACCAGCATCTCGACACCGTTGGTGGTGCCGAAGGTTTCCGGCACGTGCGGTGCGTGGGCGAAACCCACGACCGCGATGTCGGTGCCAGATGTGGCGCTTGCGCCGGTGGCTGCGTCGGTCACGTCGGCCTCTCTAGAGGTGGTGCTTGTAGGTGTCGTATTCGGCGTCCGGCTCGCCGGTGGGACGGAAGTGGTCCACGTTCTCCAGCCCGTAGCCCCACTCCTCGCGCGGCTTCCACACCGCTTCCACTCGCATGCCCATCCGCACTTCGCTCGCCTCGCACCCGAGGACGAGGTGCAGTACGGGGATGTCGGCGCCGTCCAGCAGCACATAGGCCGCCACATACGGCGGCTTGATCCGCTGACCGAGGAACGGCACGTTCACGATGCAGAAGGTGGTGACGGTGCCGCGGTCGGGCAGCTCGACGATTTCGTCGGTCGGTCTGCCATCGGTCGGGTTGGCGCCGCGCGGCGGGAAGTACACCTTGCCCGCGGCGTCGGTCCGCCCGCCGAGCAGCTTGCCCTCGGCAAGTCCACGCAGGTAGATGGTTTCCTGTGGCGACGCGGTGTGCATATAGGCGAGGTCGACCGGGGTGGTGATCACGGTGATCGGCTCGGCGTCATCGGTGGATTCCACTGGTGCGCTGGATGTTTCGCCGGGCTCGAAGCAAGCGATGTCCTTGATGCTGCCCTCGGTCTCGGCAGCCCACCTTGCGACCACGCGCTGGCCGGTGTGGATCGCGTCGGGGGCGGCCACGTCGACGGCGTGCAGCAGCGTGCTGTCCGCGCCGTCGAGCTTGATCAGCGCCCAGGCGAAGGGGCGATCGAACGGCTGTCCTGGCAGTGGATCATGGACCCAGGTCCACGATTCGACAGTGCCGGTGTCGGCCACGTCGACGAACTCGGTGAGCGGCGCGGAGGTGATCGGATCGTATTCCGGTGGCGGCACCAGCACCCGCCCGTCCGAGCCGCGTACGCCGACGATCTTGCGGCCACGCAACTTGGTCAGGAAGGTGCCGATAGTCGGTCCGACCGACCGGGTGTAGTCGAATCGCACCCGGAGGGGCGCGCTGAGTACGTCGGGCTCGGTGTGCCCTCCCGTCGCCCGGCCACCGCCCCTCGTCGAGTCGCTGCGCGACGCAGTGTTCAATTTCGGCCCGCTCTCATTCGCGATTATGCCGGATGCAGTATTCCCCTGAGTCACAATGTCGAGTAGAACAGGTTCTTATTCTGCTGGCAAGAAGTTGGCTGGAAAGAGGTCGATGGTGAAGTTCGGATTGCAACTCGGGTACTGGATGGCGCAACCGCCGCAGAATGCCGGTGAGTTGGTGGTGGCCGCCGAGGCGGCCGGGTTCGACGCCGTATTCGCCGCCGAATCCTGGGGGTCGGATGCCTTCGGTCCGCTGACGTGGTGGGGATCGTCGACGCAGCGGGTGCGCCTGGGCACCTCGGTGGTGCAAATGTCTGCGCGCACGCCCGCCGCGACCGCCATGCACGCGCTGACGCTCGACCATCTCAGCGGCGGCAGGGCGATACTCGGTCTCGGCGTCTCCGGGCCGCAGGTGGTGGAGGGCTGGTACGGGCAGCCGTTCGCCAAGCCGTTGCAGCGCACCAGGGAGTACGTCGGCATCATCCGCCGCGTGCTGGAACGGCAGGCGCCGGTCACCAATGACGGACCGCAGTACCCGCTGCCCTACACGGGGCCTGGGTCGACCGGGCTCGGTAAGCCGCTCAAGCCGATCGTGCATCCGCTACGAGCGGATTTGCCGATCTGGCTCGGTGCCGAAGGCCCGAAGAATGTGGCGCTGACTGCCGAGATCGCCGACGGCTGGCTGGCGATCTACTACGCGCCGCGGCTGGCCGGGATGTATAACGACTGGCTCGACGAGGGCTTCGCCAGGGCGGGCGCGCGGCGTTCGCGGGAGGATTTCGAGATCGCCGCGAGCTGTCAGGTGGTGATCACCGACGATGCCAAGAGCGAGATCGAGCGGATGCGCTGGATTATGGCGCTCTACATCGGTGGCATGGGCGCGCCGGAGCTGAACTTCCACGCGCAGGTGTACCGGCGGATGGGATACGAGCGTGAGGTCGACGAGATCGGCAGGCTCTTTCAGGCGGGCAAGAAGGCCGAGGCGGCCGCGCTGGTGCCGGATGAGCTGATTCTGGATACCGCGATCATCGGTGACGAGGAGCAGGTTCGTAAGCAACTCGGGGTGTGGGAGGCGGCCGGTGTCACCGAGATGCTGGTGTCCGTTCCTGATATCGAGCAATTGCATCGGCTCGCACCCCTTGTACAGATGTAGAACACGTTCTAGATTCGTAGGGTGACGACGCAGGAGTCAGTAGAAATTCTCGGTCTGTGGAACATCGCGAACGCGGAACCCGATCGGATCGCCTTGGTTGATCCCGCGGGCCGCGAGGTGACTTATCGCGAATTGGCCACGCTAGCCAACCGTTACGGCACCGGCCTGCGGGCGCTTGGTCTACAGCCCGGTGACGTACTTGTCAGCATGGTGCACAACTGCGTCGAGGCGGTCGCCGCCTATTTCGCGGCCTACCAGGCCGGGCTGTACATCGTGGCAGTGAATTGGCACCTGACCGGCCCGGAGGTCGCCTACATCCTGTCCGACAGCGAGGCGAAGGCATTCATCGCCAGCGACCGGTTTGCCGCGGCCGCCATCGCCGCAGCCGATGAAGCCGGATTGCCCGCAACGGCACGCTTCGCGGTGGGTGAGATCGATGGCTTCAAATCAGTGGCCTGGCTCGGCGCGGCCGACACCGGCCGCCCCGACAACCGGACCACCGGTGCGCCGATGCTCTATACCTCGGGAACCACGGGGCGGCCCAAGGGTGTTCGCCGTCCACTGACCGGCGCCGATCCGGATGTCGTTCCGCCGCACACGAACGCCTTCTTCGGGTTGTTCGAGCTCGCGCCCTACGACGACCATGTGCATATCTGCGGCTCGCCGCTTTATCACACCGCGGTGCTGAACTGGGCGACCATCTCGATTCAGGTGGGACACAAGGTTGTTCTGATGGATCGCTGGGATGCCGAGGAGATGTTGCGGCTCATCGAGAAGCATCGGGTGACCCACAGTCACATGGTGCCGACCCAGTTCCACCGGCTGCTCGCGCTGCCCGAAGAGGTGCGCGCCAAGTACGACGTGTCTTCGCTGCGCAGCATGGTGCACGGCGCGGCGCCATGCCCGCAGGAGACCAAGCGGCAGATGCTGGCGTGGTGGGGCCCGACCGTCACCGAGTACTACGCGGCCACCGAAGGTGGCGGCACCGTGATCAATGGCACCGAGTGGCTGCTCAAGCCCGGCTCGGTCGGCAAGGCCTGGCCCTGGTCGGTGATCAAGGTGCTCAGCGAGGAAGACGGCTCCGAGGTGCCCGCAGGGGAGACCGGGCTGGTCTACATGAAAATGGGCGCGTCGAGCTTCGAGTACCACCACGCCAAGGAGAAGACCGAGGAGTCGCGGGTCGGTGACCTCTTCACCGTCGGCGACATCGGCCACCTCGATGAAGACGGTTATCTCTACCTGCACGATCGCCGGTCGGACCTGATCCTGTCCGGTGGCGTCAACATCTATCCCGCCGAAATCGAGAGCGTACTGATCACGCACCCGAAGGTCGCCGATGTCGCGGTCTTCGGTCTGCCACATGCGGATTGGGGCCAGGAGGTGAAAGCGGTGGTGCAGCCCGCCAACGGCTTCGAGGGCGACGACGACCTCACCGCCGAGCTACTAGCCTTCGCCGCAACACAATTGGCGAAATACAAGATGCCCCGCTCGATCGACTACCTCCCCGAACTCCCACGCGACCCCAACGGCAAGCTCTACAAGCGCAAACTCAAAGAAACCTACCTACCGACCCCCTAACCCGAACGATCAGCAGTTCCGAACACCCCGTGTGCCAACCCGACACCCCGTGTACTGAGTGTCGGGTTAGCACACGGGGTGTTCGGATCGCGACAGGATGGTCAGGACCGCGAGCAGGGGTGCAGACGATTTGTCTGCCCGGGTCTCCTGGTCGTCGGCGGAGAGATGTCCGACAACGTAACTACAGCCAGTCCTCACGCTGGGAGCTGTGTGCCTGCCTCGAAAAGCTGCGGAAGACCAAGCCGGGTACGGCACACGACGCCACCAGCACTGCCCCCGGCAAAACCACTGGACGGCACACGATCCCGGGACAGCGAGACCGAGGAGTCCGTGCAGGACCACCACCCCGAACCGCAGCCCGACGAACCCATCACCAACCAAGACTTGGGTAGCGTTCCCCGGCCTGGGCAGCGGAACTCGCCTACCAGCGGGTTACCGAGCAGTGCTGGGCACGTCGTGCGCCGTACCCGATTTGGTCTTCCGCAGCCTGAGCAGGCAGGCACACAGCTCCCAGCATGAGGACTGGCTGTGGTTGCGTTCCAGGCGCTTTGGGTAACGGCGGTAGTGGGATGGTTATCGGTAGTGAAATGGTGGCTGCGGTGACGTCTTCGGGCCACCATTTCACTGCGCTCGTCAGACTTCTTCGCGCAGTTCCTGCGCGAGGCCGAACAGTGGGAACAGCTTGTCGGTGTCGAGGAAGAAGTTGAGGCCGGCGACGGTGCCGCCGTCGAGCTCCAGCACGGTGATCGACCATGGGACCCACACGCCGGGCTCGTCGCTCGGCTTGTAGTGGCCGAACGCGGGCAGGCCGTTCGCGCCCTCCAGCCGGACCAGCCGGGAGTCGCGGCAGGCGTGGCCGTGGCCGAGCATGAACGCGGCGACGTTTTCGGGGCCGGAGATCCACAGCTCGAGCGGCGGCATGGACAGTGCCACATCCGCTTTCAGCAGGGTCGTCAGCGTGTCCATGTCGTAGGCCTCGAACGCCTTGACGAAGTCGTCGACCAGCTTGCGCTGGTCCTCGTCGGTCTCGTCATAGGTGTCGGTGGTCGCGGGCTGGACCTTCGACATGGTCGCCCTGGCGCGCTGCAGCGCGCTGTTCACCGACGCGGGTGACATGGTGAGGGCCTCCGCGGTCTCGCTGGCCGAGAACCGCAGCACCTCGCGCATGATCAGGATGGCGCGCTGGGTGGCGGGCAGGTGCTGACAGGCGGCGACGAAAGCAAGCCGCAGTGTGTCTTTCGCGCTCGCATGCTCGGCCGGGTCCGACCCGAAGGCGAGGGCATTGGGGATCGGTTCGATCCAGACGTAGTCCGGCTGCGGCATGGGCAGCGGAGCGTCCGGCCGCGACGGCCCCGACAGGTCCATCGGCCTCGCGCGGCGCTGCGGACCGTCGATCATGTCCAGGCAGACATTGGTGGCGATCCGGTACAGCCAGGACCGGAGGCTGGCTCGGCCTTCGAACGAGTCGTAGGACTTCCATGCCCGGGTGAAGGTCTCCTGCACCACGTCTTCCGCCTCGAAGGACGATCCGAGCATTCGGTAGGCGTAAGCGCACAGCTCCCGCCGATGTCCCTCGAAGGAGGAGAGCACATCAGGGGCGAGGCCGGCGGTGTTGCCGGACAAGTCGGTCATGGAAGTCACCCTGCCACAGGCCACCGACACATCACAGACCAGAAAGCGCTCCACCTGGGGAATCAAGATCATCATCACGGCCGGGCGGCTGTGTGGGCCACTCTGCCTCGCATCACAACGCTGGGCGGCGATGAGTTCTCGGCCGACGGTCCGTCTCTATCTGTGAACCGAAAATACGGACCACGTAATGGACCGAGAGAAGGACACCGAACATGAGCAGCAAGATGATCTTCATCAACCTCCCCGTCGCCGATCTGGGCCGGTCGAAGACCTTCTACGAGGCTCTCGGCTGGAAGGTGAACCAGGACTTCACCGATGACAACGCCGCCTGCATCGTGGTCGACGACAATATCTGCCTGATGCTGCTGACCAAGGATTTCTTCCCGACCTTCAGCAGCCGCCCGCTCGCCGACACCGGCTCGACCATCGGTGCCGCGTATGCGCTCTCGCTGTCCAGCGCCGAAGAGGTCGACACGCTCACCACCGCGGCATTGGCGGTCGGCGCCACCGAGGAGGTCAACGAGGACAAGCGGGCGCAGGAGGCGCAGGTCGGCATGCACGGCCGCACCTTCATCGACCCCGATGGCCACCAGTGGGAGCCGTTCTGGATGGACTACCCCGGCAGCAACTGAGCCATGACGCAAAAGACCCCCGGTGCGGAATGCGCCGGGGGTCTCTTGCGTCAGCTGCCGGTGAAAGTGGGCTTGCGTTTCTCCGCGAAGGCCCTCGGGCCTTCCTTGGCGTCGGCCGACTTGAAGACCGCGGTGCCGAGCTCGGCGTCGATCTTGAACGCCTCTTCCTCATGCATGCCCTCGGTATCGCGGATGGTGCGCAGGATGGCCTGCACCGCGAGCGGTCCGTTGGCCGAGATCTGTGCGGCCAGTTCGAGCGCCTTGTCCAGCGCGGTGCCGTCCGGCACCACATGCCCGATCAAGCCGATCTCCTTGGCCTCGGTCGCGGTTACGTGCCGACCGGTGAGCAGGATGTCCGCGGCGACGGTGTAGGGGATCTGGCGCACCAGTCGCACGGCGGAGCCGCCGAGCGGGAACAGGCCCCAACGCGCCTCGGACACACCGAATTTCGCGCTCTCGCCGGCCACTCGAATGTCGGTGCCCTGCAGGATCTCGGTGCCACCCGCGATGGCGGGACCCTCCACCGCCGCGATCAGCGGCTTGGTGAGCCGACGGCCCTTGAGTAGCGCCTCGATCTTCGACAGATCCCAGCCACCGCCCTTGAAGGAGTCGCCGGGGTGCTGAGTCGTCATCGCCTTCAGGTCCGCACCCGCACAGAACGCGCCGCCCGCGCCGGTCAGGATCGCGACCCGGATGTCGGGATCGCTGTCCACCTGGTCCCAGGCGTCGCGCATGATCGCCATCATCTCGCCCGACAGCGCGTTGCGGGCCTCGGGACGATTCATGGTGACGATGAGGACGTGATCGCGCTTCTCGACGAGGCAATCTGGCATAACTCGTATCTCCTGACTCTCGAGCCTTGTCAGAAACAGTAACACGTTCTATTTTTAGGTCTGTGAGCTACAACATAGCGGACCTAGTCGAACACGCCATCGATCTCATGCCCGACCGCGTAGCGCTGGCCGACGACGGCCGCGAGGTGACTTACGCGCAGCTGGAGGAGCGTGCCAATAAACTGGCGCACTACCTGCTGGAACAGGGTGTCCAACCGGGCGACAAGGTGGGCATCTACTCGCGCAACACGATCGAGGCCGTCGAGGCCATGGTCGCGATCTTCAAGGCTCGCGCCGTGATGATCAACGTGAACTATCGATATGTCGAGAACGAGTTACAGCACATCTTCGACAACTCGGACATGGTCGCGCTCATCCACGAGCGCCGCTTCAGCGACAGGGTGTCCGGCGTTCGCTCGAATACTCCGCTGCTGAAGACAGTCATCGTCGTCGACGACGATACGACCGGCACGATCCCCACCGCAGCGGATTCGGTGGATTACGAAGCGGTGCTTCAGCAGTCCTCCGGCGAGCGCGACTTCGGCGATCGTTCTCCGGACGACCTCTACATGCTCTACACCGGCGGCACCACCGGCCTGCCCAAGGGCGTGATGTGGCGGCAGGAGGATGTGTGGCGGGTACTCGGCGCCGGCATCAACTTCGTCACCGGCGAATACGTCGATGACGAATGGGAATTGGCCAAAGTCGGCGCGGCCAACCCGCAGATGGTGCGGTTCCCGATTCCGCCGATGATTCACGGCGGCTCGCAGTGGGCCACCTTCCACAGCCTGTTCGGTGGCGGCAAGGCCGTGATGATCCCGGAGTTCAGCGGGCACGGCGTGTGGCAGCACATCGATCGCCACAAGATAAACCTCATCTTCATCACCGGTGACGCGATGGCCAGGCCGATGCTCGACGCGTTGATCGAGGGCAATCCGGAAACCGGTAAGCCCTACGACCTTTCGAGCCTGTACGTGATGGCCAGCAGTGCGGCGCTGTTCTCCCCGGCACTCAAGGACCAGTTCCTCGAGTTGCTGCCCAACCGCATGCTCTCGGACTCCATCGGCTCTTCGGAGACCGGTTTCGGTGGGCTGTCCATCGTCACCAAGGGCGCAACGCACACCGGCGGTCCCCGCGTGAAAATCGATGCTTCCACCGAGGTGCTCGGCGAAGACGGCAATCCGGTGGCGCCCGGCTCGGGTGTTGTCGGCATTCTCGCCCGCAAGGGACACATTCCGATCGGTTACTACAAGGACGAAGCCAAGACCGCGGCGACCTTCAAGGAGATCAACGGCGTTCGCTACTCGATTCCCGGCGACTACGCCAGGGTCGAGGAGGACGGCACGGTGACGATGCTCGGCCGTGGTTCGGTGAGCATCAACAGCGGCGGCGAGAAGATCTACCCGGAAGAGGTCGAAGGCGCGCTCAAGTCGCACCCGGAGATCTTCGACGCGCTGGTGGTCGGCGTCGAGGACGCGCGGTGGGGCCAGCGGGTTGTCGCCGTTGTGCAGTGCCGCGGCGACAACCGCCCGTCGCTCGAAGAGCTCCGCCCCATGCTGACCAACGAGATCGCGCCCTACAAGCAGCCGCGCAGCCTGTGGTTCGTCGATGAGATCAAGCGCTCGCCCGCTGGCAAGCCTGACTACCGCTGGGCCAAGGAGCAGACCGAGGCCCGCCCGGCCGATGAACACCTCGAGGCGAGCGGCAAGTAAGACAGTAGGTACGACCGACAACGGCAGGGGTTGCCGCGAACATGCGGCGGCCCTTGCCGTTGCAAGCAGTCGCCAGTGGTGGACAGGAGATCGAATTGGCAACGCCCTATGCGTTTTTCGCGGCCGCCGAACGGGGCTTCGAGCCGTTGCCGTTCGCCGCCAGCGCTTGGTCGTCGAAGATGATCAACGGGCCTGCGATCTGTGGCCTGATGGCCAGGGCGCTGGAGCTGCAGCACTGTTCGGCTGGTTTCACGCCCGCCCGGCTCACTGTCGATCTGTTCCGGCCCACACTGCACAAGCCGGTGTCCGTGGTGACCGAGCTGGTTCGGGAGGGGAAGCGGATCCGGGTCGCCGATGCCGCGCTGATGCAGGACGGCGTGGACGTGGCACGAGCGACGGCGATCTTTTTGCAGCGGTCGGTGCAGCCGCCAGGTCGGGTCTGGACCCGCGCCGTCGGTCCGCAGCCGCCTGCGGTGCCGGTCGCCGACAGGCCGACCCCGCCGCTGTGGAACAGCGACGGGCGACCTGACGGCTGGTCGTCTCGGATCGGCGAGCATCAGAACGATGGACGCAAACGCACCTGGCAGGTACCGATTTCGGTGATCGAGGGGGAGACGCCGTCGGCGTTCGCCGGTGCCGCGATGATCGGTGAAGCGACGAGCATGATGACCAACTGGGGTAGCGAGGGGATCGGGTTCATCAATACCGACCTAACGCTCGCGCTGGCGCGGCCTGCCATTGGGCCGGAGATCGGGTTGGAGGCCGACAGCCACATCAGTGCCGACGGGATCGCCGTCGGCAGTGCGACATTGTTCGACAGGTCCGGATCGTTCGGGACTTGTATGGTGACCGCGCTGTCGAATGCGGACCGGCAGGTGGATTTCACCGACAGTTCGGTCCTCCGGGCGAGGGTCGGGATCAGGTAGGACTTGCGGCGTGTAGACAGAACGGTCCGCGGGGCGCTGCCCCGCGGACCGAGCGTCGCCCGCGAGCAGGACGCGCCCGGCGCGGTAGTGGTCGGCGACGCGGTGATGCACCCGGAAGCGCGCTGAGCTTTCGCGCTCCGTACCGCTGAGTCGGCACGGCAATCGGCCCGCCGGTGGCAGGACCGGCGGGCCGATTCGGGTGCGGAGTTCCTGGGTCAGGCAGGAGTTTCCGCGAGGCGAGAGCCGATGGCGCGGAGGTGGTCGGTGGCCCCGCCGAGCGCGAATTCATTGTGCTTGGCAGCGGTGAAGTAGTTGTGCACGATGTGGTCACGATCGATGCCGACACCGCCGTGTACGTGGACGACGGTGTGCGCCACCCGATGTCCCGCATCGGCGGCCCAGAACTTGGCGGTATGCACCGCCTCGGCGCTCGGCAGATTCTCCGACAGCTGCCAGGTGGCCTGGGTGACGGCCAGGCGCAGGCCCTGTACGTCGATGTACCCGTCGGCGAGACGCTGCGCGACGGCCTGGAAGCTGCCGACCGCCTTGCCGAATTGCTCACGCTCACGGGCGTAGTCGGCGACGAGCTCCAGTGCGCGCTCGACGGTGCCGAGCTGCTGGGAGCTCAGGCCGAGCCAGGCCCTGGTCAGTAGCCAGTCCAGGATCTCGGCGCCGTTGTCGACGCTGCCGATCAATTCGGCAGGGGTGTCGGTGAATTCGAGCGAGTACTCGGCGCTCAGGTCGGTCACCTGCTGAGCAGTCACCTGGACCGAGGCATCGGACGGATCGACGAGGAACACCGCGGCACGGCCGGAAGCCGTTGCCGGGACCAGGATTCGGGAGGCTTGCGCGGCGAACGGCACCGCCAGCTTGGCGCCGGTCACCCGCCAGCCACCACCCCCCTCTACCGCGGTGGTGGTCGGTTTGGTCGGTTCCCAGTTCTGTTCCTCCGCCAGTGCTGCCGTGAGGATCGCGCTGCCCGCACCGGCCTGGGTGGCCCAATCGCGTTGCGCGTCGGTGCCGAAGGCGGCCAGCGCGCCCGCACCGAGCACAACCGACCACAGGTACGGCACCGCGGCCACATGTTTGCCGAGCTCACGCAGGATGGCGCTCTGCTCGAGCGGACCGAAGCCGTTGCCGCCGACGGTCTCCGGCAGCGCCGCCGCCAGCACGCCGGTCTCGGCAAGCGAGGCCCACAGCGGTTCGTCGAAACGCACGGCGGTCTTGTCGAGTTCGCGCAGCCGGTCGGCGGTGACCAGCTTGCCGCAGACCTCGCCGGTCAGCCTGGCGAGATCGAGCTGGGCCTCGGTGGGGGTGAAATCCATGGCGATCTACCTTTCGAAAGTCTCGCGTCAGCGCGCCGAGGCCGGTTGCTTGAGGGCGGTCATGGCGATGATGTCGCGCTGGACCTCATTGGTGCCGCCACCGAAGGTGAGGATCAGCGCGGCGCGGTGCATCCGCTCGAGTCGCCCGCGCAGCACGGAGCCGGGGGAGTCCTGGCGCAGGTAGGCCTGCGGGCCGAGGATCTCCATCAGCAGCCGGTACGCCTCGGTGGCCAGTTCGGTGCCGTACACCTTGCAGGTGGAGGCGTCCCATGGACGTGGCGCGGCGTCGCCGCCCGCGTCGGCGCGGCTGGCGATCTCCCAATTCATCAGCTTCAGGTACTCGACCTTGGCGTGCACCCTTGCGAGATTGAGCTGCACCCATTCCTTGTCGATCACCCGCTGGCCGTCGGCGGACTTGGTATTGCGCGCCCACTCCACGGTTTGGCTCAGTGCGAGGCCGAGCGGCCCGGCCGAGGTGAGCGCGACCCGCTCGTGGTTGAGCTGATTGGTGATCAGCGCCCAGCCGCCGTTCTCCTTGCCGACCAGCGAGCTCGCGGGGACGCGGACGTCCTGGTAGTAGGTGGCGCTGGTATCGGGGCCCGCCATGGTGTGCACCGGCGTCCACGAGAAGCCCTCGGCCGTGGTCGGCACGATGAGCATGCTGATGCCCTTGTGCTTCTTTGCGGTCGGGTCGGTGCGCACGGCCAGCCAGATGTAATCGGCGTAGGCGATGAGGCTGGTCCACATCTTCTGACCGTTGATCACGTAGTCGTCGCCGTCGCGCACCGCGGAGGTGCGCAGGCTGGCCAGGTCGGTGCCCGCGCTCGGCTCGGAGTAGCCGATGGCGAAGTGCAGTTCGCCCGCGGCGATCTTGGGCAGGAAGAACTTCTTCTGCTCCTCGCTGCCGTAGTGCATGATCGTCGGCGCCACCGAGTTGATGGTCAGGAAGGGCACCGGCGCGCCCGCGATGGCCGCCTCGTCGGTGAAGATCAGCTGGTCCATCGTCGGCCGGTCCTGGCCGCCGAACTCCTTCGGCCAGGCCAGGGTGAGCCAGCCGTCGCGGCCCATCTCCTGCACGACCTCGCGGTACACGTTGCCCTGCCCGTACTCGCCGGTCTGCGAGCTCAGCGCGGCTCGGCGCTCCGGGGTGATCAGCCGCGCGAAGTAGTCGCGCAGCTCCGCGCGGAGCTCTTCCTGCTGTGGCGTGTACGCAATGCGCATGGCAATACCTCATGCCTTCGTTCGATTGGGTTCAACCGATCATTGCATATGAACTGAAACATGTTCCAGTATTGAAGGGGAATCGGCTCGATGGCGGCGCGCGTGACGGCATCGGCTTGTTAGGCTTCGAAGAGAGTCGAAGTGAAGGAGTTCTCATGAAGGTCAGTGTTGATCTGGACCAGTGCGAAGCGAACGGAATCTGTGTCGGAATCGCCCCCGACGTCTTCGAACTCGATGACGAGGACGTGCTGCACATCGTGGCGGCCCAGGTTCCCGAGGATCGGCTCGCCGATGTGGAGGATGCGGTCGCGCAGTGCCCCAAGGCCGCGCTGCGGTTGGAGTGACCCGCACCTTGCTCTAGATAGGAACACGTTCTAGAGTCGGCGCCGTGATTGAAACAGAAGTGATCGGCAACACAGACCTCTCGGGCCGGGTGGCGATCGTGACCGGGTCCGGCGCGGGGCTGGGCCGGGCCGAGGCGCTCGCCCTGGCCGCCGCGGGCGCGTCTGTGGTGGTCAATGACCTGTCCGAATCGGACGCGGTAGCCGACACCCTTGCCGAGATCCGGGCACTCGGCGCCAAGGCGGAGTTCGTTGCCGGCAGTATTGCCGAGCGCTCGACCGCCGATGCGCTCATCCGCACCGCGGACGAGGCGTTCGGCGGCGTCGACATCGTGGTCAACAATGCGGGCATCACGCGCGACCGGATGCTGTTCAACATGTCCGACGAGGACTTCGACGCGGTGATCGCGGTGCACCTGCGTGGTCATTTCCTGCTGTCCCGCAACGCGGGAGCCTATTGGCGCGCCAAGTCCAAGGCTGCGGGCGCACCGATCTACGGCAGGCTCGTCAACACCTCCTCCGAAGCGGGACTGCTCGGACCTGAGGGGCAGGCCAACTATGGGGCCGCCAAGGCGGGTATCACCGCATTGACGCTGTCCGCGGCGCGCGGTCTTTCCCGCTTCGGCGTGCGCGCCAATGCCATCTGCCCGCGGGCGCGGACCGCGATGACCGAGGCCGTGTTCAGCGCGGCGCCCGAGGGCGGCATCGATCCGCTCGCGCCGGATCATGTGGCGAGGCTGGTCGCCTACCTCGCCTCGCCGGCCGCCGATGCGGTCAACGGGCAGGTCTTCGTGGTGTACGGGCCGATGGTCGCGCTGATGGCGGCGCCGACGGTCGAGCAGCGGTTCGACGCCGAGGGCGACCAGTGGTCGGCGAATGATTTGGCCGCCACGCTCGGTGGGTACTTCGCCGATCGGCCGGAAGGCCGTACATTTTCGGCATCTGCATTGCTCGATCTTGATCGCTAGCGAGTGCTGGTCGCTCGAGAACGCTGATCAGCTGGTTGATGGCGGCCGCCATCGGTCAACTGTTGATCACTGGTCCAGCACTTGGTAGACATGGGAGTCATGGTGTGCGAAGGCTCACAAAGCCCAGGTCATGCATTTCTGACACACGTTTCAAATTGAAATCCCCGCGTCTAAGAAAAGTGCAGTTCAAAAGTGGCGAAAAGCTTCCGGCAGCAAAATGAACATGTTCTAATCGTTGAGGCAACGACGCCTCGAGGGGGCATCACGCTGTGAGCTGTACAAGCAGGATGAGCAAGGAGGATCGCGAATGAACGAGGTCCTCGCTGTGCCGTTGCGGGCAGTCGGCGGGTTTTTCGAACTTGTCGCAGATGTCGCGCGCGCCAGTATCCGACGCCCGTTCCAATGGCGCGAATTCATTGATCAAGCCTGGTTCATCGCCCGTGTCTCGATCGTTCCGACGCTGCTGGTCGCGATCCCGTTCACCGTCCTGGTCAGCTTCACGCTGAACATCCTGCTTCGCGAAATCGGCGCCGCCGACCTCAGCGGCGCCGGTGCGGCATTCGGTGCGGTCACCCAGGTCGGACCGATCGTCACCGTGCTCATCGTGGCAGGCGCGGGCGCCACCGCGATCTGCGCCGACCTCGGCGCCAGGACCATCCGCGAAGAGATCGACGCGATGCGCGTGCTCGGCATCGACCCGGTCCAGCGGCTGGTGGTGCCTCGGGTGCTGGCCTCGACCTTCGTCGCGCTGATGCTCAACAGCCTGGTGTGCACCATCGGCATCGTCGGCGGCTTCCTGTTCTCGGTACTGCTGCAGGATGTGAACCCCGGCGCCTTCGTCAACGGCATCACGCTGCTCACCCATCTACCCGAACTCGTCATCTCCGAGGTGAAGGCCGGCTTGTTCGGCCTGATAGCCGGACTGGTGGCGTGTTACCTGGGCCTGAATGTCAAGGGCGGTCCGAAGAGTGTCGGTGATGCGGTGAACCAGACCGTTGTCTTCGCCTTTATGGCGCTGTTCGTGGTGAACGTCGTGGTCACTGCCGTCGGTATCAAGTTCTCGGCGCGGTGATCACATGGCATTCGTGATCGAATCCCGGTTCCCGCGCACTGTGCGGCGCGTGCGTCGATTTTCTGGCTCACTCGATTCGATGGGCAAGCATGCGGTGTTCTATGCGCAGACGCTGGGATCCATTCCGCGCGCGCTGGTGCACTACCGGACCGAAACGATCCGATTGATCGCCGAGATCAGCATGGGCACAGGTGCTTTGGCTGTTATCGGCGGCACCGTTGTCATCGTCGGATTTCTCACCCTGTTCACCGGCGGCACCATTGCGGTGCAGGGTTACAGCTCGCTCGGCAATATCGGCGTCGAGGCGCTGACCGGATTCTTCGCGGCCTTCATCAACGTACGCATTGCGGCGCCGGTGATTTCGGGCATCGGCCTGGCTGCGACCATCGGCGCGGGGTCGACCGCACAGCTGGGTGCGATGCGGGTGGCCGAGGAGATCGACGCGCTGGAATCGATGGCGATCCGGCCGGTGCCCTACCTGGTCGGCACCAGAGTGCTGGCCGGGATGATCGCGATCGTTCCGCTGTACGCGCTGGCGGTCATCTGTTCGTTCGTCGCGAGCCGGTTCGCCACGGTCGTCATCTACGGGCAGTCGGCGGGCGTGTACGACCACTACTTCTCGACGTTCCTGATTCCCAGCGACATCCTCTGGTCGTTCGCGCAGGCGATCTTCATGGCCTTGGCGGTCATGATGATTCACACCTACTACGGCTATCACGCCGCGGGCGGGCCGGTCGGTGTCGGGATCGCGGTAGGCAATGCGGTGCGGGCCTCGCTGGTCGCGGTGGTCACGGTGACCCTGCTGATCTCGCTGGCCATCTACGGCACCTCCGGCAACTTCCATCTCTCCGGGTAAAGCGGTATGGCGCAAACGAAGCAAACAGCAAGCGGCCTGGCGGCAGCCATGCGCGGTGGGCTCGGCCTGAAACTGGCCGGCGCCGCGATGGTGCTGACCTTGGTCGCCATTTCCGCCGTCGCGATGATCATGTTCGTGGGTGGATTCACTCGGACGGTCACCGTCACGGTCGACGCACCGCGTAGCGGTCTCGTCCTGGACCCAGACGCCAAAGTGAAGGTACGCGGGGTGGAGATCGGCCGAGTCGCGGCGATCGACCAGACCGGCGATGGCGCCGAGCTGAAGCTCGCGGTGGATCCCGAACTGCTGAAACTGGTTCCGTCCAACGCGGGCGTAGACATCCGGTCTACCACCGTATTCGGCGCCAAGTACATCAACTTCACCGTGCCGCAGCAGCCCTCGTCGACCCCGCTGAAGCCGGGCGCGACCGTCACGGCCGCCGCGGTGACCGTCGAGTTCAACACGCTGTTCCAGCACCTGTCCGATCTGCTCAACAAGATCGAGCCGGAGAAGCTGAACGCGACGATGTCCGCGCTCGGCACCGCGCTGGAAGGGCGGGGTCAGAAGCTGGGCGAGCTGCTCTCGCGCAGCGATGCGTACCTGAAGGACATCAACCCGTATCTGCCTACGCTGCAACAGGATCTGATCAAGACGGCCGATGTCACCAACCTGTACGCCGACACCGTTCCCGACCTGCTGCGCACGGTGGAAAACCTCATCACGACGAGCAATACGTTCGTCGACGAGCAGAGCAGCCTGGACAACGTGCTTGTGAATCTGATCGGCCTGGCCGACACCACCGGTTCGGTGTTGCGGGAGAACGAGAATCAGCTCGTTACCGCGCTGGATCTGCTGGTGCCGACGACCAGTCTGCTGTGGGAGTACGCCCCCGCGCTCGGCTGCCTCGTCAATGGCATCGGGCCGTTGATGCCGATTGCCGAGGAGATGTTCGGTGGCCGGAAGCCCGGCATCGGGATGAACACCAACTTCATGTTCGGCGCCAAGCCCTACACCTATCCGGATGATCTGCCGAAGGTGAATGCCACCGGCGGCGTGCACTGCGACGGCGTCGTGAACCGCGTGCCCGGCAGCCACGCCGACTATGTCGTCACCGATACCAGCGAGGGCACGGTGTACCAGCCGAACACAGGTTCGCCGCGGCTCAACGAAGCACCCAGGGTGTTCCAGCTGCTGTTCGCCGGGCTCCCGGGGGTGGGCGCGCTGTGAAGAACACCGCAACGACAGTCAAATTGGCTATCTTCACCGTGGTGATGACGCTGGTCTTCGCCGGGTTGGCAATCGTGTTCAGCCAGATGCGTTTCTCGCGGGAGTACGGGTACCACGCGGTATTCACCAGCTCGTCGGGGATGCTGCCCGGCTCGAAGGTGCGCATCGCCGGGGTGCCGGTCGGCTCGGTCACCTCGATCAAGGTGGGCAAGGACGATCTGGCGCACGTCGAATTCGACGTCGACCGCAAGTACCGGCTGCTCGCGAGCACCCGCGCGACGATCAAGTACGAAAACCTGGTCGGTGACCGGTACATGGAGCTGTTCGAAGGGCCCGGCTCGACGCAGGTGCTCGCCGACGGCGGCACCATCGGCAAGGAGCAGACCGCGCCCGCGCTGGACCTGGACATGCTGCTCGGCGGATTCAAGCCGCTGATCCGTGGCCTCGATCCCGGGCAGGTCAACGACCTGACGAGTGCGTTGCTGCAGATCTTCCAAGGTCAGGGCGGCACGCTGGTGCAGCTGCTGAACAGCGGCGGTTCGTTCGCCAAAACCCTGGCCGAACGGGACGAGTTGATCGGTAGCGTGATCAACAACCTGAATACGGTGTTGCAGACCATCGACCAGCGCGGTGACCAGTTCGCCACCACACTCGAGGAATTGCAGCGCCTGGTCAGTGGTTTGGCCGCCGAGCGGGACCCGATCGGTGACGCGCTGCCCCGAATCGCCGGAGCCACGCGTGATCTCACCGACCTGCTCGGTCAGGCGCGCCCGGATCTGCGCAGCACCCTCGAGCAGACCGGTCGCCTGGCCACCAACCTCGATGACGGCTCCGACACCGTGCAGTGGGTGCTGGAGCGACTGCCCGCTACCTACAAGCAGCTGATTCGTATCGGCGCCTACGGCTCGTTCCTGCAGCTCTACGTCTGTGGCACGAACATGCTCATCGATGGTCCGGACGGCAAGCAGTTACAGGTCAACCTGCCCGGTGAGCAGACGACCGGAAGGTGTGCGCCGAACCCATGAACGAGAAGCGATCACCTGGCATCACCATCGGCATCGTCGGCATTGTTGTCGCGATCGCGGTGGCTCTGTCGGCACTGCAATTCGACCGGCTCCCGTTCATCCGTGGCGGTGCGACCTTCACGGCGTACTTCGGCGATGCCGGCGGTCTGGTACCCGGCGACCCGGTGCAGGTCGCCGGTGTGCGCTCGGGCCGAGTGGAGGATGTCCACCTGGACGGCGACAAGGTGCTGGTCCGGTTCACCCTCGACGAGTCGATCGTGTTGGGTCAGAAGACCTCCGCAGCGATCAAGACGAACACCGTGCTCGGCCGCAAATCGCTCGAGGTGGCGCCGGAAGGTTCGGGCGCGTTGCGTGCCGACGACACGATTCCGTTGGAGCGCACCACCTCCCCGTATTCGCTCAACGACGCGCTCGGCGACCTCGGTCGCACGGTGCAGGGGCTGGATATGGACCAGGTCGACAAAACCCTCGATGCGCTCTCGGAAACATTTGCCGATACCCCCGCCCCGCTGCGTTCCGCGTTGGACGGGGTGACTGCCTTGTCGCGCAGCATCAATGCGCGTGATCAGGCGCTGTCGGAGCTGTTGGCCCGTGCGCAGAACGTCACGAAGATCCTCGCCGACCGGAGCAACCAGATCAGTGCGCTGCTCCTGGACGGCAACGACCTGCTCGGCGAGCTGGATCGGCGCCGTGGCGCGATCGGGCAGCTGATCGTGTATGTGAACGGGGTGTCCCAGCAGCTGTCCGGTCTGGTGGCCGACAACGAGGCGCAGCTGAAACCCGCTCTGGACAAGCTGAATTCGGTGCTTGCATTGCTGCAGCGCAACAAGCAGAACATCAGCGAGGCGCTCGACGGACTCGGACCGTACGCGGCGGCGCTCGGTGAACAGGTCGGCAACGGACCCTGGTTCAACGCCTACGTGGTGAACGCGTCCAGTACTGAGTTGCAGCCGCTCGTCGACGCCTTGGTGTGGCCGGAGCATCTCCCGGAGGACCTGCGCAATATCTTCACGAACCCAGGGCCCTCGATCGGACCCGCAGTCCAGGAGCCGCCGCGATGACCATGCTGGCTAGTGTTCGGAAACTACCGCGCTGGGTGCTGGTCGTCGCGGGAGTGCTGGTCGCCGCCCTGGTTCTGGCCGGTGCGTACACCGGCATCACCCGAATCGGGAAAACGACGATCACCGCGTACTTCCCGTCGACGACGGGGTTGTACGCGGGCGACGATGTGCGCGTCCTCGGAGTCAAGGTCGGCCGCATCGATTCGATCGAGCCGGGCCGCGACCGGGTGCAGGTGCGGGTGAGCCTCGATCGGGGTGTCGATATCCCCGCCGACGCACGCGCGGTGATCATTTCGCCGTCATTGGTGTCGGCCAGGTTCATCCAGTTGGCGCCCGCCTACACCGGTGGGCCGAAGCTGGGCGACGGCGCGGAGATCGGCATCGACCGCACTGCGGTGCCCGTCGAGTGGGACGACATCAAGGCCGAACTGTCCAAGTTGGCAACAACTCTGGGGCCGGTCGGCAGTGACACGCAGGGTTCGTTCGGCCGCTTCGTCAATACCGCCGCCGACAATTTGGACGGCAACGGCCAGAAGCTGCGCGATACGCTGCGGGAGCTGTCGGCGACGTTGAGCACGCTGTCGGACGGCCGCACCGACCTTTTCGGCACCATCCGCAATCTGCAGAAGTTTGTCGAGGTGCTCTCGGCGAGCAACGAGCAGATCGTGCAGTTCGGCGGCAGGCTCGCCTCGGTGGCCTCGGTACTCGCGGCCAACTCCGCGGATCTCGGTGCCGGACTGGACAATCTGGACACGGCACTCGCGGATGTGAAGCGATTCCTCGAGGGCAGCGGCGCCGAACTCACCGAAGGCGTACAGCGGCTCGCCGATGTCACGCAGTTACTGGTGGACAAGCGACCGGAGTTGGAACGGGTGCTGCACTCGGGACCGACGGCGCTGGTGAACTTCTATCAGATCTACAAGCCCGCCACCGGCACGGTCACCGGAGCCGTCGCGCTGAACAACACCGCGGATCCGCTCAGCTTCCTGTGCGGATCGATCCGGGCACTCGAGGCCAATGATTCCGACCGCTCCGCCGATCTGTGTGCCCAATATCTGGCTCCCGTGATCAGCTCGCTGGCCATGAATTACGCACCGATCCTGCTTAATCCGGCCTCCAGCGTGACCGCGTTCCCGAACCAGCTGGTGTACAGCCCACCGAGCCTGGCGGCGCGGGCGCCATCGTCCGCGCCGCAGCAGGCGCCGGTGACCGTGCCGAGTGGGCTAGAGGGACTGGCTATTCCGGGAGGAGGGCGATGAAGCGACCGCGTTCGACACGCAGGATGGGTGCGCTCGCCGTGGGCATCGCGGTAGCACTCGGTGTCTCCGGCTGTCAGTGGGACGGCCTGAACTCGCTGCCGATGCCGGGCACCGAGGGGACCGCCGACGGCTCCTATTCGGTGCGTATCCAGATGCCGAATGTGACGACGCTGACGCGGAATTCGCCGGTCCGCGTCAACGATGTGACGGTCGGGACGGTGTCCAAGATCGAGGTGCAAGGCTGGCACGCGCTGGTCACCGTCTCGCTCAATCCCGATGTGCAGCTACCGGCCAACGCGGTCGCGAAGATCGGTCAGACCAGCTTGCTCGGCAGCAACCATCTCGAGCTGGCCGCACCGACCGATGTCGCGCCGCAGGGTCGACTGCGCGGCGGCGACGTCATTCCGCTGGAGCGGGCAGGCATCTACCCGACCACCGAGCAGGTCCTTTCATCCTTGTCGGTGGTACTCAACGGCGGTGGCATCTCGCAGCTGGAGACGATTACCCGCGAACTCAATGCGGCGCTGCACGGCCGCGAGAACGACATCCGCGATCTGCTGCCGCAGCTGGCCGAGCTCACCACCAATCTCGACGCGCAGCGCAACGACATCATCGCGGCGATGAGCGGGTTGGATCGCCTCGGCGGCCAACTGGTCCAGCAGCGCACGGTGCTGGCCACCGCCATCGAGCAGATCCACCCCGCGCTCACCGTGCTCGCCGACCGCACCGCGAACATCGCCGCGGCGATCACCGCGCTCGGTGAGCTGAGCGATGTCACGTCTCGGATCGTCGCCGCGAGCGGTGAGGACCTGAAGTCGAATCTGCGCAGCCTCGCGCCGGTGGTGCAGACGCTGGCCGATACCGGCAACAATCTCATCGAGGCGCTCAAGATCTTGCCCACCTTCCCGTTCCCGATGAAGAACCTCGGCAACGCGATCAAGGGCGACTACCTCAACCTGTACATCACCATGGATCTGACCGCGAAGCGGCTGGATACCAACTGGCTCACCGGAACACCGCTCGGTGGTCGGTTCGGCGGCGTCGAAGGCGTGCTCGGCGGCTTCGCACCCAATACGGCCACGCAGAGCGGAAACCCGGCGACCGGGCCGCTGCAGCCGCCGCCCGCCCAGAGCCAGCCGACTCCGACGCTGCCCGGCCTGCCGCCGATACCGGGGCTGCCCGCCATTCCAGGGTTGACCGTGCCGTTGCCGGGAGCCACTGCGCCACAAGGGAGTCCGGGACGATGACGCTCACCCGATTCGTCCGCATCCAGCTGTCGATCTTCGCCGTGCTCACGGTGATCGGCCTCGTGGTGATGGGCGGTATGTACGTCAAGCTGCCTGCGATGTTCGGCATCGGACGGTATGACGTGATCGTCCAGCTCGAGGCGACCGGCGGCCTCTACCAGACGGCCAACGTCGCTTATCGCGGTACGAATGTCGGTGTGGTCAAGGAAGTTCGGCTGACCTCGGACGGTGTCGAGGCGAAACTGTCCATCGACAGCGACTACAAGATCCCGGCCGACGTGGATGCCTGGGTACGTAGCGTTTCCGCGATCGGCGAGCAGTACGTCGACCTGGTGCCCGTCGAGCAGCCGAAGGGCGGAAACCTGGTCGACGGCTCCGTGATTCCGGTGCAGCGCACCAAGCTGCCGCAGGATGTCGGATCGCTGCTCGACCAGAGCGACCGGCTGCTGTCCAGCGTCGCCGACACCAGGCTGCGCCAGGTGATCGACGAGGCATTCCAGGCCTTCAACGGTGCGGGCCCGGACTTGCAGCGGTTCATCGATTCCGCGGCCCTGCTGGTGCAGGAAGCGCAGAACAGCGCGGAACCGACCAAGAAGCTGCTGGATCAGATCGGCCCGCTGCTCGACACCCAAACGCAGTCCGATGCGGCTATTCGTTCGTGGACAAGCGATCTGGCCACGGTGACCGACCAATTGCGCGCGCACGATCCGGCGTTGCGCAATCTGCTGCGGGACGGTCCCGCCGCGATGCAGCGGGTCAGCGCACAGTTCAACGACCTGAAACCGACACTGCCGCTGTTGTTGCGCAATCTGGTGAGCGTCAGCCAGCTGGCTGTCACGTATCACGCTGGTGTGGAACAACTCCTGGTGGTCTTCCCGCCGCTGATCGCGGCACTGGAAACCATCATCCGCGGACCGATGGAATACGGCGTGATGGTCGACTTCATGGCGGTGATCAACGATCCGCCCGCCTGCACCACCGGGTTTCTGCCCGCGAATGAGCGCCGCTCGCCGAGCGAGCTGGATTCCATCGGTACCCCGCCCGGTCTGTACTGCAAGGTGCCGCAGGATTCACCCATCGAGGTGCGCGGTATCCGCAACACCCCGTGTATGGAATTCCCCGGCGTGCGCGCTCCGACCCCCGAGCTGTGCCGCACCGGGTATGTGCCGTTAGGGAACAACCCGCCGTTCGGTCCGGTGCAGCCGGTGGCGCCCGCGAGCGCACCTGTCGCGCCTGCCGCGGTGCCGGTCGCTCCCGCGAGCTACGGTGGCGGGACACCAGCGGCTGCCAGGCCGTATGACCCGTCGACCGGCGTTTACCTCGGCACGGACGGGCGCACTTACCGACAAGGCGACGTCGGGCCCGACGGATCAGGCACGGTACCGTCGAGCTGGCAGGCAATGCTCGAGGAGCAGCAACGATGAATGAGATCAACGAAGATACGCACCGCGCGCGGCGTCGCGCGGTGCGCTCAGCGGGGCCTCCGGTCGAGGAGACCGAGACGCCCGGCGGGTCGGCGTCACCGGCCGAGTCAGCGAAAACCGCAGGCTCGATGCCGTCGGTCGCCAAGGCCTTTTCCGCTCGCGCCGCGGCGCTCGGCACCACGGCTGCCGGGACCGGATCCGAGGGGGTCGCGGCTGCCGCCGCCGTCGAGACGTCTTCTGCGACATCGACCGCGTCGGACGTCGATTCGACACCGGCCGAGGGCCGACCGGTCGACCTGGGCAAATCATCGTCGGAAACCGCGAAAGACGCCGATGAGCCGGATGCTTCCGAGCAGGCCGGGGAAGCGAAGGCCCGTTCCGGGCGTACCCGCGTCCTGGCCGCGGCCGCGTGCGCCCTGGTCGCCGTCGCCGCCGTGGTCGGCGCGGGCTGGTCGGTCGTGGCGATGAAGTCCGTCGACGACCGCGATGCCCGCCGCACCGAATACACCCAGACCGCGCGGCAGGCGATTCTCAACCTCACCACCATCCGGGCCGACTCGGCCAAGGAAGACATCGACCGGATCCTTTCGGTGGCCTCGGGCCAGTTCAAGACCGAGTTCGATGGTCGGGTCGACCCGTTCCTCAGCATCGTGAAAGAAGCCAAGGTCGTCTCCAATGGCGAGATCGTGGAGGCCGCGGTCGAGAGCGACGACGAAGATTCGGCGAAGATCCTGGTCGCCGCCAAACAGACACTGACCAATGCGGGTCAGGCCGAGCCGCAGACGCGGTTCTACCGGTTCCGGGTCACCGTGACCCGCAACGGTTCCGGGCTGTCCGCGTCCAACGTGGAGTTCGTGGGATGAGTGAACTACGAGGCAAGATCCTGCTGCTCGCCACGGCCGTCATCGTGGTCGTCGCGGGGATTGTGGCCGGTATCAACGGATTCCGATACTGGGATGATCGGCAGTCCGAGCAGTCCCGCGCCGAAGCGGTGGCCGCGGCGGACCACACGGTATCGGCGATGTTCACCTACGACTACAAGACCGTGGACACCGAACTGCCGAAGGCGGCCGATCAGCTCTCGGCGAGTTTCCGCGAGGACTACTTGAAGCTGATCCAGCAGGCCATCGCGCCGGGCGCCAAGGAAAAACAGCTCAGCGTCAAGGCGACCACCGTGGCTCGCGGTGTGGTTTCCGCCGACCGCTCGCGCGCCGTTGTCCTGATCTTCCTCAACCAGGTCACCACCAGTCAGGAATCGCCGCAGGGCACATCCACCGGCAGCCGTGTCCGGGTGACTGTGGACAAGAGCGACGACAACTGGCTGGTTTCCCAGGTCACGCCGGTCTGAGCCGCTCAGGATGCCATGAGTAGGGCTCACCAGCCACTCCGCCGCCTTGCGGTGAGTGAGTCGAATACCTGGCGGTAGCCCCCTAAGTGCTTGTCGCGCTTACATTTCCCGGGGCAGTCGCACGGTGAAGGTGGTGCCTTCGCCCGGGGCGCTTTCGACACTCACCGTGCCCCGGTGTGCGGCAATCAAAGCCTGCACGATCGACAGGCCGAGGCCGGTGCCGCCGCTGGCTCTGGTGCGTGAGGTGTCGGTGCGATAGAAGCGTTCGAAGACTCGATCGGCCTGGTCCTCGGGGAGGCCGGGACCGGTGTCGGCGACCTCCAGCACGATTTCGTCGAACTCGGGCGTAAGCCGGACCTGCACCGAGGCGTCCGGTGGGGTGTGGGTGAGTGCGTTGTTCAGCAGGTTGGCCAGCACCTGGCGCAGCCGCTCTTCGTCGCCGTTCACCTCCAATGTGCCTGCACCGGAACGGATTTCCAGCTCGATGGAGCGGCGCGGTCCGTCCGGGTCCGCGGCGGCGGCCATCGCGCGCGCATTGTGCACGGCATCGCTCGCGAGGGCGAGTAGATCGACGGGGCCCTGCTCCAGCGGGCGCTGCGCGTCAAGGCGGGCCAGCATCAGGAGGTCCTCCACCAGTAGGCCCATTCGTTGGGCCTCGCGCTCGATTCGCTCCATGAACAGGGCGGGGTCGGTGGTCGCGCCCTGGCGATAGAGCTCGGCGAAGCCGCGAATCGTGGTCAGCGGCGTGCGCAGTTCGTGGCTCGCGTCGGCGATGAAGCGCCGCATCTTCGCCTCGGAGCGGCGGGCCGCGGACTCCGAGGCCTCGGTCGCCGCGAAGGCATGCTGGATCTGGGCGAGCATGCCGTTGAGCGATTGGGACAGTCGGTCGACCTCGGTATTGGTGCCGCGCACCGGAACTCGGCGAGTGAGGTCGCCCGCGGCGATCGCGGCGGCGGTCTTCTCGACCCCGCGCAGCGGCCGCAGGCTGCGCCGGATCACGAAGTAGGCGGCCACCGCGAGTGCGGCGAGGACCGCGGCGCCCACGATCAGTTGCAGCATGATCAGGCGGCGCACCGTCTCGATGTTCTGGGTGAGCGGTACGGCCACCGTCGTGGTGGCGTCCTGCGTTTTCACTGTCATGGCCCGCCACTGGACCGACGCTCCGTTCTTGGAGCCGACCGTGGCGGGCTTGGTGATGCCTACGACACCCGGTGGGGGATCGCGATCCGTCCGCCACGGCGGCGGACTCGGCAGCTCGGGTTCGGCGTCCACATTGAACGGTCGGGTCTCGAGGTGGACGCCCTTGTCGGAGTTCGGTTCGGAACGGATATAGAAGGCGATCGGAAGGTTCGGTGGTAGCGGTCGCGGCGGCCGCATCCATGCCATCGAGGCGTCCCGCAATTGCTGATCGGTCCGGCGCATCAGCGAATCCTCCAACGCGGAGGTGACAACCATCGCGGAGGCCAGCAGGCCGAGCCCGGCCAGGACAACCAGGGCGAGCACCAATGTCACGCGCAGTGGGATCGCCGACCAGGTGCGCGTCAGTCTGCGACGGGCTTTCCGGATCCGCGCGTTTGTCACTTCTCGGCCTGTCGCGCGCGGTTCGGTGTGCGCATCACATAGCCGACACCCCGCAGCGTGTGAATCAGTCGCTCATCTCCGGTATCGACTTTCTTGCGTAGATAGGACACATAGGTCTCCACGACGCCGACCTCACCGCCGAAGTCGTAGCGCCACACGTGATCCAGAATGCGCGGCTTGCTCAGCACCGTGCCCGCGTTCACCATGAAGTAGCGCAGCAGCGTGAACTCGGTGGGGGACAACGGAACCGGCTCGCCTGCCTTCCACACCTCGTGGGTGTCGTCGTCGAGTTCGATGTCCTCGAACCGGATTCGCGAACTCTCTCGCACCGGCGTGTGGTGACCCGACCGGCGCAGCACCACCCGCAGCCGCGCCACCACTTCCTCGAGGCTGAACGGCTTGGTGATGTAGTCGTCGGCGCCGAGGGTGAGCCCGGCGACCTTGTCCTGCACCTCGTCGCGTGCGGTGAGGAACAGCACAGGCGCGTCGACGCCGTCGGCGCGCAGCCTGCGCAACAGCCCGAAGCCGTCCATCCCCGGCATCATCACATCGACGATCAGGGCCTGCGGGCGGAAGCTGCGCGCCCTGTCGAGCGCTTGCGCGCCATCGACCGCGGTGTCGACCTCGAACCCCTGATAACGCAGACTCACCGACAGCAACTCCACGATCATCGGCTCGTCGTCCACCACAAGGACCCGAGCCTCGGGTGTGCTCTCCGACGGCGCGCTCATCGGTTCATCGTCCGACACCCGCCTGGGAACTCCCTGGACCCAAGCTGGGAGATGGCTGTGTCTTTTTGGCGGTGCCTTCGGCACCGCGTGTTCGCGGCCCCCTTGGTCTCGCGTCCGAGCGGGCGAGACTCGCGCCTTCGGCGCATGCGCTTCGCCCGCTCGGACGCGAGACGGGCCGCGAACTCTAGTGCTCGGTCTCGCTTCGCTCGGAAGACGGTGTCGTGGCGAGTGGGTGCGTTGGGGCGATGCTCGCAGTCACCTGCGCGGTGAGCGGGATTCCGGGTAGACGTCGTCGTCGGTGAGCAGCGCGCTGCCCGCGACCTGGTCCTGAGCCAGTGCGTCCAGGAAGGAGCGGGCCCAACGTTCCACGTCGTGGGCGAGGACTTGGCGGCGCAATGAGCGCATGCGGCGGCGTTTGGTATCACGGTCGTCCTCCAGTGCGGAGACGATGGCGTCCTTCACGCTGTCCAAGTCGTGCGGGTTGCACAGGTAGGATTGGCGCAATTCAGCTGCGGCGCCGGTGAATTCGCTCAGGACGAGGGCGCCGTTGAGGCCGCTGTGGCAGGCCACGTATTCCTTCGCGACCAGGTTCATGCCGTCGCGCAGCGGGGTAACCAGCATGACGTCCGCGGCCACGAAGAAGGCGATGAGTTCGTCGCGGGGGATGGGGCGGTGCAGGTAATGCACCACGGGGTGGCCGACCTGGGAGAACTCGCCGTTGATCCGGCCGACCTGGCGCTCGATGTCGCCACGCATCTGGATGTAGCTCTCCACCCGTTCACGGCTCGGCGTCGCCAGCTGCACCATGACCGTCTCCGTCGGATCGATCCGGCCCTCGACCAGCAGTTCCTCCAGTGCCCCCAGTCGGATGTCGATGCCCTTGGTGTAATCGAGGCGGTCGACGCCGAGCAGGATGTTCTTCGGGTTGCCCAGCTCGGCGCGGATCTTCGCGGCACGTTCCCGGACCGACCTGCGCCGGGAATACTCGTCGAGTTCGGCCGAGGCGATCGAGATCGGGAACGCGCCGACCCGGACCGTGCGGAAACCGACCTGCACCACACCGAGTTTGGAGCGCACGCCGACGGTGCCTCGGGAGGTGGGTTGCCCGGCCAGCCGCCTGGCCAGATACAAGAAGTTCTGCGCGCCGCCCGGCAGGTGGAATCCGATCAGGTCGGCGCCGAGCAGACCGTCGATGATCTCGGCCCGCCACGGCATCTGCATGAACAACTCGACCGGGGGGAACGGGATGTGGAGAAAGAAGCCGATGGTCAGATCGGGTCGCAGCATGCGAAGCATCTTGGGCACCAGCTGTAGCTGGTAGTCCTGCACCCACACGGTGGCGCCCTCGGCGGCCACCTTCGCGGTCGCCTCGGCGAAGCGGCGGTTCACCTGTACGTATGCGGTCCACCATGTCCGGTCGTAGACCGGCCGCACGATCACATCGTGGTAGAGCGGCCACAGCGTGCCGTTGGAGAAGCCTTCGTAGTAGTGGGAGACCTCTTGGGCGGTCAGCGGCACCGGGTGCAGCTCGAGCCCGTCCTCGATGATCGGGTCGACCTCGATGTCGGGTACGCCCGCCCAGCCGACCCAGGCCCCCTTGTTGTTGCGCAGTACCGGCTCCAGCGCGGTGACCAGGCCGCCGGGGCTGCGCTTCCATCGTGTGGTGCCGTCGGGCAGTCGTTCCAGGTCTACCGGGAGTCGATTGGCGACGACGACGAAACCGGAACCGGCGCCGTCGGTCTCGGCGCGACCGGTGGCCGTCGCTTCGAACTCGGCGGCATCAGGCAATTGCTCTGGTAGGGCGAGCTCTGGTAAGGCGTGCTCGGAGTCTTCGGACGGCTGGTCAGTCATCTGGTCCACTCACGCATCCTTTGCGCGTCGCTTTTCCCGCTGCAGTTATTGGGTTTCGTCGACGGCGCCGTTGTCGTCGAGCTCGAGTTGGTCGACTCGGTCGCTACTCGACTCGGGCGTTCGGTGCGATGCCGAGCATCGACAACAGCATCCGGCACTCGTCCGCGTCCTCCGCGTACGCAGCGACGACGCGCTGCGCCTGGCGGGCGGTCTCGTCGGCGAGTGGTTCCAGATCGTCGTCCGCGATGTCGTTCGCGCTGCCCTTCGCGGCCATCTTCTTGTCCTCCCGGCTCGTTACGCTCGTACGTGCGAGTAGTCAATGGTATCCGGACCTGGTGGCGGCGCGCCGCACCCGGGATACCTGTTCGCCCGGTCGGTGCGCGGGCCCGGCGGTCCCTATACCGTGGGGGCGCAGCACCACTCCACGGAAAGGGTTCGAAGATGCCGCTGGCCACGGTGAACGGAATTTCACTCAACTACCAGGTCAAGGGCGACCGAACCAAGGGAACGGATACACCGGGATCGGCGCCGCTTGTGGTGATGATCATGGGCACCGGCAGCCCGGGACGGGTCTGGGAGCTGCATCAGGTTCCGGCGCTGATCGCCGCGGGATATCGCGTGTGCACCTTCGACAACCGCGGTATCGCACCATCTTTCGAGGCCGCGACCGGCATGACCATCGATCAACTGGCCGCCGACACCGCCGGGCTCATCGAACTGCTCGGCGAGGGTCCCGCGCTGGTCGTCGGTACCTCGATGGGGGCGCGGGTGGCCCAGGAATTGGCGCTCGCTCGCCCTGATCTGGTGCGCAAGGCCGTGTTCATGGCCGGTCACGGACGCCTGGACCAGTTTCAGAAGACGCTCTCGCTCGGTGAGCACGAGCTCGACGCCAGCGGCGTGAAGCTGCCCGCGAAGTACGAGGCCGCGGTGACGGCCGTGATGAACCTATCGCCCGCGACGCTGGCCGATCCGAACTCCGCCCGCGACTGGCTGGACCTGTTCGAGTTCACCGGCGGCCCGGTGACCCCGGGTATCCGCGCGCAGCGCCGGATGGACCACGACTTCGACAGAGTGCAGGCCTACCGGGGCATCACGGTGCCCTGTCTGTCCATCGGGTTCGCCGATGATCGGATGATCCCGCCCTATCTGTCGCGCGAGATCGCCGAGGTGATTCCGGGTGGGCGCTACCAGGAAGTTCCCGATGCGGGCCATTTCGGCTATCTGGAGCGCCCCGAAGCGGTGAACAAGATCCTGCTCGATTTTTTCGGGGCCTGAGGTAACTGCCAACACGTAACGTCTACCTTGCTAGGGTCGACACAACGCTCGGGGACTTCCGACGCTCCAGCAGCGGCGGACGGGCCCAGGAGCCCATCCCGTACATGCGCCAGTATCCAGTGAGGTGAAATTGAGCACCAACCCCTTCGATGACGAAGACGGCCGCTTCTTCGTCCTGGTCAACGACGAAGAGCAGCATTCGCTGTGGCCGGCCTTCGCGGAGGTTCCGGCCGGATGGCGAGTCGTCTTCGGCGAGGACAGCCGCGCTGCCTGCGTCGAGTACGTCGAAAAGAATTGGACCGATATGCGTCCGAAGAGCCTGCGTGACGCGATGGCCGCCGATGACGCGGCCCGACAGGGCGCCAAGTCCTGACCCGCGGTACCTAGATACTGCGCCGGGACGCTCGACCGAAGTGTCGCTGCGTGGCACCGTAATGCGGTGTCACGCAGTCGGCGCGCCCGGTTATGATGGTCACCGCTTTCCCGCCTCCTTAGCTCAGTGGTAGAGCACTCGCCTTGTAAGCGAAAGGTCGTCAGTTCAATCCTGACAGGAGGCTCCATCGAAAAGGGCGGCCAGTGCGCATCTTTGCGCACTGGCCGCCCTTTGCTCTCAGTCGGGAACGTTCGCGCCGTGGCCCAGGTCGCGCAGCGCCTGCTTGATCCTGGCCTGCGCCTCGTCGAGCGATTCGGGGGAGGGGTGGTGGTCGGCACCGGAGATATCGAAGTTGCCCATGGTGAATGCCGGGAAGACGTGCACGTGCAGATGCGGTACCTCGAGGCCCGCGATGAGCAGTCCGGCACGCGGCGCATCCCACGCCCGCCGCACCGCCTGCCCGATCTTCTGAGCGACGCCGTTCAACCGAGCGAAGGTATCGGCGTCGACGTCCTGCCACTGGTCGATTTCCTTGCGGGGCACCACGAGGGTGTGACCGGGGGTGACCGGAGCGATGGTGAGGAAACCGACGAATTCGTCGTCCTCCCAGACGAATCGGCCCGGCAGTTGACCGTCGATGATCGCACTGAAAACAGAACCCATGCCCGCAGGCTACGCGCAAGCCTTCAGGTCGACCGGCGGGTGTCGCCGGGCGGCTTGCTGTCGACGCCACTCTGAAACTGTGACTCGCCGACGCGACCTACACCGCGACGAAATGCGACAGGATGCCCTGCACCTCATAGATATCGACCTGGCGGTTGAAGCGCTTCTGAATCGGCTCGTTCGAGCCGGAGATCCAGATGGCGAGTTCGGCATCCAGGTCGAAGGTGCCAGCCGTTTCCACCGAGAAGTGGGTGATCGCCCGGTAGGGGACGCTGTGGTAGCTCACTTTTCGGCCGGAAAGACCCTGCTTATCGACGAGGATCAGTCGTCGGTTGGTGAACAGGATGGCATCGCGCACAAGCAGATACGCGGCGTAGATCTGTTCACCGTTGCCGAGAAGTTTCGCGTATTCCGTTTGTGCCTGGCCGGGATCGATCCGCCCGGCATTGCCCATCAGTCCGTCGATCAGACCCATCGGTTGCACGTCCTTTGCGCGGTCTGGGTGCGGGGTGCTGGCCGCTGCGCCCGCACCGGTTCTCTCCCAAACCATCATCCCCGTCCGTTTCACCGGCGGCGGTGAAGGCGACAACTGATGTCGTATGTTCACTCCGCCGACTACCGGTCGAGCTGGAATCGGCACACTTTAAGCTGATGGCCGTGCGCGTACTCGTCATCGGTTCCGGAGCCCGTGAACATGCCCTCGTCCTGGCGCTGCGCCGGGACCCCGCGGTGAACGCGCTATACGCGGCACCGGGCAATGCCGGGATCGCCCAGCATGCCGAGATCCGCCCTGTCGATCCGTGCTCGGCCGAGGACGTCGTCACACTGGCCACCGAGCTGGCCGTGGATCTCGTGGTGATCGGCCCCGAAGTGCCGTTGGTGCTCGGAGTCGCGGACGCGGTGCGGGCGGCGGGCATCGCCTGCTTCGGTCCCTCCGCCGCGGCCGCGCGGATCGAGGGCTCCAAGGCCTTCGCCAAGGACGTTATGTCGGCGGCCGGGGTACGCACCGCGCACAGCGAGATCGTGGACACTCCGGCCGAGCTCGATGCCGCGCTCGACCGCTTCGGCCCCACCTGGGTGGTGAAGGACGACGGTCTGGCCGCGGGCAAGGGCGTCGTGGTGACAGCCGACCGGCACGCGGCCCGCGACCACGGCGCCGAACTGCTCGAGAACGGCCACCCGGTGCTGCTGGAATCTTTCCTCGACGGGCCGGAGGTTTCGCTGTTCTGCCTGGTCGACGGGGAGACAGTGGTACCGCTGCTGCCCGCGCAGGACCACAAGCGGGTCGGCGACGGCGACACCGGACCGAATACCGGCGGCATGGGCGCTTACACGCCGCTGCCGTGGCTGCCGGAGGAGACGGTCACCGCGATCGTCGAGGACGTGGTCAAGCCGGTCGCCGCCGAACTGGTGCGGCGCGGCAGCGCTTTCTCCGGCCTGCTCTACGCGGGTCTGGCGATCGGCACCGCAGGCCCGGCCGTGGTGGAGTTCAACTGCCGCTTCGGTGACCCCGAGACGCAGGCGGTGCTCGCGCTGCTGGAAAGCCCGCTCGCCGAGCTGCTGAACGCCACCGCCACCGGCACCCTGGCCCAGGTCGACGCACCGCGCTGGCGTGACGGTTCCGCCATCACCGTGGTGATCGCCGCCGAAAACTACCCGGGCCGGCCGCGCATCGGGGACGTCATCACCGGCGCGGGTGACGGTGACCGAGGCGACTCCGCCGTGCTACATGCCGGAACCGCGCAGCGCGAGGACGGCGCACTGGTCTCCGCGGGCGGTCGCGTCCTCAGCGTTGTCGGCATCGGCGCCGACCTGTCCGAAGCCCGCACACACGCCTACGAACGCATCGCCTCGATCAAACTTCCCGGCAGCCACTACCGCACCGACATCGGCCTTGCCGCTGTCGAGGACCGAATCACGGTCTGACGCGCGTCAGCCGAAGGTGAGGCCGTGGATCGCCAGCCATTGCTGGGGGTCGACGTGCCTGCCGTCGAGGATGACCTCGAAGTGCAGGTGCGGACCGCTGGAGTCGCCGCGGTTGCCCATGCGGGCGATCTGCATGCCCGCCGGGACGCGCTCGCCGACGGACACGAAGAAGTCGTACATGTGTCCGTAGACCGTGATGGTGCCGTCGTCGTGGCGGATGCGCACCCATAGTCCGAATCCCTGGGCCGGGCCCGCGTCGATGACGGTGCCGTTGGCGACGGCGTAGATCGGCGTGCCGATCGGGCCCGCGATATCGATGCCGTTGTGGAAAGTGCCCCAGCGGGAACCGAATGCGGAGGTGAAGATGCCGCGGGTCGGCAGCGTGAAGCCGGTGATGCCGGGCAGGGCCGAGCCGGGTGACACCGGCGCGCTGCCGGTCATCCACGGCTGCCGTTCCCCTGCTACCGCGGCGGCGGCCTCGGCCTTGGCGCGTTCCAGGGTGCTGCGCGCGGCGGCCGCGACCACCGCCTGCTCACGGAGCAACTCGCCGTTGGCGATCGCGTTGAGGTACCTGCGCACCGACGGTGGGGTCGACTGCATCTGCAGCGGGTAGGGGAAGGCGACGCGTTGCGCTTCGCCGGTCCCGGGAACGCGGTCGGTGACACCCCAGGTGAACGACGAATCGGCGGCCGCGAACATCGCCGTCACGCAGAGTCCGGCGATCAGGATCCGATGTTTGCGCAAGAGCGCGCGATAGTCGGGCTCGAGCCGCTGCTGCCAGAGCTTGCGTAGGTCGGGCCGCGGTCGCTGGCGCAGATCGTGCAGTTCGCGTTCGGCTCGTCGGCGCAGGACGCCCAGGTCCGCCATGAGGTCGCGCTTGGGTCGTTGCGGCAGCTTGGCACGCCAATCCGGCGGAATGACCCCGATGCCACCCACTCCACGTACGCGTTCCAGCCCAGCGCGGCGAGCTTTATCAAGCATTAACCCGACCATAGCCCCGACCGGACGGAAGAGTGTGCTCTACCGTCTGTCGGGTGTCCAGAGAATCTCGCCGGTCGACCATTCCACCTTTTTACGTGATGGATGTCTGGAAAGCTGCCGCGGAGCGGGCCAGATCGCACGGTGACGTGCTGGTGCTCGCGGCCGGGCAACCTTCGACGCCAGCACCCGCCCCGGTGCTGCGTGCGACGAAGGAAGCAATCGATTCCGAATTGCTGGGCTACACAGAGACTTTCGGCATTCTCCCGTTGCGGGAGGCGATCGCCGAGCATCACCGCGATACCTACGGATACCAGGTCGACGCCGACGACGTGGTGGTGACGACCGGATCCTCGGGCGCTTTCACCCTCATCTTCCTCGCCGCCTTCGATGCCGGCGACACGGTCGTGGTGGCCCGTCCCGGCTATCCGGCCTACCGAAACACCTTGGGCGCGCTCGGTTGCCGCGTTGTCGAGCTCGATTGCCGCGCGGAGACCCGGTTCCAGCCGACCGTGGCCATGCTGGAGGCGCTGCCGGAGCCGCCCGCGGGTCTGGTGGTGGCCAGCCCGGCCAATCCGACCGGCACCATGATCGATCCCGCCGAACTCGCCGCCCTGGCTCGCTGGTGCGACGCACACGGGACGCTGCTGATCTCCGACGAGATCTACCACGGCATCACCTACGCGGGTGATACCGCGGACACTTCGTCGGCATGGGAGACCTCCCGCGAATCGGTGGTGATCGGCTCGGTGTCGAAGTACTTCTCGATGACCGGCTGGCGCCTGGGCTGGATGCTCGCGCCGAGTGGGTTGCGACCCGCGCTGCAGCGGCTTGCCTCGAACATGACTGTGTGCCCGCCCGCTATTTCGCAGTACGCGGCGCTGCACGCGTTCGGAGCCGAGGCGAAGGCCGAGCTCGACGGGCATGTCCGGCGCTATGCGGTGAACCGGCGGCTGCTGCTCGACGGGCTTGCCGAACTCGGCATCACCGACCTGGCGCCGGCCGACGGCGCCTTCTACGCGTATGCCGACATCGGCCACCTCACCGACGACGCCAGGAAGTGGTGCGCGGACGTGCTCGACCACACCGGTGTCGCGCTCGCGCCCGGCATCGACTTCGACACCGCCGCCGGACATCGGACAGTGCGCTTCTCGTTTGCGGGAGCCACCGCGGACATCGAGGCGGCACTGGTTCGGCTCGGTCACTATCTGCGTGCCTGATCCTCGTGTCCGGCAACGAGTTTGCACAGTTCGTCACCCCGAAGGCCCAGATGCGGTAAAACAACGATGGCTGGGTTTCCTCTCTGATTTCGCACGGATGAACTGATGACGACTGGCACGATGGCACGGTGATAACCGCGACGACCCCGAAAGGCGAACGGCGTCGCCAGGCTCTGGTAGCGGCCGCCGCCGAGTTGTTACTCGAAGGCGGATTCGATGCGGTGCGGCATCGCTCTGTTGCGACGCGTGCCGACCTTCCGTTGGCGTCGACCACGTACTACTTCGAGTCACTCGATGACCTGATCGCGCGGGCGGTCGAATTCAGTGGCAACGCGGAGCTGGACGCGATGCGGCATCGGGTCGGCGACGTCAGTCATCGGCGCCGTGGCGCCGAGGCGACGGTCGACCTGGTGCTCGATTTGCTGGTGGGGACCGACGGGAACGACGAAGACGCGCGTGGGCAGCTGATCGCGCGATACGAGCGTTCGGTGGCATCGGCGCGGCATCCGGAGTTGCGGGATGTGCAGCTACGACTACGAGCGCAGCTCGACGAGTTGCTCGCCGACGTGCTGCGCCGGTCGGATCGGATGGTGCGGCCGGAGCAATTGCGCAGGCTGGTGGCCGTCGTCGACGGCGCCGTCGTGGCGGCACTGAGCGAATTGGACCCGGAGCCAAGGCGAATGGCGCGCGGCGCACTGCTCGAAGTGATCGATATCGTCGCGCCCGCGACGCCCCAGCAGATGGATCGGTTTCGGGCACTAGACTGACTGCCGTGAGTGAGCGCAGCGAACGAACCATGAGCACAGCGCTCTGGCTTACGGCGGAGCCGAGCGTCAGCGAGGCGCAGTTCAGCGAGGCGCAGTCGTGAGCCTCGTCCCGAACGTTTTAGCCACCCGATACGCCAGCCCGCAACTGGTGCATCTCTGGTCGCCCGAGAACAAGATCGTGCTCGAGCGGCGGCTGTGGCTGGAGGTGTTGCGTGCCCAGTCGGAGCTCGGTATCGAGCTCCCGCCGGGCGTGATCGCCGATTACGAGCGGGTGATCGACCAGGTCGACCTCGCCGCCATCGCCGAGCGAGAGCGGGTCACCCGCCACGACGTGAAGGCTCGCATCGAGGAATTCAACGCGCTGGCCGGTCATGAGCACGTGCACAAGGGCATGACCAGCCGCGATCTCACCGAAAACGTGGAGCAGCTGCAGATCCGGCTCTCGCTGGAGCACGTGCACGCGCACGGTGTCGCCATCGCGGCCAGGCTGACCGAGCGCGCGGCCGAGCATCAGGCGCTGGTGATGGCGGGTCGGTCGCACAATGTCGCGGCGCAGGCCACCACGCTCGGCAAGCGGTTCGCCTCCGCTGCCGATGAGTTGCTGATCGCGCTGACCAGGTTGCGTGAACTCATCGACCGGTATCCGCTGCGCGGCATCAAGGGCCCGATGGGCACCGCCCAGGACATGCTCGATCTGCTCGGCGGCGATCCGGCCAAGCTGGCGACCTTGGAGCAGCAGGTCGCCGGGCATCTCGGCTTCGCGACCGTGCTGACCAGCGTCGGCCAGGTGTATCCGCGTTCGCTCGACCACGATGTGCTTTCGGCGCTGGTGCAGGTCGGCGCGGGCCCGTCGTCGTTCGCGCACACCATCCGTCTGATGGCAGGCCACGAGCTGGTCACCGAGGGCTTCCAGCCCGGCCAGGTGGGCAGCTCGGCGATGCCACACAAGATGAACACCCGCTCCTGCGAGCGCGTCAACGGCCTGCAGGTGGTGCTGCGCGGCTACGCCTCGATGGCCGCGGAATTGGCGGGCGCGCAGTGGAACGAGGGCGACGTCTTCTGCTCGGTGGTTCGTCGCGTCGCACTGCCGGACGCCTTCTTCGCCATCGACGGCATGATGGAAACCTTCCTCACCGTGCTGGCCGAATTCGGCGCCTACCCGGCCGTCATCGCCCGCGAGCTCGACCGTTACCTGCCCTTCCTCGCCACCACGCGGATGCTGATCGCCGCGGTCCGCGCGGGCGTCGGCCGCGAAACCGCGCACGAGGTGATCAAGGAACACGCCGTCGCCGTCGCCCTCGCGATGCGCGAACAGGGTCGCGAACCCGACCTCCTCGACCGCCTGGCGGCCGACGCCCGCTTCCCTCTCGACCGCCCCGCGCTCGACGCCGCCCTCGCCGACAAGTCGGCCTTCATCGGCGCCGCGGAAGCCCAGGTCGCCGACGTGGTTGCCCAGGTGCAGAAGCTCGTCGACACCTACCCCGAAGCGGCCCGCTACACGCCGTCGCCGATCCTCTAGCCGACGCGGACCCCGCCGATCACGCTGGTCGGCGGGGTTGATGGCGGTGGCCGCGCCTGTGCTCGGGCCATGCGCGGGATTGTTCGAGGACACCGACCGGCCGCGCCCCGTTAGGGTGCCGTGTGGACCCTTACACGATCTTTGCCGACATCATTGCCGGGCGGGCGGGCGCCAGCACGGTGTACGAGGACGATGATGTGCTGGCGTTTATGGATATTCGGCCGATGACGCCAGGGCATCTGCTGGTGGTGCCGAAGGTGGCCGCGCGCAGTCTCGCGGAGCTGGATCCGGTGATCGGTGGGAAGTTGTTCCAGGTGGGGCAGCAGTTGGCGGCGGCGCTGCGCACGTCGGAAGTGGACTGCGACGGGGTGAACTTCTTTCTGGCCGACGGCGTGACCGCGGGGCAGGAGGTATTCCATGTGCATTTGCACGTGATCCCGCGCACACCCGGTGACGGCTTCGGTCTGCGCGGACGCCCGACCAGCCCGAAGCGCGCCGATCTCGACTATCTGGCCGGGTCGATTCGCGGTGCGCTCGCGCGGAGTGCGCAACGTTCCTGAGCGGTGACCCGTTCAGGATGTGGGGCGCTCCCGGCAGCCCCGCCTGGGCCGAGCACGGTCCGGCACTGCTGGCCGACCGCCTGCGCGGCAAGACGATCTATCTCTCCACCGGTACTGGGATCCCGGGCCCACGCGAGGCCGAGATCAAGCCCCAGCTCGCCGAGAACATCTTCCTCGGCGGCCCTATTCCGGTGCAGGTGAGCGGCGCCGCCGCGACGGTCGCGAGCCGGACGGCAATGGTGCGGGGCGTGGTCGCGAGCTTACTGGGAGTCGAGGTGTCGGTGCCCGGCAAAACAGACCGCTGATGGCGGAGTTGCCCCGCCAACACGCCGTCGCAGGGGTGCGCCGCTACGGTGGAGCTCATGGCTCTCGACACAGGTACCGGAACGATCCCTAACCCCGACGGCGGGTCTGCGGTGGTGACGGCGCCGATCGCGAAGACGGTGCCGACCGAGCGGGTACATCATGGCGACACTTTCGTCGATGAGTACGAGTGGCTGCGGGACAAGGAAAACCCCGAGGTCATCGAGTACTTGACGGCGGAGAACGCCTATACCGAGGCGCGGACCGCGCATCTGCGGCCACTGCGGGAGAAGATCTTCGACGAGATCAAGGCACGCACCCAGGAGACCGATCTTTCGGTGCCGACCCGGATGGGCGAGTACTGGTACTACTCGCGCAGCTTCGAGGGCAAGCAGTACGGCGTGCACTGCCGCTGTCCCATCGATGCGGACGCCGATGGGATCGATGCCTGGACCCCGCCGCAGCTGGAGGTGGGCAGCGAGATCGCGGGTGAGCAGATTTTGCTCGACAGCAACGAGCAGGCCGAGGGCCACGATTTCTTCGCGCTTGGCGCCTTCTCGCTGAGCCACGACGGCAATCTGCTCGCCTACTCGGTGGACACCGTCGGCGACGAGCGGTACGTGCTGCGGTTCAAGGATCTGGGCACCGGCGAGTTGCTCGCCGACGAGATCGCGGGGACCGCACCGGGCGCAACCTGGTCGCTCGACGGTTCGCACATCTTCTATCAGACGGTGGACGAATCCTGGCGGCCCGACACCGTGTGGCGGCACCGCCTCGGCACCGCCCCCGACACCGACGTGCAGGTGTTCCACGAGCCCGACGAGCGCTACTGGGTGAGCATCGGTGCGACCCGCTCGGAGAAGTACCTGATGATCTGGGTCGGTTCCAAGATCACCACCGAGGGCTGGGTGCTCGAATCCGATAATCCCGAAGGCGAATTCCGCGTCATCCTGCCGCGCCGCGAGGGCGTCGAGTATTCCGCGGAACACGCGGTGGTCGGTGGCGAGGACCGGTTCCTGATCCTGCACAACGACGTCGTCGACGGGGTGAAGGCGGAGAACTTCGTGCTCGCCGACGCCCCGGCCGCGGACCCGTCGAATATGACCATCCTGATCGGGCACCGTGACGACGTGCGGATCGAGGACATCGACTGCTTCGCCGATCACCTGGTGCTCAGCTACCGGCGTGAGGCACTGACCAGGGTCGCCGTCTGGCCGCTGACCGAATCCGGCTACGGCGAGCGCCGCGAGCTCGAATTCGATCTGGAGCTCTTCGCCGTCGGATCGGGCGCCAATCCCGAGTGGGAGCAGCCGACGCTGCGGATCGGGCTCACCTCGTTCATCACACCGCTGCAGGTGTTCGACTATGTGCCTGCCACCGGCGAGTTGCTGCTGCGCAAGGAGCAGCCGGTGCTCGGCGGGTACGACCCGAACGACTATGAGCAGCATCGTGATTGGGCGATCGCCGCGGACGGCACCCGGATCCCGATCTCGTTGGTGTGGAAGAAGGGTGTCGACACCTCGACGCCGAAGCCGTTGCTGCTCTACGGTTACGGCTCCTACGAGGCCAGCATCGACCCCTCCTTCTCGGTCTCCCGCCTGTCGATGCTCGACCGCGGCATGATGTTCGCGGTCGCCCACGTGCGCGGCGGCGGTGAGATGGGCCGGCTTTGGTACGAGAACGGCAAAACGCTCGCCAAGAAGAACACCTTCACCGATTTCGTCTCCTGTGCAAAGCATCTCATCGACACCGGCGTCACCTCGGCCGACGTCATGGTCGCCGACGGCGGCAGTGCGGGCGGCCTGCTGATGGGCGCGGTAGCGAACCTGGCGCCCGAGCTGTTCGCGGGCATCCTGGCGAACGTCCCGTTCGTCGATCCGCTCACCTCGATCCTCGACCCGTCGCTGCCACTCACCGTGATCGAATGGGACGAGTGGGGTAATCCGTTGGCGGACAAGGACGTGTACGACTACATGAAGTCCTACGCGCCGTACGAGAATGTCGCGGCCGCCGACTACCCGGCCATCCTGGCCGTCACCAGCCTCAACGACACCCGCGTCCTGTATGTGGAACCGGCCAAGTGGGTCGCCAAGCTGCGGGCAACCAAGACCGGCGACGCGCCGCTGCTGCTCAAGACCGAGATGAGTGCGGGCCACGGCGGCGTCAGCGGCCGCTACGAGAAGTGGAAGGAAGTCGCGTTCGAATACGCCTGGATGCTCGACATCGTCGGGCTGGCCGACGCGTAGCCGAAACGAGGTCACTTGGTGACGGGGAGTTCGTCGCCAGGTCATCCGGCCTGCACGCCGAGTACATCTGCCCAGGGCATCGTGAGTACATGAACGCTCAGCTGATCGTGTCCGTGTCAGGGATTCGGGACACCACTCGAGATGCCGCGATCGAATTCGGCGCGGAGATGGATCGGCGCGGTGTGCAAATGTCGCTGCTTGTCGCGCCCCGGCTGAAGGGCCGGTATCGGCTGGTCGACGACCCGGCGACGCAGGCTTGGTTGCGCGGCCGCCGCGCGCGAGGTGACGCTATCGTGCTGCACGGCTACGACCAGGCGGCGACCAAACGCCGCAGGGCGGAATTCGCGACTTTGCCCAGGCACGAGGCACGGTTGCGCCTCACCGCGGCGGACCGGGTGATGGAGCAGGTGGAGCTGCGCACCCGGCTCTTCGCCGCCCCGCGCTGGGACGCGTCGGCGGGCGCCATCGAGGCGCTGCCGGAGGTCGGTTTCCGGCTCGCGCTCGGTCTCACCTCGATCCTCGATCTGGAACGCAATGTGGTGCAGAAAGCCCGCGTGTACGGCATCGGCGAGGGCTTCCGCGCCGAACCGTGGTGGTGCCGCGCGCTGGTGATGGGCGCCGCCCGCACCGCTCGCCGTGGTGGCGTGCTGCGCCTGGCCATCTCCGCCGCACAGCTCGGCCGTTCCGGTCCGCGCCAGGCCATTCTCGACGCGGTCGATCTCGCGCTGTTCCACGGCGCGGTCAGCGACGTCTATCGCTGGGAATCGTTCACTGCCGCACGGGCGGCGTGATCGGAGCACGTCGCGAGTGGCAGACGCTGTCGCGAGTGGCGTGGCCGTGTGAGTGGTGTGGTCGGCACCACCGCGCGAGGCGCCGCCGCCCGTAATGGCGTGATCGGGCGGCGGCACCGAGCTATTCGAGAATTGTCACGACTTCTTCTTGCCGTGTTTCGCCTTCTTGCTCGGCACCGTGGGCATCGGCTTCTTGCTCGGCACGGCCGCCGTCGCGTTGTGGGTGAAACCGCCTGCCTCCGCCCTGGTGAGCGACGTTGTCAGCGGATGTTTCATCAGCTGGTCCATGCCGCGAATGATGTCGGAGAGCAGCATCTCGGCCATGTCGATGCTGAACCCGTGCCGCACCAGCGCGCGCATGACGGTTTCGTTCTCGCGGTCGGCGGGCAGCGGGTAGGCGGCGATCAGCCAGCCGCGAGTGCGCAGCCGATCCGACAGCTCGTAGAGATTGAAGCCCTGGTCCGCTTCGTCCTTCAGTCGCCACGTCACCGCCGCGATGCCGAGCTGTGGGTCGCCCGCGTGGATGATTTCGAACGGTCCGAGCGCTTTGAGGCCTGCCGCCAAATGCTTTGCCACGTGGTAGATCTGGGACTGCACCCTGGAATAGCCGGTGCGGCCGAGCCGGATGAACTCGTAGTACTGGGTGATCACCTGTCCGCCGGGGCGGGAGAAGTTGAGGTTGAAGGTGGCCATGCTGCCGCCGAGATAGTCCACGTTGAAGATCAGCTCCGGCGGCAGGTCCGCGGCCTCGCGCCAGACCGCCCAGCCGGTGCCGAGCGGTGCGAGGCCGGTTTTGTGGCCGGAGGCATTGATCGATTTCACTCGGGGCAGCCGGAAGTCCCAGATCAGATCCGGTGCGGTGAATGGCGCGAGGAAGCCGCCACTGGCGGCGTCCACATGAATGGGAATGTTCAGGCCGCTGACCCGCTGCAACTGGTCGAGGGCCTTGGCGATCCCTTCGACATCCTCGTACAGACCGGTGAAGGTCTGGCCGAAAGTCGCCACCACCATGATGGTGTTCTCGTCGCAGTGCGCGGCCACATCGTCGGGGTGCATGGTCAGCCGGTCCCCACGCAGCGGGACCTGCCGGATTTCGACGTCGAAGTAGCGGGCGAACTTTTCCCAGCACACCTGCACCGGGCCGCAGACGAAGTTGGGAGTGCCGCCGCTAGCGACTGCTTGCAGGTCGCTCGAAACAACGCCGCTAGCGACTGCTTGCAGGTCGCTCGAAACAACACCGCCGCGCTGGCGCCAGCGGAATTTGGCGGCCAGGCCGCCGAGCATCGCGGCCTCGCTGGAACCGGTGGTCGAGGTGCCGAGCGTGCGCGCCGGATCGGGGGAGTGCCACAGATCGGCGACCATCCGCACGCAGCGGCGCTCCAATTCGGCGGTCTGTGGATACTCGTCCTTGTCGACGATGTTCTTGTCCAGGGATTCGACCATCAACCTGCGGGCCTGGTCGTCCATCCAGGTGGTGCAGAAGGTCGCCAGATTCATCCTGGAGACGCCGTCGAGCATCAGCTCGTCGTGCACGATTTCATAGGCGACCTGGGGGAACATCTCCCGCGTCGGGAACCCGGTTTTCGGCGCTGTCCGGCTCAGGCCGGGCAGCGCGAACAGGTCGTCGGGCTCAGGGATGTCTTGCATCGTAATGGCCTCCCGGATATCGGCTCGCTTGATGTTTGCCGTGCGATGGATGCCAGTATTCATGATTCGAAACTGTTTGCCGTACCTGCATATTCATCGAAGAAATGTGAATGCTGGCCATTTACTATGCGCACCATGAACTAACAGCATGTCATAGCGCAACTGATGTCTGGTGCAGGATCGAGCATCGTTCGGGGCGGGTCGCCGACTACCTTCCGATTGCGACCGGCTTCGTGCTGTCCGACGTGCGACACAGACCGCTCGGTCTGGTGGATTCGTCGTCCGTGCCGACCGGTTCGTGCCAGAGTGAAGATAGCGGCGCGCTAGCGGCGGCTTCTGGAGTGTGCTGATCGGATCGAACCGAACGCGTGCAAGAGGGAGCGGCGATGACGGCGACGGCGAAGAAGCCGGCAGCTCCGGCGCCACGGCCACGAAGTTCGACAACACAACCAAGTGAGGCGCTGGCATGATTTCCGATGAACCCGGTACCGCCGCTGGCGATGACGCCGAGCTGCGCAAGCGGGTCGCGGCCCTGATGCCGCGGGCGAAAACCGATCTCACCCAGTTGGTTTCGTTCAAGTCGGTGGCCGATGCCAGGCAGTTCCCACCAGAGGAATGTCACCGGACCGCGCAGTGGGTGGCGGATGCGTTCGCCGCCGTCGGGCTGACCAAAGTCGGTCTGCACGAAACCCCTGACGGCAGTATGGCGGTCATCGCTTCGCGTCCCGCGCCGGAGGGCGCACCAACGGTATTGCTGTACTGCCACTACGACGTTCAGCCGCCGTTGGACGACGCCGCCTGGCGCACCCCGGTCTGGGAGCTGACCGAGAAAGACGGGCGCTGGTACGGGCGCGGCAGCGCAGACTGCAAGGGCAATATCGTCATGCACCTCACCGCGCTGCGGGCACTCGGTTCCGATGTACCGCTCGGAATCACGCTGGTGGCAGAGGGTTCCGAGGAGCAGGGCACCGGCGGGCTCGAGCGGTTCGTCGAGGCCAACCCGGAGCTGTTGCGCGCCGACGCGATCCTGATCGGCGACTGTGGGAATTTCGCCGTCGGCGTGCCGACCTTCACCGAAACGCTGCGCGGCAATGTGAATGTCGTCGTCACCATCGAAACCCTCGCGGGCCCTGTGCATTCCGGAATGTTCGGCGGCCCGGCCCCCGATGCGCTCGCCGCGCTGATCCACCTGCTCGCCTCATTGCGCGACGAGCACGGCAACACCACCGTGTCCGGTCTGCCGAGCGACCAGCGGTGGCCCGGCGTGCAGTATCCGGAGCAGCAGTTCTGCGCCGATGCGGGCGTGCTCGGCGGCGTAGAACTGATCGGAGACGGCACCGTCGCCGACATGCTCTGGGCGCGACCGGCTTTGACGGTGCTCGGCATCGACGCGCCACCCGTGGTCGGTTCCTCGGCTTCCATCCAGCCCGCCGCGCGGGCCAGGCTCAATCTGCGTATCCCGCCGGGCACCGATCCGGATCAGGCATTGACGGCGCTCACCGCCCATCTGCGGGCGAACACGCCGTGGCAGGCGAAGCTGACCGTGGAAACCGAAGCCACCGGCGCACCTTTCAAATCCGGCGGTGGCGGCGCGGCCCGGGTCGCGATGGAGGCGGCGCTCGCCGCCTCCTACGGTCGGTCGGCGACCACTCAGGGGCAGGGCGGCTCGATCCCGCTGTGCAATGTCTTCGCCGACACCTACCCGGACGCGGAGATCATGCTGCTCGGCGTCGAGGAACCGAAATGCCTGATCCATGCCCCTAATGAGAGCGTGGACCCCAGCGAGATCGAGCACATGGCGTTGGCCGAAGCGTTGTTCCTGACCAGCTACGCACGGCAGGCATAGGGCCTACAGCTCAGCGGCGTCCTCGGGCTGGATCACCTTGAATTCGGTTTCGGCAGGACCCATTTCGGCAAATCGGCCGAAGAAGATGCCCTGTGCCTCCGGCACGATGATGCCGTAGTGGATGGGGAAGGCGGTGCGCGGATTGACCGCGCGCAGGTAGTCGACGGCCTCGCTGATCCGCATCCAGGGCGCTACGGCGGGCAGGGCGAGCACACCGACCGGCACCGGCGGCACCCACAGCGAGTCGCCGGGATGGACGAGCTGCGCGGGGTCGTCGGGGGTGCCGAGCTGGAACACGGTGTTGTCGATCACCGGGATCTCCGGGTGGATCACCGCGTGCCTGCCGCCGCCACCGGTGATCTGTAGGTCACCGAGTGCGAGCACGTTGCCCGCGTGCACGGCTTCCCACGGTTCGCCGCGGTGCTTCGCGGTCTGCGGATCGGCCAGCAGCCGAGCGCCGGGATTGGCCGCGATCAGGGCATCGATCCGGAGCGGATCGATGTGATCGGGGTGTTGATGCGTAATTGCGATGGCATCGAGTCCGGTGATGCCCTCGAAGCCGTGGGAGAAGGTGCCGGGATCGAACAGCACCTTCTTGCCGTGCAGTTCGACGAGGATGCAGGAATGGCCGAAGTGGGCTATACGCATGTGGCCATGTTATTGGCACCCTGCCTATTTTGAGCCGACCCCGCACACGGCCCGGACAGCTCGGACAACTACGCTGCTCAGATAACACCCCAATACCACCTGAGGAGCAACGCGTGGCACGAGTCGTGGTCGAGGTGATGCCGAAGGCCGAGATCCTGGATCCGCAGGGGCAGGCAATCGTCGGCGCGCTCCCGCGTCTGGGATTCGCTGGAGTCTCGGATGTGCGGCAGGGCAAGCGATTCGAACTCGACATCGACGACAGTGTCAGCGATGCGGAGCTCGAACAGATCGCTGAGGCGCTGCTCGCCAACACTGTGATCGAGGAATGGAAGGTCGTTCGCGTCTCATGACTGCGCGCATCGGGGTCATCACTTTTCCCGGCACGCTCGACGATGTCGACGCGGCGCGCGCGGTGCGTCTGGCAGGCGCCGAGGCGGTAAGCCTGTGGCACGCCGACGCCGATCTGAAGAAGGTCGACGCGGTCGTCGTGCCTGGCGGCTTCTCCTACGGCGACTACCTGCGGGCTGGTGCCATCGCCCGGTTCGCGCCGGTGATGGGTGCGGTCATTCGCGCCGCGGGCCAGGGCCTGCCGGTGCTCGGCATCTGCAACGGCTTCCAGGTGCTGTGCGAGGCCGGGCTGCTGCCCGGTGCGCTGACCCGCAACGAAGGCCTGCACTTCATCTGCCGCGACGAATGGCTGCGGGTGGAATCGGCGGATACCGTGTGGACCTCGCGTTACGAGGCAGGCGCGCAAATCCTTGTCCCGCTGAAGTCCGGTGAGGGTCGGTTCCAGGCATCCACCGCCGTGCTCGACGAGCTCGAAGGCGAGGGCCGTGTCGTGTTCCGCTACGCGGGCGCCAACCCGAACGGCTCGCAGCGCGGCATCGCGGGCATCGCCTCGGCCAACGGCCGCGTCGTCGGTCTGATGCCACACCCTGAGCACGCCACCGAACCACTGACCGGCCCCAGCGACGACGGCCTCGGCCTGTTCTTGTCGGTCCTGGACACCCTGGTCGCTGTCTGACCAACTTGCAGAAGCTCTCTGTCTAACCAGCTAGCAGAAGCGCATCACCAAGGTCGCGAGCGTCGCGACTGACGCACCCCCTCGCCACGACACCGTCTTCCGAGCGAAGCGAGATCGAGCACTAGAGTTCGCGGCCCGGCTCGCGTCCGAGTCGTCGAAGCGCATGCGCCGAAGGCGCGAGTCTCGACGGCTCGGACGCGAGCCTGAGGGGGCCGCGAACACGCGGCGCCGCAGGCGCCGCCAAAAAACACAGGGCAGCCAATTCAAGTAATGCGGTCGATGATGTCGAAGTCGACTCCTGCGGCGCGGGCGATATAACCGTGCTGGATTGCCTGGTTCCCAAGGAAACCTCTTGTGCCGCCCGGGGTTTCGAGTAGCACGCCGTTTTCGAGCGCGGCGTGGATGTCGGGCACGTCGAACGAGCCCACAGTCGATGCGAGCGCGCTCAGGGTGTGGATGGCCTCGTAGCTGGCGTTGCTGAAGCTGGTCAGTGCGGGGGCGAAGCTGCCGTGCAGTTTGCGGTAGCGGGCCATCCGGTCGCGACCGTCGGGGGTGCGCTCGTCCACGAAGAAGCTGGAAACCACATAGAAGTTGTGGTTGGCGTTCGGGCCGGCGGCAAGCAGCACATTCTCGTCGGCGGCCGGACTGATCCGCAGCTGAGCGGTGGCCCGCCCGGTCGCGGCGAATTGCCGATTGAATCGCGCCACGTCCGCACCGACCATCAGGATGAGGATGGCGTCGGCCCGGTCCAGTGCTGGCTCGGACAGGAACTTGCCGAAGTCCGGCAAACCGAGCGGCACGAATCGTTCCAGCACGATCGAGTTCGGATCGGGCAGGCTGTCGCGCACCGCCTTGGCTGATTCTCGCGGCCAGATGTAGTCGTTGCCGATGATCGCCCAGCGGCGCACGCCGTACTCACGCTCGAGCCAGTGCACCGCGGGCAGGGTCTGGCCCGCCGGGTGTTCGCCGAGCATGAGCACGCCGGGTAGTTCGTCGGTCAGGCCCTCGTGCCCGGTGGCGAAGAGATAGGGCACCCGACTCGCGTTGGCGCGGGCAACGGCGAGTCGTACCGCCGAGGTGTGCCAGCCGGTGATCGCGTCCACCATTCCGGTAGCGAGCAGCGCGGCGACCTCGTCGGCGACCTCGTCGGGCGCGCGTCCGCCATCGATATTCGTGGTACGAATTTCACGTCCGAGAATTCCTGTGCCGCCGTTGATTTCGTCGACCGCAAGCGAAATTGCGGCGTCGCACGAGGCTGCCACGATACCGCCGGGACCCTGCATCGGAACGATGTTCAGGATCTCGATGGTCCCGTCTTGGCTCTCGCCGAACGCTGGCATTCGGTACTCTGCTTCTCGTTCGCGCGAATTCAGGGCAGGCAGGAAATAATGACGACCATTGTAGGCGGATATTCCACGCTGCATGGTGCGCTGCGTGCCGCGGAACGCCGTTGGCTGAGTCACCTCGATGACGCACTGTGCGCCAGGCAACTGTCCGCCGATCAGTGGTCGATGCTGTCGAATCTGTCCAATGAGACGGGTATCACAATGAGTGAATTGGCGGCCAGGTCTCAGCTGGCGCCGTCGTCGGCGACCAGGCACGCGGACTTTCTCGCGGAGCGCGGCCTGATCTTTCGCGTCGCCGCCGAGGATGATCGGCGCCGGATTCTGATCGGGCTCAGCAGGCTCGGAGTCGAGCTGGTGGAGTCGGTGCGGGCCGAGGAGGCGCATGCGGAGCAGCAGCTGCGCGCGCGGATGGGTGCGCGCCGCTATGCCGAGCTGATGCGCCTGCTCGAGCTCGTTTCCGCGACCTGACTTTCGGCGATCGGGTTTTCGGTAACAGAGCGTTTCGGCGAATTGATGCAAATGTAAATCATCGGATGTAACCGCTGGCGACTACTTGTGGGTCGCTCGAAACAAATCGTCCGATGAATGTCTCGAAAGTCCGGTTCACCAGCAACGGGCTGAGCGAAATGTCGTTCCTTCGCTTATGTTTCCAAACGGAATTAGTTGGGTCGATCGTCGGGAGCGAAGATGGGCTACGAAGCGGTCGTGTCGCCGAACGAAGTGCGTACCGCCCGCTATCGGTCCGGGCGGTGCCCGAGACGCGGTATTTCGACCGCGACCACTTCGGGCCGTACAGCCTGCTGCACCGCGGCACGACCACACGCGCACGCCCACGCGGATTGCCCGCTCGACTTCTTCCGGACCTGGATCGACGATCCGGTCAAGACGCAGGAACAGGTCCAGCAAATCGTCGATCAGGCGGGCGAACCGTCGGCGCGGTGAGCCCGCGGGTAATAGCTGCCTAGGATCGCAGGATGCCCGTTTCCAGTACCGCAGCCACGGCCGCCGGGTTGTGTGCGTTCATCGACGAGTCGCCCTCGCCGTTCCATGTGTGCCGTACGGCCGCCCGCGAATTGGAGGCCAACGGGTTCACCCGGCTTTCGGAATCGGCCCCGTGGCCCTCGGACGGACCGAGTCGCCACTACGTGGTTCGCGGTGGTTCGCTGGTTGCCTGGGCGACCGCGGATTCCTCCGGTGGCACGCCCTTCCGGGTCGTCGGCGCGCACACAGACAGCCCGAATCTGCGGGTGAAGCAGCATCCGGATCTGGCCGTCGCGGGCTGGCAGCTGGTCGGGCTAGAGCCCTACGGTGGCGCCCTGCTGAATTCGTGGCTCGATCGGGAGCTCGGCATTTCGGGTCGGCTGAGCGTGCGGGACGGAGACGCGATGCGCGACCTGCTGGTTCGCATCGATGAGCCGATCCTGCGGGTGCCCCAGCTCGCGATCCACCTGTCCGAGGACCGGCGCGGGGTCACGCTGGATCCGCAGCGTCACGTCAACGCGGTCTGGGGTGTCGGCGGCGAACCGCGCTCGTTCCTCGCTTTCGTCGCCGAGCACGCCGAGGTCGACCCGTTCGAGATTCTCGGCTGGGAACTGATGACCCACGACCTGACGCCGAGCAGGCTGGTCGGGCGCGACCTCGATCTGGTCAGCGCGCCACGTCTGGACAACCAGGGCACCTGCTACGCGGGGCTGCGCGCGTTCCTCGCGGCGGTCGCCGAGCCGGGGTCCGCCATTCCGGTGCTGGCGATGTTCGATCACGAGGAGGTCGGCAGTCAGTCCGATCGGGGCGCGCAGTCGGATCTGCTGCCGACCGTGCTGGAGCGCATCGTGCTCTCCCGTGGCGGTGGCCGCGCCGAATATCTGGAAGCGCTGGCCGGATCCGTCTGTGCCTCTGGCGATATGGCGCACGCGACGCACCCCAACTATCCGGACCGGCACGAGCCCGCGCACCGGATCGAGGTGAACGGTGGCCCGGTGCTCAAGGTCAACCAGAACCTGCGCTACGCCACCGACGCGGCGGGCGCGGGCGCGTTCGCACTGGCCTGCGCTCAGGCGCAGGTGCCGTTGCAGCGCTACGTGCATCGCGCCGATCTGCCGTGCGGCTCGACCATCGGCCCGATGACCGCCGCGCGCACCGGGATGTCCACCGTCGATGTCGGCGCGGCACAGCTGGCCATGCATTCGGCCCGCGAAATGATGGGCGCCGACGATGTCGCTGCCTACGCCGCGGCGCTGGCAGCCTTCCTCACGCCCGCCACGGCAGGACGGTAATTGACAACGGCGACAACGAATATCGCGAGGGTGACGAACACATAGGCGCTGCCGATGAGCTGCTGCCACCACGCCCAGCCGAGCTCGAGATCGTGCTGGTGCGGCAGCAGCCACTGCGGGCCGATCGCCAACATCACGGTGCATGCGGCGACGGCGCCGATGAACCACCGATTGCGCCTGCCGCGTTCGATGGCGTCGGCGGCGACCACAAGGACGGGCGCGATCCAGACCCAGTGATGAGACCAGGAGACCGGGGAGACCAGCAGTACCGCGGCCGCGTTGACCATGAGCGCGGCCACGTTCGCACCTGCCTCGATGAGCCTGCGCATCCAGATCGCGGCAAGACCGATCGCAACCAGCGACAGCGTGATCCAGATCAGGGTGGCCAGCGAATCGGAGACGCCGAGCCGGAATGCCATGCCCTTGAGTGACTGATTGCCCGCGAAGTACGGCGGCCCGATCCGTCCGGTGTCGGCCAGCGTGTGGAACCAGTACTCGACCGAATCGCCGGGGAACAGCAGGAATCCGAGCCCGACGGCCGCGGCCGCGGACACCACCAGGGTGCCCGCCGCTTTCCAGTCCTTGCGCAGCAGGAAATACAGCAGGTAGCCGGCCGGTATCAGCTTCACCGATACCGTGATGCCGATCAGCATGCCGCGCGGCCAGAACGGTTTGCGCACCAGGCAATCCATCGTGATCGCCGCCATCAGCACCAGGTTGATCTGCCCGAAGCCGAAGGTCTGGCGCAGCGGTTCCAGCAGCTGCAGCAGTGCGACAGCGGTGATCACCAGCGGTAGGACGACCATCCGGTCCAGCTCTGGGCGCAGCCGCGCGAGCACGAGCCACAGCGTGATGCCCAGGCTCAGCACCGATGTGGCCACCACGAGCACTTCGGCGAGTAGCAGCGGCATCAGCGCCAGCGGCGCGAAGAACAGCGCGGCAAGTGGCGGATAGGTGAACGGCAGCCCGATTCCCATCACCGGCGGCATCGGGCCGTACAGCTCGCCGCCGTCCAGCCAGACCCGGGCGCCGTTGCGGTAGACCTGCAGATCGATGTAGCCGCTCCACCAGTGCACGAGCAGCGAGACGACGGCCGAGACGACGAACAACGCGATGGCGCCGATCAGCCAGCGCACCTGCCGGTTCGACAACGGGGGTCGCGACGACACCGAGCCGGTCGCGGCGGATTCCGAGCGCACATGCTCCGAGGCGGCGGGCTGCTCAGCCGGATCCGCAACCCCCGATCGATCGTTCACCGCCAAAGCCTAGCGGTTGCTACGTCGGCCGATGTGTGCCGACCCAAGCCATTGGGCGGGGTTTACACCATGCCATGCGTCACATTCCCCGCAATGGAATTCGGCGCCGAGCCCCTGGGTATCGGTGCGCGAAACCGGCTAACCGGGCGAGGGGCCGATGCGCCCCGATGTCCATCCGGAGCCACAGCTAAACTTCGGGACGAATCCCCAGCTTCGCGCTCCGGCCCGAAAGGACCCTGGTACTCCGTGACTCCGCAGGTCGACACCGTCAGCGCAGCCGCAGCAACTCCGGATATCTCGCAGCCCTATAAAGAACTGGGTCTGAAAGACGACGAGTATGCGCGGATCAAGGAGATCCTCGGTCGCAGGCCGACCGACGCCGAACTGGCGATGTACTCGGTGATGTGGAGCGAGCACTGCTCCTACAAGTCATCGAAGGTGCATCTGCGCTACTTCGGCGAGACCACCACCGACGAGATGCGGGCCTCCATGCTCGCAGGCATCGGTGAGAACGCGGGCGTCGTCGACGTCGGCGACGGCTGGGCGGTCACCTTCAAGGTGGAAAGCCACAACCACCCCTCCTATGTCGAGCCGTACCAGGGCGCGGCCACTGGCGTCGGCGGCATCGTGCGCGACATCATGGCCATGGGCGCACGGCCCATCGCGGTGATGGACCAGCTGCGCTTCGGCGCGGCCGACGCGCCCGACACTCGCCGGGTTGTCGACGGTGTGGTGCGCGGCGTCGGCGGCTACGGCAACTCCCTCGGTCTGCCCAATATCGGCGGCGAGACCGTGTTCGATGCCTCCTACCAGGGCAATCCGCTGGTCAACGCGCTGTGCGCGGGTGTGATGCGGGTCGAGGATCTGCATCTGGCCTTCGCTTCAGGCACCGGCAACAAGATCATCCTGTTCGGTGCGCGCACCGGGCTCGACGGCATCGGCGGCGTCTCGGTGCTCGCCTCGGACACCTTCTCCGGCGACGAGTCCGGCACCGGCCGCAAGAAGCTGCCGAGCGTCCAGGTCGGCGACCCGTTCACCGAGAAGGTGCTCATCGAGTGCTGTCTCGAGCTGTACGCCGCCAAACTGGTGGTCGGTATCCAGGACCTCGGCGGCGCCGGGTTGTCTTGCGCCACTTCCGAACTGGCCGCGGCGGGCGACGGCGGCATGCACATCGACCTGACCAAGGTGCCGTTGCGCGCCAAGGGCATGACCCCGGCCGAGGTGCTTTCCAGCGAATCGCAGGAGCGCATGTGCGCGGTCGTGACGCCGGAGAATGTCGACGCGTTCATGGCCGTCTGCCACAAGTGGGACGTGCTTGCCACGGTGATCGGTGAGGTCACCGACGGCGACCGCCTCGTCATCAGCTGGCACGGCGAGACCGTTGTCGATGTGCCGCCGCGCACGGTCGCCCACCAGGGCCCGGTGTACGAGCGCCCGGTGCTGCGCCCCGATGATCAGGATGCGCTCATCGCCGACAACACCGACACGCTGACCCGGCCGAAGACCCCGGACGAGCTGCGCGAAACGCTGCTGCGGATGATTTCCAGCCCGCAGCTGTGCAGCCGCAAGTGGATCACCGAGCAGTACGACCGCTACGTGCGCGGCAACACTGTGCTCGCCGAGCACGCCGACGCGGGCGTCATCCGCATCGACGAGCAGACCGGCCGCGGTATCGCGCTGGCCACCGACGCGTCGGGCCGCTACACCAAGCTCGACCCCTACACCGGCGCGCAGCTGGCACTGGCCGAGGCCTACCGCAACGTGGCGACCACCGGCGCGACGCCGAAGGCCGTCACCAACTGCCTCAACTTCGGTTCCCCCGAGGATCCCGGCGTGATGTGGCAGTTCCAGCAGGCCGTGCGCGGTCTCGCGGACGGTTGTGTCGCCCTTGGTATTCCGGTGACCGGCGGCAACGTCAGCTTCTACAACCAGACCGGACAGGACGCCATCCTGCCGACCCCGGTGGTCGGCGTGCTCGGCGTCATCGACGACGTGCACCGGCGCATCCCGACCGGTCTCGGCCTGGAGCCGGGCGAGACGCTGATCCTGCTCGGCGACACCCATGACGAGTTCGGCGGCTCCATCTGGTCCCAGGTCGCCCACGACCACCTCGGCGGTGTGCCGCCCAAGGTCGACTTCGCCCGTGAGCAGCTGCTCGCCGAGGTGCTGACCTCGGGTTCGCGCGACGGCATGATCAGCGCCGCGCACGACCTCTCCGAGGGCGGTCTGATCCAGGCCGTCGTCGAGGCCGCGCTGGCCGGCGAAACCGGGTGCCGCATCCTGCTTCCCGAGGGCGCGGACCCGTTCGTGACACTGTTCTCCGAGTCGGCGGGCCGTGTCCTCGTCGCGGTGCCGCGTTCCGAGGAGACCCGCTTCACCAAGATGTGCACCGCGCGCGAGCTGCCGTGGGTGCGCATCGGCGTTGTCGACCAGGGCGCCGATTCCGTCGAGGTCCAGGGCCAGTTCACCATCCCCATGGACGAGTTGCGCGCCGCGCACGAGGGCACGCTGCCGAAGCTGTTCGGGGCCGGCGTTATTTGACCGGGGCTGGGGCTCGAGAAGTCTCAGGGTCGTTTCGAGCGACCGGTAAGCAGTCGCCAGCGGCAGGTCTAGGCGACGGCGCAGGCAGGATTGTCGGCGCCGTCGAGCGTTTCTTCCACCCCAACTATGTCGGGCTCGTCGTTGCCACCGTTTTCTTCGCTTGGTCGCTGACCCCGTCACTGCTGCCGCGTGATTGGCTGTTCGAGGGCTTGGTCAGCGGCATCAACGCGGCCATCGGCTACGGCGTCGGGTGTGTGCTGGAGTGGGTGTATCGCCGGTGGATTCGGCCCAGCGTGCAGTTGCCCGCATCTGTCACGCATGTGCTGGAGCAGCGGCCGAACTGGCTACCCGGCGCGGTCAGGGTCGCGATCGTTGTGGCATGCGTTGTCGTCGCGGTCGAGATGCTGGTGCAGTCGGCGCGGTGGCAGCGCGAGATCACCACGCTGATGGGGATGGATCCCACGACCACCTCGGGGTTTCTGCGCACCGGCGCGTTGAGCGCTCTTGTGTGCGCGATCGCCATCGGGCTGTTTCGTGGCGTCAGGTGGTTGGTGCGCTGGGTTGCCGGTGAGCTGACCAGATGGGTGCACATCCCGCGCCGGGTGGCGATGCCGGTCGGCTTCGTGCTCGTCGCGATTGCCGCGATCCTGCTGTTCAACGGTGTGCTGTCCAAAGCCTTTTTCAGCGTGGCGAATTCGGCTTTCAGCGTGCGCAACAGCCACACCTCGCCGAATGCCGTGCAACCGCAGGGTCCGGAGCGTTCCGGTAGTCCGGCATCGATGGCGAAATGGGAGACGCTCGGCTCGGAGGGGCGCTGGTTCGTGTCCTACGGTCCGGACGCCGCCACTATCAGCCAGGTCACCGGCAAGCCGGCGCGCGAGCCGATTCGGGTGTACACGGGACTCGAATCCGCTGACGGCCCGGAGGCTCAGGCGGAACTCGCGGTGGCGGAGTTGGAGCGCACCGGTGCGTTCGACCGCAAGGTGCTTGTCGTGGTGACCACGACGGGCACCGGATGGGTCGACTCGACCAGCGCCGAATCCGTCGAGATGATGTACGGCGGCGATACCGCGATCGTCGCCAGCCAGTATTCGTATCTGCCGAGCGTGCTGTCGTTCCTCTCGGACAAGGCCAAGGCGACGCAGGCCGGAAAGCTGGTGTTCGACAAGGTTTATGAGCATTGGTCGGCGCGGCCCGCGCAGGCGCGGCCGAAGCTGCTCGTCTACGGCGAGAGCCTCGGCTCGCAGGGTTCGGAAGCCGCCTTCTCCGGCCTTGCCGATATCCGGGCGAAGGCCGACGGAGTGCTCTGGGTCGGGCCGCCGAACTCGAATCGGCTGTGGAGCGAGTTGACCACGCGCCGCGATCCAGGGGCGCCGGAGATACTGCCGACCTACGCGGACGGCCTGGTTGTCCGCTTCGCCGACGATCGCGGTGATCTGGCGAAGCCGTCGGACACCTGGCTGGCGCCGCGCATCGCCTACCTGCAGCATGCTTCCGACCCGGTGATCTGGTGGTCGCCCGATCTGCTGTTCGAGGAACCCGACTGGCTGCGCGAACCGCGCGGGCCGGATGTGTCGCCGACGATGGCCTGGTATCCGATCGTCACGTTCTGGCAGGTCGCCGCCGACCTGCCCAACGCGCAAGGCGTCGCCGACGGGCACGGTCACCGCTACGGCTCGCTGGTATTGGACGGCTGGGCGGCGATCACGCGGCCGCCGGATTGGTCGGCGGAGCTGTCGGATCGGATCCGGGCCTACCTGGAGCAGTCGGCCGTGCGCGAGCGCGAGCTCAAATAGCGAGCGTGAGCTCGAGCGGCAACGCACCACCTGAGCGGACCTGGACCCCTCGTTGCCGGGCCCGCCCAGGTGAGCGCCGTCAGGCGACGGTTTTGAACGGATCGTGCTCAGCGATCAGTTTTTCCATCCGCGCCTCGTCGATGCGGCTGCGTACGCTCGCGGTCTCCTGCTGGTCGCGAACCACCTTCGCCAAGGTGAAGGTGCTCGATACCAGGAACAGGACCGACATCGCGAGGAAGCCGCGCTGTGCGAAGTCCAGTGGTAGATAGAAGATGCCGACGCCGGTCCCGAAGAAGCTGACGCCGAACGCGATCGCGGCCTGCGCGAGGAAGGCCGAGGTGGTCTTCGGCTGTGCGTCGGGTGTGCTCATGGGTACCGAGTCTGCTGGCCGGGCGGCACGTGCGACCGGGTACAACTACTCGAGCGCGATGGGTAATTGCCGCGCGCGGGGTAATCGCTTGGGTACCTGGGTGATTGGGCGATCTGTCGGGTATCTCGACCAACACGCCCACTACGCCTACCAGGCGTGCGTTTCACGAGCCGCGCGTCGAGCACTGTGATCTGCGTCGAGGTCACCGCGTGGCGGCCGGCCAACGCGCCCCGATGACGTAGCCCACCGCCATACTGTTCGGGTGATGATCGTTACGGACCCGCCGACGCCACCCGTGCCCGACCGCGGCACCGTGCGGTCACGCTGAGCCGATCGTGCTCGAGACCGACACGACCTTGACGAAGCTGCGTGCGCGCGGCCTCGTTGTCGTGCGGCGGGCCGAGGACATCATCGATCTGAACTATGTCGGGCTGATCGTCGCGACGGTGTTCTTCGCACTGTCGGTGACGCCCTCGCTGGTACCGCGCGACTGGCTGTTCCAGGGCCTGATCAGTGGCGTCAACGCCGCGCTCGGCTACGGCCTCGGCTGCATGCTGGAATGGCTGTTCCGCCTGTGGATTCGGCCGCGGCTGAAGGTTCCCGGGCCACCGACCTGGGTGCGCTACGCGCTGAAATCCGCCATCCTGCTGACCGCCGCACTGAGCGCGGGGCTGATGCTGGTGCAGTCGGCGCGCTGGCAACGGGAGATCACCGCGCTGATGGACATGGAGGGCACCACAACGCCCGCCTACCTGCGCACCGGACTGCTCAGCGTGGCCGTCGGCGCGGCGATGGTCGCGGTGTACCGGACGCTGCGCGAGATCATCCTGTTCCTGGCCCGCCAGCTCAACCGCTGGGTACGGGTGCCGCGCGAGCTCGCGCCGACCGCGGGGTTCCTGGTGCTGGTACTGCTGGTCGTCACCATCTTCAACGGCGTGGCATCCCGCGCCTTCTTCGCCGTGGCCAACTCGGCATTCAGCGTGCGCAACGATCACACCTCGCCCAACGCGGTGCAGCCGTATCAGTCCGAGCGGTCCGGCAGCCCGGCGTCATTGGCGAAATGGGATTCGCTCGGTTTCGAGGGACGGTGGTTCGTTTCGCACGGTCCCTCCGCCAATCGGATCGCGGCGGTCACGGGCCGGCAGGCCCGCGAGCCGATCAGGGCCTATGTGGGATTGGAGTCGGCAGCCGACGGCGAGGCGCAGGCGCAGCTGGCGGTGTCCGAGTTGGAGCGCACCGGGGCATTCGACCGGAAGGTGATCGTGGTGGTCACCACCACCGGCACCGGCTGGGTGAATTCGATGGCGACCGGGGCGATCGAGTACATGTACGGCGGCGATACCGCGATCGTCGCCTCGCAGTACTCGTATCTGCCCAGCGTGCTGTCGTTCCTCGCCGACCGAGGCAAGGCCATGGACGCGGGCAAGAGAATTTTCGACGCGGTGTACGAGCATTGGAAGGCGCGGCCGCCGCAGTCACGGCCGAAACTGCTGGTGTACGGGGAGAGCCTGGGTTCGCAGGGCTCGGAGGGGGCCTTCGACGGGCTTGCGGATCTGCGGGCGAAGGTGGATGGAGCGCTGTGGGTCGGCCCGCCGAACTCCAATCGGCTGTGGCAGCAGTTCGTTTCGCGGCGCGACCCCGGTTCCCGGGAGGTGCAGCCGGTGTACGCGGACGGCCTTGTCGTCCGATTCGCCAGCGACAGTGCCGATCTCGCCAGACCGGGTCCCGAATGGCGGTCCCCGCGCATCGCCTATCTGCAGCACGCCTCCGATCCGATCGTGTGGTGGTCACCCGATCTGATCCTCTCCCAACCGGATTGGCTCTCGGAGCCACGCGGCTCGGACGTCTCCTCGCAGATGCGCTGGTGGCCCTTCGTCACCTTCTGGCAGGTGGCCGCCGATCTCACCAATGCTCAGGGCGTCACCGACGGCCACGGGCACCGCTATGGCAGCCTGGTGCTGGACGGCTGGGTGGCCGTCGCGCAACCACCGGATTGGACCGCGGAACTGTCCGACAAGATCCGCAGGCAGCTCGAGGCGGCGGAGGACTACGAGCGGGAGATCAAGTGAGTGCCGGTGGCATCGCGAAAAGCGTTGCTGCCGTGACTGCTCCGTTGATATGGAGCAATTGGCTGCTGCCGCGCCTCGGCCTCGACATGCGCGGCAGGACCGCGGCCAACGCGGGGTTCGCGACAGGGTACGCGCTGGTGTTCGATGGCAGGGCGAACTGGTCGTCGGTTCGCGGACTGCGCTACGGGCTTGCCTCGGCATCCGTTGTTGTCGCGGGTTACAGTGCGGCTGTTGCCATTCCGGAAGTGCGACGTCGGCTACGCCAGTTCGCCGACCGCGGCCCGGATGTCACGCCGGCGGAATGGATTGTCGTGCACATCCCGATCGGCACCGTCTACAGCGAGGAGCTGATCTTCCGCGGCACCCTGGATCCACTGCTGGACAATACCTTCGGCTCGCGCGCGGGAATTCTTCTCGGCGCGAGCACCTTCGGGCTGTGGCATATCCAGCCCGCGCGCGCCGCGGGCGACAGTGTCCCGGCGACCGTCGCCGCCACCGCGCTCGGCGGACTCGTCCTCGGCATGCTCCGCCGCCGTACCGACAGTGCCACCGCCCCTGCCCTGCTGCACCTGGCCATCAACGCGGGCGGGGCGCTCGCGCCACGGCTCGCTGTTCGATGGGCTCGTCGCTCGACCTCCTGATCAGTCGGCAAGACGGTGGTTTCGATATGCGATGGCCCGGCACAGGCGTGGCGGTGAGCAGGCGAGCGGCACGTCCCGGGCAACAGGTCCCACCGGGTCGTTCAGTAATCTCGGTTGTCGTGGCGGGACGTGGAACGGTGGATCCGGCAGCGGTCAGGGCAGCGGTTATGGCGGTGTCCGACTGGCTGCGCGATGAATCGGCCCCCGAACCTGGCCGCACCGAGCTCGCGGCCGCCGTACGTACCAGCGTGCGCGCTCTCGCGGCCTCGGCGCCTGGTCATTCGGTGGAGGTGCGGGTGCCACCGTTCGTCGCGGTGCAGTGCATCGAAGGTCCGCGCCACACCAGGGGCACGCCCCCGAATGTGGTGGAGACCGACCCACGCACCTGGCTGCTGCTGGCTACCGGCCTGCTCGATTTCGCCGCCGCCGTTGACGTCGGCGCGGTGACCGCCTCCGGTAATCGCGCTGCCGAGGTAGCACACTGGCTGCCGATCCTGAGCGTTGCCAGGGATTGAGCGGATCTGGGTCGGCCCACCTGCGTCGCCGGTAAGTCGTTCACGCGGTTGCTGATTCGGTGACATGGCGGTGCGGACCAGCAATGCTGCTCGAACCGGGCACGGCGTGGCGTGCGGCCGATCAGGCGGTCGCCGTTCGGGTGGTGGCGCTGCGGTGCATGCCCTTGTGGTCGTAGTAGCGGGTGATGACGGCGCCCAAGACGAGGCCGACGGCGAGGCCGAGTGCGGCCATCCAGACGCCGCGGGACATACCGGCGGCGGAGTTGCCATCGAAGTAGAGGATGGCGCGGACGCCGAGGTAGACCTGGTGCATCGGCTCGAACTCGGCCAGCCAGCCCAAGTACTTCGGAGTGGCCTCGATCGGTACCGTGCCGCCCGAGGAGGGCAGGCCGAGGACGATGAACAAGATCAGGTTGACCAGCAGTCCCGCGGAGCCGATTGCGGCGAGCACCGAAAGGCCGGTAATGCCGACAGCGATGATCGCGAACGCGCTGTAGAGGAACAGGCCGAGCGGATGGTCGATCGGCATGCCGAGCGTTTTGGCGACGATGAGGAAGATCGCCGCGACGACATTCGCGGTCAGCACCATCACGCCCCACTTGATCAGCAGCGTCCGGAATCGGGAGATCGGTGTCGGCGGGAAATGCACGAACCAAGGCCCGAACTCGGTCGGCACGAAACCAAGCGCCGCATCGATCATCGTGTGAATGGTCATAGAACCGACCAGACCGGCCAGCAGCAGTAGCAGGGCGAAGAAGAAGGCGGTGAGGCCCTCGCCGGTTCCGCTCGGCAGAGGTCGGAAGGGTTCGACGACGATCTGCAGCGGATTCGCCAGTGCGACTCGGGTGGCTGCGGTCAGCTCCGGCCCGCCGGGCGGCGGCGTCAGCTGGGCATGCACCTGTTCGGTCAGCTGCTTGCCGACCTGCGCGTTCACCTGCGGCAGCGCCTGGGCGCCGATGCGGTTGACGATCTGGGTGGCGAAGGCGCCGGTGCGCGGATTGGTCTGCAGGGTGATGATCGGGCGCTCGATATCACCGGGTATCACGCTGCCTGCGCCGAAAATGACGAGCCGCTTACTGAAATCGCTCGGAATGATGATGGCGCCGTAGATCTTGCCGCTCTGCATCTGGAGCTGGGCCTCGTTGATGCCGAGCACCCGGAGGTCGATTTGGCCGGCGGGCACGGCCTGCTTCAGGCCGTCGGCCACCTGGTCGCCGAAGGTGACGCGTTTCTCCTGGCCAGGCGCACCGATGGTGTCCCCGACATCCTGGTTGACCAGGGCGATGGGGAAGTCGTGCAGGTTCCCCTCCGGATCGACGACATAGTCCAGGTACATGATGGCGAGCAGCGTGGTCAGCAGGGTCAGTACCGCGACAGGGAGCAGCACCATGCGCAGCCAGCGGTGACGCTGCGACCCTCCGGAATTGCCCTCCGCCGTGCCCCCACTGTCGGTAGTCGTCACGGGTCGCACGGTAACAGCTGACCGGGTCGGAATATACGCAGCTCGCCACGGTGATTGCTGCACGGATGCGGCGTCGGTGATCACGCACAGAAATTCACCCGTAGAATGACGGTTGCCCCCAGCCCGCCCGAACAGGGAGCAAACGGTGACCAACGCCGAACTGCCGGTCGACAGACTTTCCGACGCCCCGGATCAGGACGAGAACGAGCCACGCGAAGAGTGTGGTGTGTTCGGAGTCTGGGCGCCGAGTGAGGACGTGGCCAAGCTCACTTACTACGGCTTGTATGCGTTGCAGCACCGTGGTCAGGAGGCGGCGGGCATCGCCGTTTCCGATGGTTCGCAGATCCTGGTTTTCAAGGATCTGGGACTGGTCAGCCAGGTGTTCGACGAGCAGACCCTGGCCGCGATGCCGGGTCATATCGCCATCGGCCACTGCCGCTACTCCACCACCGGCGGCGTCACCTGGGAGAATGCCCAGCCGATCTTCCGCACCACCGCTGTCGGTTCCGGACTTGCCTTGGGCCACAACGGCAATCTGGTCAACACCTCCGAATTGGCAGGCCGGGCAAGGGAACTCGGGCTGATCGGCGGCGCGACGGTGGCGGGCGGCCGCCCCGCGCCGATCGCCGCGACCTCGGACTCCGACGTGGTGACCGCACTGCTCGCACACGCCGCCGCGGACTCGAGCATCGAGCAGGCGGCGATGGAGCTGCTGCCGACCCTGAAGGGTGCGTTCTGCCTCACCTTCATGGACGAGCACACCCTGTACGCCGCGCGCGACCCGCACGGTGTGCGGCCGCTGTGTCTCGGCAGGCTCGATCGTGGCTGGGTTGTTGCCAGCGAAACGGCCGCACTGGATATCGTCGGCGCCGCCTTCGTCCGTGAGATCGAACCGGGCGAACTGCTGGCGATCGACGCCGAGGGTGTCCGGTCGATGCGCTTCGCCAACCAGGAGCCCAAGGGCTGTGTCTTCGAATTCGTGTACCTGGCCAGGCCGGACAGCACCATCTCCGGTCGCTCGGTGCACGCGACCCGGGTGGAGATCGGGCGGCTGCTCGCCCATGAGCATCCGGTCGAGGCCGACCTGGTGATCCCGGTTCCGGAGTCCGGCACCCCCGCCGCGGTCGGCTACGCCCAGGGCTCGGGTGTGCCGTATGGGCAGGGCCTGATGAAGAACGCCTACGTCGGGCGCACCTTCATCCAGCCGAGCCAGACCATTCGCCAACTCGGCATTCGACTCAAGCTCAATCCGCTGCGCGAGGTGATCCGCGGCAAGCGGCTCATCGTTGTCGACGACTCCATCGTGCGCGGCAACACCCAGCGCGCGCTGATCCGAATGCTGCGTGAGGCAGGCGCATTGGAGATCCACGTGCGGATCGCCTCGCCGCCGGTGAAGTGGCCGTGCTTCTACGGCATCGACTTCGCCTCGCGGGCCGAGCTGATCGCCAACGGCGCGGGCGCGGAAGACAGCTACGCCGACATGGTGGAGGGTGTGCGCCGCTCGATCGGCGCCGACACCCTCGGCTACATCTCGACCGAAGGCATGATCGCGGCGACCGAACAGCCGCGCTCGCGACTGTGCTCTGCGTGCTTCGACGGCAACTACCCGATCGCGCTGCCGACCGAGGCGGCAATCGGCAAGAACGTGCTCGAGGGCATGCTCAGCGGGCAGTCCGAGGCAATGCTGTTGGGCGACAACGCGAATGCGAGCGCGCTCAGTCGTCCTTGAGCGGTTGTCGACCTCCCTGTTGTTCTGGGACCTCTCCGTCCTGAGAACTCGCGTGTTCGTACCCGCGAAAGCCGGGTTCTACGGTGGGTCTATGCGCCCTGCCGCGCCCTACTGATCCCGCGTCGAGTCCGCGACGACGAAGCCTGGCGTCGGGTTATCCGGCAGTCGGGTAAACCGGCTGATCGATTGCGTTGGTTTGGGTCCCGAGCGACTGGGTACCGGCCATCGGCTGTCCCTGCTCGTGATATGGCCTCCTCGAGACACCGTCGCGGTGGTTTCGGCGCGAACCTGGTCATTTGACCGGTGAGCGGGGGCGGCCTCTGCGCGATATGCAACGGCTGATAACGCCCCGGCAATTTTTCTTTGAAAACGCAACCTGTCGGAAATGGATCGTGGGTACGGTCCCCGGTTATATCGGAAGTTCACCGTGTCCGTACCGGGCCTGTGATCCAGGAGAACGCGGTGCGGCGCTCGAGAAGTGGGGCCCTGATGTTGGTTTCAAGGACGCCTGGAGAACGAAAGCGGATGCGAGCATGCGCGGCCGTCGGCGCGGCAGCGCTGCTGGCCGCTGGACTGGCCGGCTGCGGTTCCGGACGGACCGGGGATGGCGGTGACGGTGCCGGGTTGGTTGCCGGCACCACGGACAAGATCTTCTCGTTGGATCCCGTTGCCGCGTACGACAATGGATCGCTGCTGGTCGAGACCCAGATCTATTCGTATCTGCTGAACTTCACCCCCGGCGATGCCACCCCGAAACCGGACGCCGCGGAGAAGTGTGAGTTCACCACGCCGACCGTGTACACCTGCAAGCTGAAGTCCGGGCTGAAGTTCGCCAACGGGAATCCATTGACCGCCACGAGCGTCAAGTTCTCCTTCGACCGGATGGTCAAGATCAACGACCCCAACGGGCCCGCCTCACTGCTCGGCAACCTGGACAAGACCGACGCCGTCGACGACCTGACCGTCGCGTTCACCCTGAAGGTGGCCAACGACCAGACCTTCCCGGCGATCCTGCCGACCCAGGCCGGTCCGATCGTTGACGAGAAGGTCTATCCGGCCGACAAGGTCATGGCCGACGAGGACGTGGTGAAGGCCAAGGGCTACTCCGGGCCCTACACCATCGCGAGCTACGACAAGAACAAGCTGGTCGAGTACAAGGCGTACCCGGACTACAAGGGCATCCTCGGCACCCCGAAGACCTCGACGATTTCCACCAAGTACTACGCCACCTCCGACAACATGAAGCTCGACCTGCAGAACGGTGCGCTCGACGTCGGCTACCGGTCCTTCACTCCGACCGACATCGAATCACTGCGCGGCAACGACAAGGTCAAGGTGTACGACGGTCCCGGCGGTGAGCTGCGGTACATCGTGTTCAACATGAACACCATGCCGGGCGGTACGCCGGAGCAGAAGCTCGCGGTGCGCAAGGCCATGGCGTCCTCCATCGACCGTCCCGCACTGGCCGAGGGTGTCTACAAGAACACCTACAAGCCCGCGTACGGCTATGTACCGCAAGGTATGCCGGGTGCCGCGGAGCCGCTCCAAGAGCTCTACGGCGCGAAGCCCAACAAGGACGCGGCCGCCAAGTTCCTCGCCGACGCGGGCGTCGCGACGCCGGTCGAGCTCAACCTCCAATACAACCCGGATCACTACGGTTCGAGCAGCTCCGAGGAGTACGCGGCGATCAAGTCGCAGCTGGAGGCATCCGGGCTGTTCAAGGTGAACCTGCAATCCACCGAATGGGTTACCTACCAGCGTGAACGTGCGCGTGACGGCTACCCGCTCTATCACTTCGGCTGGTTCCCGGACTTCCCGGACGCAGACAACTACCTGACCCCGTTCTTCGCGCCGAACAACTTCCTGCAGTCGCACTTCGAGGAGGCGAAGATCACCGCGCAGCTCACCGCGGAGGTGACGGAGCCGGACAAGGACAAGCGCGTCAAGTTGATCGAGGCGGTGCAGCGTGACCTGGCGCAGAACTACCTGCCGACGCTTCCGTTGTTGTCGGGCAAGCAGATTGCGGTAGCGAATCCCAAGGTGCAGGGGGTGCCGCAGACACTCGACGCCTCGTTCAAGTTCCGCTACACGGTACTGAGCAAGTGACATCTGATGAAGCCGGGCTCGAGGCATCGCTAGCGACTGCTCGCAGGTCGCTCGAAACGGCACCGCCTCGAGCCCGGCGGTTCGGGCTGCCGCGCCGCGTCAAGGGGGGTGGCGGGGACTCCCGTCAGCTTGCACTGTTGCGGTACTTGGTGATTCGGCTACTGCTGATCCTGCCGACCGCGTGGATTCTGGTGACGGTCGTGTTCTTCCTGATGCGGGTGATCGGCGATCCGATCAGTGCGGCGATGGGCGGTCGCATGACCCAGGAGCAGATCGAAGTGCGCAAGGAAGCGGCCGGGTTGAACCGGCCGATCCTGACCCAGTACTGGGAGTACATCCGCGGGTTGATGCACGGGGATTTCGGTCACTCCCAAGACAATCGGCAGATCAGCGAGGTGGTCACGACCTACGGTGCCGCGACACTCGAGCTGGTGTTCTGGGCACTGCTCGTGGCCTTCGCGGTGGGCGTTCCGCTGGGCAGATACGCGGCGACACATCGTGATTCGACCGCTGACGCCGGGTTGCGCATGTTCGCCATCCTGGCCTACGCGGCGCCGGTCTTCTTCGTCGGCATGCTGCTGAAGTTGATCTTCGCGGTGAAACTGGACTGGCTGCCGGTCGCGGGCCGGGCCAGCACCCCGGTGGAGCTCGAACTGCAGCACGTTTCGCCGAAGACCAACATCATGGTGATCGACGCGATCCTCTACGGCGACACCAGCTATCTCGTCGATGTGCTGAAACACGCTGTGCTGCCGGCGATCGCGCTCGGCCTGCTGACCGCGGGCATCTTCCTGCGGCTGGTGCGCATCAATCTGATCCAGACCCTGCGCAGCGATTACGTGGACGCCGCGCGGGCCCGCGGGCTCTCCGCGCGGGTGGTGACCGGCCGACATGCCGTGCGCAACGCGATGATTCCCATCGTCACGGTGATGGGCATGTACATCGCGATGATGCTGGGCGGGGCGGTGCTCACCGAGACGACCTTCGAGTGGAAGGGGCTCGGCTATCAGCTCGCGGAATATCTGCATCAACGTGACTTCATCGCGGTGCAGGGCATCGTCGCGTTCGTCGCACTCGCCGTCGCGGCCATGAGCTTCCTGGTGGATGTCGTCGTCGCGCTGATCGATCCGAGGGTGAGGTTCTGATGACCGCACCGGAATTGGCCAGCGAGCCGCTGGTCGTGCCACCGGTACCGCCGAACGTCCGCAGGCGGTTGCCGGGGCTGCGACTGTTCACGATGACCGCTGGGCTGCAGCGAGTGACCCTGATGGTCGGTCTCGGCCTGGTCGCGTTGTTCGTGCTGACGGCGATCCTGGCGCCCTTGATCGCCCCGTACGGGCTTGCCCAGAACTCTTCCGACGGTGTCGCTTTCGTTGCGCAGCAACCGCCGTCGGGGCAGCACTGGTTCGGCACATCGGTCCGGAGTGAAGACGTGTTCTCCCGGGTGATCTACGGTGCTCGCACCGCGCTCTATGTGATCGCGATCTCGCTGACGCTGTCGTTGCTCATCGGCGTGCCGCTCGGTCTGGTGTCCGGATATGTCGGCCGCTGGGTCGACCGGATACTCGTGCTCTTCATGGACGCCATCTACGCGTTCCCGACGCTGCTGCTCGCGATCGTCGTGTCGATCGTGGTGGCAGGCGGCCAGTCGAGCAGCTTCGGCGGCGTGCTTTCGGCCGCGGTCGCGATTACGGCGATCTATGTGCCGCAGTACTTTCGGGTGGTACGCAACGCCACGGTCGCGGTGAAGAACGAACCGTACGTGGATGCCGCACGGGTCACCGGCGCCTCCACCACGCGAATCCTGTTCCGGCACATCCTCGCCAACGTCACCCAGTCGTTGCCGGTGATCATCACCCTCAATGGCGCCGACGCGATCCTGACGTTGGCCGCCCTCGGCTTCCTCGGTTTCGGCATCGAGCCGACCCAGGCCGCCGAATGGGGCTACGACCTGAACAAGGCGCTCAACGATGTCTCCAACGGCATCTGGTGGACCAGCATCTTTCCCGGTACCGCCATTGTTCTCGTGGTGCTCGGGATGACCTTGGTCGGAGAGAGCCTCAATGAGGCCCTCAACCCGCTGCTGCGGACCCGCCGTGCCGTTGCGATGTCCGCGGACGACAGCGTTGCGGCCGCCGAGGTGGACGGTGCCGCCGAGGTGGACGGTGCCGAGAATCCCACTGCCGCAGCGGAAACCGATGCGGATGCGGGCGAGGCAGCGGCCGATGGCGGCGGTACCTCGCTGGACAAGGATGCTGCTGCTGATGGCGGTGCCGAAGCAGGCGGCGCAGTGCGGAAGGACAAGACCGATGAGTGAGCCGTCCGTGGTTGCCGATCGCCGACCTGCGTTGTCGATCGAATCGCTGTCGGTGACGTTCGCCACCGACGCCGGGCCCGTCCATGCCGTCAGCAATGTGTCCTATGAGGTATTCCCCGGCGAGGTCCTCGCCATCGTGGGGGAGTCGGGTTCCGGGAAGTCGGTGAGCTCCCGCACGGCGATGGGGTTGCTGCCCGCCACGGCGCGGGTGCGCGGCCTGGTCACTCTCGGCAGCGAGGCCATCACCTCGATGAGCGAGAAGCAGCTCACCGCGTTGCGCGGTGGTGCGATCTCGATGGTGTTCCAGGAGCCAGGCCTCGCGCTCGATCCGCTGTTCACCGTCGGCTTCCAGATCGGCGAGGCGCTGCGGGCCCACAGCGATATGGGTCGCAAGGCGGCCAAAGCGCGTGCGGTGGAACTGCTTCGGCTGGTCGGGCTGCCCGACCCGGAGCATCGGGTGGACTACTACCCGCATCAACTCTCGGGCGGGCAGAAGCAGCGCGTGGTGATCGCCATCGCCATCGCCTGCGAGCCGAAGGTGATCATCGCCGACGAGCCGACCACCGCACTCGATGTCACCGTGCAAGCCGAAATCCTGGAGCTGCTGCGGGATCTGCGCGATCGCATCGGCAGCGCCATCGTGCTCATCACCCACAACATGGGTGTGGTCGCCGACCTCGCCGACCGGGTCGTGGTGATGCGCGACGGCCGGGTGGTGGAGGAGGCCGCGGTGGACGAGCTGTTCGCGAATCCGCGTGCGGACTACACCCGTGCGTTGCTCGCGGCGGTGCCCCATCTCGGCACCGCACAGCTCGAGCACGGCCCGCCGAAAGATGTGACGATCGCGGGCGACCCGGTGCTCGAGGTGTCCGACCTGGTGGTCCAGTTCCCCGGACCGTTCGGCAGGCCGCCGTTCCGCGCGGTGGACAACGTGAGCCTGTGCATCGGGCCAGGCGAGACGCTCGGTCTGGTCGGTGAATCGGGATCGGGCAAGTCGACCATCGGCCGCTGTGTCGCCGCGCTACAACGCCCGACGTCGGGGATTGTCCGAGTCCGTGGGCAGGACATCGCCAAGCTGTCGCAACGGCAGCTGCGGCCGATCCGGCGCCGCTTCGGCTTCGTCTTCCAAGACCCGGCCAGCTCGCTCAATCCGCGGCTCACCGTCGGCGACTGCGTCGCCGAACCGCTGATCGTGCACAAGATGGGTAGCGCGGCACAGATCCGCGAGCGGGTACGGCACCTGCTCGAGGACGTGCAACTGCCCGCGGGGACCGACCGCCGCTATCCGCACGAGCTGTCCGGTGGTCAGCGTCAGCGCGCCAGCCTGGCGCGGGCGCTGGCGCTTGACCCCGATCTGCTGGTCGCCGACGAGCCGACCAGTGCGCTGGATGTGTCGGTGCAAGCCGCCGTGCTCGAGCTGTTCGGGCAGCTGCAACGTGAATGCGGGTGGGCCTGCCTGTTCATCAGCCACGATCTCGCCGTGGTCGACCAGTTGGCTGATCGGATCGTGGTGCTGCGCGACGGCGCGGTCGTCGAACAGGGCGATCGGAATCGGATCCTGCGGGCGCCGCAGGAGGAGTACACACAACGCTTGGTCGCCGCGGTGCCGGTTCCCGATCCTGTGGAACAGCGCCGTCGTCGAGCCGAGACGGCGAGCCTGTTCACGACCGAGTTGGGAGATGAATGATCGCGCACGCACACCGGCGGCGGACATGCATGACGCGACAATCGATTTCGCTCGCTCATGGATAACTCGTCGGGTGCGCCCGAAACAGGTCGAGCACTCACCCGCCGGTCCGGTGCTCGAGGCTCGCGGCACCCAATACCGGCAAAAGACCCGGAGAGGCGGACAAGCGCTAATACCGGTGCGTGCTCGTTATCCGGCTCCGGTAGCGTGATCAGGCATCTATCCGCCGATTCGGTTTGGAGCTTTCCCCGAAAATGACTGAACAGACACCCAGTGGCGCCGGTGCCTCCTACGCCGCAGCCGGCGTGGACATCGAGGCCGGTGACCGCGCCGTCGAGTTGTTCGGACCATTGGCGAAGAAGGCCAGCCGTCCCGAAGTCCAGGGTGGGCTCGGCGGATTCGCCGGACTGTTCGCGCTGAAGGGTGGCTACCGCGAGCCGCTGCTCGCCGCCTCGACCGACGGCGTCGGCACCAAGATCGCGATCGCGCAGGCCATGGACAAGCACGACACCGTCGGGCTCGACCTGGTCGCCATGGTCGTCGACGATCTGGTGGTGTGCGGCGCCGAGCCGCTGTTCCTGCAGGACTACATCGCCGTCGGCAAGGTAGTGCCGGAGCGGGTCGCCGAACTGGTCTCCGGTATCGCCGACGGCTGCGTACAGGCAGGCTGCGCGCTGCTCGGTGGCGAGACCGCCGAGCACCCCGGCCTGATGGATCCTGACGACTACGACCTGTCCGCGACCGGTGTCGGTGTGGTCGAGGCCGACGCGGTGCTCGGCCCGGACCGGGTGCGGCCCGGCGACGTGGTGATCGCGATGGGCGCGTCGGGCCTGCACTCCAATGGCTACAGCCTGGCCCGCAAGGTGCTGCTCGACATCGACCGGATGTCGCTGACCGGGCACGTCGAGGAGTTCGGTCGCACGCTCGGCGAGGAACTGCTCGAGCCGACCAGGATCTACGCCAAGGACTGCCTTGCGCTGATCGCCGAAACCGATGTGCGCACCTTCGCACACGTCACCGGTGGCGGACTGGCCGCCAACCTGGGCAGGGTGCTGCCCGCGGGTCTGGTCGCCGAACTCGATCGTGGCACCTGGAATCCCGCGCCGGTCTTCAAGATGATCGCCCAGCGCGGCCGGGTCGAGCGGGTGGAGATGGAGAAGACCTTCAACATGGGCGTCGGGATGGTTGCTGTCGTCGCGCCGGAGGACGTCGACCGGGCGCTTGCGGTACTGACCGCGCGGCACATCGAATGCTGGACCCTCGGCACCGTCAAGAAGGCCAAGGATGCGGACGCGTTGCGTGCGGTCCTGGTCGGCGAGCACCCGAGGTTCTGACAGACCGCTGAACGCACAACAGAGTCCCGCATCGGATGATGCGGGACTCTGTTGTCGTATGCAGGTAATTCTGTTGCAGGCCTAGATGGTTGCGTCCGCCGACACAGGGTCGATCGACGCATGAAAGCGGGGGAGGCCAGGGCCTCCCCCTCGTACGTTGACGTGTGTCAGCGGCGCCAGTCGTCGTAATTATCGTCGCCGTCCCAGCGGGACCGCGACTCGTCGACATCGTGCTCGTCGGAGATCACATCACTGCGCTGCGCGGTGTGGGGAGCACTGCTACCCGCCAACTCGCGCTGAAGGCTCGTGAAGTCGGTCGACGGAGAGCTGTACTTCAGCTCGCGTGCGACCTTGGTCTGCTTTGCCTTAGCCCGGCCACGGCCCATGGCTGACCCCCTCGCGTCACTGCGGGGCGGCCTGGGGTGGTTTGGCGGCCCCGTTCGAATTGATATCTTCCTGACAGACACTTTAGCGTGTGTCCGGCGGTCTCGCTTCCAGGAGTGGGTGAAGAACTCGTCACGAGGTGCCGTTTGCCAGGTTGTCGCCCTCGGCGCTGGTGCCTACAGCACCCCGGGGATGGCACGGATAACGCCCACTCTGGCACCGCCGCCGAGTACCGCGGGGGCCGCGAGCTCGGTATGCGCGTCGGTCCAATCGATGCCCATTCGGTGCAAAATGGCCAGCGTCAGGGGGATTCGAGCCCGATCGTGGCCGTCATCGATCTTGTATGCGAAGGCGGTTCCGTCCGGCAGCGCACCGGCGTGCACGCCGTCGGCGCCGATCTTGCAGACCAGTCCGGGGGTTGCCTGCATAGTCAATAAATCGGGCGCGTTCGTGCCGGAAATCACTCGCGGATGAGCGCGAATCGCGTCGGCGACGCGCCGTTCCGGTGCCGCGGGGTCGGCTGTTGCCATGGTCGCGAACGCGCGTGCGAGATTGACCAGCGAAACCGGGATGATCGGCAGCCCGCAGCCATCGATACCGAGATCGGTCTCCGGTTCCCCGGTGAGCTCGGTGATGGTGGCGATCACCGACTGCTGCAGCGGGTGCGCCTCGTCGAGGTAGCCCTCGGTCGGCCAGCCGTTGACGGCACAGGTGGCAAGCATCGCCGCATGCTTGCCGGAACAGTTCATGTAGACCGGGCTCGGCGCAACGGATCCGGCGAGCGCCGCGGCCCGTGCCCGTTCGTCCGACGGCAGGTCGGGCGGGCATTCGAGGGCCTTCTCGCCGAACCCGAACCGTTCGAGCAGTCTGCGCACCAGCGCGACATGGTCCTGCTCGCCGTAGTGCGAGGCCGTCGCGATGGCCAGCTCCGCGTCGTCGAGGGGCTCGAAGCCGTTGCGCAGCAGAGTGATCGCCTGCAACGGTTTGTTGGTGGAGCGCGGGAAGATCGGCACGTGCACCTCGCCGAGTGCGAGAGTGGGCTCGCCGTCTCGGCCGAGGATCACGGCCGACCCGCGATGTACGCATTCACGGAAACCGGAACGCACGACCTCGACGAGTTCGACACTCACGACTCCACCTCGCTGACGCTCGGTTCCGTCGTGCGCGACGCACACTGTGACATGGTTCGCTCGCTGCGCTCACTCACGACTCCACCTCGCTGACGCTCGGTTCCGTCGTTCCTGCGCGCTGACTCATCGCTGCACTCCCGTCGCAAGGTCGTCGGCCCGATGTTGCTCGGCGCGTTGCTGGTTCGCATGTCGGCGCACGTGCCGCTCGACCTGCATCCGGACATCGTCGGATATCGACGGCTCGGCCGTCAGCAGCAACTCGAGCCGGTCGAGGTCGGTACCGGTGAACAGGTCGCGGACAGTGACACCATGCTCGGGGATGTGCACCACCGTCACCTGGTCGCCGGCGCCGATCGTGCCTTCGGCCAGGACCCGAAGGTATGCCCCGGTATCGCTCTGGAGGGTGAAGCGCTTGACCCATTTGGCCTCGTTGGACCAGTGCTGGAAGGTGGCGCACGGCACTCGCGGGGCGCTCACTTCGAGCAACGTGTCGCCGATCGACCAGCGGGCGCCGATCACGGCGTCGCTGACCGCGAGCCCGGAGATCCGCAGGTTCTCGCCGAACCAGCCTGCGGGCAGTTCGCGGTCGAGCTCGTCTGCCCAGCGCAGGGCATCCGCCTCGGCGTAGGCGTATACGGCCTGATGGATGCCGCCGTGATTCTTGGTGTCGCACACGTGGTCGCCGTCGAGTCCGAGGGATCGCACCACCACCCGATCGGGCTGCGGCCGCTTGTCGATCGCGGTTTTGCCGACCCGGCCCGGCACCTCGAGTTCGGCGTGGACGACGCAGACCGCCAGCACGCGGGCGAAGTCATCGGGTGGCATCGGCACTGCCCCTCTCGGTGTCTGGTTTGTGCGTACCAACACAGCTCAGCGTCCGCGCAGGCGGTCGACCGCGAGCCTGCCTGCTTGTGGTGCGTCGTCCGCGGGCACCGAATCCGGATCGATCGCGGCGGCGCACGGCCCGGCGGTCAGCGCGGTATCGGCCGGGATGGTGCGCTTGATCAAGGCCAGGGCGATCGGGCCGAGTTCGTAGTGGTCGATGATGGTGCCGATCCGGCCGACCGCGCGTCCGCCCGCGGTGACGTCGTCGCCGACAGCGGGGCGATCGTCGGCGGAGCCGTCGAGGTGCAGCAGCAGCAGATGGCGCGGTGGTTTGCCGAGGTTGTGCACCCGGGCCACCGTTTCCTGTCCGCGATAGCAGCCCTTGTTCAGATGGACCGCGCCTTGCTCGGCAATGCCGCCGATCCAGTGCGCCTCGTGTGGGATGGTCCGCTCATCGGTGTCCAACCCGACGCGCGGGCGCAGTGCCGCGACGCGTAGCGCCTCGAAGGTCCACATGCCGACGGGTTCGGCGCCTGCGGCGGTCAGCCGGGTCCATAGGTCGGACAGCTGGTCACGCGGGATCACCAGATCGAAGGAATCGTCGGTGGGCCATGGCATCCGGCGCAGCAGACCGCCGCCGGGTAGTGGCACCGCGTCGTAGATGTCGGGCAGTGGCTCGGTCAGACCCAGGGTCTCGGTCAGCGTGCTCACCTGTGGGCCGAGCAGGCTCAGCACCGCGTAATCGGCTGCGTCGGGCTTGGCGTCGGCCCAGAAGACCATCTTCTTCAGGAATTCGAGCAGCGCGGGTCCGTGGTCGGCCTCGGTGTCGATCCACAGCGTGCCGTCCAGGTCGGTGAGCACGAAATGGTGCAGCACCCGGCCGTTGAGATCGAGATCCAGATTCTCCGCCGACTTCCGGTCGCCCAGGTTCGCGATGTGCTGGCTGCTGATGGTGTGCAGCCAGGTCAGCCGCTCGGCGCCGGTAATGCTCAGCACGAAACGATGCGACCGATCGACGATCGCCACCCGCTCGACTGCTGCGCGTTGCTCCCCGAACGGATCGCCGTAATGCCATGCGACGGCGGCATCCGGCGAACCGGCTGCTCCCGCGACGGCACCCGGGACAACAAGGATGGGGCTGGGTACAACGACCACGGACACGCCAACCACTCTAGGCGGCTGCCCAGGCGCGTGCCGTAGTCGGGCTGCCGGCGGGTGTTCGATCGGGGAGCTGCCCAGGCAACCACGACGTAGGAGTCGCGGTCGGTCGGATACCACCCTAAAAGCGGCCGCGAACATTGCCGTGACGTAGGCACGGCCAGCGAACAGGGCCTACGCTTCCACGCATGGTAGATCGAGTTTTGGTAACACTCGACGGCGCGGTCCGGGATGCGGACGCGCCGTTGTTATTTGCCGACGATATCGGCGTGCTTCGTGGTGACGGTGTCTTCGAGACGGTGCTGGTGCGGTCCGGCAATCCTTGTGCGATCGAGTTTCATCTAGGTCGGCTGCGGCGTTCGGCGCAGGCGCTGGACTTGCCCGAGCCCGAACTGGGGCGGTGGCGCGAGGCGGTCGAGCGGGCGGCGAAGGAATGGGGCACCGAACGCGAAGGTGTGATGCGACTGGTGTGCACGCGGGGCCGCGACACCGAACTGTCCGGGGCCAAGTCCACGGTCACCTCCGGTGATCTCGCCGCGGCGGTGCCGGTGCCCACCTCCTATGTGCTGGTGCTGCCGGTGCCGGAGCGGGTGCAGCAGGCCAGGACCGATGGTGTTTCGGTGGTGACGCTTTCGCGCGGCATTTCGGTGGATCTGGCGCAGGCCGCACCGTGGCAGCTGCTGGGTGCGAAGACGTTGTCCTATGCCTCCAATATGGCGGCACTGCGGTTCGCGCACCGGATGGGCGCCGACGACGTGATCTTCACCAGCACCGAGAACCGCGTGCTCGAAGGTCCGCGCTCGAGCGTGGTGATCGTGCGTGACAAGCAGCTGATCACCCCGCCCGCGAAGAACGGCATCCTGCCCGGCGTCACCCAGCGGGCACTGTTCGTCGAGGCCGAGAAAGCCGGCTGGAAGTGTGAGTACAAGTCGCTGTTCACCGCCGACCTGCTCACCTGCGACAGCATCTGGATGCTATCGAGCATCACCCTGGCCGCCAGGGTCAACTCGCTGGACGGTTTGCGCATGATGGCGCCGGACAATGTCGAGGAGATCATCGAGCTGGTCGACCGGGGCGTCAGCCGGGCCGGGGCGATCGGGGATTGGTGAGGAAATCGGGACTCCCTTCCGTGATCTTCGTCCTACTACGACGTGTAGGAGTTGTTGCCGAGCTCGGGAAATGAACTATCCGAGGCCGAAAACCCGGTGTGTCGTGGCGTAAGACTCCTTGATCGGTCAAGTCTCCGGCGTAGCCTTTACTACGACATGTCGTAGATCGGCTGGAGGTCGAATGAGCGTCCTGGACATCTCGCGCTGGCAGTTCGGCATCACCACCGTTTATCACTTCGTCTTCGTCCCGCTGACGATCGGCCTCGCGCCGCTCGTCGCGGGTATGCAGACCGCATGGGTGGTGACCGGCAAGGAGCACTGGTACCGGCTGACGAAGTTCTTCGGGAAGCTGTTCCTGATCAACTTCGCGCTGGGCGTGGCCACCGGCATCGTGCAGGAATTCCAGTTCGGGATGAACTGGAGCGAATACTCGCGCTTCGTCGGAGACGTGTTCGGCGCCCCGCTCGCGCTGGAGGCGCTCGTCGCGTTCTTCCTGGAGTCGACGTTCCTCGGCCTGTGGATCTTCGGTTGGACGCGGTTGCCCAAAAAGCTGCACCTGGCCACCATCTGGATGGTCGCCATCGGTGTGAACGCCTCCGCGTACTTCATCGTCGCGGCCAACTCGTTCATGCAGCATCCGGTCGGCGCCAGGTACAACCCCGAGCGTGGGCGGGCCGAGCTGACCAGCATCTGGGAGGTGCTGACCAACAACACGACACTCGCGGCCTTCCCGCACGTGGTGGCGGGCGCCTTCCTCACCGCGGGCACCTTCGTCGCGGGCATCTCGGGCTGGTGGATGGTACGGAACGCGCGCAGCGGCGATGCGACGAAAGTCGCCGAGGCGCGGGGGATGTGGCGTTCCGCCGGGCGCGCGGGCATGTGGGTGATCGTGGTGTCCGGCGTCGCCATCTTCTTCACCGGTGACATCCAGGGCAAGCTGATGTTCGAGCAGCAGCCGATGAAGATGGCGTCGGCGGAATCGTTGTGCCACACCGCTACCGATCCGGACTTCTCGGTCCTCACGGTGGGCACGCACAACAACTGCGACAGCGTCACGCACGTGCTAGAGGTGCCCTTTGTGCTGCCCTACCTGGCCGAGGGCAAGTTCAGCGACGTCACCCTGGACGGTGTGGTCGACCTGCAGCGGGCATACAACGAGAAGTTCGGGCCCGGCGACTACCGGCCCAACCTGTTCGTCACCTACTGGTCCTTCCGCGCCATGATCGGCCTGTCCGCCGGCGCGATCCTGCTGTGGCTGGTCGGCATGTGGCTGACCCGAGGCGGCCGTGTCGCCGATCAGCGCTGGTACTCGTGGCTGTGCCTGATCGCGATCCCGACGCCGTTCCTGGCCAACGCAGCAGGGTGGGTGTTCACCGAAATGGGCCGCCAGCCCTGGGTTGTCGCGCCGAACCCGACCGGCGACCCGCGGCTGCGGCTGATGGTGCAGCAGGGCGTCTCCGACCACGTCGCGGGCACGGTGATCACCTCGCTTGTGGTTTTCACCCTGCTCTACGGTGCGCTCGCGGTGGTGTGGTTCTACCTGATGCGCCGATATGTCATCGCAGGCCCCGAAGAGCCCGCGGCCGTCAGGTCCGACGATCGCGGACCGGACGACACACAGGGAGGGGGACGTCACCGTGCTGAAGACGTCGAGCAGCTTTCATTCGCTTATTAAAGCGTGCCGAACAACTCGTTCGACACCACCCTTCTCGGGTGTCCCTTGCCGTTGTCAGGCAGAGGTTCCTGCTTCATCGAGCCCAGTTTCACCAGTCCGACAAGCGGGCCGGCCAGCGCCGAATTCTCCACAGGCATTGATAACCCGGCCTCCCGCTTGGAGGTCCGGGACGTCGTTTCCGACGCAAGACCACTGTACGGCGGGGCACCGACAAGTTCGTTCGACGCAATCTAGGAGCCGACGATGAATCTGCAAGAGTTCTGGTTTTTGCTGATCGGCGTCTTGTTCACCGGCTACTTCGTGCTGGAGGGCTTCGACTTCGGTGTCGGGATGCTGATGCCGATCCTCGGTAAGGGCAGTGACGCGCGAAGGCGTGTGGTGCTCAACACCATCGGTCCGGTGTGGGACGGCAACGAGGTGTGGTTGCTGACGGCGGCCGGCGCGATGTTCGCGGCCTTCCCCGAGTGGTACGCGAGTCTGTTCTCCGGCTTCTACCTTGCGCTGTTGCTGGTGCTGGTCGCGCTGATCCTGCGAGTCTGTGCCATCGAATACCGGAGCAAGATAGACGATCCGAAGTGGCGGGCCCGCTGTGATATCGGCATCGGCATCGGCTCCTGGATACCGGCTTTGGCCTGGGGCTGGGTGTTCGCCAATGTGGTACGCGGAGTTCCGCTGAACGAGAAGAAGCAGATCGCGGGTTCGGTGTGGGATCTGCTCGGGCCGTACGCGTTGCTCGGCGGGCTCGCGACCGGGTTGCTGTTCGCGCTGCACGGAGCCGTTTTCCTGGTGTTGAAGACCGGCGGCGAAGTGCGTGAGGACGCGGTGAAGACGGTGCGGTTGCTGCTCATGCCGACGGCCGTGGTGGTGGGTGTCTTCGGTGTCTGGACCCAGCTCGCCTACGGCACCGGCTGGACCTGGATTCCTTTGGTGCTCGCGGTGATCGGACTCGTCGTCACCGGTGCCGCCTCGTTCGCCGATCGGGACGGCTGGGGGTTCACCGGCACCACGCTCACCGTCGCCGCGGCCACTGTGCTGCTGTTCGGTTCGCTGTACCCGAATGTGTTGCCCTCCACCATCAATGACCTGTTCAACCTCACCATCGACAATGCGTCGTCGACTCCGTACACGTTGAAGGTGATGAGCTGGGCGGCGGTGATCGTCACGCCGGTCGTGCTGGTCTACCAGGGCTGGACCTACTGGGTGTTCCGCAAACGCATCACGGTCGACCAGATTCCGCCGCCCATCGGTCTCCCGCTGGAATCGGCCCTCCCACCGGATTCGAACAAGGACTGATCATGGCTCGTCCGCCCGTCGATCCGCGCCTGTGGCGGCACGCTCGTTCGGCTCGCCGCTATCTGACGCTGAGTGTGGTGCTGTCACTGGTGATTACGGTTTCCATCGTGGTCACCGCGGTGGCACTGGCACGGGTGCTTGCCGGGGTCGTCACCGACCCCGGCCTGCGCACCCTCGGCGCGTGGGCGACCGAACTCGCTGTCATTGTCTGCGCGATCGGCTGTCGGGTGGTGGCCACCTGGGTGCAATCGCGGCTGGCGCATCGGGCGGGCGCCACGGTGGTGGCCGAACTGGAGACCGCGGTCCTGGCCACAGGCGCCCGCATGACACCCCGCGAACTCGAAACCCGCCGAACCGAACTAGCGGTCGTTGTCAGCACCGGCCTCACCGGCCTGCGCGGCTACCTCGTCGGCTATCTCCCGGCCCTGCTGCTCGCCTGCCTGGTGCCACCGGTCGTGCTGGCGGTCATCGCCGTCCACGACCCGATATCCGGTGTTATCGCCGTGATCACCCTGCCGCTCATCCCGGTCTTCATGATCCTGATCGGCCTGCTCACCCAGGGTCGTGCCGAAGCCACCCTCGCCGCAACCACCCGGCTGTCGGATCAACTGCTCGACCTGTTCGCAGGGATGCCTACGCTGCGGGCGCTCGGTCGGGAGCGCGGCGCCGGTGAATTCAGCGTTGGTGCGGCCGGATCCGGCAACGGCGCGGCCGGATCCGGCAACGGTGCGGCCGGATCCCGCGACAGCGCACCCGGGTCCGGCGATGGTGCTTCGGGATTCGACGCGCGGGTCGCAGTGGCAGACAAGGCCGCCGGCTCCGGTGGAATCCGGCGGAGCTCGATGGAGCATCGGGTACGCGAACTGGGGGATGCGCTGCGGCAGCGCACCATGCGGGCGCTGCGGATCGCCTTCCTGTCCTCCATGGTGTTGGAGATGCTCGCAACCCTGAGCGTCGCACTGATCGCGGTCTCCATCGGTTTACGGCTCGTCTACGGTGGCATGGGCCTGTATGCCGGATTGGTGGCACTGATCCTGGCCCCCGAGGTCTACCTGCCGCTGCGTATGGTCGGCGAGCGCTTCCACGCTGCCCAGGACGGAATGGCGGCAGCCGACAAGGCTTTTGCTGTGCTGGAACCGGATTCGGTGGCGGCCGAGCCGGGGTTGCCCGGATCCGGTGAGGTCGACCAGCGTCGTGTTTCCCGTGGCGATGGCGGGGATTTCGCAGGTGTGATCGAGATACGCGATCTCAGGGTGCGCGCCAGGGATGGCTTTGCGCCCGCCGGGCTGTCGGCGGTGCTGCGCCCCAATGCGGTAACCGTGCTTGCCGGTCCGAATGGGAGTGGGAAGACGACTGCGCTGCAAGTGATTCTGGGCCTTGTCACGCCGGACCACGGCATGGTGACCGTCGACGGCACCGACGTGCGCGAACTCGATGAGGACCGCTGGTGGTCCCACGTGGCCTGGCTGCCGCAGCGCCCGGTCCTGGTACCGGGAACCCTGCGCGAGAACCTCGAACTACTCGGCGCTCGCGCCGCCGACAAGTCGTCCATGGGTGCCGCGCGGGTCGTCGACGAGCTCGAAGCCGCTTGCATCGCAACCGGATTCGATGCGGTTCTGGCCGAGCTGCCGCACGGCTGGGACACGGTCGTCGGTACCGGCGGCGTCGGCCTGTCGCTGGGTCAGCGCCAGCGCCTTGCCCTCACCAGAGTGCTCGCCGCCGACCGCGCCGTACTCCTTCTCGACGAACCAACCGCCCACCTGGACCACCACAGCGAGGCCGCCGTACTGGCAGCCTTGAAACAACGCGCCAGCGCCGGAGCCACCGTCGTCATCATCGGCCACCGCCCCTCGGTCCTCGCCGCCGCGGACAGCATCGTGCCGGTCCACGCCACCACCGCCGAGCTGACTACATCGGTTGAGGGGGCTGGCCGATGATTGTCGGGATCCGTGGTGTCGCAAGGGCTTCAGCGCGAACAGGATCGCAGCGGCGCGCCGGTCGCACGCTGTGGGGGGATCTGCGGCGGATGTGGGGTTTGCTCGAGGTGTCGCCGTGGCGGATTGTGGTGGCGATCGGATGGGGCACGTTGGCATTGGGGAGTGGGCTCGGGCTGGCGGCGTTGGCGGCGTGGTTGATCGCTCGGGCCTGGGAGATGCCGCCGGTGCTCGATCTCAGTGTCGCGGTGGTTTCGGTGCGGGCGCTGGGTATTTCGCGCGGACTGTGCCGATACTTGGAACGTCTTGCTACGCATGATGTTGCGCTGCGTGCGATGACGACGGCGCGGACGACTGTGTACCGGGCGCTCGCTGGATCCGACGTCTGGATGCGGCGGGCTGTACCCGGTGTGCGTTCGCGTAGGCAGGCTGACGCGGGCGAGGTGGGTTCGGGCGGAGCCGCGCGATTGCGTCGCGGCGATCTGCTGGTTCGTATCGGTGGCGACATCGACGATCTCGGCGCGGTAGTGGTGCGGGTCTTCGTGCCGGTCGCGGTATCCATCATCTTGTCGGCTGCGGCGATCGGGTTGCTTGCCACTATTTCGGTGGCCGCGGCTGTGATCCTGGCTGCCGCGCTGGCGGTTTCGGGGCTCGTCGCCCCTTGGTTGTCGGCCCGGGCCGCACGCGAGGCCGAGACGGCCGTGCGCGATGATCGTGCCGAGTTCACCGCGCAGGCGGTCACCGTGCTCGACCATGCGCCCGAACTGCGCGTTGCCGGCCGTCTGGACGCGGCGCTCGCGGCCGCGAACCGCGCAGGGCAACGAGCGGTGGTGGCGGAGGATTCGGCAGCGTCACGCAGCGCCTGGGCGGCAGCGGCGACGCCGCTCTCGATCGGCGCGAGCGTACTCGGCGCGCTGCTGGTGGGAATCGCGATCTACGGGCCGAACGGCGGCGGCCCCGGTGCGATGACACCGATGGCGCTCACCATTCTTGTGCTCCTGCCGCTTTCTGCGTTCGAAGCGGTAGGCCCACTGCCGACAGCCGCGCAGGCGCTGACCACGGCCCGCGCCGCCCTGCATCGCCTGTCCCGCACCGATGGTCGGGACGACGCGCGCTTCGCTGTGCGGGAGGGCTCGGCGCACGGTCCATCTGATGGCCGAGACCGCCACGGTTCTTCGCGGGACCTGCTGCCGGACAACCTCCCCGACCTCCCCGAGGGACGCAGGATCGCCATTGTCGGCCCGAGCGGAGCGGGCAAGACCACGCTGCTCATGTACTGGGCTGGGCTCTTCGACACACCACGCCCCGGAGTCACCTTCTTCGCCGAAGACGCCCATCTTTTCGGCACATCCGTCCTCGAGAACCTCCGCGTCGCCCGCGGCGACCTGACCGAGCAGGAAGCCGCCAAGGCCGTGCGCACAGTAGGCCTTGGCGACTGGTTGGCGTCCCTCCGAGACGGCCTGCACACCGACCTCGTCGGCGGTGCCGCTGCCGTCTCCGGCGGGCAGCGCCGCCGCATCCTGCTCGCCCGTGCCCTGATCTCGCCCGCCCGAGTCCTGCTGCTGGACGAGCCGACCGAACACCTCGAGGCCGCAGCGGGCGCACAGTTGCTGCGCGATCTTCTCGACATCGACAGCGGCCTCGTCGATCCCGATCGAACTGTGGTCACCGTCACGCATCAGCTCCCGCCGGACCACCGCGCCGACGTGATCGTCCACGTCGCAGCATCAGGCCAGGTCAGTGTCGATTTTTCGCCGCGGGAGACCGCCGTTTCCGCCCACCGCTAAATTCCGTTGCCGACTCGCTGACTCCTCGCTAAATTCGTTTGTACACAAGGAAGGAGGTGGTTCGAGAAATGTATTTTTCCAGGACACGTGAGGTGGCTGCGCGCTAGCGCCACCGCTGCAGGATTCCCGCGCGAGCGCTAGCGAATCCAACGCAGTCACCCGGCCCCCGAGCCCCCGGTCTAGTCCGACCGGGCCTTGTGCGAGTTGCATCCACAAGGAAGGCTCGGGGGTCGTTCCCTTATCTGCCGAAGATCGGCCCTCCGAAACTCCGTCCCCGTCGGCATCGATCTGACCGAAATCGAGCACCGGGTCGAAAATAAGCCTGATGTGCCACCGAATTGTGCTCCGCGCCATGAGTTATTCATTCGTTTTCGGCGATGGGCCTGTTTTGGATGCGGGTGCTGTCAACGCGCGCCGCGACGAAGGGCCGGAACGATACAGTTCACCGGTCGGTTCTACGAAGGGGTATCCGGGTGGCTTCGGAGAGTCTTGCTGCGGCGGTCGGTCGGCGCATCACGGCGGTCAGGCGCGTGTTCTACGTGCACGGTACGGACGTCGATCGTTCGGAGGGGCCGATCGAGTTGACGTTCGACGAAGGGACGGTCCTGCTCTTCGACGCGGGCAGTGATGGTGAGGAACTACGCGTGGGGTCGGGGGCTTGGCGTGACCCGTTCGCCGGTGTGACGGAGCCCGAATACATCGAGTATGTGGCGGAGTCCGGAAAGTACACCGCGTTCGATGTCGGTTCGGAGTACCCGTATTCGCAGCTGGTCGGAAGTCAGGTCGCAGCCGTCTCCGAGTCGCGATTGCACGATGAACGACTGCGCGGGGCCGTTCTCGAGGTAAGCGGCTTCACATTGGCGGTGGAAACGGTCGCCGATGAACTATTGGTCAAGTGCGACCGTCGTGAGCCGTAGGTAGTTCAGCCAAGCGATAGCGGCCCGAAACAGCAGATCGCCCCGCCCTCATGGTGATTCGAGGTGCGGGGCGTTGTATCGCTGGTCGTACTCGACTATCCGATGTAGCGCTGCAGGCGCGCGGAGAGGCGGGGTTCGAGGGGGCCGTCGGCGACGACGCGTTCCTCGACGTAAGCCAGGTCGCCGCCCTCGACGATGCCGTACAACCGCTTGGCGCCGCCGACGACGATGCCGGATTGGCTGCGGATCACGACGTCGGTGGCCAACTCCCAGGAGGACTGGGTCAGCGCGGTGCCGTAGAACAGTTCGACGATGCCGGTGCTGTGCGTGAGCAGCAGTTCGATGACTTCGTCGTCGCCATCGATACCCACCCGCCAGAAGCCGCTCTCGCGGAGGTCGGGGCCCCCGTATGAGCCGTCGGCATCGATGAACCAGGAACGCGAATCCCAGGCCAGATAGTCGCCGCCGTCGTGGGAGACGATGATCTGCTGGCCGAAGCGGTAGTCGCCACGTTCGGGGGAGTTGCCCTCGCCCTCGCCGCGCCACACGCCGACCATCGGTAGCAGCGCCAGCATCGAGGAGCTCAGATCCGGACCGAGGCGCAGGTTCGCGGTGTCTTCCGGCAACGGCAGATCCGGCAGGATCGGAATGTTGCGCGCACCGGTCGCTTTCGCGCGTTCGGCGGCATCGGCCACGGCTTGATCGCCGCTGCGGCGAGACGGCTCGGCCGGAGCGGCGCCGTTCATGTGTTCACTCGCTCGCTCGGCCGGATTGGAACCTTCGCTCGCGAGTTCGCTCATGACTCGGTGAACAGCCGGTAGAAGACGTACAGGCCGAACCAGCCGATAAGCACGGCCACGGCCACCAGCAGAATCTCGAAGAAGAGGACCACGTTTGGAGTCTAACGACTTGTGCTCCGCCCAGCACAACGGCCCCGGAGCTTCCCCGTGAAGTCGGGGAAACGCCGAGGCCGTTGGCGGCGATCGGTCGCTTTCGCGGCGTCAGCTATTACTTCGCGACGGCCACATCGACGGGATGGATGCCCGTGCCGTCGGGGCGGATCTCCGCGGAGCCGTTGCCGGCCGAGGAGAGCGCCCGCACGGTCCATGCGCCGGGAGCGGCGAAGAACCGGAAGTCGCCGGTGCCCGAGGCGACGACCTCGGCGGTGAAATCACCGTTGCCATCGAGCAGGCGCACGAACGCGCCGCCGACGGGCTGGCCGTCGGTGCTGAGGACGCGGCCGGTGATGACCGTTTCCTTCTCCACGTCGACTCCGGCCGGAATAGCTTGACCCTGGGTAGGTGCTGCGCACATGTGATTAGGCTCCCAACGCGATAGGTGCACCGACGAGGGAGCCGTATTCGGTCCAGCTCCCGTCGTAGTTCTTGACATTCTGGTGGCCGAGCAGTTCCTGCAACACGAACCAGGTGTGCGAGGAACGCTCACCGATGCGGCAGTAGGCGATGGTGTCCTTGGACCCGTCCAGGCCGGCCTCGTTGTAGATCTCGGTCAGTTCGGCATCCGACTTGAAGGTGCCGTCCTCGTTCGCTGCCTTGCTCCACGGCACGTTGATCGCGCTGGGGATGTGGCCGGGACGCTGGCTCTGCTCCTGCGGCAGGTGGGCCGGGGCCAGGATCTTGCCGGAGAACTCGTCAGGCGAACGGACGTCGACCAGGTTCTTTTCGCCGATGGCGGCGATGACCTCGTCGCGGAAGGCGCGGATGGTCAGGTCGGGCGCGGCGGCCTTGTACTGGGTGGCGGGGCGGCTCACGGCGTCGCGCGAGAGCGGGCGGCCGTCGAGCTCCCACTTCTTGCGGCCACCGTCGAGCAGCTTGACGTTGTTGTGGCCGTAAAGCTTGAAGTACCAGTACGCGTACGCGGCGAACCAGTTGTTGTTGCCGCCGTAGAGCACAACCTCGTCGTCGTTCGCGATGCCGCGCGCCGAGAGCAGATCGGAGAACTGCTCCTGGTTCACGAAGTCGCGACGAACCTGATCCTGCAGGTCCTTCTTCCAGTCGAGCCGTACGGCACCCTCGATGTGGCCGCCGTCGTAGGCGGAGGTGTCCTCGTCTACCTCGACAAAGACGATGCCGGGGGTATTGAGGTTCTCTTCGGCCCAGTCAACGGGGACCAGGACATCGGAGCGGGCCATGTTGTTCCTTTCGGGGGTGGTGACTTGCAGGGTCAGTTCGAAGCCGGGGCGGGGGTGGCCCGGCGGAAACGGGCGACCAGCGGATAGATCTGGCAACCCAGGCAGATCGCGAACGCCGCGTTCAGGAACGCCGCGAACAGGGCGAAGCCGGCGAACACCGCGCCGACCACGGTGGAGCCGGCCAGGAAACCCAGCAGGCTGACGGCGCTGAAGACCAGGCCGAGTAATTGGGCGAACCGCAGCGGCGCCACGGGTTCGGTTTCGGTCGGCGGGCCGACGCGCGGTGCGACCAGCGCGGCGTAGATCCGACCGTAGGGGCTGCGTCGCGGACCGTTGGCGGCGCCGATCGCGAAGACCACCGCTTGGATCGCGATCAGCACGGCGGCGGCCGCGGTGGAGACGGCGGCGGCGATCAGCACGACGACGAGGACGGCGGTGGTGATCCACGCGGCGAAGCGCGGTCCACGAACGTCGACGGAACCGAGGGGAATGGCTGTCCCGGAGGCAGTATTACGGGTTTTGGCGGACATTGTGCGTACTCCTGCGCTGAATGACTCTGTTGGCTGGAAAATTGCCAGTTCGCCGGGGGATCAATGAGATCACTCGCACGGCGGACAAAGGTCGGCGTCAGGAAATCTGAACGAACCGACCGGTCAGCGGCACAGGCAGCAACAACCACCGAGGCGACACAGATCAACTGTGCGGCGTCGGGTGAGCATCAGCTCGTGGTTGGCTTGCACGAAAGGCAGTTTACCCGGTTCGGCGGGAGAATTGGACCCCGGGTTCGTCACACTGGCTATGAAGCCATTTCAGGCCCGGTTTTTACACCGTCAGTGGCTCGAGCGCGGTGCGGAGATCGCCGGTTTTCGGGACGCCGGAGATGCGGAACCGCTCCCTGCCTTCCCTGTCGAAGACGAAAGTGGTCGGCAACGAGAGCACGTTCAGCTCTCTCGCGAGCGTGGGCTCGGCATCGATATCGATCTCGATGTCCAGTGGCGGGTTCGGCGAAGCGGCCAGTTCGTCGGTCACACCGGCAACCACCCTGCGCACCGCCGCGCACGGACCGCACCAGTCGGCGGAGAAATGCAGTACCGCGGGACCCGAACCGGTCACCCCGGCGGCGGTAAGCAACTCGGCGCGTGCCGACTCGATGGGCTCGACCACATCGGTGACGCGCAGCTTTCCGTCCAGGCGCCGCAGCGCCGTGCCGACCGCCAGCGCGGCGAGCACCATCACCACCAGAATTGTGATTTCGATCATGGCCGCTGCAATCGGTCGAGGTCGATCGTCACGTTCTCACCTTTGCCCTCGACCACGATCTGCCCGCCCTGCGCGGAGACCTTCGTCGGCCGCAGACCGAACGGCAATTCCTTGGTATCGATCGTACGGGTGAACAGCTCGAGCACCGCGGGCCGATCGGCTTCGGGGATGACCGCCGTCGGGGTGGTCTCGGTGCCGGTGCCGCGGTAGAAACCGGTCGCGATGATCCGCACCTGATCGCCGTCGAGCAGCAGATCCGCCTGAATGCTCACCTTGTCGCCGCCGAGCGGTGCGCCGGGCACGGTCGAGGCGACAGGTGTGCCGGGCAGGGTGCCGGTGAGCACCAGCGCGCCCGCCGTTGTCATCCCCGATCCGCCCGATCCGCCCGTTCCGTCGGATTTATCCGCAGGTCGCGAATGCACTTGCAGGTCCGGAATTTTGAACAGTCTGCCCAGTTCAGTGGGCTCCAGGCGCATGCGCCCCTCGACCCGTTCCACCGGGACGCGGCGCACGCTGCCGTCGACGAGATCGCGCAGCGGCAGGTGCACTCCGGTCAGCGTCGCCTCGGCCGAGATTTCGCCAGGGATGTCCTGACGCACGATGCGTGCCCGGATGTCGACGTTCTGGAATCGACCGTCGAGCGCCTGGGCGAAGAAAGGGAACCCGTGGATCGTCACCTCGGGGTCGGCGATGAGGTCGGCGCCCTCACGCAGAGCGCGCGAGACGCGATACTCGGAGTAGGCGGCGGCGCCGAAATCGATGACCACGGCCAGTCCCGCGAGGACCAGCAGCCCGATAATCAGCTTGCGCATGCCTCCAACCCTAACCGGCGGCGAATTTCGGCTATCAAATGTCTCATTACCAGAGCGTTGCTTACCCGGATGGCGAGGTCATCGGGGTTCACGCGCTAATCTTGCATCCGATTACCTGTGATTAGCGACGTGGCTTCGGCGGTTACTGCTGTTGTCGTCGGAGCTACGAGATGGGAGGAGGGCCTGTGGAGCTGCTCCTGTTGACCTCCGACCCCAACCCAGAGTCGGTACTGCCCTCGCTCGCGCTGCTTGCGCACAACGTGCGTCCGGCACCGACCGAGGTGGCGTCCCTGCTGGAAGCGGGCACCGCGGATGTGGCACTTGTCGACGCGCGCACCGACCTGGCCGCCGCGCGCGGCCTGTGCCGGCTGCTCGGGAGCACCGGTTCTTCGGTGCCCGTTGTCGCTGTGCTCACCGAGGGTGGCCTGGTGGCAGTAAACGCCGATTGGGGCCTCGACGACATTCTGCTGCCCGGCACCGGGCCTGCCGAACTGGACGCCCGGTTGCGGCTGCTGGTCGGCCGTAACGGTGGTGTGGCAAGCCCGGAGAACACCGGCAAGATCACGCTCGGCGAGTTGGTGATCGATGAGGGCACCTACACCGCGCGACTGCGTGGCCGCCCGCTCGATCTCACCTACAAGGAATTCGAGCTGCTCAAGTATCTCGCGCAGCACGCGGGCCGGGTATTCACCCGAGCCCAGCTGCTGCAGGAGGTGTGGGGCTACGACTTCTTCGGCGGCACCCGCACGGTCGACGTGCACGTGCGTCGCCTGCGCGCCAAGCTGGGCAGTGAATACGAGTCGCTGATCGGCACCGTGCGCAATGTCGGATACAAGGCGGTGCGCCCGTCCAGGTCGGCCGCCAAGGGCGAGCAGGTCTCGCTCCAGGAAGACGAGAACGAGGGCACCGACGGAGCTCCGCTCACGCCGGTGAACGGTTCTGTGCAGTGATCTTCGCGGCAGATGACTGATACGACGATGCGCTGGATCGAGCAGGTCGATGCCGATGCCGCGCGATCGGTGCGTGACCTGCTCGACCGGGCCACCGCCGCCGACGGTGTCGCCCCGGTCTCCGAACAGGCCGTGCTGTCGTTGACCGCCGCCGATGAGGCGAGGCACCTGATCGCGCGGCATGACGGCGCGATCGTTGGGTACGCGAATCTGGTTCCCGGACACGGTGAGCATCCGGCGATGGCCGAGGTCGCGGTCGATCCGGCCGCGCGTGACCACGGCATCGGGACCGAACTCGTGGTCGCCGCGCTTGCCGAGGGCGGCGCGGGAACCCGGGTGTGGGCGCACGGAAACCGGCCGCCCGCGCAGGCTGTCGCGACCCGCCTCGAACTGGTGACCGCGCGCGAGCTGTGGCAGATGCGCCGAGCCATGGCAACGCCAGAGCTACCTGAATTGGGTGTCCCGGCGGAGATCGTGCTGCGCACCTATTCGGGTCCCGCCGACGATGCCGAGCTGCTGCGGGTGAACAACGCCGCGTTCGCCTGGCATCCGGAACAGGGTCGCTGGACCGCGCGCGATATCGAGGTCCGAAGAAACGAGTCGTGGTTCGACCCGAAGGGCCTGTTCATCGCGGCCGATGCCGCCGATCCCGGTCATGTGCTCGGATTCCATTGGACCAAGGTGCATTACGACGAGGATCCGGCAATCGGCGAGGTGTACGTGGTCGGCATCGACCCTGCGGCGCAGGGGCGCGGACTCGGCCGGCTGCTCACTCTCGCGGGCCTGCACTACCTGCGCGAACGCGCACTCGCCGAGGTGCTGCTCTACACCGAGGCCGACAACACCGCGGCCGTGCACACCTACACCCGGCTCGGATTCGCTCCCGCGCACATCGACGTCGCCTACGCGGCCCGAGGCTGAACAAAAAGCGGCTCATTGGCGTTGCCCGAGTAACACTGGGGCAAATATCACACGTACCAGGCCTAATCGCGCCGGGCTGTTCACCCTCCGTTCATCCAGCTTGGTCCAACTGTCAACCGGGCGAACCTACGTTACTTATGGGCGGCGCAGCTGCCTGGTGCGCAAGTTCCTCGCGAACGGCACCACAACACCCGCCCGGGCCGGTGAGGGACCGGGCGTGTCGGACGTGATTCCCCGGAGGAATAGTGAACTTCAAGCGCAGTAGCGCCGTCGTCGGCGTGCTGGCCGTCGGCGCAATGACTCTTGCCGCATGTGGCAGCGACGACAACACCACAGAAACCAGCAACGCGGCCAACACCAGCGTCGCCTGCGGCGGCAAGAAGGCGCTCAAGGCCAGCGGTGCGACGGCGCAGAAGAACGCCATGGAGCGCTTCGTCGCCGCCTACGAGGCCAACTGCGACGGCTACACCCTCAACTACACCTCGAGCGGTTCGGGTGCGGGCGTCAACGAGTTCATCGGTGGCCAGACCGATTTCGGTGGCTCCGACTCGCCGCTGAGCTCGAAGAAGGAAGAGCCGGCCAAGGCGCAGGAGCGCTGTGGCGCCCCGGCGTGGAACCTGCCGACCGTCTTCGGCCCGATCGCCATCACCTACAACATCGATGGTGTCACCGACCTCGTGCTGGACGGCCCGACCGCAGCCAAGGTCTTCAACGGCGCCGTCACCACCTGGGATGCCCCCGAGATCAAGGCGCTGAACCCGAACGCCAAGCTGACCTCGGACAAGATCGCCGTGATCTTCCGCTCCGATGAGTCGGGCACCACCGACAACTTCCAGCTCTACCTGGACGCGGCCTCCGACGGCGCCTGGGGCAAGGGCGCGGGCAAGACCTTCACCGGCGGTGTCGGCGAGGGCGCGAAGGGCAACGAGGGCACCTCGGCCGCGATCAAGAACACCAAGAACTCGATCACCTACAACGAGTGGTCGTTCGCCAAGTCGCAGAACCTGTCCGTCGCGCAGATCATCACCTCGGCCGGCAAGGACCCGGTGAAGCTGTCGGTCGAGACCGCGGGCAAGGCCATCGACGGTGTGAAGATCAAGGGCGAGGGCAACGACCTCGTCCTGGACACCACCTCGTTCTACAAGCCGACCGTGGCCGGCTCCTACCCGATCATGCTCGCCACCTACGAGATCGTGTGCTCGAAGTACAGCGATGCCGACATCGCCAAGGCAGTCAAGGCCTTCCTGACCTCGGCCACCAGCAACGGCCAGAAGGGACTCGAGGAGAACGGCTACATCCCGATCCCCGAGCAGTTCAAGACCCGCCTGACCACCGCGATCAACGCCATCTCCTGATCGCATCGTCATGACCGTGCACCCTGAGGTGACCGCAGCGGGCTCGTCGGACTCGACGGGCCCGCGGGCGGCTGGAGATACTGCGCATATGCCCAGCGAACCGAATAATGACGTGAGCCTGACCAAGGGCGATCCCACCAAGGGGGCTCCCACCGCGGCGCGTCGACCGCACAGCCAGCGGGCCGAGACCATCTTCCGGTCGATGGCCACGGCAGCGGGCGCGATCATCGTCGCCTCCATTGCGTTGATCGCGCTGTTCCTACTGGTTCGCGCGGTGCCTTCGCTCAGGGCTGACGAGGTCAACTTCTTCACCAGCACGGAGTTCAGCACCAGCAATGCCGACGATCTGCGGTTCGGCATCAAGGACCTGTTCATGGTCACGGTGCTGAGCTCGGTCTTCGCGCTGGTGATCGCGGTGCCCATCGGGGTCGGCATCGCGCTGTTCCTGACCCACTACGCGCCGAATGCGCTGGCGCGGCCGTTCGCCATGCTCGTCGACCTGCTTGCCGCGGTGCCGTCGATCGTGTTCGGCCTGTGGGGATTCCTGGTGCTCGCGCCGCAGCTCGGACCGGCGCAGACCTTCCTGAACGACAACCTCGGATGGCTCTTCCTGTTCTCCGACGGCAATGTGTCGATCGGCGGTGGCGGCACCATCTTCACCGCGGGCGTCGTGCTGGCGGTGATGATTCTGCCGATCATCACCTCGGTGTCCCGTGAGGTCTTCAACCTGACCCCGGTCACGCACATCGAGGCCGCGCAGGCCCTCGGCGCCACCAAGTGGGAGGTGGTGCGGATGACCGTGCTGCCGTACGGGCGCAGCGGTGTGATCGCCGGTTCCATGCTTGGCCTCGGTCGCGCGCTCGGCGAGACCATCGCGGTGCTGGTTGTGCTGCGTACCTCCGCACAGGCGGGTCACTGGTCGCTGTTCGACGGCGGCTACACCTTCGCCTCCAAGATCGCTTCGGCGGCTTCGGAATTCAGTTCTCCGCTGCCGACCGGCGCCTATATCGCGGCAGGCTTCGTGTTGTTCGCGCTGACCTTCGTCGTCAATGCGCTGGCGCGGCTCGCGGCCGGCGGAAAGGTCAACCAGTAATGGCTACCACGACGACTCTCGACAAGCCGGTCAAGGCGCCCACCTTCCGCCATGTGAGCAAGGGCCGCCGGATCAAGAACAACATTGCGACCGCGGCGGTCACCGCGTGCTTCGCCATCGCACTCGTGCCGCTGGTCTGGGTGCTGTGGATGGTGGTCAGCAAGGGTATCGGCGCGATCGCCTCGCTGGACTGGTGGCAGAAGTCGCAGAAGGGCATCCTGCCCGATCAGACCGGCGGTGGTGTGTACCACGCGATCTACGGCACGGTCGTGCAGTCAGCGGTCGCCGCGGTGATCGCGGTGCCGCTGGGCATCATGGCCGCCATCTACCTGGTCGAGTACGGCCGCGGCAGGCTGGCCAAGGTCACCACCTTCATGGTCGACATCCTCGCGGGTGTGCCGTCCATCGTCGCGGCCCTGTTCATCTTCGCGCTGTGGATCGCCACCCTCGGTTTCCCGCAGAGCGCCTTCGCGGTGTCGCTGGCTTTGGTGCTGCTGATGCTGCCGGTGGTGGTGCGCAGCACCGAGGAAATGCTCAAGCTCGTCCCGGACGAGTTGCGCGAGGCGTCCTATGCGCTCGGCATCCCGAAGTGGAAGACCATCCTCAGGATCGTCGTGCCGACCGCCGCGCCCGGCATGATCAGCGGCATCTTGCTCTCCCTCGCCCGCGTCATGGGCGAGACGGCGCCGGTGCTGGTGCTCGTCGGCTACGCCAAGTCGATCAACTCCAACATGTTCGACGGGAACATGGCCTCGCTGCCCCTGCTGATCTACCAAGAGCTGGCGAACCCGGAAGCGGCGGGCCGGGAACGGGTGTGGGGCGCGGCCCTGACGCTGATCCTGCTGATCGCGCTGCTGTACGCGGCGGCCGCGGTCGTCAACAAGCTGCTCACGCGGAACCGATAGAAGCGAACGGATACTCGGATGGCAAAGCGGATCGACGTCAAAGACCTGAATATCTACTACGGCAAGTTCCACGCGGTTGCCGATGTCAAGCTGTCGGTATTGCCGCGCAGCGTGACCGCCTTCATCGGCCCGTCGGGTTGCGGTAAGTCCACCGTGCTGCGTTCGCTGAACCGCATGCACGAGGTGACCCCGAACGCCCGCGTCGAGGGCGCGGTACTGCTGGACGGCGAGGACATCTACGGTGCGACCGTCGACCCGGTCGGTGTGCGCCGCACCATCGGCATGGTGTTCCAGCGGCCGAACCCGTTCCCCACCATGTCGATTCGCGACAATGTGGTTGCCGGGCTGAAGCTGCAGGGTGTGCGGGGCAAGAAGGAACTCGACGAGGTCGCCGAGCGCTCGTTGCGCGGCGCCAACCTCTGGAACGAGGTGAAGGACCGCTTGGACAAGCCGGGCGGCGGCCTTTCCGGTGGTCAGCAGCAGCGTCTGTGCATCGCGCGCGCGATCGCGATCTCGCCCGACGTGCTGCTGATGGACGAGCCTTGTTCGGCGCTGGACCCGATCTCCACCCTGGCGATCGAGGACCTGATCACCGAGCTGAAGAAGGAATTCACCATCGTCATCGTCACCCATAACATGCAGCAGGCCGCGCGGGTGAGTGACCAGACCGGCTTCTTCAACCTGGAGGCGCAGGGCAAGCCGGGCAAGCTGATCGAGATCGACGACACCGAGAAGATCTTCTCCAACCCGGGCCAGAAGGCGACGGAAGACTACATCTCCGGCCGCTTCGGCTAGACACGGACAGACAGCAAGGCCCGCGCCACGGCGCGGGCCTTGCTGCGTCTTCAGCGCATCAATGGGGAGTTACGCAAACCTCGCGAGATAAGTTGCGGCGGTTGAGAATACGAAGGCCCGCAGTGGTGTGCGGGCCTTCGATTCCTCACGATTCGGTGTCGGGATCCGGCGGGAGCACGCCGGTGACCAGGAAGATCACCCGACGGCCGATCTCAACGGCGTGGTCGGCGAAGCGCTCGTAGTAGCGGCCGAGCAGGGTCACGTCGACGGCCGCGGCGACGCCGTACTTCCAGTCGCGATCCATCAGCAGCGTGAACAGGTGACGGTGCAGATCGTCCATCGCCTCGTCGTCCTGGTTGAGCTGCGCCGCGCGCTCCGGGTCACGGGTCTCGAGCACCTCCTTGGCGCCCGCGCCCATGTTCACCGCGATGCGGCCCATCTCTGCGAAGTAGCCGTTGACCGATTCCGGCAGGGCATGGTTGGGGTGGCGGCGCCGGGTGACCTTGGCGACGTGCAGCGCGAGCGCGCCCATCCGGTTCACGTCGCCGACGATCTGGATGGCGCTGACCACCTGCCGCAGATCGCCCGCGACGGGCGCCTGCAGCGCAAGTAGGGCAAACGCCTTCTCTTCGGCGTCCTGGATCATCTCGGCGATCCGGTCGTCTTCACTGATCACCGACTCGGCGAGGCCGAGGTCGGCCTGGAGCAGTGACTGGGTGGCCCGGTCCATGGCCGAACCCGCCAGGCCGGCCATCTCGCCCAGCAGGTGGGCAAGATCGGCCATTTGCTCGTTGTAGATGACACGCATGAAATCAGACACTAGTGCCCCGCGCTGACCGAGTCACGAACAGCGGGTTAATGCCTGGTGCCAGTCGTTTGCGTTGGTGTTGCCGCAGCTGAGAGCGGCGCCAGTTGCATTCGGGCTATTGAAAGATAATTTTCGGCCTGCCAAACTAAGAAGATCGCTCGTTCTAATCATGACAGGCTGGAATGACATCTTCCACACGGCGCCGGTTCATGATCGGCGGAACCGTCGCGGCTTCGACGGGCCTCGCGCTCGGGGCATTGCCGCTGCTCGACTCCGGACCGGCCAAAGCCGAAGCACCTCCGGGACCACACCACCCGAACCCGAGTGCGCACGGCGGCGGGGTCAGCGGGCCGACGTTCCGTAAGGGCGCGGTCGTCGATCACGTCGCGAATGGGTTCGATCCGACCGAGGTCCTGCGCGACTTCGACTACGGCAGGACCTCGACGCGGCCGGACGGGCGGACACTGCGCGAATGGGATGTCTTCGCCAGTGACGAGGACATCGAGATAGCGCCGGGGGTGCGTTTCCCCGCGTGGACGCTGAACTCGCGGATCCCGGGTCCGACACTGCGCTGTCGCGCGGGCGATCTGCTGCGGGTCAATTTCACCAACGGCTCGCACCATCCGCACACACTGCACTTCCACGGCATCCACCCCGCCGAGATGGATGGCATTCCCGGTATCGGTCGCGGTGTCATCAACCCGGGTGAGAGCTTCACCTACGAGTTCGACGCGACACCGTTCGGACTGCATTTGTTCCACTGCCATGTCGGCCCGCTGGCCGAACACATCGCCCGCGGCATGTACGGGACGTTCATCGTCGATCCGCCGCAGCCACGGCCACCGGCCGACGAGATGGTGATGGTGATGCACGGCTACAACACGACTTTCGATGGCGAGGGCAACCAGCTCTACGCGGTCAACGGGATTCCGTTCCACTTCATGCACGAGCCGATCCGGGTGAAGCGCAACGAACTGGTGCGCATCTACCTGGTCAACGTGCTGGAGTACGACCCCATCAACAGCTTCCACATCCACGGGAACTTCTTCGACTATTACCCCACCGGAACCCGGCTGGAGCCAACGGAATTCACCGACACCATCGTGCAGGGGCAAGGCCAGCGCGGTATCTGTGAGCTGCGGTTCCCTCACCTGGGGCAATACATGTTCCATGCGCACAAGACCGAGTTCGCCGAACTCGGTTGGATGGGCATGTTCGAGGTGACGGAGTAATCGCGATGACCGACACCCTGAACACCCGTCGGCCGTGGATCCTCGGACTGGTCTCGGTGGCGCTTCTTATGATCGCGTTGGTCGGGTTGAGCCTGCTCGGCGGGCGCACCCTGCCCGAACGGACCGGCCCGCCCGTGGAGGAGATCGCGGTCGAGCACACCACGCTCACGCCGGGCACGATCGAGCTGACCGTGCGCAACACCGGGCCCGACCCGGTTTCGATCGCGCAGATTTTCGTCAACGACGCCTATATCGACTTCACCGGACCGACCGAGCCGATCGGGCGGTTGGCGTCGGCACGGCTGCTACTCGACTACCCGTGGCAGGACGGCCAGCCCTACAAGATTTCCATGCTGACCTCGACCGGTCTGGTGATCGAGCACGACGTCCCGCTCGCCGTGACGACCCCGGAGCCGAACGCGTCGTTCTTCGGCCTGATGGCGCTACTCGGGACCTACGTCGGCATCGTCCCAGTCGTACTCGGCATGTTGTTCCTGCCCGTTATGCGTGTCGCGGGCAGTCGGGTCGTGCGGGTGCTGCTCGCCGTAACGGTGGGTCTGCTGGCGTTTCTGGCATGGGAGGGCATCAGCGAAGGATTCGAGCTCGCGGGCCGCTCCGGTGGTGCGTTCGGTGGCGCGGCATTGGTCGTCCTCGGTGCGGGCCTGGCCTTCCTCGGACTGACCGCCGTGGACCAGTGGCTGCGCAACCGACGTCAGGCGGCCGAGGCAGTGGGCAGTGCCGGGGTGCGGCTGGCGCTGATGATCGCCATAGGTATCGGCCTGCACAACCTCGGCGAGGGTCTGGCCATCGGATCCGCCTATGCCGTCGGCGAATTGGCGCTAGGTACCTTCCTGGTCATCGGTTTCACCATCCAGAACACCACCGAGGGTCTCGCCGTGGTGTCACCGCTGACCGAGCGCCGCCCACCGCTGCTGACGCTGCTCGGTCTCGGACTGATCGCCGGGGCCCCTGCCATCGTGGGCGCCGTCCTCGGCGCGACAGTGAACAACGCCGAGCTGTCGGCCCTGCTGCTCGGCGTCGGCGTCGGCGCGATCATCCAGGTCATCGTGCAGATCGTGCCCAGCCTGCGCGAACAGCGCGGTCGGGGATTCGGTGCGATGACCCTCGGCGGCGTCGCTGTCGGACTGCTGGTGATGTACGCGACCGGGCTGCTGGTGGCCGCATGAACAACGCTTCCGCACCGCACTCCGATCCGCCGCCTTGCGCTGAATGCACGCGGCGCAGCGTGCTGCTCGGGGTCGGTGCTGCCGCGGCGGTGGTCGCCGCCGGATGCGCGAGCGGCAGTGCCGACTCCGGGCCGATGCGAGTAGCGCTGGCCGAAATCCCCGTCGGTGGCGGGCGGATATTTTCACAGCAAGGTCTGGTCGTGACCCAACCGACCCCCGGTGACATCCGGGCCTTCTCGGCCGTTTGCCCCCACCAGGGCTGCGCCGTCGGCAAAGTCGGCGACACCATCGAGTGCCCTTGTCACGGCAGCAAATTCAGCATCGCCGACGGGTCGGTGCTCCGTGGCCCTGCCCGCGAACCGTTGGCCGCCAGGGCTGTCACCATCGAAGCGACCGAGGTCGTCGTCAGTTGAATATTGCCCGGCGAACGGGCATGCCCCAGCTCTGGCTGTCGCTTACTTGCAGGTGTCGTCTGCGGCGTTGACGTGTTCCAGGTCGGAGGGAAGCGTGACCGGCGTCGGCGTCGAGGATGTGCTGACCTCGATATTCGAGATCGGATCGCCGACCGGCGTCGGGGTGCGCACGTTGCCCGTGTAGTCGGCGCCGATCACGACTTCGACGATGCCGCCGAGATCGCTCGACAACTCGATCGTCGCCCCCGGCAGCGAGCTGGCCACCGTGGCCGCTTCGGCTTCGTGTCCGGTCCCGTAGCGGACCTTGGTGGCCACTTCCGAGGTACCACCGGAGTAGTTGGCGGTGTTGTAGATCTGGAAGCCCTGGTTGCCCAGTTTGGTGGCCGCCTTGTTCGCCGCACCCACGGTGGTCGAGCCGTTGGAAACGAGCAGCGACACCGTGCCCGGATCCACCGCGATCAGCTTCGGCGGCGCGGGCGGAGCCGAAGGGATCGAACCAGGGGCGGGTGCCACCTTCTTCTCACCGGGCAGCGGCTGGTCGTCTCGGATCGCCTTGAAGATGGCCTTGATGTCGGATTCGCGGGGGATCTCGTTGCCGTAGGAGGTGGTACCCGCAGTCGGAATGGTCAGGAAGGTCACCGCACCCGCGTCCATCTTCTGCAGGGACCGCCCGAGCATCAGCAGATCGTTCGCGGTGACCTTGTCGACGAAGGTCGCATCGGTGAATGCCTTGATGAACCCGTTCAATTTGCCAGGATCGAACAGCACCTTGCTGGACAGGGCGCCGCGCAGCAGCGAGGCGAGGAACCGCTGCTGCCGGCTGATGCGGTCGTAGTCGCTGCGTTCCTCACCGTAGACATGCCTCGCGCGCACGTAGTTCAGTGCCGTCTCGCCGTCTACTCGCTGCTTGCCCGGCTTCTCGAGCACAGTGCCGAGAATCTCGTCGGTGATCGGCTTCGGTGCGCAGACTTCGACACCGCCGACCTGGTCGACCATTGCTTCGAAGCCGACGAAATCAATCCCGATGAAGTGATTGATGGTGCTGCCCGTCAGCCGTTGAATCGTGGTGACGAGGCACTTGGGTCCGCCGAGGGCATAAACGGCGTTGAGCTTGTCGCCCATCGCCGAGGGGAACGTTTCCGCGGTGTAGGCGGGCTTGTCGTTGTCCCAGCCGTTGCACTGCGGCCGGGTCACGTCGAGGTCGCGCGGGAACGACACGACGACGACTCGCGAGCGGTTCTTCGGTATATGCACCAGCATCGCGGTATCGGCACGGGCACCCTCGGCGTCGTCGATGGTGCCCGCCCCCAGTCGTCCGTTGACGCCTGCGCGGGTGTCGGTGCCCACGAGGAGGAAGTTCTCGTCGCCGAGCTGCGCGCCCGAGTCGACGACGTCCTCGGCGTTGTCGTCGATCGCGTTGACCTGGGTGAAGCCGTTGGCGGTCGCATTCAGATAGCTCCAGCCGCCGCCGGTGGCGAGTAGCGCGAGCACCGCGAACATCGCAAGGGTGGCGCGCCCTGCCGCCCGTAACCGCTTGCTGCGACGCTCCCTGCTCGCCGCGAGCCGGGACAGCGGCGGATTGCCGACGGTCTTCGGCTGTGCGGCTCGATCAGGTTTGTCGGATTCGGTGGTCGGCCATCCGGTGGAGCGGCGTTTGGTCCGGGTGGGTTCGGTGACCGGAGGGATGATGTCGGTCACGGCCTCGGGCGGTTCCTGCGCGCCGGGCGTTGATCGTCTGGTGTCCTCGACGCCGCGTCGGCTCGTGGTGGCTCGGGCGGTCGCGGGCGCTGCGCCGGCGATGTCCTCGACGACGGAGGAGACAGGGGAGCGGCGGGCGCCGGAGGGTCGCGGGGCGGCGGCTTCGGGCGGTCGCTGTGGTGCGGCGTTGGCGGGCCGCGACGGGGTGCCGGATTCACGTGGTGCGCCGTCGGCGGGGTGCGCGGGCTCGCGCCGGCCCCGGCCGGTCGGTGCGGCGTCGCTCTCGGGGGCTGCTGCCGCCCTGCGCCTGCGCCCGCCGCGTTCGCTGTCGACTTTCTGGACGAGGTCCTGAACCGTCAGTGGTGCCGAGCCGGATTCGGGGGTGTTGTCGGTATGCCTGGACCGCCGGGACGACCGCGAGTCGTCTCGTTCGGGGTTGTCTGCCGTGGGATAGCGCTCCCACGGGGCGCGATCTCCGGGCCTAGGCGAACGCCCGTGCCGATCGTCACCCACCAACGAACCTCACTTTTCGTCTACGCCGCCTGGCTATCGACACCGAGCCGGGTTCGCCCGGCATGACCGATTCCGCCAATGATAACGATTCCGCCACGACGAGCCAGCCGAGGATGAAATCGAAAAGGCCGCATGGGAGTTTCGCACGGTGCACTGCCTGCGGAAATCAGCCGCCGCTGTGCATCAAATCCGCGCCCTCCGGCACGGCGGGATCGTCCGGATCGTCGAGCCAGCCGTGTGGCAACGCGACCTTGCCCGGTGAGCCCTGTCGTCCGCGCGGTCCCTCGGCGTCCCTCGGGAACGGGGCGTCCGGATCGAGTTGGCCTATCAGGTCCCGCAATTCGGTCAGCTGCGACACCGTGGCGAAGGACCGGCGCAGATCCGCGCCGACCGGGAAGCCCATCAGATACCAGGCCATATGCTTGCGCAGGTCGCGCATCGCTTTATCCTCGCCGAGGTGCTCGGACAGCAGCGCGGCGTGCCGGTAGAGCACCTCGCCGACGCGACCGAGGTTCGGCGCCTCCGGCAGCGGCTCACCGCGCAGCGCTGCCTGGAGCTCGCCGAACAGCCACGGCCTGCCGAGGCAGCCGCGGCCGACTACGACACCGTCGCAACCGGTTTCGTCCATCATCCGGACGGCGTCGGCGGCGGAGAAGATATCGCCGTTGCCGAGCACCGGGATCGTCCGCACGGCTTCCTTGAGCCGGGCGATCGCGGTCCAGTCGGCCTGGCCCGAATACCGCTGCGCGGCCGTGCGTGCGTGCAGTGCGACGGCCTTGGCGCCCTCGGCCTCGGCGATGCGGCCCGCATCGAGATAAGTCAGATGGTCGTCATCGATGCCGATGCGGAATTTCACTGTCACCGGAACGCCGGCCGGTTCGGCGCCGCTGACCATGGCCTGCACGATCCGGCTGAACAGGGCGCGCTTGTAGGGCAGCGCCGCGCCGCCACCGAGCCGGGTGACCTTCGGTACCGGGCAGCCCAGGTTGAGGTCGATGTGGTCGGCCCAGCCCTCGCCGACGATGATCCGGACGGCCTCGCCGAGGGTGGCCGGGTCGACGCCGTAGAGCTGCATGGAGCGCGGGTGCTCGTCCTCGTCGAAGGACATCATGTGCAGCGTTTTCTCGTTGCGTTCCACCACGGCCCGCGCGGTGATCATCTCGCAGACATAGATCGAGGTCGAGCTGCCGAACTCCCGGCACAGCTTGCGGAATGCCAGGTTCGTGATGCCCGCCATCGGCGCGAGCACAACTGGCGGATCGACCGGATACGGCCCGATCCGCAGTGTGGTCTTCGCCTCGGTAGTCATCGTCACGCCCTCCAGTGTCGCATCAGCGGCGGGGTGACCCCGAGGCTGGCGGTGCGTGACGTGCGCTGATTCACTCTTTGGCCTGGCGATGGCCGTTCGGCTGTCGGACGGAATCAGGGGCGAGTTACGCCTGCGTCCGTCCTTCGGTGCTGGTCCATGTACAGGTCCCGGACGAGCAGGAACAGCGGCACGGCGCAGCAGATGCCGACCGCGAAGGTCAGCCCCGCCGACAGCAGCCACCAGCGCATGATCCCGAGCCTGCGGGCTTCGGTCAGCGCCCAACCCAGGAAGGCGATTGCCACGATCACCAGGTCCACCAGCAGCTGCGAGGAGGGCAGGCTCGCGGTCCAGGCCCGGAAGTAGTCGACCTGGGTGTGATCCGACCCGCTGAGGTATGTGATCACCATCGCATTGGGTACGACGAAGCCGATCACGGACATGGCGGCCAGGAACAGTCGCAGCGGTGTCCGCCATCCGGCGTTATGGGGGCTTTCGGCGTGCAGGTCGGACATCGTTGTCTCCCGTTTCGGGGGCGTCGTGCGCAGTCGAACGAATCCTATGGCGATCGGCACTGCCGGGGGCGGTGCCGTCGGCTCCGAGACCTTCGGCGCCGCCGGATTCCGCAGGCGCTCAGCCGAGTTCGGGCAGCCACTCCGCCAGATCGCCGAGTTCCCACGGATTGTCGGTCTCGATGGTCTGCCTTGCGGTCCAGCCATCGAGCTGCAAGATGGCGCCGCCCGCGTGAGTCAGGTGGCGGCTCCACATGCCGCTAATTTGGGGAATACTGCGCCCCGCGTCGGTCACGAGGTGCGCTCAGTAGCTGTGCCCGGGCGGTGGTATGCGCCACGGACCCGACAGCGGCGGTAGGACCGCGGTGTCGGCGTTCGGGTCGGCGCGTAGGGCGCGGATGAACCCTTCGACAGTGAATCCTGCGGCAAGGACTTCTGCGAGTAGCCGCGCGGCGGCGTTGCTCGGATCCATGCGCTACATAGTTCCTCGCGCGCATTCGCCGCAACCAGGAAATCGCGTACCCAACACCAGAATTCATCGAAATATTCTCACTGGGTAACAGTTCGGCTAACACGCCACGAGGAGCTGCGGTGCTGTTCTACGCTCAGCATCGCCCTGGGGGACCCGGGGACTGCAGAGCGGGTCGGTACGCCCAAGCCGCCGCTATCGCTGTCGGGTGGCGGGGTCCATCCCCTCCGGACCTCGCCACCCGCACCGGCCGCCGCCGAAGTAGTGATCGGTCGCGCTGCGGGATCGATCGGTGAGGTCCTACTGGCCCCGAAGACGACGGTGGTAGATCTCCCGCACCGCAGGGTCCGGCTGCGCGTAAGCGGTTGTCGCGCCGGTCAATCGAGCGACGCCGAGCTGCGCGCGGTACGGCAGCAGCTGCGCGGACTTGATGATGGCGGCGAGCATGCGCGGCACGGTCACCATCGGCTTCTGCTGTCGCACCGATTTCACGATGGCGGCGGCGACGTCCTCCGGGTCGACAGTGGTCATGGGCGTGATCCAGCTCGGCATATTCGCACCGGCGGACAGCTCGGTGCGCACGATGCCGGGCAGCACCGCGCCGACATGCACGCCGTGCTCCTTCATCTCCAGGTGCAACGCCGAGGTGAAGCCCACCACCGCATGCTTGGTCGCGCAGTAGGTGGCCAGGCCGGGAAAGCCTTGTGTTCCAGCCAGCGAGGCGATGTTGATCAGGTGACCGCTGCCGCGCGCCATGAACCGCTTGACGGCCAGCCTGGAGCCGTGGATGACGCCGTTGAGGTTGATATTGATGATCCGATCGGTCATCGCCTCGTCCTCGTCGGCGAACAGTCCGGTCGGCATGATGCCCGCATTGTTGACCAGCACGTCCAACGGGCCGAGTTCGCTGTCCACCGAGTCGAGGAACGCGGCGAACGAGGCCCGATCGGTCACGTTCAGCGGCAGTCCGACGATCTTGGCGTCCGGGTCGGCGCCCAGCTCCGCCGCGGTCTTGGCCACCAGTTCGACATCGATATCGCCGATGGCGACAGCGGCGCCCGCGGCCAGGAATGCCTCGGCGGTAGCGCGGCCGATGCCGCGCGCGCCACCGGTGATCGCGACGACCTTGCCCGCGAGGGGCGCCTCGGCCTTCGATGTAGCCATATTCTCGGCCTTCCGTGTTCCGATAAGAGCCGGTTCAGCGCAGCGCGCCCTCAGCGGCCAGTCGCGCCGCTCGTTCGGCGCCGGTACCCCAAGTGTCGAGGTTCGCGGCCGGATCGTCGGCGGATTCGGCATTCGGATGCGCATTCTGCGCCTCCCACGGTGCCAGCACCGGGGTGTCACGGCGCACTTATGCGACGTCAGTAACCTGGTACCCCGAGTAACGCCTGCCGCCAGTGGTTGGAGCGTCTCGACACACCAGACTTATCGGAGAGGCCGCATGACGGAACGGATCGAAGACGCCGGATCGGGCGGGGACAAGGCCGAGGCCGGCGGCAAGTCGGCGGCGGGAGGTACCACCACAGCGACATCGGCGGGAGCGGCATCGCAAGCGAAGCCCGCCCGTCCTGGAACGGTGTCGATCCAGGTTTCCACGGTGATCAGGAGCGCCGTCATTGCCGCGCTGGTCGTCGCGGTCTGCGTGCTGAGCGGACTGCTGTGGTCGGCTCGTCACGATCTGGCCGAGCAAAATGATCGCGTTGCGGACGACCGGAAAGCCGAGCAGGTCGCCACCGAATATTCGGTCGGCGCCGCAACGGTCAATTATCAGGACATCAATGCCTGGGTCGCGAAGTTGAAGGCGAATACCGCGCCGCAGTTGGCGAACAAGTTCGACGCGACCGGCCCCAAGCTCGAGCAGATTCTGGTGCCGTTGAAGTGGACGTCGACGGCCGCGCCGATCACCGCCAAGGTGATGTCGGAACTGGACGGCGTCTACAAGGTAAATGTATTCGTCAACGTGAGTTCGACGAACGCACAAAGCCCGGAAGGCGCGCAGACGACGGTGACTTATAACGTCACGCTGGATAAGAACTCGGACTGGAAGATCACCGACGTCGGCGGCGTCGACGGCGCACTGCCGCGATGAAATAGCTCGCCATTGCAATTACTGGTTAGCGGGACATAAACGAGCCGCCGTCCGGATATTCGGACGGCGGCTCGATGTCATCGGGGTGGGGGTCAGCCCACGGCGCTCCCGGCCAGCTCGCGCTTCTTCGCCTCGCGGGCGAGCATGCGGTCGCGCTGATCTTCGAACTTGATCACGTCGCCGGCCAGCTTCTCCAGGAAGATGGCGAGTCGATCGCGGACCGCCTCACCGCGGGGGGTGAAATCGGTGCGTTCGAAGATGTCCCACTTCTTGAGCACCGGTTGCACCACCTCTTCGAGGTGCTGGCGCAGGTCGTAGATGCCGTGCTTGGCCATCAGCACGCCGTTGCGGCGGAAGTTGGGCATACCCGCGCCCGGCATCTGGAAATTCTCCAGGATCAGCGTGATCGCCTCGATGGACTGGTCCGGCGACAGGTCGAGCGCCGCACCGCACATGTTGCGGTAGAAGATCATGTGCAGGTTCTCGTCGGCGGCGACGCGCTGCAGCATGCGGTCGGCGATCGGGTCGTCGCACACCTTGCCGGTGTTGCGGTGGCTGACCCGGGTGGCGAGTTCCTGGAAGGTCACGTACGCGACCGAGTGCAGGAAGCCGGCGTCGGCCTCGGTCGGCGAGGCGAACCCGTTGGTCATGTGGATCATGCGCGCCTCTTCGAGGGCGACCGGATCGACGCCGCGAGTCACCACCAGGTAGTCACGCATGACGATGCCGTGGCGGTTCTCCTCGGCGGTCCAGCGGCCCACCCAGGTGCCCCATGCGCCGTCCTGAGAGAAGTTCTCGGCGATCTCACGGTGATAGGAGGGCAAGTTGTCTTCGGTCAGCAGGTTGGTGATCATGGCCGCCTTGGCGACCTCGTTCAGCCGGGAGTGCTCCGGGTCCCAATCCGCCCCGCCGAGTGCCGCGAAATTGCGACCCTCGTCCCACGGGACGTAGTCGTGCGGATGCCATTCCTTTGCCAGGGAGAGGTGCCGGTTGACGTTTTCTTCGGCAACCGGCTCCAACTCCGTGAGCAGCTCGAGTTGAGTCAGATCCCTTGCCATGCATATGCCCTTCATGTGTGCGTGCGCTCTTGCAGGTCGTCCCCCCAAGGTAAGACCGTGCCGATGCGGCCATACCTTACGGCACCGTAAGTGTGATGCGAAACGCATCTGTCTGACAATCGATGCCCCGGTGATACACGTCATACGCCCTCGTTGGCGCTCGGCGACCACGATGAGTCTATGACTATGGCCCGCAGCGAGGGGACTATCGCTGCGGGCCGAGAGTTGTTAGCCCGGGGTGCTCGATCACACACAGCGCCTGGAGGCGGGGAATGTCCGCTGGTCGAACGAAAATCGCGTGACGGACGGCCACCGGGAGTGTCGAAAGCGCTGGTTCAGCGCTTGCCGCCGAAGAGACCGCCGAGCACATTGCCGAGGGTGCCGCCAGCGTTCTTGGCCAGTGCCTCGCCGATCGCGCCGCCGATGCCACCGCTCTTGCTGCTGCCGCCGAGCAGCCCGCCGAGCAGGTCGCCGATGCCACCGCCGCCTGCCTGTGTCTGCGGTTCCGCCGCGGCGCCACCGCCACCGGACAGCTGTTTGGCCAGATAGGCAAGCACGATCGGGGCAAGCATCGGCAACAGCTTGGACACCAGGTCGTTGCCGCCGGTGCCCTCGCTCGCGCCGAGCGCGCTGATCACTGTGTTCTTCTCTTCGCCGAAGACGTTGTCGACGATCTTCGAGCCGTCCGTGACATCGACCTTGTCGATGTCGACCTCGCCCTCGCCTTCGACGAGGTCTCCATGGTTGTCCAGGGCGCCGACCAATGAAGCGGCGCCTTCCGGCTGGGTCGCGTTGGCCTGCAGTCCGCCGAGCAGTGTCGGCAGCGCGGCCTTGACCGCGGTGCTCGCGGTGCTCTCGTCGACGCCGAGCTTCGCGGCGATCTGGGAAACGGGTACCTGGGCGAGCAAATCATCGAAAGAAGTCATCAGCTCCGCCTGTTGTCGAGGGGTGTCCCAGGTGTGCGGGGACGCGCCCACAGTAGGGGAAACCCTGTGGGTGGTGTGGTGTTTTGTGGTGGGAGCGGGTGCGCGTCGCCCGTCGAAGAGCCGGGGAAAATAGGTCGGGCGTCCGGTTCGCGAACCGGACGCCCGACGGGGTGCCCCCAGTAGGGCTCGAACCTACGACCTGCGGATTAAAAGTCCGTAGCTCTACCAACTGAGCTATAGGGGCGCGGTGGGACAGTGTAGTGGGCCGGGCGCGCATTCGGTAACCGGGGCGGTGGCGTGTCCGGTGCGCGGGGATGCGGCCGTCGGCGGCGATCGTGGGGCGCTGCCGAGAGGTGGTGTGGCGCCGGGTAACAAAGGGTGCGAGCGCGACGATGCTGCCGGTAAACATTTGGTACCCAGCTTTGTTCATTTCACCCAGACATGGATATCATCGAAACATGTTGCCTACCAAAGTCTTTGGATTTGCGGGGGGTGCGGAGCCGGAGCTCGGGGGAGCGCGCCGTCGGCGCGGGCGGGTGCCGCGCGTCGAATGGTCACGTCACCGGTTGGCCGGTCGACTCGGGTGAACGTGGCTGCGACGCTGTCGAATTCGGAAATCGAGCAGACCGCCCGGGTTGATTGCGGGATATTTGCTGTAACAGATAACTGGGCCCGGCCGCGACCCTACTCTCCAGTTTGCCGCGTGTCGGATGATGATTCCAGGTACGGTGACGACTTGGTGAATGCCGGAAGAATCGCCGTCTTGCCCGGCGTTCCGGAATTCGGCTTATCGTTGTTGTGTCCGAACGTGTCGCGACCGGTATGGCCGATCGTGGCAACCTACGATTCGACGCCGGGGGAGGCAGATCCGAGACGAAGAAATGCCCGGGTGCGCACCCCCTGCGGCGCACCCAGGCAGGAAAACTATACCAGCTGGTGTGTTTCGGGTTTTTCGCAAGTTTTCGTACCGAAAGTTTGAAACTGGGCGAAAACCCGGTTTGAAGTATTGATAAAACTCATAACTTCGCGCCAAGGGTCTGTTCCTTTGGGGGGCATCGATTGGCGGCGAGTAGGCTTCGGAGGCGTTTCGAGCATGGCACGGCAGCAAGAGCGGGCCCGCCGGACACGCGCGGCGATTATCAGGTCCGCCGCCGTTGAGTTCGGGAAGAGCGGCTATGCCGCTGCATCGCTCAACCGCATATTAGAAGGTTCGCGCGCCACCAAGGGCGCCATGTACTTTCATTTCGATTCCAAGGAAGATCTGGCCCGTGCCGTTCTGGAGACGGCGGTCGAGCGCTATCGCGCATCGGCCGAACGTTGGCTTCCCAGAGCGGATCTCGGTGCACTGGACATCCTGCACGGCTTGGTCGACGAGATAGCGCTGCGATTGGAGCACGACATCATCGTCCAGGCCGAGTATCGGCTGATCATCGAGCCCGATTTCTATCGGGACGTGCAAACCGGCGGTGGGCGGATCCTCGGCCGCGCCACCAGGATGCTCACCGTCCGCGCCATCGAGCAGGGGCAGCTGCGCGCCGACGCCGACCCGGACCGGTTCACTCGCACGTTGGCCGCCGCACTCGCGGGCCAGCGCTACATGGTGGATCTCTTCGGCGGCGGAATGGATCTGCGAACCAGATTCCAGGAGGCGCTGGAGGTGATCGTCGAGGCCATGGCCACTCCCGAGTGGGGCGAGAAGTTCCGCAAGGATGGCTGGCAGGCCCAAGCTCGCCTGGAAGACCTCGGTTTAGGGCTTTGACCAGCCGGTTTGGAAAGCCACACCGGTCTGTCATAAGCTAACCGAGCTCCCAACGGACACCCGTTGAAAGCCGGTCTGGAGGAATCCAGGACGAGCCCCCTTCGTCTAGCGGCCTAGGACGCCGCCCTTTCAAGGCGGTAGCGCGGGTTCGAATCCCGTAGGGGGTACGGTCTTCGGATCGTTGGTAGCACGCAAGGCCCTGTGGCGCAGTTGGTTAGCGCGCCGCCCTGTCACGGCGGAGGTCGCGGGTTCGAGTCCCGTCAGGGTCGCAAGAGAAGTGCCGGAGCAATCCGGCATTTCGCGTATGGCATTCAATACGGGTGCCTGCGGCCAGGTAGCTCAGTTGGTACGAGCGTCCGCCTGAAAAGCGGAAGGTCGCCGGTTCGATCCCGGCCCTGGCCACCAAATCCCCTTGACATTGCACGAGGTCAGGGGGATTTTTCGCGTCTATCCCCAATGGGGAACCCGACTGTGGATGACCGCCGGTCGCCGGGAGATGTCGCACGTATGTTGCACGGCCGAATGGCGTAGGGGAGCCATTACAGGACGTTTACGGTCGCTGGCAGACGCTGAAAGTGGTGTCGTTTCTGTCCAAGACCGCAGCGCGAGCCGCCGATAGGCTGTCGACCAGCGGTGTCTCCGGTGACCGCCTGGGCGGTCTGCACCTGGGTGGTCGACGGCGGTCTCCGCTTTTGGATCTCAGGAGGAATTTTGACACGTGAACTGGTCTACACGGGCTTCATGTCGCTGGACGGTGTAGTGGACTCGCCGGGCGGCAAGGAGGAGGGGCACCGCAGCGGCGGCTGGGTGATGGACACCGAGTTCGTGCCCGAGGCCTACTCGCTCAAGGGCGAAGAACTCGCAGACACGACGGCACTGATGTTCGGCCGTCGCAGCTACGAGGTGTTCGCCCCGTTCTGGCGCGACTCCGCGGATCACGCCGCGTACAAGGAACTTCCCAAGTACGTGGTCTCGACCAGCCTCACCGACGACGACGTGATCGAGGGATGGGGTCCGATCACGATCCTGCGGTCGATCGACGACATCGCCGCTCTGAAGCAGAGCGATGGTGGCGCCATCTTCATTCACGGCAGCGCCGAGCTGGCCCGGCGTCTGTCGGACGCCGATCTGATCGACCGGTACAACCTGCTCGTGTTCCCAGTGCTGCTGGGGGAGGGCAAGAGTCTGTTCAGCAGGGCGGACCGCGACAAGCAGCAACTGCGCCTCGAGGAGTCCGCGACCTACTCCAACGGAGTGGCCAAGCTCGTCTACAACGTCGTGCGCTGAGCAGGATCGAGCGCGATCACACCGCCGCGGCCCTCGCGGAGCTGCCGTGCGGTACGCCCGACGTACCGTCGCAGCGCGCGGGCTAGATGGGGTTCGTCGTAGTACGCGAGCTTGTCGACGACATCGCTCGGGTGCTCGCCCGCGGTCAGCAGTAACGCGGCAGATCGGGCGCGCCCGATCTGCCGCACCGCGCCTCGGGTGAGGCCCGTCGCCGCCCGGAAACGACGCTCGAGCGTGCGATCGGTGGCCGCGGGACGGTGCCCGCGCAGAGCGTCCGCGACCAAAGGATCGCGGACCAGGACTCCGCCTCGGACGAGCCGGTCCACGAGCGCCTCGGCGTCGTTCGGGTGCGGTGTCTCCCAGCGGGCACCAGCCAGCCAGAAGGTCCGGTTGGTCACATCTGGCAAGAGGACCCCGCTGTCGACCAGGGACGGTGTGGCCACCGCGCGAAGCGATGTGCCGACCGCGAACTGGATCCCGACGAAGTCCGCGCCTTCAGGCACGTGGGCGGTATCGCAGCGGCTCTCCGGACCTGTAATGCCCGCGTACGCCGTGCCCTCCTGTTCCCAGAACACCAGGCCCCAGGTCTCGGTCGCAACGCTGGTCATCTCCGCGACCCGCTCGCTACGGCACGTCCAAACAGAGTCGATCCACAGCGAATCCGACGCACGCGCCTCGAACAGCAACCCCACCGTTGGCATCTTAATCCGAGCGCGGGTCACTTGAATCCCGCAGAGTGGTTGACCGGTAATCGGACCTCACTGCTCCGGCAGGCCAGGTTCCCGACTGCTCCGGCACGCCAGGTTCCCGCCGACGAGCAAACATCGACTGATGTACCGCTGGAAACGCTCCACGGCGACGATTGTCGGTGCACACTCGGCATCGGACGAACCACTCGCTGCGAAGGGAGCAGCCGCTACCCGCCCGGCGGCGACGGAGCACTTCACAGGTCTGCGAGGGCATTGCCATGACTGGAGCGGAACTGGGCGCCGCCGCCCGTGTGGCGGGATCGGCCGCCAAAGGTCTCAGCCTGCTGTGGCGCTGGTGGAATCCGGACACCTCGCTGGCGACGGTGTCTGTGAAAGCCGACGAACTTGCCGAACTCGTTCAACGCATCGAGCAGCGCCGTCTCGGCGAGCTGGGTGTAGTCCGGGGAGAGGGCGTCGACATCCAGTGGGAAGCGCTCGCCCGCGTGCGGGCTGCCGGTGGCGAGGAGTTCGGTTGGCTCGTCGATGTCGCCCGCTACTACCGAAGCCTCTCGCCGCAACGACTTGTAGTGCTCGGCGAGTCCGGCGCCGGCAAGACCGTGACCGCGATCCATCTGCTTCTCGGACTACTGAAGGACGGCCCGGCCGAGATCGGGTACCGCCGTCACAACTCGGTCCCCGTCCGATTCAACGCGGCCAGCTGGGATCCCACCCGAGCCAACTTCAGCAGCTGGATGGCGAGCCAGCTCGCTGACGATTACGGCCTCCGGCGCCAGGTTGCCGCCGCCATGATCGAGGCCGAGCGCATACTGCCGCTGCTCGACGGCCTCGACGAGATGGACACTCCCACGTCGCCCCCGTCACGCGCGCGGGCCGCGCTGGACGAGCTCAACGAACCAGAATGGCGCGGCCGACCGGTCGTCGTCATGTGCCGCACCGCCACCTACCGACTGGCACAGGAACTCGGCAGCGACTCGGGACTCCATTCCGCTACGGCAGTCATCCTCCGTCCGCTCAACAGTGTCGAAGTCCGAACACATCTGGAGCGACACCGCGATTCCGCTGGCATCGATCCCGACCGATGGCAACCGATCATCAGGGAACTCGACATCAACCCCGGCGGCACCCTCGCGAGGTCACTACAAACCCCGTGGCTCCTGACGTTGGCCATCGACTTCCTGCAGCGCGCCGCGCCGCCCGACGTAGTGCAGCTCGCGACAGCCGCGGACGAACAAACTGTGCGAGAGACCGTGTTCACGGCAATGATTCCAGCGGCGGTTGCCGGACTCCGCCGCGAACGCTCAGGGGCGAAACGCTACACCGCGGTCCAGGTCACAACGTGGTTGCGCAGTCTCGCCCAGCACCTGGACTCCGCGCGGGCCCGCGGCGGGAACGGCGCCGAGATCAAACTCTTCGAGGTGTGGAAGCTGGCGGGCAGAAATGCACGCATCCTGCACACGATTCTGTTGTTCCCGATCTTCACTATCGCCTGCATGTCATTCCTTGGAGTGGCGACAGTCGTCGTGCTCGCTCCGATATTCGGGCTCTGTTTCGCGCTGATATCCGGATCGGCCGGTCCGAAGCGCGCCCACCGGGTGGGAGTGCGCTGGCGCAGCCGGTCCGGATCAACGCTTCGAGGGCTCGGTCGGGGCGTCGCACAGGGTCTCGTCACAGGCGTCGTGCTCGGCGCCGTCGTGCTCGTTGCCATCGTCGCTGTGCACGGCCTCGCATTGGGCTTCTGGGACTCCGCCATGGAATGGGGCCTGGCCTTCGGAATGTCGCTGGCGCTGTGCCTGGGTGTTGTGCTGGCCCTGATGTTCGCGCTGACAACTCACGACGAGCCAAATCTCGATGAGCGTGCGAATATCCGCGAGGATCTATTGTCAGGCGCGGTCGTCGGCGGGGCGTTCGGCGTCGCGTACTTCCTCCACGAGTGGATCGTCCTCCCGCTGGCTATGCATGCCTCCCAAGCGATCGTCTACGACCCATGGACAGCGTCCCTGCTGAAGGACGCCACGATGGGCGGCAACATCGTGGACGCGGCGGCAGGGATGGTGGTGTACACGATTGCCTTCGGACTGTGGTGGTCGCGCGCCAGCGTTCGCTACGGAATCGCACGGGCGCTGCTGATCCGTGGCTCTCGATTCACCTGGCGCCCCTCACCTTTCCTCGACTGGGCACGCTCCTCAGGACTACTCCGAGTCACCGGCGCCGCCTATCAGTTTCGGCATCAGACCTATCAGCAATGGCTGCTGTCCGAACCCGCGAACGCCCCATCGGGTGCAGCGGCCGCCGCACCGGATTCGACCGGCAAGCGATCGGAATAGTTCGACGCCCTGCCAGACACATTCGGACGAGCATGCGGCGGCCACGCCAGGCTGGCGCTGGTGCCGCGACGTGGTCACGAGGTGGCTGCCCGCGATGGTTCTGGACCATCGTTCTCGGTGCTGGCCGACTGATCTCGTGAGAACATGGGTAACTCATCGGGTACGGCCGGAACATGGCCAGGGACTCGACCGCCGGCCCGCGATGCGACTGTCGAGGCTCTTAATGGTGCGTTGCACGCGGAGAGGCGGATGAGCATGGCTGAGCGATGGTATTACTGCCTGAAGCATCAGCGGGCCGAGCAGGGGCGGCAGTGCTGGTTTCGGGATCGGATGGGGCCGTATCCGGATCAGGCGACTGCTGAGCGGGCGTTGGAGATCGTGAAGGCCCGCAATGAGCGTGAGGATGCTCGGGATCGCTCCTGGCGTGACGGGGACAGCTGAGTGGCTGGGGCGCTCCAGCGCATGCGCTCAGGTCCCCGTTAGGTCGATCAAGTACGGTTTCCTGAAATCAGACGAATGCTCGGGGTCCTGTCGTGGGCTCGGGGCTGACAGGTGAGCAGGGAGGGCGACCCTTGAGGGTTACCGTTGTTGTGCCGACCTACAACGAGCGGGAGAATCTGCCGGTTGCGGTGGAGCGGCTGACGGCGCTGCAAGTGCCCGACCTGCATGTGCTCGTGGTGGATGACAATTCGCCGGACGGGACCGGTGAGGTCGGCGACAAGTTGGCGGCGGAGCTGCCGAACGTTGTCGGCGTACTGCATCGCACCGAGAAGGACGGATTGGGCCGGGCCTACATTGCCGGGATCACGCGGGCGCTGGACGAAGGCGCCGATGTGGTGATCCAGATGGACGCCGACCTATCCCACCCGGCCGAGGTGATTCCGGCGATGCTGGAGAAGCTGACCACCACTGATGCCGGTGTGGTCCTCGGATCGCGCTACGTGCCGGGCGGGTCGACCGCCGAGGAATGGAAGTGGTACCGCAAGGCGCTCTCGTCGTGGGCCAATTTCTACGTGAACCTGATCCTGCGGCTCGGTGTGAAGGATGCCACCGCCGGTTTCAAGGCGTGGAAGGCGGATACATTGCGCGCGATCGAGGTCGCCTCGATCCGCAGCAACGGCTACTCGTTCCAGGTCGAGATGAACTATCGGACGATCAAACAGGGCATCGCGATTGCCGAGGTGCCGATCCGGTTCGAGGAGCGCACCGTCGGCGCCTCGAAGATGAGCCTCAAGGTGCAACTGGAGTCGGCGCTGATGCCGTGGAAGCTGCTCTTCGGTCGCAAGGTGTAGCCGAAACAGTCGAACGAGCAGGGCCCCGCATCCGACTCGGATGCGGGGCCCTGCGTCGTTTCGGCTCAGGACTCGATGAGTCCGCGCCGCAGCCCCTCCATGCTGATGACGATGACCGGCGCGAGCACCACATGCATGGCCGACAGCGCTAGTCCGCGTCCGGCTCCGGCCAGTTCAGCAGCGTGTCGATGTACAGCTGCCGTACCGCCTCGACTTCGTCGTCCATCTCGTTGGGATCCCAGCCGCTCACATCGATGGGCGCGAGGATCGCGACGTCCACCGTGCCTTTACGCGCGATCATCGAATTGCGCCAAGAGATTTCGCCCGCATTGCGGATCACCACCGGGATCACCGGCACACCCGCCTGCAGCGCGATATGGAACGCGCCCTTCTTGAACGGCAGTGGGTTCGGCGTGTACGAGCGGTGCCCTTCGGGGGCGATGGCGATCGACAGACCGCCGCGCAGGGTCTCCACCACCGGCGCGAGCGCCGCCTTCGCCTGCGCGGTATCCGAGCGATCGATGAATGTCACACCGACGAAACGCATCAGCGGCCCGAATACCGGATTGCGGGTCAGTTCCTTCTTCCCGATACCCGTGACGCCGCCCGCCAAGACCTTGGGCACGATGATCACGTCGAATTGGCTCTGATGATTGAAGAGAAAGACAGCGGGCCGCGGTGCGCGCGCATTCTTCGCGCCGCAGACGCGGATTCGTACACCGATAGCCCGGAGGGTGCCGCTCGTGCCGTATGCCATCAGCCCATCGGCCATCTTCCTGCGCTGCCTCGTGTAGGACTTGGCAATGACACCGAGAAGCGCGCCGCCGAGCAGTGCGGCAAATCCCGCTACCGTGCGCCCGTAGTCGGCCGGGCTCGCGGTCTGCCTGGGCCGGAAGGTCAGCGTCGGCCAATCATGTTCGGCGGCAACAACACTGAGCCGTCTGTCGGGGTTCATCGCCACCGGACGGCCGACCAGCGACAGCAGCGGCAAATCGGCGAGCGAATCGGAATAGGCGTAGCTACGGCTGAGGTCCACGCTCGCGGCGTCGGCGAAATCACGGACCGCGTCGGCCTTGCCATTGCGCCACAACGTCTTTCCCTCGATATATCCGGTGAGAACGCCGTCGCTGGTGGCCATCGGGGTGTACAGCACGTGCTCGATGCCGAGCTCGGCGGCGGCGGGCGCCACCTGGAAGCGGGTCAGCGAAGTGGCGAGTACCAGGGTGTGACCCGCGGCCTCGTGGGTCCGGATGAGCTGCCACGCCTCGGGATATAGGTGCCCGTAGATGGTCTTCTCGAAGAGCCGCTTGCCGAGCGCGTCGAGCTCCGACTCCGGATACCCCGCCAGTGCTTGCATGGACAGCTGGACGAAACGCCCGTACTCGCCATCGGTGAGGCTGTTGCGTATACCGCCGAGCAGTGCCGCGGCCGCTGTCCGCGAGGCGCTGGGACGGAAAATGCGACGCAGCACCGACGGTCGGGCGAACCCGTCGACGATGGTGCCGCCGAAGTCGAAAACGGCGGCGATACCGGGTCCCTGCGGTCCCGATCGGATCGCGTCGATGGCCGATTCGAGATCCGCTGACACCACACCACCGTGGGCGACAGCGGAGTCCTCCTGCTGATGCCGCGCGGCCGTGTCGCGCGCACCCATCACGGCTCCCGCACGAGTCGGTTCGACGGATCCAATGCGGCCGCCTGGGAAATTCGGTTGCCGATGGCACGCAGCCGTTCGGCGAACTCGATTCTGCGCTCGGTCAATTCGGACCTGCGTTTGGCCGAATCGTGCTCGACCGGTGTCAGCAGCCCGTGGTTGTCCGCGAGTTTCAGTGCGCTGGTGAACAGTTCGGTCGACACCGACTCCGGGCTGTGCAGCCGCTGCTGCAGGATCATCTGTTTGCCGACCCGGACGCATTCGTCGATGAACTGCTTGCGGTCGATCTCCTCGGCCGGGTCCCGGGCCGCCAGTCGCTCGGCCACCACCAACTGCGCGTCGAAGAACGAGCGCAAGGCGCGGTGCGCCATCATGAATCCCGAGGCGGTGAGCGTCGCGAGCACGTCGGTGCCGAAGGTGTCCTCGTTTGTGTGGCTGTGCCAGTCCGGGTCGAGCACCAGCATTTCCGTGGTCAGCTGCTCGGCGAACTCGGACCGTTCGGGGAAGAAGAAGTCGAACTTCAACAGGTCGCGCAGTCGGTATGCCTCATCCCAGCCCGCCTTCAGCTGGTTCGGGGCAGGCGTGTCGACCGCGGTCAGGATGGACAGCTCGAGGATCGCGCGGTTGATGAACCAGTGCACGGCGCTGTTTCGGTAGAACGCGGCCTCCAGGTGGGCGCCCGACTCGATCGAGTAGATCGGTTCCAGCCCACCGCGATAGACGGTGACCACCTTGGCCAACGAAAGCTGTTCCAGCACCACCGCGAGGCTCTGCTCATCGCGTAGTGCGTCGAGCTCACCGCGCGGCAGATCGCGCTTCTCGATGTAGTGCAGTACCGGAGCGAGTACGGCGCGCACCTCGCCGAGGGTCAGTGCGCGTTCGTGCACGCCGAGCAGTGCGAGGGTGGCCAGCGCGTTGACCGTGATGGGGGTGACCGCGTTGATGCCGACGGCGATCTCGAATGCCAACCGCTGCACGGCCTTTCGCTCCAGCTCCGCGGTCTCTTCGTCATGCGAGGTGGTGCCTGGTCCGTCCAGAACCGAATCGGTGCTGTGCAGCGGGATGGACAGCGGCGGCGTGGTAAGCGGATCGCCGTGCGCCGCAAGCCGATCGCGTGCGGACAGCGGCTCGCCGAAGCTCACATAGACGTGCCCGGCCGAATGCTGTTGGCTGCGAATGTAGCGCGCCATCCAGGCCAGGCCCTCGGGCTTCTTCTTCCCGCCCACCTGTTCGGTGGCGATGGCGCCGAGCTCGTTGAGCCGCTCGTAGGTGATCGACACCGGTATCAGCATGACGTCGTCGATGCGATTCGAACGCACCGCGGCGGCAAGATAATTCAGCAGCCCGTAGCGCGGCGGCCGGAGCTTGCCGGTGCGGGTGCGACCGCCCTCGAAGTACCACTCCAGATTGAATCGCTTGGCGAGCAGGTAGGCGAAATATTCCTCGACCACCGCCTTGTAGACCTCGTCGTCGCCGAAGCTGCGCCGGATGAAGACGGTGCCGGTGCGACGGGCGATCGGGCCCATCGGCCAGAAGCTCAGGTTCGCGCCGCCGATCACATGGTTCGGCGGAAAATCGTTGCGGGCCAGCACGTCGCCGAGCACGAAGGCATCGACGTAGGAGCGGTGCGAGGGCAGGAAGACCAGTGGGTGGCGCCGATTGAGCGCCCGCAGCGCGGCCAGCCCGGACTCCTCGGTGTGTACCTTCCAGGTCGAGGCGTGCACCGGCCGCATTGCCTGGGTGAACAGATCCGAGACCAGCCTGCTCTGCGCGGCAACGAGTTCCTCCAGCCCCTTCTCCGCCCTGCGGTACACCTCGTGCGGGCTCGCACCGATCTGGTCGGCGATGAGGTCGAGTCGGCGCAGGAACTCGGGGGAGTCGAGGATCTCCTCGGCCACCAGCCGCGGCACCTTGTACCGATCGCCGATCACGTTGCGTTCGGCGCGTTCCAGCACCACCAGCGCGGCGCGCACGATGGCGCGGGCGAATGGCTCGGCGGAGCCAGCGGCGAACAGCGCGGCGGCCTCGGGGTTATTGGCGCGCAACTCGCTGAGCAGCGCGGGCTGCCCGGTGAGCACGACGTGACGGTCCGGTGACTTGCCGATGAGCCTGCGTTGGGCCAGGCGGTGCGGCTTGCGTGGATTGCTCAGCAACGCCAGGTCGGCGAAGGTGACGCGGCGGACTCCGTCGCGTTCGGGTGGCAGCCACAGCACTCGCACCGGGACGACGAGTGGATCGTCGTGGCGGCCGACCAGCCGGGTGGCGATGGCGCCGGCGTCCAGGTCCAACTGGGTGACGGGAGCGTGCACGCCGAATTCCTTGGCTATGCCGCCGTCGGTCAGCCAGGTGCCGACGAGTTCGCGTTCGACTCCGGATCCCGCGTCGACAAGGGCAACCACCGATTCGGGTGTCGTTGCTCGCTGAGCCTGCGCGGGTGAGTCCCCGCGGTGATCGATCATGACCAGATCCCTCCGCAACTGACGATCCCCCTATTCAAGCCCGCCACGGGATTCCGCGCAGGAACTCCGGCGCGCGAGTTCGCCGCGGGTCGGCTGTTCCGGCCTTCTGGGCGGTGGTCTCCCGTTCGCTGATCAGATCGGGTGGGATATCGATCGATCCGAGCTCGTGCGTCTGGCCGGTGAGGCGTTCGACCTGTCGAGCACGCATCGCGGAGAGCCTGCTCGGCGTCGAACGTTCGGCGATCGCGGTCCCCGCGAAATGACCCGGTGGCGGGTCGGTTGCTGTGGTTGCCAGCACAGTTCCGGTCAGGCCAGGTAATGCTAACCTTACCTCTCAAAGTTAGGTCAGCATTACCTTTGGAGGATCGTTGTCGACCACGGAACGCTTGCGCCTCGAGTATGTGACCGATCCGGCGGCAGCGATGTCTCACCTTGCGGCCGCCGATCGGTTCGGCGAGTACGTAATGTACGAGCGCCCAGGCGAATGGGTCTTCGCGGCCGATCCGCTCGGCAGCGTGGAGCTGGATGAGCACGAGCTGCGTGTGGTGTGGGAGGGGCGGACCACGACCAGTGCGTGGGAAGGCAGCCCCGCGAGCGTCATCGATCGCGCGCTCGGCACGCTGCCGCTCGGCGGACGACAGGCCTACGGCTGGATCGGATTCGAATTCTGCGCGTGGGCGCTGGATGCCACCGCGCACCTGCATCCGCGGACGGCCTTGGCGCACCTGATGATTCCGCGCATCGAGGTGGCGGTCGGCGAGTTCGGCGTCCGAATCTCCGGTGCGACTCCGGCCGAAACCTGCGATATCCACGATCTCATCGCGGCCTCGCAGGGCAGCGAGCTGCCGCAGGCGCATCCGGCCGACGTTCGCCTCGATCCGACCGGGTACCGCGATCGGGTTGCCGAGGCAGTGGACGAAATCCGTTCGGGCCGTTACCAGAAGGTCATCCTGTCCAGGAAGGTCGATCTGCCGTTCGTGGTCGATGTGCCCGCGACCTACCGGCTCGGCCGAGCCAGCAACACCCCGGCGCGATCCTTCCTGTTGCGGCTCGGCGGACTCGAGGCGGCGGGCTTCAGTCCGGAACTGGTCGCTTCGGTCGACGCGGATCGCGTGGTCACCACCGAACCGCTGGCAGGCACCCGCGCCTTCGGCCGCGGTCACGCGGTCGACATGGCGGCCAGGGCCGATCTGGTCAGCGACCCGAAAGAAATTGTCGAGCACGCCATTTCGGTGCAGACATCGTTCAGTGAGATCACCGCGGTGGCCGATCCCGGCACGCCCGCGGTCTCGGACTTCATGGCGGTGCGCGAGCGTGGCAGTGTCCAGCACCTCGCCTCCACCGTGCGCGGCCGACTCGCCGCCGACCGCTCCAGCTGGGACGCGCTCGAAGTGCTTTTCCCCTCGGTCACCGCGTCCGGCATCCCGAAGCGTGCGGGCGTGGACTCCGTCTTCCGCCTCGACGGTGCGCCGCGCGGTCTGTATTCCGGTGCGGTGGTGACGATTTCCCCGACCGGCGCGATGGAGGCCACGCTGGTCTTGCGGGCGGTCTACCAGAACACCGAGGGCGCCTGGCTGCGCGCGGGCGCGGGCATTGTCGGGCAGTCGCTTCCTGAGCGCGAGTTCGAGGAGACCTGCGAAAAGCTGGGCAGCATCGCCCCTTACGTGGTGAAGGCATAGCGTCGATCGGTCCGAGTCCGGCCCGGATGGACACGTCCGGCTGTCCATCCAGGCCGTTCGTCGTCAGACTTCGGCGCGCAGGGCCTTTTTATCGATCTTGCCGACGGCGGTGAGAGGAAGGGTGTCGGCCCGTCGCAGTATGTCGGGGAGTTTGTAGGTGGCCAGGCCGCGGTCGGTGAGGAACATCTTGATCTCGGCCAGGGTGGGCATGGTGGTGTCGACTACCAGGATGGCGCAGACCTTTTCGCCGAGCGCGGCGTCGGGCAGACCGACGGCGGCGGCGTGTCGGACGGCGGGATGGGCGAGGAGGTGCTCTTCCAACTCGTCGCAGGAGATGTTCTCGCCGCCGCGGTTGATGACGTCCTTGATGCGGCCGGAGACGATCAGGTGGCCGCTGGGGAGGCGGCGGACCAGGTCACCGCTGCGGTAGTAGCCATCGGGAGTGAAGGCGCGGCCATTGTGCTCCGGTGCGCGGTAGTAGCCGCGAATTGTGTAGGGGCCCTTGGTGAGCAGTTCGCCTTCTTCGCCGGGGGCGACGTCGTTGCCGTCGGCGTCGACGACGCGGACCTCATCGGCAGGGGACAACGGTCGGCCCTGCGTGGTGCACACGGTGTCGGCAGGATCGTCGAGGCGGGTGTAGTTGAGCAGCCCCTCGGCCATACCGAACACCTGCTGTAGTTTCACGCCGAGTGCGGGCTCCACATCGCGGGCATTCACCTCGGCCAGGCGGGCGCCGCCGACCTGCAGCAGGCGCAGCGAGCTGAGATCCGCGTCCTCCCATTCGATTGCCGCGCACCACAGTTGGGCCAGCGGCGGAACCACCGCGGTGACCGTCACCCGGTGTCGTTCGATCGCGGCGAAGGCATTCTCCGGGCTCGGATCGGTGAGGAAGGCGATCGCGCCACCGACGCTGATGGTGCCGAGGATGCCGGGGCAGGCCAGTGGGAAGTTATGTGCCGCGGGCAGCGTCGCGAGATAGACGTCCGCTTCGGTCAGTCCGCACACCTCGGCGCTCGCCGTTGCGTTGTAGACGTAGTCGTCGTGGGTGCGGGCAATCAGCTTCGGCAGGCCGGTCGTGCCACCGGAGACCAGCATCAACGCGATGTCGCTCGGATCGATGGTCGGCAGTGAATCACCTTCGCGCGGAATCGAGTTCAGGTCGGTATGGGTTCCGGGATCGCCGAGCACCAGCACGTGCCGCAAAGTTGGTACCGACCGCTGGACCGTCGCCGCCAGCTCCCGGTAATCGAAGTCGCCGAGCCGGTCGGCGATGAGGTAGGCGACGGCGCCGGAAAGCTGGGCCAGATGCTCGATTTCGGCCCTCCGGTGCGCGGGCAGGGTCAGCACCGGGATTATCCCAGCGCGGAGCAGTCCGAACAGCACGGTCGCGAACTCGGACACATTCGGCAATTGCACGACCACTCGATCGCCCGCCGCAATGCCCAGCGCGAGCAGCCCGTGCGCCATGCGGTCGGCGTCGGAATCGAGCTGCGCGTAGCTACGTGCGGCGTCGCCACCGAGCAGCGCCGTGCGGTGCGGATGCTGTCGCGCTGTCGCACGCAGCAGGTCGCCGAGCGGGCGTCCGGTCCAGTAGCCCGCAGTGCGGAAGGCGTCGGCCTCGGCAGCGGGAAAGGGGACGTAGCCGTCACTAGTGGTGTGTGTCGAAGTCACAGTCGGCCTCACAGGGAAAGTGGATATGTACTGCATGACTAGGGTCTCATAACAAAGGTTAGGCAACCCTATCTCAGTATCGAAGCTCATGAGATCCACCCCCGATCGGACTAGACTCCCCCTATGAGCAGGTGGGATACCTCGAACATTCCTGACCAGAGTGGCCGGACTTTCATCGTCACCGGCGCGAACAGCGGTCTGGGCGCGGTGACCGTGCGCGCATTGGCGGGGGCCGGGGCGCAGGTGATCTTGGCCTGTCGGAACGTGGCCAAGGGCGAGAAGGTTGCCGGGGAGATCGGGGAGCGCGCGCAGGTGCGCAAGCTGGATCTCGCGGACCTGGCTTCGGTGCGAGAGTTCGCCGATTCGGTGGACACGGCCGACGTGCTGATCAATAACGCGGGTGTGATGGCGGTGCCGGAGCGGCGGACCGCCGATGGCTTCGAAATGCAGGTCGGCACAAACCATCTCGGACACTTCGCGCTGACCGGCCTACTGCTGGATAAGATTTCGGACCGAGTGGTCACGGTATCCAGTGGCGCGCACCGCACCGGCAAGATCGACTTGGAAGATTTGAACTGGGAGCACCGCAAGTATCAGCGGTGGCCCGCATACGGTCAGGCGAAACTGGCCAACCTGATGTTCGCCTACGAGTTCCACCGCAGGCTGACCGCGGCGGGCTCGCCGAAGATCTCGGTCGCCGCACACCCCGGCTACGCCGCGACCGAGCTGCAGTCGCATACCGAGTCGATCCAGGACACGGTCATGGCGTTCGGCAATCGGTTGCTGGCGCAGAGCGCCGAGATGGGTGCGCTGCCACAGTTATTCGCCGCGACCGACAAGGTCGAACCGGGCAGGTTTTACGGACCGGACGGCTGGTTGGGCCTGCGTGGCTATCCGGCTGGCTCGAGTTCGAGCGCGGCGTCGAAGGACGAGGAAGTCGCGCGTGGTCTGTGGGAGCTGTCGGAGAAACTGACCGGCGTCACCTACAACTTCGGCAAGTAAACGGGTGGCCGGGCGTCCCGATGCACTGGACGTCCGGCCGAATCCGTCTGCGGGTGACGCTCAGCTCAGAATGTGCAGGTCGTAGAACAACTGGTAGCGGTTCGGGTCGTCGGGCAGGAACCAGTGGAATCCTTCGAGGAGGAAGACCGCTACCAGGTTGATCGCCAGCACGATGCCGAGGAACCACAGCGCGAGCATTCCGATCATGCGATGCGGCACCGCGGGGATCTCCAGTGCGGCGGTCTCGTGTGAAAACGACAGCACGACACCGATAGTCGCGATCGCGGCCACGAAGAGGATCCACGCCCAGACATACAGGTGCAGACCCAGCAGCGGGTCGCCGTAGCCGGGGTCGCCGGGCAGGATGTGCAGCATGGTTTGCCGCCATGAGGCGAATCCGCCTGCGACACAACCGACTATGGCCAGGCCCCAGCCTGTCGTGTAGTCGTGTGGCTCGATGGTCCCGTTCATCCCCTCGCGGACGATGTACGCGGCGCCTAATGCGGCGAGCGCCATGAACATGCGCTGCACGATGCACAGCGGGCACGGGTACTCCCAGGCGCCGAACTGGAAGGCGAGTCCGCCGCAGATGATGCCGGCCCAGCCGATCACGAAAATTACCGCGAGCCAGTATTGGATCTGGCTGAGAACCACCCGGGCCGACGAAGCCTCGGTAGTCGCCATCAGTAACTCAATCCGAGTCCGAGACTGCTGGTGATGTGATGCGCCAGCAGCAGCACCGTCGCGATCAGCAGTACCCACCACGCGCCTATTACCAAACGCCGGGAACGCTGCTGGAACAGGGCGATCATGGCTGCCAGCAAACCGCCGAAAATGAGCGTGTCCATGGCGCTGAACGGTACTCTTTACCCGCCTTCACCAGCTTGGATAGAACGCGGACACGCCGTCAGGGCGGGTCGTTGGATGAGGTTCGGCAATTGATCGGCACCGGCTGCGAAGATGGCGGGCAACCGAGCGTCACGCTCGGTAGCTTCAACTCGCCGAACGTGACGTCCGGCTCATTCGGCGAGACCGCACGGCACCGTGCGTTCACTGGTTGGTACATGCCTGGTACAGTCGCCGACGTGCAGCGCGTGTATTTCTGGTTTAGCAAGCCGGCCCTGGGTGGGTCGGTCTGCGGCAACCTCCTGCGCTGACCAACTTCCACCCCCGAGCCGGATGATGACCGGCTCGACGGGTTTCCGTCAGTGAGTCGGCCTGACCTAAAGGAACCCACAACGATGACTACCGCTGCCGATATCGATGCGCGGCATTCCGATCTCGATGATCAACGCACCCTCAGCGTGAGCCCCTTGCGCTCACCGGCCGAGGTGCGGCGCGTGCACCCGATCACCGATCCGCTCGCCGACACCGTCCGCGCGGGCCGCAAGGCCACCGTCGACGTGCTCAATGGCGACGACGACCGTCTGATGGTGATCGTCGGTCCGTGCTCGGTACACGATCCCGCCGCGGCGCTGGATTACGCGCGCCGCCTCGCCGCCAAGGCTGCCGAGCTCGACGACCGACTGCACGTGGTGATGCGGGTGTACTTCGAGAAGCCGCGCACCACCCTCGGCTGGAAGGGGCTGATCAATGATCCGCACCTAGACGGCTCATTCGACGTCAATACCGGTCTCGGTTTCGGCCGCAAGCTGCTGGTCGACATCACCGCGCTCGGCCTGCCGGTGGCGTGCGAGTTCCTCGACCCGATCACCCCGCAGTACATCTCGGACCTGGTGTCCTACGGCGCCATCGGTGCGCGCACCGCGGCAAGCCAGGTGCATCGTCAGCTGAGCAGCGCGCTGTCCATGCCGGTCGGCATCAAGAACGGCACCGACGGCGATGTCCAGGTGGCCGTCGACGGCGTGCGCGCCGCGGCCGCGAGCCATGTGTTCCCCGGCACCGACCTGGATGGTCGCGCGGCGCTCATCCGCACCTACGGCAACCCGGACTGCCATGTGATCCTGCGTGGTGGCAGCACCGGCACCAACTACGACGCCGCTTCGGTCGCCGAGTCGTGCATCCGGCTGGAGAAGGCGTCGCTGCCGCAGCGGATCGTGGTGGACGCCAGCCACGGCAACAGCAACAAGGACCACAACAAGCAGGTCGATGTGGTCACCGATATCGCGGCGCGACTGGCCGCCGGTGAGCCGGGCGTTGTCGGTGTGATGCTGGAGAGCTTCCTCGTCGCTGGCCGTCAGGACCTGGCCCTCGGCCACGCCGACGAGCTGACCTACGGCCAGTCCATCACCGATGCCTGCCTCGACTGGGAGACCACCGCCCGCCAGCTCGACCACCTGGCCGACGCGGTCGCGCAGCGTCGAAACCGCTGACCGACTGCGTTTTTGTGCCGCCGCCCCCGGCGAAAGCCGGGGGCAAGCGGTGGCTCCCGGAGTTGTTGCTATCGAGGTGTGGCAACGATACCCAGGAGGTCACCCGAGGACACGACGTCGACGTCGAAGGCGGCCTGCGTCAGGTAGTCGATGAGGTGGCCGGGGGTCGGCTTCGGGCTGGTCGATACGCGCGCGTCCGGTTGGCCGTATCCGTAGAACAGATAGAACTTGCCGTCCTCGGCGAGGCAGTCACGGATGAGGGCGAGTTCCGTTGTCGGTCGCTTGGTCCAGAAGAGGTTCACGTTGACGGCGAAGACGATGTCGAATCCCGTCGCGTCCGGCCCGATCTCCTCGAGTAGTTGCTCTCTGCGCAACTGCTCCATCCCGGCCTGCAGCAGGCTGACTCGCCCCGAATCGATGTACGCGGCATGCCGTTTCGCGGCGCGGGCGATCGCGGTCGGGGAGCGGTCGACGCCGACGACGTGCCCGTTGCGCAGTCGTTCGGCGAGATAGGCGAGCGAATCGCCCGACCCCGGCCCGATCTCGAGGATCCGATCGTCGGGCCGCACCAGCATGGTCTCGACGATCCATCGAAACCGTCCGTCAGCCGCCATTACTGCAATCTAGGAGGTCGTGGCGACCAGCGGGGCCGATTCGCCGGTAGTCACACCACCGCGGCCGACGAGCGGATCAGACTCCTGGTGGCCAGCCGTCGGCACGACCCGGTGGGTCGGTGGCCAGGCGGGCGGCCAACCAGCTGTCGCGGCGGACACCGCGCTGTAGATTGCCGAGCCTGGCCAGGCCCTCATAGCGAAAACCGTTGCGGCGGACCACCGCTGACGAGGGGTGGTTGCCGACGAAGGCGCGCCACGTGATGCGCGCGAGGGCCATTCCGTCGGGGTCGAAACCGAAGTCGCACACCAGCGTGATCGCGCGCGACATCAATCCGCGTTCGCGATACTCGGGCACCAGCCAGAAACCGATTTCGCGCGCCGATTCGTCGACCGCTCCGAGGCTGATCATGCCGACGACGGGGCCGTCCGCGCGCAGCCGCAGCGCCCACGTCGGGTTGTCCGCCGCCCAGCCCGGCACCACCAGTTCGTCGAGGAATCTCTCGGCGTGCTCCCGGCGATACGGCACCGGAATCGTCACCCACTCGCCGATGGACGGATGCTGGCAGCATTCGACGATGGCGTCGATGTCGGCCGTGGTCGGCGGCGACAACCACACCTTTTCGTCGGACAGTAGGCGTACCTCCATTCGAGCATGGTGTCATGCGGGCACGCGCCGGATCATCCGGTTTTCGCAGCACCGGCCATGACGCCGTGGTAATCGGGCCTTGGCGCAGACCGTAGAATCAGACCGATGGTTGCCGCTCTCCTCGCCGACTTGTTCGAATCGCATCGGGCACATTTGCTTTCCGTCGGGTACCGCCTGACGGGCAGCGTCGGCGATGCCGAGGACGCCGTGCAGGAGAGTTGGCTACGTCTTGCGGGTGCGCACCAATCGGAGATCGAGGATCTGCGGGCCTGGCTGACCACCGTGGTGAGCCGAATTTGCTTGGACCGCTTGCGCAGTGCCGCAGTACGCAGGGAAAGCTATGTGGGGCAATGGCTGCCGGAGCCGGTAGTGACTGCCATCACACCGTCGAGCACGCCTGATCCGCTGGACATGGTGGTCCGCAAGCAGGAGTACCGCTTCGCGGCGATGGTCGTGCTGGACACCCTGACGCCGCCGCAGCGGGTGGCATTCGTTCTACACGATGGTCTTTCGGTGCCGTTCGACGAAATCGCCGACATCCTCGACATCTCGGCGGATGCGGCGAGGCAGTTGGCCGTGCGCGCGCGCAAGGCCGTAGCGCACACTCCCGCGCCGGTGCCGGATGACGAGCACGAGGCCGCGGTGCAGCGGCTGCTCGTCGCCTTGAGTTCCGGTGACATCGACGCGGTAACCGCTGCGCTGCATCCGGATTCGGTGATGATCGGCGATGCCAACGGCACCACGTCGACCGCGATCAACGTGGTCGGTGGCGCGGATCGAATCGCCCGCTTCCTGCACGGCCTCGCCCGTAAGTACGGGCTGGACGGTTCGACGGAAACTCCGGCGGTCGATCTCGAATTCGCCGTGGTCAATGGGCAATTGGGGCTGGTGGTGAGGTGGGCGGTCGCGGGCGACTGGCCGAGTACGCATCGGACCCGGGTCATGGGCTTCACAGTTCGCGACGGATTGGTCTGGGGCGCTTACGATGTGGCCAACCCCGACAAGCTGTCGGGAATTCATCTCGGGTGAAAAGACGCCAGGCCGGGCCCTCATCGCCAGGCCTGGCGTCGGCGGTCGCTACGGCGTAGACGAGCCGTTGAACCAGTTTCCTGTCGACGAGCCGTTGAACCAGTTTCCGGTGGAGGACCCGAGCCCGCCACTGCCGGTCGAGGACCCGAGGCCGAGGTCGGGCGTCGAGGAACCGAGGAATGAGTCTCCGATCAGCAGATGCGCGATGTCGCGAAGCAGACCCAGTACTGATCCGGCGACCTCCGACGCGGCCGGATGCAGTAGTAGGTCGAGGTACGAGGCCATAATCGCCCCTTTCGAGATTCGCCGTGCGGCGATGTGAGGTAGAACACGGCGAGGCTAGCCGCCGTCGGGATAACGCACAACCATGCAGGTAGAAGGCTCAAATGGAAAGTGAAACATAGCCTTTCGCTATCTAATGGCAACAATAGCGACCGCTGGGCTACTCTCCGGATATGCCCACGCGTCCTGCCACCGTCGCCCGCCTGCGCCCCTTTGCCTCGACGATATTCGCGGAGATGACCGAGCTCGCCATCCGCCACGATGCGGTCAACCTCGGCCAGGGCTTTCCCGATACCGACGGACCGGCCGGGATGCTCGAGGTCGCCAGGCGTGCCATCGCCGACGGTCTGAATCAGTACCCGCCCGGGCGCGGCATGCCGGTCCTGCGTCGCGCCGTAGCCGACGATCGGGCCCGCCGCTACGGCACCCACTATGACCCGGACACTCAGGTGCTTGTCACCGTCGGCGCGACCGAGGCGATCAGCGCCGCGATGCTCGGGCTGGTCGAGCCGGGTCAGGAAGTCGTGCTGATAGAGCCCTATTACGACTCCTACGCGGCCGCGGTCGCACTGGCCGGAGCGCGGCGGCGGACAGCGCGCCTCGTTCCCGACGGTGACCGCTTCGTCCTCGATCTGGACAGCCTGCGCGCGGCGATCACGCCCGCCACCCGGATGCTGGTGGTGAATTCACCGCACAACCCGACCGGAACCATTCTGGACCGCGCCGATCTCACGGCGATCGCCGAAATCGCCTGTGCGCACGACCTGCTGGTGCTCACCGACGAGGTGTACGAGCACCTCGTCTTCGACGGTGCCGAGCACATCAGCCTCGCGACGCTGCCCGGAATGGCCGAGCGCACGATCGTGGTGTCCAGTGCGGCGAAGACTTTCAGTGTCACCGGATGGAAGACCGGCTGGGCGTGCGGTCCCGCGGATCTCATCGACGAGGTGCTCGCCGCCAAGCAGTTCCTGACCTTTGTCGCGGGCGGTCCGTTCCAGCCCGCCGTCGCGCACGCGCTGAACAACGAACTCGGCTGGGTGGCAGGCCTGCGAGACACCCTGTCGGAGAAGCGACTGCGGCTCTCCGCGGCGCTCGCGGATACCGGGTTCGAGGTGAAGGCCAGTGCGGGCGGCTATTTCGTCTGCGCCGACATCACTCCGATGGGGGCGTCCGACGGACTCGCCTTCTGCAGGCAACTGCCTGAACGGATCGGCGTCGCGGCGGTCCCGGTCAGTGTGTTCGCCGATGACACCGAGGCGTGGAATCGGCTGGTGCGCTTCACCTTCTGCAAACGGGACGAAATCCTGGACGAGGGGGTCCGGCGCCTGCGCGCGGGCGTGCGCGTGAGCTGACGCGGGTGTCAGCCCGCCGTACCGCCTCGGCGAGTGGTGTGCCTGGCCTGCGGCGCGCGCCATTGAAAGCGGCGTGCGAGCAGCCGGACCGCGATGGCGACCAGCGCCGCGAGGAAGCCGGTCCAGGCGCGGTAGGCGCCGAAATGCAGCAGCGCGGCGGTGGTCGCCGCGCCGAAAAGGGCGGGCACCGCGTATAGCTCCTGATCCGGACGCAGCACGCTCGGCACCTGTCCACCGAGCACGTCCCTGATCACGCCGCCGCCGATCGCCGTGACCATGCCGAGCAGCGCGGCGGTCGGGGCGCCGGTGCCATAGGAGTAGGCGACGACGGTGCCGGTGACGCAGAACAGCCCGAGTCCGATCGCATCCGCGATCTCGAGCGGGCCGCGGGTCAGCCTGCTCGTCGGGTGCCAGAAGAAGATGACGAGCGTGGTCAGCAGTGACGCGCTGAGGTAGGTCAGGTCGGTGAACGCCGAGGGCGGCGTGCGGCCGATGAGCAGATCGCGGACGACACCGCCACCGAGTGCGGTGCCGCAGGCCAGCACTGCCATGCCGAAGATATCGAGGTTCTTGCGTACCGCGAGCAAGGCGCCGGAGGTCGCGAAGGCGATGACGCCGAGCAACTCGCCGATTCGTTGCGCGGCATTGACCGCCGAGTCGAGCTGTGTCGCCATGATGTCGAGTTCGGCGCCCATGAATCCGTTCCCTTCCGAGTGCACTCTGCTCGAGCAGGTTTGCACGATGGGGGAGCTGTGAGTTCCGCGACACCCTGGTTATCGGTCCTGGTGGGTAATAGGCGCGATCAGGCCGGGGTCGGCCGCGCGCGGTCGGTCGCCAGCAGAACCGCGATGGCGCCGAGCATCGAGCCCATCACGTACCGCTGCGCGCGCAGCCACAGCGGCCTGCCCGTCAAGAAAGTCGAGATGCCGCCGGCCCCGAGCACGATCAGGCAGTTCACCGCCAGCGCCACCGTGATCTGCACCATGCCGAGGCACAGACTCTGCAACCACGCCCGCCCGTGGCCGGGCACTACGAACTGCGGAATCAACGCCATGTACATGATCGCGATCTTGGGATTGAGCAGATTGGTGACCAAGCCCATGGTGAACAGTCGGCGCGCCGGATCGGCGGGCAGCGCGGTAGGCGCGAACACCGAGGCGCCGCCGGGCCGCAATGCCTGCCAGGCCAGCCAGCCGAGATAGGCGGCGCCGGCCACCTTCACCGCCGAGTACAACCCAGGGACCACCGCGAACACCGCGGTGATGCCCGCGGTCGCGGCCGTCAGATACACCGCGAATCCGGCCGCCACTCCGCTCAGCGACACCAACCCCGCCCTGCGCCCCTGTGCGACTGTCCGCGAGACCAGGTACATCATGTTGGGGCCGGGTGTGAGCACCATGCCGAGCGCCGCTGCCGCCACCCCGATAATCGCTGCCGTCTCGATCATGTCTCTGATCGTCGCCGATCGGCCATGGGCTCGTCTCGGTCCAGTTCGACGCCGCTGGACGTGCGGCCCCGGACCGTTCCGCCCGCCGGGCTGTCGGTGGGTTCAGGGAGAATGGTCCGGAGCCAAACAAGGAGGCACCGTGACCGACGGTCCGCTGATCGTTCAGAGTGACAAGACGCTGCTGCTGGAGGTCGACCACGAGTTGGCCGACGCGGCACGGCAGTCCATCGCGCCGTTCGCGGAGTTGGAGCGGGCGCCGGAGCACGTGCACACCTACCGGGTGACGCCGTTGGCGCTGTGGAACGCGCGGGCGGCGGGGCACGACGCCGAGCAGGTGGTGGACGCCCTCGTCAGTTACTCGCGGTATGCGGTGCCGCAGCCGCTGCTGGTGGACATCGTCGACACCATGGCCAGGTACGGACGGCTGCAACTGGTGAAGCATCCGGCGCACGGGCTGGTCCTGATCAGCCTGGATCGAGCGGTGCTGGAGGAAGTGCTGCGACACAAGAAGATCGCGCCGATGCTCGGTGCCCGCCTCGACGACGACACGGTGGTGGTGCATCCGTCGGAACGCGGGCGGATCAAGCAGATGCTGCTGAAGATCGGCTGGCCCGCGGAGGACCTGGCGGGCTACGTCGACGGCGAGGCCCATCAGATCGACCTGGACTACTCCGGTGGCAAATGGCATCTGCGCGACTATCAGGAGATGGCCGCGGATTCTTTCTGGGCAGGCGGCTCCGGTGTCGTGGTGCTGCCCTGTGGCGCCGGCAAGACGATGGTCGGCGCCGCGGCGATGGCCAAGGCGAAGGCGACGACGCTGATTCTCGTGACCAACACCGTCGCGGGTCGGCAATGGCGCAGGGAACTGCTGGCGCGGACCTCGCTGACCGAGGACGAGATCGGCGAGTACTCCGGTGAGCGCAAGGAGGTCCGTCCGGTCACCATCGCGACCTACCAGGTGATCACCCGCCGTACCAAGGGCGAGTACAAGCATCTGGAGCTGTTCGACAGCCGCGATTGGGGCCTGGTCATCTATGACGAGGTGCACCTGCTGCCCGCTCCGGTGTTCCGGATGACCGCGGACCTGCAGTCGCGCCGCAGGCTCGGGCTGACCGCCACGCTGGTACGTGAGGACGGCCGCGAGGGCGACGTGTTCTCGCTGATCGGCCCCAAGCGCTACGACGCGCCGTGGAAGGACATCGAGGCGCAGGGCTGGATCGCCCCGGCCGACTGCGTCGAGGTCCGGGTGACGCTGACCGACGCCGAGCGGATGTCCTACGCCACCGCGGAGCCCGAGGAGCGCTACAAGCTGTGCTCGACCGCTCGCACGAAAATTGCTGTGGTGGAGTCGATCCTGGCCAAACACAAGGACGCGCCGACATTGGTGATCGGCGCCTACTTGGATCAGCTCGACGAATTGGGTACCGCTCTGAATGCGCCGGTGATCCAGGGCTCGACGAAAACCAAAGAGCGCGAAGAGCTGTTCGAGGCATTCCGGCGTGGCGACATTCCGGTTCTCGTGGTGAGCAAGGTCGCCAATTTCTCCATCGATCTGCCGGAAGCATCTGTAGCAGTGCAGGTTTCGGGAACTTTCGGATCGCGTCAGGAAGAGGCGCAGCGGCTCGGCCGATTGTTGCGGCCGAAACAGGATGGTGGCCAAGCCCACTTCTATTCGGTTGTCGCGCGTGACACGCTGGACGCCGAATACGCCGCACATCGCCAGCGTTTTCTCGCCGAACAGGGGTATGCCTATCGCATCACGGATGCCGACGACTTGCTGGGACCGGCCATCGGATAATCAAGGGGATCTGTCGGTGCTCTTCGGTAGAGTGGCTTTCGCGCCGGTAACGACGCTCCGGACCTCTAAGTGGGAGGCCGGGTTACCAATGTCTGCGGAGGGTTTGGCGCTGGCTGGTCCACTGCTCGGACCAGTGAAACTGGGCTCGATGAAGCAGGAACCTCGTCCGGCAACGGAGAGGAACACCCGAGAAGGGTGGTGTTGAACGTGTGTTCAGCACGCTGTAGGAAGAAGGACGTGCGACGCTTCGAATTCGCGGTGAATCGTGAACATGCCCGCGCAGTGAACGAGATCGTCGCCGATATGCGCCGACTTGGGGCGCTGGCGATCGGTGCCGCAGTCCTCCTGGGTCTCGGCACCGGTTACCTGATCTGGCTGAATCACCCGTGGGCCTACCTGCTGGCCGTCGCCTTCGCGCTGGGTGCGGTCACCGCGCTCTGGGTGGGGCTGTGGACGCCGCGACGCTCCAGCATCGACAAGCTGTATGCCGACGGGGAACTCGTCCCCGCCGTGATTTCCGAGACGCACCCCAGCGGGGTGGTGCTGCTGGCGCTGGTCGACGTGGCGAAGCCGGAGGCGACCGATCCGCGCTATGCACTGGTGATCAGGAAGGTTCGCGACCTACCCGGCCACCAGAAGCGCGCGGGCGAACGGGTGCCGTCGGTCGCGGTGCGCACCGACCGCGCGCCCAGACAGGTGGGTGAGCGGTGGCAGTCGGTCAGCGCCATGCCGATCGCGTGGGGTACCCGCGACGACGCGGTCATCGAGCGGGCCCGCGCCGCGATCAGCGAGGTCGAATGGCGGCTGCTCACCGACAATCTCGCGCTCGCGGACAAGGTGCGTCGCAGCTCGGCCAAGCGCCTGTTGCTCGACCCGCACCAATTGCCCGGCGACCTCGGCGCGTGAGTTGACCTGTGATCCTCCGGAATTCGGGTTGCACGGCAGCCTAGACTCGGAAGATGGTGCCCACGACCAATCTGCTGGCCTTTATCGCCGCGTCGTTGCTGATCATCGTCATCCCCGGCCCCGGCGTGCTGTTCACGATCGGCCGGGCACTCGCGCTCGGCCGACGGGCCGCCCTTGTCTCGGTGTTCGGGCACTCGGCGGGAGTCTTCGTCGCGCTGCTGTTCGTCGCTGTGGGCCTCGGCGCCCTGATCGCGGCCTCGGCGTTCGCGCTCACCGTCGTGAAGCTCGTCGGCGCCCTCTATCTGATGTATCTCGGGGTGCAGGCGTTCAGGCAGCGCAAGGCGCTGCGGGAAGCATTGGGTGCGGTGGACGATTCGTCTTCCGACACCCGGGTATTCCGGCAGGGCGTTCTCGTCGGGCTTACCAACCCGAAGTCGATCGTCTTCTTCTCGGCGGTGCTCCCGCACTTCGCTGACCCGGACGCGGGCGCGATGCCGCTGCAATTCCTGATACTCGGCTCCATCTTCCTCGGCATCGCGTTGGTCTCCGACAGTGCCTGGGGACTGCTCGCCGCATCGGCGCGTTCGTGGTTCGCGCGCTCGCCACGGCGGCTGGAGGCGGTCGGCGGCGCGGGCGGCGCGATGATCTTCGGTCTCGGTGCGTCGGTGGCGCTGACCGGCGCCGCCGACTGAAGCGACTACCATCCACCGAGGTCGGTACGCGGTACCGGAATCCACGGGTGGTGGAAAGGGGTGGTCGAATGAGGTTGTCCGGCATGTTGTGTGTCGCGGTGGCCGGGGCGCTCGTCACCGTCGCATCGGCGCCCGCGAACGCGGATCCGCTGACCGGCGCACCGGGTCTCGGCGACCCGTACTACCCGCTGGACGGCAACGGCGGCTACGACGTCCGCCACTACGACGTCACCCTCGACTACGACCCGCCGAGTAGTCAGCTCACCGCGACAACCCGGATCGACGCGACCGCGACGCAGGCACTGCGCGTGTTCAACCTCGACTTCGACGGTCCGGACGTGCGGATGGTGTCGGTGAACAACCTGCCCGCCGCCTTCGACCGCAACGGCGAACACGAGCTGACTGTGACGCCGCTGCTGCCGCTGCTGTCCGGCCTGTCGTTCACGGTGACCGTGGACTACGCGGGCCCCGCCGCGGACGTCGAGGGAGAAGGCTGGACCCTCGCACCGAGCGGCGGCGCTCTCGTCGCGGGTGAACCGCATTCCGCCGCCACCTGGTACCCGCTCAACGACACCCCGCTGGACAAGGCCACGTTCGCGTTGCACGCGACCGTCCCCGCGGAATGGGAGGTCGTCTCCAACGGTGTTCGGACGCAGAACGCGGTCACCGCCGGCAAACGGACGGTCACCTGGGAGTCTCGTCAGCCGGTACTCGGCTACCTGACCACCGTCGCCATCGATCGGTTCAGCTACCTCGAGCAGCGTCGCGCCAACGGCATGCCGCTTGTCAGCGCTTTCGCCCCGGACGCGGACGACAGCAGGGAGACCGAGCAGCGGTTACCCGAGATCCTCGACTTCGTCGAATCGCTGTACGGCCCCTACCCGTTCGAGGCGGCGGGCGGGATCTATGTCGACACCGAGCTGGAGTTCTCGCTGGAAACCCAGACCAGGCCGATTTACGCGCCGTGGACCGACCTGCAGGTCGTGGTGCACGAAATCACCCATCAGTGGTGGGGCGATTCGGTCTCGGTGCGGCAATGGTCCGACATCTGCTTGAACGAATGTTTCGCCAGCTACACCGCCGATTACCTGTGGCCCGAGCGAATGGAAGGCGCCGATGTCGACGCCGATTACCGCGCCACCATTCAGAAATATCGCGATGTGCAGAAGTTCTGGGATATTTCCTTGGGCGATCCCGGCGTCGGGAACGAATTCACCTCCGTCTACTACCGTGGCCCGCTATTCCTGCACGCACTGCGCAAACAGCTCGGTGATGACTTGTTTTTCACCGCCGTCCGGGAATTCAATGTCGCCCATACCTACGGCAATGCCTCCATGCCCGAGTTCCGTACCTTCATGCAATCGAAATCCAGGGCCGATCTGACCGGCTTCTTCGGCGCCTGGCTCGACCAGGAGACAGTGCCCGCCGACGAGTACCTCTTCCCAGGGGCACTGCGCGGCTGAGGGCATGTCACTCGGTGTCGACGCGCTCGCGCGCCTTCTCCGCCCAGCGCTCCACGCGGTCGAGTTGCTTTTGCGCCGAGCGCAATTGATCGTGCGCGGCTCGTTCCGCGGTGCGGGCGAACTGCTTCTGCTGTTCGGCGTGGGCCAGCTCTTCGCGAAGAGCGGTGAGGCGAGATTTGCTCTCGGCCAGCAGATTTGCCGCGTCCTCGGTAGCTGATTGCGCGGAATCCCTTGCTGTGCGTGCGGATTCGAGCGCTTCGAGTGCGTCGTCGAGTTCCTGGCGCGCGGTTTCCGCGGTGGCGGTTTCCGCGGGCTCGGGTGTCGGCGGGGTGTCGGCGACCGCTGCCAGCGTCGGGCCTGCCGGCCCGAATCCCTCATAGGTCGCCGAGGTAGCCAGCGTTCCGGCGCGGACCTGCTCGGCGACGTCGGCATCGGCCAGTGCCGCGGTCAGCGTCTGACCCACCTCGCGCAGCACCCCCTCGCCGACCGGATGTCCGTTTTCGGCGGCCAGCGCCCCGGCCCGCTTGGCGAGGGCATTCACCACCTGCTGACGCTGTGCGGTGAGGCTACGCAGCTGGTCAGCGGACAATTCCCGCTGGGCTGTGCGCAGGGCGGCGCCGAGTTGCAGTAGCGCCTCGACATCCGCGGGCGCCGCGCGGGCCAGCAGGTTTACCGTCCATGCGGTGACCGTCGGCCTGCGCAACTTGCCGATGGCCGCGGCGAGCTCTTTGTCGCCGGCGGCCTTGGCCGCTTTGACCCGGTCGGCCCGCGCGGCGACGAAGGCGCCGGGGTCGAGCCCGTACAAGTCGACGGCAACGTCCTCTAGGGTCATACTTTCCAAGCGTAACGACTTAGCCTCTTCGGGCGACACAGAGCTCGGATTGCTTGAACGTCCACAGCGTGGGCGACTGCGAAAGGCATTGATAGTGGACTACTTTGGGTTTCAACTCCTCGGCCGCCTGCTCCCCTCGATTCTCAATTACTCGATTCTGGGGATGTACGGCCTCGGCATGCGCTGACCTACTCTCCGGCCCGAAGGCGGGCGCACCGAAGATCGTCCGAAGTGCAGATGCGGTTTCGGCGACCGTGAGGGTATCCTCACCGCGTTCACGACTACCGTGAACGCGTTCGGTGAGAGAGGTTTTCAGGTGAAGTTCCCAGGAACGAGGCTGCTGGCACGGATTGTGCTTGCCCTCCTGGCGGTGACCGCGGTCGCGGTCGCGGTGACCGGTTGTTCGGCGATCGAGGACGCGAGCAAGTCCGATACGGCAAAAGCCAAGGTCGGTGACTGTATCAACGTCATCAAGGGCTCGGCTGTCGACTCCAAGACCGAGCCGGTCGATTGCTCGTCGGAGAAGGCCGTGTACAAGATTGTGCAGACCTACGACACGAAGACCGATTGCGCGGAGGATTACACCTCCTACGAGGAGACTCTGAACGGCGGCACCACCGCCTTCCTCTGCCTGGCGCCGAATTTCAAGCAGGGCAGCTGCTACATCGACAACAACCTCACCGGATACCAGTTCGCGGATTGCGCATCCAACGAGGCGACTTTCCGGGTGATCCAGCGGATCGACGGACAGGTCGACGAACTGCTCTGTGGCGCGGAGTCGGAAAAATTCATTACCGTCTCGGATCCCAAGACGACCTTCTGCCTCGGCAAGCCGAAGGCCTGATCTCGAGCCACATCGCTTATTCGAGTAGGGCGACCGATGCGATCCGGTGCAATGTGAAGTGCCGGACCGCGCCGGTCACCGGATCCAGCGCATCGAGCTGACCGTTGCCGACTTTCAACGGTTCGACCACGCGCTGGGTCGCGACGCCAGAGGCGTCGACATAGCCGATATTGACCGACCGCCGCACCCGCGCCGCCAATTGCAGCAGCGCCAGGGTTGCGGCGGTACTGGTTCGGGTGCCGTCGGTGCGCACCGACTGCCCGTTGCGGGCGCTGGCGGCGCGTTCGCCCGCCCGTAGTTCCGCCACCAGCAGCTCCAGCTGTTCGGCGCTCGGCGGCGTCGGCCGATAGGGCTGCCGCGCGTTCGGCCGGATCGTGATGCGCGCGCCGCGCGGCCGCAGATCGACGATCGTGCCTGCCGAATCCTCGCCCGCCGGCGCGAATCCGGCCGCGCGTAGTTGCTCGAGCAGCTCACCCATCGGGGCTTGGGCGATAGCGACGGTCGGGGCGATCGCCCGCAGCGCAAGCGCGCTCGCCACGGGTGCGGCAAGCACCTGCGCAAGCAGTGCCGGGTCGTCGCTGCGCAGGAACGACTGCGCCATCCCGGCCCGCAGCTGCCCGTGCCGCCTGGCCACGTCGTCGATCAGATAGGTCAGCGCCTGCGGAATCGGCGTGCGCGAGTGGGTGGTGAACAGCGCGTGCAACTCGGCCGCCGTCATACCGCCGTCCAGCGCGCGCCGCACCGAGGTCTCCCCGATCCGATAGACAGTTGCCGCGCCCGCCGATTCGACATCGGCGACCAGTGCGATTTGCTGCTGTAGGTCCGCCGTCAGCGGACCCGGTGCGATCACCGTCAGGTCGGCCTGCACCAGCACGTGATCGACCGGGGCGGGAAGTGCAGCCTCCATCGCGGCCTCGGCGTCGGCCGCGCTGGTCGGTGCGTCGTGCAGCAGCGCTCTTGCGGGGGAGCCGAGGGCGCCACGGCCGACGAAGCCGAGCGCCGCCGCCTCCCGCAGAGTGTTCTCGACCGCCTCCGAGCGAAAATGCCTGCGCCAGCGGGGTTGCCGCCAGGCCATGATCCTGCCGATATCAGCGGGATCCAGCGCTGTGCCGGAGGAGAATTCACCGAGCAGGTTCAGCATGGCGCGCCGATCGCGCGGCGCGTGCGGGGTGCGTAGCTCGATCGCGAGCGCCGCGAGCGGCTTGTCGTTGGCGTCGCGCATCCCGATCATCCATGGCATCCGGTCCAGATCGAGCCAGGCCAGCGCGAGGGTCACCCAGCGGCGGGCGAGCGGGGCATCACGCCAGGCGTCGGCCGCGGGCGTCGGCGCCCAGAAGTCGTCGGTGGAGTCGAACTCCGGTGGCGGGTCCGGCATGCCCTTCGCGACCAGCCTCGCCGCCGCGAGCAGTTCGACGAGCAGCCCGGCCCGAGCTTCGTCGACTCCGGTCTGTTTGGCGATGCGACGCAACTCCCGCACGCCGAGTCCGCCTGCCCGCAACGCGGGCGCGGGCGCTTGGCCGAGCGCCTCCAGCACATCCGCGCAGTGCCGCAACAACTCACCCACTTCACCCGCCGCAACCGCATTGACGTCCGCGGGGGCTTGTTTGCTCAGCCGCGGATGTGGCGGGGTGAGGGCATGCGGGTGGGTCACCGGCTCACGACGCAGCATCTGGCCGACGGTGACCGGCAGCTCGACCGTCTCATCGTCGATCCAGTGCAGCAGCCTGCGTGTCAGCAACCGTTGGATCGGGCGGTCCTCGGGCGTGCCTGGCGCCGCGTCCCTGCTGCGGCCGCGCGGGCCGGTGGTGGCGAGCTTGTCCAGCAGTGCCCGTTCGGCGGGCGCGATCTCGGCGAGGGCGGCCACCACCTCCGGTTCGGTGAGCGCGTCCGGGATTTCGGTGGTGCTGCCGATCGGCCATGGCAGCGCCTCGGCGGCGGCCGGAACCAGCCGCAGGTCCTCGCCGTCGGTCCAGATGAGCGCACGGTCGGTCAATCGCGCCAGTGCGGCGTCGAGTTCTGCCGCGCTGACGCGTTCGCTCAGCTGCACGTGCAACGCGCTGCGCTGTAGCGGGGTGGCCGCCCGATCGGAGTGGGTGACGCCGTGTACGGCAAGGGTTTCCACAATCGCGAACTCGAGCGTGTTCAGATCGTCGGTGGCACGCAGCACCGACGCACGCTGCTGGGCGCGTGCGGCGAGCACCGCCATCGACGAGGGCAGTGGCACGGCCAGATCGGGCCGGAGTTCGAGCAAGGCCACAAGCTGGGCATCGCTGCGGGCACCGAGCCATCCGGCCAAGGAGTCGGTCGCGATCATCGGGTCCAGCCTACGGTGCAGCGCAGGTGCCCGGCGGAGCAGGAGTATGCATTTTCGGCACCCACCTATATGGCTGTAGGCGCATAGCGGCGGGTTAGCATGGGGCCGTGGTGAACAAATCGAAGAAACCCTACGTCGACAATGGCTGGCCCAAGGTAGCCGACGGTGATCATGTGGTCACCGAACTCTCGTCGGCTCGTTCCGGTGGACTCTCGCCGTACGGTGAGGACACCGAGTTTCCGGTTCCGGCCGATCAGCTGCCGTACATGCATCCGAACACGGTGATCAATCGCTGATCCCGGGCGGAAAGCCTGCGGACACGAAAAAGGTCCCCGCATCTTCGTTGATGCGGGGACCTTCTTCGTGAATAAGACTCTGTGTGAATGAGATTCAGCGTGAACGCGGCTCAGGAGGGGAGAAGTCCCTTATTGGCCTCGAAGAAGTTCACGATGGTCGGATCGAGCTTTATGTTGCTCGCCTTGGCGCCGCTCAAGAAGTCGAGGGCTTCCTGCGGAATCTGCACGCCTTGTGCCTGCACAACGGCAACGGCGCGGTCGACTGCGGAGAAGACCTGCTGCGAGCTGTCCGCCGGCTGCACCTGCAGGGGGGATTCCTCGGCCGGCTGCCAGCGCGGCGTGGCATCCGGCGATTTCGGTGCGGTGCGCACGGTGGGTGCGCTGCTCAGTCCGAGATTGGAGGAGCAAGAGGGCCAAGCGCCCCAGCCTTGGGTGGCGAGGACCTTCTCGGCGACAGCGATCTGCTGTTCGCGGCTGGCCTGGTTGGCGGTCGCGGCGTACTCGCCGCCTCCGTGCGCGGTCCAGGTGCCGGGGGAGAACTGCAGCCCGCCCTGGAAACCGTTGCCGGTGTTGATGCCCCAGTTGCCGCCTGCCTCGCACTGCGCGAGACGATCCCAGTCGGAGTCCGGTGCCGCAGCGGCGTTGCCAGCGAGGGCTACACCGGCGGTGCCGATGATGGCGCCGGTAACGGCGACCTTGGCAACAGTGCGCCCGGTGGAGGTTGGCTTGCGATGGCGTCCACTCATATCGGGTTCTTCTGCCTCTCCTACGCACCTGCATGTGGTCGGACTGAGAGGTCGTCCGTCCGCCCTCACCCCTATTTCCGTCGGGGTCCGGTACCCGCGGGGTGAGGCTTGGTGCGGCGGGCCGGTGGTTGCCGGGTGTCCCGGCTGGGTAAGACCGTACGACGATCGCCGAGAAAAATCACTATTTGGTAACCGGCGTGTACCCGTGGGTCTCGGAGTGGTCTCGGTAAGTGCCCGAAGGCTTTAGCGCAGATGGGAAGTGGTGCGAACGGGCCGATTAGGGGCCGTCACCACTCCGTGACCCCGTCGTTATGTGACGAGGATCACACTCGAGATTTGGTAACAATCGGGTCGGGTAACCGTGTTCGCGTCACCGGGATCGGCGGCCGGACCACAGTGCGTACCCGAAGCCGACCAAGAATCCGAGCGGCGCGAGCATGGCGATCAGATACAGCCAGAGCCCCGGCGAGGAGTCGCTGAGGATCGGCGTCAGAAAGATCGCGACGATCGCCAGCAATCCGATCGCGAACAGGCCGAGTGCGAGGTGCAACAGCCGATCGCTCGAGCGGCGCGGAGACCCGCTCGGAGGCGGCGGCGCAGAGGGGTTCGTCACTCGAAGACCGTAAAACTGATGTGCTTGCGTTATTGGCACCGGGGTAGACTCGGTGAGAATCGCGTCCTGCATGAGTGGGGCGCGTTACTTTTCGCAAACTGACAGGATCTGCCTCGCGATGCTTCGCGCGGTGGGTCCCGGGCAGACGGATGTGCTCGGACAACAGGGTCCGACTTTCGACGATGAACAGGTGAGCGCAGTGCCGACCGGCAGGGTTAAGTGGTACGACGTCGAAAAGGGCTTCGGCTTCCTTTCCCAGGACGAGGGTGAGGACGTCTACGTCCGTTCCTCCGCGCTGCCCGAGGGCACCGAAGCGCTCAAGCCTGGCCAGCGCGTCGAATTCGGGATGGCCGCGGGCCGTCGTGGGCCGCAGGCGCTGAGCCTGAAGGTGCTCGAGGCGCCGCCGTCGGTCCGTCAGGGCCAGGAGCGCGAGCGCGGCGCACATCGGGAGCCCGTCGTCCGCAAGCACACGCCGGACGAGCTGCACGGGATGGTCGAGGACATGATCACCCTGCTCGAGGCCAAGGTGCAGCCGGACCTGCGCAAGGGCAAGTACCCGGATCGCAAGACCGCGCAACGCATTTCCGAGGTCGTCCGTGCCGTAGCGCGCGAACTGGATCACTGAGTGAGATAACTCGCCGGGTACGGATGTTCCCGGCGAGTTACTGTCCGCTCGCGAAATCGGCTGTCGGGCAGGAGTTCTTACAGCGTGCTGATCGACCAGGCGGCGTGCGGGAGATAGAACTCCTGGCCTGTCTCGTCCTTGGCGAGGATCGGGAGCTGCATTTCGACGCCGATGAGGCGCAGCTCCGGTTCCGGCGTCGAGTCGATGGTCAGGTTGAGCGCACCCTCGGGGTAGTCGTTGCGGCTGACCACTCGGTCCACCGTGTCGCCGTTGGGCAGCACGTAGACGAATCGGGCGATCCACGGTGCGTCCGCGATCTTCTTCGGCAGCGACATCTGCAGCGGGTAGCCCGCAGGCACCTCTAGTCGGACCGTCTTGCCGTTCTGACAGTCCGGTGTCGCCGCACCGCACGGCAGCCGGGAGAAGATCGAGCCAGTGTCCGCATCGGGGCCGCGCTCCGGCAGGATTCGGCAGTCCTGCATCAACGGTGAGCAGTATCCATACGGACGCACGGTGACGGCGGTTCCGTGGGCGTAGGCGGTGATCTCCGGCTCCCGCTCGGGGGCGTTGCGGATCAGCACCGCGAGGACGCCGACGTACGCGACGACGAACACCAGCGCGGCGGCTGCGCCGAGCGCGACGAGGGTTCGGGTCCTGGGCTTACTCACTAGATGGGATCTCCTATCCCTCGTTGAATGCGTTGGGTGTCCGCACCGCGATGTCTGCTTGCTTCGGGGGCATGCGGCCGCGCCTGCGGAACCTCCTGCTCCGCGTGCTGCGGTCGATTGCCGCCGAGACCGGGCAACAGGGAGTGACCTCGGAAGCTGACGAAGGTCTGGACCAGTCCGATGACGAGTATCGCCGAAACGACCGCGAAACCCTTCCAGTAGTCGGTCGGCAGCAGCACACCGGCGGCGCCACCGACAACCCAGCTGAGCTGGAGCACGGTCTCCGACCGGCCGAAGCCGGAGGCGATCGACTCGGGCGGCAGGTCGTCCTGGATCGACGCATCCAGCGAGACCTTCGCCAGCGCGCTCGCACCGGCCGCGACCAGCGTCGCCAGCGCCGCGCCGAGCAGATTGTTCGCGAACACCGCGAACAGCGCGATGAGGGTGCACGCCGCAGTGCAGTTGAGCACGATCAGCGAGGGCTTGCCGAGTTTGAGCCGGGCGCCGGTGGCGTTGCCGGTGAAGTTGCCGATGGCCGCCGCGACACCGACCACGCCGAGCATGGCTGCCTGCTGCACGCCACCGTGCTCGGTCGCCTTGGCGACGAAGGCCACATAGAAAGTGAGGAAGCCGGTCAGCACCCGGATGGCGCTGTTGCCCCACAGCCCGGTGACGACCGCTCGGCCGAGCGGCTGCCTGCGCTTGCGCGGCGGGATCGTGGATTCCTTTGCCGGATCCAGTACTTCGGTGTGGGCGTGGTAGCTGAGGGTCGCCGGGACCTCGCCCTCGGTGACCTCGACCCAGCGCGGGATGCGCAGGCTCAGATAGGTGCCTGCCACCGCGATCGCGGTGGCGAAGATCAGTGCGCCGGTGGAGCTCGCGATCGCGGCGGCGCCCGCGGCGATCGCGCCCGCGCCGATGGTGCCTCCCACCAGACCGAACACGGTGAGCCGAGAGTTGGTGCGCACCAGATCGATATCCGGTGGCAGCACGCGTGGCGTCACCGCGCTCTTGAGCACCGAGAACGATTTGCTGCCGACCATCATGCACAGAGCGAGCGGATAGAGCGCCCAGGTATCGAAGGCCACGATCAGCACCACGGTGACCACCGCACGCAGCGCGAACGAGGTGGCGAGCGCGAGTCTGCGGCCGCGCTGCAAGCGGTCGAGCAGCGGTCCGATCAGCGGCGCGATCAACGCGAACGGCGCGATGGTGATCAGCAGATACAGCGCGACCTTCGACTTGCTCTCCGCGGTCGCGCTCGCGAAGAAGAGCGTGTTGGCGAGGGCGACGGCGATCGCGGCGTCGAGGGCGAAGTTCGCCATCGTGGCGTAGGTCAGCGCGGTGAGGCCCGACTTCTCCGCGCCGTCGGCCTTCGCGGCGCGCTGGAAGGACGCGATACCGCGTTTGGTCAGTTCTTGGCCGCGCATCGCGGCGACCCTGGTGACGGTCAGCTTGCGGGGGATGCGTGGTTCGCCCGATGAGGCGCTGTCGTCCGTCGGTTCGGCGTAGCCGTCCGGTTCGGTGTGCGGCGGTTTGCGCATGTCGGGGGTGGATCGGTCGGGTTCGCCCTGCGCCGGCATGCGGCGGGTTTCGAACTGGGCCGGGTCGGCAGGTTCGGGCCTGGTCTCCGGTAGCCGTCGGGTGTCGAACTGCGGTCGCCGTGCGGCAGGCGGCGGTTGGCGGCGACTGGGCTCCGGATCCGGCAGCGGCCGTCGAGCCGAAGGTGCGTTGGGTGGCGGATATCGGTCGAAGCCGGGGTGCCGTTGGATCGGCGGAGCCTCCTCGCCATCCCACGGACCATTGTCAGGGCCGGAGGGATCGCGGGGAGTAGTCACGCACCCAATTCTGTCGTACTTCCGCGGGTGGGGTTCACTTGCGCTCCAGGGTGTCGGAGGAACGTGACCCCCGTCGCAATTCAGGCGGGCACGAATCTGACTTCGAATATGGTCGGCCAGTACTTGCCGGTGAGCAGGAAGTGGTCGGTGCCCGGGATCTGGGCGATGCCGTTGAGCACGTCGGTGTCCACGCGGGCCGCGGGTGCGAGCAGGCCGCGTGCGTCGATCTCGGCGAGGACCCGGCCGGTGTCGGGATCGATCCGCAGGATCGTGTCGGTGGGGTAATCGTTGGCGTACACCGAACCGTCCGCGGCGCAATCGAGCTCGTTCAGGTGCGCCTTGCGACGGTTGCCGAGGGTGACAGTGCCGGTCGGCGCGAAGGTGACCGGGTCACGAAAGGTGAGCTCGTCGGTGCCGTTGCTCATCACCAGCTTGTCCGCGCGGGTGCAGATGCCCCAGCCCTCGCCCTCGTAGGGCACTCGGCCGCGTTCGGCCAGTGTCACCGGGTCTCGTGCGAAGGCAACCCGGTCCTTCCAGGTGAGCTGCCAGAGGGTGTCGCCGGCCAGTGTCACACCCTCGCCGAAGTACGGATCGGGGAGATCGACGCGGGCCAGTTCGGCTCCGGTGGCCAGGTCGGTCGCGCGGATACTCGACGCGCCCGGCTTGCCCGTGCCTTCGTAGCGCACGTTGCCGTCGATTTCGAGGCCCTGGGTGAATGCCGTCGGATCGTGCGGACGGGTGCCGATGACCTCGATTTTCAGTCGTTGTGGTTGGTCGTCTGCGCCGCCGCAGCCGGTCGATGCGAGCAAGCTGACCAGTACTGCGACGGCCAACGAACGCCGATTGCGCTCCATACGGCAAAATGTAAGCCGTGAGCGCAGTTTCTGTTTCGGAGTCCGGCGTGTGGCCGATCCTGGCCGATGCCGTCGACGTGGCCCGTCGAGCGCTCGTGGAGTTGGAGCCCGCCGGGGTCGGCGCGCATTTGGGGGTGACCGCGGAGGACGACAGTGCCGCGACGCACCGCTTCGAAGCCACCCTGCCCGGCTACCGCGGCTGGCAGTGGGCCGTCGTCGTCGCGGCCGCACCCGGTGCGGCGTACGCCACGGTCAGCGAGTCGGCATTGCTGCCGGGCCCGGACGCGTTGGTCGCGCCCGATTTCGTGCCGTGGGATCAGCGGGTGCGCCCGGGTGATCTGGCGCCCGGCGACCTCCTCGCCCCCGTGCCGAACGATCCACGCCTGGTCCCCGGGTATGTCGCCAGCGGCGACCCAGCGGTCGACGAGGTCGCGCGCGAGATCGGCCTCGGCCGCACCCAGGTGCTGAGCCTCGAAGGCCGGGAAGAAGCGGCCGAGCGCTGGTACACCGAGTTCGGCCCCGACACCGACATGGCCAAGGCGGCTCCATCCACCTGTGGCCTATGCGGCTTCTACCTGCCGCTGGCCGGCGCCATGCGCGCCGCCTTCGGCGTGTGCGGCAACGCGATGGGCGCCGACGGCCGAGTGGTGCACGCCGAATACGGCTGCGGCGCACACTCCGACACCGTCCTCCCCACCGGCGGCGGCTCCCCGCTCTACGAGGCCTACGACGACGCGGCTTTCGACGTCATCACCCAGGAAGCCCCGCGCAAGCCGGAGCCGGAATCAGCACCCGCCGGCGACGCGACGGACACCGAGGCATCGACCGAAGTCGACTCGAGCACCGTCGCCGACGACACGGCAGCAGCCGATCTCGTGAGCACAGTCGCAGCTGAATCCACCGACACGGTGGTGGAGCCGGCCGCCGCGGCCCCGGCGAGCGCCGAGGCCGACTCGACTGTGGGTGCGGCGGGCGATGTGGCTGAGCCGACCACGATGGTCGAGTCGGATGCAGTGGCTCCGGTGAGTGCCGAGGTCGAGCCGAACGCTGAGGCGGTGTCCGACGCGGGCCTGACGGGTGGTGCGGTGGTTGAGCCGAGCACGGTGGCTGGGTCGGATGCTGCGGCAGCGGTGAGCGTTCCAGGTGACTCGAATGCCGAGGCTGTGTCGACCACTGGCCTGCCGAGCGATGTTGTGGCCGAGGCAGATAGGGCGGCCGAGTCGAGCAGCGTGGCTCCGGTGAGCGCAGCGGATGAGACGGCTCAGCCCGCAGGTGCGGGTCGGTCGGGCGATATCGATGCTGAGCCGGGCACCGTTGGTGAGTCGGGCGCTGCGGTTTCGTTGAGTGCCGAGGGCGTGCAGAGCCCTCGGAGTGCGGCGGCCGAGGTAGCCCAGTCGATCGACGAAGCCGCCGACAATGCTGCGATCGGGTCGGATGCGTCGCAGACGAGCATCGGTTCGGCTGTGTCGGATCAGGATTCGGGTGTCGAGTCGGCGCTGAGCATCGAACAAGCATCTGCTGTCGACGCGACACCTGCTGCTGAGCAGGCGCCGGAAGCCGAGTCGGTCCCGAGCGTGGATTCGGTTTCTACTGCTGAATCGGCTTCGACTGCTGAGCAGGCGCTGGGCGCTGACGCGGGTGTCGAGGCTGCCGGTGGCGCGGGCGAGTCTGATGTCGATGCGCGGCCGGAGTCCGAATCATCGACACAGGGCTGAGCGACGCGTCCGAGGCGTCCGATTCGTTCGGTACCTCGACGCTGCGCGCTGCGGTCCTTGCCGCATGGCGTGATTCGCCGACGCGGTTGCGGGAGGATGCCACAACCGAGGCGGATCTCGTGCGGGCCGGGTATCGGGATCGGCTACTGACCGAGCTGGCCCAGAACGCCGCCGATGCCGCCGCGAAGGCGGGCGTCGCCGGCCGCCTTGTTGTCCAGCTCGACGGGCGCACCCTGCACATCTCGAATACCGGTGCACCACTGGACATCTCCGGCGTACACGCACTCACCGCACTGCGTGCGTCCGCGAAGGCGAATCCGGCCGCGAGCGTCGGCCGGTTCGGCGTCGGCTTCACCGCCGTGCTGTCGGTGAGCGACGAGATCGAGGTGCGTTCGACCACCGGTTCGTTGGTGTTCTCGCGCGAAAACACGTGGAACGCACTGCACGACAACGCAATCACCGTGCCCGAGACCGCCGACAAGTTCGCCCCACCGGTGCTGCGACTGGCCTGGCCGAGCACCGCTGCCCCCGCGGACGGCGACACCGAAGTGGTGCTGCGCCTGCGCGACGACATCGACGCACCGGCCCTGCTTACCGCAATGCGCTCCGAAGCCGCCGACCTTCTGCTGGAGCTCCCCGCGCTGCACAGCATCCGAATCGGCGACGACGAACTGACCTGCACGGTCACGGATCCGAGCGACACCGGCCCGCAGCGGACCGGCCTGCGTGCGCTGCGCATCTCCGGCCCGGACCTCGACCGAGTGTGGTGGGAGTACCGGACCAGCCGTGCCCGCTGGCTGTTGCCGCTTCGCGAAGGCAGGCCGGTAGCCGTCGCCCCGGATGTGCTGCGCGCACCGACCCGATCCGACGAGGAGCTGTCGCTACCGGCCCTCCTGATCGCGGACATTCCAATGCAACCGGACCGCCGCCGCCTGCTCCCCGGCGCCCGCCTCGCCGAACTGGCAAAGGGATACGGCGATTTCGCCCGCGCCCTCCCACCCCGCGACCGCCTCATTCTCGTCCCGACCCCCGGCTTCGCCCGCAGTGAAGCCGACGGCCTGCTCCGCGAAGCCTTGGTCCGCGAACTCCAAACCCACTCCTGGCTCCCCGTGGTCACCGGCCCGTCCGATACGGCTGCGGCCGACTTCGATGACGCGGATTCGCTCTGGGCCGAGCCGTTCCCAGATAGCGCGGACGCTGTCACTGATCGCTCGGACACATCCGGTGCGGTTACGGCCGGACGAGAGGGTGTGGAACCGCCTGCCGGTCAGGAACTGCGCGATGACGGGGCGGCTATCACCGTTCCGGCCGCTGCGCGCGTGCATGGCGCTACCGAGGGTCTGGAATTTGCAGGGGGACAGGCACTGCCGGGTAGGGCAGCGGCTGCCGCTGTGCCGACTCGGGCGAGTGTGTTCGCTGGGCTGACGATGGAATTGGCCGGGCTGATCGATGATGTGGTCGGGCCGTTGGTGCTTCCGGAATTGTCCGGGCGTGCGCATGGCGAGGCGCTCGGTGTGCTGGATGTGCATCGGTTGGGGCTGGCTCGGCTTGCGGAGTTGTCCGGTGGGCTGGAGCGGTCGCCGCAGTGGTGGTATTCGCTGTATGCGGCGCTGGAGCCGTTTGTGGTCGATCCGTTGACCGCCGAGGAGCTGGGGGCGCTCGCGGTGCCGCTGGCCGATGGGCGGCTCGTGACCGGGCCGCGCACAGTGGTTTTGGATGATCGGCTCGAGGACCCCATTCCAGTGCATTGGGCGCGGCTGGTGCATCCGGAGGCGGCGCATCCGCTGCTGGCTCGGTTGGGCGCGCGCACCGCCACCGCTGAGGATTTGTTGAGCGATCCGGGCTTGCGCGCCGAGTTGGAGGACCAGCCGGGCGATCCGGATACCGCGGATGCGGTGCTGCGGCTCGCCGCGAACGCCGACCCGGGCGCGTTGCCCTCCTGGCTCGGGTTGGTCGAATTGCCGGATAGCTCGGGGGAATTGCTGCCTGCCGACGAGCTGCTGCTGCCCGGGGCTCCACTGCGTGATCTTTTGGTCGAGGATTCGCCGTTCGGTACCGCCGCCAAGGACCTGGTGGAGGGCTACGGCGCGGAGGCACTGCGGGCTGTCGGCGTCGGCTGGGATTTCAGTGTCGTCGTCGAGGTGGATCCGACCGGCCCGGATCATCATCTGGACGACGAGGAAAGCTGGTGGTCGGGCCTGCCCGAGGATCCGCCGGAGCTGGCCGCCGTCCGCGACCTGGACTTGGTGGCCGAGGCCGCTTGGCCAGAGGCCTTGCGGCAGTTGGCTTCCGGCGAACGGACCCGATGGCTACTCGCCGACCCCGATGGCTACACCGCGTGGTGGCTGCGCAGGCACGCCCGTATCGACGGCACGGTGCTCGGCCTATTGCGACACCCCGCCGACACCGAATTCGACGACCTGTTAACCGAATTCGCCGCTCCCGGCCTCGGTCGCCATGACATCGATGCCTTGCGCGCCGCATTGGCGAATCCCGATGCCATCACCCCGGAGCTGGCCGCCGCACTCCTGACTGCCCTCGCCGATCCGGCGAAAACCCCTTCACCCGAGGTGATTTCACGAACCCACGCACGATTGGCCGCCGCGGTCGCGGCAGAGCGGCTCGACCTGGCCGACCTCGACGTGCCCGATCGCGTGCGCGCATTGTCCGGAGCGGTGGTGGACCCGGCCGACGCCTTCGTGCTGGACCAGCCGTGGTTCGGCCTGGCACTCCCGCCGGACCGCCTGGTTGTCGGCGATGTCGATACTGCCCCCGCCTTGGCGACCTTGCTCGATCTGCCCGTTGTCTCGGAGGCCGTCACCGCCGATGTGGTCGGCAGCGGCCGACGGGCCACCTGGTCGTCCGAACCGCTCGGAGTTGTACTGCGCCAACTCTTCACGCTGCCCCCGCAGCAAGGGGACCTGGTTGTGCACGACGACCTTCGCATACGTCTGCACGGCGCCGTGACCGCTACGGTCGCCGTCCCGTGGTGGCAGGACGGGGCAACCTTGCATGTCCGAGGGCCGCACGCGCAGGACTGATCCTCCGTGGCCGGGCCTCGACCGCCCGCCTATGCCGCGTAGCTCGACACCATTTCGCTGAGCAGGTCCAACTGCCCGCGAACACTCTCGCTGTCGTTGTCGACCAGCCAGCGCAGCACGATTCCGTCGATGACGTTGAGGGTGAACCGGCTCAGATCGTGCACGGGGACCGTGAACCGGCTGGCGGTCGCATCGCGCGCGTGATCGAGGATGTCGGCGACGGTGGAGTCGTTGAACGCGTACTGTTCGCGCGCAATCGCGAGTTTCGCCGGTGTTTGTTCGCCTTCGCGAAGTGCGTAAGTCGTGGTTTCGTAAGTGAGTAGCTGTCGTTCCGGTGTGGCTTCAATGTTGAGCCACATCAGTTCCAGTCCGGCGCGTACCAATTTCTGAAGCGCTTCTTTTCCACTTCCGGCGTCTTGCCAAACTGTTTCATTGGCGTCAACAGAATCGCGTAATTCCATCGACAACGCTTTGACCAGCTCGGTCATCAGCGCGTCCTTGTTTTCGAAACAGTAATGCACCACACCGAGCGAAACACCTGCCGCCTGAGCCACATCGCGCGTGGTCACGCCTGCCACGCCTTTTTTCTCGGCAAGGCCGATGGCTGCCTCGATAAGGTGGGCCCGTCGTTCTTCGACGCTCAATCGGGAGGACACCTCAGGGAGTTAAGCGTCCGAGAAGCGCACAGTCAATTCGCGCGGCCGAAAAATCTCGACTGGACGAGCGTCCAGTTGTGTGGTTCGCTGCACATCGGGATCGAAGGGAGACACATATGCCGGTGTCACGCAGAACGGTTTTGGCCCGAACCGCGACTGGTTCGGCCACGCTGGTTACCGCGGCTGCGATGGCCACGGTGCCGGGCGTAACTACGGCATTGAGTGCGTCCGCCGCGGCCGCACCGGCGTCCGGCGGATACCTCGTCGGCATCGGCCTGTCCGACATCACCGGCCCGGCCGCCGAATGCGGGATGATGGGCTATTCGCAGTTGGAGCAGCAGACCGCGGGCATTCACCTGCGCCCGCGCGCCCGCGCGTTCATCATCGCCACCTCCGAGCGGCGAATCGTCTTCGCCGTCGCGGAGAACGGCATGATTTTCCAGTCTGTGCACCGCGGCGTCATGCTCGAGCTCGCCCGCCGCTTCGGTGACCTCTACACCGAGCAGAATGTGCTGCTCACTTCGACGCATTCACACGCGACCTGCGGTGGCTCCAGCAACGATTACGCATACAACCTCTCGATTCTCGGTTTTCAGCAGCAGGTCTATGACGCCGAGGTGAACGGCATCGTGGAAGCGATCGCCGCCGCACACGCCGATCTCGGTCCCGGCACGCTCGCGCTCGGACGCAGCGAGCTGCACAACGCCAGCGTCAATCGCTCGCGAGTTGCCTTCGACCGCAACCCCGATGCGGACAAACAGCATTTCCCGCAGGCCATCGATCCGGCGGTCACCGCGCTGTCGATCGTCAAGGGCGGCAGACAAGTCGGCGCCATCACCTGGTTCGCGACCCACAACACCTCGATGACCAATCAGAACAGGTTGATCAGCGCGGATAACAAGGGCTACGCGTCTTTCTCGTTCGAGCACATCGAACACGGCGTCCGATACCTCGACGGCGCCGTCGATTTCATCGCCGCGTTCGCGCAGACCAACGCGGGCGACATGTCGCCGAACCTGAACCTGCGCCCCGGCTCCGGCCCCACCGAGGACGAGTTCGACAACACCCGCATCATCGGTGAACGGCAGTACCACGCAGCGAAAGCCGCACTTGCCGAAGCGAAGTCGCTGAGCGGGCCGGCCGACTCGATGCTCTGTTATATCGACCTGGCCGACATCGCCGTCGACGGCCGCTTCACCCCGGACGGGCAGCCGCGCCACACCGCGCCCGCGGCGGCGGGCGTCTCGCTCATCGCGGGCAGCACCGAGGACGGCCCTGGTCTGCCAGGCATTCCCATTCCGGAGGGCGTGCGCAACCCGTTCATCGACGCGCTCGGCAACCCCAACGCCCCCGCACCGTCCTGGCTCGCGGATGCCCAGGCGCCCAAGGCGATTGCGGCGCCGCTCGGTCTGCTGCCGCCGGTGTCGTGGGTGCCGAGTGTGGTGCCCATCCAGATCGTCCGCATCGGCGAGCTGTACCTGGCGGCCGGTGGCGGGGAGTTCACCATCGTCTCCGGCCTGCGGATCCGCCGCGCGGTGGCGGCAGCGCTCGGTGTATCGCTGGAGCAGGTGCTCCTGCAGGGCTATGCGAACTCCTATCACGAATACGTCACCACTCCGGAGGAGTACGACTCCCAGCAGTACGAGGGCGCGTCAACCCTGTTCGGGCGCTACACCTCGAGTGCCTATCTACAGGAATTCACCCGACTGGCAACGGCTTTCGCGGACCGTCAGCAGGTTCCCCGCGGCCCCGCCCCGCGCGACGTGTCCGCCATGCAGCCGAATTTCCAGTCCGCACCCGGTCCCGATATGACGCCGCCGGGCCGCAACTTCGGTGACGTGCTGATCCAGCCCGCGGCCACTGCCGCCCGTGGCACCCAGGTCGCCGCCGAATTCGTTTCCGCACACCCGAAGCACAACCCACGCCGCAACGGCACGTTCCTGGAAGTGCAGCGGCGCAACGACTCCGGCGAGTGGGTGCGCGTCGCCAACGAGGGTGAGTGGGCGGTGCGGTTCCACTGGAGCAAGCGCGGCACCGCCGCATCCGTGGCCCGCTTCACCTGGGATGTTCCCGCCGACGCGGCGCCTGGTCGATACCGGCTACAGCACTACGCGGACAGCCTGAGCCCCGACGGCGCGCTGCACCCGTTCACCGGCACCAGCGACGAATTCGATGTGGTCTGACGGACGCTACAGACCCGTTTGCGCGCCCTTGTCGCCACGCCGGGCGCCGCGGCGCTGGATCGCGAAGATCGTGTACCCCAGCAAGCCGACCGCCATTCCCATGAGACACACCGGGCGGGCCGACTCCCAGCGATCGCCGCTGGCCCACACCACGATCGTGGCGATCAGCCACAGCGCGCTGCCAACGGCCAGTACCGGCCGTGGATCGGTCAGCCGCTGCGGGATCTCGGGCACTTTCTGCGTCACCGCCCTAGCGTAGCTGCGGGAACAGTCGTCCCGCAGCCAACGGGTCCCGTATCGTTTGCCACTGTGACAACGCCATCGGATGTTCGAGCTCTCGCGGGTGAGCTGTCGCTCGCGGTGGTGCGTTTGACGCGACATCTGCGGGGGCGGCGCGCCGACGCACAAATTTCGCTGACCCAGCTCTCCGCGCTGGCCACCCTGCACCGGGACGGCGCGATGACGCCGGGCGCCCTTGCCGCGAAGGAGCGCGTGCAGCCGCCGTCGATGACGCGAGTGATCGCCTCACTGACGGACCTGGAGTTGGTGGAGCGCAAGCCGCATCCGACCGACGGCAGGCAGATCATTGTCTCGCTGTCGGATGCGGGTCGCGCGTTGATCGCCGATGAGACCAGCGCCCGTGAGGCCTGGATGACCGAGCAGCTGTCCACGCTGACCGACGAGCAGCTGGTTGTGCTGACCAAAGCCGTCGGCATCATGAAGCAACTCGTCACCGAGTCCGAATAACCCTGCCGGCGGTCAGTACCTGGAGTCCTGTGGATACCGGGCACCGAACGGCTGATCGCTGTCGACGATCTCGCGGCCGAGCGGGAACAGCGACAGCGGGATCAGCTTGAGATTCGCCCAGCCGAAGGGGATTCCGATGATCGAGATGAACAGCGGAATGCTGGTGAACAGATGGCCGAGCGCCAGCCACCAGCCCGCGACGATGAACCAGATGATGTTGCCGAGCAGTGAGCCCGCACCCGCGGACGGCTTCTCCACCGTGGTCCGCCCGAACGGCCACAGCACGTAGGCCGCGATCCGGAACGACGCGATACCGAACGGGATGGTGACGATGAGGATGCAGCAGATGATCCCCGCCAGCAGGTAGCCGAGCGCCATCCAGAACCCGCACAGCACGAGCCAGAGGATATTGAGAACCAGCTGAATCGGCTTCATGCGTTCCAGCATGCCAGCAGATCGGCAGTTCGGGCATCACTCCAGGGGACTACATCGTTCTCCGGGTCGGACCCTGATGCGGCATCGGCGCAACCCGCCCAACGGCACCGATGCCGCGACATCCGCCCCAGCGCCGAGGCGCAGCCGACACCGATGGGCGGTGTCGGCCACGATGTCAGAAGAACCAACCGAGTTCCGCGTCGCGTTCGGCGCCGAACGCCTCATCGATGGCGCGCACCTGCCCGGAATCCTTGGCTTGCAACCGGTTCGCGGCGGCGAACACCCGCGCCGGATACGCGCCGAGGTACATACTGCCGAGCACATCGATGCCGAGTTCGACATCGGCGGCGCGGGTAGTCGGCGTGCAGTCGGCGACACGGTCGCGCACCCTGAGTGCGAAGGTGCCGCCCGCGTTCCGGAACGGGTCGGTCACTGCGAACACGACATCCAGGTCGCGCAGATACGAACGCGCGCTGAGCGCGGCGGGCACATCCATGAGCCGCAACCAGAGTCCGTCGTAGCGCTGGTTCGTCCGGACCAGCCGGGGATCGGTCAGTAGGTAGGGGAGCGGGTCGTTGTCGGGGAGTTCGGCGTCGATCCTGGTGATGAGATCCAGCCCGCAGAGGGTCCGCCACAGTGCGGCATGGGCATCGGCGGTTACCGTCCGCATCTCGACCACATCGGCGATCCTGACGGAGTCGCGATACCGATACCGATACAGCACATACCCATCTGCATGCAGCAGCACGAAGAGATCGGTACCGCCGTCCCGGAAACGCTCGGGGTCGAGGAAGGTGACCTCCCAGCGTGCGTCGGGACGCACCTGCGCGCCGGGAGTCGGCCTGCGCCAGCGGTCATAGATCGCCCGCACCCGTTCGGTCGCCTCGGCGAGCACCGCGAGTTCTACCCCGCCCGGATCCGGTGTGGACGGCAGGAACTCCGCGAACCGCCGATCAATGCTCACCGCGTTCTCCCGGATCGCGGGCCCATACCCGAACCGTCCGTAAATCCCGCCCTGGCTCGCGGTGAAGATCGTCAACGGCAACCCGGCCGCCTCGATGCGCTGGTGCTGCTCGGTATACATCGCGCGCAGAATCCCGCGTCGTCGGTGCGTAGGCGCCACTACGACGCCGGCGATCCCGCAGGCTTCCACGGTTCGCTCGCCCGGCACGGTCAACGTCATCGTCGTCGACTCCACATGCCCGACCACCCGCTCACCGTCGACCGCGACAATCGCGTCCTGCGGCGGAAACAGTCGCCGATACGGCTCCCCCAGCGACTCGTCCGGCCGTGTCCCGAAGGAAGTCTGGACCACCAGCCCGATCCCGGCCGCATCGCCCTCGGTAGCCGATCGAATGGTGATACCGGGTATCAGCGTCATACCTGGACCATCCCACGGACCCCACCCACCCGCACCCGATTTTCAGCCAGTGCGGCTCTGGCCGTAGCGGGCGGGCACCGGTGTCGGTGGTGGCGGTGTGGCCCGGCAGGATGTGTCCTCGTGGCCGAAGTGTTCGATATCGACGACCCCGCTGATCCGCGGGTTGATGACTTTCGTGACCTCAAATCCGCTGATCGCCGGCCGGATCTGCCTGGGCGCAAGGGGCTGGTTATCGCGGAGGGGGTTGTCGTGGTGCAGCGGATGCTCGGCTCGCGGTTCCGGCCTAGTGCGTTGCTCGGGGTGGACAAGCGGCGGGCAGAGCTGGTGGATGATCTCGATGGTGTCGATGTGCCGTACTACCGGGCGAGTGCCGAGGTGATGGCGGAGGTGGTGGGGTTTCATCTCAATCGTGGGGTGCTCGCGGTGGCACCGCGGCCCGCCGAGCTGACCGTGGACGAGGCGCTCGCTGGGGCACGGACGGTGGCGGTGCTGGAGGGGATCAACGATCACGAGAACCTCGGCTCGATGTTCCGGAACGCGGCGGGGTTGGGGGCGGACGCGATTCTCTTCGGGGATCGATGTGCCGATCCGCTGTACCGGCGGGCGGTGCGGGTGTCGATGGGGCATGTGCTTCGGGTGCCGTTCGCGCAACTTCCGCACTGGCCGGGCGGGCTGGATATACTGCGAGACAAGGGATTCCAGATCATCGCGCTGACGCCGAACCCCGCTGCGGTGAACCTGGCAACGGCGATGACGGGGGAGCGGGTGGCCTTGCTGTTGGGCGCGGAGGGGCCAGGGCTGACCGAGGAAGCCATGCGAGCCACCGATATCCGGGCGAGAATTCCGATGTCGCCTGGCACCGACTCGTTGAATGTCGCGACCGCGGCGGCAATGGCTTTCTATGAACGGGTGAGGACATCGTGAACGAGGGGCGGTCGTGAACTACCTGCCGAATGGGGCGTATCGGCCCTATCCGCCCTACCAGGACCCGACACCGTGGGCCGCCGGGCTCACCGTCGCGGGCATGGTTGCGCTGCTGACGGCAGTCGCGGTGTATGCGTTCGGCGACGCGCTGGCGCAGGTGCATCCGATACTCGCGGTCGTGGTGAACCTCGTCGCGGCCGGTGGGGCCGCGCCGACAGCCTGGCGCTGGCGGTTCGTCCCGGTGACCCGCTGGGTGCTCGCGGGCGGCGCGGCGGGCGTGCTGCTCGGTTGGTTGGCGCTGCTGTTCGGTGGGTTTGCTGCTTAAGCGGTGGCCTCACCTGCGCTGGTCCAGGCGCGGGGCTGTTGAGGGAACTACGTCCGTCTGCGCCTATGGAGGCGGTGCGCCGCCCGCGCTCGTTCAAGCGCGGGGCCTATCGGGGGTCTATGTGCGGCCGCGCGGTCAGGCGGTGCCTGTCAGGAGACGCGGTCTCGGCCGCGCAGCCAACTGAACAGGCCGCGTCTGCGTTTCGCGTCGATGTCCGGTCGTCCGTCCCCTGATACCAGGGTGGCCGGGTCGGGTGCTTGCCCCTTCGGATACAGGGTGAACCCGCACACCGAGATATCGCCGGGGATCAGTGCGCCGTCGGTTGCCGCGGCGCGGTAGTGGAATCCGAGCCATTGGTGATTGGCGGCGTCGGCGAACTCGGGCGGATCGAATGGCAGGGTCTGCGGGTCGGGCAGGTCGCCGGGATACCAGTGCACCGGATGGTCGCCCGCCCAGTAGGGGCGCTCCCACACCAGCGGCAGGCCCTCGTCTTCGAGGATGTTCACCCGCGTCGAACTGAACGCGCGGCGGAATTCGCCGCGCTCCCAATGCGCGAACGCACCCCAGCCGTGCGCGGCGTCGAACGAGACGAGGTAAGTGTGCTCCGAAGCCAGCGGACGGACCAGCAGTTCCGGCAGGGCCGTCGGATGCACCAGCGCCGCCTGCGTCGAACACACCACAGTGACACCGGGATAGCAGCCGATGTAGACCTCGTCGACGTCCGGGCCCGCGCAACCGCCGAGCGTGCCGACCATGATCGGCAAGACATCTCGGTCGGCGTGCAGCTGCTTCGCGAGGGCGAGTGCCGCGTCCGGGTCGGGATCGTGGTTCGCACGGAGTACCGCCAACGGATCGAGTGCGTCGACGTACCAGAGGGACGAGGCTTTGGATAGCATTTCCGGCACCTCCCGATGGTTGCACGTAAGAGCTCCGCGAACTTCGAGCAACTCTTGGTGATTTCGACAGCTTTCCGTCACCGCGAACCGCCCGATGCCGACAAACCACTCGACGGCACCCAAAAATCTACTCGCACTTCGCCGCGAAGTACGCGGCTTCTGCCCGCGAACACGCCAGCGGCCCAAGAAATTCGCGACAAAGGCGGCTCAGCAACCTCCACGGCCGCGCTGGCAAACATCTGCCATCAAGGCCGGATTCGGTGGGTATCTACCGATGCTCGCGACACTCCGGCACGTCGAACGCCCATGCCGGACATCGAACACCCATGCCGGGCGAATGCGAAAAGGGATACGCGGCCGGATAACTCAGTGGCCGGAGCTACGGACGCCGAGCAGCACGTCCTCCCAGGACGGCATCGGAGCCTTGCCGCGCTTGGTCCGGTTGGACTTCGCGGGGGCGGCCTTGCCGTTGGGCTTGGCCTTTTCCTCGGCGGACGCCGCAGGGGTCTTCGGAGCGGCGGGAGTCGTCGGCGCTGCGGGCACGGACGGGGCGGTGCCCGCGCTGGGTGCCGGGGTTCCCGTGGTCGAACTACCGGCGGCGGGTGCCGTGCCGGTTGCCGCCGTGGCTGCGGCCGCAGTGCCACCCGCGGCCGGAATGGCATTGGTGCTCGCGGCCGGAATGGCGTTGGTGCTCGCGGCCGGAATGGCGTTGGTGCTCGCGGCAGCCGGGATGGCGGCGCTGGCGCCACCCGCGACGACGGAGCGCTGCTCGTAGTACTCGTCCAGCGTCGGCTGGCCCTGCCGGGTCGCGGTACGCGCGGCCGGAGCCGTGGTGTCCCGAGCCGGTCGGGTTTCGGCAGGCCGCGTCTCCACTGGCGCCTCTGGCACGGCGGGTGCTTCGATCTCGGCCTGCGGCGGAAGGATCGTGGCCAGCCCGCGTAGCGCGCGGCCGAAGTCGGGATCGATCAGGTCGGAGGCGGGATCGTCCAGGGGCGACACCGAACCGCCGTGAGCGTCGGGCTGGTAGCGCCAATGCGCGGTGATGTCGGAACGGCCGTTCTGCCACTGCAGTTGGGCGACCCAGAAGCCCTTCTCGTCTTTCCAGGCATCCCATTCGGCACCCTCGATATTGTGCCCGCGCTCGGTGAAGGCGGCGGTGACGATATCGATGAGGGTTTCCACAGCGGGGCCGTCGCCACGGACCGGATGCGCCTTCTGCGCGAGTTCGGCTGCGCGGGCCCGCTCCAGCAGTACTGGGTAAGCGAAACGTTCGACCCGACTGGCCGGCATCCCGGACTCTTCGGTGACCTGTTCGACGGAGGCCCCGGCACGGATGCGAGCTTGAATATCGCGAGGACGCATAGTTGCTTCCATTTCGATCTCAATCTGGCCGAATCGGGCAAGGTCTCCGCGAGCTGCGGCTCGAAGCTTGTCGTCGGCGGGCAGCCGGTACTTGGTGCCGGTCTCGGTGTCGATACACACGATGTGCGTGGAGTCGGGCGTCACCCCGATCACTCGAAGTTCACGCACCGTTACCTCCTTATCGCGTCGGCTCGCGACACCGCCCACTTTCCGAAACAGTAGTGCACTACTGATGATCTCGAGGCAAGACACGCGGCACGGAAATCGGGCAATAACCCGCCGTGCCCCGCTAATCTGCTCTGTTCGATTCGCCGCGCCTTCCGGCGCGGCGTGTCGAGTGTTGGCGTGTCGTGCTCAATTTGCAGCGCTCGTAAGACTCGCGCCTGGTGGTTACTAGCCCAGCTTCTCGACGACGTAGTCGATGCTACGGGTCAGCTGGCTGACATCTTCCGGGTCGATCGCCGGGAACATGCCGACGCGCAGCTGGTTGCGGCCGAGCTTGCGGTAGGGCTCGGTGTCGACAATCCCGTTGGCGCGTAGCACCTTCGCGACGGCGGCCGCGTCGACCGAGTCGGCGAGGTCGATGGTGCCGACGACCTGCGAACGGTGCGCGGGATCTGCGACGTAGGGCGTGGCGTACTCGCTCGACTCGGCCCAGGAGTACAGGCGCGAGGACGAATCCAGGGTTCGCTTGACCGCCCAGTCCAGGCCGCCGTTGCTGTTGAGCCACTCGATCTGGTTGGCGAACAGCAGCAGGGTGCCCAGCGCCGGGGTGTTGTAGGTCTGATCCTTGGAGCTGTTGTCGATCGCGATCGGCAGCGAAAGGAATTCGGGTGTCCAGCGACCCGATGCCTTGATCTCCTCGACCCTGGCCAGCGCGGCCGGGCTCATCAGCGCGACCCACAGGCCGCCGTCGGAGGCGAAGCACTTCTGCGGTGCGAAGTAGTAGACGTCGGAGTCGGCGATGTTCACCGGCAGACCGCCGGCACCGGAGGTGGCGTCGATGGCGATGAGCGCGTTCTCCGAACCGGCCGGGCGCTGCACCGGGATGGAGACACCGGTGGAGGTTTCGTTGTGCGCCCAGCCGATCAGGTCGACGGACGGGTCCGACACCGGCTCCGGCGCGCTGCCCGGCTCCGCCGAGACCACGATCGGGTCGCCGATGAACGGGTTGCCCTTCGCCACCGAGGCGAACTTCGAGCTGAACTCACCGTTGGTCAGGTGCAGCGAACGCTCGCGAATCAGGCCGAACGCGGCCGCATCCCAGAACGCGGTGGTGCCACCGTTGCCGAGCACGACCTCGTAGCCGTCGGGCAGCGCGAACAGCTCACGCAGTCCGCCGCGCACGCGCGCGACCACGTCCTTGACCGGTTTCTGCCGGTGACTGGTTCCGAACACCGAGGCGCCCACGTCGACCAGAGACTGCAGCTGCTCCGGTCGCACCTTGGAGGGGCCACAGCCGAACCGTCCGTCGGCGGGCTTGAGATCGTCGGGAATCGTCGGGAACGCAGTGGTCATGGCACACAGGGTAGACGGTGGTATTGCTGTGACGCTGACCACACTCCGGCTAACGTTGACGCCCATGAACATGGCGTCGGCTAACTCAGGGTGGCGACTGCGCAGTCGGCGGCCACGCAATTTCGGACTGCGCGCTGGTTCGATGTCGGACGCACAGCGGCGGGAGTTGCTGATGCGGGGAACGCTCGGCTCGGCAACGATCTTGGGGGTGCGGCCTCGCCGCCAGGAGCCCGGACACGTGTTCTGGATTCGGGTGCAGATCGAAGGGGCGTTGCCCTACGAGACCAGGGTGCGCCAGCGCATGCGTTCGGACGACCTGGAATGGATGCAGCCGGGTGATGTCGTGTGCTGCCGGGTCGATCCTGGCGACCGCGACCGACTGGTGCTGTACGTGCCCGATATCGCGGAGGCGGGCCGGGCGAGTATTTCGAAGATCTTGTCCGACGGTCGTCGCGCCGACGCCACCGTGCTGGCCGCCGCACCCGTCGCGGCCGACTACGGCGGCCGCGACGACCCGGTGCTTCGGCTGGATCTCGAGCTGCGCGCCTGGGACGAGCCGAAGCCGTGGCGCGTGCGCCTGATCCAGCCGATTCCGCTGGCCGCCATCAGCCTCGTCGACCTCGGCCAGCACCTCGAGGTCGCCTTCTTCACCGTCGACCACGGCGAATCGGTAGCCGTCGACTGGATCGCCTCACTCGGCGAGGACTAGCGCCCCGCCGGAAGCGCTGCCCTCGCCACGGTGCGAAGCCGGGCCTGTCAGGCGGAAGGGGAGACTCGGCTCAGGGCGTAGCGGGTTACGGCGATGAGGGCGTTCTTTGCTGATTCGCGGTTGCGGGCGTCGATCATCATGACCGGGACTTCGTCGGGGACCGACAGGGCGTCGCGGATGGCTTCTTCGGGGAATCTCGGTGCGTCGTCGAATTCGTTGACGGCGACCAGGAACGGAAGGCCGAGCTCCTCGAAGTAGTCCACCGCCGAGAAGCTTTCGTCTACCCGGCGGGCATCGACGAGCACGATCGCGCCGATCGCGCCGAGGCTGAGGTCGTCCCACATGAACCAGAATCGGTGCTGGCCGGGTGTGCCGAACAGGTAGAGCACCAAGTCGTCGGCCAGGCTGATGCGCCCGAAATCCATTGCCACGGTGGTGGTCTGTTTGTCAGGAACCGGCGACGTGTCGTCCACCTCGGAGCTGAGATCGGTGATCACCGCCTCGGTGCGCAGCGGCACGATATCGGACACCGCGCCTACCAGCGTGGTCTTGCCGACACCGAACTCGCCTGCGATCACGATCTTGGCCGAGACGGCGCGGGTGCTGGACGAGGGGGCTACGGATTCGGGTGCGGTCATCGAATGTCCTCGGCTGCGAATGGTTTCGACGAACGAGTAGCCCGGCCGTCGCGTACTCCACGGTCATAGTTGTTGAGGCCGGCCCGGATCGACGCGGGATCGGGGCGGCTGTCGGTCTCTCGCTCCTGCGCTCCTGCTGTCGGTTCCGCACCGCCGGGCACCAACTGGTTCCCCGGCTCCCGCAGTGGTAGGCCGGATCTGGTGCGCAGGGTGACAGGCTGATCCGCGGCTCGCTGTGCGGCAGACCATCCCTCGTCCGCCGCCGAGTTCCAACTCGCAGGCGCCTGCTCTGTGCTGGTCTCCGGATCGGCAAGCCAAGCCGAGATCATGCCCGCGAAGATCGGGTTCGCCGACTCTTGCTCGGCAGGTGCGGGGTGCGCAGGAGTGGAGGCGGTTCGAGGTGCGGCGGGGAGAGTGTTCGGTGCCGTATTCACGGGTGCGGTGAATGCCTGGTCGCTGGTGCGTGCCGTGCTCGCGGGTGACGAAGCAAAAGACGCTGGTGCTTGGTCGGCGTCCGGCGGCATGGTGATCGGGGCCGCTGCCTTGTGGGCGCTGGGACCGATGTTTGTGGGTGGTGAAGAGGCACGTGCCGGTGTCTGATCGGCGTTCGGCGCCTCGGGTGGCGGGGCCGCTGCCTTGTGGGGGCTGGGACCGATGTTTGTGGGTGGTGAAGAGGCACGTGCCGGTGCCTGATCGGCGTTCGGCGCCTTGGGGAGCGAGGCGGTCGCGGCCGCCGCCTGATAGGCGCGGGGAGCGGTGCTGGTGGGTGAACCGGTAGGCGCTGCTGTGTGGCCGGTGTTCGCCGTGCGAGGTGTCGCTGGGGAGGTTACCGGTGCTGCCGGGTGGGCGTTGGGTGTGGCGTTCGTGGGTGCTGAATACGTATGCGTCGATTGGGCTGCATTCGGTGCTAGGGGCGTGGCCGGCGAGATCGGTGCTGTCGCCTGGTTGGCATCGGGTGCGGTGGTCGTCGGTGAAGCAATAGGCGCCGCTGTGTGATTGGCGTGTGCCGTGATGGGTGCGGCTGGTGGACTAATCGGTGCCGCTGCCTTATTGGTTACGTGTGAGGTGTTCGTGGGTGGCGAAGCAATAGGCGTCGGTGCTTGATCGACGCCGGATGCCTCGGCCGTCTGCGAAGTGATCGGTGCCGCGGCCTGCCGGGGCGTGGGTGTTGGAGAGGTCGCCGCCTGGTTGGCGGGCGTGGTGTTTGCCGGTTGCGAAGGGGCAGTCGGTGGTTCGGGCTTCGTCGCCGGTGAAGTCGTCGGGGCTGCGGTGTTGCCGGTGGCGGGTGCGGTGTTGCCGGTGGCGGGTGCGGTGTTGCCGGTGGCGGGTGCGGTGTTGCCGGTGGCGGGTGCGGTGTTGCCGGTGGCGGGTGCGGTGTTGCCGGTGGCGGGTGCGGTGTGTGGTGTCTGTGCGGCGTTCGGCGCGGTGCCCGCAGGTGGTGCAGTCGTCGATGCTGTTGCGGTCGTGGTGCCGGTCGGTCGCGAAGGGGCAGGTGACTGTGCGGTTTTCGTCGTGGACGGAGCCGTCTCGGTCGCCGCGCTATCGGTGGCGCTCGCGGATGGCGAAGCGTTCGGCGCGGTGCCCGCGGCTGGCGCGGTTGTCGTTGCTGCTGCTTGATCGGCGGCCTGCGCGAGAGCCGACGAGATCGGCGTCGCGGCTTGGCCTGTGGCCGGTCTGGTGGTCTGCGGCGGCGGGGTTGCTGCCCTGTCGGCCTGTGGTGCGGCTTTCCCCGGGGACGGCGGGATCGGGCTTGCGGCCTTGTCGTCGTCCGATCCTGGCTTCACATGCGAGGCGCGGAAGAAGGACGCGGTCTGGGAAACCCGGTATTGCTGTGTGTCCAACTCCGAGGGATTCGGGGCGGTCGCGGGGGGAGGCTTGCTCGGCGTCGGCGTGGTCGACGGGGCTGCGGTCGGTGCTGGCCGAGCTGCCGTGCCGGGTGCTGGCCGAGCTGCTGTGCCGGGTGCTGGCCGAGTTGCTGTGCCGGGTGCTGGTTGGGCTGCTGTGCCGGGTGCTGGTTGGGCTGCTGTGCCGGGTGCTGGTTGGGCTGCTGTGCCGGGTGCTGGTTGGGCTGCTGTGCCGGGTGCTGGTTGGGCTGCTGTGCCGGGTGCCGATTGCGCAGGCTTGCTCGATGCCGACGTGAGTGGTGCGGTCGGGCCCAGTGTGGCGGTCGCGGTGGGCTGGCGGTTTCCTCCCGGTTTGCGGGCGCCCCTGCGGTTGGCGCCCGGAACTCGTTTGGGCAGACCGTAACTGGTGATGACCGGTGCGGCAGGCGGTGTCTCGGCCGGTGGTTCGGGAGCGGGGCGCGGTACGAGCGGCTGTTGGCCGATCGCCCCTGCCTGCGGTTTCGCGGTTCCGACCGACCCGGTCAGCAGACCGATCGGCTTGCTCTGCACCGCCCTGTTGCCGGCCTGCGGCGTCGGTATGCGCGCGGGATGCAGCGTGTCACGATGGACCTGGATGACCGGCTGTCCGCTCGCCGGAGTGTCGCGCTCCGTTGGCGGCACCGCGATCAGGGGCGCGGGGATATGCAGGCTCGCGGTGATGCCGGGGTTCAATGCGCGGTCTTGGGTACGGCGCAGCCGCACGGTGATGCCGTGGCGCTCGGCAAGCCTGCCGACCACGAACAAACCCATCTGCCGGGTGGTCGCCAGCGTGGCCGTCGCCAATGTCGCCAGCCTGCGGTTGATCTCGTTGAGTTCGCCGTGCACGATTCCGATGCCCACGTCGATGACCTCGATCAGCAGGCCGCCCTCGGAGGTCCGGCTGTAGGCGAAGGTGACTTCGCTATCGGGCGGCGAAGCGCGTAGCGCGTTCTCCAGCAATTCGGCGATCAGGTGCACCAGATCGGTGGCCGCGGTGCCCGTCACCCAACCATCGGGTGTCGCACCGGTTTTCACTCGCTGGTAATCCTCGACTTCGGATCCGGCGGCGCGCAGGATGTCACGCACCTCGACCGGCCCGGATCGGTCTTGCCGCGATTTCGTGCCTGCCAGCACCAACAGGTTGGCGCTGTTGCGCCGCATGCGGGCGGCCAGGTGATCGAGCCGGAACAGCTGGTCCAGTCGATCGGGATCCTTCTCCTCGAACTCCAGCGCGTCGATCATGCTGAGCTGGCGATCGACCAGGGTCTGGTTGCGCCGGGCCATGGTCTCGAACATGTCGTTGACCTGGTCACGCAGCTGTTGTTGCTGGGCAGCGAGTTTGAGTGCCTGCGCGTGCAGCCGGTCGACCGTGCGGGCGATCTCACCGATCTCCTCGCCGGTGTGCACGGGCACCGGATTGACCACGATGTGCTCCAGCTGCGCGCCGAGGCTGATGCGCTCGACCTCGTCGGGTAGGTCGCGATCGGCGAGCTTGGCCGCGCCCGCGCGTAGTCGGCGCAACGGCTGCAGCAGCGATCGGGCGACCAGCACGCCGAACACGAGCGCCGCGACCAGGGTGCCGAGCACCACCACGGACGCCTTGATCGCCGCGGAGCGGGAGGCGTCGACAGCGTGGTCGACATCGGCGAAGATGCGCTGGACGGTTTCGCGCGCAAGCTTGGTGTACACATCGCGGGAAGCGAGCGCGAGGTCGCGTAGGTCGGGCAGATCTATCTTTCCCGTGTCGATCGCCTCGTCGATCGCCGCTTTCAGGATGGCGTTGTTGGCGCGTACCACCCGGTCGAGTTCGGGTTTGGCGGAGGGCAGGTCGCGTTCGACGGTGTTCGTCATCGTCAGGAACGAACCCTGCACGGCATTGAACTCGTTGACCTTCGTCGGATCCTGGATCGCCGACATCGCGACCATCAGAAAGTTGAAGCCCTCCAGCTTGCCGAGCAGTAGATCGAACAACTGGGTCTTCCCGGTGACGACCGAGCTGATCTGAAGCGGTGTGAGCAGCTTGTCGACGGTGCTGACCGCCTCATGGGCGACCGCGTTGTTCAATGCCACCGCTTTCAGCGGATCGCCGCCGCCCTTGCCGCCGGCGCGAATGACCTCGCTGGTCGCGGTCATTTCCCGCAACGCTGTCGCGACGGTCTCATCGATCCCCTTGCGCCCGGAACGCACGGTGGCCTCGGTGATGGCGGTGGACAGCTCGACCAGGTCCTGGTCGGTGGTGGTGCCGTAGACCTGCCCGCCCGCGACGGTCGAGGCCGCCGACTCGAGCGCGGTGATCGCGGGAATGTCGGAGATCCGGTCGGCCGCGTCGTTGTAGTTGGAGTAGTCGTTGAAGAACACCGTCAACCGGAGACCGCCGAGCAGCATCGCCGCGGCAAGCGGGACGGCTACAGCCGCGGTGACTTTCCAGCGAACGCGCCACTGCTCAAGGTTCCGCAACCGAGTGCGCGCGATCACCGTCTGCGCCACCCTCATACCGCCTTCCGCTCGGATCGGCCTGATCCGGTCACATCGCCAATCGGCGAAATATCCGGTGAGCAGCCGCGATCCGCCTAACGAACACCGCAGGACGTAGTCCGTCGGCACCGGTACCTTACTGGCTGGATGCCTGCAGTTCCCACGTTTGGGCGATCGTAGTTGCGAACCCTGCGAGGAGCCGGACATGCACGAAGGTGAGTGGTTGGCCCAGACCTCGTCGACCGCCTCCCGCGGTGACCCAGGTTCGGCCGCAGTGCCGACAGCATTCCCACCGGTGGTGGTCGTCGCGGTATTCGATTGCGCGGTGGCGTATTACCGTTGTCTGCGCTACATCCGGTGGCCGAACCCGCCACCGCGGCAGCGCCGATCCCGAACATTCGTCACCGCGAAATCCACTTCCGAGATTCCCCGTAAGCCCTCTTTTCAGCGCGTCCACCAGGATGCCACGCGAGCCGAACACCGTGGCGGGCAACAGATCCCGCCGCGACGTCCGGCTCGCGGATTCAATTTGTTCAGTTATGCGTGGTCGAACCGCGCTCGACCGGAAGCAGGCGTGACCGAATCAGGAGTGCGCCACAGTGGCCCAGCCCGCGACTTCCTCGGGACGGCGCGGCGCGGGGCCGGTGTAGATGGCGGCCGGGCGGACGAGCTTGCCGAGCTGCTTCTGCTCGAGAATGTGCGCACACCAGCCCGCGGTACGGCCACAGGTGAACATCGCGGGCATCATGTGCGCGGGCACCTCGGCGAAATCGAGGATGACCGCGGCCCAGAACTCGACGTTGGTCTCGATCGCGCGGTCCGGGCGGCGCTCGCGCAGCTCGGCGAGCGCGGCCTGCTCCAGCGCGGCGGCGACCTCGTAGCGCGGGGCGGCAAGGCGCTTCGCGGTGGCCCGCAGCACACGGGCGCGCGGGTCCTCGGCCCGGTAGACCCGGTGGCCGAAGCCCATCAGCTTTTCCTTGCGGTCCAGGACGCCCTTGACCAAAGCGCGTGCGTCACCGGTCTTTTCGACCGCCTCGATCATCGGCAGCACGCGCGCGGGCGCGCCGCCGTGCAGCGGGCCGGACATCGCGCCGATCGCGCCGGACAGCGAGGCCGCGACATCGGCTCCGGTGGACGCGATAACCCGTGCGGTGAAGGTGGAGGCGTTCATACCGTGCTCGGCGGCGGAAACCCAGTAGGCGTCGATGGCCTCGGTGTGCTTCGGGTCCGGGTCACCCTTCCAACGGGTCATGAACCGCTCGGTGACGGTGTTGCACTCGTCGATCTTCCGCTGCGGCACCGCGGGCTGGTAGATACCGCGCGCGGACTGCGCCACATAGGACAGCGCCATCACCGAGGCGCGGGCCAGGTTCTCGCGGGCGGTCTCGTCGTCGATGTCGAGCAGCGGCTCGTAGCCCCAGATCGGGGCCAGCATCGCGAGGCCGGCCTGCACGTCGACACGCACGTCGCCGGTGTGCACCGGGAGCGGGAACGGCTCGGCGGGCGGTAGGCTGCGCCCGAACTCGCCGTCGACAAGTAGTGCCCACACATCCCCGAAGGTCACCCGTCCGAGGACCAGGTCCTCGATGTCGACGCCGCGGTAGCGCAGCGCGCCGCCGTCCTTGTCCGGCTCGGCGATATCGGTGGTGAATGCCACCACACCCTCGAGGCCGCTGACGAAGTCGCTCGGTACGGTGGCCTGCCCACCGGGAACCGCGGGGCTGGTAGTCATGTTGTGACTCTCCTTGCACATCGGGTCGCATGTTCGCGGGGGACGGGGATGTGGTTCACCCAGCACATGCCGATCACGAAAACCTTAGCTCCTTGCTACCGCGGAGTAACGTCTGGCCCATGCGTGACCTGGACAATTCATCTGCCGGCCAGGAAACGGCCGAAAACCCCGCCACCACGGATACCGCGGTGGTGCGAACATCGACGGATCCGGCCGTGCTGCGGGCAACCGCCGATCTGGCGGCGATGCGTGTCGAGTACGGCGGCACCCCGTTCGGCAGTGGTGAAGACACTGATCTGGACGAAACCTGGTTGGCGGGCGGCTGGGAACCGCTGCTGCGCCACTGGGTCGAACAGGCCACCGCCGTCGGCATCGCCGAACCGAACGCCATGGTGCTCGCCACCGTGGCACTGACCGACGCCGGTCCGCGCCCGGTCGCCAGAACAGTGCTGTGCAAAGGCCTATCGCCCGACGGCGTGACCTTCTATACGAACTACGACTCGGACAAGGGCATGCAGCTGGCCGCGAACCCGTTCGCGTCGGCCACCTTCGTCTGGCCCGCGCTCGGCAGGCAGGTCCATGTGCGTGGCGCCGTCGAAATCGTGCCCGTCGAGACGACCGCCGTCTACTGGAGCTCGCGTCCGCGCGACTCCCAGCTGGGCGCGTGGGCCTCGCGGCAGTCGAAGCCGATCGGGTCGCGGGCCGAACTGGATCGGATTCTGGCCGAGACCACCGCCCGCTTCGCCGATGTCGACGACATTCCGGTGCCACCGCACTGGGGCGGCTATCTGCTGCGGCCCGACGAGGTGGAGTTCTGGCAGGGCAGGCGCAGCAGGCTGCACAACCGGATCCGGGTCCGCATCGAGGGCGATGCCATGAAGGTGCAACGCCTGCAGCCGTGAACGAGTGATGAATATCGCGTCGAGCCATCGGGGTTCGGCTCGATACGCTCTCGTCGGTGAAGCTGCTCGCCGACACGACACCGCTGCGATATCCGGACTACCGGCGATTGTGGTCGACCAACATTGTCACCGTTATCGGGTCGCAGTTGGCCGTGGTAGCCGTGCCGCAGCAGATCTATCAGATCACCGGCAGCTCGGGCTATGTCGGTTTGGCCGGCCTGTTCGGCCTGGTGCCGTTGATCGTGTTCGGGCTGTGGGGCGGCGCGCTGGCCGACGTGATGGACCGGCGCAAGCTGCTGCTCATCACCAACGCGGGCACCGGACTGACCGCGCTCGCCTTCTGGGTGCAGGCCGCCGCCGGACTGGACAACGTGTGGGTGGTGCTCGGCCTGTTCGCCACGCAGCAGGCATTTTTCGCGGTGAACCAACCGACGCGCAGCGCAACGATTCCCCGTCTGCTGCCACCGGAACAGCTCGCCGCGGCCAATTCACTGAGCATGACCGTCCAGCAGGTCGGCGCTATCGCGGGGCCGGTGCTCGCAGGCGCGCTGATCCCGCTGATCGGGCTGTCCACGCTGTATCTGATCGATGCCATTGCCTTGCTCGCCACGGTGTGGGCGGTATGGAAGCTGCCCGCGTTTCCACCGACCGGAACCGTGACCAAGGCCGGATTCCGCACGGTCCTGGACGGTTTCGCGTACTTGGCGACCCAGCGCATCCTGCTCGCCTCCTTCGCGGTGGACGTGATCGCCATGGTGTTCGGTATGCCGCGTGCGCTGTTCCCGCAGATCGCGCAGGAGACCTTCGGCGACCCGGTGACCGGCGGTGTCGCGCTCGGGCTGCTGTTCGCAGCGATGTCGGTCGGCGCGGTGCTCGGCGGTGTCTTCTCGGGCTGGATCCCGCGTATCCGGCGCCAGGGCCTTGCCGTGGTGATCTGCATCGCGCTGTGGGGTCTCGCGATGGTCGGGTTCGGTCTTGCCGTCGGCTTCACCGGGCACGGTCTCGGTCTCGGGCTCGGCCTGTGGATCGCGCTGGCCTGCTCGGCCTTCGGCGGCGCGGTGGACATGGTCTCGGCCGCGCTGCGGGTGACGATGCTGCAAACCGTGGCCACCGACGAGATGCGCGGCAGGCTGCAGGGCGTGTTCATCGTGATCGTCGCGGGCGGCCCGCGCATCGGTGATGTTGCCCACGGTTTTGCTGCCGCGAGCCTGGGTACCGCCGTCGCGGCGGCGGGCGGTGGTGTGCTGGTGGTTGTCGGAGTGGTGCTCGCCGCGCTCGTTTTCCCGGCGTTCGTCCGCTATCGAGTGGGCAGGTCGCGCTCCCAGCCGGTTCCCGCGGCGAGCGAATGAACGATCGGCGCAGCATACGAAACCTCACGTGACGGGGACACGTTTGTGAGCTCGTCCGGTGGGCACCCTCGTTCTCGGGCCGTGTGAGCAACGACTAGCGTCTAGGTGAGTGCACCGCCGTGCCGACCGCACCCCGATGCCGACGGTCCTAGCCTGAGAGGGATCCTTCCGTGCCCGAAAAAGACCACATCAACGACGCCAAACCGGTGCTGAGCTACCCCGGTGGCGAATATGCCATGACGGTTGCCGAAGCCAAAGAAGGCAATGACGGCATCGACCTCGGCAAAATGCTGGCGAGCACTGGATACGTCACCTACGACCCCGGTTTCATGAACACCGCGCCGACCAAGTCGGCGATCACCTACATCGACGGCGAAGCGGGCATCCTGCGCTACCGCGGCTACCCGATCGACCAGCTCGCGGGCTCCTCGACCTTCATCGAGGTCAGCTACCTGCTCATCTACGGTGAACTGCCGTCGCAGGCGCAGCTGGACGATTTCACCGATCGCATCCGCCGCCACACCCTGCTGCACGAGGACCTCAAGCGGTTCTTCGACGGCTTCCCGCGCAACGCGCACCCGATGCCGGTGCTCTCCTCCGCGGTGAACGCGCTGTCGGCCTACTACCAGGATTCGCTGGACCCGCGCGATCCCGAACAGGTCGAGCTATCCACCATCCGACTACTGGCGAAGCTGCCGACCATCGCGGCCTACTCGTACAAGAAGTCGGTCGGCCAGCCGTTCCTCTACCCGGACAACTCGCTGAGCCTGGTCGAGAACTTCCTGCGGATGACTTTCGGCTTCCCGGCCGAGCCCTACGAGGTCGACCCCGAGGTCGCCGCCGCACTGGACATGCTGCTGATCCTGCACGCCGACCATGAGCAGAACTGCTCCACCTCGACGGTGCGCCTGGTCGGCTCGTCGGACGCCAACCTGTTCACCTCGGTGTCCGGTGGCATCAACGCGCTGTGGGGCCCGCTGCACGGCGGCGCCAACCAGGCCGTGCTCGAGATGCTCGACGGCATCAAGGAGCAGGGCGGCGACGTCAAGGAGTTCATCCGCAAGGTCAAGAACAAGGAAGACGGCGTGAAGCTCATGGGCTTCGGGCACCGCGTCTACCGCAACTATGACCCGCGCGCCTCGATCGCCAAGAAGCACGCCGACTCGATCCTGAGCAAGCTCGGCGGCGACGACGAACTGTTCGATATCGCGAAGGCGCTCGAAGAGGCCGCGCTGACCGACGAGTACTTCATCTCGCGTCAGCTGTACCCGAACGTCGACTTCTACACCGGCGTCATCTACAAGGCCATGGGCTTCCCGACCCGGATGTTCACCGTGCTGTTCGCCATGGGTCGACTGCCCGGCTGGATCGCACACTGGCGCGAAATGCACAGCGAGCCACTGAAGATCGGGCGCCCGCGCCAGATCTACACCGGCTACGGTGCCCGTGACTACCACGAGATCACCAACCGCTAGGACTGCTTGCAGTGTCCGTTACCCACCATCACCTATCGAAGGGGATAGCCGAATGACCAAGCCGGAGATCGAGTTCCAGGCGGGCCCCGCGCCCACCGAGCTGGTTATCAAGGACATCATCGAGGGCGAGGGCACCGAAGCTGTGCCCGGCGGCAACGTCGAGGTGCACTACGTCGGCGTCGAATTCGAATCCGGCGAGGAGTTCGACTCGTCCTGGAACCGTGGCGAGTCCATCACCTTCCCGCTGCGCGGCCTGATCCAGGGCTGGCAGGACGGCATCCCCGGCATGAAGGTCGGCGGCCGACGCCAGCTCACCATCCCGCCGGAGCTGGCCTACGGCCCCGCCGGCGCGGGCCACAAGCTCTCGGGCAAGACACTGGTCTTCGTGATCGACCTGCTGAACGCCAACTGAGCGAAACCCCTTACTGCGGCCCGTGTCCCACCTCGGTGGACACGGGCCGCAGTGCGTCCCGCACCGAATCCGCAGCGCACCGAACGCGGACCGGAGCCGTCCGTACCGCCCGCCCCGCCGCTAGGCCCGCGGACAGCGACGAGTGGCACACCAGCGAGAGCGGTACTCGACGTTTGCCGCAGTCATGTGCCACTCACCAAGCTCCTGATTCGGGAGTGCTGACGCGGCGGGGGTTTTCACTCCCAGCGAGTGGACTGCCTTCGCCGCCGGTGTGCAGGACGGTGAGTTCGACCGCCCATAGCCACCTTTGCTCGGCACGCTCTGGTGAGTGCGACCAGCAACAGGCTCAGCTCGAGATCCCTTCGAGGTGGGCCTGTTTCGCAAGCAAAGAAATTAGCGTGACTCGTTCTGGAGTGGGATCTATATTTCACACTTTGCGGTCGACATCGAAGGGAGGGGTCGTGAAGCTGGCAGAGGCATTGTCGTTGCGGGCGGATTCGGCGCGGCGGATCGAGCAGCTGCGCGCTCGCATCGTGAGCAGCGCCCGCTATCAGGAGGGCGAGGAGCCTGCCGAGGATGCGGCGGGCCTGCTTGCCGAGGTCGGCGAGGTCCTCGGGGAGTACGAAACGCTGATTCGGCGCATCAACCGCACCAATGCCGCCGCGCGGATCGATGCGGACGGCACGCTGACCGATGCGCTGGCGCGGCGGGATACGTTGCGGCTGCGGCATTCCGTGGTCACCGCTGCGGCGGATGCGGCTTCGGGCAAGGGACAGCCGGGCTATGCGCGTCAGTTGCGGTCCGAGCTGAAGATGTTGTCCGCCTTGCCTGTTGCGGAACTGCGTGGGCAGGCCGATGAGCTCGCCAAGGAGCTTCGCGAACTCGACGTGCGAATCCAGCGCGCCAACTGGGAGGTCGACCTGCTGGACTGACGCAGCGAGGTGGAGCAGGTAGTTGTCGCGGAGGCGTGCACAACCCGCTGGGCCGACGGGTATTCGGCCCACCTCCTGGCGCACGGTGGGCAGTGCGAGGGTTCGACTCCCTTCCTCACATTGCAGCCCAGCATGGTGCACAGGTGATAGGGCACGGCACACAGCACACCACCATGTGCAGATCCGCGACAACGAGGGCGGGTAAGGGGCACTCCACCTCGAGACATACGACAAGCGTGGCGACCACGGAGTCCCGCATTCGCCCGTGACAAACACAACCTCAGAACATTTCACTACGCTCGATACCTGAAATGCCTGCGACGCAACCACAGCCAGTCCCCGCGCTGGAAGTTGTGTGCCTGCCTATCCAGGTTGCGGAAGACCAAGTCGGATACGGCACACTACGTGCCCAGCACTGACCGGGAAACCCCTGGTAGGTGTGCGTGGACAGAAGTCTCTAGTTTTGGCTGTCCCGGTGAGGTTCTGCCTTCCAGTGATTCACCGGGGCAGTGCTGGGCGCGTTAGGTGGGGTACCCGGCTAGCTCTTCCGCAACCTGGGTAGGCAGCGGCGGTCCGGCGTCCATCGGAGCAGTCTGGCGGTGGATTCAGCCTGATGCCCAGCGGTTATTGCCTCGCCGCCGGGATGACCGGTTGGCCGTGGGTGCCACTGATCTTCTGTGCAGAACACCACGGCCACCGGATCCGGTTGATTCCCTACCCCGCCAGCACCTCACGCAACTTGGTGGCGAAGCCGTCCGGGTCACCCTGCTGGCCGTACTCGCCGCCGAGGAAGCCGCCGTGGTGGCTGGGGAAATCCACCGGCGTCGAGCCCAGCTGCTCGGCGACGGCTACGCCGGTCCGATACGCCAGTTCCCCTTCCGATTCCACGCCTATGGCGACCACGATGCGGGTGGAGACGGTACGGAGCGTCTCGAAGTCGTGGTTGTAGTGAGTGGTCGGGAGGATGTTCTGGCCGACGAGCGGGTCGTTGCGGGTGCCGTCGTCCTCGGTCGGGAGGCCGAATGCGGCGGGGTCGACCGGGAGGGTGGGAAACTCGGCGGGGACTTCGCCTTTGAGCTGGATCAGGATGAGGAATTTGGCCATGGCGAGGCCGAAGCCGTCGCTGCGGTAGGTCTCGTGGATATGAGCGGTCGCGGCCAATGCCTGCTCGCTGTCGGGGAGGTACCGGACGGCGGGGGGCTCGTGCGCTACGAGGGTGCGGACCTGTTCGGGATGTTTGGCGACCAGGGCGAGGGCATTGACCGCGCCGCCGCTGCTGGCGAAGAGGTCGATCGGGCCGCCGCCAAGGGCGTCGATGACGCGGTGCAGGTCGTCGGCGTGCAGGTCGGGGTTGGATTCGCTGGTGGGGTCGGTCTTTTCGCTGCGGCCGGTGCCGCGCGGGTCGTAGGTGACGACCGTGCGGTCGGGGAAGCGGGCGGCCAGGCTGACGAATCCACTGGCGTCCATGGGCGAGCCGATCATCATCAGGATCGGCTCGTCGCCGGCCTGCTCTGCCTGGCGTACGTCGTAGGCGATTTCGGCGCCGGGGGTTTCGAGGGTGTAGGTCTTCAGCTCGGTCATGGTGGTCGCTCCTTATTGTTGGCTATTCGTGCAGACGAACGGGGGCGGCGAAATTCATCGGTCCGTCCGCAGCGGCCCGCACGAGACACCGAGCGGCCGTCGCACCGGCGCGACTGCCCCGACCCATGACTATTTGATGATCGGGCCTGCGCTTATCGGCCCCATCCAGCAAGCCCCCTTGCTCCGTGAGCAGTTTGTTCACAGGCACTGAGGAGGACCCCAGGTCACTCGTGGACGACTTCGACGGGATCGGTGAGTGCCAGGGCAAGCGCCGCCTGCTGGCTGGTGCTGCGCTGGGGGAGCGCGGCCATGGCCTTGTCGGTTTGGGTGCCGAGGTTGGTGACGATCTGCTGGAGTCCGGTGACTCCTGCGGTCATTTGGCTGATGGCGCTGGTCAATTGGGCGCCGCCCTGTTCGGCTAGTTGGGGTAGGCCTTCGGCGAGTTTCGCGCCCTCGTTCAATTGAGCGCTTGCGCTTTTCAAGCGGTCGACCACGGTGCGAAGCAGGGTGCCGAGATCGGTGTTCGGATCCACCGCGCCACCGACCAGCGAGCCGATGCCGGTCAGCTGGGTACCGGCCTGACCGGAAATTCCGCGCAGGGCTTCGAGTTTCCCGATGATGTCCGCCAACCGGGGATCGCCGGCGAAGGGCAGTGCACGCAGCAGCGGGAGGATCTGGTCGAGACCGCCGCTCACGGTATTCGCGGTCTGCTCGACCTGGGCGATGGTGACTCCGGTCGAATCCAATGCCGAGGCAAGCTGATCCGCCTGTGCCGCCGCGCCGTCGACCGTCGAATTCAGCATTGCGATGGCCGAAGTCAGTTGTGCGGAGCCTTCTTTGGCGAAGCTCAGGAATCCAAGCAACTGGTCGGCCCCGGAGCTGAACTGGTCGGCGCCCGAGGCCGCGGCGTTCACCCCGGCATTGAGCAGCTGGGTGGTGAATTGCACCGAGGAGAGCTGGGTGCGCGCCTGCGCGACGGCGGACAGCGCGGCATCGACACCCGCGGCGCCGATACGATGCGTCACCTCGTTCACCGCACCGTTCACCAGCTGAGAGTCCGCACCCTTGTGCGTGGCAACGGTGACCTTGGCACGCTGCGGTTGTTCGCTCGCCAGCGTGCCCATGGATGCGGTGAGATCGGCGGGCAGCGTGATAATCGCGGCATAGTGGTCGAGGTTCGCTTCGCCCGGCTTGGCCGCAGTCCACTCGTAACCGCCCGCCTGCTCCAACGCCTGGACGACACGCGCACCGGTCGGCCCGGTATCGGCATTGACCAGGGCGATACCGGTCGGCGCATCGGCAGACCCCGAGCAAGCCGTGATCCCACCCCCGATCGCCCCCGCGGCGACAATCCCGACAACGAGAACTGCCCAGCGGGCGCGTTTTCCGATCACACCGGCAGACCCTAATTCCCCAAAATGGCCCACCCCCCACCCTTTCCCTAAGACTTCACTAAGGACCCACCACCCCCACCTTTCCTGTAATCCGAACACCCCTCGTCGCAGCCGCACACCCCGTGTAGCGGGTGTGCGGCTGGCACAAAGGGTGTGCGGCTGGGCGGGTTAGTGGGGGGTGCGGTTGGGGAGGTGGAGGACGAGGCGGATGCCGCCGAGTGTGCCGTTGTCGAAATAGGCTTGGCCGCCGTGTAGTTGGGCTTGCTGGGCGACGAGGGCGAGGCCGAGGCCGGAGCCACCTTTGCTGGCTTGGCTGCCGCGGAAGAAGCGGTCGAATACGGCGGCGCGTTCGTCCAGCGGAATGCCGCGGCCGTTGTCATCGACGGAGATCACGATGTGCCCGTCCGGTGCGCGGTGCGCGGATACCAACGCCTCGGTCGCGCCGCCGTGGGTCACCGAGTTCTTGAGCGCATTGTCGACGGCAAGGCGTAGACCGGCGGGCAGACCGCGGGTCACCAGCTCGGCGTCGGTGTCGATGCGCACGGTCAGGCCGGGGAAATGCCGCATGGCGTCGTGCGCGGCTTGGTCGCACAGGTCGCCGACATCGGTGGCGACATGGTCGCGCTCGTTGGTGAGATCGCCGGTCGCCAGGCGCTCCAGCGCGGCAAGGGTGGTCTCTACCCGGCCCTGGCTGCGTGCCAGGTCGGTGAGGATTTCGGTGCGCTGGGCCTCGTCCAGGTCGAGGGTGCGCAGCACCTCGAGATCGGTGCGCATCGCGGTGAGGGGGGTGCGCAGCTCGTGGGCGGAGACAGCGGCGAAATCACGCGCGGTCTCCAGCGCGGCGGCGGTCTCGGCCTGCGCGTGGTCCACGCGGTACAGCATGGTGTTCACCGCTTCGGCGAGCTTCTCGGCTTCCCGCACGCCCGAGCCATCGACCGGTGACTGCGGATTGTCGGGATCGGGCCGACCGCTGCGGGCACCGACCTGCCGGGTGAGGTCGGTGATCGGCCGCACCGCGCGCCCGGCCAGCAACCAGCCGAGCGCGGCCGCTGCGGCAATGGCAAGCAATGCGCCTGCCAGGACCCAGCGCTGTTGCTCGGCGGTTGCGCGTGCCGCTTCGGCGGCGGGAATGCCTAGCGAGACAGTCCGGCCCGCCGGTTGATTCTCGATCGTGGTGAGCACCCGATAGCGGACGTTGCCCGCCGTGACGGTGCGGGAACCCGTTGGCAGATCGGGCAATTGGGTCGGGCCGCTGGCTGTGACGACGCCGTTGTCACGGACTGTGACCGCCAAGTTGGCGTTCAGCCCGGATACCGTGACAAACCCGGCGGCAAGCTCCGGCTGGAGCAGGACGATGCGCGAGACGATGGTGAGCTGCTGATCCATCTGCTGCACATTGTTGCGTTCGATCGCGCGCACGCTGATCACGCTCAGTATGGACACGATGATGATCGCGCCCGCCGCCGCGGCTCCGGCCACCCGGGTGCGCAGTGAAAACGACCGACGCCTTTTCGCCGGAGCTGCCACTGTGCTCGGTGCCGCGGGTCCCTCCGGTGTTACGGGGGAGGGTCGAGTCACCTTGTGCTCGAATCCATTTCGGTGCTCGAACTCATTTCGGCGCTCGCATGACGAACCCGACGCCACGGATCGTGTGCAGCAACCGGGGTGTGTCGTCTACCTCGAGCTTGCGTCGCAGATAGCCGACGAAGACATCGACCACATTGGTGTCGGCCGCGAAGTCGTAGCCCCACACCAGTTCCAGCAGCCGCTCGCGGCTCAGCACCACGCCCGCGTTTCTGGCCAGCGTGGACAGTAGTTCGAATTCCCGCTTGGTGAGCTCGATTTCGCGCCCGTGCAGTAGCGCGCGATAACCGGCGACGTCGACCTCCAGTGGCCCGACGGTGACCGCGCCCGGGGTGGCGGGTGCGGGCGCGTCCGCGCGGCGGCGCAGCAGCGCCCGGATCCGCGCAACCAGTTCCGCGAGCACGAACGGTTTGACCAGATAGTCGTCGGCTCCGGATTCCAGCCCCGAGATCCGGTCGTCGACCGAGGCGCGCGCACTCAGCACACAGATGGGCACCTCGTTGCCGAGGGCGCGCAGCGCGGTCACCACACCGGCGCCGTCCAGCACCGGCATGTTCATGTCGAGCACGATCGCGTCCGGCGCGTGCTCGGTCACGCTGCGCAGCGCTGCGGCGCCGTCCCTGGCGACAAGCACCTGGAATCCGGACAACCGCAGCCCGCGCTCGACCGAGGCGAGCACATCCTCGTCATCGTCGACAACAAGGACGGTCGGGGTCGTACGCTCGCTCGTCACGTCGTTCATTGTGCCGTCATATGGCGCCGGGGTAGATCAGCAACAGCTGGTGTGCCGATTAATAGCTGTGGCAAGAGTCGGCGACCGCGCGGATGGTCTCGCTCAGACCGGCGGCGCGCGGGTCGTTCTGTGCGTCCTGTGCCGCGTCAGGGTTCTCGTCGATGAGGCGCTGGAATTCCGCGCGGCGCTGTTCGACCGGCTGGTCGAACTTGCGCTGCAGCTCGGCCTTCTGGCTCGGATTCGAGTCGAGGATCGAGGCCAGCTGCGGGGCCTTGGCATGCAGGGCTGCGTCGACCTGGGCGAAGGAACAGTCGGAGGTCAGCAGCGGCGCGGCCAGATCGGTCATGGGGTCGGCCGAGGCAATGGTCGGCGCGAGGAACATGGCGACGGTGGCGAGTCCGCCTGCGGTGAGGGCGGCGTAGGCGGGTCTGCGCAAAGCCTTCATAGTGTGTGGCTCCAGATCTTCGAGGGGTGCGTAGTGGTTTCCGACGCTGTCTCGAGGCTATTGCCGTGGGCTGGCACACCGGTGAGCTATTCCTGAGAAACCTCTGAGGGATGTTAACGCTGGGTGAATGCAAATCTATGACGGCGCAACCGGATCCGCGTTCGGCGTGAGGGGTGTGTCGGTATCGGCCGATTGCGGGTCTGCCTCGGCGATCTGCTGCTCGAGGGCGGCGAGCACCGATGGGTCCTCGATGGTCGAGGGGATCTCGTAGGTGTCGCCCGCGGTGATCTGCCGGATCGTCTTGCGCAGGATCTTGCCCGATCTGGTCTTGGGTAGCGCGGAAACCACCACGGCATCGTGCAAGGTGGCGATGGCCCCGATCTGCTCGCGCACCCGCTCGATCAGTTCGTCGCGCAGTTGCGTGGGATTGATCTCGACGCCGGACTTGAGCACCACGTACGCGATCGGCCGCTGCCCCTTGAGTTCGTCCGGCAGCCCGATCACCGCGCATTCGGCGATCGCGGCATGGCCCGCGATGGCGGCCTCGATGCTGCCCGCCGACAGCCGGTGCCCTGCCATATTGATCACATCGTCGCTGCGGCCGAGGACGAAGAGGTAGCCGTCGTCGTCGAAATATCCGGAGTCGCCGGTCAGATAGTGCCCGGGGAATGCCGACATATAGGACCTGACGAATCGGTCCTCGGCGCGCCATAGTCCGGTGAGGGTGCCTGGTGGCATCGGTAGCCCGATGACGATATTGCCCTCGGTGCCAGCCGCGACCGGATTGCCCTCCGCGTCGAGGACCCGCAGCCGGAACCCGGGCACCGGCACCGACGCCGAGCCAGCCTTGATCGGCAGTTGCTGCAGGCCGAGCGGGTTCGCGCAGATCGGCCAGCCCGTCTCGGTCTGCCACCAGTGGTCGACGACGGGGCACTCCGGTCGATCGGCGAGCAGGGTTTCGGTGGCCCATTCGTAGGTCGCCGGATCCAGCCGCTCGCCGGCGCAGAACAGCGCGCGCAGCGAGGAAAGGTCGTAGCCGCGCGCCAGCGTGGCGTCGGCATCGGCCTTGCGAATCGCGCGCAATGCGGTCGGCGCGGTGAACAGCACGCGGACCTGGTGCTCGGCCACCACTCGCCAATATGCACCCGCATCCGGGGTGCCGACTGGTTTGCCCTCGTATAGGAGGGTTGTCGCGCCGACGAGCAATGGCGCGTAGACGATGTAGGAGTGTCCGACGACCCAGCCGACGTCGGAGGCGGCCCACATCACTTGTCCGGGGCCGACGTCGTAGATATTGCGCATGGACCAGGCCAGGGCAACCGCATGTCCGCCGTTGTCCCTGACCACGCCCTTCGGCTTCCCGGTGGTGCCCGAGGTGTACAGGATGTAGAGCGGATCGGTGGCGTCCACCGGTACCGGATCGGCGAGCGGCGCATCGCGCACGGCGTCTTCCCAATCCAGCCACTGTGCCGCGACGGTGTGCGCGGAACTGGGTAGCGATTCGGTCGCGGCCTGCGGCGCGGGGAAGTGGATCGTCGGGAACTGCGCCCGCTGCTTCACGATGACATTGCGCGGCGCACTGGACTCGGCAAGATCCAAGGCGTGCAACACGATCGGCGGATAGTCGATCCGACGGCCCGGTTCGAGACCGCCGGAAGCAGTGATGATCAGCACAGGCTCGGCGTCATCGATGCGCGCGGCGAGCTCGGGCGCGGCGAAGCCGCCGAAGACCACGGAATGCACCGCGCCGATGCGTGCGCAGGCGAGCATCGCGATCACTGCTTCGGGGATCATCGGCAGGTAGATGATGACGCGGTCGCCCTTGGTGACACCGAGTCGAACCATCGCACCGGCGAAGCGGGAAACCTCTTCGAGGAGTTCGGCATACGTGAAAACGCCTCTGGTGCCCGTCATAGCGGAGTCGTATATTAGGGCGGGCTGGTTCGCCCGGCCTTCCTCGATCGCGGTGTCTCCGTGCACATGTCGATCAAGCGCATTGAAGGAGGTATTCAGGCGAGCATCAGGGAACCACCTGGTCACTGGGCGGGCCATGGTGTCGACGATCTGGGTTGGCGCGACCTCCCAATCGATCGCCTCCGCCGCGCTGCTCCAGAACTCGGCCGGATCGACCAAGCTGGTCTGATAGACCGGTCGGTAGTCGTGCTTCGCGTTCAACCCGGTGACTCCCTAGCCTCGCCTCGATGCCCGCCTCGATAGATCAGGACGATTGTGGCAGACTTCACGCGACGCCCGGGTGGGTGCCGCGACCTCTGGTTATGCCTGGAACGGGCTGGTCAAGGCCCGTAGCCCTACTCGGAGTCAACCAAGAAGTTATTGATCCGTTAGAATCTGATGTCACTTATTTGGGCAGTCGTAGACGCAATTTCTCGGCCAGCCGCAGTTCCTCGGCCAGCTCTGCCTGTCGAGCCAGCATGCGAGTGTGGAGGTTCGCTAATGGCGCATGGTTGGGGCCAGTTTGGAAAGTGAGTGGGAGATGCGTGACGCCGCTAGGTCCGGCAGCAAACGCTGGGCGCTCGGCAACTGGGACCTGCGCTGGAAGGTTACGGCGGTTTTGGCCGTACCGCTGGCAGTCGCGGTCGGCCTCGGCGTGTCCAGGATTGCTTCCGAGTTCGCCGAGGCGAACCGGCTCGCCGGTGCCGCCGAGAACATCGCTGCCATCCCGGCAGTAACCGCGCTCAGTGCGCAGACGGCGACGACCGCCGCCTCGCAGATGGTTGCGCTGTTCCCCGGAGCACCGTCGATCGTGTCGGACAAGAACCTCGCCGACCTCGATGCCGCCATCGGCAACGCGGAAGCAGTGGGCGGCAAGCTGAACGGTGTGCCGGGTGCCCGCGCGTCACTGGACAACATGCTGACCCAGGCAAAAGCCGTACGTGCACAGGGCAAGGTCGTCTCGAATCAGTCGGGCGCCGAGATCATCGCGTTGATCGACCGGGTCCGCAACGACAGCGTGCGCATCGTCGAAACAACGGTCGGCCAGGTCAGCGACCCTGCCATCGATGTGGCGAAGCTGCGTCTGGTCGACTCGCTCAACACCCGCGCGACGCTCGTCGGTGAGGTCGCCGCGTTCCCCGAAGTCCTGCGCAATGCGCAGGCAGGTGTGGCGAACTTCCTCACCGCCGCGAGCACCGAGCGCGCGCTGCTCAACGTGCTCGCACACCGGTTCGCCGACGGTGATACCTCGATCGCCGACCTTCGGGCGGGCATCGATACCCGGGTCGGGTTGCTGAGCAGCCCGCAGGCACAGGCCGGTCAGATACCGGTCGGCGACCTGAAGAACTCGCTCACCGCCAGCCTGGATGTGTATGAGCGCGTCGTCGGCAAGGCGACCAAGGACATCGACTCCGCGATGAGCGCGCTGGTGTCCAAGGCCAACACCGACGCGTGGACCTACACCGCGGTCGTGATCGCCACCATCCTCGCCGCGCTGATGCTCGCCGTGTTCGTCGCGCGCTCGATGATCGTGCCGCTGCACCGGCTGCGCCTGGCGGCGCTGCGGGTGGCCGAGAGCGATCTGCCGCACGAAGTGGCCCAGCTGCGAAATGGCGCTTCCCCAGAGGACGTGCCGCTGGAACCGATGCCGGTGCGCAGCGCCGAGGAGATCGGCCAGCTGGCCCGCGCCGTCGACGACATTCACGGGCAGGCACTGCGTCTGGCCAGCGATCAGGCGCAGATGCGTTCTCAGGTCAACGACATGTTCGAGACGCTGGCTCGCCGGTCCAAGTCGCTCGTCGACCATCAGCTCACCCTGATCGAGGCGATGGAGTACGACGAGAAGGATCCGCGCCTGCTGGAGAACCTGTTCCGGCTGGACCATCTCGCCGCACGTATGCGCCGTAACGGCGACAACCTGCTGATTCTGGCCGGTACCAAGCAGCGCCGCGCCAAGTCCGCTCCGGTCGAGATCGCCGATGTGCTGCGTGCCGCGATCTCCGAGGTCGAGGACTATGAACGCGTCAAGCTCGGCGCGACGCCACGCGGTTCGCTTATCGAGCCCGCTGCCTCCGATATGGCGCATCTGTTCGCCGAGCTGCTCGACAATGCGCTGCGTGCTTCGCCACCGGAGACCGACGTGAAGTTCACCTTCGCGCAGGCCCACGACCAGGGCATGCTGATCGAGGTGGCCGACCGCGGTATCGGTATGCCGCCGTCGGAGATGGCCGATATCAACCGCAGGCTGGAGCAGACCGCCGAGCCGGGCCCCGATACCGCCAGGCACATGGGTCTTTTCGTGGTCGGCAGGTTGGCCGAGCGGCACGGACTCACCGTGCGATTGCGCCCGACCTTCGACACCGCGCGTGACCCGGGCGTCACCGTGACCGTGCATGTTCCGGTCGGCCTCATCATCATCGGACCGGGACAGAAGTCCGCCGCGCCGACGCAAGCCGCGCCCCAGGTGTCTGCCGGTCCACAACGGCAGGCAAGCCCGTCATCGATGCAGATGCGGGGGATTACCAGGACTCCTGGGGGCAATGTGATGGTCACCGTCGATCCCGGGGTGAGCGGCCCGATTCCGGTGAGCAGTCCGGCCCCCACATCCGGCAGTCCGACACCGGCGGGCGGCGGCGGTCTACCGCAGCGGTCGCCAGGATCGGCGATTGCGGGTGGGCTCAGCTCGAATTCGGCTCAGGCCAGTCCGAGCCTGCGGCCGGCGTCGGGTCAGCAAGGACCGGCGCCGAGCGGTCCGCAGCGTGGCAAGCTCGCCGCGGCGAACCTACCCAAGCGCAACCTGGCTCCCGGTGGTCCGCCGCCGCGTCAGCCGGGCGGCTCCGAGCCGACCGTGACAGGTCTGCCGCCGCGTGATGCGAACTCCGGTGAGCTACCGCAACGTCAGCTCGGTATCAATGGTTTGCCACAGCGTCAGCCCGGCACGAACGGTATGCCGCCGCATGAGCCGGGCGCCGGTGGTCTGCCGCAGCGTCCGTCGGGTCTGAATGGCGTGCCGCCGCGTGAACCTGGTGCGGGTGGTCTGCCGCAGCGTGACTCGGGTTCCGGTGGTTTGCCACAGCGTGACTCGGGTTCCGGTGGTTTGCCGCAGCGCGAGTCGAACACTGGCGGTTTGCCGCAGCGTGAGCCGGGTTCGGGTGGTCTGCCACAGCGTCAGTCGGGTCTGAATGGCGTGCCGCCGCGTGAACCTGGTGCGGGCGGCTTGCCGCAGCGTGACTCGGGTTCGACCGGCGGGCCGGCGCGCGAGCCCGGTATCGGTGGTTTGCCGCAGCGTTCGTCGGGCCTGACCGGCCTGCCGCAGCGTGAACCCGGTTCCACCGATCTACCGCAACGGGATTCCGCGCCCAGTGGCCTGCCGCAGCGTGACTCGGGCAGTCTGCCGCAGCGCGATCCGAGTGTGGGTGGTCTGCCTCAGCGTCAGCCCGCGGCGACGAATCTGCCGCAGCGGGACGCGCCGACCGGCCTGCCGCAGCGTCAGCCGGGCTCGCAGGTGCCGCCCGGCCTGCCGCAGCGTGATGCGGGCCTCGGTGGTCTGCCGCAGCGTGAATCGGCGTCCGGGCTCGGTCTGCCGCAGCGGGAGCGGAGTACCCCACAGCACGCGCCGAGCGGCGAACAGCCCGCGGTCTCCGATCCCGGTGCGCCGTTGTCGGGCCGTGATCCCGGTCGCCACAGCTTCAAGGCCGATCCGGGCAAGGCTGCGTCGTTCTTCCAGACCAGGTTGCAGCCCGCGGCCGAAACCAGCTCGCCCATGGACAGCCCGATCTTCGCCGAAATGATGTCGGCGTGGCTCACCGATCCCAATCCGGATCGGTCCCAAGTGGCTGCCTCATTCGAGTCGCCAGGCGACGAGGGTTGGCAGGCCGCTCAACGAGCGAGCGAAGCGCAAGCTGAAACAAAGACTGCCGCCGGGTTGCCCCAACGCAATCCGGGCGGAAGGCTGGTCCCCGGTGCCGTCAACGGTGCCGCGGATCGGGCGGCGCGTCGCGATCCAGAAACGATCAGGTCCAGCTTGAGTCGTCACCAGCAGGGCGTCCGGGATGGCCGCGCATTGAAGGCAACGAACCTAACCGGAGATAAAGGAGACCGATGAACCCCGATCTAGGTGGTACGAATCGTCAGCTGGATTGGCTGGTTTCGAACTTCGCCAACGAGGTTCCTGGCGTAGCTCATGCTGTCCTGGTCTCGGCTGACGGCCTACTCATGGCCGCGAGCGCCCAGCTGCCCGTCGACCGTGCCGAGCAGCTCTCGGCCGTCACGGCCGGACTTGCCAGCCTCTCGGTCGGCGTCTCGAACCTGTTCGAGGGCGGCACCGTGTTGCAGTCGGTGGTCGAGATGGAGCACGGCTACCTGCTACTCATGGCAGTCGGCGACGGCTCCTACCTCGCGGTGCTGACCAACACGTCCTGCGATATCGGCCAGGTCGGATACGAAATGGCCTTGTTGGTCGAGCGTGTTGGCCAGACAGTTCAGGCCACGCCACGCGTCACGATGGGTTCCTGATGGTGGGATGGACATAGACGATCACCGCATGGGGAGCGCCGAGCCGAGCCTCGTACGTCCGTACTCGCTGACTGCTGGTCGCACCAGGCCCGCGGTCGAGTTGGCGTTGGAAGCCCTCGTCGCATCGCATCCGGTCGCCCTGGAGCGGCAGTTCGAACTGACCAACATCGAGACATCAATCGTGGAGTTGTGCAGAGAATCGCCGTCCGTTGCCGAGGTAGCAGCGCGTTTGGGCATCCCGATCGGGGTGGCCAGGGTGTTGGTGGCCGACCTGATCGAGGCCGGGCATGTACGCGTTTCGGCGACTTTGAAAGACGATTCCAGCGACGATGAACGTCGCGAGCTGATCGAAAGGGTTCTCAGTGGACTCCGGCGTATTTGATTCGACGGCGCAGGTCGATACCCGTACCAGCAAGCCAACCTCGGCGAAGATCGTTGTCGCAGGCGGCTTCGGTGTGGGTAAGACCACGTTGGTCGGTGCTGTTTCGGAGATCGTTCCGCTGCGCACCGAGGCATTGGTGACCAATGCCAGCACCGGAATCGACAACCTGACGGGCGTTCCGATGAAGTCCACCACCACGGTGGCTATGGACTTCGGTCGGATCAGCCTTGCCGATGATCTGGTGCTGTACCTGTTCGGTACGCCTGGCCAGTATCGGTTCTGGTTCATGTGGGACGACCTGATCCGCGGCGCCATCGGCGCCGTGGTGCTCGTCGATACCCGCAGGCTCGAGGACAGCTTCGCGGCAGTCGACTACTTCGAAGCGCGCAACCTACCGTTCCTGGTTGCGCTCAACGAGTTCGACGACGCACCGCGCTACCCGATCGAGGACATCCGTCAGGCGCTCGCGGTGCCTGCGGATGTGCCGATTCTATCGATCGACGCGCGGCGACGTGAGCCAGCCAAGCACGCGCTGGTGTCACTGACCGAGTACGCCCTGCGGAAGGTGATGCAGGGCTACTGAGTTGCTCGCGCGGCGCGCGTCGAATCATGACCGGGTAGTTATTCTCCCCCGGTGAGGATTTCGGCGCGCGAACTGCTCGGGCAATTGCTCGACCCGCACTCGTTTGTCAGTTGGGATCGGCCACCCGTCGCGGTGGCCGTCGCCCAGCAGTATCACGAGGATCTGCGCAAGGCCGTGCTGGCGGCGGGCACCGACGAGTCGGTGCTCACCGGCGAGGGGTTGCTGCGTGGCCGCAGGGTGGCGGTGATCGCTTGCGAGTTCGGGTTTTTGGCGGGCTCGATCGGTGTCGCCGCGGCCGAACGGATTGTCTCGGCGGTTGAGCGTGCCACCGAGGCGGGCCTGCCGCTGGTGGCCTCGCCGACCTCCGGCGGTACCCGGATGCAGGAGGGCACCGTCGCCTTCGTGCAGATGGTGAAGATCGCCGGCGCCGTCGCTGTGCACAAGGCCGCGGGCTATCCCTATCTGGTGTATCTGCGCGACCCGACCATGGGCGGAGTCTTCGCCTCGTGGGGTTCGCTGGGGCACATGACTTTTGCCGAACCCGGCGCGTTGATCGGATTTCTCGGTCCCCGGGTCTACAAAGCGTTGTACGGCAAGGACTTTCCCGAGGGTGTGCAAACCGCGGAGAACCTCTATCGCAGCGGTGTCATCGACGGTGTGGTCCCGGTCCCGGTGTTCCGTCGGATCGCGCACCGTGCCATGAGCGTGCTGAGCGGTGTGCCGGATTCCGTTGCGGCGGAGCCGGGTTGGGCCGCGCCGATCCGGGACACCGGGCAGCTCACCGGCGGACCCACAGGCGATGGAACAGTCGCGTCGGGGCAATCGCCCGAAGTGTCGGCGTGGGAGTCGGTGACGATCTCGCGCCGCCCGGGCCGCCCCGGCCTGCGCGACCTGTTACGTCATGTGACACAACGGGTTCCGCTCAGCGGCACCGGCCAGGGCGAATCCGATCGCACCATCGTGCACGCGCTGGCCAGGTTCCGTGGCAGGCCGTGCGTGGTGTTCGGGCACGACCGCTCGGGTCAGCAGGGCGAGCACACCATGGGTCCCGCCGCGCTGCGAGAGGCCAGGCGCAGTATGGCGCTTGCTCAGGAGTTGCGGCTGCCGCTGGTCCTGGTGATCGACACCGTCGGCGCGGCACTGTCGAAGGAGGCGGAGGAGCGCGGACTCGCTCCCGAGATCGCCCGCTGCATCGCCGATTTAGTGACATTGGACACTCCGACCATCTCGGTGCTGCTCGGTCAGGGCACCGGCGGCGGCGCGCTGGCGCTGCTGCCCGCGGACCGGGTACTCGCCGCGACGCACGGCTGGCTGGCGCCGTTGCCACCGGAGGGCGCGAGCGCGATCGTCTATCGCGATACCGACCACGCGCCGGAACTGGCTCGTGCGCAGCGAATCCGCGCTGTCGATCTGCGCGCGGACGGCATTGTCGACCGCATAGTGCCGGAACTTCCCGACGCGGCCGACGAACCGGTCGAGTTCGCCCGCCGGATGGTCGCCGCCATCGCCGAGGAGCTCACGCAACTGCATGCCCGACCGCTGGCGCAGCTGCGCGTGGCGCGGCACATCCGCTACCGCAGGCTCGGTCTTCCCGAGCATTGAAGCAACGATCGAAGATCGAATTGTCGACCGTAAAGCCCGCCCCGACCAGCGAATTGTGGGCCAACACGCCAAGTAGTGTCGTTGACGACTCGCCGCAGCACTTCTACCGTCGAAAGGTGACCTTCAGAAGCGAGACCTGCACCATCCCCTCGATCGTGCTGAGCGACGGGAACGTGATCCCGCAACTCGGCTTCGGTGTCTTCCAAGTTCCACCCGACGATGTCTTCCCGGTGGTCACCACCGCACTGGAGGTCGGCTACCGCAGCATCGACACCGCCGCCATCTACGGCAACGAGGAGGGCACCGGCCGCGCCATCCGCGAGTTCGGGCTGCCGCGTGACGAGGTCTACGTGACCACAAAACTGTGGAACTCCGAGCAGGGCTACGACTCCACGCTGCGCGCCTTCGACGCGAGCATGGAGCGCCTCGGCCTGGATTACCTCGATCTCTACCTGATCCATTGGCCGGTCGCCAAGGCCGATCGCTATATCGACACCTTTCGCGCGTTCCAGGCATTGAAGGCGCAGGGCCGGGTCCGGTCGATCGGCGTCTCGAACTTCAACATTCCCGATCTCGAGCGGCTGATCGGCGAGACCGGCGAGATCCCGGTGGTCAACCAGATCGAACTGCACCCGCGGCTGGCCCAGCGCGAGCTACGCGCCTTCCACGACAACAACGCCATCGCCACCGAGGCATGGAGCCCGCTCGGCCAGGGCACCCTGCTCGACGACCACACCATCGTTTCCATCGCCAACGAGGTCGGCCGCAGCGCGGCGCAGGTGATCATTCGCTGGCACTTGCAGCTCGGCATCATCGTCATCCCGAAGTCCGTCACCCCAGCGCGTATCGCGGCCAACTTCGACGTATTCAACTTCGAACTCACGCGCGAGCAAATGGACGCGATCAACGCCCTGGACAAGCACGCACGCATCGGCCCAGACCCCGCGAAATTCACCGCTGGCTTGTACTAGCGTCGCTCGGCGGGTACGCCCAAAACTTGGGGCTCACCTGACCAACGGCCCGGCATCGCAGTCTCGGGGCACCTGACGTCCGGCCGGAGGCGCGGTGAGGCACTATCCCAGATACTTGGTCAGCTCGGCAGCGGCGGCGCGACCTGCGCGGTTCGCGCCGATGGTGCTTGCCGAGGGACCGTAGCCGATGAGGTGGACCCGAGGGTCGTTCGCGACCTGGGTGGCAAGGCGGCCGGTCATGGTGATGCCGCCGCCGGGGCCGCGCAGGCGTAGCGGCGCGAGATGGTCGAGCGCGCTGCGGAATCCGGTGGCCCACAGGATGACCTCCGCTTGCCGGAACGATCCGTCGGCCCAGCGCACACCGTCCGGTTCGATGCTCCGGAACATCGGGTGCCGGTCCAGCACGCCCCTGGCCTGTGCGGCACGCAGGCGGTCGTCGAGCCGTAGCCCGGTCACCGAGACCACCGAACCCGGTGGCAGGCCATGCCGCACGCGGTCCTCGACCATAGCGACGGCTGTGCGCCCGGCTTCCTCGGCGAATGGCTCTTCCCGGAAGACCGGTTCCGACCTCGTGACCCAGGTGGTCGTGGTGACCTGGGATATCTCATCGAGCAGCTGCACGGCCGAGACGCCACCGCCGACCACCACGACATGCTTGCCCGCGAATTCGTCGGCAATGCGGTAGTCGTGGGTGTGCAGTTGCCGCCCCGCGAAGGTCTCCGCGCCCGGGTATCGCGGGATGAACGGATGCTCCCAGGTTCCGGTGCCGTTGATCAGGCCACGCACCCGGATCGTCCCGGCGGCGTCGGTCTCGGCGGTCAGAATTCGTGCCCCCGCCGGATCGTCGTCCGCGCGGCGATCGCACACCACCTTGACCGAGACCTGTCTTCGAACCCGCAGGTCGAAACGCTTCTCGTAGAGCTCGTAGTAGCGCGGAACGGCAGTAGCCGCCGGTGCGGACTCGGAGCCCTCCGGTAAGGTCTCGGCGAACGACATACCCGGCAGGTCGTGCACCCGGTTCACCGTGGTCAGCGTGAGCGACGGCCAGCGAAACTGCCAGGCACCGCCGGGTCCCGGCGCGTGATCCACGATCAGAAAGTCGCGTTCCGGACGCAATCCGAGGCGCTGTAGGTGATAACCGGCCGACAGCCCTGCCTGACCGGCACCGATCACCAGGATGTCGAAATCAGTCGGCACAGCCGCAAATCGTATAGCGCCCCGCTAGTGGTGCTGTTTCGAGCGACCTGCAAGCAGTCGCTAGCGGTGCTGTTTCGAGCGACCTGCAAGCAGTCGCTAGCGGTGCTGTTTCGAGCGACCTGCAAGCAGTCGCTAGCGGTGCTGTTTCGAGCGACCTGCAAGCAGTCGCTAGCGGTGCCGTTTCGAGCGACCTCCGAGCAGTCGCTAGTGCCTGCCTGGTCTGTGCCGGCGACTGTGGCAGAGTTGACTGTAACCACTCGAACCGGTCAGTTGGGGAGAATGCATGCTCGGAGTCAGCCGCGATGGCGACGTGGTCACCATCGAATTGCAGCGCGAGGAGCGCCGAAACGCGCTCAACAGCGAACTTGTGACGCAGCTTCGCGACGCGGTACGGACGGCGGCCCAGGATGCGCGGGTGATCGTGCTCACCGGGCAGGGCCCGATCTTCAGCGCGGGCGCGGATCTGTCCGGCGTCTACTCCGACGATTTCCTCGGCGGTCTGATGGACATGCTGCACACCATCGAGTCCGTTCCGGTGCCGGTGATCTCCGCCATCAACGGCGCCGCGCTCGGCGCAGGCGTCCAGATCGCATTGGCCTCCGATCTTCGCGTGCTGGAGCCGGATGCCTACATCGCGATTCCGGCGGCCAAGCTGGGTATCTCGGTCGACCGCTGGACCGTCCGGCGACTGGCGTCGCTGATCGGCGGTGGTCCGGCCCGCACCATCCTGCTCGGCGCGGAACCGGTATGGGCCGCCGACGCCTACTCCTTCGGCTTCGCCAACAAACTCGGGACGCTCGCCGACGCGCAGGCGTGGGCGAAGTCGATTGCCGCGCTCGCGCCGCTGTCGCTGCGCCACATGAAGCTGGTCTTGAACGACGACGGCACCCGCGAACCGGAGAACCACCTGCAGCGTACGGCGCTGGAGGCCGCGTGGAGCAGCGCGGACGCCCAGGAGGGGCGCCTCGCCAGGCAAGAGAAGCGCGCCGCGAAGTTCGTGGGGCGATGATATGACCATGAAGAAGATCATCGGCGTGGCTGCGGGCGTACTCGGTGTCACGTGGGTGGTGCGCGCGGTGTGGGATATCCCCTCCGCGATCGGCGCCTCGATGTCGGCTATTCAGCCATACGCGTCCGGTGCGGCCAGCTACCGCAATCGCCAGTTCCACAACACCGAGGCGAGTAGTCAGATCATCGCGGGTTCGGGGCTGTCACTGCTGTACTCGGCGCTGACCCGGCGCAACGCCGGCCGTCCTCGCGGGGTGATTCCGCTGGAGACCCCCGTGGTGCCGCAGGAGGCGGCCGATCTCGCCGTTACCTGGTACGGGCACGCTTCCGCGCTCGTCGAGGTGGACGGTTACCGGATTCTCACCGATCCCGTATGGAGCGAACGGGTTTCGCCGTCGCTGATGGTCGGCCCGACGCGGATGCATCCGGTCCCGACGCCGCTGTCGGAGCTGCCGCCGGTAGACGCGGTGATCATCTCCCACGACCATTACGACCATCTCGACAAGGCCACCATCCGGGAACTCGTGCTCGGCCAGGCGGCGCCCTTCCTGGTGCCGATCGGCATCGGCGCGCACCTGCGCCACTGGGGTGTCCCGGAGCATCGGATCATCGAATTGGATTGGGGCGGTTCGATTTCCCTTGCCGCGCTCGGTCGTGAGCGGGACGGTACCGACCTGGTGATCACGTGCACCGAGGCGCGGCATTTCTCCGGCCGCGGCCTGGTGCGCAACACCACGCTGTGGGCCTCCTGGTCCATCGTCGGCCCGACCCGCCGGGTGTACTTCGGCGGAGATACCGGCTACACCAAGGCATTTGCCGAAGCCGGTACGGCGCTCGGCCCGTTCGATCTGACCCTGCTCCCGATCGGCGCCTATGACGAGCGGTGGCCGGATGTGCACATGAACCCGGAGGAAGCGGTGCGCGCGCACGCCGATCTGTGTGTCGGCGACCCTGGCCATGGCGTGCTCGTGCCCATTCACTGGGCGACCTTCAATCTGGCGTTCCACGGGTGGTCGGAGCCGGTGCGCAGGATGGTCGAGGCGGCTCGGGCGGCGGGCACCGCGATCGCGGTGCCGATGCCAGGACAGCGCGTGGATCCCAATGGCCTCCCAGCACGGGATTCGTGGTGGGAAGATGTGGGTTGAACACCTCGGTTAGGCAACAGGAAGGAACGATGGCATGAGTCTCGTGGATACTCTGAAGGGCCTGGTCGGCAAGGGCAAGGAAGCGGCGTCCAAGAACGCCGACAAGATCAACGAAGCGGTCGACAAGGCCGGTAACTTCATCGACGACAAGACCAAGGGCAAGTACTCGGACAAGATCGAGAAGGGCAAGGAGGCCGCCAAGAAGGTGGTCCCGCCCGAGCGGCCCGGACAGCCCGGCTCGCAGGCCTGATGTGCGGCGGGGGCCTGTCATTGTCGGTCCCCGCCATTAAAATTCGACTATGGTGACCCGCCGGAAATTCGGTGGCAGCTCGGGCCTGCCGAGCATCGAGGTTGAATTGAGCAACCTCGACAAAGTGCTGTATCCGGCAACCGGAACAACAAAAGGCGAGGTCATCGCCTATTACGCGGCGATCGCCCCGGCCATGTTGCCGCACATCGCGGGCCGCCCGGTTACCAGGAAACGTTGGCCCAATGGGGTCGAGGAGCCCTCGTTCTTCGAGAAAAACCTTGCCGCACACGCTCCGTCGTGGCTGCGGCGGCACACCATCGAGCATTCCGACCGTCCCGTCGTGTATCCGGTGATCGATTCGGAGGCGGGCCTGGCTTGGCTCGGGCAGCAGGCCGCGCTGGAAGTCCATGTGCCGCAATGGCGTTTCGACGGCGACGAGGTCGGCCCCGCGACCCGACTGGTATTCGACCTCGATCCTGGACCCGGCGCCGGGCTCGCCGAATGTGCCACAGTCGCGCTGGCGGTGCGCGACATGGTCGAAGGCATCGGGCTGCACGCTTTCCCGGTCACCAGCGGCAGCAAGGGAATTCACATTTATGTACCGCTCGACCGTGAGTTGAGCCCGGGTGGCGCGTCGACGGTGGCCAAGCAGGTGGCCACGAATCTCGAACAGCTGCACCCGGATCTGGTGACCGCGACGATGGCGAAGGCGGTGCGTACCGGCAAGGTCTTCCTGGACTGGAGCCAGAACAATCCGGCGAAGACCACGATCGCGCCGTACTCATTGCGCGGCCGGACCAAGCCCAATGCGGCGGCGCCGCGTAGTTGGGCCGAGATCGAGAATCGAAAAAAGCTGCGGCACTTGCGTTTCGACGAGGTGCTCGCGCGCTGGCGGGACAACGGCGACCTGCTTGCCGGGCTCGACCCGCCGATATCGAGCACCGACGCCCTGACGAAGTACCGGTCGATGCGCGATCCGGCCCGTACACCCGAGCCGGTGCCCGCCGCAGTGGCGAGCTCGGGTTCCGGCGACCGGTTCGTCGTTCAGGAACATCATGCGCGGCGGCTGCACTGGGATGTACGGCTCGAACGCGACGGGGTGCTGGTGTCGTGGGCTGTGCCGAAGGGGCCACCGACCTCCCCGGAGCAGAATCGACTCGCCGTGCATACCGAGGACCATCCGCTGGAATACCTGGACTTCCATGGTGCGATCCCGAAGGGCCAGTACGGCGCAGGGGAAATGACGATCTGGGATTCCGGCACCTACGAGACCGAGAAGTGGCGCGACGACGAGGTGATCGTCGCGTTCCACGGCACGCGTCTGCAAGGGCGGTACGCGCTGATCCAGACCAATGGCAATCAGTGGTTGATGCATCTGATGCGCGAGCAATCGCCGCAGGCCGACGATGTCGCCGAGCACGACCTGCCGAATGGACTCGCGAGGCCTGTCGTCGTGGCGCCGCAGCGGCCGAGCGGTCCCGCGCCCTTTCCGCGCGGTCTCGAGCCGATGCTGGCAACGCAGGGCGAGGTCGCCGACCTCGATGCCGCCGAGTGGTGCTTCGAGACCAAATGGGACGGGTTCCGGCTGATCGCCGAAATCGAGTCCGGCACACTCACATTGCGCAGTCGTGCCGGCAATGTGGTGACGAGCCGATATCCGGGGATGACCGCGCTGGCCGCGGAACTGTCGGGGCACAGCGTGGTGCTCGACGGCGAGGCCGTGGTGTTCGACGATCACGGAGTCGCCAATCTCGGTCTGCTGCAGGCCGATGCCGCGCGGGCCGTCTTCGTCGCCTTCGACGTGCTGTATCTCGACGGTACTTCGCTTGTCCGCAAACGGTATTCGGATCGTCGCCGAGTGCTGGAGGCGCTCGCCGCGAATGCGCCGTCGATGCTGGTACCGCCGCGCCTGGACGGTGCGGGTGCCGACGCCCTGCGCTACAGCCAAGAGCAGCGGATGGAAGGCGTAGTTGCCAAGCGAAAGGACTCGGTATACCTACCGGGCAAGCGCGGGCACTCCTGGGTGAAGGAGCGTAATTGGCGCACCCAGCAGGTGGTGATCGGCGGCTGGCGGCGCAGCGAGGCAAGGGATTTCAAATCGCTGCTGGTCGGGATCCCACACGAGGGCAGGTTGTACTACGTCGGCCGAGTCGGCACCGGCTTCGATGAATCCGATATGAAGAACCTGGCAGCCCGCCTCTCGAAACTGGAACGCAAAACCAGCCCGTTCGACAACGAACTGACCGCCGAGGAGCGCAAGGAGGCGGTCTGGGTGACTCCAAAACTCACCGGAACCGTGCGCTTCATGAACTGGACCGAAATCGGTCGGCTCTGGCACCCGGCCTGGTTGGGATTGTCGGGCTGATCCACCGGCTCATGCGGGCGCGAGCAGCGGGATTGATTGTCCTGCACGAAAGCCCGTCCGCCGCTGCCTCGTGGCAACGACGGACGGGCTGATGGTCAGCTCCTATTTCCGGCCTGCGTGGGCCAGCCCGCCGAGCGGCGCCAACCCGGCGAGCGGGGCCATACCCGGTCCCGCCATCGCCGCCAACTGCGCCCATCGCCGTTCGCGCCGTTCGCCGATCGGTGTGACCCTCTCGTCGATGCGTAGGCCGGTCTTTCTCACGGTATGAGCTCCTCCATCGCAATTGGTGCAGGCGCAGCTGCTGGTCGTGACCCTGTGTAGGCCAGTGAAGACCGATGCATCGGCGCGTTGTAGCCGCCACCGTTCGCGGATCAACCTTCGTCTGCGTGCCTCCATCGCCGCCAAGGCCAATCCGATCAACGACACGGTGAGGACGCCGGACACCAACATCGGGTACCAGAATTCGACCCGCGAGGCGAGCAGCATGATGGCAACGATTCCCGAGAATGCCGCGGTGGTGAAAGCGAGCGCCGCGGAGAACCACGGCATCGGAGGCGGCCGGAAGCCGATGGTGGTCGCGGCCCGCATCGGCGGAAGGTTCTGTTCCTGCCGATTCTCAGCCGCTTCGGCGAAGGCGAGCACGCTGGCCAACGGCTCGACGACGGTGTCGAATTGCCCCGGTGCCTGCGGTGGTGCGCCCGAATCGGGGTCGTCACCGGCGGCCCGGTCGTCGTCGATGACTCGCTCGAGCCGGGCCCAACCGGCGTCGACGTCGAAATCGTCGTCCTGCTCTTCGATATAGCTTTCCAACCCTTGGAACGCCTCATGGATGTTGATCGAGATCGGGGGCGTGATGCCGTAGGTCTCCTTCTCGTTTTCCATGTTCATTACTTCTCCTTCGCTACTTGCCCCGGCCTGTGCGTGACACTTTTGTTCTCGATCTTCCGGAGGGTCTGGTCACGCCTGAATGTGACCAAGTACTCGTCGGTGTTCATGATCGCTTCGATTTTTTGCCGGGCCCGGCTTCGGTGGGTGTAGACCGACCCCGGTGTGATCTCGAGTTCCAGCGCGATCTCCTCCACCGACTTGCACTCGAGCCATGCCATCAACGCCACCCGGTACTCGGCGTCGGTCAGGCGTTGCTTGTCGCGGGGGTCGCCGGCCTTGCACAGTCGGCTCCAGAACCGCGCGGAGAACTCGCTACTCAGTGCCTGCGCCAGCGGGTCGCCATGCGGCGGCGGCAGCGGGATGATGCGTGCGCCCGCGGCGCCCTCGAAGTTCGCGAACTCGTCACCGGCGTAGTGGATCCGGCTCGTCCTGCGGAAATGGTCGATCGCCTTGTTCCTGGCCATCGTGATCAGCAGGCCTTCGACGCCGTCCGGGAAGTACTTGATGAGTACGGCGTCGATGTCCGACAAGACGTCGAGGAAGACCTGCTGGGATAGATCGTCGACCAAGCTCTCGTTGCCACGTACCTGCACCCGCAGGTACCTCCGGACCGCGTGGATGTTGTCGCGGTAGATCGTCTCGAACTCGGCCATCGACTGCGCGTCGGTCATATCCTCACTCGACTCTCTTGAATTGACGCCAAGGCGGCGTATGCCTCCATCCGCCGGACAAGCCCGTTCCGCCCACAATGTGGGTCGAAACCGGGCCAGCTGCCGGTGCGGATGCCGTGCTCGTTGACCATGCGTGTGTGCGGGCGTGACCGGCGACATCCCCAGCCGGCGAACCGGCACGAACCACTCCGTGGTCTTCGTCGGGGGCAACCCGGGACACCGTCACACCCAGTACTCGGATCTGCCCTGCGAAACCTCGAGCAGATCGGCGAACTTTCTTTCGGCACTTTTTTCGGGACCTTCCTGCTGCTCATGTCGATCGGTCGGGTCGGAGGGACTGGCCAGGTTCACAGACGCGGGCCCACGACTCGATCAGCTCGCAGCTGCGGGGTTCCTTGAAACGATCCTGTTGCCCGGACCGAAATAGCCTTGTGTGGCATAGCGGGGAACATGCGGCAATGCCTTTCGAGCGAAGGTTTGCTCTCCGGTTGCGGCACACCGGCCAATGGGATGCCGCAATCTTTTTTGTACCGAGCAAGTCGCAGACACGGCGGTTGCGAGCAACGTTGGGGTTCGAGCGAAACTGTTTGTTTCGGAAAGGGTCTCGTCATGGCCGCAGAGGATGACGCACCTACAGCGGACGCGATTCCAGGAGATTGGAAGGCGCTCACCCCCAGTCGGATGCGAATCTTGCCGACGCTGGCCGAGACGAAATCTGTTGCGGCAACAGCGGATCGGCTGGGGATCACGCCAACTATGGTGCGCAGGGACAAAAATGCGCTGGACCGGATATTCCATCATCGGCTCTTCCAGTCCAATCAGAATTACCGCAAGGGTGAGGTAGTGCTTACCGAATTCGGTCAGTACGTCGCGGGAGAGATGCGGGACATCCTCAACCGCCAGATCAATCTGGTGCACGGCTCCGACCGGCCGTTGACCGTCATGTCGCTGCCCCACCACACGCCGTTCGTCGCGCCTGCGTTGAAGGACGCCACCGATGCGTGGGTGCGGGAGGGTTTGCCCGCGCCCGCCGCGCGGGTGCTCGGTGAGCACCACCGCGCGATGAGCCACTTCATGGAGCGGGCTATCCGCCCGCTCGTCGCCGGGAGCCACGACCTCGTCGTCGGGCTGAAGATCCCGATCCTCCCGGAGTATGCCCAGCTGCGTAAGGATGTGGACGAACGCCCGCTCTACACAGCGTGGTTGGAGGTTATGGTCGCCAAGGACAAATGGCCTGAAGACCGGTACCCCATCCAGCGCCTGCACGGCATACCGATCCTCACCGCGCCCTACGACACCCGATCCCGTATGGCACTAGATGCCGCGTTCACCGCCGCAACCCGGCCGGGAGCGTCACTGCTCGTCGCGGGAAGCGAGTACGAATCCAAAGTCCTCATCATGAAAGCCAAAGCGGGACTCGGCACTCCGGTGCTGCCGTCCGATGTCGCCTTGCAATTCGAAGAAGGCGGACCGCTCGGCGGCACGTGGACCGAGAGCTACAAGTGGGTTCCTTTGATCACGCCCGGTGGCAACCGCCTGCACTACACCGTGGTGGCGAGTACCCGCGCGGCCACCGAGAAGCCAACGGACTTCGCCAAGCGCGTACAGGCATTCTCTCGTCTGCTGGCGAACTTCGCGGCGGACACCATGATCGAGTCGCACCGACCGGAGGCGCTGCCGCGCTACCGCCAACGCAAAGACCCGGAATTCCGGGATGCGGAGTTCGAGATTACGGCACAGGATACGGCCACCAAGGTTACGTTTTCATCCATGACGAGCAACTCGTCGAGCAAGCCCTTCGATGATCGAACTCAGCGTGTGCGCGAGCAGATTCAGACGCAGATGCTGAAATACGAGGGCATGAACCGGTACTCCGCCGACAACGACGAGTACGTCCAGGCCGACACCAGAGCGTTCAACGAACACGTCCCAGCGAGGAAGTACGGCAGCGCATGCACCAGCTGCGCGCAGCCGTGGCCCTGCCCGACGATCGAGTCGCTACGGGATCCCGGGCACTACATCCATTGAGCCGCGCGGATGCGTTCGGCCCTGCGCTCGAGATCCGTCGGGTCTCAGTCGAATACGGCACATGACAACAAAAACCAAGGCCTCGGGCCGACGCTCGCGAGACAACAAGTCGCGCCGCGGTGACGACCGAAACCGCAACAACCCGTGGGTGGACATGCTCGCGCTGGCGATCATCGTCGGCGCCGCGGTCACCCTGGTGGTTGTCGGCCACGCGACGGCCGCGGTGCTGGCGGCGGCGGGCGGCTTCGCCGTCGGCCTCTACCGCGGCTGGCGCATGAGCCAGCGGCGCTGATGCCCTTGGAGATTGCCCCGCCTCGCATGGAGGCGGGGCTTTCTTATTGTCTGCACCGGGTGTGACCGCCTTCGCCGTTTGTCATGGCGGCGAAACGCGGGTCGCGCTGGGTACGGTTGGTCTGCTGTTGTATCGGCTCGAAACTGTGTTGGCTCGCGAACGAGGAGTGCCCTGTGGATTTCAAGAACCTGGCGAACAAGGCGATGGACCTGGCCCAGAAGAACGCGGACAAGGTGGATACGGTCATCGAGAAGGCGGGCGATCTGGTCGACAAGAAGACCGACGGCAAGTTCGCGGGCCAGGTCGACAGCGCTCAGGAAGCCGCCAAGAAGGCAGTGCGCAAGGAGGGGTGATCACACCGGATGTCGGTGGTCGACCGGGGACATTTCGATTCCCCGGTCGACGGATACCAGGCGCGAGGCTCAGTCCTGTGCGCCCGCCAGCAGCGGGAGGATGGACGCGGTATCGGTGACCATGGCATGGCCCTGGAACTCGAATTCGTCGTACGCTCGCGTCATTGCCTCTTTATCGCGGCCGCCGCAGGCGTCGCTGATGACAACCGGCACGAAACCCAGATCGGTCGAGTGGGTGACCGTCGGGGCGATGCCGATCTCCAGCGCGACGCCGACGATCGCGTAGGCGCCGATACCGAGATCGCGTAGCACCGCGGCCAGGGGCGTGCCCTCGAATGCGGACATCGACGTCTTGTCGAACACCACCTCGTCGGCGGTCGGCCGGAGCTCGGGGACCAGCTCGAAGGCCGGAGTGTCGCGCTGCAGGATGAACTTCAGGTCATCGACCGAATCCGCCTGCTGCCAGCTCATCGCCATCCGCAGGGCGAATGTTCCGCTCAGCCTGCGCGGCAGGAAGAAGTGCCGCAGGAAGATCACGGGGTAGCCGCCGCGACGGGCCGCTTCGACCACCCGCGCGACGCGCTCGATGATCTCCTCGCTGTCCGGTAGTTGGCTGAGCACACCGACCTGCATGTCGTAGACGATGACGGCCATGCGGTGCGGGGCACACACATCGGCGAGTCCTTCGGGAATGTCCAGTCCATTGCCATGGCGCATGGTCGGCTCAACTCCATTCTCGATACTGCGATCGCCGTCCGGACTCGGCCCGGCAGCGATTCGGGTGCGCTTGCTATTCGATTGTGCGGAGGGCACTTTCGACCCCACTGTAACCATGGATGACCAGGACGAGGTCGGCGGTGGGGCTGCCCTCCGATGACCGTTGCCGGGCGTGGTATTCGGTGTACCGTGGGTGTCCTCGAGGCCGGGCAGAGTCGGCGCTGACGTGTACCCGGCGCCATTGCGTCGCGCCGCGTCGGAAGTCTGGAGGCCCCGATGAAAATACTTCGCGGCAGGTTGGGTGTCACCGGACCGGCATCGATTCTCGCCGCCATATTGCTATTGGTTCTGGCCTTCATGACGATGGCGACCGTCGCGCGGGCGGACGTGCCGCGCCCGGACGACGATCCGTTCTACGCCGCGCCCGCCGACCTGGCCGCCTACCCGGACGGCGCGATCCTGCGATCGCGGCAGATCGCGCTATACGGACTGCCCCTTCCGGTTTCGGCATGGCAGGTGCAGTACCGGACCAATGACGCCAGCGACCGGCCGGTGCCGGGGATGGCCACCGTGATGGTGCCGAACCTGCCGTGGTTCGGGCCGGGGGAGCGGCCGCTGCTGTCCTATCAGGTCGCCGAGGACAGCCTCGGAAGCCGCTGTGCGCCGTCCTACGCCCTGCGCGGCGGGTGGGACATCGGCGGCATCAACACCTGGATCGACACCCCGTTCATGGCCGAGGCGTTGCGTCGAGGCTGGGCGGTGGTGGCCAGTGACTACGAGGGTCCACAGTCCCGATTCCTGGACGGGGTGAACTCGGGACGCGGTGTGCTCGACGGCATTCGCGCCGCCCGCGCCTTCGCGCCCGGCGGTGTCGGGCCCGCGAGCCCCATCGGGGCTTGGGGTTATTCAGGTGGTGCGTTCGCCACGCTGTGGGCGGCGCAGATGCAACCTGACTACGCGCCCGACGTGCGATTCGCGGGCATCACCTCCGGCGGTGTTCCCGCGAACTGGCCCGCCATCGCCAGGGGTGTGGATGGCACCGCCCAGGCCGGTCTGGCGATGCTGGTCCTGCTCGCGGTCGCGAAGAACAACCCGAACGCCGGAATCGTGGAGATGCTCAATGAGCGCGGTCGCACGATGCTTGCCGAGGACTCGGCCGCCTGCGGTTCGGATCTGGTCATCAAGTACATCAACGCCCGCGTCGATGATTTCACGATCGAACCGAACCTGTTCTCACACCCGAACTTCCAGGCGGCGACCGATCCGCAGGAGCTCGGTACCGGCGCGCCCGCGGTCCCGACGTACCTGTACCACAGCACAACCGACGATGTGATCCCCGTTGTTGGCTTCACCGAATTGCTCGGCCGATACTGCGCGCAGGGCGCCGACATCACCTTCGTGCATTCGCAGCTGCCGGGCCACAACCCGGCCGCCATCGGTGAGGCCGCAGGAGCGATGGGTTATCTCGCCGACAGGTTCGCGGGCGTGCCGGTTGCCCCCGGCTGCCACGGCAGGTAACGCCTGACACCGGAAATGGCAAGGCGCGCACCGAACTCGTATGAGTCGGTGCGCGCCGGCGTCAGGACTTGTCGAGCTAGCGAGTGGGAGTTGATGGGCTCGCGAACTTCGTGGTTCCCGGCGGCGCGGTCAGGGTGCTGACCAGGTCGATGCCCGCGATCAGCAGTGCGGGTCCGCCCACCACGATGGTGCCGATGATGCCACCGATCGCGGCGCCGGCGACAACGCTCGCGATCACGGTCGGTCCGCCGACGATGCCGGTCAGCCCGACCAGTGCGCCGATCACCGTGCCGATGAAACCGCCCACCGCCGTGGCGATTCCGAACTGCGACAGGAAGGTGTCCTGTGCCTGCTGGTTCTCCGCGGTCGAGGCGACCGCGGTCAGCGCCACCGGGCGCGCCTGCGCGTAGTCCTTGACCGGGGTCAGTTCGAGCACCCGGCCCGCGTCTTGCACCGCATGCGGCAGCGGAAACTCGAGTCCATCCTGCCGGAACGACAGCGGCAGCGTGACCACTGTGTTGCCCGCCGTGTCCTTGATGTCGACCGAGTTGCCCGCCACCTCGAACACCCCATCGGTCAGCGTGGTGACGACCTTGCCGCCCACCAGCTTTGTCTCGTATCCGATCTCGGGTGCGGGCGCCGGTTGCGCGTGGGAGGTGCCCGCGACCGCGACCGCGGCGACGATCGGGACTGCGGCCGCAGTGATCTTGCGGAGATTCATTCGGGTGTTCCAATCTTCATCAGGTTTCAAGCCCTACCCAACACCACGCACGCCGAAATTCTTTCCCCCGAACGTGCGTGCAGCGCTTGATGTGATACAGAGAACAGTTCCTGCGAAGGTCACCGTACCGCGCGGACGAGGGTTTGGGCCACAATTTGAGGGGTAATCATTTCTGTTTCGAGTCACGAATTCTCGTATAGCACTTCGCTATACAACCAGGCGTGGCCGACTGCCGTCACTGCAATACGTTGATCGCCCTGGCGATGACCAGTGCCGCCAGAATGAGGGAAATCGCCGACTGCGCCATCATCATCGTCTTCGCCCACCGCGACATCGGCATCACATCCGTCGGGCTGAACGCGGTCGCGTTGGTGAACGCCAAGTACAGGTAGTCGATGAACTGCGGCTCCCAGTCGGGTTCGGCCAGTTCAGGGTTCTGCATCTGGACGAACAGGAAGTCCGGCAACGTTTGCCGCGCGTGCGCTCGTGCGGCGGGTCCGCCACGGTCGAATTCCCAGTAGCCCAACCCGAACACGACCACATTGGTCAACCAGATGGCCCCGCCGGTGGCGAGCAACTTCGCGGGCTCACCGCTGAGCGTCCCATCGATCAGTCCGACCACCAGCCGGTCCGCCGACCATGCGGTGGCCAGTGCCAGCAGTCCGATGAGGATCAGCCCGCCCCACCGCAGCCACGTCTCCTCGCGGTCGATCCGCACCGGATTGGCCACCACCAGGAACCCGAGCAGCACTGTCTCCAGTGCGGGCAACAGCCAGGCGGGTTCCGGCAGGAACTGATTCGGCAGCGCTAGCTGCAACACCACGATCGCCAGCACCGCCGCGGTCGCGGCGACCCGCGACTCACCCGCCGTCCGCCGCTGCCAGGCCGGAACGTCGTCGCTGTCCGTCACACCGGCCAGTATCACCCCGCCCCAGCCGAATCCGATGTCTGCCACGCGGCGATGGACACCACCCGCCGCAGCTGACGCCCGAGGTCAGATCAGCAGGTCGAGCCCGATCGCGCCGACGCAGACGGCAATGACGACAGCCAACGCGATCGCATCGCGGCGACCGGGGGAACTGGGGTGCGCGGTGAGCTGGCCGGTGCCACCGCGTGCCGTGATCGCCTCACCCAATTCGCCCGCGCGGCGGGTGGATACGGCCATGGCGGCGGTGAGGATGTCGATCAGCGGGTTATCGGCGGCGCGTTGCAGCATGCCGTCCTTCGGACGCAGCTTGCGTGCCGCGCGCAAAACGCGCATCTCGTCCATGAGCAGCGGCAGGCCGCGCAGGGTGAGGGCTACGACGACGGCCCATTCATCCACGGGCAGCCGAAGTTTGCGCAGTGGCCCTGCCATCTTGGCGAGGGCGGGCGCGACATCGCCGAGCGGTGTGGTCCAGGCGATCATGAACGAGGCGGCCACCAGGATCAGGGCGAACGTCGCGGTCTGGGCATAGCGCAGCACGGCCGCACCGCCCACCGGAACACTGATCAGTGCACCGACGCCGAGTAGTGCCCAGAACCACCAGGGCAGTCGCGGCAGCGTGCCGAGCGGCAGCCGGGCGACCACGCCGATCAGCAGCAGGAAAGTGACCATCACGCCGAGCACGGGCCAGGACGGCAGGAACATCAGCAGCAGGCTGATCAGAAACGCCGCAATCATTTTGGTGCCGGCCCAGAGGCTGTGCACCGGGCTCGACACCGGGACTTCGCGGAAAAGGACTGCGCTCATCATCGACCTCCGTGCTCGAGGCGCCAGGCGGTCGCGGCGCGTGGATCGAGTTTGTGCGCAGTCGCATCGGGCACATTCGTCGGATCGTGCACCGGTGCGGCCCCCGGGATGCTCCCGGACTGCAGGTGCACGGTCCGGTCACACACCCCGGCCAGGTCTTCGACGTCGTGTGAGATGACGATCAGGGTAAGGCCGGAATCGCGGAGGCGGGCAAGGAGTTCGACGACATCGGCGCGACCCTCTGGATCGAGACCGGCCAGCGGCTCATCGAGCACGACGACCTGCGGGTGGCTGGCCACGATCGCCGCGAGCACCACTCGCTTCGCCTGTCCGCCACTGAGTTCCTCGATGGATCGCGCGGCCAACCGCCGATCAAGGCCGACGGCGTCCAAGGCGCGCCCGACCGCGCCGGAGCCGGTGGCCCGCCCACCCCAGTCGGCGATCTCCGCGCCGACCGTCTGTTTTTGCATCTGCAACCGAGAATGCTGGAACGCCAGTGCGACTCGGCCGGTCCGTTTGGCGCTCGGCTTGCCCGCGAGTTCGCAACGGCCCGAACTCGGTTCGATCAGCCCGGCCATGATCCAGGCGAGGGTGGATTTGCCTGATCCGTTGCCGCCGACGATCAGCAGCGCCTCACCACGCCGGACCGCGAGATCGACGGAGTGCAATGCCGGTGCTTCCCAGGGTGTTCCGCGGTTGTAGGTGTGCCGGACATCGCGCAGCTCCAGAATCGGCTCGCCCATGGGGCGGCGGCGCGCATCGCGCATCGGCCGCGGCCAGGCGGGCAGGTGCTCGACGGTGCGCCCGCTGGCCAGATGCACCACCCGATCGGCGGCCGCGGCATCGGCTTCGTGATGGGTCACCAGCACCACCGCCATATGGTGTCGTTTCGGCAGTCCGGCCAGCAGCGTGACGAGGTCACGACGGCCATCGGGATCGATCATCGACGTGGCCTCGTCGGCGATGAGCAGCGCAGGGCGTCTGGCCAGCGCCGCGGCGACCGCGAGCCGCTGCTGCTGGCCGCCGGAGAGGGTCGCGGTTTCCTTGTCGCCCATGCCGTCCAGGCCGACCTCGCGCAGCAGTGCGTCGATGTCGACCGCCGCGGCGAGTTCCTCGGACAGGCCCCACACCACGTCGTCGGCCACGAGCACGCCGAGGGTCTGGCTTTCGGGCCGCTGCAGCACCAACGCGGTCCCGCCGAGGTGGCCGAGGCCGGCGGACCCCGGACGGTGCACGGTGCCCGAGGTCGGTGGGTGACCGGCGATCAGCCTGGTCAGCGTCGATTTGCCGGACCCGTTGTGGCCGACGACCGCCACGAACTCATCGATATCGACGGTGAGGTCGATGCCGTGCAACGCATCCACCGACGCCCCCGGATAGCGGAAGGTGACATCGCGCAGCGTCACCGGCAGCGGTGCGATGGGCCGGTCGTCCAGCGGCGCGTCGAGCCGATCGCGGCCGGGCAGATCGGCGAGCCGGTCCAATACCGAGCCGAGGACGAACCAGGAGAACACCGCGCTCACCAGGACCCCAGCGGTCACGCCCGCCATGATCCAGACCCACCACGACGCGAGCACGGCGTCGGTGGTGTCGGCGGCGAGCCGTCCGAGCGGCTCGAGCTGCGGCTGCCGCGCCGCGAGATTCTGCACGCCGTGGGCGAGATTGCGGATGCTGTCGAACAGCAGATCGCGTGACCGGGAGAACAGCAGCAGGTTTCCGACGGCGAAAGCGCCCCACACCAGCCCGGCGAGTACCGCGAGTCCGAGCACCGCGACCAGTCCGCCGCCGCGCCGCTTCACCGTGCCGATGATGCCCGCGAGCGTGGCGGAGCTCACCAGGCCGATGGCGGGCACAATGCCGGCCGCGACGAAGGTGACCAGTGCGGCCGCAATGGTGGCGGTGAGCAGGGCACGCAGACGATAGCGGTAGGCGAGCAGGCCGAGCGGCACTGCGGCGACCAGCTGCAACCCCGCGGCGAACGGGATCACCGATCCGATGGTGACCAGCCCGACCGTGACACCGCCCAGTACCGCACCGGTGGCCAATTCGATCGGCCGCAGCGGTCCGCGGTCGATGGGGCCTGCGGCTGAGGGCAGATCATTCACGCAACAAGTCTGCCTGCTCGAACCGCGCCGCGCTCGGGCCTGCCGACGTTCGGCCCGCTCGCGCTATTGCCGTGCGGGTCGGGAGTGTGTTCGCTCGGTAGTGGGTCAGGCGGCGGGAGTAAGGGTGTAGTCGGCAACATTTACCTTGCGGAGTTTGCGGCGGTAGCTGATCTGGGTCCCCGGCCAGTTGTTGGTGATGCGGCCGGAGGCGTTGCGATACCAGCTGGAGCAGAAGTTCCATGGTGTTCTGGCCAGGCGTTGTTGCAGGGCGGTGTTGAACCGCTGCTCCGGCTCCGCGCGGACCTCGAGGTAGTGGCCGGGGCGGGTGGCGAGTAGTTCGATGGCGCGGCGGATGTAGCGGGCCTGGGATTCGATCATGTAGATGATCGAGCCGACCCCGAGATTGGTGTTCGGGCCGTAGACCAGGAACAGATTCGGGAAGTCCGGCACGGTGATGCCGTAGTAGGCGTGCGCGCCGCCCTGCCAGACGTCGGAAAGCTTGCGGCCCGCGCGGCCGTAAATATTGATGGGCCACAGGAACTCGGTGCCCTTGAAGCCGGTCCCGTAGATGATCACATCCGCTTCGTGCACGGTGCCATCTGCGGTGCGCGGGCCTTCGGGGGTGATCTCGGTGATCGCCGCGGTCTCCACCCGGACGTTGGGCTGGGTCAGCGCCGGAAAATAGTCGTTGGAGAACAGTCCGCGCTTGCATCCGATCGGGTAGTCCGGGGTGAGCTTGGCGCGCAAGTCCGGATCGGTGACCTGCTCTTCCAGGTGCCGCGTGGCGATGCTGCCCACCATCTTCGCGATCCGCGGGAACTCGACCAGCCCGAGTGCCACGAACTCGGCGATGGCCCACCACCCGAATCGCTCGACGAGCAGCGCACCGGGCAGATGCGCGAACAGCTTGTGCTGGATCGGCTTGTAGTCGGTGTCGAACTTGGGCAGCACCCAGGCCGGGGTGCGCTGGAACAGGGTCAGGTGGGCTACCGACGGCTGGATCTCCGGGAGGAATTGGATGGCGCTTGCGCCGGTACCGATACAGGCCACCCGTTGGCCGGTCAGCTCGACGCCGTGGTCCCATTCGGCGGAGTGGAAGGCATGGCCCGTGAAGGTGTCGATGCCAGGGATGTTGGGCATGGCGGGCCGTGACAGCTGGCCGACCGCGGGGATCAGGACGTCGGCGGTTCTGGCGGTCCCATCGGCGGTGCGCACCGTCCAGCGGCCCGCGACGTCGTCGAACTCGGCGTCGGTCACCTCGGCGCCGAAGTGGATGCGCTCCAGCAACTGGTGGCGGTCGGCCACACCGCGCAGGTAGTCCTGGATGGCGGCCTGGCCGGAGTACCGCTGCGGCCAGTCCGGCTTCGGCTCGTAGGAGAACGAATACAGCGGGGACGGCACGTCACATGCCGCGCCGGGGTAGGTGTTCTCCCGCCAGACGCCGCCGATGTCGGCGGCCCGCTCCAGGATGGTGATGTCGTCGAAGCCGCTGCGTCGCAGTTCTATCGCCATCCCGATGCCGCCGAAGCCGGATCCGATGATGATGACCGACGGCCGCTCGCCAGGTTCCATGTGACACCCCTCACAGCAGTGCTTTTAAGCCCACTCTAGGACGCACAGCGTGAGGGATCGAGATTTTCGGCCATAATGGCCCGGTGGAGCGGGTGCAGGATCCGGGAATCCGCGACTGGAACTTTCCGCGCGGAATAGCCAGCGTGGTGTTGATGGTCGGCTACGCGGGTGAGCAAGGCGTGCCCGCCGGGCGGATGCTCGCGGGCACCGGGCTGACCGAGGCGACCTTGCGGGACCCGGACGCGCAGATCGACGCGCATATCGAACTCGCCGTGGTGCGCAACCTGGTGCGCGCGCTGGCCGATCGGTCTGCGCTCGGCATCGAGGTCGGCCGCCGCTACCGGATCACGACCTTCGGGATCTTCGGCTTCGCCTGCGTCAGCAGCCCGACGCTCGGCGAGGCGATCCTGTTCGCGCTGCGCTATCTGGAGCTGAGCTTCACCTTCTGCCTGCCCGTCGCGGAATGGCGATCCGGCGAATTCGTCGCCTGGGTGCACGACGAGTCGATACCCGCCGATGTGCGGCAGTTCCTGGTCGAACGCGACGTGACCGCGATGCATCAGGTGATGAGCGACCTGCTCGGTAAGAATCTGCCGCTCGCCCGCGCCGAGTTCCGTTTCGCGGAACCGGCATACGCCGACCGGCTCGCCGAGGACCTTGGGGTGCGACCCGAGTTCGGGCGCGCGCACAATCTGTTCTCCATCGACCCGGCGATGCTGGAACAGCCACTGCCGCAAGCGAACGCGCATACCTGGGCGATCTGTCTCGCGCAATGTCGGGACCTGGTGGACCGGCGCCGCGCCCGCACCGGCATCGCGGCAGAGGTGCGCGAGCTGCTGGTACCCGGCGGTGCCGACGGATTCGCTGCGCCCGCCGGAATCGACACCGTCGCACGCGATCTCAACATGAGCACTCGCACCCTGCGTCGCCACCTGGATGCCGCGGGCACCAGCTATCGTGCCCTACTGGACGAAGTGCGCCGCGCTCTCGCGGAGGAAATGCTCACCGCCACACCACTTTCGGTGAGCGACGTCGCCATCCGCCTCGGCTACGCCGAATCCTCGACCTTCATCTTCGCCTTCAAACGCTGGACCGGCGCGACGCCCGCCGCCTATCGGCGCGAGCGCGCTAGCCGGCGATAGCGGTCAGCGGGGTTGGACTCCTATCCAGCCGCCCATCGGGACGCTGCGGAAATGTGTTGTCATGCGGAGGTTTTCGTCGATGGCATGCAGCGCGAGGGCGGGATCCGGTGCGTAGTCCATCACGCGATGGGGGAGATCGAGTTCCCATTCGCCGCCGAGCACGGATGCGGTGCTCGGCGCCACCAGCAGCGGGCGCCCGCCGAAGGTCGTCGCCACCGAGGAGTGGGCATGGCCGGTGATCACCCCGACGATGCGCTTGTCGCCCGCGACGAGTTCGGCGAGGCGGTCCGGTTCGGTCAGCGAGATTCCATCGATGACGGGACTGAAGAGGTGCGCGGGCGGGTGATGCAGGGCAAGCAGCACAGGCGCGTCGGCGGGCGCCGCGGCCAGCACACCGCGCAGCCAGTCGTAGGTCTCGTCGCTCAGGCGGCCGCTCGATTCGCCGGGGATGCTCGAATCCAGCAGGGCGACAGTCAGTTCGCCGACGCGGTGCGCGTGATTGATCGGTGCGGTCGAGGCCGGTTCGCCGAGCAGCGCGGTGCGGAAGGCGGCGCGATCATCGTGATTGCCGGGAATGGCGTACACCGGGATGTCGGATTTCAGCGCCATCCGCGCCTCGGCGTACTGATCGGGCTTGCCGGAGTCGGTGACGTCGCCGGTCACCAAGATGGCATCGGGCCTGCGTTGCAGGTCGGCGATGAACGCCAGCACCCGCTCGACGCGTTCGGCGTTGCGGGCGCCGAGATCGAAATGGGTATCGCTGACCTGAGCCACCAGGATCATCGGCGTTCGCTTTCTCTGGGGGATCGCTCCGTTGCGTCAGAGTGTGCCCGCGTCGCTCGGACGGCACGTCATCAGGCTAGATGACCTGCGCATTACGCGTCGCCATGAGGCTCGCCACCGGCCGAAACCAGCTCGGCGGTCTGTGTCGGCACTCACGCCTGTTCCAGGTGATCCGGCCTGCGCGGGCCGGTAGGAGTCATTGGTCAGCGGTCAATGCCGCCAACGTCTGCAAGGCGCGCACGAACGCTCGCCGGTCCGCTGGGCTCAAGTGGGCGAGCAATCGGTCTTCCTGCTCTTGGATCTCGCGTTGTGCGCGTTCGCGGGTGGTCCGGCCGGCCGGAGTCAGCGACACCAGGTGGGCGCGACGGTCCGCGGGATCCGGTGCCCGGTGAATGAGCCCACGCTGCTGCAGGTCGTCGAGCACGCCGATGATGCGGGTTTTGTCCGCACGGATCGCTTTGGCGAGCGCGGACTGGGTGTACACGGGTTCGTCGCCGAGTCCGAGCAGCACCACATAGCCCCACATGGTCAGGTTGTGGCGCTCGAGCACGGGTAGCTCCGCCGCGGTGAGCGCGCGGACGAGCGGCACGATCATCGCGGCCAGATCTGGGCGCTTTGGTTCGGGCATAGCTAGAAAATACTGCTTGGTAATCGGTGTGCTGATGCTTATGATAAGCGAGAGCTTATTATTAGCGAGAGGATCAGGACATGACCACCGATTCGAGCACCCCCGCCGAGCTGCGCACCCTCGATGCGGTCGGCGCCGATGTCGACCTAGTCGCGCTCGACGCCAAGGCGGTGCGCACCAGCATCGAACTGGTATCGCACGTCACCGCGACCGATCTCGCCAAGCCGACGCCGTGCGCAGACTGGACGCTGCACGGCCTGCTGACGCACATGATCGCCCAGCACTACGGCTTCGCCGCCGCGGCCCGAGGCGAGGGCGACCCGGCGCTGTGGAAGCTACGTCGCCTCGGTGCGGACCCGGCCGAGAGCTACCGGGCCGCAGCGGAGCACGTCATCGCGGCCTTCGCCGAAGACGGCGTGCCGGAACGGAGTTTCCCGCTGCCGGAGTTCACCACGGCCTTCGAATTCTCCGGCGCCCAAGCCGTTGGCTTCCACTTCATCGACTACGTCGTGCACTCCTGGGACATCGCCCGAACCCTCGGCAGGACAGTGAGTTTCGACGACGACCTACTGGCGGCCGCGCTCGTCGTCGCCGAAGTCGTCCCCGGCGGAAAGGCCCGCCTGGCCCCAGGTGCCGCCTTCGGCCCGGAGATCACCTGGTCCGGTGATTCCACCCTCGACGACATCGTCGCCATGCTTGGCCGTTCCCCGAACTGGCCCAATTGAATCGACTCGCTCGACGAGTGCTGCGAAATTATGCGTCGTGCAGGAGTTCGTCGGCGCGGCCGAGGATCGATTCGACGTCGGGCTGCTCGGCGCGCAGTGGCTGCCAGAAGTCCTGGCCCGGTGCCGCCGTCAGCGCGAGCTGCGGGGGAATGCGCCATGGCGCGGCCAGGCCGAGCTGCCATGAGTGCAGATAGGTGCGTTCGTGGCGACCGGACTTGTCGAACAACGGGTCACCGACGATCGGGTGTCCGATCCAGGCCAGGTGCACACGGATCTGGTGGCGGCGGCCGGTGATCGGGCGCAACGCGAGCACGGTGTGGGCGTCGGCGCGGTGGACCGTCACGAAGCGGGTGACCGACGGATAGTTCTTGGTATCCAACAGATCTGCCGCGTCGACGAACCAGCGGTCCGCCGCGGTGCGGATGCTCTCCCGTTGCGCCGCGATGCGGACCCGATTCTTACGTCCGGCACTGAGCGGCAGGTCGATGACGCCGCGGTCGGGCAGCCCTGTCGACTCGACGATCGCAAGATACGCCTTCTCCGCGGTCTGCTTGTTGAACTGCCTGGTCAGCTGCCCGTGCGCGGCGAGCTCCTTGGCGAGCAGCACCAACCCGGAGGTCACCTTGTCGATCCGGTGCACGGGGTAGAGCGTCTCGCCCGCCGCGGCGGCGGCCTCGACGATGTCGCTGTCGTGCCGCTCCCCGGTGACGGAGATTCCGGCCGGCTTGTTCAACGCCAGCACCGCTGTGTCTTCCAGCACGACACACCGCCGCCGCAACTCCGCCCAGTCCACATCCACCCGGACGAGCTTAGGCGGAGGCTATTTGTACTTGCCGTTGCGGCGCAGGACGTGCGGGCGCAGGCGGTTGAAGCCGCGGACACGGACGCTGCGGAGGTTGCGGATATCGAACTCCGGATTGTCCGCCAGTGCGGCGGCGGCTTCGTCGTCGATCATCACGGTGCCCGGGCGGGCGACGCCGGTGAGGCGGGACGCGATATTCACCACGGAGCCGTACAGATCGCCGAATCGTTGCAAGACCGGCCCGTAGGCGACCGCCACGCGCAGATCGGGAGTGCCGCCGACCATCATCGTGCTTTCCTGGATGGCCAGCGCGATCCGCGCGGCGTCGGCCGGATCCTCGGCGGCGAACATGACCTCGTCGCCGACATTCTTGATGACCCAGCCGCCGTTTTCGGTGATCGCGGCCGTCGTGGTGGATTCGAACGCTTCCAGCAGCATCGCGAGCTCATCGGGGTGCAAGTGCCTGGTCAGCCGGGTGTAGCCGACCATATCGGCGAAGCCGACCGCCAACTCGCGGACGGATTCGCCCGCCGTTGTTCCCGGGTCGAGTGAACGAGCGAGCGCTGCCGCGAGGTGGCGACGCCAGGCGTAGTCATTGAGCTGTTCGAGTGTCGAAATCGCCGCCTCGGTGGCGGTTCGGACCGTCTCGGCCGGGTCGGCGCCGGGATCGGCCTTGGCGATGCGGTCGCCGATCTCCGCGAGCACCAGATCGACTTGCCATTCCGCGAGCCGGGCCATGCCCTGGCCGAGCGTGCGCGCCGTCGCGGACTGCTGCCGAGAGTCGGCCGAGGACAGTGCGTTCAGCGCGCGGAAATTGCGGACCGCGGCGACATCGGCGTCGGTGTAGTCGACGGCGTCGTCGTCGACACCGGTGGGGAAGCCGAGCGCCATCCACAGCCGCCCGGTGAGCTCGGTTGATGTCCCGGACCGCGCGGCGACCTCGCCTCGGCCGTATCGGCGTGGTCCGTCGAGCAGATACGACTCCACGACCGACTGGACCAGCTCGGAATTCTCGGTGGGAACCATGGCCGGTACCTTACGGCCAAGCCGCGGGCGCAGGGCGTCAACCGGCCAAGGGAGCGCCGTCCAGCTGGAACGCCACAGTCCGAGCGACAAATGCTCGTGGTGGATCACAAAGTCGATCGCCGGATGGTTGGTGCGGGTCGACTGGCGGTGGCTGTTCAGCTCAGGTGCAGCCATTGTCCCGGCGACGGGACTCCTTGCTGGTCCACGACCATGATCAGGTACCAGCCGGGAGGTGCCAGCGCCGGATTGGCGGGGAGGGTCAATGTGATCGAACCCGGTGCGGTGCTGGTGAATTCGAGGTCGACCAGACGTTGTTCGTTGTCGGTGGAATGGGTGCACGCGCTGGGGCGCATGAGGGCCGCTTCGCGGATATCGGCCGCGGTCGTCGCGGTAACCGTCGCGCCGTAACCCGCCGCGGCGGTCGCCAGTTCGAGCTCTGGTCGCGGTCCACGGAAAAGATAGGGCGGCCAATAGATTTCGATGCGTAGCTCTTCGCTTTTGCGTGCCGGGTTGGACCCCGCGGTGACGACTTTGCCGTCCGGGGTGAGCAGCGCGATCGAGTGATAGAGCCGAGGAACCCGTGAGGGCCCGGTGTGCATCCAGGCGCCCATCGCCGGATCGAAGATCTCGGCATGCGGCGGCGCGGCGTGTGCCATCTCCTCCATGCCGGAGCCGCCGGTTGCCAGCACCGTCCGGTCCGGAAGAATTACCGCGCTGAGATGCATTCTGGCGTGGTCCATCGGCGGCCCTGGCTGGTAAGCGGGCGTCGCCGCGGTGCAGTCGACAATTCGGGTGTCCGCCAAAGCCGGTGCGGGACTGTGCATATCGAATCCACCGCCGCCGAGGATCATCACCTGCTGGTGTTGTGCGGGTGGCAGCAGCACGCTGGCGGCCTGATTGCGGGAACCGGGGTCGGCGAGCCCGGGCACTTCGACGATGGCGCCGGTCGTCGGATCCCAGATCGACGGGCGCATACCGTTGTTCCCGCCGTACTGGCCACCGCTGTAGAAGAACCTGCCGTCGGCGAGCAGTTGCAGGTGGCCGTACATCGGTATCGGGCCGGGTGTCGGCAGCTGTGACCAGGTTTCGGTCGCGGCGTCGAACAGTTCGGGTACGACCGATAGGAAATTGTCGGCGCCGAGGCCCGACACCGCGACCACGTCACCACTCGGCAGTGCCGCAAGCGTGGGATACCAGCGCCCGAAGGCCATGTCCGGCACTGCGGTCCAGGTCAGCGTGATCGGGTCGAAAATGAGTGCGTCCGGCAGACCATAGAACGGGTCATAGCGTTCGGTGCCACCTGCCGCGAGCAGCCTGCCGTCCGGGAGGAATGCCTGTCCGACGCAGAACAGGTCGATCGGGGTGTCTGGTGCGCTCAGGCCGGGCGCGGGGTAATGCCAGACGCGCGTGCGGAATTCGTGCGCGTCGTAGCGATCCGGGTCGTTGCCGGAACCGGCGAAGAACAGCACGTCTCCGGTGTGCAGCAGGGCGGCGTGCACCGGGTTGATCTCGGTGCCGAAATCGAGGATCCGCCACACCCCGAGGTGCGCGGCATGCATCAAATCGGTTTCGAGGTCGAAGACCCTGATCAAGCCCGAATTGACACCCGGTGGCGCATCGATGGTGAACACCACGAGTTCCGGCGCGGCACCCTCGGCACTCAGCACAGCGATTGCCGCACCTTGGTTTTCGTATAGTCCCCACTGTGGCACGGTTGCCCAGCCGCTCCAGCCGTCGATGGCATGCCCGGTCCCGTCCAGGCCCCAGCCGACGGTGTAGAGGCCCGCGTTGACGCCGTCGGGATTGTCCACCGCGAACACGATCAACTCTGGCCTGCCGTCACCGTCCAGGTCCGCGGCCGCGATACCCGCACCCTGGTTTTCCCAGCCGTACCAATCGGGCACTGCCACCCATGGTGTCCATTCGCTCACCACACCGTCCGCGGTCAGGCCCTTGGCCAGCCGGAACTGCCCCGCATTCTGGCCAGGCGGATTGTCGACCGTCAGCACCACGAGCGCGGGCTGCCCATCGATGTCGGTGAGACAGATGTCGGCGCCCTGGTTTTCCCAGCCGTACCAGTCCGGCACCGCGAGCCACGGTGTCCACCCTCCGGTCACTGTGCCGTCGGCGGCCAGATCGCGCCCGATCCGGTAGTAGCCCTGGTTCTGGCCCGGCGGATTGTCCACGACGAACACCACCAGATCGACCTGGCCATTGCCGCTCAGATCCGCGACGGCGATCCCGGCACCCTGGTTCTCCCAGCCGAACCAGTCCGGCACCTCCAGCCACGGCCCCCAACCCTGCACCGACCCATCGGTCGCGAATCCGGCCCCGACCCGATAGAGCCCGATGTTCTGCCCCTGCGGGTCGTCGACCACCAGCACGACGACATTCGGCGCACCGTCGCCGCTGATATCCGCGATCGCGATCCCGCAGTCCTGGTTCTCTAGAGCTGCCCGGTCCGGAACCGGAACGAATTGTCCTACCACGGAATACATGGTGGTCGGTTCTGTCGAATCCGGTGCGATCTTCGCTCGATCCACCGAAAGATCAGGCCGACCGAAATGTTGCGGCAGCGATGCTGGGCTTGCGGGCCGAGGCGAATGTTGGAGTTCGTGGATCGAGAGCGCTTGGTACTACAGGGTTTCGGGCTTGCTGTCGTGGTGCGGGGCGAGGGATTCCCAGGACCAGGTGAGGGTGCCCGCGGTCAGGTCGGCGATGACGCCTTCGAGCCAATGCAATTCGGCTTCGGTGATGGCACGCAGGTATTCGTCCTCCAGCATCACCACGCGTGGCAGCTCCATGGTTGCCGCCTGCGCGGCGTCGGCATCCATCTCGGCGAGCTTGGCGCGCACGGACTTTGCGCGCCGCTCCAGTTCGGTGCGGGCGCCGCCCGGCCCGAGCAGCATCAGAAATGACAGCGCCGCAGGGAATTCGGGATATTCGTTGCGTGGATCGCCGATCATGTCGGCCAGCCAGCCGGCGCAGGCGGCGCGGCCCGCGTCGGTGATCTCGTAGACGGTGCGCTCGGGATACTGCTGGTCGCGTCCGGTCTCGCGGACGGTGACCAGTCCGGCCTCCTGCAGTCTGCCGATCGTTTTGTAGAGCGCGGCGCGCTGGCTGACGTTGACGACCTTGTCCTTGCCCCACTCCTTGATTCGTCGCTGGATCGCGTAGGGATGCATCGGCTCCAGGTGCAGGATGCCCAGCAGCGCCATCGCCAGCGGGGACCGTTTGAACTGCATCGATGCCGTCATAGCAACCATTCTAGTGGTATCCGAACAACTAGCTTCCCAATCACTAGTTGCAAGGAAACTAGTGTTCATGCCACTATTGATTCATCAGCGGAGCCACCGCCCGAAAGGACCACCGAAATGACCGCCGAGCTCGCAGCAGGCCCCACCCGGATCCACGTCGACCACGAGACCGCAGAGCGCCTCGGTAACTGGACCGACGCCATCGCCTTCGACATCACCGCTCGCCACGGCGCCGTCGTCATCGACCTGCGTTCGCCGCAGATCACCGGCGACATCGAACTGCGCGCCGACCTCGATCACGCGATGGTCGAGCTGCTCGTCCCCGACGACGCCGTCATCGACCAGACCGATCTGGAGTGGACCGGCCGCGGCCGCGTCAAGGACTTCGCCCGTCCGAAGGACGCGGCAGGTCGAGTCATTCGTCTCACCGGCACCAGCACCCGTAGCGAATTCCGCGTCCACCGCGCGGGCATCGCCGTCCTCTCGGCGATGTTCTCCCGCGAGTTCTTCGAAGACGCCCGCCGCGCCAACCGCGAAGGCCGCACCCCGACTGTCGCCGACCCGGCCAACGCTTCGGCCTGAAACATCGAGTCATTCGCTGCGCTGTACCGCTATCCCACCGCGCCGACGGCCTGTGCGAAGGCGCGCACCCGGGCCGTCTCGTGGTTGCGATGCCAGACGAGGCCGAGTCGGGACCCTCCAGCCCGCTCACCGGCACGAAAGTGACGGATCTGCTGCGTGTTCCTCGGCTGCCGCGTTGCACAGCAGCATCGCGCCGCGACCCGCCGCCACCAAGGCGAGTCCCTCCTCCCGGGTGCCGACGGCGGGTCCGGCGGGAATGGCGCGACCGCCCGGCGTGACCTCCGGCGCCATGGCGCGGCGCCAGTATTGCGGCGCGGGGCCGCGCGGACCGATCAGCGCGCACTCGGCGAGCTCTTCGGCCGACAGGCTGGTACGTGCCGCGAACGTATGCCCGCTGGAGACCGCAAGGGGCTGCGATTGTTCCGGGAAGACCTAGGCGATGTGGCTGGGCGCCGCGCTTGCCGCCGCGGCATTGCTGACCGCCGCACTCGGTCACGCCCCGGCCGGTGGAAAGCGGTGATGACGTCCTCGATCGGTCACTCCCGCAAGTGCCACCTACAACATGGCGTCCTGCTGATCCCAGCGCGCCAGCAACGCGGCTCGGGCTTCGCGGCTCAGGATCATATTCTGCTGCCAGCCCACCAGCCCGGCTGCCGCCATCGGGGGCGGAGTGGAGGTCGGCTTTCCTACAGGAGTGAAGCCGAGGTTCCGATGTGCGCCGTAAGCCTTGGTGCCGTTGGTTGTATTGGAGTGTACGGCGACGTCACCCATATACTCGAGTGCTGTGCGCATCAGTGCACGCGCGACTCCCGTCCGATGCAATTCCGGCGACACATGCCACGCGTATAGCTGCCCCCTGCCGTCCGGGCGAATGGTTGCTTCGATGAAACCGTCAACTTTTCCCTCTGGCGTCCGATGGACGAAGAATTTAATACTGTCGTCGGCTAGCTGCCTCGAGAAATCTGCTGGTTTACGCTCTGTCATGTCCGCAATGAGTACATCAACCCCGCCGTCTTTCTTGACAACGGGGAGGTCTTTGTACGCTTCACGACATCCATCGAGAAACACTCGGACGATGTCATCCGCGTCCGTCACCGTTGCATCGGTAATCACGTGCTGTTGCATGACGCGCCTAGCGCCGGCCGTACCGTCACTCGGGTGGGACCGCCACGCCAAGCCGCGGTCGGTGTTTATTTCGCCATAACATTTGGCGTCGCACACCGCAGTGTTTATTGCTGCCTCATCGGAGTTTCGAACGATATTCTCGTAGCCGTGCCAGATGGCTTTGCTTGCCCGCCTCATCTCGCCGGTCGCAACTTCGGCCACGCCGACGAGGATATCGCATGGATTGTTTCTCATGAACGAACCTTTCCTACTGCCGAAGCCCCCACGGCTGGTCCGATGCCATCGCATCGGCCTCTTATCGGCTCGCCAATTCTCGACGATCCCCAACTCTGAGAATGAACGCGCACTGTGGTAGCGCCCGCAGTGCCAGACACCGTCATGTCATCCGAATCGTCAGTCCCTTAACGAGATTCGTGCACAAGCGGTCCGTCCTCGAAGCTCGCCCGCCGCCCTGTCGGTCCCGCAACGGGGACTCGGTGACTGACCGTCGGTTCCAGATCCATCGGTTGCGACACTCGAACCCCCACGGCCGCACCATCATCGACGTAGGCAACCCCGACCACGCACTGAAGCTACCGCTGCGATCTCCGCAGTTGTGACGTATCTCCCAGTGGCGGAACAGATTTCATCGACATCGCAGCTCTGCGAGCCGCGTACCAGCGACTTTACCTTCTGCTTTCCGGGGATCACCTGTTGTTCATTTGGATGTCGTGCAACATTATCTGTAGCAATTGTGGGGCGTGGGTTTAGGGTTTTCTCGTGCCTCGCTCCAGAGGCAGCAAGCAGACATGCTCACTTAATGTTCCGGGTGGCGGTTCGATGGCATTGCGACACGATATCCATCAGACACGATTATTTGTCCGAGTGCTAACACGCGTCGAAGCTACCCGCAGCTGATATGTATTCATTCGAATTCCTCGGTGTACGTCCGGGAAAATGGTGCTCGTCTTTTCTGTTCGGTTCCGGAGTGTGGCGGCGAAGAGCTGCATGGCTGGTGCTGATCTTTATTGTGTTGTTGGTATTTCCAGGTGTTTTGGGCGCGGTGGCCACCGCGCAGCACGAGGCTGCGGGCGCGGCGGCAGGGGTATCGGAGATCGACGGGCTGAGCTGGATGAAAATCCGTGACTCGTCCGGTGTTCCGTTGGCCGACTACCAGTTCGCCACCAACCATGGTGGGCCGTTGAACGCGGGTGCCACGATCCTGTGGGCCATTCTCGGCCTCGAGTTCATCGGCTACATGACCATCGTGACAACGGCGATCTGGCTGATCGGGTATGCGTTGAGTTTTCGATGGCTCGACATGTTCGGATCGGCGTTGCGTGGCGTCGCCGACGCGTTGACCGGTCAGATCGCAACCCCGATGATGTTGGTGACGGCGGCGGCGATCGGTGCGTTCTTCGTGGCCTGGTTCATCGTCCGGGGCTATACCGCCAAAGCAACGATGCAGGTCGTGACGATGGTCGGTGTGGCGATACTGGGTCCGGTGTTCCTGGCTGATCCGCTCGAGGATGTGCTGTCCTCACACGGGTTGCTCGCTCAGGGCCGTGATCTGGGTATCTCGGTGGCAGCCGGTTTGAATGGCAATAACAATCCGAACCCGACGCAATTGGTGTCCACGATGCAGGGGGACCTCGCGGATAGCTTCGCGCGGCGTCCGTTGCAGGTGTGGAATTTCGGGCACGTTGTCGACGAGCGTCCGTCGTGCCGGTCGGCGTGGTCGGCCGGTGTCATGTCCGGCGACGACGATCGGATCAAGAACGGTATGAGGGCCTGCGGGGACAGTGCGGCTCATGCCAAGGCGGACAATCCGACCATGGGGCAGGTCGGCACCGGACTGATGCTGCTGGTCTGCGCAGGTGTCCTGTTGGTGTTCGCGGCCTACCTCGCGATCAAGGTCATCAAGGCGGCGTTGGATACGCTCTACCACGCGTTCATGTCGATCTTCGGTTTCGCCGCAGGCGGTTTCGTCTATGGGCCGACGCAGACGTTCCTGGTCCGCAATCTCGTCGACAGTTTCGTCGCGGCGGCGCGGATGACCGCCTTCACCATTTTCCTCGGGGTGTACGTCCTGTTCCTCGGCAACCTGTTCCGGCAGGCGCAGGGGCAGGTCATGGCGGTGATCGTCATCGCGGGTGCGGCCGAGATCGTCGCCATCTCCCAGTTGAAGCGACTCAGCCGCAGTCTCGACAGCGGCAATGAATGGATCGCCAACCGATTCGCCCTCGCGATACAAGGCGGCCAAGCCAGATCCAGCAGCAGTGGCGGCACCGCGCTCGGTATGGGAACCAGCTCCTCCGCGGGCTCGAAGGGCAGTTCGGGGATCGTTACTACCCTCGCCGCGCTCAACACCGTCAACAGCTCGCCGATTACCGCATGGCTCGCCGGTGGGGTGGGCAATCCACTGAACCCACTCGCGCGCGGGCGTCGAAAGGTCGACGCCACCAATATCCATGTCGCACCCATGCGTCAGCAATCGCATACCTGGAACCAGCTGGGTCGGGATAGCTGGCGCGAGATAGTCACCCGCGCCGACAAATTCGGGGATATCAGCACCGAGTTGGGCGTGGCGAGCGCGCTGAAGCGGCTGGAGGACAGCAGGACTCCCAGTACGCAGCTGCCTGCTGCCTTGTTGTCCGCCGGTGCGAGTCAAAAATTCGTCAGCGACGCCATGCGTGCCGCGAGCACCCAGAAATCGACTATGTCGCAGAACCCGTACGGATTCGCGCCCCTGCAGAAAGCCGTCGCGGCGGCGCGAGCGGTGGAGAACTACGCGGGCGACGATGCGCACATGGCCTACGCCGCCCAAGCCGCCGTATCAGCCGACAGCTTCGCCAGACACTCCACCGAGCCGGCGCCCGGCGCCGTGCTCGACCACCACTTCATCAGAACCGTCGAGCAACATTGGGATTCCGACACTGGTCTGCGCGCCGCGATCACGCCCGACCAATGGAACAGCGTCGGTCGTGACACCCGCTGGGCCATCGGAAACAAAGTGGCGAAAATGCATCGGGACGCCGCGATGACCTACTACAGCACCCCATCCGACCTCAACCGCGCCCGGTTGATGGCGTCGGTCAGGAGAGTCTCCAATCTCGACCACTTGGAACCCAACGGCGGACTCGACCCGTGGGACCCGTAGGGCCTCGGCAGCACGTGCCGTGCCGACCGCTCCGTCCTCGGCTATCCCGCTCGAACCCGCCGCCTCCGTCGAGCAAGCGACTCCGACGGCCGGCCACTATTGCAGCCAGCCGACCCCCGACCTCAGCTGCTACCTGATCTCGCTGTCGGCCAGCGGTTCCGGTTCCTCCAGCGTGTCTCCCAATCGGTGAGATCGGTGGACACCGTCCTTCTCGGACGTCCTCCACTCACGCCGGTAGAGCGTGTGTGTCGGTTTCCGCGTCACTCGGGCCGGTTTCACCCACACGAATGTGTGGGCCAGGGCCTTCCCGTCGGCGGACATTGGTAACCGGGGCTCGTGCTTCGGGCTCCCGAACCTGGGAAACAAGGTGTTGCTCGCCCCAGGCGGCGAGATTGACCGCGGCATTACGGTCGCGGTCGAGTTCGTGTCCGCACCCGCACCGGAAAACCCGGTCGGCCAGGGTCAGTTCGCGGTTGCGGGTACCGCAGCGTGAACAGACCTGACTCGACGGGAACCAGCGGTCAGCGGCAACGACCGTGCCGCTTCGCCAGGCTTGCTTGTAGGTGACCATGCGGGCGAGTTCGGCCCAGCCTGCGTCGCTGATCGCTCGTGCCAAACACCGGTTGCGCAGCATCCCCGCGGTGTTCAGGTCTTCCAGCACGAGCCGGTCGTGGGTTTTGACCAACACGGTGGAGACCTGATGCAGGAAATGATGACGAATATTGCGGACATGGGCATGATGGCGACCCAACCGGGCGGCCGCGCGTCGTCTGTTGTTGGAGCCCTTCGGTTTCCGTGACACCGCTCGCGCGAGGCGGCGTTGCTTGCGCATCCTGGCCGCCAATGCTTTCGGCGGATCGGTGATTCGGGTGACCTCCCTGCCGTCGCCGGTCGCGGCGACCAGGAACGCCGACAACCCGCGATCCACCCCCACCCAGCCACCACGATCGGTGGTCTCGCGGGGTGGGTGACACAGGCCCGGATGCAGCTCGGTGGCCTCCACATTCAGCGTGACCCACCACCTCCCGGCCCGCCAACCGAGGGTCGCGAACAGGATCTTCGCGCTCCCGGTTGCCAGCATCCGACGCAACCGACGGGTGTCGTCATGCACCCTGACCGTCCCGATCCCGGGCAATGTCACCGACCGTGGACAGTCGTTGTCACCCACCCGGATCGGCGGGCGGCGACCCCTGGAGTGCTTGTTGCGCAACCGGAACGACCGACCGGCTGCGTTCTTTTTCTTGAACCGGGGGAACCCGACCCGACGGCCCTTGCGGGTACCGCGACGCGACTCCGCCCAGCCCGCCAGCGCCCGCCCGCAATCGACCGCCGCTTCCTCGAACACCTGCTGACACACCTGATCACGCCAGACGAGCCCAGTCACCGAAACCGTGGCGGTACCGGCCTGATCGACAGCGAAGACGCGTCCCGCGTCCTCGGTCTTCTTCCACCAGTTGAAATGGTTGATCAGATCGAACCCCGACCACGGGACCGATACCGCCGGGTCGGTCCCGCGGGCGGTCAACGCGGTCTTCACCGCGTGCAAGCACTGGTTGAACGCGAACCGCGCCGCCCCAGCATGCCGCGACAGCACCATCTGATGCTCGACCGTCGGGTCCAAGCAGAACCGGAATGACGTGTGCCGCACCACAACAGCATCATCGCACCAGCCACCGACATCTTTGGCCCGCGTCGACCTCACCAACAACTATTGGGAGACACGCTCTAGCTAGACGTCGAACCGGTTTCGGGACGGTGGGTGTCGTGGACGGGATCCGGCATGTCCCGGCCACGGCAACGGGCTTACGGGGTGTTCAGTGGGTGTCATTCCAGAATTGGGTTCCGGCGGCGATCAGTGCGGGGATGCCGACAATGACGGTGCCGGCGACAGCGCCTATGCCGGCCAGTGCCGCACCGGTGATGAGGCAGCCGCCGATGGCTGCGGGAATCGCGAGCAGGCCGATCGATACCACTCCTCCGGTGGCGCCGCCGACGACACCCCCGGCGACGCAGCCGATGCCGCCTCCGATCGCGCTACCCAGCAGGCTGCCGACGGTTGCGGCTGCCATCATCGACATGCTGAAGTTGCCGAGCGCGGCGTTGTAGTTTGGGTGGGACAGCGCGTCGATCTCGGTGGCTGTCGATGCACTCACCGGCTGCGCGTCGGCTGGGTCGAGGCTCGGAGTGAGGGTGACAGTGTCTCCATGCAGTTGCGCTGCGATCGGCATCGCGCTACCGCCGCGAACGTAGGTGAGCGGAAGGGTCGCGACAGAGGATCCGTTCCGGTCCAGGAACTGGAGATGGTTGTCACTGACGGTCAAGGCACCGGCGTCCATGGTGAGAACAACCGAGCGATCGACCACATCGGCCTGAAAATGGACATCCGGTGTGTCCTGGGCAGGGTCGGCCGCTGCGGTTCCAGCCGAGATGCTCAAAGCCGAAATGACCATCGCCGCGACCGCAGCGCCTTTGCGGAACATCATTGTTGTCTCTACTTCCGATTTCGTTGTCGGCAACGTGAATTCGCTGCGGACAGGAAGTCGCGAACGATGCCGCATCGGTTCCGGCGAGTACATGTGATCCATGTCCCGCGAACGCAAGTTGAGCGCGACTGGCCGTGTTCCTCAGTGCGCTAAGTTGTTTCGGGGCCAGTGTCCTGCGGGGGGAGCAAGGACTCCCGGGACCAGGTGAGGGTGCCTGCCGCCAGATCAGCGACAACACCGTCGAGCCAACGCAATTCGGCTTCGGTCATGAGCCGCAGGTACTCGTCCTCCAGCACCACCACTCGAGGTAGGTCCATGGTCGCGGCCTGTGCGTCTTCGATGTCCATCTCGGCGAGCCTGGCGCGCATGGCTTTTGCGCGCCTCCCCAGCTCGCTGTGTGCGGCCTCGGGGCCGAGCAGCATCAGAAACGACAGTGCCGCAGGGAATTCCGGGTACTCGTAGCGCGCCTCGCCGATCATGTCACCGATCCAGCCGGCACAAGCTGTCCGCCCTGCCTCGGTGATCTCGTAGACGGTGCGCTCCGGGTACTGCTGATCGCGTCCGGTCTCCCGCACCGTAACGAGTCCGGCGTCCTGGAGTCGGCCGATCGTCTTGTACAGCGCCGCGCGCTGGGCGACATTGACGACCTTGTCCTTGCCCCACTCCTTGATCCGTCGCTGGATGGCGTAGGGGTGCATCGGCTCCAGATGCAGGATGCCGAGCACTGCCATCGCCAGGGGAGAGCGCTTGAACTGCGCCGATGCCGTCATATTGCCCATTCTACTGGTAGCCGAACAACTAGATTTCCAAGAACTAGTTGCCAAAAAACTAGTCTCTGTGCCACTATAGATTCATCGAAAGCGCAACCCCGAAAGGACCACTGAAATGACCGCCTCACTGACCACCGGCTCCGTCCAGATCCACGTCGACCACGACACCGTCAAACGACTCGGCGACTGGACCGACTCCGATGCCTTCGAGGTCACCGCCCGCTACGGCGCCGTCGTCATCGACCTGCGTTCGCCGCAGATCACCGGCGACGGTGTCATCGAACTGCACGCGAATCTGGACCACGCGATGGTGAAGCTGCTGGTGCCCGACGATGCCGTCATCGACCAGACCGGACTGGAGTGGACCGGCCGCGGCCGCGTCAAGGACTTCGCCCGACCGAAGGGCGCCGCAGGTCGCGTCATCCGCCTCACCGGCACCTGCAAGACCAGCGAATTCCGCGTACACCGCGCAGGCGTCGCGGTCCTGTCCGCCCTCTTCTCGCGCGAGTTCTTCGAGGACGCCCGCCGCGCCCACCGCGATGGCCGCACCCCGACCCTCGTCGACCCGGCCAGTACTCCCCGCTGATTTGCCCTGCCCGCGACGTCATCGCGAATGCCCGGTCTCGAATTCATCGAGACCGGGCATTCGCCGTGCCGTCGCGCGCTGACCCGCCCCGGCGGCGATCGGTGGTGACCCGCGGGTGGATTGTCCTGTGTCCAATTGGACACAGTGTGCCGCGGCACGCCGGTGAATCGGGGGCGTCGCGCGAATCAACGGTTGTTCGTCAACTCCGTGCCAGACTGGCTCCGCACAGTTCCAGCTCTCCTCATACCCCTGGAGGACTGTTCATGACGAATTCTGTTGCGCCACTCGATCTGCCCGAGCCCCTGGTGATCACACTGGGAAATCTCAAGGGCGGGGTCGGCAAGACCACCTCGGCCTTCTTTCTGGCCTCCTATTTCGCACTGGTCCACGAACTGCGGGTGCTGGTGATCGATGCCGACCCGCTCAGCCAGACCGGATACTCCTGGTATCGGCGACTGACCAAGGGTGAGATCCAGGTGCCGTTCGAATTGATAGCCTTCCCGTCCCGGCACGTCAACGACTGTATTACCGACAATGCCAAGGTGTTCGACGTCATCATCGTGGACGCGGGCGGTGAATCGGCCGAGATATTCAAGGCCGCAATCCCGCAGAGCGACGAGCTCATTCTGCTGACCAGCGTCAGCCCGTCGGAGGTGAAGCGTGTTCCGAGCACCTACCGGGCCGCCCAGGAGGCGGCCGCGGGCCACGACCGCGAGATCCGGGTGCGGGTGCTGATGACGAAGGTGCCGGTGACCATGAAGCACGGTGTCAACGTCTCGACCGAATACCGCACGCAGCGCAGGAATCTGGAGGACGCCGGATACGAGGTGTTCGAATCCTATTTGAGCGCCTGGAAGTGGTATCGGGAGGCGGCGGACGGGGAGGTCGGCGACGGCGCCGAGAATCCGATCGAAGATCTGGGGGAGTACCGGCAGGTGGGCGACGAGCTGGTCCGCCCGTATCGGATCGCCGTGGAGGTGTCGGCCTGATGCCTCCGCAACGTAGGAAGGGTTCGATCGGTGGGGCCGGGAATCCGTTGGCCGACAATGCCGAACATACGCCGCCGGTCTCTCCGCTGCGCGATGCGCAGTGGCGTCCCGAGGTCGTCGAACCGGCGAATGTACTGACCATGCCGCTGCCCGACGACGCGGGTGAGGGCCCGCTCAGCGGCAGTGAGCAGGCGCAGTTGACCGCCTGCGAATCCTCGATCGACAGCCTCCGCATCGCATTCTGGGCGGCCGGTCGAGCGCTGCAGATTGTGCGGGACGGGCGTCTGTACCGTGCCGAGCACACGACCTTCGACGAGTACGTGGAACAGCGGTGGGACATGCAAAGGTCGTACGCGCACAAGCTCATCCGGGCCTGGCCGCTGGCCGCGCGGTTGCACTCGGTCGCGCCCGCCATCAACGAGGGCCAAGTGCGGGAGCTGCTGACGGTGGCGGCCGAGCACGGCGAGGATGCGGCGGTCGCCGTGTACACCACGCTCGCCGACGCGCCGGAGGTGAAGATCACCGCGGGCAAGCTGCGCGAGGCGGTGGCGCTGCTGCCCCGGCAATTCGACGAGGTCGAGGTGAGGCAGCTCCTGCAGGCATGGCTGCGCGGTGACCTGCGAGACGAGACCGGTGAGCGAGCCGTGGATCTGTTCACCACGGTGGAGTCGCGGCTGGCCGCGCTCACTCGCCGGGTGGTGAAGGGATCTAACGACGACCCGGTGGCCGCGCGCGAATTCGCCGCCCGGCTGCGCAACCTGGCCGAACAGATCGAGGAGCAGATCACCGCCTGAGCCTCGCGCAATGCCCCGTGGCGGCCCGGACTCCGCTGCGGGGCATTTCTGTATAAAAATATCGCTGTGAATATTGTTACTATTCTTTATCTGTTCGTTATAGATTTTCGGTGTGTCTATATTTGTTATTCCCCAGAATTACCGAAAGATGAACGCTCGGATCCACTGGACTGAACAGATCACCGTGATGTTTTTCGAACCAATTCGAAGGCCGTGGTGAACACCTAATGTCCCGCCATCGGCCTCGATGTGAGCATCGGAGGACCGCATCATGGCTTCAACCGAAGACGTCCGATATTTCCGCTGGCTGCGCCGCACACTGCTACTGCTACTAGGCGCCGCAGCCGCCGCCCTTGGAGCTCTGCTGCTGACCGCCGGATCCGCTTCGGCGCAGCCGCTGAATATCCCCGGGGTAGGCACTTTCGAAATCCCCGGCCGCACGCCCGTTCCGGCAGTGCATACCCCGGCAGTCGAAAATATCCCGCAAATAATTGATATTTGGGAAGTCGGCACTCTGCCGGCCGCGCCCCTCGTCTCCGAAATAGAAATCGCCCCGCTACCCGAGATTTCGCTACCCGCGGCCTTCTTAGGAACCGACGCTGCGATCGTTCCAGGAACCGACGCTGCGATCGTTCCAGGAACCGGCGCTGCGACCGTTCCAGGAACTGGCGCTGCGATCGTTCCAGCAACCGCTGCAACCGTTCCGGGAACTGACGCCGCGATCGTTCCAGGAACCGGCGCCGCGATCGTTCCAGGAACCGGCGCCGCGATCGTTCCAGGAACCGGCGCCGCGACCGTTCCGGGAACCGGTACCGCGACCGTTCCGGCGATCGAACTCGGATTTCCCCCGAACGCCATCCGCATCGAGCTCCCGTTCCTCTCGGGCATGCCATGGGCTCAGCCGCTTGCCCCCGCACCCGCCCCCGCCCCCACTGTCACGGCCCCGAAGTCCCCTGGTGCTGTCGCGGTCGATGCCGCTCGCAGCAAGCTGGGCGCGGACTACATCATGGGCGCGGACGGCCCCGACGCCTTCGACTGCTCGGGCCTCGTGCAGTGGTCCTACGGCCAGGCCGGCGTCGATACGCCGCGCACCAGCTACCAGCAGCTCGCCGCGGGCACCCCGGTCTCCGTCGACGAACTGCAGCCCGGCGACGTGGTGTCGTTCTACGGCGGCGGCCACTCGGCGCTGTACTCCGGCGAAGGCAAGGTCATCCACGCCTCGACCTACGGCACCGGTGTCATCGAATCCGATATGGCGTCGATGCCGTACGCCAGCGCCCGCCGTTACTGAGCCGAACCCCTCACGAGATATTGGAGTGACGCCGCATGCCTGCCTGGTACCTGCTGCCGCTCATCGTGTCCCGGCTGAACGTTCTCCGCTGCCCGGAGTTGAGCGAACCGAGTGATGATGGATCGCTTGTAGCCGTCGGCATGTTCGAGCCCGCTATCAGTACTGGCGGCCTTGTGCCTCAACCGATCCAGCCACGAAGGTCATTGCCTCGATTAGTGCTTGTACTGCGTCGACTCCGAAGATGGCGCGGGTCGGTGTTCCGGGTCCACGCCCTCGATCCGCATCGTGCAGGAGCAGGAACCGCTTTCGATGGGCGTCGCACGCGTCCTTGTTCGACCTGGATTGCCAGGAGCGCTGCGTTGGTCCGCAGCCTGCTGCAGTTCGATGAGCGAACTCGAGGTCAGTTGCACCAGAAGCAGAGGAGCGCCGCTCACTGGCGACAATGCAGTGCCCTCGGCAGGATTCGAACCTGCGACACCCGCTTCAGGAGAGCGAATCACCCGGATTCGGGAGCTGCGGGCACAGCATCGGCATGGCCTCTACCTGGGAAATGTCCTCGACCGGGTTCAACCGAGTTCAACCCGGATCAATAGGGTTTGTGGGCACAGCGGGGCACAAGAATGCCGCGCTGAACTGGGCAAACGAACGTTTTGCGTGCCTCTGCCCTGCGGGCAGCCGCTACGCCGGGTAGGTGCCGCGGAACGCTTCGCGAACGGTGGCCGCGTCCGGTGCGCCTCGGCCTTCGATCCCCGAGACCACCTCGGCGACGCGCCAGTAGTGGGAGGGCACCAAGTTGCCGGAGGTCACCACGGCCAGCGCCACGTCCGCCGCCTCATCAGGCTTGTTGGCGGCGACCAGCGCCAGACCCAGATCAAGGTTCGCCATCGCGATGCGGCGCGGCCGGACAGACGCAGCGCCCGCGAGCTCAGCGAGGACATGCCGCGCATAGGACTCGGCCGCCGGATCACCGAGCCAGGCCAGCGTGGTGGCCACGTAGGCGTCCGACTTCGCGGGGTCGTACCGGAAGTGATGCTCTGGCCGGTCAGGAACACTCAGCCCGGACACCAGCCTGGCGACTCTGCGCAGCGCCCCGTACGTGCCCTTGCTGTCTCCGAGCCGTGCCAGTGCGCGGCCCTCCTGAGCCGTCGCCTGGATGAACACCGAACTGTCCTCCGGAGCGATGGCCTGAGCGGCGCGCGACAGCTCGGCCGCCGCCGTGAACGCGCCGTCAGTGAGCTGTTGCCACGCCCGTGTTTCGAGGCACCACGCCGCTATCTCCGAATGCTGTGCTTCGTCGGCGAGCTTCCACGCCAGGTGACCGCGCGCCGCTGCGGCGGGTAGCTCCCCCAGGTCGATATGGCAGGTGCTCGCCAGCAGCGAGAGCCAACCGACCGTGACGAGCAACCGGCGGTGCTGGGTCAGAGTCTTCCGGCTGTCCATCAGGCGTCCGGCGTAGCCGAGATGCTGACGGATGCGTACGAGCAATTCACCCGGCGGAGTCGTCGGGTAGGCCGCCGCCAAGTCGTCCACCGCCAGCGCCAGCCGCTCCAGGGTGTCGCCTCCGATGTCCGACGCCGCCGCCCGCTGAATCCATTCGGCCGCTGCCCGTTCGCCATCGGCCGGTTCGGCAAACAACGCTGAGCCGATCCCCAGCGCGTCGGCATAGGCGCGGACATGTTCCGGTCTGATCTGGCGCTGCCCGTTCTCCAGCATCCCGAGCAGCGCCTTGCTGTAGTGCGTGCGCGCGGCCAGCGCGGACAGGCTGAGCCCCGCCGCCTCCCGCGCAGCGCGCAGCCGCTCACCTGTGACGTTCTCCCCGCCGGGACTCATGAGATCAACGGTAACCCGTGCGTTGTCGCGGTTGTTGACGCTTGTGGACGACGAACTACTCCGTGTGTGAAAGACACACGCCTAGCGTATTTTTCAGCCCGCCGCCGAGTCGATGTCTTGGTAGTCCCCGGCGGTGGGTGCACACCAACCGGACGGCTGAAGGGGGCGGGCGATGGACCTTCCCGCACGACTCGACGACGAAGACGCTCGGAAACTGGCGCTGGCCCCGGACGACGACGGCGTGCGCTACCTCCACCACAGCGACGGGTCATGGCCGTTCGTCGGCCCTGATGGGTGGCCGGTCAGCCTGGAGGACTTCCACGCCGATGCCCTGGCGGCGATTACCGCCGTGACGTTCGCACCGATCGACATTGAGCCAATCTTGTTGAGAGACAAGGAGATTCGATTTCCTCGCCCCCGAGGAAGGGCGCATCAGCTGGCGCAACCGGCGCGCCGGTCCGATACGCGACTTCGCAGTCGGCTCCAGAATCCGGCGGCCGGATTACCTACCCAACGTTGCCTGACACGGCACTAGTTCGATTGTGACGCAGGGATTTCGGATTTGTAACGGACGGAGTCGGGTGCTCGATGCAGACATCGAGGTCATATCCGTGACCGGATCCAACTCGAGAAGATCGGTTTTAAATGATTCGAGTCAATCGCTCCCTCGTCGCGGGTGCGCTGCTGGCCGGTGCGGTGCTGATGTCCGTCGCTCCCGCACAGGCTCAGGCACCAGTCGCACCCCAGGCGATCGAGCTCCAGGCGATCGAGGCGCAGGCGATCGGCACGCAGGCGATCGGCAACAGCGGGATTGCCAGCGGTTCGGCCGATCTGAACAACTTCTTCTGCGGAACGATCTGGCGTCCCGTCTGTTACCCCAACGGGCTTCCGTCCTGACCTGGTCGGACGACGACACTCCAGCGACAAGGTTCGGCGGGCACCGCCTCTACGCGCTCGTGCAGCACCGCGCGATGCGAACCGATGTGCTGTCCAGTTTTCTGGACACCTGCGTTAGATCTGACGGGCAGTTGATGCATAGGCCTCAACTGCCCGTCCCATTTTTTGACACATATGCATCAATCCTGCCCCTGCTGGCTCTCGACAGTGAACCGGCCGGGCCTGGTGGAACCGCGCGGCTACCGCCGCTGATCTTCGCGGGCTGACTCCGCAGGAGATGCGGCACACAGCGGCGTCGTTGGCTGTGTCGGAGGGTGGGTGTTCAGCGGATTCTCGGGCACGACAAGCCAAGCACGACACTGGACTTCTACGCCGACCTGTTCGATGACGACCTCGAGGAAGGAGCGAGCAGGCTCAACTCGGCGCGGGCCCATTTCGCTACTGCGTACCCAATCGGGTACGGACGTCGTAGACCTCCGGAAAATGCGCGGCTGGCCAGCGCCGATGTTGTGCCCTCGGCAGGATTCGAACCTGCGACACCCGCTTTAGGAGAGCGGTGCTCTATCCCCTGAGCTACGAGGGCCTTCAGTGGACGTCGGGGAGTCTACCGGGTTGAGGCCGGAGGATCAGAATCGCTGGCGCGTCGGGGGTGGGCATGCCTGTCGTGCAAGTGGAATTCTGGGTGGCCGAGGGGTTGAGAGGTGCGTATCGGGGAGTCGGCTCGGACGGGGGTGGCGGACGAGTTGTCAGAAGCCGTCGAATCCGCCGCCGTCGAATCCACTGTCGCCGCCCCAGGCGTCGTTTCCGCCGGAGTCGTGACCTTGGTCGCCGCCACCAGTGTCGTACCCGGCCGCATCGTTGTCGCTTGCGGCGAGACCATCCTGATAGCCCTCGCCGTAACCGCTTTCGAACCCTTGCGCGCCGTAGCCGACGCCGGACATCCCGGAGAACAGCGACGAGAACAGCAGTGCGGAGCCGAGTCCCCAAGCACCGCCGATCAAGGCGGGCTTCCACCACGGCTCGGAGTACCAGCCCGCGGGCACCGGCCGCCCGGCGACCCGGCCGCCCGGATAGTAGTTCGGGGTCTCCGAAGACGGATTCGGCGATGCCGCGACCGCCCTGCCCTCGTATTCGACCGTCCGCTTCTCGGTGACCTGACCGGCCGAGTCCTGCCCATCGAGCGCGGGCACCGCGGGTCCTGGGTCCATGCCCATCGCGGAGCGCGCGGCCCGGATGTAGTACATGCCTTCGAGTGCGGTCTGTTTGGCCAACCGCGCCTGCGCGGGCGTGTGAGCCTGATCGATCTGCGAGACCGCGGCGATATGACGTTCGGACGCGTCCGCGAGCGCCTGTTTCGCGGCATCGTTGCTGCCGGTCAGGTTGTACACCTGGCCGCCGAGCCGTTCGATCAGCTGTCTGGCGTCGGCCGCCGCGTCCGCGAGTTCGGTCGCCGCGCGTCGCTTGCTCTGCTGCGCACGCCAGACGACAAATCCGACCGCCAGCACCACGACAACGACGATCAGTAGCCACCACACCGCTCGTGCCCCTTTCGTCCTCGGGTCAAGTGCGGCCCAGTTTACTGGGGACTTGCTGAGGCCGAGCTGAGCTTCGCGGCGGGTGGGCGGTGCGCAGACCTGGTCAGTTCACCGTGGCAGGCAGGCGCGTGGCCTGCGCCTCGTGGTAGTCCGCGAGGTCGAAACTCTTTGTCTTCCAACGATAGAGCACGGTCGCGCCCGGCCAGTTGTTGGTGATGCGGCCCGCGGCATTGCGATACCAGCTGGAGCAGAAGTTCCACGGTGTGTCCTTCAGTCGCCGCCGTAGCCACCCGTCCCAGTCCTGCTCGGCGGTGTCCCTGGCCGCGAGGTAACGGCCGGGCCGGTCGGCGAGGTACTCGACGACCTGACGGATATAGCGAGCCTGGGATTCGAGCATGTAGATGATGGAACCGGAGCCAACGTTGGTGTTCGGTCCGTACATCATGAACATGTTCGGGAAGTGCGGGACGGAAAGGCCGAGGTAGGCGCGGGCGCCCTCGTCGCCCCAGACGTCGGCGAGCTTACGTCCGCCGATGCCGTAGATATTCATCGGTGCGAGGAATTCGGTGCCCTTGAATCCGGTGCCGTAGATGATGACGTCGACGGGGTGCTCGACGCCATCCGCGGTGCGGATCCCGGTCGGTGTGATCGCCTCGATCGCGGTCGTCTCCACGGCCACGTTCGACTGCGCCAGCGCCGGGAAGTACTCGTTGGAGAACAGGCCGCGCTTGCAGCCCGCCGCATAGTCGGGGGTCAGCTTCTCGCGCAGTTCGGCGTCCGAGACCTGCTTGGCACGGTGCCGGTCGGCAAGCGCGATCACGGGGGCCTTCATCGCCGGGATGTCGGTCAGAGCCAGCGCGAGCACCTCGAAGGTCGACCAGATCGCGAACCGTTCGGCCAGCCGGGTCGGCGGCAGGTACTTGAACACGGCCTTGTGCGCGGCGCTGTATTCGACGTCGAACTTCGGCAGCACCCACGCCGCCGACCGCTGGAACAGGGTCAGGTGGGCGACTGTCGGCTGGATACGCGGAATGTATTGGATCGCACTGGCTCCGGTGCCGATGCAGGCCACTCGCTTGCCGGCGAGGTCGACGCTGTGGTCCCACTCGGCGGAGTGGAAGGCGGCGCCGGTGAAGGTGTCTACGCCGGAGATGCCGGGCATGGCCGGGCGCGACAGCTGGCCGACGGCGGGGATGAGAATTTCCGCGGTCAGGTCGGCGCCGTCCGCGGTGCGGACGGTCCAACGGCCGGTCTGCTCGTCGAACTCGGCGTCGGTCACCTCGGTGCCGAATCGGATGTATCGCCGCAGGTCGTGCTTCTCGGCGACGCCGCGCATGTATTCATGGATGTCGCGCTGCTCCGAAAACCGCCGAGGCCAATCGGATTTGGGCTCGAACGACCAGGAGTACAGCGGCGAGGGCACGTCGCATGCGGCGCCGGGATAGGTGTTCTCCCGCCACACTCCACCGAGATCCGCTGCGCGCTCCAGAATAGTGAAGTCATCCACCCCGGCCCGGCGCAGCTCGAGCGCCATACCGAGCCCGGCGAACCCGGCTCCGATAATGATGATGGACGGCGTCGTCATGACTGGAGCCTAAACGGACAGTCAGCGGGCGCGAAGACATTCCAGGACGCCGAATCAACATTTTCGGCCACGACAGGCGTCAGCGGCCCGCGAGTTGGCGGGCGATGACGAGGCGCTGGATCTGATTGGTGCCCTCGAAGATCTGCATGACCTTGGCTTCGCGCATATAGCGCTCCACCGGAAAGTCCTGGGTGTAGCCATATCCACCGAAGACCTGGACGGCGTCGGTGGTGACTTTCATGGCGGCATCGGTGGCGATCAGCTTGGCGACGCTGGCCTGGCGGGAGTAGGGGAGTCCGGCGTCGCGGCGCCGGGCGGCGTCGAGGTAGGTGGCGCGAGCCGAATCGACGGCGGCGGCCATGTCGGCGAGCACGAAACCGAGGCCTTGGTGGTCGATGATGTGGCGGCCGAACGCTTCTCGCTCCTTGGCATAGGCCACCGCGTCGTCGAGGGCGCGCTGGGCGAGACCGACGGCGACCGCGGAGATGCCGAGACGGCCCGAGTCCAATGCGCTGAATGCGATCGAAAGTCCTTGTCCCGCTTCGCCGATCAGTCGGTCGGTGGGCAGCAGGGCATCGTCGTAGGCGGCGGTGGTTGTCGGAATCCCGCGCAGGCCCATCTTCTCCTCTGGCTTGCCGAAGCTCAGTCCCTCGGTGTCGCCGGGGACCAAGAAGCAGGAGATGCCGCGGGTGCCCTCGCCGGTCCTGGCGAACAGGGAGTAGAAGTCGGCGCGGCCGCCGTTGGTGATCCAGGCCTTCGTGCCGTTGATCCGGTATCCGCCGTCCACCGCGGTGGCCCGGCACCGCAGCGCGGCCGCATCGGAGCCCGCATGCGCTTCGGAAAGGCTGTAGGCGCCGACGGTTTCGCCCGACAGCATCTGCGGCAGCCAACGCTGCTTCTGCTCGTCGGTGCCGAAGACGAACAACGGATGGCAGGACAGGCTGTGCACGCTGACGGCCACCGCCACCGCGGCCCATCGACTCGCCAACTCTTCGAGCACCTGCAGGTACACCTCGTACGGCTGCCCGCCACCACCGAATTCCTCCGGATACGGCAGGCTCAGCAGCCCCGCCGCACCCAGCGCGGGGAAGACCCCGTCGGGGAACGTCCCGGTCTTCTCGCACTCGACCACCCGAGGCTCGAGCACCTTGTCGGCGATATCGCGAGTCAACTCGAGCAGAGCCCGCGCCTCCGGCGTCGGCAGCATCCGTTCAACAGCCATGCCCCTGTTCTACCGTCAGCCCGCCGACCCCGCGCAGGGCAGGTCCGTCCTGCCGGATATCCGCGGCCAGGTCGCCTAGGGGGTCTTGCGCTCGAGGCCGGGTCTGGCGAATTGTTTTGTCTCATTCGGATACCCGTCGGCCGGTCGGCTGGCGCAGTTGCGCCGTACGGGTTATGACAGGGCTGTTCGAACTGGGGCGGACCGGTCTGTCGGAGGCCACCAGGGGGTGTCGCCGGCGCACCGGTCCGATAGGGACGAGTGAGTACCGGGACCTGGCTGGATGATCTATTATCTGCGTATGAATGCAGATAACGAGCCATTGCCACCGCCGCTCGCGGAGGACCAGGTGGGGCTGGTTGTCGAGGTGTTTCGGATGCTGGCCGATCCGACTCGGGTCCAGGTGTTGTGGGCGCTGGTGGATCGGGAGCTGTCGGTGAACGATCTGGCCGGGTATATCGGAAAGCCCGCGCCGTCGGTGTCGCAGCACCTGTCCAAACTGCGGATGGCGCGGCTGGTCCGACCTCGGCGGGCCGGGACGACGATCTTCTACAGCCTGGAGAACGAACACGTCCGGCAGTTGGTCGTGGACGCGGTCTACAACGCCGAACACGCGGGTCCCGGTGTGCCGCCGCACCATCGCGGCATCAGTGCGGTGCGCGAGTTGCCTGCTCGGGATCGGGCGGTGTCGGAATGAGTCACCAGCGCAATGGTTCCCGCTGGCACGGGCTCGGCCTGGAGCACGTGCCACGGCATGGCCGGTTCGCGAGCCGAAATAGACACGGGCACACGCACACTGACGGGGAGGGGCGCGGTCACACGCAGGAGCACGAAGACGCGCATGGACACGCGCACGACCACGACCACGCGCACGACCACGTTCACCCCGGTGGACTGCGGGGGATCGTGCGGGAGATCTTCGCGCCGCACAGTCACGACGCGGCCGACAGTGTCGATGATGCGCTTGAGGCCAGTGCGGTCGGCATTCGGGCGGTGAAGATCAGTCTCGGCGTGCTCGGGTTGACCGCGGTGGTGCAGGTGCTGATCGTGGCGGTGTCCGGGTCGGTGGCGTTGGCGGCGGACACCATTCACAACTTTTCCGACGCGTTGACCGCGGTGCCGTTGTGGATTGCGTTCGCGCTCGGGCGGCGGGCGGCTACTCGGCGTTATACCTATGGATTCGGGCGCGCCGAGGATCTCGCGGGGCTGTTCGTGGTCGCCATGATCGCGTTGTCGGCGATTATCGCCGGGTACGAGGCGGTTCGGCGGCTGATCGATCCGGTGCGGATCGACCATCTCGGGTGGGTTGCCGCGGCGGGAGTGATCGGTTTCCTCGGAAACGAGACCGTGGCGCTGTATCGGATCCGGGTCGGGCGGCGGATCGGTTCAGCCGCGCTCGTTGCCGACGGCTTGCATGCCAGAACCGACGGATTCACGTCGCTGGCAGTGCTTTTCGGAGTCGCCGGTGTCGCGCTCGGGTTCCCGTTGGCTGATCCGATTGTCGGCCTGCTGATCACCGTCGCGATTCTGGCGGTTATGCGCACGGCCGCCCGGGATGTGTTCCGCCGCTTGATGGACGGTGTCGAACCGGATTTGGTGGCCACCGCGGAGCAGGCGCTGGTCGCCGAACCTGGGGTACTCGGCGTGCGCAGCCTCCGGATGCGCTGGATCGGCCATCGGCTGCATGCCGATGTCGAGCTGGACATCGCGCCGACCACCTCCCTCGCCGATGCGCACCGCGTGGCGCACGGCGCCGAGCACACGCTCACCCACGCGGTCCCCAAGCTGGATACCGCCCTGGTTCACGCCTACCCAGCGCATTCCGGCTGACCGCGCAAGACTCATGGCGATCGCCTATGAATAGGTGGTGCGCGGTTTTCCAATCGGCACGCCGCACGGGGCCTACTGTTCGGTAGCATCGCCGATGTGATGTGGCTCATGGTCGGTGTGCCGGTAGACCAGCCACCGAAGAAAAAGGAGTTCCGATGTTGAGCACCATGCAGGACGAGCCGTTGTCGCTGGCGACTTTGCTGCGCTACGCATCGACGTTCGCGGGTGATTCCACCGTGTCCACCTGGACGGGCACCGATGTGCGCACCATGACCTATCGCGAGTTGGGGGCCGAGTCGGCCCGGCTGGCGAATGCGCTGCGCGGGTTCGGGATCGGAATCGGTGATCGTGTCGGCACGTTCATGTGGAACAACAACGAGCACATGGTCGCCTATATCGCGGTGCCCGCGACGGGGGCGGTACTGCACGCGCTCAATATCCGGCTCTTTCCGGAGCAGGTGATCTACGTGGCCAACCACGCCGAGGACCAGGTGGTCATCGTCGATGGCTCGCTGCTGCCGATGTTCGCCCAGTATCTGCCGAGCCTGAAGACGGTCCGCCACGTGATCGTGGCCAACGGCGATGCCGCTGCGCTGGAGGCGCCCGCCGGTGTGCAGGTGCACTCCTACACCGAACTGCTCGCCGCGCAGTCGGACTCCTATGACTTCCCGGTGATCGACGAACGATCCGCCGCGGCAATGTGTTACACCTCCGGTACCACCGGTGACCCGAAGGGCGTGGTGTATTCGCACCGCTCCAACTGGCTGCACGCCATGCAGGTCTGCTCGCCGAACAGCATGGGTTTCACCGAGGCCGATTATGTGCTCGCGATCGTTCCGCTGTTCCACGCCAACGCCTGGGGCCTGCCGTACGCGGCATTGATGTGCGGGGCGAATCTGCTGATGCCCGACCGTTTCCTGCAGCCGGGGCCGCTGCTGGAGATGATGGAATCGCAAAAGCCCACCTTCGCCGCCGCCGTACCGACCATCTGGGGCGGCGTGCTTGCCGGCTTGGCCGCGAAGCCGCAGGACATTACGCATCTGCGTTCGGTCGTGGTCGGTGGCTCGGCGGTGCCGCCGTCGATGATGCGGGCGTTCCAGGAAAAGCACGGTGTGAAGATCCTGCACGCGTGGGGCATGACCGAGACCTCGCCGCTCGGCTGCGTCGCGCACCCGCCTGCCGCGGCGACCGGCGAGGACGAGTGGGCCTACCGCTTCACCCAGGGCCGCTTCCCCGCGAACGTGCAGGCGCGGCTGGTCGGTGACGACGGCAATGTGGTGCCCAATGATGGAGAATCGTTGGGGGAGCTGGAGATTCGCGGACCGTGGATCACCGGTTCCTACTACTCGCCGGACGGGTCCTCGGTCGATCCGGACAAGTTCGATGACGGCTGGCTGCGCACCGGCGACGTCGGCAAAATCAGCCCGAACGGCTACCTCACGCTGGTGGACCGGTCCAAGGACGTGATCAAGTCCGGCGGTGAGTGGATCTCCTCGGTCGACTTGGAGAACGCGGTCATGGGTCATCCCGCTGTGGCCGAGGCAGCGGTTATCGGCGTCCCGGACGAGAAGTGGGACGAGCGCCCGATGGTCGCCATCGTGCTGCGGGACGGCACCGAAGCCAAGCCCGAGGAACTGCGCGACTTCCTGGCCGACAAGTTCGCCAAATGGCAACTGCCGGAACGCTGGACCTTCATCGCGGAGGTGCCCAAGACCAGCGTCGGCAAGTTCGACAAGAAGCGCCTGCGCGCCCAGTACGCCGACGGCGACCTGACGGTCACCACCCTGTCCTGAGCTGACGCAATGGGCCCGGCGCGGGCGAAATATGTTGCCGCGCCGGGCTTATGCGGTGCTGCGGATCAGCAGTTACGGATCTTCAGCAGTTGCGGAGCTCTGGGCTCTGGTTCAACAGCTGAGCACGGGTTCCGATGAACGTGCTGTAGGTGTCGCCGCCGACCGCCGACAGCGGGAAGGCCGCGACTCGGTGGCAGTTCTGGAAGGCCAGCTTGATGCCGAAATGCCGTTCCAGGCCGCCACGGATCGCGTCGGAGGCCATGGCGCGCAGCAGTTGACCGCGAGCCACTTCGTCCGGCGGGGGAACCACATTATCGGCGTATTCCTCGGTGCCGGAGTGCAGTTCACCGGCCACCCGGCTGACTACCTCCCAGGCGTAGGGCAATGAATTGCGAACACATTCGACGAAGTCCGCGTCGTCGACCTCGCCACGTTCGGCGCGTTCGAGTAGTGCGGTGGGGACATCGAGGGACATAGCGCTCTCCTCCGGGGATGGGGTGGATGGCGGGTGCGATGCCCCTGCAGTCTAATCGAAAGTGGTTGTCAACAATCCTGGATTCGACGTGAAAGTGCCCTTTTCAGAGCGGTTTTCGTATCGGCGGCCAGCACGTGGACCAGTTCGCCAGCGGGTAGCTCGGATGTGAGGGCGTGCGTCTGACCGGCCCACAGATTCACTTCCTCCGGATTGCCCGCTGTCCTGGCGGCAGCCCGCAACGGTGCGGTGGCGTAGTGAATTTCCGGATAGGCGACAGGCGCGGTCGCGCTGTGCTCATCCATGAACCGGTTGCGCAGGCCACGAGCTCGGCGACCGGTGAACGCGCGGGTCAGCATGGTCGGCGTCGCGGCGCCGAGCGCGGCGCGGTGCACCGGGTTGGTGCCCGCTTCGGGGCAGCGCAGAAATGCGGTACCGAGCTGGGCGGCGGCAGCGCCCGCCGCAAGCGTCGCGGCAATGCCCGCGCCGGTGCTGATGCCGCCCGTTGCGACGATCGGCAGGTCGACGGCGAGGGTGAGGACCTGTAGCAGCGCGAGCAGACCCAACGGATCGGTGCTGTCGTCGGCGACCCGATCGACGAAGGTGGCGCGATGGCCACCCGCCTCCGCGCCCTGGGCGATGAGCACGTCGGCCCCCGCTTCGGCCGCGATGCGCGCCTCGGCGGCGGAGGTGATCGTTACCCATACTTCCGACCCGACGGCGTGCAGTCGGGCGACCTCGGCGGCGGTCGGGCAACCGAAGGTGAAGGTGACCACCGCGACGGGCGTCGCGACAAGCAGGTCCAGCTTCGCGTCCCAGTCGTCGGTGTCGTACTTCGGCGTGCCGACTTCATGCTTCGCGCCGAGCTCGGCCAGATAGTCGGCGAAGGCGGCGGGCGGTGTCGGCGGTCCCGGCGTGAACAGGTTGATGCCGAACGGCGCGGTGGTCAGCGCCCGGGTCGCGGCGAGGCGGGCAGCGGTCTCGGTGGCGCTCAGATAACCGGCGGCCAGCACGCCGAGTCCGCCCGCCGCGGTCACGGCCGCGGTCAGCTCGGGAGTGGAGGGTCCGCCCGCCATCGGGGCCAGCACGATCGGGACGCTCAGTTCGTCGATGATCACGGTTCCAGTGTCACTCATTTGGACGCGTGACCCGCATCCACCTGCGATTTCGCAAGAGAAGGTTGCGGAATGGTCACGACGGGGTAGAGTTCCCATCACAACGGATGCCGAAACGTTACACAGTTCGGAGTCGCCAGATCGTTACAAACGGTCGGTACCCGGCGCGGTGTTCGTTGACCACCAATGTAGGTCGGAAGCTAGGACACAGCCTTGTCGCACCATCGTGTAGGCCCCAGTTCCATCACCGTCATGAGCCTCATCGGCGACGGCGTTTCGGGTCGGCCGACACGGCATCGCGCCGAGTCGACCGCTACCGAACGGGTGAAGGTCGCCGCAGGCGTCGCGGTCGCCGCGAGTGCGCTGCTCGGCACCGCCACCCAGGTTGCCCCGGCTATCGCGGCCCCGCTGCTGCCCGGCTCACACGACGCCGACGAAGCCGCCGCTCCCATCAGTTTCAAGGGCACCGGCGCGCAGCCGATCTCGGAGGCAAGGGCCGCCGCGACCCCGGTCGCCGAGTCCGTCCCCGCGCCGCAGGTTGCCATGCCGGTGGCCGCGCCGATCGCCACCCCGTTCGGTATCGGTGGTCTGCCGCCGGAGATCGCGGGTCCGCTGGCCCAGGTCGAGCAGATCCTGAAGGGCGCGCAGCAGCAGATCGCTCCGGCCCCCGCGGTTCGCCCGGTCGCGGGCGCGATCAGTTCCGGATACGGCAGCCGGTGGGGCGAGTTCCACTACGGCGTCGATTTCGCCGATCAGCTCGGCGCTCCTATTCACTCCGTCAGCAACGGCACCGTCATCGAGGCGGGCCCGGCATCGGGCTTCGGCCTCTGGGTCCGGGTGCAGCAGGATGACGGCACCGTCGCGGTCTACGGCCACGTGAACGAGATGCTCGTGCACGAGGGTCAGCGGGTCAACGCGGGCGATGTCATCGCCACCGTCGGCAACCGAGGCAACTCGACCGGTCCGCACCTGCACCTGGAGATCTGGGACCAGGCAGGCAGCAAGATCGACCCGCTGCCCTACATGGCTGCCAAGGGTGTTCCGTTGCAGTGGGGCCCGTCGGCGCACTGATTTTCGTTGCCCGGCTTGATGTTCGGTGGATCTCGAGACTCACGCGAACCCCAATCGGTCGTTAGGCTCTGGCGGTGACCGCGCTTGGCGATATCTTCGAGCCTGGATCACCGCACGGCCGTACCTATGCCGTGCTGGTGCATCATCCGCGATCGGGCCTGTCCGATATCGCCGGCTATCTGGGTGTGCCCGCCGATGTGGCCGAGGCTTCGCTGAAAGTGCTGTGCGACCTCGATGCCGCCGAATGCCTCGTCAGCTCCGATGGTGAGCCGCTGTGGGATGCGCACGCTCCCGAATCGCTGTCGGAGGCCGAGGCTCGACGCAGGCAGCAGGACATCAACCACATGCACGCTGCCGCATCGCGACTCAGCGAGACCTTTCGGTCGGTACGGCGCTCGCCCCGCGCGAACGGCTCCGTGGTGCCGGTATTCGAGCGGCTGGAGATGCTGGCCGACTTCGAGGAAATGCAGACGGCAGCGCGCGGCAGCATCAAGGTGATCGAGCGCGGGCCCTATCTCAGCGACATGGAACGCGAGCAGCAGCTGTTCCAGCTGAAGCGGGCCAGGATCGGCGAGGGCATTCGCTACCAAACCCTGTACCAGGACACCATCTATCAGGACCCGGAACGGCTGCGGCACGCGCTGTCGACCAATGCCAGTGGGGCGCAGGCACGGACGCTGCCCGAGCCACCGTTCAAGCTGATCATCAGCGATGACGAGCGGGCCAGCCTGGTGTTGCACGCCGACGAGCGGCGACCCGACCCGATGGGCCTGCGCATCACCGGCTCCGCGGCCTTGCGACTGGTGATCAAGACATTCGACGTGCTGTGGGCGTTGGCCGCGCCGATCTCGGTGAACCCGGCCGCCGACGAACTCGATGAAAAGGACAAGGCGATCCTGACCCTGATGGGCCTCGGCGCCACCGACGACACCATCGCGCGCAGGCTCGGAATGTCGCGGCGCACCGTGGTGCGCCGCACTGCCCGGTTGCTGGAACGACTCGGTGCCAGTACCCGTTTTCAGGCCGGTGTTCAGGCGACTCGTCGGGGTTGGCTGTGAAGTCGCTCACGGATTGGATGTTGGTGGCAACATAGGACGAATTCCGGCCGATAGTCGAACGGTCGCCACGGGCGTTGCGATGCAGGTCCAGCGGACAGCCGAGCCGGACTTGGTGCATTGCATTGCTTATATGATTGCTCGAGCCGCGCCGGCCCAGGACGTCAAGCCCTTGGTCTCTGGGTGGGGGATTGTGCGGTCGTGCGGCTGTGCTCTACGTGAAGAGGTGAAAGTACTCGAATGGATGGTGCTCGTCGTTCTGTGCGCGGAAACCGTCGACGGCGGTCGGGCGCCCCCCTGTTCGGGCAGCTGCTCACCGCGTCGGTCGAGTCCGCTGCCGAGTCGGTGGCGATTCGCTTCAATCCGACCGGTGACCCCGCCGATCAGCGCGAGCTCACCTATCTGGAGTTGGACGAGAGCTCATCGCGCCTGGCCAGGGAGCTGATCGACCGCGGCATCGGTTCCGGCGACATCGTCGCGATCGCGATCACCCGGTCGGTCGAGTCGGTGCTCGCTGTGTGGGCGGTCGCGAAGACGGGTGCGGCCTACGTGCCTGTCGACCCGGCGTATCCGGCCGAGCGGATTGCCCATATCGTTGCCGACTCGCAGGCGGCAATCGGGCTCACCACCTCGGCGCATCGTCCGGCGCTCGGCAGTTCGGTCCACTGGATCGAGCTGGACGACGAGATCGTTGCCCAGCAGGTTGCCGCCCGCCCCGAACGCCCTGTCTCCTACGCCGATCGGGTGCGTCCGATCGATGAGCGCCATCCCGCCTATGTCATCTATACCTCGGGCTCCACCGGGCTGCCCAAGGGCGTCGTGGTGACGCACGCGGGCCTGGCCGGGCTGGCTGCGATCGGCCAGCAGTACGCGGTGACCGGTGATTCACGGGTATCGCATCTGAGCTCGCCGAGCTTCGACTTCTCACTGATGGAAATGTTGTTCACCTTCTCTGTCGGAGCGACGCTGGTGATCGCGCCGCCGACGGTGTTCGGCGGCGTCGACCTCGCGGACCTGCTCCGCCGGGAACGGGTGACCCATCTGCTGATCACGCCGGGCGCGCTGGAGTCCGTCGACCCCGCCGGGTTGACCGATCTCCAGGTCGTGGTGACCGGCGGCGACCGGCTCGGCGCCGAACTCGTCGAACGCTGGGCTCGCGACGGCAGGACCATGTTCAACGCCTACGGCCCCACCGAGGTCACCGTCATGGTCACCACCGGCCAGATGCTGCCCGGCGAAGCGGTCGGCATCGGCGGCATCGTCGCGGGCATCGGGGCCTTCGTGCTCGATTCGCGCATGCGGCCGGTTCCCGCCGGGGTGGTCGGAGAGCTGTATCTGGCCGGTCCCGCGCTCGCGCAGGGGTATCTCGGTCGGCCGGGCCTGACCGCGGACCGCTTCGTGGCGAGCCCGTTCGGCGCGGAGCTCGGTGCGCCGGGTGGTCGGCTCTACCGCACCGGTGACCTGGTGCGTCGCAATGAAGCCGGTGGTGCGCTCGAGTACCTCGGTAGGTCCGATTTCCAGGTGAAGATCCGCGGCTTACGCATCGAACTCGGTGAGATCGATAACGCCCTGACCGGTCACCCGGACGTCGACTTCGCCGCGACCCTCGGCAGGACGCTGCCGTCCGGCGCGCTGGCGCTGGTGTCCTACGTACTGCCGCGTGCGGGCGCCGTGCTGGATACCGCCGCGCTGTCGGCCCATGTCTCGGAATCGTTGCCCGCCTACATGGTCCCCGCGGTGATCATGGTGCTTGACGAGATTCCGTTGACGCCGGTTGGCAAACTCGATCGGGCGGCGCTGCCGGAGCCGGTATTCGCGGCACGGGAGTTCCGTGCGCCGTCGACGCCGACCGAGCAGGCCATCGCCGAGGTGTTCGCGACGCTGCTGGTGCCCGATGACGGGGATACCCCGGGTCGGGTCGGCGCCGACGACGACTTCTTCGAACTCGGCGGTAATTCGCTGCTCGCCGCGCAGGCCGCGGCGCGGATCGGCCTCGCCCTCGATACCCGAGTGCCTTTGCAACTGCTGTTCGAGGCGTCGACGGTCGAGGCGCTCGCCGCATTGATCGAGGAGCACACCGGCACCACCACCGGCGTCGCGCTGCGTGCGCGCCAGCGGCCGGAACAGATTCCGTTGTCGTACGCGCAGCAGCGGATGTGGTTCCTCAACCGGTTCGATCCGGCCAGCGGGGTCAACAACATTCCACTCGCGGTGCGGCTGTCGGGCGTGCTCGATATCGATGCGCTGCGGGCTGCCGCGCGTGACCTGGTGGCCCGCCACGAGGTGCTGCGGACGGTGTACCCGGAGATCGACGGCGCGGGTACACAGGTCGTGCTGCCGGTCGACGACGCGCGCGCGGTACCGGCGCTCGACGTGCTGACCACGACCCCGGCGCAGCTTCCGGAACTGGTGATCGCCGCGGCCGTCGAGGGATTCGATGTGTCCGTCGCGCCGCCGATTCGGCTGCGGGTGTTGCGGCTGAGCGAATCCGAGCACGTGCTGGTGTGCATCGTGCATCACATCGCGGCCGACGGTTTCTCGATGGGGCCGCTCACGCGTGATCTGATCTCCGCCTACTCCGACCGCGCGCGCGGCGGAGCACCGCAATTGCCGGCGCTCGCGGTGCAGTACGCGGACTACGCGATCTGGCAGCGGGAGGTGCTCGGCGCAGAGGACGACCCGGAGTCGCTGCTCGCGAAGCAGATCGACTTCTGGCGCGGTGAATTGGCCGGGCTGCCCGAGCAATTGGAGCTACCCGCCGATCGGTCGCGACCCGCGGTGATGTCCAATCGCGGCGCCATCTTCGGCTTCGATATCGACGCCGACACCCATGCCGCGCTGAACCGTCTTGCGCACAGCCGCAATTCGACGCTGTTCATGGTGGTGCACGCCGCGCTCGCGGTGTTGCTCGCGCGGTTGTCCGGTACCAGGGATATCGCGATCGGTACTCCGGTCGCGGGTCGTGGTGAGGCTGCTCTCGACGACTTGATCGGTATGTTCGTCAATACCCTGGTGCTGCGTACCGATGTCGATCAGGACCTGACGTTCGACGAATTGCTCGCCGACCTCCGCAGGGCCGATATCGCGGCCTTCGGGCACGCCGATGTGCCGTTCGAGCGGCTGGTCGAATTGCTCGATCCGGCCCGTTCGATGGCCAGGCATCCACTGTTCCAGGTGATGCTGACCTTCCAGAACATGACGCAGACCGAGCTGGAATTGCCCGGCCTCGCGGTATCGGGCGTCGATCTCGGTGTCGCGATGGCGAAGTTCGATCTCGAGCTCACCGTCGTCCCAAGGGACGACGACGGCGGTATGTCGGCGTCTTTCACCTACGCGGTCGACCTGTTCGACGAGGCGACGGTGGCCGGGTTCGCACAGCGCCTGACGAAGGTGCTCGCCGCGATGGCCGCCGACTCGCAGCGGGTCGTCGGCGCCGTCGAGCTGCTGGAGCCGGCGGAGCGGCAGCGAATCCTGGTGGATTGGAACGACACTCGTCATCCGGTCGCCGCGGAGCTGCTGCTCGATGGGTATCGGCGTGCGGCGGCGGCCCATCCGGACGCGGTGGCCGTCGCGTACGAGGGCGCCGAGCTCACCTATCGCGAGTTCGATGCACGGGTCAATAAGTTGGCCAGACTGCTCATCAGCGAGGGTGTCGGCGCGGAATCGCTGGTCGGCCTCGCGGTTCGGCGCTCGCTGGACCTGGTCGTCGGCATGTACGCGATCGTCGCGGCAGGCGGTGCGTACGTGCCGCTCGATCCGGATCATCCGGCCGAGCGGATCGCACACATCCTCGACACCGCCGCGCCCGTATGTGTACTGACGACCACCGCTGACGCGGTCGCGGTCGCCGACGGTACGCCGGTGTTGCACCTGGACGCCGTGGACCTGGAGCGGTTCTCCGCCGCCCCGATCGCGGCGGCGGAACTGCTGCGTCCGGTGTCGCAGGACAACCCGGCCTACGTGATCTTCACGTCGGGGTCCACCGGTCGGCCGAAGGGCGTGGCGATCTCGCACGCCGCCATCAACAATCAGATCGAATGGATGCTCGCGGAGTACCCGCTCGGTCCGGACGACGTGTACCTGCAGAAGACCGCGACCACCTTCGACGTGTCGCTGTGGGGCTACTTCATGCCGCTGCGCGCCGGGGCCAAGCTGGTCGTCGCCACCCACGACGGCCACCGCGACCCCGCCTACATCGCGGAAACGATTGCCGCGCAACGTGTCACAGTCACCGACTTCGTGCCGTCGATGCTGACGGTGTTCGCGACGCACACCGCGCCCGGCGCCTGCCCGACGCTGCGCGATGTGTTCGCGATCGGTGAGGCGCTACCGCCGGAGACGGTGGCCGCACTGGCGGCGGTCTCCGACGCGACGGTGCACAACCTGTACGGGCCGACCGAGGCTGCGGTATCGGTGACCTACTGGCCTGCTCGCGTCGGTGAGCTCGCCACCGTGCCGATCGGCCTGCCGCAGTGGAACACTCAGGTATTGGTGCTCGATTCGCGGTTGCGGCCGGCCGCGGCGGGTGTGGTCGGCGAGCTATACCTCGCCGGTGACCAGTTGGCACGCGGCTATGTGGCCCGTCCGGACCTGACGGCGGACCGGTTCGTGGCCAACCCGTTCGAGCAGGGCGCACGGATGTACCGCACCGGTGACCTGGTCGTATGGCGGGAAAACCCGCGCAGGCTCGAATATTTGGGCCGTACCGACTTCCAGGTGAAGTTCCGCGGCCAGCGCATCGAGCTCGGCGAGATCGAGACGGCGCTGCTCGCTCAGTCCGTCGTGAGTCAGGCAGCAGTACTTGTGGTGCCGACGGCGACCGGTGATCAGCTGGTCGGCTATGTGGTGCCGCGGCCGGGTCAGCAGATCGAGCAGCAGGAGTTGCTCGCCGCGATCTCGGAAGTCCTGCCCGCCTATATGGTTCCGGCCGCGATCGTGGTGCTGGACGCGTTCCCGCTGAACACCAGCGGCAAGCTCGATCGCAAGGCGCTGCCCGCGCCGACCTTCACCGCCCGCGAGTTCCGGGCTCCGGTGACTCAGTCCGAGGAGATCGTCGCCGCCGTGTTCGCCGAGGTACTCGGCGTCGAACGCGTCGGCGCCGACGACGACTACTTCGGCCTCGGCGGTAACTCGCTGCTGGCCACCCGTGCCGTCGCCAGGATCAACGACGCACTGGAAACCAATGTCGCGGTGCGTGATCTGTTCGAGGCATCGACCGTGGCCGCGCTCGCGGCCAGGATCGTGCCCGGCGTCGGCCGCGACGGCGCGGCCCGCCCCGCGCTGACGAAGGCGGAACGACCGGAGCTCGTTCCGCTGTCGCTCGCCCAGCAGCGGATGTGGGTACTCAACCAGCTCGATCCCGAATCTGCTTCGTACAACCTGCCTTTCGTGATCCGGCTGACAGGCACACTCGATGTGCCCGCGCTGCGTCTCGCCGTCGAGGATGTGCTGGTCCGGCACGAGGCACTGCGCACCCGTTTTCCGACGACAGGTGTCGGTGGACAGGCTCGTCAGGAGATCCTGACCGCCGCAGAGGTGCTGCCCGAAGGGCTGGCGGTCGAGACCCCCTCGGATGTGTTCGCCCGCGTCACCGAGCTGGTGACCGCTGGATTCGACGTCACCGAGCAGGTGCCCGTTCGGGTCCGGCTGCTGGCCGACGGCACCGCCGCCGACCACCTGCTCGTCCTTGTGGTCCACCATATTTCGGCCGACGGCGCGTCCCTCGCGCCGCTGGCCCGTGACCTGATGACCGCGTATATCGCGCGGGTCGGCGGCGAAGCGCCCGGCTGGGCGCCGTTGACGGTGCAGTATGCCGATTTCGCGCTCTGGCAGCATGCCGTCATCGGCACCGATGACGACGAAAACTCGGTGGCGGCACGACAATTGGCGTACTGGCGCGAGCAGCTGGCCGGAGTGTCGGGAACACTGGAATTGCCGCTGGATCGGCCGCGGCCGACGGTGCCGTCGAACCGCGGCGCGTCGGTCGGCTTCACCATTCCGGCCGAGGTGCACGAGGGCCTGATCGGCATCGCGCGCGAGCACCGGTCCTCGCTGTTCATGGTGGTGCACGCGGCGCTGGCCGTGCTGCTCGCCAGGCTCTCCGGTAGTTCGGATGTCACGATCGGCACACCGATCGCCGGTCGCGGTGAGCGGGCGTTGGACGAGCTGGTCGGCATGTTCGTCAACACGCTGACGCTGCGCACGTCCGTCGAGCGGACCGCGAGCTTCGAAGAATTGCTCCTGCGGGCGCGCGAGGCGGATCTTTCCGCCTTCGCCAACGCGGACATTCCCTTCGAGCGGGTGGTCGAGGCAGTGCTGCCCGGTCGTTCGGCGGCGCAGAACCCGTTGTTCCAGGTGATGCTGGCCTTCCAGAACCTGGAACAGCCCACACTGGAGCTGCCCGGCTTGACCGTCGGCGCGCTGGATTCGGGCGAGATCGCGGCCAAGTTCGATCTGCAGCTCGTCGTCGAGCCCCGCCTGCTGGAGGACGGGAAGCCCGGCGAGATCGTCGCGATATTCACCTATGCCGCCGACCTTTTCGAGGAGTCGACGGCACAGGCCCTCGGTCGCAGGCTGGCTCGCATTTTGGCGGCGGTGGCCGCCGATCAGCGGGTGCTCGTCGGCGACATCGACATTCTCGACGCCGAGGAGCGCGACCGGATGCGTATCGCACCGGTCGCGGCACCGAGTGCCGTCGGACCGGCCTCCGGCGGGACCAGGCTGACCCAGGCGCTGGCCGTCGCGGTGGACGACGATCCCGACGCGCCCGCGCTGGTGTGGGGCGAAGACGAAATGTCCTACCAGGACCTCGATGCCCACTCCTCGCGCCTGGCCAGGGTGCTGATCGGGCATGGATGCGGTCCCGGTGTCGGGGTGGCGGTTCGGCTGGACCGCGGCACCGACTCGGTGGTCGCGGTGTGGGCGGTGCTCAAGGCGGGCGCCGCGCTGGTCATGGTCGCCACGGCCGATATGCCACTGCCCGCCGAACCGGTCGTCAAGATCGGGCTGACCGCGGGACACCGGCCGGTGGATGTCGATGGTGTCGACTGGCTGCAGCTGGACGACGCGGCGGTGATCGCCGAGGTCACCGAGCAATCGGCTCGCCCGGTGACCTACGCGGCGCGCAACGGTGTACTGCGCGGCGAAGATCCGGCCCTGGTGGTCGCGGTCAGCGGCGTGACGATGACCTACGACGAGTTGGCGGTGGCCACCGATCGGTTGCGCACCCGTACCGGCCTGACCGTCGAGTCCCGCACCTTCCAGCACGGGCGACCGGATTCGCCTGCCGCACTGCTGGAAGTAGTGGCCGCGGGAGCGAGCGGCGCCTCGCTCGTCGTGGTGCCCGGCACCGCGCTCGCCGGAGCCGATCTGGTGACTTCGCTGGCCGATGAGTGGGTCACCCACCTGCTCGCCGATCGGTCGACCCTCGACGCCATCGACACCGCTGTGCTGGAGGACCTCCAGGCTGTCGTGCTCGATGACGGCTCGACGGTCGAATCGGTGGTATCGCGGAAGGCGTACGAGGTGGTCCTGCTCGAAGAACTGCTGATGGTCGGGTGCCGGTAACGAACAGAGGCTCGCGATCGGTATCTGCTTCTGTGGCGTATGCCTCAGTGAGTTGTGTTCTTGCGTTGGACAAGCGGTAGGAAGAGTTCTGCAATGCTCGGTGTGTTCGGGGATGGGCGAGGAGCCCAGGGGTACTGCCATCGAACGGTGACGGTGGCATGAGCCGCCCGACTCGCGAACGTCCGACCCGAACCCGCAAAGCCCGCGTCACCACCCTGCCGCAGCTGATGGCGACCGCCGTCGAGGCGAACCCCGGTGGTGTCGCACTCGTCTTCGCCGATGCCACGACGACGTACGCGCAGCTGAGCTATGCCGAACTCGACGACCGGTCGACCCGACTGGCCCGGCTGCTGATCGATTACGGGATCGGACCAGAAGATCTTGTCGCGGTGGGTATTCCGCGGTCGGTGGAGTCGGTGGTCGCGGTGTGGGCGATCGCGAAGTGTGGTGCGGGCTTCGTCCCCGTCGACCCGAATTATCCGGCCGATCGTATCGAGCACATGGTCTCCGACTCCGGAGCTGTGCTCGGGGTGACCGTGGCTTCGGTGCGCTCCGACCTGCCCGGCCGGGTCGATTGGCTGGAAATCGATACTCCGGAGCTCGGGCAGCTGCTGAGCCAGTATCCGGCGGATCCGGTCATCAATGCGGATCGGGTACGTCAGTTGCGCGCCGAGCATCCCGCCTATGTGATCTACACGTCGGGATCGACGGGCCTGCCGAAGGGGGTGGTCGTCACCCAGGCCGGCCTGTCGAGTTTCTGTGACGAACAGCGCGAGCGGTATGGGGTGACGTCCGCGTCGCGGACCCTGCATTTCGCATCGCCGTCCTTCGACGCGTCGGTGCTGGAGTTGCTGCTCGCACTCGGTGGCGCCGCGACGATGGTGGTGGTCTCGCCGACCGTATACGGCGGTGCCGAGCTCGCCGAGCTGTTGCGCGGGCAGCGGGTGACGCACGGATTCATCACCCCGGCCGCACTCGCGTCGCTGCCGCCCGAGGGGCTCGACGAGCTGCGTGTCGTGGTGGCCGGCGGCGAAGCGTGCCCGCCGGAGTTGGTGCGCCGCTGGGTATTACCGATTTCCGGTGGAACTCGTGAGTTCTTCAACGGATACGGCCCCACCGAGACCACCATCATGACCAACATCTCCGCACCGATGACGCCCGATGCGCCGGTAACGATCGGTGGGCCGATCCGCGCGATCACCGAGTTCGTGCTGGACGATCAACTGGCTCCGGTTCCGGACCGGGTGGCAGGCGAGCTCTATATCTCCGGGGCACAGCTGGCGCGCGGATATCACGACCGGCCGGGATTGACCGCCGCCCGGTTCGTCGCGGATCCCTTCGGCCCGCCCGGTTCGCGGCTCTACCGCACCGGTGACCTGGTCCGCCGGACTGCGGACCAGGAGTTGGAGTACCTGGGGCGCAACGATTTCCAGGTGAAGATCCGTGGCTTCCGTATCGAACTCGGTGAGATCGATGCGGTCTTGGCCGCCCACGAGACCGCCGACTTCGCGGTCACCGTCGGGCACGAACTCGACAGCGGCAGCACGATTCTCGTGTCGTATGTGCACCCGGCGAACGGCAGGTCCGTAGATCCGGTGCGGTTGACGGCAGTGGCCGAGCGGAGCCTGCCCGCTCATATGGTGCCGACCGTCATCATGGTGCTCGACGAGATTCCGCTGACGCCGGTCGGCAAGCTGGATCGCCGGGCGTTGCCGGCACCGCAGTTGCGTACCAAGGTTTTCCGTGCCCCCTCGGGTCCGATCGAGACGCTGGTGGCGAGCTTGTTCGCCGAAGTCCTCGGTACCGACGAGCAGGTCGGTGCCGACGATGATTTCTTCGCACTCGGCGGAAACTCACTGATCGCCACCCAGTTGGTGGCCCGTTTGGGTGCGGCGCTGGATACGCGCGTCCGGCCGCGCTGGCTGTTCGAGACGCCGACCGTTGCGGGGCTGGCCGCCGTGTTGGCCGAGCATGCGGGCTCCGGTGGTCGGACGGCCCTTGTCGCCCGTCCGCGTCCGGAGCGGATTCCGTTGTCGCTCGCGCAGCAGCGGATGTGGTTCCTGAACCAGTTCGACACCGCGTCGGTGGCGAACAACATTCCGTTCGTCCTCCGGTTGACCGGAAACTTGGACGCGGTCGCGTTGCAGGCCGCGGTTGCCGATGTCATCGAGCGGCACGAGACGCTGCGCACGGTGTATCCCGACATCGACGGCACCGGATATCAGGTGGTGCGCTCGGCCGCGGACGCGACACCGGACCTCACCCCGCAACCGGTGGCCGAGTCGGCGCTCACCGCCTGGCTCACCGAGTTCGCCGCCGCCGGTTTCGATGTGGCGCAACAGGTTCCGCTGCGGATCTCGCTCGCGCAACTCGGCCCCGACGACTATGTGATCGCGGTGGTCGTGCACCACATCGCCGCCGACGGCGCCTCGATCTCACCGTTCGTGCGAGACCTGGCCACCGCCTTCCTTGCCAGACGCGCAGGCGCGGAACCGGACTGGGCGCCACTGCCGGTGCAATATGCGGACTACACGCTGTGGCAGCGCGAGATCCTTGGTTCGGACGCCGATCCGGATTCGATGGCCACGGCCCAGATCGATTACTGGCGTACGGCATTGGCAGGCATACCCAGTCGTTTGGAGTTGCCTGCCGATCGACCGAGGCCCGTGATCGCTTCCGGGCGCGGCGGGCTGTACCGGTTCGAGGTACCCGCCGAGGTGCGCGCTGGTCTCGACGAGTTGGCGCGGCGCCGCGGTGTCTCACTGTTCATGGTGGTGCACAGCGCATTCGCGGTGCTGCTCGCCCGGCTCTCGGGATCCGACGACATCACCATCGGCTCACCGGTGGCCGGCCGTGGCGAACGTGAACTCGACGATCTGATCGGCATGTTCGTCAACACTTTGGTGCTGCGGACACCGATCGAGCCGGGTGCGTCGTTCGCCGAGGTACTCGCCATCGCCAAAGAGACTGACCTGGCGGCGTTCTCGCACGCCGAACTGCCCTTCGAGCGCCTGGTGGAGGTGCTCGATCCGGTTCGGTCGCAGGCGCATCATCCGTTGTTCCAGGTGGCGTTGTTCTTCCAGAACCTGGGCTCACCCAGCATCGAACTGCCGGGGCTGACCGCCAGCGCGCTCGACTTCGACGGAGTAGTCGCCAAGTTCGATCTACAGCTGACCGTGCAGCCCGACGAGGCGGGCGGGTTGCCCGCGGCCCTGAGCTACGCCACAGATCTGTTCGACGAGCCGACGATCGCCGAGTTCGCGGCGCGCTGGCAGCGGTTGCTCGCCGCCGTGATCGCGGATCCGGAGCAAGCTGTCGGCGATATCGATCTGCTCGAGAACGCCGAACGCCACCGAATCCTGGCCGACTGGAACAACACTCACCGTGATATCGCCCCCGAGCTGTTGCTCGATGGGTACCGACGGGCGGTCGCGTCGCATCCGGATGCGGTCGCGGTGGCGTTCGAGGGGGCCGAGCTCACCTATCGTGAGTTCGATGAGCGAGTCAATCGGCTTGCCCGGCTGCTGATTTCGCAGGGTGTGGGCACGGAATCACTGGTGGGTCTCGCCGTCCGGCGTTCGCTGGACCTGGTCGTCGGTATGTACGCGATCGTGACCGCGGGCGGCGCATACGTGCCGTTGGATCCGGATCATCCCGCCGAGCGGATCGCCCATATTCTCGACACCGCGCAGCCCGTCTGCGTGGTCACCACTACCGCCGATGCCGTTGCGGTGCAGGACGGTACGCGGGTGCTGTATCTGGACGTGGTGGACGTTTCCGTGTTCGCCGGTGTTCCGGTTCAACCGACGGAACTGCTGCGGCCGTTGTCGGCGCAGCACCCGGCCTATGTCATTTTCACCTCGGGCTCGACCGGTCGTCCGAAGGGCGTCGCGGTATCGCATGCGGCGATCCACAACCAGATCACCTGGATGCTCGCCGAGTACCCGCTCGGTGCCGAGGACGTGTATCTGCAGAAGACGGCGACCACGTTCGATGTGTCACTGTGGGGCTATTTCATGCCGCTGCGGGCCGGAGCGAAACTGGTTGTCGCCACGCACGACGGTCATCGGGATCCCGCCTACATCGCGGAAGCCATTGCGGCTCAGGGCGTTACTGTTACCGACTTCGTGCCGTCGATGTTGACGGTGTTCGCCGCGCATGCCGAGGCGGGCGCTCTCCCGACGCTGCGGGACGTATTCGTGATCGGTGAGGCGCTGCCGCCGGAGACTGTGGCCGCGTGGCGCGCCGTTTCCGCTGCGGCACTGCACAACCTCTACGGTCCGACCGAGGCAGCGGTCTCGGTGACGTATTGGCAGGCCGGCGCCGAGGACCGGCTGACCGTGCCGATCGGCCTGCCGCAGTGGAACACCCAGGTCTATGTGCTCGATGCGCGGTTGCGTCCGGTGCCCGCCGGGGTGGCGGGGGAGCTGTATCTCGCCGGTGATCAGTTGGCGCGCGGGTATGTGGCCCGTCCGGACTTGACGGCGGATCGCTTCGTCGCCAACCCGTTCGGGTCCGGCGAGCGCATGTACCGCACCGGTGACCTCGTGGTGTGGCGCGGCGCCACCCCGGCGGCACCGCAGCGGCTGGAGTACCTCGGCCGCACCGATTTTCAGGTCAAGTTCCGCGGTCAGCGGATCGAGCTCGGGGAGATCGAGACGGCGTTGCTCGCGCAGCCGGCGGTGAGCCAATCGGTGGCCGTTGTCACGTCCTCGGCGCTGGGTGATCAGTTGGTCGCTTACGCGGTGCCCGCTCCCGGCCGGTCGATCGATGAGCAGCAATTGCTGGCGGCGATATCGGAAACCCTTCCCGTCTATATGGTTCCGGCCAGGATCGTCGCGCTGGACGCCTTTCCGTTGAACCCGAGCGGCAAGCTCGATCGCAAGGCGCTGCCCGAGCCGGTGTTCACCGCTCGCGAATTCCGGGCGCCGACCACCCCGATCGAGGAGATCGTCGCAGGCGTGTTCGCGGATGTGCTCGGTGTCGAGCGGGTCGGCGCGGACGACGACTTCTTTGCCCTCGGCGGCAATTCGCTGGTCGCCACCCAGGTGGTGGCACGAATCGGGACTGCGCTCGACACCCGGGTGCCGGTTCGGCTGATCTTCGAGTCGGCCACCGTCGAGGCATTGGCCGTCCAGCTGGAGCGGCATGCCGACATGGGTGGGCGCACAGCGCTGGTCGCGGGCCAACGGCCGGAGCGGATCCCGCTATCGCTTGCGCAGCAACGCATGTGGTTCCTCAACCAGTTCGATACGGCGTCGCCCGCCTACAACCTGCCCGCCGCGATCCGGCTCACCGGTGAGCTGAATGTCGAGGCCCTCCAGCAGGCGATCGCGGACCTGGTGGCACGGCACGAGGTATTGCGCACCGTCTACCCGGAAACCTCGGACGGACCGGTTCAGCGAATCCTGCCGGTCCACGAGGCTTTGCCGGATCTGACCCCGCAGCGGGTCGAGGCAGACGCGCTCCTCGAGCGTATCGGGCAGGTCATGTCCCGCGGATTCGATGTCACCACCGAGCTGCCGCTGCGGACAGCGCTTTTCGAGGTCGTCGGCGCGGATCCGGCGGCGCAGCCGAGCGCCGAGCATGTGCTGGTTGTCGTGGCGCATCACATCAGCGCCGACGGCTGGTCGATGGGGCCGCTTACGCGAGATGTGATGGTGGCGTACGCCGCTCGTTCGAATGGAGCGGAGCCGAACTGGGCGCCGCTGCCGGTGCAGTACGCGGACTATGGCATCTGGCAGCGCGATGTGCTCGGGTCGGAAGCCGATCCGGAGAGCCTGCTCGCGGCACAGATCGGGTACTGGCGCGCAGCGCTCGAAGGGCTGCCCGACGAGTTGAATCTTCCCGCGGATCGCCCGCGCCCCGCGGTCGCGTCCTTCGCGGGCGGCCGGGTTTCGTTCGCAGTGGACGGTGACCTATACCTCGCGCTGCGGAAGCTGGCCCGGGATCAGAACGCGACGCTGTTCATGGTTGTGCACGCCGCACTCGCGGTATTCCTGGCACGTATGTCCGGCACCGAGGACGTCGCGATCGGCACACCGGTGGCGGGCCGCGGCGAGGCCGAACTCGACGACGTGATCGGCATGTTCGTCAATACCCTGGTGCTGCGCACCGAGGTGTCGGGACAGCTGACCTTCGGCGAGTTGCTTGCTCGCACCAAGGACACGGACCTACAGGCGTTCGCGCATGCCGAGCTGCCGTTCGAGCGCTTGGTCGAACTGGTGAACCCGGAGCGGTCGACGGCCCGTCATCCGCTGTTCCAGGTGTCGCTGGCATTCCAGAATCTGCCGGACACGGACTTCGAGCTGCCTGGATTGCGGGTCGGCGCGGTCGATTCGGGCGTCGAGATCGCGAAGTTCGATCTGTCGCTGACCATCCTCGAATCGAGTGACAGGAACGACAACGGCCGCATGGCGGCCGAGTTCTCCTTCGCGCGCGATCTGTTCGACCAGAGCACCGTCGAGGTGTTCGCGCAGCGTTTCCTGCGACTGCTGGAGAGGATCGCGAGCGGCCCGGAAACGCCGGTCGGTGACCTGCCCTTGCTCGGGGTGCACGAGTACGAGCTGTTGACGCATGTGCACGGCGACGAGGTGATGGGTACCGGGTTGCTGCCGGATCTGCTGACCAAGGGCGTCGCGCTCGGGCCGGACCGGATCGCGGTGCGGCATCAGGGACGGTCGATCAGCTACGGCGAGCTCGACGAGCACTCCTCACGGTTGGCGCGGGTACTGATCGATCGCGGCGTCGGTCCGGAGCAGCCGGTCGCGGTGTCACTGCCACGCTCCTACGAGATGGTTCTCGCGGTGCTCGCGATCGCCAAGGCGGGCGGCGCGCATGTGCCGGTCGACCCGGCGCATCCCGACGACCGGGTCCGCCACATGGTGACGGACTCGAGCTCGGTGCTCGGCATCACCGATTCCGAGCATGTCGACGGGCTGCCGGACGATGTGGAGTGGTTAGTGCTCGACGCGCCGACCACGGCGGCGCAGTGCGCGGCGAAGTCCGCCGATGCGGTGGTCGACGCGGAGCGGATCGCGCCGCTTCGGATGCAGCATCCGGCGTATGTGATCTACACATCCGGGTCGACAGGCATGCCGAAAGGCGTGACGGTGACACACGCCGGGTTGGGCGGGCTGGTCGATCACGCCGTCGAGCTGTACCGGCTGGAGCCGAAACACCGTTTCCTGCATATCTGCTCGCCCAGCTTCGATCCCTCGGTGCTGGAATGGCTGTGCGCCTTCTCCGTCGGTGCGACGCTGGTGATCGTGCCGTCGAGCATTATCGGCGGCCAAGAACTCGGCGACTTGCTCCGCCTCGAAGAGGTGACGCACGCGATCATCACTCCGGCGGTACTCGGCACCGTGGATCCGGCCGGGCTGGACCAGCTGGAAATGCTCTCCGTCGGTGGCGATGTGACGACACCGGAGCTGCTGGCGAAGTGGCAGCCGGGTCGTCGGTACTACAACGGTTACGGCCCGACCGAGACCACGATCATTTCCTCGTACGCGGAACTGGTTGCGGGGCGCCACATCACGATCGGTAAGCCGGTGCACGGCATGTCGGCGCTGGTGTTGGATGCGCGGTTGAATCCGGTGCCGCCTGGTGTCGCGGGTGAGTTGTACCTGGCCGGTGGTGGGTTGGCGCGCGGCTATTGGAACCGCGCCGGGCTGTCCGCGGAGCGGTTCGTCGCAGATCCGTGGGGTGCGCCGGGTGCACGGATGTATCGCACGGGCGACGTGGTGCGCTGGTATGCGCCTGCGGAGCAGCGGGCCGGGAATGTCTCACTGCCATCGGTGGATTGGGAACTCGACTATGTGGGGCGTTCCGACTTCCAGGTGAAGGTGCGTGGCTTCCGTATCGAGCTCGGTGAGATCGACGCGGTGCTCGGCGGGCACGACGATGTCGAATTCGTGGTCACGGTGGGCAGAAAGACAGCGGCGAATACGACGGCGCTGGTGTCGTATGTGCTCGCGGTACCGGGCCACAGCATCGATACGGCCCAGCTCTCGCACTACGCGGCGGGCATTCTGCCGTCGCACATGGTGCCCTCGGCGATTGTCGTGCTCGACGAACTTCCGTTGACCTCCAACGGCAAGCTCGACCGAAAGGCGTTGCCGGAGACGGAGTTCACTATCACGGTGTCGCGTGCTCCGGTCGGCCCGATGGAGTCGCGGCTCGCCGAATTGTTCGCCGAGGTCCTGGGTGTGGATCAGGTCGGCGTCGAGGATTCGTTCTTCGCGATCGGTGGCGACAGCATTATGTCGATCCAGCTGGTGTCGCGCGCCAAGGCGGCCGGGATCGTGTTCACCGCGCGGGATGTGTTCGAGCAGCGCACGGTGGCTCAGTTGGCAAGGGTCGCGGTGCTCGGCGCGGATTCCGCACCGGTGGTGCTGGCCGAACTACCCGGCGGTGGCGTCGGCGAGGTCCCGCTGATGCCTGTTCTCGCGGGGTTCCTCGCCGGTGGTTCGTTCGGCCGGTTCGCGCAAACCGTGGTGCTGGATCTGCCCGCCGGCATTGATCGTTCGGGTTTGCTTGCCACGATCGGCGCCGTGCTCGACCACCACGACATGCTGCGCTCGCGGGTGTGGCAGGTCGATGGGCAATGGCGGTTCGAGGCGTTGGCCACGGAGGCGGTCGACGTGGCCACGCTGGTGACCGAGGTCGAGGTGCCCGAGGGTGTCGACGCGGCCGAACTGAACCGAATCGGCAACGCTGCAATGGATTCCGCGCTCGCAGCGCTGGATCCCGCGGCCGGCCGGATGATCACGTTCACCTGGCTGCGCAGGCCGGGCGCGCGTGATGCTGTCACCGTCGCGGCCCATCACTACGTGATCGATGGAGTGTCGTGGCGGATCCTGATTCCGGATCTGGTGATGGCATGGGCACAGCGCGCCGCGGGGCAGCAGGTCGCATTGCCGACCGTCGGTACGTCGTTCCGGCGTTGGGCGCACGGCTTGGTCGAGATGTCCTCCGAGGCTTCGCGAGTCGGCGAGCTCGGCTACTGGCAAGGTGTGCTGGCCACGCCGGATCCGCTGCTCGGGGCCCGCGCACTGGATCCCGCTGTCGATACCCAGTCGACTGTCGAGCGGATCACCGTCGAAGTGCCGGTCGAGGTCGCCGATGCCGTGCTGACCACGGTTCCCGCGCTGTATCGAGGCGGCGTCAACGATGGCCTGCTGGCCGCACTCGCGCTGGCGGTGCGCACGTGGCGGGCGCGGCGCGGAATCGATGCACCGGTTACCCGGGTGCGACTCGAAGGCCACGGCCGTGAGGAAGACGCGGTCCCCGGCGCCGATCTGAACCGCACCATCGGCTGGTTCACCAGCGTGTACCCGGTGGCGGTCGACCTGACCGGCATCGATACCGACGCGGCACTTGCCGGTGGGGTGACGACCGCGGCTGTGCTGCGGGCGGTCAAGGAGCAGCAGCTCGCGGTACCCGACAAGGGCATCGGCTTCGGCATGCTGCGCTATCTCAATCCGGACACTGCCGACGCGCTCGACGGTGATCTCGGACAGGTCGGCTTCAACTATCTCGGCCGGGTATCCACAGGCGGTGTGCCGGAGGGCTTCGCCGATGCGGGCTGGCTGCCGACCGGCGACCTCGGCGACGTTGTCGCCAAGCAGGATCCGCTGATGCCCGCTACCGCGGTGGTGGATATCAACGCGATCGTGGTCGACACGCCGAACGGCCCGCGGATGGACGTGTCGTTCGCGTATGCCGCGGCTGTCATCGACGAAGCCGCGGTGCGTGAGCTGGCCGACGACTGGGTGGCCGCGATGACCTCGGTGGCCAGGCATGTGCATGACCCCGCCGCCGGTGGTTTGACGCCGTCGGATGTGCCGCTGGTGCGGGTTTCCCAGGGCGAACTCGACGGGTGGCGGCAGGCTCGCCCTGGCCTGGTCGATGTGCTTCCGTTGTCGCCATTGCAGTCCGGGCTGCTGTTCCTCATGGAACTGCTCGACGGGTCGGTAGACGCCTACATCATCCAGCTGGCGGTGGACCTGTCCGGTGATGTGGATGTGGATCGCCTGCGTCGCAGTGCGCAGGCGATGTTGGACCGGCACGCGAACCTCCGCACTGCCTTTGTGACCGCCGCGGACGGCACCCAGGTGCAGTTGGTGACGGATGCGGTACCGGTGCCGTGGCGAGTAGTCGATGCCGTGCCCGACGCGGAGTTGCCCGCGCTGCTCGAGCGCGACCGCGTGAACGGCTTCGATCCCGCGGTGGCGCCACTGCTGCGATTCACGGTGTACCGCACCGAATCCGGGCGTACTCAGCTGGTGCTGACGGCGCATCACGTCCTGCTGGACGGCTGGTCGATGCCGCTGTTGATGAAGGATCTCCTGATCTTCTACGCGACGAGCGCAGACGCGTCGCTGCTCGCCCCGGTTCGCCCGTATCGCGACTATCTGGCGTGGTTGTCGCGTCGGGATCGGAACGCCACGCTGGGCGCGTGGGGTGCGGCACTGGCCGGCGTGCGGCCGACCCTGCTCGCCCCGGCGCTGCTGCCGCCCGCGGCACCGCTGGACGGATTCGGGACGTACACGTTCGAGCTGTCGACTTCGGAGCTGGCGGCGTTGACGGCGTTCGCGGCCGCGACCGAGGTCACCGTGAACACGGTGGTGCAGGCGGCGTGGGGTCTGGTGATCGGCGGCAGTGCCGATCGCGATGATGTCGTGTTCGGCGCGACGGTCTCGGGACGGCCACCAGAGCTCGACGGTGTCGACGACATGGTCGGCCTGTTCGTGAACACCATTCCGGTGCGGGTCCGGCTGGATGCGGACGCGACGGTTCAAGAGTTGCTGGTCCGGCTGCAGGGCGAACAGGCCGCGCTGCTGGATCACCACTATCTCGGGTTGGCCGATACACAGCGGCTTGCCGGGGTGGGGGATCTGTTCGACTCGTTGATGGCGTTCGAGTCCTATCCGGTCGATGCCGACGGGCTGCAGCAGGCAGGCAGTGACATCGACGGGCTGGCGGTGACCGGACTGCAATCGGCCGATTTCACCCACTATCCGCTCTCGGTCGACATCGAAGTGAACACCGGGCTGCGGGTCAAGGTGGTGTACCGGCGCGACACCGTCACCGATGTGGCGGCACAGGCCGTCACCGACCGGTTGCGGATTCTGCTCGGCGAGTTCGTCGGGGCGCCGCAGCGCACGCTGGCGGAAACCACCCTGCTGCTCGATGCCGAGCGACGGGACGTGATTACTCAGGCCAGGTATTGGCGAACCACGTTGGCGGGTCTGCCGGACGAGCTGAATCTTCCGGTGGATCGGCCGCGGCCCGCGGTGCCGTCGTATGCCGCGGGCCGGGTGGAATTCGCTATCGAAGCGGCGGTCAGGCACTGGCTCCAGCTGATCGCGGAGCAACAGGGCACGACCATGTTCACGGTGCTGCACGCCGCGTTCGCGGTGTTGCTGGCGCGATTGTCGGGCAGCGACGATATTGCGATCGGTACGCCTGCGGCCGATCACGGCCCGGCCGACACGGTGGTGCTGCGCACGCGGGTGCCCGGTGAACTCAGCTTTGCCGACCTGGTCGCGCGGACCGAAGATGGTGATCTGCAGGCCTTTGCGCACGCCGATATCCCGTTCGAGCAAGTGGTGGAATTGCTGAGCCCGGAGCAATCCGCCGCTCGCAACCCGCTGTTCCAGGTCTCGCTCCAGGTCGGCGCGCCCGATATCGAGATGGACACCCAACGCCTCGATCTGTCGTTGATCCTGCGGGAGAGCGGCGATGGCGCCGAAAGTGCCGGGCTGTCGGGCACATTCACCTTCGCACGCGATCTGTTCGACCACGCGACAGCCGAGTCGTTCGCGTGGCGTTTCGTTCGGTTGCTGGAAGCTGTTGCCGCCAGGCCGAGTACGCCGGTCGGCGATCTGCCGTGGCTGGGCGAGGACGAATACGCACTGCTGACCCAGTCCGATAGCACCGCCGTCGACAGTGCATTGTTGCCGGAGCTGCTGACCAGGGGCGTGCGCTTCGGGCGCGATCGGGATGCGGTGCGTTATGCGGGCAGGTCGGTCACCTACGGCGAGCTCGACGAGTTCTCGTCCCGGTTGGCTCGGGTACTGATCGAACGCGGTGTCGGTCCGGAAACGGTTGTCGCGCTTGCGATGCGCCGTTCCTACGACATGATCGCCGCGGTGTGGGCGGTGGCCAAGGCCGGTGGCGCGTATGTGCCGGTCGATCCGATGTATCCGGCGGATCGGATTCGGCACATGGTGACCGATTCGGCTGCGGCCGTTGGTATTACCGTCGCCGAATTCGCCGATGGGCTGCCCGACGCCGCGGCCTGGTTGGTGCTGGATGACCCCTCGATGGCGCAGCTGTGCGCGGCGAAGTCCGCGGATCCGGTCACCGATGCGGAGCGGATCGCGCCGTTGGACGTGCGGCAGCGGGCATACGTGATCTACACGTCGGGATCGACGGGCCTGCCGAAGGGCGTAGCGGTCACGCACGCCGGTCTCGGTGGACTGGTCGCCTACGCGGTCGAGTTGCTGGAACTCGAGTCGCACCATCGGTTCCTGCATGTGTGCTCGCCGAGCTTCGATCAGTCGGTGGAGGAGTGGCTGTACACCTTCGCCACCGGCGCCACGCTGGTGATCGCACCGCCGACGATGGTCGGTGGCATCGAATTGGCCGAGTTGCTGCGGGCCGAGCGAGTCACCCACACGATGATCACGCCCGCGATGCTGGGGACGGTCGATCCGGACGGGTTGGACGAGCTCGAGGTGGTGGCCACCGGTGGTGACGCGGCGACTGCCGAGTTGCTCGCGAAATGGCAGCCGGGTCGCCGCTACATCAACAGCTATGGTCCGACCGAAGTGACGATCACATCGTCGTTCGTGACATTGACCGCGGGGCAACGGATCACGATCGGTGCACCGGTGCGGGGGGTGTCGGCCTTCGTATTGGATAGGCGGTTGAACCCGGTGCCGCCGGGTGTAGCGGGTGAGCTGTATCTGGCCGGTGCCGCGCTGGCGCGCGGTTACCTCGGGCGCGCGGCTACGACCTCGGATCGGTTCACCGCCAATCGCTGGGGTCAGCCGGGCGATCGGATGTACCGGACCGGTGACCTGGTGCGTTGGGTACCGGGTCGCGATGGCGCCGCGGCCTGGGAACTGGAGTACCTGGGGCGCACCGACTTCCAGGTGAAGGTGCGTGGCTTCCGCATCGAACTCGGTGAGATCGACGCGGTACTCGGCGCGCACGCCGATGTCGAGTTCGTGGTCACGATGGGCCGTGAGAATGCCTCCGGCGCAACGATATTGGTGTCGTATGTGCTGGCGGTGCCGGGCCGGATCGCTGATCCGGCGCAGTTGACCGAGCATGCCGGGCGGAGTCTGCCCTCGCACATGGTGCCATCGGCGATTGTCGTGCTCGATGAGCTGCCGCTGACCTCCAACGGCAAGCTGGACCGTCGAGCTCTGCCCGAACCGGTATTCGCGGCGCGGCAGTTCCGTGCGCCGTCGACGCCGGTCGAGAAGATTGTTGCGCGTACGTTCGCCGAGGTGCTCGGTCTGACCGAGATCGCCGACGGGAACAGTCGAATCGGGTTGGATGACAACTTCTTCGAGCGCGGCGGGAACTCGTTGGCCGCTACGAAGCTGGTGAGCTTGCTGAGCAAGGCGCTCGGCGAACGTATCCCGGTCATGTGGGTGTTCACCGCACCTACCCCGGCGGCGCTTGCCACCGAGGTGGAGCGCCGCCGTGGCGGCCAGCTCGCCGAAGAGTCCGCGTTCGACGTGTTGCTGCCACTGCGGCGGTCGGGTTCGCGCGAGCCGTTGTTCTGCATTCATCCGATCGGCGGTCTGTCCTGGTCGTTCGCGGGCTTGGTCGCGCACGTCGACCAGGAGCGTCCGATCTACGGTTTGCAGTCACCCTCGCTCGGGTCGGATGAGGCGCTGCCCGATTCGATCGAGGACTGGGCGCGGCGCTACGTCAAGGAGATCCGTTCGGTGCAGCCGGAGGGGCCATACCACTTGTTGGGCTGGTCGCTCGGCGGTGTCATCGCACATGCCATAGCTCTGCAGTTGCAAGACGAGGGCGAGCAGGTCGGTCTGCTGGCGATGATGGACAGCTACCTGAATGTCGCAGGGGAGGAGGTGGCGGTCGTCGAAGCGGACACCACTCCCGCGCCGCTACCGATTGCCGAGTTGCTGGGTGGATTGTTCGGCGATCGGGTCGTCGAACTCGGCCTCGATGCGGAGTTCGACGCGACCAGGCTTGCCGAGCAGTTGGCAGGATTGCCGGAGCCGTTCGCCTCGTTCGGCGCCGAGCGGATCGCCCGAGTGGTGGACGCCGGCATTCGGTCGGCATCTCTCATGGATGACTACCGTGGGCGCCCATTCCGTGGTGACCTCGTGTACTTCACCGCGGCCCACGATGTGCCGACCGGCGGGTCGGGCGCCGCGACCTGGGCCGACGTGGTCGATGGCGCAGTGCGTGACTTCGCCGTGCCGGAGACGCATTGGCGGATGACAACGGACGCGGCGCTCGCTCGCATCGGTTCGGTGCTGGCCGAGATGTGGGCAGGATCGCCGGACCCTGCTCTGACACCGCTCGGAGACGGGGCGGCCGCCGCCGATCTCTGACCGCAAGTGATCGATTTCACTTATCCCAAATACGCGCACTACATGCTTGCGTCGTACATGTCGGCAATGAGCAAATTCGAAGTGAATGGCTCGTTTCTTGTTCACGCAGACCTAAACTTGCGTCGTTGTCAGACAATGTTGCTCGGCAGTGCCGTCGGATCAGGTGGGGAAGGCTGAACCGACTGGCTTCACGCGCGCGCCGAGTTCGACTCGAGAGGTGTCTGTTTTCGAATGCGTGCTCCTAGCCTGTCGGCCTGTAACGACCATCGCTGCGGGTTAGCGGCGGCGGAGCGGTTCGGATCCCGAGTTCACCGGGCGGTCGGCGCATGACACAGACGATTCGGACGCGCCCCGCGAGGACCAGGTGGGCTCGGGTAACCACTCTGCCGCAGCTCATGGCGGCCGCGGTGGAAGCGAATCCGCACGGCACCGCAGTGGTCTTCGCCGATGCGGCGACGACATCGGCCCAGCTGACCTACGCCGAACTCGACGAGCGGTCGACGCGTCTTGCGTGGTTGCTGATCGACCGTGGGATCGGTCCCGAAGATCTAGTCGTGGTCGGGATTCCGAGGTCGGTGGAGTCCGTGCTCGCGGCATGGGCGGTGGCCAAGACGGGCGCGGGTTTTGTGCCGGTCGACCCGAATTATCCCGCCGAGCGGATCGCACACACGGTGTCGGATTCCGGTGCGGTACTCGGGCTCACCGTCGCATCGGTCCGCGACGACCTGCCGGACCAGGTCGAATGGCTGGTCATCGACGCGCAGGAGTTCGGGGCCGAGGTCGCGGGGCATCCGGACCTGCTGATCACCAACGCCGACCGAGTGCGGCCACTGCGCGGTGCGCATCCGGCCTACGTGATCTATACCTCCGGGTCGACGGGCACGCCGAAAGGCGTGACAGTCACCCAGGCCGGACTGGCGGGTTTCTGCGAGGAGCAGCGTGTTCGGTACCGGGTGACGAGTACCTCACGCACGCTGCATTTCGCGTCGCCGGCCTTCGACGCGTCGATGCTCGAACTGCTGCTCGCGCTGGGCGGCGCGGCCACGATGGTGGTGGTCTCGCCCACGGTGTACGGCGGCGACGAACTGGCGGCGCTGCTGCGACGCGAGCGGGCGACGCATGCGTTCGTCACCCCGGCGGCCCTTGCCTCGGTGGATCCGACCGGACTCGACGAGCTGCGGGTAGTGGTAGCCGGTGGCGAGGCCTGCCCGCCGGATCTGGTGCGGCGCTGGGTATTGCCGATCGGGCCGGAGCGCACGCGCGAATTCTTCAACGGCTATGGGCCCACCGAGACCACGATCATGACGAACATCAGCGCGCCGATGGTGCCGGGTGAGCCGGTGACGATCGGCGGGCCGATCCGCGCGATCGGTGAGTACGTCCTCGACGAGCGACTGCGGCCGGTGCCCGATGGCGTGGTGGGCGAGCTCTACATCACCGGGTCGCAGCAGGCCCGCGGATATCACGCCCGCCCGGGGCTGACCGCGGCGCGATTTGTGCCGAATCCGTTCGATGCCGGTGGTTCTCGCGTGTACCGCACCGGTGACTTGGTGCGCTGGACCCTGGGCGGCGAGCTGGAGTACCTGGGGCGCAACGACTTCCAGGTGAAGATCCGCGGCTTCCGTATCGAGCTCGGCGAAATCGACGCGGTGCTGGGCGCACACGACTACGTCGATTTCGCCGCGACCATCGGACACGAACTCGACAACGGCACGACTATTCTGGCCGCCTATGTGCACCTGACCGGCGCGGCCGTGGTCGATGCCGAGGAGTTGACCGCGTTCGCACAGCAGCGGCTGCCCGCGCACATGGTGCCGACCAGCATTACCGTGCTCGACGAGATTCCGCTGACCCCGGTCGGAAAGCTGGATCGGCGAGCGTTGCCCGCACCGCGGCTGCACACCAAGGTCTTTCGGGCTCCATCGGGCCGGTTCGAGGTCATGGTCGCCGAGGTTTTCGCGGAATTGGTCGGCAGCGCGGAGCCGATCGGCGCCGACGACGACTTCTTCGAACTGGGCGGCAACTCGCTGACCGTCACCCAGGTCGCCGCCAGGATCGGTGCGCTCATCGGCACCCGGGTGCCCGCAAAGGTCGTCTTCGAGGCCCCCGTGGTTGCCGATTTGGCCACTCGGATCGCCGCGCTCGCCGGGCAGGGCGGCCGCCATGAGCTGCTCGCCCGCCCCCGGCCGGAGCGGATTCCGTTGTCGCTCGCGCAGCAGCGCATGTGGTTCCTGAACCGGTTCGATCCGGAGTCGACGGCCTACAACATTCCGATCGCGGTCCGCCTGCGCGGTGCGCTGGACAACCGAGCCCTCGCCGCGGCAGTCGCGGATCTCGTTGCCAGGCACGAGGTGTTGCGGACCATCTACCCGGAGACCGAGGACGGTCCGGTGCAGGTGATCCTGCCCGCGGAGCAGGCGACACCGGAGCTGGACGTCCGCGTGGTCGGCGCGCAGGAGATCGAGGCCGCGGTAGCGGCGTTCCTGTCGACAGTCTTCGATGTGACGGCCGAGGTGCCGTTGCGTGCCGGGTTGTTCCGGCTCGCCGAGTCCGATACCGAGTACGTGCTTGCGCTGGTCGTGCACCATATCGCTGGCGACGGGTCCTCGATCGGTCCATTGACGCGTGATCTGATGACTGCGTACGCGGCGCGATCGGTGGACCTGGCGCCGGAGTGGACTCCGCTCGTGGTGCAGTACGCGGACTTCAGCATCTGGCAGCGTGAACTGTTGGGCAGCGAGGACGACGCGGAGTCCATGGCGGCCGAGCAGATCGCGTATTGGCGGGGCGCGCTCGCGGATCTGCCCGATCAATTGGACCTGCCATCGGATCGGCCGCGACCCGCGGTGCAATCGTTCGCGGGCGGCAAGGTCGAGGTGCGGATCGACGCCGAAACGCACCGGGGCCTGGTGCAATTGGCGCGAGCCGAGGGCGCGACGTTGTTCATGGTCGTGCATACCGCGCTGGCGGTACTGCTGGCTCGTTTGTCGGGCACCGACGATATCGCCGTCGGTACGCCGATGGCGGGTCGTGGTGAGCGTGAGCTCGACGATCTGATCGGCATGTTCGTCAACACCCTGGTGTTCCGGACCCAGCTCGACGCCGGCGAGTCCTTCACGGATTTGCTTGCGCGCCAACGCAAATCGGATATCCAGGCGCTTGCGCACGCGGATGTGCCGTTCGAGCGACTCGTCGAGGTACTCAACCCGGAGCGCTCGACCGCGCGCCATCCGCTGTTCCAGGTGGGTCTTTCGTTCCAGAACCTGGCCAAGTCCGAACTGGAGTTGCCGGACCTGACGGTGTCGGCTGTGGATTTCGATGCCGCGGTGTCGCAGTTCGATCTGCACTGGATCGTCGGTGACAGCTACGACGCGGAGGGGAACCCGGCTGGAATCGGTGGGGCGCTCACCTACGCCACCGGCTTGTTCGACGAATCGACGGCGCGCGGCTTCGTCGAGCGATTCCAACGACTGCTCGATGCGATCATCGCCGCGCCGCGCGGCGCGGTCGGCGACATCGACGTACTCGATGCGGCCGAGCGGGTCGCGCTGGTGGTCGACCGAAATGCCACCGAACACCCGGTGAACTCGGCGGCGACCCTAGTGTCGTTGCTGGACACGACGGTGGCCGCGGCACCGGATGCGGTGGCACTCGTCGGTTCCGATGGCGACTCGATGACCTACCGTCAGCTGAACGCTCGGGTGAATCGTCTTGCGAGGTACCTGCTTTCGCAGGGCGTTGGACCGGAGGCGAGGGTTGCTCTCGCCTTGCGCCGCTCGGTTGACCTGGTGGTCGCCATGTATGCGGTGGCGCGGGCCGGTGGTGCGTACGTTCCGGTGGATCCGGATCAGCCTGCCGAGCGAACCGGCTACATTCTCGAAACCGCCAGGCCCGTGTGTGTGCTGACCAACGCCGAGGCGGACTTCGCCACTACGGTTGCGACCGTGGTGCGGATGGATGAGCTCGATCCGGCAGGTATTTCGGACGCGCCGATCGCCGACGCGGAGCGCGTCGCGCCGGTGGATGCGCAGCACACCGCGTATGTGATTTTCACGTCCGGGTCGACCGGTCGTCCGAAGGGCGTCGCTGTCTCGCACGGTGCGATCGCCAACCAGTTGCTGTGGAAGGCAGCGAAATTCGGGTTGGGTCCGGGTGACGCGGTGCTGTTGAAGACGGCCGCGACGTTCGACCTTTCGGTGTGGGAGTTCTGGTCGGCGGCTGTGTGTGGTGGTCGTTTGGTGATCGCCGCACCGGACGGGCATCGTGACCCCTCGTATCTGAACGATTTGATGGCGCGTGAATCGGTGACCACATTGCATGTGGTTCCGTCGATGCTGGACGCATTGCTCGTCGGCACGCTGCCGTTCACGTTGCGGCGGGTATTGGCGATCGGTGAGGCGCTGCCCGGTGCGCTCGCGCAGCGTTTCCTGCGGGAGTATCCGCAGAAGGAACTGTTCAATCTGTATGGCCCGACCGAGGCGGCGGTGTCGATCACCAGCCATCGGGTCACCAGCGCCGACCAGGTGTCGGTGCCGATCGGTGCACCCGAATGGAACAGCCGGGTGTACGTACTCGATGCCAGGTTGCGGCCGGTTCCGGTCGGTGTCGCGGGTGAGTTGTATTTAGCGGGTGCGCAATTGGCTCGCGGTTACTTCGGTCGACCGGATCTGACCGCGGATCGGTTCGTGGCCGACCCCTTCGGGTCGGGTGGTCGGCTGTATCGCACCGGCGACCTGGTGGCATGGAACGCCGCAGGTGAGCTCGACTACCGGGGCCGCACCGACTTCCAGGTGAAGATTCGTGGCTTCCGTATCGAGCTGGGTGAGATCGAGGCGGCACTGCTGGCGTTGCCGCGGATCGCGCAGACCGCGGTACTGGCCACGTCCGACGCGCGGACCGGCGATCGCCTGGTCGCCTATCTGGTGCCCGCGCACGGTGACATAGATGTGGCGCAGGTGAAATCGGCACTGAGCGCGGCACTGCCGTCGTACATGGTGCCCTCGGCGTTCGTGGTGCTCGATGCGCTGCCGCTCAATGTCAACGGCAAGCTGGATCGGAAGGCGTTGCCGGAGCCGGAGTTCGAGGCCAAGGCATTCCGTGCGCCCTCGACGCCGATCGAGGAGATCGTGGCCGAGGTATTCGCGGATGTGCTCGGTGCGCAACGAGTCGGCGCGGACGACGACTTCTTCGCCCTCGGCGGCAATTCCCTGCTGGCTACCCAGGTAGTTGCGCGGATCGGCGCGGCCTTGGACACGACGGTGCCCGTACGCGTGTTGTTCGAGACCTCGACCGTGGCCGCGCTGGCGGTGCGGGTCGAAAGTGCCGGTGGTGAGCGTCGCCTGGCCCTGGTCGCCGGCCCGCGGCCGGAGCGGATTCCGTTGTCGCTCGCGCAGCAGCGGATGTGGTTCCTCAACCGCTTCGATGCCGCGTCGACGGCCTACAACATTCCGATCGCGGTCCGGTTGACCGGTGCGCTCGATGTGGCGGCGTTGCGTCAGGCGGTCGCGGATCTGGTTGCGCGGCACGAGATTCTGCGCACGGTGTATCCGCAGACCGAGGACGGCCCGGTGCAGGTGATTCTGCCGGTGGCGCAGGCGGTTCCGGAGTTGGTTGTCGCGACGGTCGACCCGGAGCAGATCGAATCCACTGTCCGCGCGTTCCTGTCGACAGTCTTCGATGTGACGGCCGAGGTGCCGATGCAGGCCGGTTTGTTCCGGCTCGGCGCGTCCGGTACCGAATATGTACTTGCACTGGTGATTCATCACATTTCCGGTGACGGTTCGTCGATCGGGCCGTTGACTCGGGACCTGATGACGGCCTATGTCGCGCGTTCGATGGGGGAGGCTCCCGGTTGGGCGCCGCTCGCGGTGCAGTACGCGGACTTCAGTGTCTGGCAGCGTGAGCTGCTGGGCAGCGAAGAAGATCCGGAGTCGTTGGCGGCCGGGCAGATCGCGTACTGGCGAAATGCGTTGGCGGAGCTGCCGGATCAGTTGGATCTGCCGTCGGACCGGCCGCGGCCCGCGGTGCAGTCGTTCGCCGGTGGCAAGGTCGAGGTGCGGATCGCCGCGGCTACCCATCGGGCCTTGATGGACGTGGCGCGGGCGCAAGGCGCGACGCTGTTCATGGTCGTGCACACCGCACTCGCCGCGTTGCTCTCGCGCTTGTCCGGCACTGATGACATCGCCATCGGTACGCCGATGGCGGGTCGTGGTGAGCGTGAGCTCGACGATCTGATCGGCATGTTCGTCAACACCCTGGTGTTCCGGACCCAGGTCGACCAGGGCGAATCGTTCACGGATTTGCTTGCGCGCCAACGGGAAACGGATATCCAGGCGTTCGCGCACGCGGATGTGCCGTTCGAGCGGCTCGTCGAGGTGCTCAACCCGGTGCGCTCGACCGCGCGGCACCCGCTGTTCCAGGTCGGCCTTTCGTTCCAGAATATCGGCGGCGCCACGTTCGAGTTGCCCGGTCTGACCGTGTCGGGCGTGGATATCAATACCGAGGTCTCGCAGTTCGATCTGCATTGGATCGTCGGCGACACCTACGACGCGGACGGCAATCCGGCGGGGATCGGTGGCGTGGTCACCTATGCCACTGATCTGTTCGACGAGTCGACCGTGTGTTCTTTCACGGAGCGGTTCCACCGCCTGCTGGATGCCGTTGTCGCCGACGCGGCGGTGCGGGTCGGCGAGATCGATCTGCTGACATCGGCGGAACGCGAACGAATCCTGTCCACCTGGAACGACACCGAGCACCCGGTCGGTGCGCCCGACACGCTCGTCTCGCTGCTTGATACGAGCGTGTCGGCGAACCCGGATGCGGTGGCGTTGATTGCCGACGAACCTGCCGGTCGCCGTGAGCTGAGCTTCGCCGAGCTGGATGCGCGAGTGAACCAGCTCGCGCGGCATTTGATCGAACGTGGCGTCGGACCGGAGGATCGAGTGGCATTGGCCATCCGTCGTTCGGTCGATCTGGTGATCGCGATGTATGCGGTGGCGAAAGCCGGTGCGGCGTATGTGCCGATCGATGCGGACCAGCCGCGCGACCGCGTCGACCATATTCTGCGGACCTCGGCCCCGGTGTGTGTGCTGACCACGGTTCGAGACGGATTCGCCACCTCGGCCGCCGAAACCGTCGAGGTCGATCTGCTGGAGCTGTCGGTCTACTCGGGCGATCCGATCGCCGCGGCCGAACGCCGCGGCGCATTGTGTCCGGCCAATACCGCGTATGTGATCTTCACGTCGGGGTCGACCGGCCTTCCGAAGGGCGTTGCGGTCACGCACGCCGCCATTGTGAACCAGTTGCTGTGGAAGACAGCGGAATTCGAGCTCGGCACCGCTGACGCGGTGCTGCTGAAGACGGCCGCGACGTTCGATCTCTCGGTGTGGGAGTTCTGGTCCGCGGCGGTCTGCGGCGGCAAGCTGGTCATCGCCGCGCCGGACGGACACCGTGAGCCCGCCTATCTGAACCGGCTGATCGACGACACCAGCGTGACCACGCTGCACGTGGTTCCCTCGATGCTGGACGCATTGCTGGTGGATGCCGATGGCCGACTGCCGAAGTCATTGCGGCGGGTGCTGGCGATCGGGGAGGCGCTTCCTGCCGCGACCGCCCAGCGGTTCCGCGCCAACAACGCCGCGCCGCTGTTCAACCTGTACGGCCCGACCGAGGCCGCGGTGTCGATCACCAGCCATTGCGTCTCCGATGTCGACCAGGTGTCGGTGTCGATCGGCGCGCCGGAATGGAACAGCTCTGTCTACGTGCTGGATTCACGGTTGCAGCCGGTGCCGCCCGGGGTGGCGGGCGAGCTGTGTCTCGCGGGTGCGCAGTTGGCGCGCGGGTATTTCGGCAGCCCGGAACTGACGGCGGATCGGTTCGTGGCGAATCCATTCGAGCCGGGCGCTCGGATGTATCGCACCGGCGATCTGGTGGCCTGGAACGACAGCGGTGAGCTGGAGTACCAGGGCCGCACCGATTTCCAGGTGAAAATTCGTGGCTTCCGCATCGAGCTCGGTGAAATCGAGGCGGCACTGTCGGCGCTGCCGCAGATCGCGCGGGCGGTGGCGCTGGCCAGGTCCGACGCGCGCACCGGTGACCGCCTGGTGGCCTACCTGGTACCCGCGCACGGTGAGGTGGATGTGGCGCGGGTGAAATCGGCGCTGAACGCCGTGCTGCCTTCTTATATGGTGCCGGACGCCTTCTCGGTGCTGGACGCCCTGCCGCTCAATGCGAACGGCAAGCTGGACCGCAACGCCCTGCCGGAGCCCGAGTCGATCACCCGCGAGTACCGGCCGCCGGTCACCGTGTGGGAAACCATGGTCTGCGACGCGTTCGCCGCGGTGCTCGGCGCCGAGCGCATCGGATTGGATGACAACTTCTTCGAGCGCGGCGGCAACTCGCTGGTCGCCACCGAGCTGGCGGCACGACTGAGTGTGGTTCTCGCCATGCGGGTGCCGGTGATGTCGCTGTTCACCGCACCGACGCCCGCGGAGTTGGTCGCCGAGTTGGAGGCGCGCCGAGTGGGGCAGCTCGACGCGGGCGCCGCCTTCGACGTGCTGCTGCCGTTGCGGCCGTCCGGTAATACCGAGCCGCTGTTCTGCGTCCATCCCATCGGCGGGATCTCCTGGTCGTTCGCAGGTCTGGCCGCGCACCTCGAGCGGGACCGGCCGATCTACGGTCTGCAGTCACCGGTGCTCGGTTCCGACGAGCCGCTGCCGGATTCGATCGAGGACTGGGCACGCCGCTATGTCGCCGAGATCCGCTCGGTGCAGCCGGAAGGCCCGTACCACCTGCTCGGGTGGTCGCTCGGCGGCGTTATCGCGCATGCGATGGCGGTGCAATTGCAGAGCGAAGGTGCGCAGGTCGCGTTGCTGGCGATGATGGACAGCCACCTGGTGCCGGTGCACGACGAGTCGGCGGCAGTGCCCATTGCCGAGTTGCTCGGCGGTCTGCTCGGCGGCCAGGCATCCGATCTCGGACTCGGCGCGGACGTGGATGTGACCGACCTCGCCCAGCGCTTGGCCGGGTTGCCCGAGCCTTTCGCTTCCTTCGGCGCCGAACGGATCGCCAGGGTGCTGGAGGCCGGTATCCGCTCGGCCGGGTTCACCGCCGAATATCGCGCGCGGACGTTCGTCGGTGACCTCGTCTACCTCACCGCAGCCCACGACGACCCGACCGGCGGCGCCGGCGCGGCCACCTGGGACGATGTGGTGGATGGCACGGTGCACAATCACGCGGTACCGTCCACGCACTGGCGGATGACCACCGACACCGCGCTCGATCGGATCGGCAAAGTGCTGACCGAGACCTGGCGTCGCAATGCATTCTGAACTGTCGCTCAGTCAGAACATTCGCCGAACGGCTCGCGTCAGATCGACTCCCGGGTAAGAATGAAACTTACCGGGGCGTAACACTGTGAGCCCACCTACTCGATGCATGGGATAACCAAGGCGGTCACCGGCGCACGCCTACACTTATCTCGTTGTACGGGCGCATTCGCCCAGCACGACGACCTCGAAGTGGGGCTTTGGAGATAGTTCGGCCGCGTGGCCCGGCTTGACGCGAGAGGTGAATGCACTCGAATGGATACTGCTCGGCGTTCTGTTCGTGTTAACCGCCGTCGACGGTCGGGGGCGCCGCTTTTCGGGCAGCTGCTGACGGCTGCGGTCGAGTCGGCGGCGGACTCGGTGGCAATCCGATTCAATCCGACCGGTGATCCTGTCGATCAGCGCGAGCTCACCTACCGTGAGCTGGACGAGGCATCCTCACGGCTGGCGCGTGAGTTGATCGATCGCGGTGCCGGGCCGGGGGACCTGGTGGCGATCGCGATCACCCGTTCAGTGGAATCGGTGCTCGCGGTGTGGGCCGTCGCGAAGACCGGCGCGGCCTATGTGCCGGTCGATCCGGCGTATCCGCCGGACCGGATCGCGCACATCCTGTCCGACTCGCAGGTCCTGTTCGGACTCACGACCCAGGCGCATCGCGCGGGCCTCGGGCGCTCGGTCTACTGGATCGAACTCGACGATCCGGTGGTCGCCGAACGGTTCGCCGCCCGGCCCGAGCATCCGATCTCTTATACCGATCGGGTCCGGCCGCTCGTCGAAACGCATCCCGCCTACGTCATCTACACCTCGGGATCGACGGGACTGCCGAAGGGTGTCGTTGTCACCCACACCGGTCTGTCCGGCCTGGTTGCCGCGCAGTGTGAGCGCTACACGGTGACCGGAGCGTCCCGGGTCACGCAGCTGAGCTCACCGAGCTTCGACTTCTCGCTGATGGAGATGCTGTTCACGTTCTCCTCGGGCGCCACGCTCGTCATCGTGCCGCCGAAGGTGTTCGGCGGCGCCGATCTGGCCGAACTGGTGCGCCGTGAGCAGATCACCCATCTGCTGATCACACCGGGCGCGCTGGAGTCCGTCGAGCCGACCGGCCTCGGGGAACTGCGCGTTGTCGTGGTGGGCGGCGACCGGGTCAATCCCGAACTCGTCGGCCGCTGGGCCACCGGCGGCCGCGAAATGTTCAACGCCTACGGTCCGACCGAGGCCACAGTCATGGTCACTACCACCGCGCCGATGCGGCCCCGAGCGGACGTCACCATCGGCGCGGCCATTCCGGGAGTAGGCGCGTTCGTCCTGGATTCTCGGTTGCGTCCGGTGCCCGCCGGAGTGATCGGCGAGCTGTACCTCTCCGGGGCGGCGTTGGCGCAGGGCTATCTTGGGCGGCCCGGGCTGACAGCGGAACGGTTCGTCGCCAGCCCGTTCGGTGCGGATACCGGCTGCGCGGGCGGCCGGCTCTATCGCACCGGTGATCTGGTCCGGCGGCGCGAAACCGACGGCGCCTTCGAATATCTCGGCCGCTCCGACTTCCAGGTGAAGATCCGCGGTCTGCGCGTCGAACTCGGTGAGATCGACAATGTGCTGACCAGCTACCCCGGTATCGACTTCGCCGCTACCACCGGCACCACGCTCCCGTCGGGATCGATGGCGCTTGTCGGCTATGTGCTGCCACAACCCGGCGTCCTTGTCGACACCGGCGAGCTCGCCGCATTCGCCGGAAAATCACTGCCCGCCTATATGGTTCCCAGCGCCATCGTGGTGCTCGACGAAATTCCGCTCACCCCGGTCGGCAAGCTGGACCGGGCCGCACTGCCGGAGCCGGCGTTCGCGACCAAGCAATTCCGCGCCCCGGCCACCCGTGCGGAGCAGATCGTCGCCGACGTCTTCGCGGCGCTGCTCGTCGCGGGTGCGACCGATACCGGTGGCCGGGTCGGTGCGGATGACGATTTCTTCGAGCTCGGCGGAAACTCGCTGCTCGCCGCGCAGGCTGTGGCCCGCATCGGCAACGCGCTAGAGACGCGAGTGCCGGTGCAGGTGCTCTTCGAGGCGTCTACCGTTGCGGCGCTTGCCGATCGGGTGGAGCGGCTGGCCGGCGCGGCCACCGGCCCTGCGCTGGGTACGCTGCCGCGTCCTGATCGGATTCCGTTGTCGTACGCACAGCAGCGGATGTGGTTCTTGAACCGCTTCGACCCGGCCGGTGCGGTCAACAACATTCCCGTCGCGGTCCGGCTATCGGGTCGGCTCGATGTCGACGCGCTGCGCGCCGCGGTGCGCGATGTGGTCGAGCGGCACGAGTCGTTGCGCACGATCTATCCCGATGTCGACGGCGAGGGCTTTCAGGTCGTGCTGCCGGTCGAGGATGCGCTGGCGATTCCGGAATTCGAGGTCCAGCAGGCCGCCGCGGCCGATCTGCCCCGCTTCGTCACCGCGGCCATCGTCGGCGGATTCGATGTGACCACCGCGCCGCCGGTTCGGCTACAGCTGTTCCAGAGCAGTGAATCCGAGCACGTGCTGGTGTGCGTGGTCCACCACATCGCGGGCGACGGTTTCTCGATGGAGCCGCTGGCCCGGGACCTGATGGCCGCGTACGCGATTCGGACGCGGGGCGGACAGCCGGACTGGCCGGTACTGACCGCGCAGTACGCCGATTACACGATCTGGCAGCGAGCGACTCTCGGCAACGAGGACGACGCGAATTCCCTTTTGGCCCAGCAGATCGCCTACTGGCAGCACGAATTGGCAGCGCTGCCCGGCCAGCTGGAATTGCCGGTGGACCGACCGCGTCCGGTAGTCGCGACCAACAGCGGCGCCGTTCTCGCCTTCGATATCGATGCCGAGGTGCACCAGGCGTTGCGGGGTATTGCGCAACAGCACAATTCGACGCTGTTCATGGTGGTGCACGCCGCGCTCGCGGTGTTGCTCGCGCGGTTGTCCGGTACCAGGGATATCGCGATCGGTACTCCGGTCGCGGGTCGTGGTGAGGCTGCTCTCGACGACTTGATCGGTATGTTCGTCAATACCCTGGTGCTGCGTACCGATGTCGACCCGGACAGCAGCTTCGACCAGCTGTTGCGCGAAGTGCGTCGCACCGATGTGAATGCCTTCGGGCATGCCGACGTGCCGTTCGAGCGGCTGGTGGAGCTGCTCGATCCGGTCCGTTCTACTGCCAGGCACCCGCTGTTCCAGGTGATGCTGACCTTCCAGAACATGACGCAGACCGAGCTGGAACTTCCCGGTCTCGCGGTGTCGGGCATCGAGATGGCGCTACCGCTCGCGAAGTTCGACCTGCAGCTGGAAGTGGTCGAAGACCTCACCGCCGAAGGTGCCGCGCAGGGCATTTCGGCGCTGTTCACCTATGCGACGGATCTGTTCGACGCGGCGACTGTGCACGACTTCGCCGATCGCTTCCGCAAGATCCTCAACGCGGTGACCGCCGATTCCGCCGCCGTGGTGGGCGATATCGACGTGTACGCACCGGGTGAACACGAACTGGTGCTGCACGAATGGAATACCCCCGGTGTACGGGTGCCAGAGGTTACGCTGGTCGACCTCATCGCCGCGCAGGTACGGCAGCGCCCCGACGCTGTCGCGGTGCGTTTCGGTGACACCACGCTGACCTTCGGTGAGTTGCAGCGCCGTGCGAACCGGGTGGCGCGGGCATTGATCGCCCACGGCGCCAGGCCGGAATCGCTGGTGGCCGTAGCGGTTGCGCGGACCGAGGACCTGCCGGTCGCCCTGCTTGCCGTGCTCACGACCGGCGCGGGGTACCTGCCCATCGACACCGCGTATCCGGTGCAGCGGCTGGAATTCATGCTCGCGGACGCGGCGCCGGTATGTGTGCTCAGCACCGCGAGCGAACGGGATACCTTGCCCCCCGGTGACATTCCTGTCGTGCTGTTGGACGAGGCGGCCGAACTCTCCGATGCCAGAATCACCGATGCCGATCGGATCGCGCGGCTGCGCCCGGACAATCTGGCCTACGTCATCTACACCTCCGGATCGACGGGCGAGCCCAAGGGCGTCGGTGTCACGCACCGCAATGTCTTGGAACTGTTCGCCAATACTCAGCTGCTTTTCGAGTTCGACGAGACGGATGTGTGGACGCTGTTCCACTCCTTCGCCTTCGACTTCTCGGTGTGGGAGTTGTGGTGTGCGCTGGCCAACGGCGGTTCCGTGGTGGTGGTCGACCACTTCACCTCGCGGGCTCCGGAACAGTTCCGCGAGTTGCTGATTCGCGAACGAGTCACCGTGCTCAATCAGACGCCATCGGCGTTCTATCAGCTGGCCGAGGCCGATCGCGCGGCGCACTCCGCCGATGAGGGCAAGCTGGCGCTGCGGTACGTGGTATTCGGCGGCGAGGCACTGGATCTGCGCCAGCTGCGGCCCTGGTACGAGCGGCATGCGATGAACGAGCCGTGGCTGGTGAACATGTACGGCATCACCGAAACCACGGTGCATGTGTCGTTCCTTTCGCTCGACGAGCAACTCGTCGACAATGCCGCGAGTGTGATCGGCCGCGCCCTGCCCGGCCTGGACGCCTACGTCCTCGACAATCGGCTGCATCCCGCGCCGGTCGGAGTCGCCGGAGAAATCTATGTCGCGGGCGGTCAGCTGTCGCGTGGGTATCTCGGTAGACCGGGACTGGCGGCGACGCGATTCGTCGCGAATCCGTTCGGCGCGCCGGGATCTCGGATGTACCGCAGCGGCGATGTCGGTCGCTGGGTCGGCTTCGGCGGTGAGGCGAGCCTGGAGTACGCGGGGCGCAGCGATCAGCAGGTGCAGTTGCGCGGGTTCCGCATCGAGCTCGGCGAGATCGAGTCCGCGCTGCTGCGCTGTACCGGGGTGAGCCAGGCCGCGGTGCTCGTCCACGCGGACGAGCACGCGGGCGATCGGCTCATCGGGTATGTCGTGCCCGCGTCGTCCGACGACGGCGCCGTCCGGCTCGATCCGATCGAACTGCGCACTCAGGTTGCCGAATTCCTCACCGGCTATATGGTTCCCGATGCGTTCCAGATCATCGAGACGCTGCCGCTCACACCCAACGGCAAGCTCGATCGAAAGGCGCTGCCCGCACCGGAATTCGTCAGCGCCGTCGCGTTCCGCGCGCCGGGCTCGCCGATCGAACAAGCCGTCGCAGAGGTGTTCGCCGGACTGCTCGGCGTCACCGAGGTGGGACTGGATGACGACTTCTTCCTGCTCGGCGGCAACTCGCTGCTCGCGACCAAGGCCGTCGCCAGGATCAATGGGGCGCTGCACGCCAACATCGTGGTGCGCGAGTTGTTCGAGGCGAGCACCGTCGGGACGCTCGCCGCCCGCATCGTGCCCGGCGCCGAGGCAGCCGCCGAAGCCAGGACGCCACTGGTGCGCGCGACACGGCCCGACCGGATCCCGCTGTCGCTGGCCCAGCAGCGGATGTGGGTTCTGAACCGGGTCGATCCGGACTCGCTCGCCTACAACATCCCGATGGCGATCCGGCTGACCGGGGCGCTGGATGTCTCCGCGCTGCGCTATGCCGTCGCCGACGTGCTGGACCGGCACGAGTCGCTGCGCACCCGCTATCCGACGGACGGGCCGGGCGGGTCGGCGTATCAGGAGATCCTGCCGGTCGACCGGGTGCTCCCCGGCGGCCTCGAGGTCGAGGTCACCGCCGACCCGGTTGCCAGGCTCACCGACATGATGTCCACCGGATTCGATGTGACAGAGCAGGTTCCGGTGCGGGCGCTGCTGCTGAACGTCACCGCGGCGGTCCGCCACGCTGGTTCCGCGGAGGTACATCTGCTCGTCTTGGTACTGCACCACATCACCGCGGACGGCGCCTCGGTGGCGCCGCTGTCGCGGGACCTGATGACCGCCTATCTCGCACGCATCCACGGCAATTCGCCAGGCTGGCTGCCGCTGGAGGTGCACTACGCGGACTTCGCCATCTGGCAGCGCGCGGTCATCGGCGACGATGACGACGAGAGCTCCATCGCGGCAAGGCAATTGGCGTACTGGCGCGAACAGCTCGACGGATTGTCGGGCACCTTGGAACTCCCGCTCGACCGGCCGCGGCCCGCCACGCCGTCCATGCGGGGCGCGTCGACCGCGATCCGGGTGCCCGCCGCAGTGCACGAAGGTCTCGTGCGCATTGCGCGGGAACATCATTCGACGCTGTTCATGGTCGTGCACGCGGCACTGGCCGTGCTCCTCGCGCGGCTGTCGGGCAGCTCCGATATCGCGGTCGGCACGCCTTTCGCGGGGCGTGCCGAGCGCGCACTCGACGATCTGGTCGGCATGTTCGTCAATTCACTGACGCTGCGTACCGCGGTGCCGTCCGGTATCGGCTTCGCCGCACTCGTCGACCAGGTCAGGGAGACCGACCTTTCGGCATTCGCCAATGCGGACATCCCGTTCGAGCGGGTGGTGGAGGAGACCGTCCTCGCACGCCCCGCGGGGCATCATCCGCTGTTCCAGGTGGCGCTGTCGTTCGAGGACACCGAGCCGCCGTCGCTGGAACTGCCGGGTTTGACGGTGACGGGTCTGGACGCGGGCACCGTGACCGCGAAGTTCGATCTCCAGCTGATCGTCGAGCCGCGGCATGGCGGCGACGGATCGCCCGAGGAGATGGTCGCGGTGTTCGCCTATGCGACGGATATTTTCGACCACGCCACGGTGCAGGCATTCGGGCGGCGCTTCGAGCGCATCCTCGCCGCCGTCGTGGCCGACCCCCAGGTGTGCGTCGGCGACATCGACATTCTCGACGCACAGGAGCGTCATCGGGTGCAGGCCGGATCGGCCACGACCGTGGCGGCAGGCGCCGAGAATTCCGCGTCGACCGCGCGGATCGCGCCTACCCAATTGCTGGCCGTCGCGGTGGAATCCGATCCGTCCGGACAAGCGGTGGTGTCCGGCGAAGCCGAACTGTCCTACCAGGACCTCGACGCCCGATCGTCGCGACTGGCCCGAGTATTGATCGGGCACGGCTGCGGGCCGGGCACGGGCGTCGCGGTGCGACTCGACCGTGGTGCCGACGCGGCGACCACCGTCTGGGCAGTGCTGAAGGCCGGCGCCACCCTGGTTCCGGTGCGGACGACGGACTCGGCGCTGCCGGGCGAGCCCGCGCTCGTGATAGGTATCACCGCGGCAGGCGATGTCGCGCGCGGCAGTGCGGCGCCGACCGGCGGCATCGACTGGCTGGAGCTCGACGATCCCGCGGTAACCGCCGAAATCGACGTGCAATCGTCCAAACCCGTGACATACGCGAATCGGACAAGGACGCTGCGCGGTGACGATCCCGCGATCGTGCTCGCCGAGACCGGCGCGACGGTGACCTACGACGAACTGTCGACTGCGGCCGAGCGGTTGGTCGCCCGCACCGGGCTCACGTTCGAATCCCGTACTTTCCGGCTGGGTCGCCCCGATGCGATGGCCGCGGTCCTCGAAGTGGTTGCCACCGGCTCGGTCGGCGCCACGGTGGTGGTCGCACCGGAAACGGGGGAGCTCGAATTGCCCGCGGTGCTTGCCGACGAATGGGTCACACACTTGTTCACCGACGCCGCCGGACTCGCTGCCTTCGATCTCGGCGAACCGGCTGAGCTGCAGGTTGTGGTGCTCGACGATGGTGCTGCCCGATCGATGCTCATCACGGAGAACACCGTCGAGGTCGTCGCTTTGCCCGATCTGCTCCGGTAGTCGGCCCCAATTTTCGTCCGCGACCCCATAATGTAGCGGTCCCCTACGGCAGCGGTTGCCGTCTCCGTCGCGAGCTCAGGCGAGGTAGATGCGGTAACGATTGCCGTGCACCCCGGCGATGCTCTCGGTAGGCGCTGTGGAGGGGAGCAAGTTCGGGTGAATAGGTAAGGTGAGCTGCTTCATGTTTCGCGTGGTCGGACAACGTCGGCACGAGACATCGAAAGCGGTGCACGCATGACACGCACGGCCCGGGTCCGTCCCGCCAGGATCAGCAGGGCGCGCGCCACCACCTTGCCGCAGTTGATAGCGGCTGCCGTGGAAGCGAATCCGGCGGGAACCGCCATCGTCTGTGCCGATGCGACCAGCAGATCCGTCGCGCTGAGCTATGCCGAGCTCGACGAACGGTCGACCCGGCTTGCGCGGTTGCTCATCGAGCGGGGCGTCGGCCCCGAAGCCCTGGTCGCGGTGGCCATGCCGCGATCGCTGCATTCGGTGCTCGCCGTGTGGGCGGTCGCCAAGACCGGCGCCGGATTCGTCCCGGTGGACCCGAACTATCCGGCGGAGCGGGTCGCGCACATGGTCGGCGATTCCGGGGTGAGCTTCGGGCTGACCGTCGCCGGGGTCCGTGACGATCTGCCCGACCTGGCCGAATGGCTGATGATCGATACCCAGGAGACGGCACAGCTACTGGAGCAGTATCCGGCGGACCGGATCACCTATCTGGACCGGGTGCGGCCGTTGTACGCCGAACATCCCGCGTACGTCATCTATACCTCAGGCTCCACCGGCAAGCCGAAGGGTGTGATCGTCACGCACGCCGGGCTCGCGCGCCTGTGCGATGAGCAGCGGGCCCGCTATCGGGTCACGCGGGCCGCACGCACCCTGCATTTCGCGTCCCCGTCGTTCGACGCGTCGGTGCTCGAGCTGCTGCTCGCGCTCGGCGGCGCCGCGACCATGGTGGTGGTGGCGCCGACGGTGTACGGCGGTGCGGAACTCGCCACCGTACTGCGCAGGGAAGCGGTGACACACGCGTTCGTCACGCCCGCGGCGTTGGCCTCGGTGGATCCGGCCGGTCTCGACGATGTGGCCGTGGTGATCGTCGGCGGCGACGTGTGTCCGCCGGAGCTGGTGCGGCGCTGGGTGGTTCCGATCGGCACCGGTGCGGTGCGGGAGTTCTTCGACGCCTACGGTCCCACCGAAGCCACCGTGGCGACCAATATCAGCGAGCCGCTGGTGCCGGGTGCGCCGGTGACCCTCGGTACATCGATCCGTGGCATCACCGCGTATGTGCTCAACGACCGGTTGCGGCCGGTGCCCGACCGGGTGATCGGTGAGCTGTATGTCGCGGGAGCGCAACTGGCTCGCGGCTACCACGACCAGCCCGCGCTCACTGCCGCGCGCTTCGTGGCCGATCCGTTCGGTTCCGGCGGCGGCAGGCTTTACCGCACCGGCGATCTGGTGCGGCGTACTCCCACCGGGGAGCTGGAGTACCTGGGTCGCAACGACTCCCAGGTGAAGATCCGCGGGTTCCGCATCGAACTCGGCGAGATCGATGCGGTGCTGGCATCGCATCCGGACGTCGACCTCGCCGTCACGGTCGGTCACCAGCTCGATAGCGGGGCCACGGTTCTCGCGTCGTACGTGCACGCGGTGAATGGGTCGCCGGTCGACACGGTGGCCTTGACGGCGCTGGCCGAACAGGCCCTGCCCACCCACATGGTGCCCGCCGCCATCACGGTCCTGCGTGCGATACCGCTGACTCCGACGGGCAAGCTGGATCGGGCGGCATTGCCCGCGCCGGTGTTCGCGGCGAAGGCGTTCCGCGCACCGTCTACACCGGTCGAGGAGATCGTCGCAGGCACATTCGGTGACGTGCTCGGGGTCGCCCGGGTCGGCCTGGACGACGATTTCTTCGAGCTCGGTGGCAATTCCCTGCTCGCCACCCAGGTGACCGCGCGCCTGGACGCCGCGCTGGACACTCGGCTCGCGGTCCGCGACCTGTTCGACGCGTCGACGGTCGGCGCACTGGCGGTGCTGGTCGAGCGCAACGCGGGTTCGGGGCAGAGCAGGCCGCGGCTGGTCGCGGGCGAGCGGCCGGAGCAGATTCCGCTGTCGCTGGCGCAGCAACGGTATTGGTTCCTCAACCAGTTCGACACGGCAACCTCGGCGGTGGACAACATTCCACTCGCGGTTCGGCTGTCGGGTGCGCTGGACGTGGTCGCGCTCGGCGCGGCGATCGGCGATGTGCTGATCCGCCACGAGGTGCTGCGGACGACCTATCCGAGTTCCGGCGACCGCCCGCATCAGGTGATCCATCCGGTGCCCGCCACCCCCTTCGCGTTGCTTCCGTTCGACGCGGACGAAGCCGATCTGGTGCCCGAGCTGATCGAATTCGCGTTGACCACCTTCGATGTCACGGTCGAGGTGCCGCTCGCGATGGCGCTGTTCCGGTTGGCCCCTGACGAACACGTGGTGGCGTTCGTGGTGCACCACGTGGCCGCGGACGGTGCGTCCATGGCGCCGCTGGCGCGCGACCTGATGCTGGCCTACACCGCGCGCGTGGCCGGGGACGCGCCGCAATGGGTTCCGCTGCCGGTGCAGTACGCCGATTACGCGGTGTGGGAACGAGCGGTGCTCGGCTCGGAGGACGATCCGGAATCGCTGGCCGCGCGGCAGATCGCGTACTGGCAGTCGGCATTGGCCGGACTGCCGGATCAACTGGAGTTGCCTACCGATCGGCCGCGTCCGGCCGCGCAGTCGTTCCGCGGTAAGGCGGTTCGCTTCGAGATCTCGCCGGACCGACACGCGCGTCTGCACGAATTGGCGCGAGCAAGCCATGCGTCACTGTTCATGGTCGTGCACGCGGCGTTGGCGGTGCTGCTCGCGCGGCTTTCGGGTGGCGACGATATCGCGGTCGGCACCCCGATCGCGGGTCGCGGCGAACGCGAACTCGATGACCTGATCGGCATGTTCGTCAACACGTTGGTATTCCGTACGGGTGTCGCGGCGGGCGACCGGTTCTCGGACCTGCTCGTCGAGGTGCGGGAGCGGGATCTGGAGGCATTCGCGAACGCGGATGTGCCGTTCGAGCGCATTGTCGAGGCGCTGAACCCGGTGCGTTCGATGTCGCGCAATCCGCTGTTCCAAGTGGGTCTGTCGTTCCAGAACCTGGCCGAGACCACGTTCGAGCTCCCCGGGTTGTCGGTCAGCGGTGTGGAATTCGATCTGCAGCTCGCCAAGACCGATCTGCATATTTCGTTCAACGACCGGTATGCCGAGGACGGCACCCCCGCCGAGATCGTCGCCGAGTTCGGTTACGCCGTCGACCTGTTCGACGAGGCGACGGTGCGTGGTTTCGCGGATCGGTTCGTCCGGGTGCTCGATGCCGTGATCGCCGATGCCGAGGTGTTGGTGGGCGAGATCGAGTTGCTGGCGCCGGAGGAGTCCACTCGGATTCTCGCGGGCTGGAACGATACGGCGCGCGTGGTCGATACGACCGCGACGCTGGTGTCGTTGTTGGATGCGACGGTTGCGGCGACGCCGGATGCGGTGGCGTTGGTTGCCGATGGGCCGGAGGGCCGTCGCGAGTTGACCTATGGCGAGCTCGATTCTCGGGTGAATCGTTTGGCGCGGTATCTGATCGGGCGTGGTGTGGGTCCGGAGGATCGGGTGGCGTTGGCGATTCGCCGGTCGGTCGATGTGGTTGTTGCGATGTATGCGGTGGCGAAGTCGGGTGCGGCGTATGTGCCGGTGGATCCGGATCAGCCTGTGGAGCGGGTCGAGTATGTTCTCGCGACTGCGGGGCCGGTGTGTGTGTTGACGACGGGTCGTGATGGATTCGTGGCTGCGGCGGTCGATTCGGTGGTGATCGACGAGGTCGACGTGTCGGGGTACTCCGATGCGCCTATATCGGTGGACGAGCGTCGCAGCAGCCTGACAGCCGCGAACACGGCGTATGTCATCTTCACCTCGGGTTCGACCGGTCAGCCCAAGGGTGTGGCAGTTCCGCACGGCGCGATCGCCAACCAGTTGCAGTGGAAGACGGACGAATTCGGCCTCGGCGCGCAAGACGCGGTGCTGTTGAAGACGGCCGCGACGTTCGACCTGTCGGTGTGGGAGTTCTGGTCGGCGGCGGCATCCGGTGGCCGCTTGGTCATTGCCGCGGCCGACGGGCATCGCGATCCCGGCTACCTCAACGAGCTGATGCGCACCACGGCCGTTACCACGCTGCATGTGGTGCCGTCGATGCTGGACGCCCTGCTGACCGAATCGGATGGGCTGCTGTCCGGGTCGTTGCGTCGGGTGTTGGCGATCGGTGAGGCGTTGCCTGCGGCGACTGCGCAGCGGTTGC
>NZ_JBHTDL010000004.1:0-957031 GCF_042675075.1 Nocardia sp. GCM10030253 | reverse complement strand
AGCCCCAGCCCGCCGCCTGATTCGGTCTCGGTAGATCACCGCTCCGTCCGTGCCGCCCCTCGGGGCCGGACTTCTTTTGTGCCACTACGCAACACATCAGCGAGTGCACACTATTGCGGTGAATTTGCCATAATCGCACCGGTCATTCGCCGTGTCGGACCCCGACGGGCGGACGCGCATTTGAAGTGCCCGCCCAAGACGGGTAAACGGTTCACTCGCCGAGTCACCGACCAGCCCACAAGCATTCAACGCCGAATGCCATCCGCGCACACGCCGCCGCGGTCGGGAGTACGTCACGAAACTGGTCGGTGCCCGCCGACGAACTCAACCAACGACCTCGACAAATCCTCGGATTCAAGACACCACCAGAGGCACTCGAAGACGCGTTGGCGGATGGTCGTAGAGGTCGAGGACGCGGTTCATCTTCACGGTGAACTCGGGATCTTTGCCCGCCTTCCATGTCTTCGTGGCCTGCCACGAGATCCCCTCGGCCTTCAGGATCTGCCGCAGCCTCTCCCGACTGATGCTGGCGATCTGCCACCGCCGGCCGCTGCGCGATCAACCCGAGAGCCGGGTTCACGCGTCGTGAACTGGCCGGAGCCTGACTTGGATATCCGTGCGTTTGTTCAGCGAGTGCAGACTGATGCGGATGGTCGTTACTTCCAGTGAGAGAACGGCTCCGACCCGCGGCCAATCCTCGGGATTTCGAGGCAAGTTGAGTAGGTCCACAAAGTATCCGGCCGGGCGGTCGTCCGGCGACCGGAAGCCCTGGGCCGCCGAATCGATATCCACGAACAACCCTGTAATACCCGGCCCCCAAGGTAGGGCAGCCACGGTCCCCGACACACGTGTCCCTACCGGGAGCGGACCGGTGTCGTAGCGGCTGAAGTGACGATGCCGCAGAGCCATGTTCCATACCTGCTCGAACTCTGCCCGCGCAGCGTCCACGGCACCCTCCGCAGTGCCAATAGGCCCTTCGGCCAGCACGCCATAAACGGCTTCGTAAAACTGCACGCCAGGCAACCCGTACATCTCGCGCACCCGGACAAGTTCGTCAGCCGACGCCGCAACAGACGCTCCGCCGACAACACCGTCGATGATCGGGACAGGCGCATCAGGCACAGGTACGGGCAATGCCGCTACGAACACTGCCTGTCGCAGTACCCACCCGTCATCGCCCACCTCGAACCAATACCACGCGTCCTCCTCTGGAGCGTGAACTCGGAACCAGCGCGGCACAGACCGAAGCTACACCACTAGATGGCCACCTCGACCCGGCGCGGCGGTCGGCGACCCATACCCACCACCGCGCAGTCCGGTCAGAGGCTCCGAGCGATGATCTCCTTCATGATTTCATTCGTGCCCGCGTAAATCATCTGCACGCGGTTGTCTACCCACATGCGGGAGATCGGGTACTCCTGAATGTAGCCGTATCCACCGTGTAGCTGGAGGCATTCGCTGGCGACCGACATCGCGCGGTCGGTGGTCCACCACTTCGCCATCGCGACGGTGGGGATGTCCAGTTCTCCGACAATGTGTTTGGCGATGCAGTCGTCGGTGAAGACGCGGGCGACCTTGGCTTCGGTGGCGACCTCGGCCAGTTTGCGCGGTCTCCATTCCGGCGACGGCGCCGACGGCGATGATGAGGCGTTCCTGCGGGAGCTGCTGCATGAGCTGGACGAAGCCCTGGCCCTCCGCGGTGCCGAGCAGGTTGGTGACCGGGATGCGGACGTCCTCGAAGAACAGCTCGGAGGTGTCCTGGTTCTTCTGGCCGATCTTGTTCAGGATCCGGCCGCGACGGAAGCCGTCGCGGCCGGCCTCGACCAGCACCAGACTGATCCCGGTGGCGCCCTGGCTGACGTCGGTCTTGACAACGACGATGATCAGGTCGGCCTGGGCGCCGTTGGTGATGAAGGTCTTGGATCCGTTGACGACGTATTCGTCGCCGTCCCTGATCGCCTTGGCCTTCACGTTCTGCAGGTCCGAACCGGTGCCTGACTCGGTCATGGCGATCGCGCCGACCACTTCGCCGCTGGCCATCTTCGGCAGCCACCGCTGTTTCTGCTCTTCGGTGCCGTAGGCGAGCAGGTAATGCGCGACGATGCCATCGCGTCAGGGTATTTACTGGGACGGCAAGTCTCGGTAAATTATCCATAGAGAGATGCACGCCACACACGAGGAGGCACCGATGACGCTGTCAACTTCGCCGCGCACCGGGAATCGGAAGCAGGACTATCGCGAAGTCCTACAGACGTTGTCGGAGGGTTCGGTCACCAGGAATTTCGATCCATACCTCGACATCGATTGGGACGGACCCGATTTCGCGATCGACCCGAAGGATCCGCGGTGGATACTTTCGCCGGAGATCGACCCGCTCGGCGCCACCGAGTGGTACCGGCAGTTGCCGCGGGCTCGCCAGATCGAGATCGGGAAATGGCGGGTAGCCAACACCATCAAGGTGGGCGCCGCCTTCGAGAGCATCCTGATTCGAGGCCTGATGCAATACATCATGAAGCTGCCCAACGGTTCTCCCGAGTTCCGCTACTGCCTGCACGAGATGACCGAAGAGTGCAATCACATCCAGATGTTCCAGGAGTTGGTCAACCGGATCGGTGTGGACGTGCCGGGGATGCGGCCGGTGTTCCGGGCGCTGTCGCCGTTCATCGGTGTCGCGGGCGGTTACGCACATGTCATCCTCGTCATCGGGATCCTCGGCGGTGAGGAACCGATCGACCACTATCAAAAGGCACTGATCCGCCAGGGCGGAAACCTCCCGCCCGCGGTGCTGCGCACGATGGAGATCCATATCGCCGAGGAAGCGCGGCACATCTCGTTCGCCAACGAGTTCCTCGAGGCGCACATCGCGAAGCTGAATCCGGCCTCGACCGCAGTATGCGCACTGGCGTTCCCACTCGCGATGCGCTGGCTGGCGGGCGAAATCATGACGCCCCCACGGTCTTTCGCCACGAAGTTCGACATCCCGCGCGAAGTGATCAAGGAGGCATTCTGGCGCAGCCCGGAGGCCCGCAAGATCCTGACCGGCTACTTCGGCGACATGCGTTCGCTTGCCGACGAACTCGGGTTGATGAATCCGGTGACTCGACGGTTGTGGAAGATGCTGCACATCGACGGCGCACCCTCGCGCTATCGCAGCGAGCCGGAGCGCAGAGTGGCCGTCGGCAGCTGATCGGGCATCACGAATCGACCGCGGCCTCGCCCGCGTCGGTGAAACCCGCGATCACCGCGGTCAATTCGTCGTCCGGATCGACAACAAGGCCGATCGACCGTGCCGCGCCGTCGAGCACATACCAGGCGAACTCGGCAAGGTCGGCCACGATCTCCGCACGTGATCTGCTCGGCTGCGGCTCCCTGATCCAGGTGGCCAACACACCCTCGACCATCGTCACCACCGCGAACGGAACAGACGCGAACGGCGCGGGGTCGGCGCCGATCATCCGGCCGATCGAGGCGATGAGCTCCTGCGCCGTGTGTGACATGCGCAGTTTCAGACTGCTCACCGCATCGATGCTCGGATCCCCGGTATGGGTGGGGCCGGTGCGCGCGAATTCGACGAGGCGTGGGTGGTCGGACATCCAGTCCGCGACGGCACGAATCGTGCGGGTGAGAATCTCCCGGATCGAACCGTTGGACACGTCGAGCTTCGCGTCGAGCACCTGCGCGAAGTCATCGGCCAGATAGGACCGAACGCGGCGTTCCAGCTCTTCGCGACCGCTGAACTGCCGATAGACCACCGACTTGGCCAGACCCGCCCGCTTCGCGATCTGGTGAACGGGCACGTCGGTACCCGCCGGACTCTCCTCGAGCAGTGCGACGGCGGCCTGCAAAATCAGCGTCTGCCGCTCGGAATTATGCTGCTCCCAGCGTGCGTCGTAGCCGCTGATCGCCCCTGGCGTCCGTGACGGCGACGAAGCGATCGACATGCCCGGCAGTCTACTCAGCAGTCACCCGCCACCTGGCCCGATGGCGACATCAGAGTCGGCGGCCACACTTCGACCTCGTGATGGAGGGCGTCTACGCCACCGTGCAGGCGTTCGGTGCGACCGGTCCGCCCACCCGAGCGCGACCACTGGTCGAGGCCCTGCTCCCCCGCTCGAGCCGACCAGCCGAACGAACCGACTGACCGGAATGTGATTCCACGATTTCAACATTCATCCGAACGGCCCTCGGCTACGAATGCGGTAGGTATGCATCGACGTACAGAATGAGGTCATCCATGGGCACACATCCGCACAAAACTCCGACCCGTCCCTTCTATGTGCGCGCGGCTTCCTTCGTGGTCGCTGGCGCACTTCCCTTGTCCCTCGCTGTGATCGGTACCGGCACCGCCACCGCTGACCAGCAATTACCTGCCGACGCAACGATCATTCAAACGCCGTACGGGCCGGCGATCGTCGGCAATTCGACTGCGTTCGGGAGCATTACCGCCGCCGCGCTGTTCGACGCCCCGAGCGCAGACGCACGCGTCGCGACATCCATCGCCGATACGGCCGTCGAGCCGCACATCCTGCCCGCGTCGGATCTCACCGCGCCCACTCCGTCGGTGGCACCGATCGAGGCAGCAGACGATCGAATCCGCTTCGGCCACCTCGAGGTCGACCGGCCCGAGTGGCTGAACCCCGACCAGAGCGCGCAGATCAACGATGCGGCCGCGAACACGCAAGCCGCCGTGGCCCAGGCCCTCGCTTCGGCCGGAATCGACGAGGCACGTTCCGAGCGAATCGCAGACCACGCTCTCGGCGGCGCCGCAGTCGGCGCGGTGGTAGGCACTGTGCTCGCCAGTCCGATCTCTGTCACCGGCGCGGTCATCGGCGTGGTCGCCGGCCTCGTCGCCGGGCTGCCATTCGCACCGATAGGCCTGGTGATCGTTCCGCCGATAGGTGCGGCGCTCGGCTTCGCGATGGCGTCCGCACCCTTTACCGCGGCCGGCGCGGCAGTGGGAGCAGCTATCGGCGCGGCCGAAGGCTATTTCGCCCCGGAACCGGTCACCGTCGAGCAGCCCTCGACCCTGCCCTGAGTCCGCGCCGCCACTCCAGCCACGAGCCGGGTCGAGGCTCGTGCCGAACAGTTCAGTCCCGCAATGGCGTTCGAGCTGCGTACGGTCGTGTCAGGTTGCCTTCGTAGCAAAGGCTCGCCGATCGCCACGTCGACCCCGGCCGATTCGAGCCGGGGTCGACGGCCCATTCGGAGATCGGTTCGGCAGCCTTCCAGTACAGCGGGCAGTCGCGGCTCCCGCACCGTCAGCACCAACTCGCCCGGGGAGGGCAACGATCCAGCCGCTGCCGTCGGGCAGCGCCATCGGAGTCCAACCCTGGGATCCCTGCACGCGAGCGCACCCGACAAAGCTGCCGAGTTCGCCACAGCTGGAAATATTTCCGTGCGGGAATAGCTGAAGCCACGATACGTTCGTTCGAGATGGTTAGTCGAACGAACGAGAGGGGCCGCCCGGTGGCGACCGAGATAGTGGAGTCATCCGTCGGATTCCGATCCGAGCGTGGCCCGATCCTCGGTGCGCTGATGTTGGCGACCGCACTGGTTGCGCTGGATTCGACGATTATCGCGACTGCGGTGCTCACCATCACGAGCAATCTCGGCGGCTTCAATCAGTTCCCCTGGCTGTTCTCGATTTACCTACTCGCACAAGCGGTTACGGTTCCCGTATACGGAAAATTAGCTGATACCGTCGGGCGGAGACCGGTAATCCTGTTCGGGATCGCGGTGTTCGCACTCGGCTCGCTGCTGTGCGGACTGGCGACGAGCATGCTCGGGTTGATCATCTTCCGCGCGGTACAGGGCATCGGCGCCGGAGCGATCCAGCCCATGACCATGACGATCGCCGGCGATCTGTACACACTGTCCGAGCGCGCCAAGGTGCAGGGCTACCTGGCCAGCGTGTGGGCAATGTCTTCGGTTCTGGGCCCACTGCTCGGCGGGGTGTTCGCCGAGTACATCAATTGGCGCTGGATCTTCCTGATCAACCTGCCACTGTCCGCTCTGGCCGCGTGGATGCTGCTGCGCAGCTTCACCGAGAGCGCGCCGCGCCGTAAACAGCGCGTCGACTACCTCGGCGCCGGCCTGCTCACCGTCGGCGCGGGCGCGCTCATCCTCGGACTGCTCGAGGGTGGTCAGGCCTGGGCTTGGTCGGCACCGACCAGCATCGTCATCTTCGGCGGCGGCGCGCTGATGCTGGCACTGTTCGGCTTTGTCGAGCGGCGCGCCGAGAACCCGATCCTGCCGCTGTGGGTGTTCACCCGACGGGTAATCGTCGCGAGCAGCCTGGTGTCCCTGCTCGTCGGCGCCATCCTGCTCGGATTGACCTCCTACGTACCGACGTTCACCCAGGGTGTGCTCGGCACCGGCGCCCTCGTCGCGGGTCTGACCGTCGGCGCACTGACCCTCGGCTGGCCGCTGGCCGCCTCCCAAGCCGGAAAGGTGTATCTGCGCATCGGCTTCCGCTTCACCGCGCTGATCGGCAGCGCACTGGCCACCCTGGGCGCCGCGTCGACGCTGCTGATCGACGCGGACTCCACGCTGATCCAGATCGCCACGTCGTGTTTCGTGATCGGCATCGGCATGGGCCTGGTCGCCACCCCCACCCTGATCGCAGCCCAGACCAGTGCGGAGTGGACCGAACGTGGCGTCGTGACTTCGACGAATATGTTCGCGCGATCCATCGGCAGTGCGGTGGGTGTCGCGGTCTTCGGTGCGATCGTCAACTCCCGCATCGGCGATACCGACCACCCCACCGCCGCGACGCTGTCCTCGGCGGTGCACCTGGTGTTCGTGGCGGTCGCGGTGATGGCTCTTGTCATGGTGGTCGCGGCCGCGATGATGCCCAGCCGAGGCACGAACCCGGCATAGACTCGGCGCGATTGTAGCGACTTTTGTCGCAGATGCGGGTACTCTCTGCCGCGTACCGGAGGAGCGTGGATTGACCGCGACCGCGGTCGATCTGAGGAGAGCTCCGTGGCGAGCAAACTGTTCTACAGCGGACCGGATCTGAAAACGCTGCACCAGGATTACGCGACGAAGGGCCGCATCGACACCGCTGCGCCGATCGTCAGCGAGCACTCCATCGTCATCGATGCGCCCACCGATCGGGTGTGGCAGATCCTGTCGGATGTGAAAAACTGGCCGACCTGGTATCCCGGCTTCGACTTGTTGGATCTGACCGACGTCGCGCCCGGCGGCACCTTCCGCTGGAAGATCGGCAGCGGCGCCGTCAGCTCCACCTTCGCCGTCGTCGACCCGGGTCGCGAGCTCACCTGGTCCGGAATCTCGATGTGGATCAAAGCGGTCGACCACCACGTGCTCGAGCCGCTCGACGACACCCGAACCAAGGTCACGGTGTCGGAGTCGATGGGCGGCATCGGGCTCACCTTGATCTACAACACCGCGAAGGTTCGCGAGGTGCAGGAGGTGCGGCTCAATGCGCTCAAGGCGGCCGCTGAAAAGCCTTGACGCTCAGGCAGGCTACGAAGCAGATCGGCGATCGGCGATCTCGGCCAACGCCCGGTCGCCGAGCTCAGGCGGCAGCCGCTCCGCCGCGGTGCGTACCGCCTCGACCGCGGATTCCGACAGTGCGGCCAGGGTCGGCCGAAATTCCGACCACAGATCGTGTTCGGCCGCGGCCCTGAGCATTTCGGTGAGTTTCGATACCGAGGCGAGGTTGACGAACCGCTCCAGGTACTCGGCATCGTCGACCAGATAGGCCGAACGGACCAGGGCGACACCGTCGAGAACCGCTTCGGTTGCCCGCGCCGCCTCGTCGGAGATGGTGGCGACCAGATCGCCGAGAGTGAGCCAATCACTCCGCGCGGCAAGTACTTCGGCGATGGCGACTACGGTGGCCGTGGGCAACCCTGCGATCATGGGTGCCGCTCGGCGTGCGTCGAGTTGCGTCGCGACGTCGGCCAGGAAGTCGGTCGGCAGGCGTTTGGCGACGTCCACGGCGTGCGATGGATCGAGCACCCCGGACATCCGCGCCGCAAACAGCGCGTTGCGGCTGCGCGTCACCAGCTTCGCGATGATCGGAGTGGGAACCACCTTGCTCGCGGCGGCGACCCTGCGCAGGCCCTCGGACTGTCCCTCGAAAAACAGGTCGGCAACTTGGAATCGGAAATCGCGAAGGTCGGTGTCGGGCACGTCGGCGAGATAGGTGAGCTGATCGACCGGAACACCCAGCGTCCGTGCAAGTTTGATCAACTGGGTGCTCACCGTTAGGTCGGCGTCGGTCACAGTCCGGCCGCCTTTTTCACCGCTCCGCGCAGGAAGCGGGGCACGAAGTCCAGCAGTGACATCGCCGCGGCCCCGAGCTCCTCGCCTTGTTCGCGCCCGGCCCGCATCACCACGGAAGCGAGTTCGGTCAGTACGTCCGGGGGTAGCGCGGCGATTCCTGGGGGCAGGTCGCCGGGCACCAACTCGGCCAGCGTCTTGGTTGTCATCCAAACCTCCATACGACAGTGGAGTATCTGTGGATCGCGATCGCACGTCGTTATTCGTCTCGGTCGAACCCGATGTCGCCGCGGCTATGGCTCGCAATACTTTCTCACATGATCACCAGCCAGTTGACGGTGCTACCCCCGGGGTCATAGCGTCTGGTCGAACGACCAGGTCGTTGACCGACGACCCGGAGTCGGCGGATCGGTGGTCACAATGAGCCTCGAGCACACGGTGGATGTCGCGGTGATCGGCGCGGGTCTTGCCGGTTTGACGGCCGCGCGGCAGCTGCGGAGGCACGGCCTCGATGTGGTTGTCGTCGAGGCACGGGATCGGGTCGGCGGCCGGACGCTGAATCATCCGATCGGCGACGGCAAGATCGTCGAGATCGGCGGGCAGTGGGTCGGGCCCGGACAGGATCGGGTGCTGGCCATGATCGCCGAATTGGGCCTGGAGACCTTTCCCACCCACACCGCGGGCAGGCATCTTTTCGAGCATCGTGGTCGGCTGCATCGCTACCGCGGCCGAATCCCCTTGATCGCCTCCCCCGCGCTGCTCGAAGCGTGGATCGGCTTGCAGCGCCTGGATCGAATGGCCCGCACGGTCCCCGCGGACGCGCCGTGGTCGGCGGCGCGGGCTCGATCGTGGGACACCGAGACCGTCGAATCGTGGATGCGACGCAACCTGCGCACGGCGGTCGCACGACAGGCCATCACCATGGTCTGCAAGGCGGTCTGGGCCGCCGACCCCGCCGACGTTTCGCTATTGCATCTACTGGCCTACCTGAATGCGGGCGGCGGGGTCGACCCGATGATCGAAACCGATGGCGGCGCACAGCAAACTCGCATCGTCGGCGGCTCCCAGCGCATCGCACTGGCCCTGGCCGCCGAGCTCGGTGATCGGGTGCTGCTGAGTACGCCGGTGCGAAGGATCGAGCAGCTGAACGCGTCCGTCATCGTGCACGGTGACGAAGCCCGGATCCACGCTCGCCGGGTGATCGTGGCGATGAGCCCGACCCTGGCCGGTCGGCTCGTCTACTCCCCCGCACTGCCCGCCGACCGCGACCAGCTCACCCAGCGCATGCCCAACGGTTCGGTCATCAAATGCATGGCCGTCTACGACAGCCCCTTCTGGCGCGCCGAGGGACTGTCCGGACAGGTCACCGCCGCAACGGGTCCGGTGAAAGTCACCTTCGACAACTCCCCGCCCGACGGCGATCCCGGTGTCCTGCTCGCCTTTCTGGAGGGCGGCGACGCGCGAGCACTGGCTCGCCGCGCCACCGAGGAACGCCGCGAGATCGTCTTGTCCTGCCTGACACGATTCTTCGGCCCAGCCGCCGCTACCCCACGCGACTACATCGAAAAGGACTGGTCCGCCGACGAATGGACCCGAGGCTGCTACGGCGCCTTCATGCCACCCAACACCTGGACCGAATACGGCCCGGCCCTGCGCACCCCCACCGGCCTCATCCACTGGGCAGGCGCCGAAACCGCCACCACCTGGATGGGCTACATGGACGGCGCCATCCGCTCCGGCGAACGCGCCGCCGCCGAAATCGCCCAAACCCCGACCATGGCGCGCTCAGATACTGATAGTGGCGTGAACCACGTTGTGATCCGATAGCTCGACGGCGTCATCGACTCCCGCATCGCCTACCTCGGCCCCGTGCACGACCACGTGATCGATGAACTGCGACTTCGGGCCCGACGTGCGTGGCCGGGTCGGCAGCGAGTCCGGCGCGAGGTCCGCAATGACGAAGCCGTCGCCGAGACCGGCCTCGACAGCGGTGCGGTCGATGTTGAAGTCGCCGAGCAGCACGGCGGCGGATCCCGATACACCGGTGGCCAATTCGGCCAGCCGCGCCATCTGTCGGGTGCGGCGACGATCGCCGCTCACATGGGTGGCGATGACAAGCAGTCCGGCGGTTCGGACCGCGAGCGCCCCATTGCCCGGATCGTTCTCGAACGGCTCGGCGGTGACCTCCTGTCCGTCTCCGTCGACCAGGAGCACGAGGTATTCCCCAGAATCGCGCAACGGGCTCGCACCGTGCCGTGGCACCGGAACCCTCGGATACCGCAACGCGTGAATAGTCCGCCCCGGCAAGGTAACCCGCAGACTTTCCAGCTGATCCCCGCTGACCTCCTGCAGCGCGATGACGTGCTCGTCACGCTCGGCTACCCGCGCGGTGATCGCGGCGATCCGCTCCACCTCGACCGGCCACCGCCCGATGACGTCCGCGCCCCAGTTCTCCGCATGCACGCGATGCAGAACATTCCAGGTGGCGACGGTGATCATAGGTGGGGATGCTAGCGACTTCCGTGTCCTGGTGCGGCGACCCGGGACAATGCGAGCGTGTTGCGCGCAGAGGCGGCTGATGGCCAGGCCGAGTGCACATCAGCGAGAGGTGTTCTCGCACTTCGCCTCAGCCATGCGCCACTCGAGGGCAACGGTTGCCAGCGGGCGACGCCACCGCCGATGATCGTGACCATGCGCGCTCCTCGCCGGCTGTCGACCGGTCTGCCGGGACGGGCGCCTTACTCGACCGGTTCGAGTGTGGCGCTGCGTTGGCCGAGCTTGTCGAGTGCCACATAGCCCGCGCAGACCACCACCGCCCAGACTGCACCGACAACCACCGCGGTGCGGCCGCTTTCGGTGAAGAAGAGCAGCACGACCACCAGACCGAGGAACGCGAGCGCGAGAACCGTCGTGTAGGGCGCGGCAGGCAGCCGGTAGTCACTGGCGGGCAGTTCCCCGCGCGCCACCTTGGCGCGGTAGATCAGATGGCAGACCAGGATCATGCCCCAGACGAAGATGATGCCGATGGTGCTGACCGAGGTGATGTAGGCGAAGGCCTTGTCCGGCGAGATGATGTTGACGATCACGCCGATGACCATCGCGGCCGCAGAGGCGGCGATGCCGGAGAACGGGACCGAGCGCGAACTGAGCTTGCCCAGCGCAGCCGGTGATCAACCAGGTACCTTAGTAAGGCAACCCTAATATTTGATTATCGGAGGTTACCTTGGCACGACCCCGCACCACGCTGACCGTGCAACGCACCGAGCAGTTGACACCCCACCTCATACGGGTTCATTTCGGCGGGCCGGGCTTCTCGGCGTTCGAGCCCAGTGAGTTCAGCGACTCCTACGTGAAGTTCATATTCCCGCGCGACGGCATCGACGTGCTGCGTACCTACACCGTTCGCGCCCTCGACGCCGCAGCGGGCGAGCTCGCCGTCGATTTCGTCTACCACGGCGACGAGGGCATCGCGGGTCCGTGGGCAGCATCGGTTCAGCCGGGCGAGACCATCGACGCCTTCGGCCCCGGTGGCGCGTATTCGCCTCGTGCGGATGCCGATTGGCATCTGCTGGCTGGCGACGAGGCGGCACTGCCCGCCATCGCCACCGCCCTGGAAGCCATGGACGCCACCGCGCGCGGTCGCGCGTTCATCGAGGTATCCGGCCCTGAGGACGAGCTGACGCTCACCGCACCCGCGGGTGTCGAGGTCACCTGGCTGCATCGCGGGACGCGCGCGACGGGCGAACTGCTCGCCGAGTCGGTCCGCAACGCGCCGTGGGACGACGGACAGGTTCAGGTCTTCATCCACGGCGAGGCCAAGTCCGTTATGCACGATCTGCGCCGCTACATCCGTCGCGAACGCAATGTGCCCGCCGAGTGGGCGGCCTCCATCTCCGGTTACTGGCGGCGCGGCCGCACCGAGGAAGGCTTCCGTGCATGGAAAGCCGACCTCGCGGCGCAGGAGAAGGCCGAACCGGCGCGCGGGCAGTTGATACAGCTCGCCCCGTCACCTGATCGGCATCGGTGACGGACGATCGCGCAAGCGCCTCCGGGTTGTGGCGAATCCTGTGGATTGTCAATACATCCCGCCGACCGGCGTGCCACCGCAGGTTCACGGACTTGCGGGACTGACGACCAGAGCGTCCGCGGCGCGCTGTATCTCGGGGAGTCCGGCTGGATCCGACAGCAGCCCGGTCAGGGCGAATTCGACGATCTCGGCCGGACTCACCGCGATCTCCGGGAGCGCAAGCGCATCGAAAAGGGCCTGCACCAGTCGCGCCGCCGACACCGGGTTCATCGCGCGCAGGTCGCCTTCGCGCTGGCCCGCCTCGACCATCCCGATAACGACGCGATCGAAACGGGCGAGCAGATCCACTTCGGCCGAGAAGCGAGTGCGCTGCAGTTCTGGTGTGGTGAGGATGGATATCAGCAGGTACGGCGAATCACGCAGGTGCTCGAGGGATTCCCGCAGCCAGCGGTGCAGGGTGACCGCCGCGGGTGCGGACAACGCCGCGAGTTCGTCGGCCAGCGCCAGCGGCCGTTCCAGGCCCAGCTGGACCAAGGCGGCCAAAATGTCGTCCTTGGCAGAGAAGTGCTTGTAGATGGCGGGCTGCTGCACCCCGACGGCGGCCGCGATGTCACGGGTGGAGGTGGCGGCGAAACCGCGCACGGCGATGAGCTGGGCGGCCGTGCGCAGGATGCGCTCGGCCGCCGGGCTCCATCGCGAGATCTCCGCAGGCATGCGGTCCAGGCTAGTAACCCCGCCGTCGCCGCTTCACAATGCGCCTGGCCAGGGGCCTTCGCGCAGCAGCGCGCGGGCGAGGTTCCGATAGAACGCGAGCACTCCCGGCTGTTCCTTCGGACTGAGGTGGCCACGTTCGGCGAACCGGGATCCGACACCGCGCTGGACGGCCTCCAGCCCGATGCGGTCCTCATCGTTGATCATCGCCGTCACGGCATCCTGCGTTCTGGCCACCGCGTCGGAGCCGGTGGCCAGTTCGGGGGTGGTGAGCACACCGCCGACCACCTGGACTCGATCGATGGCCAGCGGAATGAAGCTGAGCCAGACGATCTGATCACCCAACCCGATGAAGGCGCTGCTCGGAAACGACAGCAACAGCATGCCGTTGGCCCGCTGTATCTCGTCGAGTGCCAACGCCTCCGGCTGCACCGGCGCGACGAACGGGATCCGCGCGTGCAGCACCCACGGCGAGTACTGCTCGACGTGCACGTCGCCACCGCCGGGCATGAACGGTTCCAGCGTCTCCCGGTGCAGTCCGATGACGTGGTAGTTCTCGTGTCCGTTCTCCATCACGAGCTTCCAGTTCGCCTGCCATTGCAGCGACCACGAATCGACCTGAACCATCTCTGCCAGGCGGTAATTGGTGAACTGATGGGCGGCGAGGTCGAGATGGGCGCCGATCGGTTCCGCGCCCGCGTCGAGGTTGACCCAGACGAAACCGTTCCACTCCTGCACCGCGAACTGCGGCAACCGGCAGTCCTTCGGCTCGAAATCCTTGTTCCCGCCCATGTACGGGGCGCCGCGCAGCCGCCCGTCCAGGGCGTATTTCCACAGGTGGTACCGACAGGTGAAGGCGTCGGTGCGACCCGCGCCCGGTTCGATCAGCGGCATCAGCCGGTGCCTACAGATCGGTGACATCGCGTGCAGCGTCCCGTCACCGGCGCGGGTCACCACCACCGACTCCCCCGCAATGGACACTGCCACATACGCACCGGTCTCCGCGAGCTGATCGACATGGGCGACGAGCATCCAGGAACAATGAAATATCCGCTCCCGCTCCATTTCCCAGAGTTCCTGCGAGGTGTAGGCGCTCGGCGGCAGGCTGAGCGCGGGTGGCTCGTCGTCGAGGTAACCGCGCAGGTCCGCGAGGATTTCCTCGATTACCGGTGTGGCGATCACGGGCATGATGTACCTCCTGTCGTGCCGGTTATCGCTCGATAACCTCGACCATAGGTTATCGAGCGATAACCCGTGCGGCATCCTCCGAAGGGATGACGAGCGGAGTCACAGGGAACTGCCCGTTACCGCGGCGATGACCGCAGCGCCTCCTCCACGAACTGTGTCGTGTAGGTGTCGGACAACTTGATGCGGTCGCGCACCGGTCGCACGTTCTTCGAATACTTGCCGAGGATGTTCAGGACATTCTGGGCACCTTCGGGTTTCATCAACCCGTTGCCGTTGAACATGCCGATCGAGTCACGGATCGACTGGACGTAGAGATCCTTGCCCGCCGACGCGTACTGCGGCGGCATCTTGTCGGCGATCTCCAGCGGCGTGTGCGTCTTGATCCACTGCAGGGTCTGCACGAACGCCGCCGCGAGCTTGCGCACGATGTCCGGGTGCGCGTCGACGGTGTCGCACCGCATGTACAGCGACGACGCCGGATACAGCCCGCCGAGCGCGGCACGAGTGCCCTCCTCGGTGCGCATGTCCACCAGAATCTTCGCGTCGCCGGAGTTCACCATCTGCGCGACGGTGGGGTCGGTGGTCATACCCGCGTCGATGCCATTGTGGTTCATGCCCGCGATGAACGTCTGGCCCGCACCGACTTTCACGCGGGTGTAGTCGGCGGTGCTCATGCCTTCCTGCCCGGTGAGCGCCTGGGTGAGAAAGTCGGTCGACGAGCCGAGCGACGTCACACCCAGATTCTTGCCGCGCAGATCGGCCGCGGAGGTGATGGTCGCGGCATCCTGCTCGGACACCAGCTCCACTTCCCCTGGCACGTCGGCGAATTGCACCACCGAGGTCAGGCACTGGTCCTTGGCCTGCAGGTCGATGGTGTGGTCGTAGAACCCGACAACGGCCTGCACATCGCCGGTGAGCAGCGCGGTTTCCGCGGACGCACCGGACTGTTCGCCGAGCAGCTTCACGTCGACGTCGTTCTTCTCGAAGAAGCCGAGGCGCTGGGCCAGCATGGCGGGCAGGTAGATCACCTTCTCCAGGCCACCCACCATGATGGTGATCTGCGGGCGGCCATCGACCATCGGAATAGTGCGGGAATCCCGGCAACCGGTGGCAAGCAGCAGTGCCGCGATCACCCCGACGATGATCGTCAGATGCTTGAAGTACCTCATCGTCAGATCCCGTGGTTCGAGGTCGCCTGCGAGGGACGCCATTTGAGCAATCGGTTCTCCGCGAGACCGATCGCCCATTCGGCGATGAGCGCGATGACCGTAATGATGATCATGCCCGCGTAGATGCCCGCGGAGTCGAAAGTGCCCTGCGCATTGCTGATCAGCAGGCCCAAACCCTTACTGGCCCCGGCGTATTCACCGACGACCGCGCCGATCAGCGCAAAGCCGAAGGCGGTGTGCAGGCTCGACAGGATCCAGGTGGTCGCGCTGGGCAGCACGATCGAGCTCAGCACCTGACGGCGGCTCGCGCCGAGGATGCGGGCATTGTTGATGACGTTGCCGTCGACTTCCCGCGCGCCGGTGAACGCGTTGAAGAACACCGCGAAGAACACCAGCACCACCACGGTCGCGACCTTCGAGCTGAGCCCGAGACCGAACCAGATGATGAACAGCGACGCCAGCACGATTCGCGGAACGGCGTTGAGCGCCTTGATGAACGGGGCAAGCACCTCCGCCCAGTACTTGCTGCGGCCGAGCAGCACGCCGAGCACGACGCCCGCGACGGTGCCGATCACGAAGCCGAGCACCGCTTCCTGCACGGTGGTAAAGATCTGCAGCCAGATGGAGCCGAATTGCGTTCCCTCGGTGAACCATTCGACCAGGCGATCCCAAATCGCCGACGGCTTCGAATAGAAGAACGGGTCGATCCACAGCGTGGCGGTGAGTTCCCACGCGCCGAGCCAGATGGCGACGAGTGCGGCGCGCAGGCCCCAGGTGCGCAGCCGCTCGCGGCGGGCATTGCCCCGCACCCGGTCCAGAATCTGCTGCTCGGTTTCGATTTCGACCTCGGGCGCCGACTCGGCCGCCTCGGTGAGCACGCTATGCGACACGGGAGGCTCCCTTGCCTCGGGCTGCCTCGACCTGATCGCGCAGCGTTTCCCAGATTTCCTTGTAGATGTCGCGGAACTCGGTGGTGAGCCGAACCTCCTCGACGCTGCGTGGGCGTTCCAGGCCCACGGTGAAGTCGCCGCAGATCGTCGCCGGGCTCGCGGTCATCACGACCACCCGGTCGGCGAGCACGATCGCCTCTTCCAGATCGTGGGTGACGAAGATGACCGCCGCGCCGGTGCCCGCCCAGACGCGCAGCAGCTCGTCCTGCATCAGCTGCCGCGTCTGCACGTCCAACGCGCTGAACGGCTCGTCCATCAGCAGGATCTCGGGATCGGTGACCAGTGTCTGCGCCAGCGCGACCCGCTTGCGCATGCCGCCGGAGAGTTGATGCGGGTAGTAGCCCTCGAATCCGGCGAGGCCGACCGTGCGCACCCAGTTCTTGGCCTTCTCACGTGCCTCGGCCTTCGAGGCGCCGCGCAGCCGCGGGCCGAATGCGACGTTTTCCAGGACGCTCTTCCATGGCAGCACCGCGTCCTGCTGGAACATGTAGCCCACGCCGCTGGGGATGCCGTCGACATCTTTGCCGCGCACCAGCGTCCGCCCCGCGGAGGCGGGTTCCAACCCCGACACGAGTGACAGGGTGGTGGATTTTCCGCATCCCGTCGGCCCGACGACGGCGACGAATTCGCCGGGTTGGACCGCGAGGTCCAGATTCCGGACGGCGGTATGGATGCCGCCTCCGGTGCCGGGGAAACGCTTCGTCGCGCTCCGCAGCTCGATCAGTGGTTCGGTCATTACTCTTTGCTCCTACTGGATCAGGTAGACCGAAAGTTACGTGGTCCGGATCACACATCGGGACTTGTGCGCACAACCCGTGCAAACTCCCCGATTCGAAGGTTGTGCGCATTCTGCTCACGCACGTCGAGGTGCATTATGCTGCGGAAATGGCCAATGAGGGCACACCGGCCGTCCGGTTACGCACCCAGGTTCTGCTCCTGCAGATCGTGGTCGTCACGCTGACCCTCGGTGTCGCCTTCGCGGTGTTCGGCTACGTGAGCGATCAACGGCTGCGCGACGCGTACGGCCAGCGCGCACTCGCCATCGCGCGCACTGTTTCCGCCGACCCTGCGGTGCGCGGCGAGGTCGCTCGGTACACGGCGGGCACTGTCGCCCCCGATCTCGAGCAGCGGCAGCAACTCGCCGCGGGCCCATTGGAGCGGATCGCTGTCGACACGACCCAGCGCACCGGCGCACTGTTCGTGGTGATCACCGACGAGGCGGGCATCCGACTCGCACACCCCGACGAAGCGCGGCTGGCCGAACATGTCAGCACCGACCCGTCGGAAGCCTTGTCCGGCCGCGAAATCATCGTCGAGGAACGCGGCACGCTCGGCGACTCGATGCGCGCGAAAGTGCCGGTGGTGGCACCGGATTCCGATCGGGTGGTCGGCCAGGTCAGTGTCGGCATCTCGACCGTGGCGATCCGCGGACAGCTACTCGCCGATCTGCGCACCGCCGCGCTGCTCATCGGCGCGGCGCTGATTGTCGGCATCCTCGGATCGGCCATGCTCGCTCGCCGGTGGCGCGGGCTCACACTCGGACTCGAGCCGGCCGAGCTCGCCGAACTGGTGCGCGGTCAGGCGGCGGTGCTGCACGGTATCGGCGCGGGTGTGCTCGCTGTCGACTCGTCGTGGCGCACCACGTTCGTCAACGACGAGGCGCGCAGGCTGCTCGGCATCGATACCGGTATCGGTCGGCCGGTGGGCGAGATCGGTTTGACCCCAAGGGTTCTCGAAGTCTTTCGGTCTCTCGACGAGCAGCCCACCCCGGCCACTGTCGGCTCGCACATCGTGGTCGTCTCCGCACGGCCGGTCAGCCGCGACGGCCGCGATCTCGGTGCGGTGCTCATCGTGCGCGACCGCACGGATGTGGAATCGCTGACCCGCCAACTCGATGCGGTGCAGACGATGAGCACCGTGCTGCGCGCGCAGCGCCACGAGTTCTCCAACAAGATGCACCTGCTCAGCGGCCTGTTACACGGTGGGCGCACCGAGGAGGCTTCGCATGTCATCGACGAGTTGATCGGCGCGGGCCCGTTGGGGGCGGCCACACCGGGTATCGACGCGATTCACGATGCTTACCTGCAAGCGTTCCTCGCAGCCAAGGCGGCGCACTCGCGAGAGAGTGGCGTCGAACTCGTCCTCGGCCCGAACACCTGGGTGGCTGGCAATCTCGCCGATCCCGTCGACGTGACAACCGTGCTCGGCAACCTGCTCGACAACGCGATCGAGGCGGCCCGCACCTCGGACAACCCGATGAAGCAGGTGGAAGTCGAACTGGTGCAGGAGGATTCGATACTGCACATTGCCGTCGCCGACAGCGGTGACGGCATCGCCACCGGCATGCTCGACAGCCTGTTCACCGAGGGCACCTCCACCCGTGAGGACGGTGGTGTGCCCGGCGGACGCGGTGTCGGCCTCGCACTGATCCGACAGATCGCACGAGCCCACGGCGGTGACGTCCGGCTGGCCAGCCCGCGCGGTGACAGCCCGCCCCTGCTCGGCGCCGAGTTCATTGCCCGAATCCCCGGAGTGCTCGTAGACAGCGAGATGCCATGGCCGCAACAGATCTGACCGTCCTGGTAGTCGACGACGATTTCCGGGTGGCGAACCTGCACGCCGGAATCGTCGAATCCATCGCGGGTTTCACCGTCGCTGGCACCGCCAACACGCTGTCGGCCGCGCGGGAACTGCTCGCCGCCAACACCATCGACCTCGCACTTGTCGATGTGTACCTGCCCGATGGTTCCGGTTTAGACCTCGTCCGCGAACTGCACTGCGACAGCATGGTGCTGACGGCCGCCACCGAAAGCGCAAGCGTCCGAGCCGCATTGGCCGCAGGAGCACTGGCCTATCTCGTCAAACCCTTCCCACACACCATTCTTGCGGCCCGACTGGCCGGCTACGCCCGCTACCGCCGAACCCTGGCCGCACCCCAGGTCGACAACGCAAGCATCGAAGAGGCCCTCCAAGCGCTGCGCCCAGCCGCCACGCCCAGCCTTCAAGCGACGGTGGTCTCACCCACCAAAGACCTTGTCCTGCACACAATCCTCGAAGCCACCGCCCCCCTATCCGCCGGCGAAGTGGCCACCGCCATCGGCATCTCCCGCGCCACCGCCCAGCGCTATCTCGCCAACCTGGTCGGCTCCGGCACGGTCCAAATGCGGCTGAGATACGGCACCACCGGACGCCCCGAGCAGGAGTACTCCGCTACGCGTCGTGGGTGACGCGAGCGGAAGCGGGGGTGAGCATCCGGGCGATCGCGGGAGTGTTCCTCATGGCGGGAGTGCTGGCTGCTGGGCTGGCCGGATGCGGGCCGTCGGGGAACAGTGGCGCTGAACCCTCCGGAGGCGCGACAAGACGTCCGGGTCTTCGATAGCGTCTGATGTGCCGCGGTTCGATCCATGCAAGGACATCCCGCAGAGCGTGTTGGCCTCGGACAAGCTGAGAGGACTCCAGCCATGGGATCCCGACACCCTCCAGCGCCTCAACGACGAAGCAAACGCCACCTGGTGACCTGTCGCCCGCAGCCTCCGACCCAAGCACAACCCACCGGCACGGCATGTCGCAGCCGCCGCGCCGAAAACGATTGCTGCCAGGTTGCTTGACCGAGGTGCCGTCTCGAGATGTGATAGCCCGGTGGCGCAACGATGGTGGCAGGACCTACCGCCCGCGGCGGGCTCGTTTGTCATGGCGACCGGAATCGTGTCGGTCGGGCTGCATCTCACCGGTTTCGAAGTGGCTTCCTGGATCGCCCTCGCGCTCGCGGTGGCGGTCTTGGCCCTGCTCGCTATCGAGTTCGCGGCCCGGCTGCTGTGGCACCGTTCTCGCTGGGAAGCCGAGGCCGATACCCCGCCGGCATTGACCGCTATCGCGGCCGGCACGGTGCTCGGCACCCGCTTTTCGCTGCTCGGCTGGCACGCCGCGGCGGCGGCCATGCTGGCGCTTGCGGCGACACTCTGGCCGGTGTTGATGTTCGCGGTGCTGCACCACTGGAAGCGCCGGATGGCGGGCGCCGCCTTCCTGGCCTGCGTGGCGACCCAGGGACTCGCGATGCTGGCAGGCACGCTGGCGCTCGCGGACAAGGGCGACTGGCTCGCGCCGGTGGCGCTCGGGCTGTTCTGCCTCGGGCTGGTGCTCTACGTCGCGGCGTTGCTCCGCTTCGATCTGCAGCAGGTCTGGAGCGGCCCCGGCGATCAGTGGATGGCCACCGGAGCATTGGCAATCTCGGCGCTCGCCGCGTCGAAACTGGTTGCGTCCCACCATTGGACCGGTACCGCGCACAACGCGCTGCGGGTGACCGCGCTGCTCGTGCTCGGCCTCAACCTGCTCGTCTACACAATTCTCATGATCGCCGAGGTCATCCGCCCACGGCCCGGTTACGACATTCGTCGCTGGGCGACGGTTTTCCCGCTCGCAATGACCGCTGTCGCCGCCTATTGCACGGGTGCCGACGCCGGCGTGTCGGGGCTGCAGACACTGGGCAAGCTGCTGATGGTGGTAGCCGTCGGCGCCTGGCTGCTCACCTTCGCCGCATTGCTCATGGAGCGAACTACATTCGACGTCGATCCAGTCCGCTGATGCGTCCGCGCTAGAAAAGCCGCACATTCCCCACGGTGCTGTCGATCACCTCGTCGAGGCTGCCATTGATCGCCTGCTTGGCCATACTGAGCGCGAACCCCTCGGCCTCGCCGAAACCGACGTGCGGAGGCATGCTCAACGCGTGCGGGTCGACCACGGCGTCGAGCAGCGCAGGGCCAGGGGTGGCCAGCAGTTGTTCGACGGCGCCGCGGACGTCGGCCGGATCGTCGACACGGAGTCCGGTGATGCCCAGCGCCTTGGCGACCTTGGAGAAATCAGGGTTCTGTAAGTCGGTGCCGAAGGGCAACAGGCCCGCCTCCTCCATTTCGATGTGCACGAAATCGAGTTCGGCGTTGTCGAAGACGACCAACTTGACGGGCAGTTCGAGCGTGGCGATGGTGATCAGATCGCCGAGCAGCATGGTGATTCCGCCGTCGCCGCACAGCGCGATCACCTGCCGGGTGGGGCAGGTCAGTGCGGCGCCGATCGCGTTCGGCATGGCGTTGGCCATCGAAGCCCATGACAACGAGCCGATAATGTTGCGGCCGCGGGTTGCGGTGATGTATCTCGCCGCCCAGATGCACGGTGTTCCGGTGTCGACGGTGAAAATCGCGTCCTGCGTTGCCATCTCGTCGATGGTGGAGACCAGGTACTCGGGCCGGATAGGACTTACTCTTGGGCCGCGGGTGACGTAGTGGCTCATCCGTTTACGCCACTTCTCGGTACTGTGCACCGCACGCTCCAGATGCGCGTCATCGGTCTTTTCCGCGATGAGCGGCAGCAGTTCGCGCAACGTGTCTTTGATGTCGCCGACCAACCCCATGTCGAGATGGGTGCGCCTGCCGACCGCCGATGCCTTGGCGTCGATCTGCACCTTCTTGGGCTTCTCCGGATAGAACTCGGCGAACGGGAAGCTGGTGCCGAGCAGCAGGCACAGGTCGCAGTTGTGCATGGCCTGATACGCGCCGCCCCACCCGAGCAGCCCGGTCATCCCGACCGCGAACGGGTTGTCCCATTCCAGCCATTGCTTGCCTCGATAGGCATAGCCCACCGGCGCCCGCAGCCGGGCGGCCAGCGCGACCACCTCGTCGTGCGCCTCCCGGCAGCCGTCGCCGCCGAAAATGGTTACGGTGCCGGCGGAATCGATGAGCTCGGCCAACGCGCGCAGGTCTTCGTCGGCGGGCCGGAGCACCGGAGGACGATGCAGCACAGCCTGATACGCACCCGCCGGCGCCTTCGCGACCGCCACATCGCCGGGCAGCGCGATCACGACAGGCCCGCGCTCGCCCACCGCGGTCCGGATGGCGGTCTGCACGACCGCCCGCGTCTGCTCCGCATTCACGATCCGGCCGGTATAGCGGGAGGCCACCGCGAACGCGGTGTACGGATTGACCTCCTCCAATGCCTGGGTGTCGAGCACACTGGTCACGGTGTCGCCCGCGATGGCGATGACCGGGACGCCTTCGCGCTTGGCATCCATCAGACCATTCGGCAGATGCATGACACCGGGACCCGCCGTCCCGCAGACGCACACCGGGTCGCCGGTCAGACACGCTTCGGCAACCGCGGCGAACACACCGGCCTCCTCGTGCCGCACGTGCACGAATTCGATGCCGCCATGACGCCGCAGCGCGTCGATCGTCGGATTCAACGCGTCACCGACGATGCCGTAACACCGTTTGACACCGGCTTCGGCCAGCATCTTCCACATTACGTCCGCAACATTCATGACCATCCGAGCCTCCGATTCGACATCGACTTCTCGGCGGTGGAACGCACATGACCGCCACACGAGCTACCAATGTGACACGGATAAGCATGCAATGGCAATCAATCGGCAAACATCGGACACTGCGGCGATCTGGAGGTCAGGCTCCTCCGGCAATCTTCACAGCCGCTTCGCTCGCCTGCCATCCACGCACCGATTGCGTCGAGCCGACTCGACTGCGCGGGCACGATCTCGCCCGCCGTTCCTTCACGCGCTGCTGCGCTGCTGCCACCGGGCCGCGCGGTAGCGTCTTCCGCGTGAGCAGTATCGAGGTCGCGATCATCGGGTACGGACTGGCCGGATCGGTGTTCCACGCACCGCTGATCGCCTCCGAGCCGCGCATGCGGGTCGCGACGGTGGTCACCGGGTCCGATGAGCGAGCCGAGCAGGCGCGGCAGGAGCATCCCGGTGTGCGGGTGGTCGCGAGCGCCGACGAGCTGTTCGCTGACACCACAGGGCTCGATCTCGTCGTCATCGCGACGCCCAATCGGACTCACGCGCCGCTGGCACGGCACGCACTGGACGCGGGTCTGCCGGTGGTTGTCGACAAGCCGTTCGCGGTGAGCGTCGCCGAAGCCGAGGACCTGGTGGCGCGTGCCGAGCGGGCCGGCCTGGCATTGTCGGTCTTCCAGAACCGCCGCTGGGATGGCGACTTCCTGACCGTGCGCGAACTCGACACCGACGGTCGGCTCGGCGAAGTGCGGCGTTTCGAGTCGCGTTTCGAGCGGTGGCGGCCGGTGCCGAAGGGCGGATGGCGTGAGGTCGGCAGCGCCGAGGACGGCGCGGGCCTGCTCTTCGATCTCGGTAGCCACCTCGTCGACCAGGCATTGACGCTGTTCGGGCCGGTGCGCACGGTGTACTGCGAGCTGGACCGGCGGCGGGCGGGGATCCAGACCGACGACGACGCGTTTCTCGCGCTCACCCATGAGTCGGGCGTTCGCTCCCAGTTGTGGATGAGCGCGGTGGCACCGCAGCTCGGTCCGCGATTGCGGGTGCTCGGTTCGGAAGCGGGTTATGTCACCTATGGCTTGGACCCGCAGGAGGAAGCGCTGCGCGCGGGCCGACGGCCCGATGACGGCGAGGGACAGTGGGGCACAGTCGAACCCGAGCGATATGGGCTGCTCGGCGCGGACCCCAATACCGCGCCGTACCCGACCCTCGCAGGCAATTACCTCGCGTTCTATTCGGCGATGGCCGCTGCCCTGCTCGACGGCGCCGCCGTCCCGGTGAACCCGCGCGATGCGATCAGCACGCTGCTCATCCTGGACGCCGCACGGCGATCGGCCGCGCGCGCCGAGATCGTGAGACCCGCATTCAACTGAACTGTGACGGGCGCGACCAGGTTTCGACGGATAAGGTGCGGCGGTGAGCAGAGCGGAATTCGTCGAACGCGGTACGTCGATCGTGGATCGGCTGACAACGACGCAGATGGCGCCGCCGTGGTGGTTGGTCGTCGGGACGGGGGTGGCCGCGCTTTTTCTGGTTGGCTACGGACCGGTTTGGCGGCTGACCCGCAACGTGGTCACCATCGCACACGAGGGCGGTCACGCATTGTTCGCGCTGCTGACCGGGCGCAGGCTCAACAGCATCACACTGCATTCGGACACTTCGGGTCTGACGGTGTCGAGCGGAAAGCCCTACGGCCTCGGGATGATTCTCACCGCGATGGCCGGTTATCCGGCACCGCCGCTACTCGGCCTCGGTTTCGCGGCACTGCTGGGTGCCGAACGGATCACGCTGATGCTCTGGACCGCGATCGCCCTGCTCGCCGCGGTGCTGATCAAGGTCCGAAATATCTATGGGCTGCTGACCGTATTCGGCCTGGGCGCCATCGTCTTTGCCGTCTCCTGGTTCGGAACCGACACCCTCCAAGCGGGTTTTGCCTACCTCGGCGCCTGGTTCCTGCTGCTCGCGGGCACCAGGCCTGTGATCGAACTGCAGCGTGGCCGACGGCGGCGCTGGAACACGCCGGGTGGCGCCGACTCCGACGCCGATCAGCTCGCCCGGCTCACCCACCTGCCCGGCCTGCTGTGGGTGCTGGTGTTCGGGGCGATCGCGGTGGCGGCGCTGGTCGTCGGCGGCGGTCTGCTGCTCGTGGATGCGACGGGGATATGTATTCCCGACCTGTCCGGCGGGACCTGCCCCGCGCCCGCCTTGCCCGGCAGCTAAGCGTTAGCCTGGGTCCCCAGCGCTACTTTGGCTTCCCGCACCAGCTCCGCCGGAGCGCGGGTCGCGTCCACCATGATGCCGCGCTCGTCGGCGGACAACGGTTCCAGCGCCGCAAGCTGCGAATCGAGCAGACTCGATGGCATGAAATGACCACGCCGCGAGGCCATCCGGTGCGCAAGCTCGTCCCGCGACGCGGCGAGATGCACGAAGAACACCTCGGGCGCCGCTGCCCGCAACCGGTCCCGATAACTGTGCTGGAGCGCGGAACAGCTGACCACCCCACCACGCCCCTGCCGCCGCGCCAACCACCCCGCGACGATGTCGAGCCATGGCGCCCGATCCGCGTCCGTCAGCGGCACTCCCGCCGCCATCTTCGCGATGTTCTGCTCCGGATGAAAGTCGTCCCCCTCGGCATACTCGACATGCAAGGTCTCGGCAAGCAATCGACCCACCGTCGACTTCCCGCACCCGGAAACACCCATCACCACAACAACGGGCGCAGCGGCCTCTTCGGTCATACCGCCTCCTCAGCTGCCATCGGCAGGCCCCTTCGTCTCGCCTATCAGGGTCACACTAACCGGGCTCCTGGAACGTTGTCTTCGTCGCGGCGGACGCGGAGCCAGACCTTCGACGCTAGTGGGATTTCGTCGGCTGGACTCCCCTCCAGATGGCCCAGCCGACGAAATGCCCCACCCGCTCGTGGTCTCGGGCCCCGGAGCCGAGTGGATTCGGCGGTTCGAATCCACGTCCGAACAGTAGGAAACCCGCCACGGTGGCCGCCATGGCGACATCGCACGACTGAGCACATATAGGCAGGTGGAGGACCCGACTCGGATATTCCGGACCGGAACATCCGGGTCGGCGCTCGCAGCGTGGGGTGGCGGTATGTCATCGACGACCGTCGGGCTCTGGGTCATCGGACTAACGCGCGGAAAGCACATAGGTCTCGGCCGCTTTGTCGTGCCAACCCTGCCCGGCGAGGTCGTCGAGCAATGGTGATGCCGCGCAGAGCAATCCCCACAGTCCGCACAGCGCGCTGGGCAATACGAGGGTTGCCCATCGGGTGAATGCCGGCCCGGCGCCGACGCCTTCGCCGGGCGCGCCCGCGGTGTCGGCGCGGGCTACTCGGATGCCGAGTGCTTTCTTGCCGAATGTCGCGCCCTGCGTTGCGGTCAGGCCGACTTCGTAGGCGAAGCTGAAGGCAAGACCTAGCAAAACAGCGAGGACCAACTCCGCGATTCCGAAGCCTGAACTGTCGTCGCCCATACCGTCGTAGGGCACCGAGGCTCGGTAGATGACGGCGTCGACGATCCCGATCGGGATGCCGATGATGATCGTGTCGATGATGCGCGCGCCGAGCCGAGACCACATACCCGCGAGCTGAAACCGGCCCGCCGGTATATCGAGGTATGCGGAATTGGGCGTGCTCATCTGTTCTCCCCGTCTGTCGTCGGCACCGACCGCTGCGGTGAAAACGCTAGCGAGACAGGCGTGGCCGGTGTCCCGCTCAGCACCACCGAACGTCGGGAAACCAATGGTCACAGCAGTGGAACCGGATTCCGGACCGGAATCCGCTCGCGACGGAGGGACCCACGCGTAATCGCTGTCGTCCTGGCTGCGGTAGTTTCCGCACCGAATTCTTTTGGAGGGGAACTCGTGATCACGTCCGTCCGAGCCGCGCTCATCGCCGCGCTCTTCATGATGGCGATGACCGGCACGGCCGGGGCCGACGAGCCGGCAACGCCCGCCGAGATCTTGCGAACCGGCGCCGAAGCCGCTGTCGCGCACGGCTTTCCCGGTGTCATCGGCCTGGTCCGTCGCGGCTCCGAAACCCAGTACGTGCATGCGGGCTACGGCGATCTGGCGACCAGGGCCGCTGCCGACCCGGCCGCACAGTTCCGGATCGGCAGCTTCACCAAGGCATTCGTGGCAGTGGTGGTGCTGCAGTTGGAAACCGAACGTCGACTGACCCTCGACGACCCGCTGGATCGGTGGATCCCGGGTGCGGTCCCCGGCGGCACCGCCATCACCCTCCGCCAGGTGCTCGACCACACCTCCGGGCTCGCGGAGTACACGAGCGACCCACGAGTCGCACTGCCCTACCTGGCCAACACCGACCCACGACAACCGTGGGATCCACAGGAATTGGTGAACATCGCGACGTCATTGCCGCGAGGCGGCGCACCGGGTGAGCGGTTCTCCTACGCCAACACCAACTATTTGCTCGCCGGGATGGTCATCACGGCAGTCACCGGCAACCACCCCGCCGTCGAAGTGCGCACCCGCATCATCGAGCCATTGCACCTGCGCGACACCACATTCCCCACCACCGATCCCACATTGCGCGGCAACTGGCTGCACGGCTACACCTGGCAGCGCGACGTGTCGTTCTCCAATCCTCAGGTGTACGGTGCGGCAGGCGCGATGGTGTCGACATTGGACGACTTCGCGACGTTTGCCAGGGCCCTGCATTCCGGGCAGCTCCTCGCCCCGGCACAGCAGCGGGAACTGACCACGACCATGCCGATGGACGGCAGCGTCGGCAGCTACGTACTAGGAGCCTTCCGCGCACAGACCCCGTGCGGCGGCACGTGGGTCTACGTCGGTCTGGTTCTCGGCTACGCGGCCCAGATGATGATGAGCGACGACGGCAGCCGACAGGTGGTCGCCGCCGCGAACGAATACCACCTGCTCGTGGAGACGCCCGGCAACTACGACCTCGGCGACGCCATCATCAGGGCCTACTGCGCGCGGTGATCGACAGGGCGCACGCGAGAGTTGCTCGCGTCGATGTGACAGAACAGCTTTCCGCCCTCGAACGACCGCAGCGCGAACTGTTACCGAATCACCGGCCGCGCAATCACTCCCCGCAGGGCGGACGATAGGCGATCTGAGGCAGCCTCGCCTGCCATACCTCGCGGGTCAGCACGGTACGGGTGACATCGCAGATCCGCGCGATTGCGTGCTCGACATCGAGATCCCACATGCTCATGACGCCGTTGCCGGTGCCGATCAGATACCGGCCCGCCGGGTCGAAGGCCAGTTGCCAGCTCGTCGTGCTCGGCAATGTGATGGAGTTTCCGATCGGTTTCGCACGCGCACGGTCGGTGATATCCCAGAGTCGCACCGTGGAATCCGCACTCGCGGTGGCCATCAGGAGGCCGTCGGGACTGAAATCGATCGATTGGATATTCAAGCCGTGGGTGGCTATGGATTCGCCTAGCGGGCGAACATTCGAGGGCACGGTGATATCCCAGGCTTGCAGCGTATCCGCGGCCAAACTCACCAGGGTTTTCCCGTCGGGGTTCATGCCGAACCAACTGATCGGCTTCGACGGCTCGCTCGTAATTCGGCTGACCTCACGCGGTTCGGCGGGATTCGACAGGTCCCATAGCTTTATCGCATAGAGCTTTTCACCGGCAGCGTCCAGTTCGGGTCCCATCGTCGCCACCACGCCGTCGTGCATTCCGGCTACCGCGATCGCGCCCGAAGGCGCCGAGGCGGCCGGTACCGGTCCGCTGAGTCGTGCCGGTCGTACGGGATCGGATATGTCCCAGATTTGGAAGCTCCACGGTGCCTTGTCGGACAGGGTCCACAAGTACCGCGATGAGGGGCTCAACCACCCGGCGAAGACATTGGGAATTTCGATCAGTGTCCGAACATGCGTGGGATCACTTACCTCGAGGAGTCGTAGCCGCGGGGGCGATCCCGAGGTGGTGGCAACCAGACGACCATCACGGCCGATGGACGACCCGGCACCGAACTCGTGGAACGGCCCGGGTCCGAGATTGGCCAACTGCCGCACGCTCGCGCGATCACGCAGGTCCCAGAGGGTCGCGTCGCCGTCGATCGCACCTGTCACCATGCTGCCCGAGGTGCTGAACGCAGGCCCCAGCACCGACCAACCGAGCCGACCGCCGATGACGGCAGGCGGCAACGACCACAGTCGCACCACGCCACGCGTACCCGCGGCTGCCACCGTATGACCATCGGCACTGAACACCAGCGAATTCTGCTCGTCCTGGCAGACCGGCGTCAGGCTCACTTCCGGACAGGGCGCGGACGCCGCCAACAGCTGTTCACCCAGCCGCGTCGGGTGCGCCCTATCGGCGATATTCCATACCGTTACCCCGGCGCGGTCGCCGGTGGCCATGGCGTCACCGTCCGGGCTGAACGCCACCGACCCCAGGGCTGACTTGGCGGCGACCAAGACGCTGCTGAGTGCATATGGCCGCAGCGGATCAGCCAGGCTCCACAGCGCCACCGTGGCATCTCCGATGCCCGCCGACAGGAATGAGCTTTCGCCGGTGCCGATCGCCAGCGTCGCGCCGTCCGGGCTGACAGCGATCGCGCGAATAGGTCGCGCCGCCACCGTGATCGACGGACCGAGTGGCTCCGGCGAGGCCGGGTCGGCGACAGTCCAGAGCTGAACCGAGTTGTCATCGGCGATGGCCATCCAGTTGCCTCGCGGGTTGAAGACCATCGACCGGATCGGCCCGCCGATCGGTCGCGAGGCGCCGACTGGTAGCGGCTGGTTTCGCAGACGCCCCTGACTGTGAAGATCCCACAGCGTCACGGTGCGGTTGTCGTTGGCCGCGGCCAATATTCGTCCATCAGGACTGAAGACCACCGCGGTCACCTGGCTGCCGCCGTCGGGCAGAAGCGATTCCGACGCCACCGGATGCTCCGGATTCTCGACGTTCCACAGCCGTATCGAACTACCGCATGCCGCGGCCAGCACCGCCCCGTCAGGACTGAATGCGACAGAGGTCGCGGGATCGGGACACCGGAGCGGAGCGCCCAGCTGGCGCGGATTCGCCGAATCCGCGACATCCCAGAGACGAATGGTGCGGTCGATGCCCGCGGAGGCCAGCACTCGGCCACCGGGGTGATACGCGATCTGGCCGATCGCCCCAGTGTGCCCGGTGAGAGGTGTTGCCAACGGCAGGTTCTGGGTGCTCAGCAGGCGCGAATTCACTACCTGGTCATCGGGCCGGATCCGGTGCGCGACCAGGTCGAGTTGGGCCGATAGCGAGGGGTCGGTGCTGCGGAGGCCTTCGGAAGCCGTGAGCACCGCGGACAGCATCGCGTTGTCGCGCTGCTCGGAGGTCAATCTGCCCTGTGCGTAGGCCGCGATGGCAAGCACGAGTACACCGACTCCGAGCAGTGCCAAGCCGGTTCGGGTCGCGGCCGCCCAGCGGCGCGACCGACGCTTGGAAGACTGCGCCGCCGCGAGGAATTCGGCCACTACCTCGGTGCTGTCGAGTCGGCCCGCCGCCTCCTTTGCCGTCGTCAGCCGGGTGCCGCGGTACAGCAGAGCGGGGTCGCTCCCCGACGCGGCCCAGTCCACCGCGTCGGATTCCAGTCGCTGCCGAATCAGGTAGCCGACCCGATCCTCGTCGATCCAGGCACGCAATCGTGGCCATGCCCCGAGCACGATCTCGTGGGTGAAGTAGGCACTGTCGGAATCCGAGGTGACCAGCCTGGCCAGGACCAATGTCTCCAGCACGGCCGCGGCGGCCTCGGAATCCACAGCCCGCGTGATCAATTCGGCGCGGTCCGCGCGACGTCGGGTGTCGTGGCCCTCAGATCCCACGCTGACCAGGCTCAGCAGCAGCGGTTTCGCCTCGATCCGCTGGGACACGGTCAGCTCGTCCCACGCCCGCTCGGCGGTCGCGGCCACCGAGCCGGTCACGCCGCCAGCTTTGCGGTATCCGGCCACGGTCAGCCGCAGGCGTTCTCGATGTTGCCAGGTCGCGGCCATGACATGCGATAGCAGTGGCAGCGCGCCGGGATCGTATCGGCGCCGATCCGGATGATCGCCCAATCCACACAGCTCGGTGATGACCAATTCCACCAGCCCGGACTCGAGTTCGAGGCCCGCCGCTCGGGCCGGGCCGGTGATCGCCTCGGACAACTCCCCGAGGCGCATCGGGCCGAGCACGTAGTCGCGGTTCTTCAGGGCATCCTCGAGGACCGGGTAGTCGAGACACGGCGCGTAGAAGTCGGCGCGGATAGCCAGCACGACTATGCCCCAGCGATTCTCGTGTGGCCCGGCGATGTCCGCCAACGCAGCGAGGAAGGCGTCCCGCTCACCGTCGTCGTGGCACGCGGTGAACAGTTCCTCGAATTGATCCACGATCAACAATCCACGCCGGCCCACCGCCCAGTCGGCCACCGGGTCACCCAACGCCTCGGTCAATGCCTCGAGCGGCCGCGCGCCCGGCGTGAGGGTCGCCACCACGCAATCGCCGCTCTGCGCAAGGACAGCGGGGATCAGGCCCGCGTGCAGCAGCGATGACTTCCCGGCGCCCGAGGCGCCGACCAGTGCGACCATGCCGCCACCGTCCGCCGCGCTCTGCCGCGCATCGATCGACCCCTTGCCGTCGATCGGACCGAGCACCAGTTCGGCCAATTCGGCGGTCGCGCCGGCACGGCCGAAGAACTGGTCGGCATCGGTACGGCCATAGGAGGCAAGGCCGCGGTAGGGGCAGACGGTATTCGCGTCGTCGGACTCGGGTCGCCAGGAGTCCGCCGCCTTCCACAGCCGCTGCCACTCCTGCAGGTCGACCAGTGCGCCGGACACCGGATCGGCCGACTTCTTGGTCAGGTCGACGAGCGTCAGCAATACCGGTACCAGCGGCTCGAACTGCGCGGGCACATTCTTGCCCGACCGCCAGTCACTGATGCGCTGCAACGACGCCGTGCTCCCCCGAGCCTGGCCACGCGCCGCCTTCATGCGCGCCTGCGCCGCGGCCGCCACCTGGCGCAAGGTCGGATTGCCCGCCGCGTCGAACAGCTCGACGAGCCGTCGCGCAAAGATCGTCCTCGGCGATCCACCGGTACGAAATTGCTCTGCCGATTCGACCGCGCTCGCCACCCGCCAATCATGCCCAGGCGTGTGGGATTCGATCAAACGCCTCGGCGACCACCGCCGGTGCCGCCGCGGGCTACGCGAGCACCTCGAACTGATTGCCGCGCAGGTGATGTCGCAGCTGTAGCGTCAGTCGACGGGACGGTTGGTCGGCAGGTTCACGAAGCTCGGCGCGGCCGGGTCGAGCCGCAGGTGCTGGGGCTTCATTTTCGTGTTGTTGAGCAGGGGCCGGAAAGCCAGTGCCTTGGGCGAGTTCCCGGCGAAGACGTCGACGCGCAGGCGGTGCCCTGGCTGCAGCACGGCCTGGGTGGGTATGACGGCGATATCCAGTGTCGTCGGCTTGCCCGGCACGACCGGGCGCAAGCTGTCGATGGTGATCGGGTTGTAGGGGGCGGTGTAGTCACCGTTGGCCGAACGGACGCTCTTGGACTCGTCGACCGTGCGCATCGAGGAGGTGAGCTGGCCGGTGCTCAGCACGATCGAGGCGCCTTCGGGCGTGACGTCGTTGACGGTGACGCTCCAATAGCCGTCGGATGCGTCGTGAATCGTGTTGAGGTGCACGTTGATCGGGCCGGAGATCACCGTCGGCTCGGTGACCTCGGCGCTGGTGAAGGTGAGCCCGTTGCGTTCGGCGATGCGGGAGTCCTTGGCGCAGACGTCGAGTACCGCGGTTATTCCGGCCGAGCCCTGGGCGGTGTCGCGCGAGCAGATGGTGGTGAGTCCGGGCGCCACCGTCAATGTTGCCTGGTCTGTCGGCTTCACATTCGTCAGCGATCCGTCGTGCAGGCTGTCGTCGGTGCTGCCGCTCGGTGCGGCGGAGAGGTAGACGCGGCGGTGATTGACCTCGTGCTGCGGGAACTGCGCCATGGTGATCCACCCGCCACCCTGCTCCCAGAGGTTGATCGGGCCGAAATCGCTGATCCCGTTGTCGATGCCCTTGAGCCACTTGTCGAACCACACTCGCTGCATCACATCCAGTCGCGGCGGGGCCACACCGTAGCCGGTTCCCGCCCCCGGGTTCGCGTGATAAGTGTCGCCGACGACGAGCTGTTTCTTTCCAGGGGGCAACGGGATGGCGTTGTAGAGCTTGGTCGCGCTGTTGGCGAAGATGTCGTGCCAGCCGCCGTACACGAAGGTGGGCACCGTAATTCGCTCCGGACGTCCCAGAATGCCTTGACGGAAGGGGCTTTCGGCATCCAGCGCGGCCTGCAGTGCGGGCGGGATGTCGTCAAGCGAAGGCGTGAGCAGTGCCTGGGCCAGCAGATCCACATTGGTACTCGGGTCGGCCATGCGTTCGTGGAACCACTTCCAGTCGAAGGTGCCGTTGAACATCGACTGTATGTCCGGTAGCAGTTTCAGCTGGTTCACGTTGCTGAGCCACAGCGGCAGGAAGGTGGTGCCGACACCGCCGCCCGGCGCGACGACATCGCGCATCAGGTCACTGCCCGGCTCGACCGGAAAGATGGCCTTCAGTGCGGACGGCGCGTTTTCGGCCGCACGCAACTGGTTGATACCGGCGTAGGAACCGCCGCTCATCGCGATATCGCCGTTCGACCATGGCTGAGCCGCCGCCCAGTTGATCACCTCGTGGGTGTCCAACTGCTCACGCACGCCGAGTGTCTCCCAGCTGCCCTGCGAAAAGCCGGTGCCACGCACATCCGCGACCACGAGGTTGTATCCGCTGCGGATCAGGTTGTCGTCGATGCCGAGAACGGTCCTGACCGTGCCGCCGTCGAGTAAGTGCAGCAGGTCACCGAATCCGCTGATCGGCGTGCCGGACAGATTGGTGCGCCGGGCAAGCTCCATGGCCAGCGGCTGGAGGCCCGGGATGGACAGCGCGGAATTGACCAGGTTCGTCAAGAGTTTGGTGTACGGGGTGAGGTTCACGATCGTCGGCAGGGGTTGTTCGACGATCGATCCGGAGCCGTCGACCGGCCGATACACGTTGGCCTTCAGCACGACTCCGTCGCTCATCTGGATCGGGACATCCCAGTCGATGTGGATCTCCGGGTATTGCTGCGGACCGTCGTGTAGCGCGGTCCACTTCTCGGTGTGCGTGTTGCCGGTCGATTCCTGCGACGCGGCGGTCCCGGCGGCACCGACGATCATCGTCGCCGCCGCACCGGCCGCCATCGCCAATCGGAACGTGCGGACAAACAGCCGCGTCATTTCACGCCCCGACAACATGACCCTCCTCGACCGATACGCGGTACGTCCGACAGATCAACACATGAGTGCGAGCCGACCCTAGCAACCGATTGGCGAATATTCGGTTAGGCACGGTCCGGTCGGTTCGTCGCATTTCGCGCGTAGCAGCACCCCCGGCCGACTCGCTTCCTGCTGCCCGAGTCGATAACGTCGACACCCGATCAAGTCCGGCAACGAGGAGATCCGAATGGGTTCAACGATTTTCGCGGTATTCTTGCCACTTGCCCTGGCACTGGTGATGTTCGGTCTCGGCCTGACCTTGACCGTCGACGACTTCGCCCGCGTCCTGCGCTATCCCAAGGCCGCCGTCATCGCCCTGGTGTGTCAGATGGTGCTGCTCCCCGCGATCTGCCTCGGCCTTGTCTATCTGTTCCGGCTCGAGGGCGCCCTGGCAGTCGGAATGATGCTGCTCGTCGCCGCGCCCGGCGGCCCGTCGGCCAATCTGTTCAGTCATATCGCAGGTGGCAATGTGGCCTTGAACATCACGCTCACCGCGATCAACTCGGTCCTCGCGGTATTCACCCTGCCGCTGGTTGTCTCGTTGGCGTACACGCTGTTCATGGAGCAGGACGCGGCCATCGGGCTGCGCCCGGACAAGTTCGTCCAGGTCTTCGCGATCGTGCTCGTCCCGGCCGCGATCGGCATGTGGGTGCATCGTCGCTTCACCGCGTGGGCCGACCGGATGCGCAAGAACGTCAAGATCGTGTCTGCCGTCGTGCTGCTGCTCGTCGTCGTCGCCGCGGTGGGCCGCGAATTCGACACCCTGACCGAGAACATCGGCAAGCTCGCCACGATCAGTCTCGTGCTATCGACGCTGAGCTTCGTCATCGGCTACACGGTGCCGCGGCTCTTCCTGGTCGACGCCGATCAGGCGATTGCCTCGGCCATGGAAATCGGCATCCACAACGGCGCGCTCGCCATCGCCGTCGCTTCGACGGTCCTGCACAACAGTGCGATGGCGGTACCGCCCGCCGTGTACGGCGTGCTCATGAACATCCCCGCCGCGATCGCGGCGTATCTGCTGGCCCGACGTGTTCGCGGCGCCCGACCGGCAGAGCTCGCGTCGACGTGAGCGGACACCCCGGTCGGCAGGTGGGTAGCCTTTCGGGAGTTCGAATTCGATCCGAAGGGAAACCAACGTCGCGATGCGACCGCTTGACATGGACGATCCGACGCGGATCGGGGACTACCGGTTACTTGGCTTGCTCGGCTCGGGCGGCATGGGCCGGGTGTACCTCGGACGCAGTTCGGGGGGCCGCACGGTCGCGGTGAAGGTCATCCGACCGGATCTCATCGGTGACACGCAATTCCGTGAACGCTTCCGACGCGAGGTCACCGCGGCACGGCGCGTCGGTGGGCAGTTCACCGCAGCGGTACTCGACGCGGATGTCGACGCCGATCCGCCGTGGCTGGCAACGGGTTATGTGGCCGGATTCTCACTGACCGAGGCCGTCGAGCAGTTCGGCACGTTCACCGAAAACCCGCTGCTTGTGCTCGCGCACGGACTGGCCGAAGCGTTGATCGCGGTACATGAGGCCGGGGTGGTGCACCGCGACCTCAAGCCGTCCAATGTGCTACTCGCCATCGACGGCCCCAAGGTGATCGACTTCGGCATTGCCCGTGCCGTCGAGGACAGCGCGCTCACGACTACCGGCAGTGTGATCGGCTCACCGAGTTTCATGTGCCCGGAGCAGGTGCTCGGCACACCGGTCGGTCCGGCAGGCGACGTCTTCGCGCTCGGCGGTGTTCTCGTGTTCGCGGCAACCGGGCACGGGCCTTTCGGTGTCGGCGAGACAGTGCAGATGCTGTTTCGCGTGGTGTACGAAGAACCGCAGCTCGACGGCGTGCCCCAGCGGCTGCGCCCATTGATCGCCGCCTGCCTGGCCAAGGATGAGGCCGCGCGCCCGACACCGCAGCAGCTGCATGCCGCACTGCTCGACCTCGGCGTGCCCGAACGCGCGGGCTGGCTGCCCGCACCGGTGCTCGAGGAGGTGAGCAGGCGAGCGGTGCAGCTGCTCGACCTGGACTCCGGCCCGGTCCGGGTGCCGGACGCACTGCGCGGGCAGGTTCCGGATCCGTCGCGGTCCGCTCCGACGGTCTCCCGACCCGCGCTGAATTATTCGCCTCCTTTCCAGTCGGGGCCGCAAGGCGCACCGCCGTACGGGAACCGGCCGACGGATCAGACCTGGCAGCAAGGCGCACCGTCCTATGGGACCGGGATGCCACCGATGGATCGGACCAGGGGCACCCAGTCCTACCGGACCGGGCCGGACTGGCCCGGGCAGCAGGGCGCACCCCAGCAGTGGACCGAGCCGCTGCCCACGGACCGACCCGGACCGCAGCCCATGCCGGTCCATGGAGCGCAATCCTCGGCACGTCCCGACACGGCACAGTCGACCCGCAAGTCCGGCGGCCGTCGCGGCGCGCTGATCGCCGGTGTCCTGGTGGCGGCGGTCGCGGTCGCGGGCGGCGCGTTCGTCATCGGCGGACAGCTGAAGGATGAATCGCCAGGAACGTCCGCAACTACCGGTACCTCGGTGGTCGCCAGCACCACAGCGCCCGCGTCATCGGTCCAGGAAACCTCGACCTCAGCGCCTTCCAGCACCACGTCGGCTACCGCCGCGGGCAGCGTGCCCGCAGGGTTTGTCGGTCATTGGACCGGGGTCGCCAGGGACATCCTCGTTTCGTTCGATATCGACCTGACCATCGAGGAAGGGCAGATCGGCGAAGAAATAGCCAAGTCGTCGAACACCGGCTCGGTATCGCGCCAGAAGTGCTCCCGCGTCGAACGGTTGAAAACCGTGGCCTCTACCGAAATAACCTTGGTGGCAAGGCTTGTCGAAAGTCCGGCCGACTGCATGGACAATGGCTCGGTGTCGACGGTCACGCTGCAACCGGACGGGTCGCTGTCCTACAGCATGCCGGGACTGCTCGGCCCGATCACCGGGGTGCTGCGCAAGAGCGGCTGACGGCACGGCCGACCTCGTGCAACCCTGGTTCATGGCGATCCGACGAACGCACCTTTCCACCCTGATGCCCGCCCCACGCGCGCGTCGGAGGCTGGGTGTCGTTGCCATGGCGGTTCTGGTCACGGGTGCGGTATCGGCCTGCGACCACAGTTCCGAACCAGAGCGGTCCGCGGGCACCGCCACCACGGTTGCGAGCAGCAGCACGGCGGGGGTGCCCGATCTGGGCGCTGGGGAAGAAATCGCTCGCGGCATCGAAGTCCCCTGGGGGCTGGCGTTTCTGCCCGATGGTGACGCTCTGGTCGCGGAGCGCGACAGCGGCCGGGTGCTGCGCGTGTCCCCCGGGCGCGCGCCGGAGCAGGTCTATGCGGTCTCTGGCGTCGTCGCGCGCGGCGAAGGCGGCCTGCTCGGGTTGGCTGTCTCGCCGCGCTATCACGAAAACGGTTACGTGTACGCGTATTTCACCGCCGCGCAGGACAATCGGATCGTGCGGTTCCGGCTCGACGGCACGCCGGAGGTGATCTTCGACGGAATAGCGAAGGCCGGAAACCACAATGGTGGCCGGCTCGCGTTCGGTCCGGACGGCATGCTGTACGTCGGCACCGGCGACGCGGGTCAGGCCGCGCGATCGCAGGATCCCGCGAACCCCAATGGCAAGATCCTGCGGCTGACACCCGACGGCGACCCGGCACCAGGGAATCCGACGTCAGGCTCGCCGATATACAGCCTCGGCCATCGCAACGTGCAGGGCCTGGCCTGGGATCGCGCGGGCAGGCTCTTCGCCGCCGAATTCGGGCAGAACGCCTTCGACGAAATCAATCTGATCGAGCCGGGCCGCAATTACGGCTGGCCCCAGGTCGAGGGCATGGGCGGCGCCGACCGCGGATATACCGAACCGCTGCTGGTCTGGGCACCGTCGGCCGCATCGCCCTCGGGTATCGCCATCGCCGCCGACACCCTCTACGTCGCTGCGCTACGCGGCGAAAGGCTATGGACTGCCACACTTCACGACGGCAGGCCGAGCGAACCGGTGGCACGACTCGAGGACCACGGCCGGTTGCGCACGGTCGAGATCGCACCGGACGGCGCGTTGTGGCTCACCACGTCCAACACCGACGGGCGCGGCGAACCACGCGCGGGCGATGACCGGATCATCCGCTTCCCCGCGCGTTGAACCGAGACGCGCCGCGACAGTCGGCCGGTGGTTCGGAGTTTCGTTCGCCACCGACGCCTCGGTCATAGCGCCTTGTCGAAAACTACTGGTGTACTCAGCAATTCGAGTTCGGCCAGGTCCTGTTCGGTGTCGAACGTGGTGTCGCGGGCGAGGAGCTCGGCGTATCGGCCGTTCGATTCCACCAACTGTCGGTGTGTTCCGCGTTCGGCGATCCGGCCGCGCTCGAGGACCACGATCTGGTCCGCGTCCCGAATGGTGGAGAGGCGGTGGGCGATGGTGATGGTCGTACGGCCCGCCGACAGGGCGTCGATGGCGGCCTGGACGTCGCGTTCGGTTCGGGTGTCCAGCGCGCTCGTCGCCTCGTCCAACACCAGGATCGGCGGATTGCGCAGGATGACCCTCGCGACCGAGAGGCGCTGTTTCTCGCCGCCGGAGAACCGGTAGCCGCGCTCGCCGACCATCGTGTCGTATCCGTCCGGCAGGCTCGAGATGTGGTCATGGATCTGCGCGGCCCGCGCGGCGGCGTGCAATTCCTCGTCCGTGGCATCGGGTTTGGCGAAACGCAGGTTGTCGGCGACCGACGCGTGGAACAGGTAGGTCTCCTGAGACACCACGCCGACGGCACCGGCGAGATCGGCGAAAGACAGGTCCCGCACATCTGTTCCATCGATCGTGACCCGACCCGAGGTCGCATCGTATAGGCGTGCGACGAGATACCCGAGAGTGGTCTTGCCGGAACCCGTCTCGCCGACAACGGCCGTGCGAGTCCCCACGGGCACGGTGATATCGATGTCGCTCAACACATTCCGAGTGCCGGACCCATAGGAGAAACCGACCTGTTCGAATCGGACCTCACCCACGGCCTTCGGCAGTGGCAGCGGTCGTTGCGGCTCCTCGATGTCGGGCTTCAGGTCCAGGTACTCGAAGATTCGGCCGAACAATGCCATCGAGCTCTGCACCTCGACACCGGTGTACAGCAGTTGCACCATCGGCCGCAGCAGACTGCTCTGCAAGGTGGTGAAGGCGACCAGCGTGCCGATCGACACCAGTGGATGCCCGGCGGCGACGGTCAGTCCTGCGGCCCAGTAGACGACGGCGGGCATCGCCGACATGACGATCTGGATGGTCGACTGCCGCCAGCGACCGGCCATGCCGGAGCGAATCTCCAGGTCGACAAGTCCGCGCGATTCCTTCGCGAAGTTGTCGATCAGCGCGGGCGAGCGGCCCATCGTGCGTCCGAGCAGGATCCCGCTCACCGAGAGCGATTCCTCGACGATCGCCGACATGCCCGCCAGCTTCTGCTGCCGCTGAGCGGTGATCTTCCTGCGCTCGTTGCCGACGCGGCGACTCACCCAGACGAAGAACGGCAGCATGATCAGCGACACCGCGGTCAGGCGCCAGTCGAGGGCGAGCATCGCGATGATCGAGGCGACGACGGTGGTGAAGTTGGAGACCAGGGAGGTCGCGGTCGAAGTGACCGTCGACTGCATGCCGCCGATGTCATTGGCGATCCTGGACTGCACCTCGCCGGTGCGGGTTGCGGTGAAGAAGGACAGCGGCATGCGCTGCAGCCGGGCGTACACCGCGGACCGCAGGTCATGCATGACATTCTGTCCGACCGCGGTCGAGATGTAGGTCTGAAGCACGCCGAGGACACTGGTCGACGCCGCTACCGCGACCATGCCGACAGCAAGGACGGTCAGCAGGCCGGTGCGACCGTTCGGGAGTGCGACATCGAGGACGCCGCGCAGCATGAACGGGGAGGCGAGCGAGACGACCGACGACAGGCCGACCAGCGCGGCCACCAGAGCAAGGCGGGCCCGATAGGGCCGGAAAAGCCGGACGATCCGGCCGAGTTGAGCGGGTGGGGGCTGCATAGGCGCCTCCTTTCACGGAAAACTACCCATAGAACTGAGTATGACTCACAATTATTCCACTGAATAATGAGCTATGCTCAGCTTTGTGGATACCGCTCCCGAGAGTGACCTGCCCGAGCTGTTCCTGCGAGCCGCCAAGCGGATCCGCCGCAACCAGGCGGCCCGCCTCGCGCCACTCGGCCTGACTCCCGCCCAAGCTCGCGCGCTGCGCATCATCGCCCGCCACAGCGAGCCGCTTCGCATGGCCGCACTCGCCGAACGGCTCGACATCGTCCCCCGCTCCGCCACCACGGTTGTCGACGCCCTCGAGTCCGCGGGCCTGGTCGGCCGCGCCCACGACCCGTCCAACCGCCGCTCCACCTTGGTCACCCTCACCGACGCGGGCCGCGCCGCCCTGTCCCAAATGTCCGCCGCCCGCCGACAGGCCGCAGAAGAACTGTTCTCCGCACTCTCCCCCGACGAGCGCGAAACACTGCGCCACCTGCTGGCCGCCCTCGACGCAGGCGACCGCTGCTAGCGGATGCCTGCCCTCTGCGCGACCGTTCGCACGATCGCAGAAAGGCGCACCGGCATTCGGTTTTCGGTCTTAGGCTGGGGTTCATGACGCCGCTGCAGCGCTACATCGTCGAAGAAATCGCTGCCGACCATGCCGACGGGTTATTGACCCGGCGTGAGGCGCTGCGCCGTCTCGGACTGCTCGGAGTAGGTACGACGACGGCGGCCGCGTTGCTCGCAGCCTGTTCGAGCGATGGACAGACTGCGAATCCGGTGACATCGGCAACCGGTTCGGCGGCGCCGCCGCCGGGGATGAGTACCGCGGTGCTCACCACGCCGGTGACCTTCCCCGGCCCCGACGGTCGCGAGTTGCGGGGCGCGTGGGCAGCGGCGGCACAGCCGCGTGGCGCGGTACTCGTCATCCACGAGAACAAGGGGCTCACCGACCACATCCGTTCGGTGGCAGGACGATTCGCGGGCGTCGGGTACTCCGCGCTCGCCGTCGACCTGCTCTCCGAATCGGGCGGCACCGGCGTCTTCACCGACCCGGCCGCCGCCACCGCCGCGCTCAGCAAGATCCCGCAGGACAAGCTCGTCGCCGACCTGCGGGCCGGGATCGACGAACTCGAGCGGCGGGCGCCCGGTCAGCAGGTGGGTGCCACCGGATTCTGCTTCGGCGGCGGCCTGGTGTGGCTGCTGCTGACGTCCGGCACACCGAAGCTGGCCGCAGCCACCCCGTTCTACGGCCCCTTCCCGGACAACGGCGACGTCTCCGGTTCGAAGGCCGCGGTGCTGGCCGTCTACGCGGCACAGGACGCCCGAATCGACGCGTCGCGGCCCGGCGCGGAAGCGGCGCTGCAACACGCGCGCCTACCGTATGAGGTGTTCGTGGCTCCGGATGCCGACCACGCGTTCTTCAACGACACCGGACCGAGGTACAACCCGACCGCGGCGGACGAGGCCTGGCGGCGGACGGTGGACTGGTACCGGGCCTGGCTGGGCTGAGCAGACGTCGCGACGGCCGGGTACATCCCGGCGGTGATCACGCTCGGAACAATGCCTGAATCTCGTCTCGCAGGAGAGTTTCGGGAGACTCCAACCGCACATGCCGGTGCTCGGCGACAACGGCTTTGCCCGCTACCAGAACCTCGCGGATATCGCCGGCGGTGGCGGCGAACAGCGCGGCGGCCGGGTCGGTGCCCGCGGTGCGGACCGAGTCGAGGTCGACAGTCACCAGATCCGCTGCCGCGCCCGCTTCGATCCGGCCCACCTCGGGCCAGCCGATCGACGCGTGGTCTGTTGCCGCACTGTACAACTGCGCAAGATCGAAGCGCCCGCGCGAGCGGCTGGCCAGCCGCTCGTTCAATTCGAGCGCCCGCCATTCCTCGAAGGCGTCCACCACCGCATGGCTATCGCTGCCGAGGCACAGTCGCACCCCGGCGTCGGCAAGCGCGCGACCGGGGCCGATGCCGTCACCGAGATCGCGTTCGGTGGTCGGGCAGACACACACGCCCGCGCGCATTCCGGCGAGCAGCCGAATGTCCGCGGCGGTCACATGTGTCGCGTGCACGGCGATCGTCCGAGGTCCGAGCATCCCGGTCTCCGCAAGCAACGCGGTCGGCGTGCGGCCGTGCGCGGCCAGACAATCGCGATTCTCCGCGGGCTGTTCGGACAGGTGGACATGCACCGGCCTGCCGTCGGCCTGTTGCGCGACCACCCGCAGCGCCCCCGGCGGCACCGCCCGCACCGAGTGCGCGGCCACCCCCGTTCGCGCGAGGTCCGACTTCGGTGTGAATGCGGCGGCGCGTTCGGCCCACGCACCCACATCGCCGTCGCTGAACCGCCGCTGATGCTCGTCGAGCTGCCAGCCGAATCCGCCCGACAGATAACAGGTGTCGAGCAGCGTGAGCCTGATCCCGGCGTCCTCGGCGGCGGCGGCCAACGCCGCGCTCATCGCGTTCGGATCGTCGTAGGGCACGCCACCGGGGCCATGGTGCAGATAGTGGAACTCGCCGACACTCGTGTACCCCGCCAGCACCATCTCGGCGTACACCCCGCGCGCCAGCCGGTAATACGAGTCGGGATCCAACCGGGCGGCAACGGCATACATCCGTTCCCGCCACGTCCAGAACGTGCCGCGATCATGGTGGGTGCGCCCACGCAACACCCGATGAAAGGCGTGCGAGTGCGCGTTGGCGAACCCAGGCACGGTCAACCCCGCCAGCACTTTTCCCGACCGCGCGGCGCCGACCACCACCGATCCGATCATCTCCCCGTCGACATCGATCGACACCGACTCGGCGAGACCATCCGGCAACCAGGCATACTCGGCCCAATACACGCTCATCCGACCGCCTCCTCTCGCCGCCGGAGGGCGGGTGGCTCCCCCGCCACGGCGAAATCGTCTGCCAGGGCGGAATATCCGGTCCAATACCTGATCATCCGGCCAATTCCCGCAGCACATGCGCGAGGCTCATCGCACCGAAATCCACATCGATGGGCTCCGCGTATTCTTCTGGGGCATGGCTGATTCCGGTCGGATTGCGCACATAGAGCATGCCGGACGGAACATGCGCGGCGAGGATCCCCGCGTCGTGGCCGGCTCCGGTGGGTAGCGCGGGAACGCCGCCGAGTACATCGTCCATCTGGCGGCGCAGCGGTTCGTCGAAAACCACATCGTCCGAATACGACTCCTCGGTCACGGTGACCTCGCACCCTTCCTCCGCCGCGGCGACGCGGGCGACTTCGGCGATGTCGTCGACGAGAGCGGTCGTGCGGCCGTTGCCCGGCACTCGGGCGTCGAGCCAGAGATCGACGGTCGACGCGATCACGTTGGTGCCGCCGGGCACCGGGACGAGTCGACCCACGGTCGCTCTGGCGTCGCGAGTTGCGGCGGCGGCGCGCCGAGCGGCGGCGATCACCGCGGCCGCGGGCAGCATCGGGTCGTGGCGGTCGGCGATCAGGGTGGCTCCCGCGTGATTTCCCTGCCCAGAGAAGGAGAACCGGTACCGGCCGTGCGCGATGATGGAGCTGCCGGTGGCGACCGGGCTGTCCAAGTCGATGAGGCCGCGGCCCTGCTCCACGTGTAGCTCGATGAAACAGCCTATCTGGGCGAGTGATTCGGGATCGGCGCCGAAACGCTCCGGGTCGTGCCCGGCCTTGGTGGCGGCCTCGGCGAGGGTGATTCCGGCGGTGTCACGCAGCCCGCGGGCGCGGTCGGCGTCGAGAGCTCCCGTCATCAGCCGGGAGCCGAGGCACGGCACACCGAACCGGCCGCCCTCCTCCTCCGCGAACACCACCAGCGCGAGCGGCTTGACCGGAGTGAAACCTTTGGCGTGCAAGATATCTACGGCGGCGAGGGCACTGGCGACGCCGAGGGGGCCGTCGAACGCGCCGCCGCCCGGCACCGAATCGAGGTGGCTTCCCGTGACAACGGCGCCCTGCCCTGGACGTCCCCACCACGCCCAGATATTGCCGTTGCGATCCGTACGCACCGCGAGGCCGCGCAAACCGGCCTGCTCGATGAACCACTGGCGCAGCGCCAACTCCGAGTCGTCGAACACATGCCGCGAATAGCCGCCGCGTCCGACATCACGTCCGACATCGGCGATCTGGCCCAACAGACGATCGGCGCTCATAGACATCTACCTATCCGCCAGCGGAGCACACCGCTCCTTCGGCCACGCGAGATATCCCGTCCGGTATTCACTTGTCCTCCTGCATCGGGATCCGCACACCACGCTCGGCGGCGATCTCACCGGCACGCTCGTACCCGGCGTCCACGTGTCGAATGACGCCCATGCCGGGGTCGTTGGTCAGCACACGCTCGATCTTCTGCGCGGCCAGCGCGGTTCCGTCGGCCACGCAGACCTGTCCGGCATGGATGGAGCGGCCCATGCCCACACCGCCGCCGTGGTGAATGGATACCCAGCTGGCGCCGGAGGCGGTATTGACCAGGGCGTTGAGCAGTGGCCAGTCGGCGATGGCGTCGGATCCGTCGGCCATCGACTCGGTCTCGCGGTACGGGGACGCGACGCTGCCGGAGTCCAGGTGGTCACGCCCGATCACGACGGGCGCCCGCACTTCGCCGCTGGCCACCATCTCGTTGAAGCGCAGCCCGGCCAGGTGCCGCTCGCCATAGCCCAGCCAGCAGATGCGGGCCGGGAGCCCTTGGAAGGCAACACGTTCCCCGGCGAGGCTGATCCACCGGCGCAGGGATTCGTGGTGGGGAAACAGATCCAGGATCGCGCGGTCGGTCGCGGCGATGTCCTGCGGGTCGCCGGACAGCGCGGCCCAGCGGAACGGGCCCTTGCCCTCACAGAACAGTGGACGGATGTAGGCGGGCACGAACCCGGGGAAGTCGAATGCCCGATCGCAACCGCCGAGCTTCGCCTCGCCGCGCAGCGAGTTGCCGTAGTCGAAGACTTCCGCGCCGCGATCGAGGAACCCGAGCATGGCGTCGACGTGATCGGCCATGGATTCTCGGGCCCGATCGGTGAATTCGTCCGGCTTCTTCGCCGCGTAGTCCGACCAGTCGTCGAGGTCGACGCCACGCGGCAGGTAGGCGAGCGGGTCGTGGGCGGAGGTCTGGTCGGTGACGATATCGACCTCGACACCGGCCACCAGCAGCTTCGGTAGCATCTCGGCGGCATTGCCGATCAGTCCGACCGACAACGCTTTTCGCTGCTTGCGTGCCGTCGAGACGCGGGCGACCGCGTCGTCGAAGTCATCGGCGATCTCGTCGAGGTAGCGGTCACGCACCCGCCGCCGAGCCCGGGCCGGATCGCACTCGACCACCAGTGCCACACCACCATTCATGGTGATCGCCAGCGGCTGCGCACCGCCCATTCCGCCGAGCCCTGCGGTGAGGGTGAGGGTGCCCGCAAGGGTGCCGCCGAATCGCTTGTCCGCCACGGCGGCGAAGGTCTCGTAGGTGCCCTGCAGGATGCCCTGGGTGCCGATGTAGATCCACGAGCCCGCGGTCATCTGCCCGTACATGGTCAGGCCGAGCGCCTCCAGCCTGCGGAACTCCGGCCAATTCGCCCAATCCCCCACCAGATTCGAGTTGGCGATCAGCACCCGCGGCGCCCACTCGTGCGTACGGAATACCCCCACCGGCTTCCCCGATTGCACCAGCAAAGTCTCATCGACATCGAGCGTCGTCAAGCACCGGCTGATCGCGTCGAAACTGGCCCAGTCCCGAGCGGCCTTCCCGGTCCCGCCGTACACCACCAGATCGTCCGGCCGCTCGGCCACCTCCGGATCCAGATTGTTGTGCAGCATCCGCAACGCCGCCTCGGCCTGCCAATTCCGCGCCGTCAACCCCGACCCCCGAGCTGCCCGAACATTCCGCGCCATCAAAGCCCTTCCATCCCATCGAAACCCGCCCCACCGCGATCGACGCCCGCCAGTGACGCATGACTGCGGCGAATACCGAGAAGCCCACTCGATGGTGTGCCACTCGACGACACAAGCAGCGCTGCTGACATGACTTGTCTCCCTCGGATGGGGATTCGGTTATGGGCTGAGGTGGGGTGCTACGGCGCGAAGCAGCTCGCCGGAGTTGACGAGTTCTGTCGCTGCGGCGATCTCGGGGGCCAGATGGCGGTCCGGTCCAGGGCCATCGACCTTGGTGCGCAGCAAGGCGAGTGCAGCCGCGGTGGCCGGTGCTGGACGCAGTGGGGCACGGAAGTCGAGTGCGCGTGCGGCAGTCAGGTATTCGACCGCGAGGACGGATGACAGCCCGGATACCGCTCTGCGCAGCTTGCGTGCGGCCGACCAGCCCATCGATACATGGTCTTCTTGCATAGCGCTGCTCGGGATCGAGTCGACCGACGCGGGTGCCGCAAGCCGCTTGAGTTCGGTGACGATGCCCGCCTGGGTGTACTGGGCGATCATGTGACCGGAGTCGACGCCGGGGTCGACGGCCAGGAACGCCGGGAGACCGTGGGAGCGAGCGACATCCAGCATCCGATCGGTACGGCGTTCGGACATGCTTGCCACGTCGGCGACCGGGATGGCAAGGAAGTCCAGAACGTAAGCGACCGGCGCTCCGTGGAAATTGCCGTTGGATTCCAGCCGACCGTCGGCGAGCACAACCGGATTATCGATGGCGGAGGCCAACTCTCGCTCGGCGACCGTCTCGGCGTGGCTGACGGTATCGCGTGCTGCGCCGTGCACCTGCGGGGCGCAGCGCAGCGAGTAGGCATCCTGCACTCGGTTGCAGTCCGGGCCACGGTGGCTGGCGACGATCTCGGATCCCGCGAGGGCAGCCAGGATCCGCCGCGCCGAATGCGCTTGGCCGGGGTGCGGGCGCAGTGCCTGCAGGTCGTCGGCGAACACGCGGTCGGTGCCGAGCAATGCCTCCACACTCATCGCGGCCGTCAGGTCGGCGATGTCGAGCAGCCGGTGCAGATCGGCGAGTGCGAGGACCAGCATGCCGAGCATGCCGTCGGTGCCATTGGTGAGCGCGAGCCCCTCTTTCTCGGCGAGGGTCACCGGCTCGATTCCGTTCGCGCGCAATGCCGTTGCCGCCGAGACAACGGTTCCGGCGGAATCGGTGACCGCACCCTCTCCCATCAATGCCAATGCCACCGCGGCCAGCGGCGCGAGATCGCCGGAGCAGCCGAGAGATCCGTATTCGTGCACGATCGGGGTGATGCCGGCGTTGATCATCGCGGCCAAGGTGACCGCGGTTTCCGGCCGCACACCGGTGTGGCCGGTGGCCAGGGTGCGCAGCCGCAGCAGCATCATGGCGCGCACCACCTCCAGCTCGACCGCAGGACCGGCGCCCGCGGCATGCGAGCGGATCAGCGATCGCTGTAGCGCCGCGCGGCTCTCCGGCGGAATGTGGCGGGTCGCGAGGGAGCCGAAGCCGGTGGATACGCCGTAGGTCGGGACAGTGCCCGCGGCCAGCGCATCGACGTGCTGCCGCGCCGAGGTCAGGCGTTTCTCGGCGGCCTCGCTGAATCGGACTTTCGCCCCGAGGCGCGCGACGGCGACGACATGCTCCATGGTCAACGGTCCGTCCAGCTCGACCGTCTGTAGCTGCGTGGTATCCGACATATGCCCATTCCACCGTGCGCGGAGCCGGTGGAGAATGAGGCGCGGCCAGGTTTAGTCTGGAATCCGAGACAATACTAGGAAGTGGGCATGTGTCCGAGTAGCGATATCCCGGCATTGCGGCGCGGACTGGCGATCCTGCAGCTGATGGCCGGGCGAGCCGGACCGGTGTCCGCCTCCGCTATCGCCCGCGAGCTCGACCTGCCCCGCTCCACCACCTACCACCTGCTGGTGGAGCTCGAGCAGACCCGATTCGTCACCCGGCTGCCCACCGAACGACGCTACGGACTCGGCATCGCGGCATTCGAGCTCGGCTCGGCCTACCTGCGCCACGACCCCCTCGAACGGCTGGCCCGCCCGCTGCTGCGCGAGCTGGTCGAACGGGTCGGACACAACGCGCACCTCGGCGTGCTGCACGGCAACGAACTGCTCTACCTGATCAAGGAGCGGCCCGCCCGACCGGAGACCTTGGTGACCGACGTCGGTGTCCGATTACCCGCCCACCTGACCGCATCCGGACGGGCGATCCTCGCATATCTGCCCGCCACGCATGTGCGAGCCCTTTTCCCCTCCGCAGCGGCATTCGTGCGCCGCACCGACCGGGGACCGGCCAACCTGGCGCAACTGCGCACCACCCTCGCCGCGGAACGCCGCCGCGGCTGGTCCTGCGAGGACGGCCACGTGACCATCGGCTTCGCGTCCGTCGCCTACGCCGTGTTCGACCACGACCACCGTCCGATCGCCGCGATCAGCGTGACACTGCGTCATCACTGCACCCAGCAACCTTGCGATGCCGACTGGTCCGGCCTCGCCGCTCGAGTCCGTTACACCGCAGACGATCTCACCCGCCGCATCGGTGGGCGTGCCGAATAGACGGACTCCGGTAGCGTCGACTGCATGGCCATCGCGCAGTTGGCATCGACCTCGCTGGCGCCACAGCCACCAGCCTTTCGGCTATTCTCGGCGCAGCCAGTCGCGGAGTGCGCCGCGCGACAGATCCGGCCATGGTGGACGGCGCAGCACCGCGAGCGTCGCGATAACCGCGGACAGTAGGCCGATCGTCTCGCCGAGCAGCGCTATCCGGGTGCCGTCGACGGCGGGTGTCCACGAGGTCTTTCCGTCGTGTACCGAGAACACTCCGACCGGCCTTGCGGTCGGCCGAACGATGCCACCGATTCGGGTGACGGTGATGACCGTTGTTCCTTCGGCCGTCTCGTACGGCGCACCGTAAACGAGCGAGCTCGCAATCTCCGCCGGAACCTGCTCGGTACGTCCCCAAGGCTTCATTCCCGCCCCTACCCTCGTGAAGCTGCCCGTCACCCACTGTCTCCAAGGAAGAGACAACGTCCAGCAAAGCGTAGTACACCAACATCACGCCGGACGGCGTCTCGCCCGACCGAATGCGGCCGGGCGGTGCGCGTCGTCGTCACCCATAGGTCTTCAGTGTGAGGGCATCCGGTTCGTCCTCCGGCGGGTTCGCCGCCATGGCATCGAATACCTCCTGCAGCGGCGGCTCGGCGAAGAGCATGCCGACCACCTCGTGCGCACCGTCCTGGTTGATCTTCACGTAGTCGCGCAACTCCCGCTCGTATACGGCAAAGGCGCTGGTGTAATCGCCTGCGGCCGTGGCGAGTTCGCCTGCCAGCAGCCAGGTCAGCCGCGCAGGAACGCCAGAATGGAATCGGTCTGGCCAAGGATCGCGTGCCCGACATCGGGCAGCAGGTGCACAGTCGCGTGCGGGATGCATTGTTGAACACGCCGAGCGGTTTCCGCGGAGTCGAACAGGACATCTCGGCCACCGACTATCACCACCGCGGGCATGGTCAGCCGCTGCAAGTCGTCGTCGGAGAACACCGGAAGCCGCTCGGTGCGGGGCTTGAACTGGCTGAAGGTCAGCACCACATCGTCGAGAACCGGTCCGGCCTGCGGGATGTCGAGGCCGGTGACGGTACGCGCCGACCGACGTACGCCCCAGCGTCCGAACATGCGGAGGAACACCGCCTTTACCAGCCAGCCCATCGTCTGCCTGCCCAGGCCGCCTGGACACAGCAGCGCAAGGCGGGTCACCCGCTCCGGTCTGCGAGTTGCGTAGTCCAGCGCCATCCAGCCGCCGAGGGAGGCCGCGATGATCGCGGCGCTCGCGATCCCGAGACCATCCAGCACATCGTCCAGCCACAGCGCGTAATCCTCGGAGCCCAAAGTCGGTCGGGACGGCGCACTGCCGCCAGGTTCGCCGATGATGTCGATGGCATAGGTGCGGAAATGCTGTGCCCAGGAAGCGATATCGCCGCGCCACATCGTCGTGTTCGATCCCGAGCCGTGTAGCAGCAGCACCGGTGGCGCGTCTTCGGGGCCGGAGACCACAATGAAGGTCTCGCCTTCGCGGGTCGGCACCAGTACCCGTTCGGCGGGAACCGGCCAGTCGCGCAGTAATTCCTGGTAGCGACGCTTGATTTCATCCGCGCCCGCGTCGGACTTGTAGATCCCGCTCATGACGCGAGAACCCCTTCCATATAGTCGAACAACCGAGCGGTGTCGGCCAGGCCACCGAGGACGATGATCTTCATGCGCGCCCCCTCCTCGTCATAGGCCGTCTCGATCCGCAGCGGCTCATCACCCGCACCACGTGTGGCCGCCGCGCCCATCAGCAGCGTGGCCAGCCGATCCGCTGTCTCGGCATCGATCGCGTCGACCTGCACGATGCTCGACACCTCGGTATGCCGCCGACGCCCAGCCGTCTCGCGCACAGGCGCGGGCACCGGCCGCCCGGCGAAAGCCTCCAGATCCTCGTGCGCGATCCGGTACCGAGCTCACGTTTGCCCTGATGAAGGCGGGTAGCCTGCTCCTATGGACGCAGACTCGGCAACCTTCGGTGTCGAGGAGGAGTTTCTCCTTGCGGATCCGCGGACAGGTGCGCCCGCTCCGAAGAATGTGGCGGTCGCGCAGACAGCGGCGGAGCTCGGTATCGGGCTCCAACTGGAACTCACCCGCTGCCAGGTGGAGACGAACACCGCCGTGCACACCAGCGCGACCGAGCTGCGCGATGAGCTGCGCGACCTGCGCAGGAGTATCGCGTCGTGCGCTGAGAAGAACGATGCCCGACTGCTCGCGGTGGCGATTCCGCCGACCGTGCCGCAGACGTTCCCGATCACCGACACTCCACGCTATCGGCGCATGTCCGCGGACTTCGGCATGCTCGCCCATGAGCAGGGGCTGTGCGGGTGCCACGTGCACGTCGGCGTTCCCGACCGCGAGGTCGCGCTGCAGGTCGGCAATTTCTTGCGGCCGTGGCTGCCACTGTTCCTCGCGCTCACCGCGAACTCCGCGATCTACCGCGGGGCCGAGACCGGTTACGCCAGCTGGCGCAGCATCCTGTGGCGACGCTGGCCGAGCGCGGGGCCGCCGCCGTATTTCCGATCGGTGGGCGAATATGACGCGATGGTCGCCATGATGCTGTCCAGCGGCAGCATCTTCGACGAGAAGATGGTCTATTGGGACGTCCGCCCGTCGATGTCGTTTCCCACCGTCGAGATCCGCGTCAGCGACATACCCGCCACCGTCGAGGAAACCGCCCTGCTCGCGACCCTGGTCCGGGCCACCGTCCTGATGGCGCGCAGGTCCTTGGCACAGGGGCGCACCGCTCCCCCCGTGACGGCCGAGATCTTGCGCGCGGCGTACTGGAAGGCCGCGCGCAGCGGCCTCGACGGCGACAGCGTCGACCCGGTGGACGGGCGGGTCCGACCGGCCGTCGCGCAACTCGCCAAGCTCGTCGAGCACGTCGAACCCGCGCTGGAGGAGCTCGGCGAGCGGACCTTCGTCGCCGACTCGATGGCCGCCGTCCTTGCCAGGGGCAACGGTGCGATACGCCAGATCAACGCTTTTCGCGGGCGACGCAACGTCGATGACGTCGTCGCCGAGTTGACCGAGGCGACCCTGCAGGGCTGTTGGTGAATCAAATGGGCAGGAAACCGGCGCCGACGTCGCCGCGCGCATTCATGTTGTTCATGATGACGCTCATGGTGGTGCCGACCTCAGGGCCGAAGCAGCCGATGGCCAGGTAGGCGTTCACCATCCCGACCAGTGTCGAGCCGACGACGACCGGCGCACCGGAGTCACCCTCCAACACGCACATCTGGGTCCAGGTCTCACTGTTCGTCCCGAAGACGTCGCCCCAGGCAACACCGCAGGTGTTGCCGGTGGTGCGGCCCTTCTTGCAGACGACCATCGGGAACTGGGCCGGAGCGCCGATCTCGGTGATGGTGACGGTCCCGACTTGATTGACGGGGGTGATCCGGCCCTGATCGAACTGGATAATGCCGTAGTCGAGATTCTTATCGGAATAAACGAACCGGCCGACCACCCCGTAGTTGGGGTTGGCCTCGGCGACCACCTGGGAGCCGGGGTTCCCGCAATGGCCCGCTGTCAGCCCGACCAGTCTGCCCGCCGCGTCATGACCGACGGTGGTCACGGTGCACTGGAACTGATTGTCGATGATGATGCCGGAACCACCCCCGACCGCGGGCGCGACGGGTGCGGCCGTTGCCGCCCCGCTAGCGGTCCCGACCAGGGCCGCGACCGAGACGAAGGCGAAGCCCGCGTTGGCCACCTCGATAAATTTGAACATGTCCCTCCAGGGTGGGAAGTTCGTTCGCATCACGCTGCACGTGAAAAGTGTTCATCATACGAGGCTTGCTCACGAAGCTTTCTCAACGTCCTGGTCAGGATGCGCGATACCTGCATCTGCGAGACGCCGAGGCGGTCGGCGATCTGTTGCTGGGTCTTCGATTCGAAGAACCTCATGATCAGTATCTGCCGTTCCCGCTCCGGAAGCGCGGCGACAAGCGGACGCACTGCCATGGCGTCCTCCAGCAGGCCGTAACAGGGCTCTACGGCACCAAGGGTGTCCATCAGCGGCAGCGCGGCCTGCTCACCGTCGTCGGTGCTCGCCGCGTCGAGCGAGTTCGCCCGGTAGGCGTTGCGCGCGACCAGCGCCTGGGTGACCTCGGCGAGCTCCACGTCGAGTTCCTCGGCGAGCTCGCGGGCGCTCGGCATACGACCGAGGCGCTGCGACAGCGTCTCGGTCGCCGGACCGATCTTCAGCTGGATCTCCTTCAGCCGGCGCGGCACCCGCACCGACCAGGTGCGGTCACGGAAGTGCCTGCGCACCTCACCCATGATGGTCGGCACCGCGAATGCGAGGAACGCGCTGCCTCGGGACACATCGAAACGGTCCACCGACTGCACCAGCCCGAGACGCGCTATCTGGAGCAGGTCGTCGAAGGATTCGCCGCGGCCCGCGAATTTGCGAGCGATGTGCTCGGCCAGCGGTAGGGCAAGATCGATGACGTGATTTCGCATCGTGGCACGGTGTGGGTCGGTCGCCTCGAGCGCCGCCAACTTCTCGAACCAGGGCTCGATGTCGTCGTAGCTGTCGCCGCGACGTGTGTGTCGCGGCGATTCGGTCCGATCGGTGATCGACTCGTCCTTCATCCGATAAACCTCGTTCCCAACGGAATTCGATTCTTGTCGGGTACCCGGTAGCCCGCGGTTCAAAAGAGGCGAGCACCACCTCGGCCGTCGTCCGGTCGGAGATCGGTGCCGGACCTGCGCCGAAGCGGCCGAAATCCGAATGGCAAACGGGTCGTAGATCCGCCGTGGTCATCCGGAAGTAGCTGACAGCTATCGACATACCCGGGCGACCGGGCGGCACATCGGCACCGTGGCGCGCTCAGGCGTCGGCGCGGCGAGGTAGTGCGAGCTGCACTTCGAGCAGGAGACGGTCGGCCGGGTCGGCGAGGTCGACGCCGACGATGTCCTCGACTCTGCGGATGCGATAGCGCAGCGTGTTCGGGTGCACCTGGAGTGCGGCGGCGGCACTGCGGACGTCGCCGTGTTCGCGCAGGTAGGTTTCGACGCTTTCCTGCAGGTTCGCGGCGTGCTTACGGTCGTAGTCGAACAGGGCTTGCAGCCGGGGGTCGTGCAGGTCGGGTCGGGCGCCGACGAGGTCGAGGATCTCGGCGAGCAGGACAGCGGTGCGGGATTCGGCCAGCGTCGTCACCCGCCCTTTCGGGAAGGTGGTCGCGGTGCTGTCGAGAACCCGGTCGACCTCGGTCCGCGCGCTCGCGACATGGGTGAGATCGGCGACGGGGATGGCGATGGCCGCGCGCAGCACGAGGGACCGCTTCGTTTCGAACTGTGCGACCAACTGGCGCGTCCACGCGTTCACCGCACGCACGGACTGATAGTGCGGCAGTAGGACATACACTCGGTCACCGAGTACCGCGGTGAGCGAGTCGCGGCGAAATGAGCTGGCGTGCAAGCGTAGTGCGTTGCCGAGGGACGCCGATTCGGTCGATGCCTGCGCAATGTCGGTCAGGGCGAATCCGACCACCGCGGCGGGCCCGGTCACCGGGATGTTCAGCGCGCTCGCCACCGACGGGACGTCGACGCCACTGCCGCGAGCGCCGAACAGCCTTTGTATCAACAGTGTTTCGGTGGAGGGTGCGTCGAGGCTGCGGGAGATGATGCGCGCGGCGATCGCCGATGCACCGCGCAGGACCTCGGCGGCGTCGGGCTTGAACGGCTTGTCGCCCTGTTGGAGCCAGATCGTGCCGAGAACCCTTGGCGTACCGGCAGTTCCGTCCGCCGGACGCCGGATGCTGACCACCAGTCGATGTTTGATGTTCAGTTCGTCGTGTGCGGGCAGGTCGATGACCTTGTCGGTCTGTCGCAGCTGATCGAACACCCCCCACTTCTGCAGGATGCGTAGGTAGTCACGCGGTCCCTCGCGGCCGAGAATCGACAGGATCCGCAACTGGTCGGCGGCCTCGTTCGAGGCCGAGTACGCCAGGACGTGCGATTGCGGGTCCTCGATGGACACCATGCCGCCCGCATTCTGCGCGACGATCTGGGCCAGACCGAACAGATCGGTGTCCGCGTCGAGCAGATCCCGCGTCTCGGTGGTCGAGCGCTGCCCACGCGCGCGTTCGAGCATCCGGCGAATCAGCGGAAAGACCTGATCCCACCGCGCCTGCTGGTGCACCGCTACCAGCGCGACACCGACGCGGTGCGCGGCCGTGCGGACGGCGTCGGACTCGTGCGCAATCTTCGACAGCACCGCACGCGGCCGGTGCACGACGGGGCGTTTGCCGACAGCGCGCAGCCACTGCACCGCCTCGGCTTCGGCAATGCCGACGTGCAGATACATGTCCTGCATGGGTGAGCGGGACTCGGTCTCCACCGTCAGATCGGAGCTGTCCACCAGCGCCACCGTCCGTATCGCGACCGTATCGCCCTCCGGCGCGTCCACGAGCTCGACCACCGCGGTGTCCAGGGCGTCGAGCAGCTCACGCAGTGTGCTGCCCTCGGTCTGCGCATTCATTGCCACTGTCAACACCTCACTTTCCGGACCCAGTACAGCACTTTAGCCAGCTGGACAAGGCGGCAACTCTATCTTTGTCCGACTGGCTCATTCTTCGTGCCGTTTTCCGGTGTTGACTTCCGCTCAATCGTCGTCGTCCACGACCTTTCGAAACTCCATACACCCCAGGAGGATTCATGGACACCATTGCGACCACCCCGCAGCCGGTCAACGAACCGGTAGGGACGTTCGCCCCCGGCAGCGCGGAACGTGCGCGACTGCGGGCGAAGCTGGCCGAACTGCAAGCTACGCCGACCGAGGTCCACCATGTCATCGGCGGCGTGCACCGACGTACCGCGGGTCCGACCATCGACGTGGTGCAGCCGCATCGGCACGCCGCCGTGCTCGGCACGCTCACCACAGCCGGACCGGACGATGCCAGGGATGCGGTCGAAGCGGCCACCGCCGCGGCAGCGGGCTGGCGGGCATTGTCGTTCGAGGATCGAGCTTCGGTGTTCCTGCGCGCCGCGGATCTGCTGTCCGGCCCGTGGCGCGAAACAATCGCCGCCGCAACAATGCTGGGGCAGTCGAAAACCGCCTATCAGGCCGAGATCGACGCGCCGTGCGAGCTGGTCGACTTCTGGCGCTTCAATGTGCACTTCGCGCGGCAAATTCTGGCGGAACAGCCGATCTCGTCCGCCGGAGTGTGGAATCGGCTCGAATACCGATCGCTGGAAGGTTTCGTCTACGCGATCACCCCGTTCAACTTCACCGCGATCGCCGGGAATCTGCCGACCGCGCCCGCGCTGATGGGCAACACCGTGGTGTGGAAGCCCGCACCGACCCAAGCGGTCGCCGCGTACTGGACGATGAAGCTGCTCGAGGCCGCAGGTTTGCCGCCCGGAGTGATCAACCTGGTGCACGGCGCGGGCCCCGAGGTGTCGGACGTGGTGTTGACCGACCGCAGGCTGGCCGGAATCCATTTCACCGGCTCCACCAAAACCTTCCAGCACCTGTGGCGTGCGGTCGCCACCAATATCGCCGACTACCGCACCTACCCGCGCCTGGTCGGAGAAACCGGTGGCAAGGATTTCGTGCTCGCACACAGCTCGGCCGACCCGGCGGTACTGACCACCGCACTGATCCGCGGCGCGTTCGACTACCAGGGCCAGAAGTGCTCGGCGGCCTCGCGCGCGTTCGTCCCGAAGTCGGTGTGGACAAAGATGGCGGGCGAGCTCATCGACAAGGTCTCCGCGCTGACCTACGGCGATGTCACCGACTTCACCAATTTCGGTGGCGCCGTTATCGATAAGCGCGCCTTCGACCGCAACGCCGACGCGATCGCCCGCGCCAAGGCCACGCCGAGCCTGACGATCGCCGCAGGCGGCCACACCGACGACAGCGTCGGCTACTTCGTCGACCCCACCGTGCTGCTCGGCGACGATCCCACCGACGAGGCGTTCAGCACCGAATACTTCGGGCCGATCCTCGCGGTCCACGTCTACGACGATTCCGTCGCCGGATCCTTCGACGCGGCCCTCGACCTGGTCGATCAGGGCTCGGCCTACGGCCTGACGGGTTCGATCATCGCCGAGGACCGCAACGCCGTCGCCAAGGCAACCGACAGCCTCCGTTTCGCCGCGGGCAACTTCTACATCAACGACAAGCCCACCGGCGCCGTCGTCGGGCAGCAGCCGTTCGGCGGAGGTCGCGCGTCCGGAACCAACGACAAGGCGGGCTCGGCACAGAACCTGCTGCGCTGGACCTCGGCACGCACCCTCAAGGAGACCTTCGTCCCGCCGACCGACCACCGATACCCGCACCAGGCAACCGAATCGGAGGCCAAGTGATGGCAAAGTCCGGTCTGCTGCGGCCCGCCATGCTGGCCGCCTCCCGATCACCCCGTATCGAGCGCACCATCTCGCGGATGCCCGCGACCAAGAAACTCGTCGACCGGTTCGTCGCGGGCCGATCCGAGGACGAGGCGATCGCCACCGCCACCGCATTGCTCGGCTCCGGGCGCTACATCACCATCGACTACCTCGGCGAGGACACCACCGAGATCGATCAGGCGCACGACACGGTGTCGCACTACCTACAACTGCTGTCGCAGCTGGCTCGGCTGCGTGAGTTGGTCGACAGCACCGGAACCATTGTCGGGCCGCTGGAAGTGTCGCTCAAGCTCTCGGCACTCGGCCAGTCCCTCGCCGATGACGGGCACGCGATCGCGCGCGATAATGCGCACCAGATCTGCGCCGCTGCCGCTGAAGCGGGGGTGTGGGTCACCATCGACGCCGAAGATCACACCACCACCGATTCCACGTTGTCCATCGTGCGGGAGCTGCGTGCAGACTTCCCCACGCTCGGCACCGTGCTGCAGGCATACCTCCGCCGCACCGAGTCCGACTGCCAGGACATGTCCGGCCACGGTTCGCGCATTCGCCTTTGCAAGGGCGCCTACAAGGAACCCGCGTCCGTCGCCTACCAGGGCAAAACCGACGTCGACGCGTCCTACCTGCGCTGCCTGCGCATCCTGATGAACGGCGACGGCTACCCGATGGTCGCCACCCACGACCCGGCGATCATCGACGCCGCGCAGCGCTTCGCGACGGAGGTGGATCGCAAGGCCGACGAGTTCGAGTTCCAGATGCTCTACGGCATCCGAGATGTCGAGCAACGACGGTTGGTCGAGGAGGGCCATCACCTGCGGGTCTACCTGCCCTATGGCGATCAGTGGTACGGCTATTTCATGCGTCGACTGGCCGAACGCCCGGCCAACCTGGCATTTTTCGTGCGCTCGCTGGTTCCGGGAAGCCAGCGCTGAGGGCCGGACCGATCGCAGGGCTGTAGTCCGATCGGACAAAGGCACCTGAACGTTATTTATCCAACTCGCCGATCACACCGCAGCTGTGGTCGTATTAGCTAGCTCCAGCTGAACGTGTGATCTGGGTTACTGCATCGTAGCGGTGGCGCAGAGGACGAAAGGATGTCTATGTCCATCGCGGAGTTGCGCAGCCAGATGTTGCGCCGCAAACCCCTACGGGAAGTCGACGAGGATACGCCCGCCGATGAGCAACTGTCGCGATCGCTCGGTCTGTGGCAGCTCACGGCGATCGGCGTCGGCGGCATCATCGGCGCCGGCATTTTCACCCTCGCCGGTTCGGTAGCGCACTCCGTCACCGGTCCCTCGGTGCTCATCTCGTTCCTGATCGCCGGCGTCGCCAGCGCCGCCGCCGCACTCTGCTACGCCGAGTTCGCGGGCATGGTGCCCAAGGCCGGGTCCGCGTACACCTACGGCTATGTCTCCCTCGGTGAGATCGCGGGCTGGTTCATCGGCTGGGATCTGCTGCTGGAATACATCGCGGTGGCGGCGGTGGTCGCCATCGGCGTGTCCGGATACTTCCGATTCCTGCTCGAACAGATCGACATCTCGCTGCCGGACTGGATGATGGGTGCCAGCGGCACCGGAGACGGCCACGTGGTCGACGTTTTCGCGATGCTGTTCTGCCTCGGCACGGCGTGGCTGCTTTCCCGCGGCATCAGGAGCGTCGGCCGGTTCGAGACCGTCGCGGTCGGTATCAAGGTCGCGTTGGTCGTGCTCATCATCGCGCTCGGTGTCTTCCACATCGACAGCTCCAACTACACCCCGTACTTCCCCTTCGGCGCCGGCGCGGTGTGGACCGGCGCGGCGACCGTGTTCTTCGCCGTGTTCGGCTACGACGCGATGAGCACCGCAGCCGAGGAATCCACGGACGGCAAGAAGCACCTGCCGAAGGCGATCATCTACTCGCTGGCCATCGCGATGGTGCTCTACGTCCTTGCCACCCTGGTGTTGACCGGCATGCAGAAGTACACCGAGATCAGCCCGACGAGCGGCTTCTCCACCGCGTTCGAATCGGTCGGCATGCCAGGCATCGCGAACATCATCGCGGTCGGCGCCATCGTCGGCATCGTCACCGTGGTGCTGACCTTCATGCTCGGCGTGACCCGCGTGTGGTTCGCCATGAGCCGCGATGGACTGTTGCCCGAATGGTTCGCCAAGACTCATCCCGTTCGTAAGGTGCCGACCAGGGTGACCTGGATCGTCGGTATCGGCGCTGCGGTGATGGCGGGCCTGCTGGACATCACCGTGGTCGCGGAACTCACCAATATCGGCATTCTGATGGCCTTCATCGTCGTGTCGGTGGCCGTGATCGTGCTGCGCCGCACCCGGCCCGACGAGCCGCGGGAGTTCAAGCTGCCGTTCATGCCGGTGATCCCACTGATCGGCATCGGCTTCTCGGTCTACCTGATCTGGTCGCTGCCGTGGGAGACCTGGGTGCGCTTCGCGGCCTGGCTGGTCGTCGGGCTGGTCGTCTACTTCACCTATTCCCGCACGCATTCCAAGCTCAACGCGGACGCCGGCAAGCCGGCTACCGCAGGCTGATGAGGGGACGACGGGGGTGGCGCGAGTACGCGCCACCCCCGTCGTTTTGTCAGCTCACCAGGCTGCCGGTTCAGCGCGCCGACGCACCCGATCGCGGCGGACGCCAGCGGGCGCGGCGAGTACCACGAGGGCGAGGGCGAGCACCGCCAGTCCACACCAGGACATGATCGGCAGGCGTTCGCCGAGTACGACAACACCCAGGACTGCCGCAACGGCGGGCTCGGCGAAGGTCAAGGTGATGACCACCTGCGCCGTGGTGTGCCGCAGGGCATAGCCGAACAGGCGGTAGGCGATGAACGTAGGGAAGATCGCCAGATGCAGCGCGACCGCCGCACCGCTCATGGTGAACAGCCAGGACGTGTCGGTGCACAGCACGACCGGCAGCACCAGCAGACCGCCGACGCCGAACATCGACCCGAGCACGGAGTTCGACGAATGGCCTCGCGCGATGAGGTTCGCGCTGATCAGCGAATAGACGGCGTAGGAAAGCCCGCCGGCAGCGGCGAGCACGATGCCGACGAGGTTCACCGGAGCGGTCCCCCCGGTCAGTTCGGGTCCGAGCACCAGAACGGCGCAGCCGAGAACCGCCGCCGCGGTGGCGCACAGCCAGCGCCTGGTCGGCTGGGCTCGCCCGATGATCCAGGCGAGCAGACCGGCGAACACCGGTGCGCTGCCGAGGGTGACCACCGTGGCAACGGCAACGCCCGTGTGCGCGACGGCCGGATAGAAGCTGATCGGATACCCCGCTATCGCGAGCGCCCCGATCAGCAGCAGACCGCGTTCGGCGCGGGTGCATGTCAGGCGGGCGCCGCCGTTCGAGACAAACAGCAGCAGACCGCCGAGGGCAAGGCCCGCCGAGCCGATGGCCGCGGCCGGGGCACCCGCCGGAGCCAAGGAGCTGGCGGTCCCTGTCGTACCCCAGAACACCGAGGCGGCGAGGATGGGCATCGGCCCGCTGAAGAAGCTGAACCGCGGTCTGTGAGCAGACCTGGAAACAGGCAGAGAAGTGGTGCGATTCGGCACAGTCGTGAACTTCCGTCGTCGAATTCCGGTGGGAGGTGGATTCGAAACGGGCGCACGACACAGCCCTGACTGCCCTGGCGGGTCAGCCGGGAACGCTTGTCAAGAATTCAGCAGGTGCGCCCGATCAGGCGCACGGCGGCGGAGTGACAACATGCCAGTACGTGTTCACCGGTCGATCGTATACCGAGGCCGACAGAATTAGCCTCCGAATATTGTTTGTCGACAAGGCGATCCAGCGAACGATGTTCTGTACCGTCGAGGTTGTGCGGAAGAACGAGACGCCTGCGATACCGGCCATCGCCAGCAAGCCGAGCCAGGCCGTCCCGATCGATGACATCGACCGGGTCCTGCTCGATCAGCTCGCGCGGGATGGGCGCATCACGAACAATGCCCTCGCCGCCATTGCCGGGATCGCGCCGTCCACCTGTCTGGGGCGGGTGCGGTCGCTGGTCGAACGTGGCGTGATCCGTGGGTTCCACGCCGATATCGATCCGGCCGCGCTCGGTAGGAACCTGGAGGCCATGATCGCGGTGCGCGTGCACGGCAACGCACGCCAGCACCTCGCCCAGTTCGGGGAGCAATTATCCGAACTCGACGAGGTGCTGAACGTGTATTTCATCGCGGGTGCCGATGACTATCTGATCCATGTCGCCACGGCGAACACCGACGGGCTGCGGGTGTTCGTGCTCAACCATCTGAGCGCACATCCCGCGGTCGCCTCGACCGAGACGATCCTCATCTTCGAGCACCTACGACCGCGGAACCGCATATTCCCCTAGGCCGCCAGGCGCTGCGCGACGTAATCGTGTGCGGCCGCGACGGATTCGGACAGCAGGACGCCCTTGTGGGTGCTGAGCCCGTTCGCCAGGCCCGGATCCGCGGCCGTCGCCTCGCGCCAGCCCCGCTCGGCGATCGAGATCGCGTACGGCAGTGTGGCATTGGTGAGCGCGACAGTCGAGGTGTATGGCACCGCGCCGGGCATGTTGGCAACGCAGTAGAAGACCGATTCGTGCACCCGATAGGTCGGGTCCGCATGGGTGGTCGGCCGGGAATCCACGAAGCAGCCACCCTGATCGATCGCGATGTCGACCAGCACGGAGCCCGGCTTCATCTGCGCGACAAGGTCATTGGACACCAGCGTGGGCGCCTTCGCGCCCGGCACCAGCACCGCGCCGATCACCAGATCGGCTGCACGGACCAGGTTTTCCACCTCGAAGCTGTTGGAGATGATGGTCCGCACCTGCCCCCGGTACTGGGCGTCCACTTCGCGCAGCCTGGCGATATTCAGGTCAAGGACAGTCACATCCGCGTGCATACCGACGGCGACGGCGATCGCATTGCTGCCGGCGACACCCGCACCGAGCACGACCACCTTCGCGGGCCGCGCGCCCGGCACGCCACCCATCAGCACGCCGCGTCCGCCACCGCTGCGCATCAGATGGTATGCGCCCGCCTGCGGAGCCAACCGGCCCGCGACTTCGCTCATCGGAGCCAGCAGCGGCAGCGAGCCGTCCCGTCCGGTGACCGTCTCGTAGGCGATCGAGGTGATGCCGGAGTTCAGCAGCGCGTCGGTGCAGTCCTTGGACGCCGCCAAGTGCAGGTAGGTGAACAGCACCTGGTCCTCGCGCATCCGCGAATACTCTTCCGCCACCGGCTCTTTCACCTTGAGCACGAGGTCGGCGATCCCCCAGACCTGGTCGGCCGTTTCCAGCACATGCGCGCCGACAACCCCGTACGACTCGTCCTCGAACGCCGATCCGCGACCGGCTCCTGCCTCGATGTACACCTCATGCCCTCGGGAAACCAGCTCGTGCACCCCGGCAGGCGTACACGCGACCCGGTACTCGTGATTCTTGACCTCACGAGGAATTCCGATCTTCACCAAGACTCCTGAACGTCGATTCGGCGGTTTGCGATCTGTGACCCCGATGAGGCGGGGATCACTACAGGAGAGAGTATGAAGATTATGCAAGATCAGGTCTAGATAGATGAATATAGTTCTCAAACTAAGCTGAATACACGCCAAGAGTTCATAAATCCGGGCTCCACAGCCGTCCCGCTCGAAACATCTTCGGACCCCCGCCGGTGTTCGGCACCACTCGCCCGGCGCTTCGATCGCGACGACCGGCAGGTCAAGGCTTCTCGTCCGGTGGACGGAACAGGGTAAGGGCAGACGGTTGACTGGTGAAGGTGAAATCTTTGCCGCGGTGGTCGACTTCGCCGTCGGTGGCCAACGAAACGGGGGCAACGGCGACGCCGACATCCAAGCGGCCCGCTTGGCGGTGGACGTAGGTCGCCGAGCGTTCCAGCGTTCCGGTGAGCGTCGCCCAGATCAGGCGGGTGCGCGAGAAGGCGACGTCGGCGCGCAGATAGCGGATGTCGAGGGTGCCGCGGTGGATTTCGGGTCGTGACATCGGGATCTGGTGCGACGGGTGGTAGCGACCGTTGCCGATGAACAGCATCCAGATGGCGCTGCCCGCGCCATCGATGGTGGTTTGCAACGGCTGCGCCCGAAACAGCAGTCGTACCATGGCAATTCCCGCGGCCGGCCATTTGCCGATGCGCGTCTCCCATCGCTCACGCAGTCGGACGAAGTCCGGGTAGCCGCCGAGACTGGCCGTGTTGATGAAGGTTTGGGGTTCGGAACGATCGAATTGCACCCGCGCGGTGTCGATCCGGACGACCTCCCCCGCCTCCAGGGCGTTCAGCGTCCGCGCCATATCCTCCACCCCCGCGTCCCGCGCGAAATGGTTGAGTGTGCCGCCCGCGAAGACCGCGAGAGGCAGCCGATATTGCACCGCGGCGGCGGCCACACTCGACACCGTCCCGTCGCCGCCGAGCACGCCGAGGGCGACGAAGTGCTCTCGGCTCAGCATGTCGTCGAGTTGCGCGGCGAGGTCGACCGCGGGGTCGAGCTCGAGGATCTCCGCCGCGGGCAGGCGCTTACGCAGTAGCTGCAGGGCGTCGTCGCCGGTGCCACTGCCGGAATACGGGTTGGCGATCAACAGCAGCCCGTTTCCGTCCCGCACCGGCTCGATGCGCATGGCCGGTCCGAGCGTGGCGGGCTCGTCGGGACGCGCCGCCCACCAGCGTCGAGTAGTCAGTGCGATAGTGCTCCCGAGCAGTGCGCCTGCCACGACATCCGATGGCCAGTGCACCCCGATATGCACGCGTGAGTATCCGACCGCCAACGCTATCGGGGCAACCAGCGCGCCCGCGGCCGGGGATTCGAGGGCGACCCCTGTCGCGAAGGCCGCCGCCGATGCGGCATGCCCCGAAGGAAACGACGACGACACCGGCGGAGAAACCAGCCTGCGCACGAACGGAACCGACTCGTCCGGTGGTCTGCGCCGCGGAAACAGTGGTTTGGCAATGCCATTGGCCACCGCGCTGGCCACACTAACCGCGAGCAGCCCGCGCACCGCGCCACGCCGCGGCGCACGTCCGCCGACCACGACGAGGCCCGCGGCCACCCCTACCCACAACCTGCTGTAGTTGGCGCTCATGCTCAAGGTCCGCAGTAACCGATCGGCGGGAGTGGGTCGAACCCGCGCACTGCGGTCCACGAGCAGCCGATCCAAGCCGTTCGTAAGCCCTGGCAGCTGCGCGCTCGAGGTCTTGCGCTTTCGGCGTCGCATGATCGAAGCCTATCGAGAACCGCCGGATCCGTGCCCGCGACCGCCGACTACTTCGGCGGTGTGCCGATCATCTGGACTTTGATTCCGTCCCAATGGAATTGGACGTGGTGTAGGTGCCGTCAGACAGGCATTGCAGCTGCCGGGGGTCTCGCAGGGCAGGCCGACGGTGTCGTCGGCAGTCTGTGCGGCGTCCGATGCGGTGAAGCCGTGACTCTCCGGGGTCGCGGTCCCGATGCGATCGTGGCCCGCCACCGTCGCAGGCGAGAGCAGGTTCGGCCGCGTCAGCTGTGGCCACGGTGGGTAACTCCTCGCTAGAATTTCTATCCGAGTAGGGCGTGTCCGCTGGTTATGCGCCCGAATAAGGGTTTGCCGCGCATACGCTATCGCTGGTTTGTTGTCAGGTTCGTCCCGCACCAGGAGGATCAGTGACCGCCGTTGAGCCACAGCCAGTGCCGCAGTTGGTAGCGACGCGGCCGTTTCCTGCGCGGTTCGGGCCGAAGGGCTCGGCTATCTACCGGCTGGTCACGACGACCGACCCGAAGGTACTCGGCCAGATGTACCTGTTCACGTCGATGTCGTTCTTCATGATCGGTGGCCTGCTCGCCTTGCTGATGCGCGGTGAGCTGGCCAGGCCGGGTCTGCAATTCCTTTCGCCGGAACAGTTCAATCAGCTGTTCACCATGCACGGCACCATCATGCTGCTGTTCTACGCGACGGCCGTGGTGTTCGCGTTCGCGAATATCGTGCTGCCGCTGCAAATCGGCGCGCCCGATGTCGCGTTCCCCCGTCTGAACGCAGTCAGCTACTGGCTGTACCTGTTCGGTGCGAGCATGGCGACCGCGGGCTTCGTCACCCCGGGTGGCGCCGCCGACTTCGGCTGGACGGCGTACATCCCGCTCACCGACATCGTGCACTCGCCGGGCGTCGGTGCCGATCTGTGGATCTTCGGCCTCGCGGTGTCGGGTCTGGGCACCATCCTCGGCGCGGTCAACATGATCACCACGGTGGTGTGCCTGCGCGCGCCCGGTATGACGCTGTTCCGGTTGCCCGTGTTCACCTGGACGATTCTGGTGACCAGCATTCTGATCCTGCTCGCGTTCCCGATTCTGACCGCGGCGCTGCTCGCGCTGTACTACGACCGGCATCTCGGCGGCCACATCTACGATCCGGCCACCGGCGGCGTGCTTCTCTATCAGCACCTGTTCTGGTACTTCGGCCACCCCGAGGTGTACATCATCGCGTTGCCGTTCTTCGGGATCGTGTCGGAGATCTTCCCGGTGTTCAGTCGTAAGCCGATCTTCGGTTACACCGCGCTGGTTTACGCGACCTTCGCCATCGGAGCACTGTCGATCGCCGTATGGGCACACCACATGTACGCCACCGGCGCCGTACTGCTGCCGTACTTCTCGTTCATGACCTTCCTGATCGCAGTCCCGACCGGTGTGAAGTTCTTCAACTGGATCGGCACCATGTGGCGCGGTCAGCTGACGTTCGAGACACCGATGCTGTTCTCGGTCGGATTCATCGTCACGTTCTTGTTCGGTGGCCTGTCCGGTGTCCTGCTGGCCAGCCCGCCCATGGACTTCCACGTGTCCGACACGTATTTCGTTGTCGCCCACTTCCACTACGTGCTCTTCGGCACCATCGCGTTCGCCACCTACGCCGGAATCTACTTCTGGTTCCCCAAGATGACCGGCCGCATGCTGGACGAACGCCTCGGAAAGTGGCATTTCTGGACCACCTTCCTCGGCTTCCACACCACCTTCCTGGTGCAGCATTGGCTGGGTTCCCAGGGCATGCCGCGCCGCTATGCCGACTACCTGCCGGGTGACGGATTCACCACGCTCAACACCATCTCCACCATCGGCTCGTTCATTCTCGGTGCCTCGGTGCTGCCGTTCGTGTGGAACGTCTTCAAGAGTTTCCGCTACGGCGAGGTCGTCACCGTCGACGATCCGTGGGGCTATGGCAACTCGCTCGAATGGGCGACCAGTTGCCCGCCGCCGCGGCACAACTTCTACGAACTGCCGCGCATCCGGTCGGAGCGACCGGCTTTCGAGCTGCACTACCCGCACATGGTCGACCGGATGCGCGCCGAAGCGCACGTCGGCTGGGGCACGCCCCAGCACACCGGCTACGAGGTCAGCGAGGCGCACGCGGAGCGGTAAGTCAGCCCGGGGCGGGCGCTGCGTTCAGCCGCCGAAGACGACGCAAGCCCAGCCGACGTGGACGCCGGTGCCGACCCGGATGTCCACGGTCGCGACGACCCTATTGTCCGGCAGTTGAAGGGCGGCGAGCGTATGCCTGCCCAGCGTGGTCGGAACCCACTTGAAGAGGGCGACGCCACCCGACGGGGCGATGCCGCCGAGCGGGACCCCGTTGTCGTAGAAGAACACCGGGTCGACCGCCTGGGTGAGGATGGCCTCCAACGTGTATGCGCAGCCGGTCCCGTAGTTCGTCGCCAATCCGTAGGCGTTGTCGGGGAAGACCCCGAGCTGCCGAACCGCGGCGCCCGCGGTCGGTGTGGCGAACGAGATGGCGGCCGTCGCCGCCGCGAGTGTTGCCGCACAGGCCACTGCGCGCAGGCGCCAACGCCCGGCGGTCGCTGTCGTGGCTCCGATTGTCCGGTAGGTCATGATTCAAGTCCTCATCGCTCGACACCGGAGCCCGAGCGTCGGCGCGTTACCTCGAATCGTCGATCTACCAGGGCATATATTGTGCGCAAATCACCAAGTAGAACCTGGCAGGGCAGCTGCCCGTGCGAACGATGATATCGGCTCGACCGCTGCTCGGCGGCCGATCGGCACGGCGATTCGACGAAGTTGCCGCAGGTCAGCCACCTCGCCCGCACCGGCCGTCCCGTTGAGTCGAGCAGCTCAGCGCAACCGCACGGCAGGTCGACTGACGGTCCTTCGGTCGAAGAGGCGGTCGCGGGCAGACACCGTCGCCGGTCATTTCGTCGCGGCTACGCACCGTTTCGCGGCGTCCAGAATTGCCTTCTCGGCATCCCGGCCGATACGACCGACCAGATCTGCGGCGGACTCGAGATCGGTGATGAGATCGACGGCCTCGCCTGCCCACACCGGCACATAGTCCAGGTCATCCCGTTCGGCCGCATCTCGATACTCCTGTAGCGCAACAGGATCACTTGCCAGTTCAGCTTCGCGGCCGTGCCAGCGGTCGAGGAAAGGATTGCGGAGAGTGCGGGCGGGATACTCGGCAGGCCACGCGGACCCGCGCGCGATATCGAGGGCCCGATTGCACTCGGTGTCGCTCGCGTGCGCGGCGACAATGGCTTTGGCTTCCGCAGCGGAGATCAGTGCCTCGTGGGTGGCCTCGAAGCGGGTTCCGATGAGAGCACCCGCGGCGCCGAGTGTGAGTGCGGCGGCCAGGCCGCGACCGTCGGCGATGCCACCAGCGGCGAGCACGGGTGTCGACGCGGCCAGGTCGACAACGCTGGGCACGAACGGCAACGTCGCTCGATGACCGCAGTGCCCGCCGGCCTCGCTGCCCTGCGCAATAACCACGTCCGCTCCTACGTCGAGCGCGCGAGCGGCTTCGTCCATGTCGGTCACCTGCACGAGCAGGCGGATCCCGGCGTCGCGGATCGCGGCGGCATATGGTGCGGGGTCACCGAAGGACAACATGATCGCTTGCGGGCGGCGCTCGATCACCGACAAAACGATGTCCATATCGATCGCCCAGAGCAGCAGGCCGATCCCCCATGGTTTGCCGGTACCGTCGGCAGCAAGTCCGCATTCGCGATCGAGCCACTCCCGGTCACCCCCGCCGGCCCCGATCAACCCGAGTCCACCCGCCTCGGACACCGCCGCGGCCAGCACCCCTCCGGCGACGCCCCCCATCGGCGCGAGCACGATGGGATGCTCGATCCCGAACATCCCGGTCAGATCCGTCCGCAGTGCCATCGCCGCCCCTTCGCTCGTGACCCATCGTCGCCAACGACGATATCCCCGGCGAACGGGACATGGTTCATGTGACGCGCGGCGACTCGAGTACGGCCATGGCCGCGTTGTGGCCAGGGATTCCGCTGACACCGCCGCCACGCACCGCGCCTGCGCCACACAGGAATACGGCGCGGTGGCCGGTCGCCACGCCCCAGCGAGTGGCGGGATCGTTGCCCCCTTCGTCGGTTCGGTAGGGGAAGGCCAGATCTCGGTGGAAGATGTGGCCGCCGGGTAGGCCGACCTCATGTTCCAGGTCGAGAGGGGATTTCGCCTCGACGCAGGGGGAACCGTTCGCGTCGAGGGCGAGACAATCGGCAATCGGCTCGGCGAGCACCGCATCCAATTGCGCGAGAGCGGCTTTTACCGTCGCGACCTTCGCGCCATCGGGGTCGGTGGCGAAAAGCCTTGCAGGCGTATGTAACCCGAACAAGGTCAGCGTGTGCAGACCAGCGGCCTCCGGAGCGAGTATCGACGGGTCGGTCAACGTGTGGCAGTAGATCTCCGAAGGTGGCGCGGAGGGGATTCGCCCGCTCGCCGCTTCCCGATAGGCCTGATCCAGCTGCGCATACGACTCGGCGATGTGGAAGGTCCCGGCGAATGCCTCGCGCGGGTCGGTATTCGCGTCACGCAACCGCGGCAGCCGACGCAGGACCATATTCACTTTGAGTTGGGAGCCTTCGGGTTTCGGCTGTTCAGGCTCGCCGAGCAGTCGTCGCAGCTCGTGCGGTGCTGCGTTGACCAGCACGTGACCCGCTGCGACCGCGCCACCCTGGAAGCGCACTTCGGTCGCGACACCGTCGGTTTCGATGGCAGTCACCTCGCAATCGGTGATCAGCTCCGCGCCCGCGGAGCGGGCGGCCACAGCCAGTGCGTCGGTGAGCGCGCCCATGCCGCCGATCGGCACATCCCAGTCACCGGTGCCACCGCCGATCACGTGATAGAGGAAGCAGCAGTTCTGGCGTAGCTCCGGATCGTGCGCGTAGGTGAAGGTTCCGATGAGCGCGTCGGTGAGCACCACACCGCGCACCGTGTCGTCGGCGAACTCCGCCTCGATCGTCTCCCCCAGCGGCCGCTCGAACAATGCCGCCCAGGTAGCGGAGTCGTCCACGATGCCTTGCAGTTCCGCCCGCGACGGCAGCGGCTCGGTCAATGTCGGGAACACCCGTTGCGCAAGCGCACCCGTCCTGCCGTAGAACCGCTGCCACGCGTCGAAATCGTGGTCGGACCCGATAAGCCGGACAAAGCTCTCCCGCGTACGTGCCGCCGAACCGGTGTCGATCAGCAGACCACCGTCACCCACCGGCGTGAACGAAGAGATCCGCCTGCGCCGCGTCGCAAACCGCAATCCCAGCTCACGAACGATCTGCTGCGGCAATAAGCTCACCAGGTACGAATACCGCGACACCCGCGCATCGATCCCCGCGAATACCCGCGCCGACACGGCCGCGCCCCCGGTATGCGACTGCCGCTCGAGCACCAGCACCGACCGCCCGGCCCGCGCCAGATAGGCGGCGGCCACCAGCCCATTGTGGCCACCACCGACCACAACCACGTCGTAAGAGGAGCGCATCGGCTTCATTCATCCTCGATACCACGAATCGCTGGCCACGGACCGGACATGACGGTGTACGGCCGCCAGCGAGTCGCACCCACGCAGGCTGCCCCGTTCGCACTGTCCGTCAGCTATCTCCGCACCTGTAACAGGCGGGGGTCGATCACGAATCTGCCGGGTTTCGATGTTTCCCTGCGATTGACCCGGGTTCACTTCACACTTATCTTCTGGCAAACGCCGTATGAGGGCAGCGTTTTCACCCGGGAGCAAAAATGACCCAAGCCCAATCGCCGCAAAACCATTCACTGTCGGACGACGAACGCCGGCTCGCCGAACTCGGCTACAAACAAGAACTATCCAGATCCTGGTCCGGATTCTCGAACTTCGCCATCAGCTTCACCATCGTCTCGATCCTGACGGGCGGATTGGCCAGTTACGGAATCGGTCTGGCCAACGGCGGACCGATCACGATGGCCTGGGGGTGGCCGCTGGTGTCGGTGATGGTGCTGTTCGTCGGCCTGGCCATGGCCGAGCTGGCCTCCGCCTACCCGACTTCCGGCGGCCTGTACTGGTGGGCGTCGGAGCTCGGGGGCCCGGTGTGGGGGTGGTTCACCGGCTGGTTCAACCTGATCGGCCAGATCGCGGTGACCGCGGCCATCGACTACGGCGCGGCTATCTTCACCACCGCCGTGCTGAACGTTATCGGCATCGACATCGGAACCGATCGCACCGCAATATTTCTCGTCTTCCTCGTCATCCTGGTGCTGCACGCGGTGCTGAACGCGATCGGGCCGCATCTGTCCGCGGTGATCAACAACGTCTCGGCCTGGTGGCATGTCGGCGGTGTGGCGATCTTCGTCATCGTGCTCGGATTCGGCGTAAGCCACCATCAGAGCGTCGGGTTCGTGTTCACCGAAACCGTGGACAACAGCGCGGTCGGCTTCGGCGGGGTGGCGTTCAGCTTCCTGCTCGGATTGCTGCACGCGCAATACACTTTCACCGGCTATGACGCGTCGGCCCACATGTCGGAGGAAACGCACGACGCGGCGCGCACCGCGGCGAAGGGCATCATCAACACGATCGTCGTCTCGGCGGTCGCCGGCTATCTGCTCATTTTGGCGGTGACGTTCGCGATTCCGAATCTCGACGACGCGTTGAATCCGGAGAAGAACAGCGGCTACCCGGTGATCTACATCCTGGAGAACTCGCTGAATTCGTTCTGGTCGGGCCTGCTGCTGATCATCGCGGCCATCGCCCAATTGTTCTGCGGATATGCCTCGGTCACTTCCGCGTCCCGCATGCTGTTCGCGTTCTCCCGCGACGGTGCGGTGCCGGGATCAGCACTCTGGAGCAAACTTTCGGCTCGCAAGGTGCCGGTGAACGCGGTGCTGTTCATCTCCTTCTTCGCGTTCGTGCTGCTGATTCCGTCGATGCTGGTGCCCGCGGCGAACGCACCGACCGCGTACGCCGCCGCCACTTCGGTCGCAACCATCGGCCTGTACATCGCCTATGGCATCCCGATCCTGTTGCGGCAGCTGCACGGCAGCAGATTCCACACCGGCCCCTGGCAACTCGGTCCCTGGTATCGACCGATCGGCATCGTCGCGCTGATCTGGATCGTGTTCATCAGCCTGCTTTTCGTCCTGCCGACCGATGACCGCGGCTATCCGTGGAACAGCGAATTCACCTGGAACACAGTGAATTATGCTCCGATCACATTGGTCGTGGTGGTCGGCGCAATCGGAATCTGGTGGCTGGTGTCGGCCCGGCGCTGGTTCACCGGCCCCAAGCGGACGGTCGAGGACACGCCGCCGCCCGCAGGAATACCGGAAGACGAGGCGCCGGTCATCGCCTGACCCAGCGGGACCGACCCGCCGACCTCGGCAAACACAGCGGCACTACGTTCGGTGACGCAATGACTGCCGGGGCGGCGGGTTCGCCTGCCGCACGGTACTCGACCGAGCCTGTGCGGGCCCTTGGACTGCAGCGGGTAGCCGGTCAGATCACTCGCACCGTATTGCATTCTTAGTGCAATAGCAGGTAGCGTGGGCTATCAGGCAGCAATCTCGAAGTAGGTTGCCGCCAGCAGCCAATGGATCGAGACAGGAGATCGGCAATGGTCGATGGTGATCGCGGAAACGAGGGCGGCAAGCCAGCGGCACGCGTCTCGCGACGAGGGGTGTTCGGCGTCGGCGCGGCGGCACTCGCGGTGGCGGGCGCCGGCGCCGGGCTGACCGCTTGCGGTGACTCCACCGAGGTGAATCCGTCCTCGACGCCGACCGATCCGTCGGATCACATCGCTGATGCGAACAAGCAGATCTCGACCACCATGCCGTTCTCGGACACCGCTGACTTCGCCGACGCCGATCGCGGATTCATTGCCGCGCTGGAGCCGGGCGTTGTACAGGATGCCACCGGAAAGACCGTGTGGGACAACGATTCCTACAGCTTCCTGCGCGATCCGTGTCCGCTGTCGGTCAATCCGAGTCTGTGGCGGCAGTCCCAGCTGACCGTCAAGCAGGGGCTGTATGAGATCGCACCCGGCTTCTATCAGGTTCGCGGCCTGGATCTGTCCAATATGACGCTGATCGAAGGCGATACCGGTGTGGTCGTCATCGACCCACTGATCTCCACCGAAACCGCGGCTGCCGGCCTCGCCCTCTATCGCGCGCAGCGCGGTAACCGCCCGGTCACGGGCCTGATCTATTCGCACGCGCATGTCGACCACTTCGGCGGGGCCATGGGTGTCACCACCAAGGAAGACGTTGCCGCGGGACGCTGCCCGGTGCTCGCGCCGTCGGGCTTCCTGGAGCATGCGGTGGCAGAGAACATCTATGCGGGCACCGCGATGGCCCGACGGGCCGCCTACATGTACGGCGCGGCCCTGCCGCGCGGGCCCAAGGGCCAGGTCGGTACCGGCCTCGGCCAGACAACCTCGATCGGCACCACCACCCTGATCGACCCGACCCTCGACATCACCCACACCGGTCAGGAAGAAACGATCGACGGGGTGCGCATGGTGTTCCAGATGACACCGGGCACCGAGGCGCCCTCGGAGATGAACCTCTACTTCCCCGACCGCCGAATCCTCTGTATGGCCGAAAACGCCACGCACACACTGCACAACATCCTGACCCTGCGCGGCGCACTGGTTCGCGACCCGCACGTGTGGTCCAGGTACCTGACCGAGTCGATCAACCGGTACGCGCGCAACTCGGATGTGGTGTTCTCCTCGCACCATTGGCCGATGTGGGGCACCGACAAGATCGTGGAATTCCTTGCACTGCAACGTGATCTCTACGGCTATCTCAACGATCAGACCCTGCGGCTGCTCAATCAGGGCTATGTCGGCAGCGAGATCGCGGAGATGATGCGGCTGCCGCCCGCGATCACCGAGAACTGGTCCACCCACGGCTATTACGGCTCGGTCAGCCACAACGTCAAGGCGATCTATCAGCGGTACATGGGCTGGTTCGACGGCAACCCCGCGCACCTGTGGGAGCATCCGCCGGTCGAGTCGGCCAAAAGGCACGTCGATGCCATGGGCGGCGCGGACGAGGTGCTGAAGAAAGCGCAAAAGGCCTACGACGCAGGCGACTACCGCTGGGTTACGCAGATGGTGAACTACGTGATCTTTGCCGACCCCGACAACACCAAGGCAAAGAACATGCAGGCCAGCGCCTTCGAGCAGCTCGCATATGGCGCCGAGAACGGAACCTGGCGCAACTTCTATCTCAGCGGCGCCTACGAACTGCGCAACGGCTCTTTCGGCACCCCCACCAAGGCCAATGCGCAGGGCATGCTGTCCGCGCTCACCGTGGACCAGGCCTTCGACGCCATCTCCCTTTTTCTCGACGGGCCGAAGGCCTGGGACATCAACGTCGTCACCGACTGGCATTTCCGGGACGCCGACAACCGCGTGCAACGCACCGAACTGCGCAACGGCGTACTCATCCACTACGCCCGCACCGCCGACGACAACCTGCCCGCCCCGGACGCGACCGTCACGCTGACCCGCGGCGCGTTCGCCGAGACCATGCTCGCGGGGGCGAACATGCAGGAGGCAGTTCTGAAGGGCGACATCAGCATCGACGGCAACGTGGCCGCGCTGAAGCAGCTGTCGGGGCTGTTCGACAAGCCCAATCCGAACTTCGCGATCGTGACCCCATAGAACAGTCGAGCCGCCTCGGCCGTACACGCTGCATCACTATTCGGCCGACAAGGTGCGAAATACACAGAATCAGAGGGACACTGGAGGGTTGGATGTAGGTCGGGAGGAGTTCGGCGATGGCCGATACACGGGCGCGGTTCGGGGTGCTCGGCCCGATGCAGTTGACGATCGACGACGTTGTCCAGAATTTGGGCGGGCCGAAACAGCGGGCTGCGCTGGCGTATCTGGTGATCAACGCCAATCGGCATGTGTCGGTGGATGCGCTGTCCGAGGCGGTGTGGGAGGGCAACCCGCCGCCGGATGTGCGGGTGAGCCTGCACGCCATCGTGTCGAATCTGCGGAAACCCCTGCGGGACGCGGGACTTGACGCACGGCCGTTGCTAGCGCACGTCGGGGCGGGCTATCGGGTCGCGGTGGCCGAGGACGCCCTTGATGTGCAGCGGTTTCGCACGCTGCGGGACTCCGGGTTGCGGGCGTTGTCTGCCGGGAGTTTCTCTGCGGCAAGCGAACTCATGACCGACGCGCTCGGGCAATGGCGTGGGCAGGCCCTCGCGGATCTACGCGGGCTCGGTTTCGCCGACGCCTATGCCGCTGCACTCGACGACGAACGAATCGGCGTGATCGAGGCGCGCGCCGAGGCCGATATCGCGCAGGGCCGCGCGGAGGCGGTGGTCTCGGGGCTGACACTACTCATCGACGACCATCCGTTGCGGGAACCGTTGTGGGAGCAACTGATTACCGCGCTGTATGTGAGCGGTAGGCAATCGGACGCACTCGAGGCGGTGCGGCGGGTGCGCGCGACTCTCGCCGACGAACTCGGCATCGATCCCGGTAGGCCGATCCGTGAATTGGAGGCGCGCATGCTGCGGCAGGAGCCGCTCGATGCCCGCTCGGTCGCAGCCGCCACGGCCTTCCGCGCGACCACCATCATCGACCGGGATTCCCATGTACACCAGGCGTTTCTGCGCGATCCGACCGGCCGCCGATACCCGGTCAACGGCCCCTTCACCCGGATCGGACGGCTGCCGCACAACGACATCGTGCTCGAAGAGGGCAAGGTCAGCCGCCACCACGCGGTGATCGTGAGCAACGGCCGAGCCCACGTAGTCAAGGACCTGATGTCCTCCAACGGCCTCTACGTCGACGGTGTCCGAGTTATGGACAGCGCCGCGCTCGCCGACGGCTCCGTCGTCCGCATCGGCGACACCGACCTGACATTCGTGCTGGTTCCCCTCGACCCCCCGCCGCCATGAGCTTGCAGCGGGACCTGAGCCATTGGCGGTTCATTAGAACCTCATTGGCCTCCTCCAGCACTGTGAGTTTCAGCCGAGATCTGCTGGAAAGCCCTGGAAGGGACCGAAAAACCATGGTCGCATCCCTTGTCCGCACCCTGCGTCGCGTACTACCGGTGGCGGTAGGCGCCATAGCCATAGCCGGTTCGAGCCTCGCCATACCGGACCATGCTCACGCCGCTGGTCCCGACATGTTTCACCTGAGCCGCGTGTGCCCCGACGCAAATCCCTGACCGGCAAAACCTACGGGTCGCTTGCCACTCGGTAGTCGAACCTATCCAGCGGTGCCACGCACTGGAGCGCCGCTGGGTGGCCGGTCGGTGGAGCTCCAACCCTGACGCCACAGTCGTTCGAACCCTTCCAAGAGGAGGTCGAGCGCGAATTCGAACTCGAACTGATCGTCGCAGCCGGGCCCGACGACAGTGTGTCGGTCGTGGTTCGCGCCCGCGATCTCCATGATGTGGGGATAGCGGGCCGACATCTCGTCCAGCGCGGGCGCCTGCGGGTCCATGCCTTGGGGAGCGTCGAACAGCTCCTGGGTGAAACCGAACATCCGGCTCCCCAGCGCATGCATCACATGATGGGTGAGGTCGACGGAGAAACCGCCCGCCCGAAACATCCCGATCATCGAATCCATGTACGCCAACACAATCGGCGTCGGCGCGGCGCGCGACTCGATTACTCGCGACGCCCATGGATGGCGCAGGAGCGCTCGGCGTGCCGCGAGAATTCGCTGCCGGACCGCGGCCTTCCATTCGACACCGGGTTCCGGCGGACCGATCTCGCCGACGACGACGTCGACCATGCCACTGAGCAGTTCCTCCTTGTTCGCAATGTGCTTGTACAGCGCCATCGGCACGACGCCGAGTTCCTGTGCGAGCTTGCGCATGCTGAGGGAGTCGATGCCGGTGTCATCGGCGAGGGCGACGGCGGCGCGCAGGACCCGTGCTCTGCTCAGTGGGGTGCGGCGCGTGACCTGCGTCTGGTGAGCCAAACCAATCCTCCTCTTGACGAGGTGTACATCGTACACCTAGCATTCCACGGGACACTCGAGGTGTACGCCGTACACCTCGGTCACGAAGGAGAAGTCCACATGAGCTCAACGAGGACAGCGGCGGTAGCCGCAGGCGTGCTCTTCCTGATCACGGAGGTCACCGCAATGGCGGGCCTGGCCCTATACCAACCGGTCCTGAGCGACGCGGAGTACGTCGTCGGTGCGGGCGCCGACGGTCGCGTGCTGATGGGCGGGCTTGTCGAGCTCATCCTCGTCGTCGCCGTCATCGGCACCGCGGTCGTGCTGTATCCCGTCCTCGCCAGGCATGACCACGGCGTGGCCATAGGCTACGTTTGCGGTCGCCTGCTGGAAGCCGCCGTCATCACTGTCGGCATCATCAGCGTTCTCTCGGTCGTGACGTTGCGTCAGGACCTGGCGGGAACCGCGGGCCAGGACAACCCCGCACTCGTCACCGTCGGCAAGTCCCTCGTCGCCATCCACGACTGGACGTTCCTGCTCGGACCCAACTTCATCCTGGGCGCCAACAGCCTGCTACTCGCCTCCCTGATGCACCGATCCCGGCTCGTGCCGCGGCTCATCGCCGTGATCGGGCTCGCCGGTGGCGCACTCATCTGTGTATCGGCGACCGCCGTCCTGTTCGGGCTCTACGACCAGATCTCCGTCTGGGGCTCGATCGCCGCACTCCCGGTGTTCGTGTGGGAAGTCAGCCTCGCTGTGTACCTGATCGTCAAGGGATTCATGCCATCTCGCGACACCTCGGCGGCGGAACCACGCACGGAACCGTCTGTCGCATGAGAGCTGAGAGCGGAGGCTCGCAGCGGCGACGCCGACGTCGTAACCTGGGCTCGACGTCAGCACTCGACAGGATGACCAGACCATGACCGATCCACGCCCCGGCGACAGCGATACGTCGAACGTGGTCGCGATCCTGCGTCGTTGGCAGGAGTCCGGGGCGGTGTGGCGCGTCGTCGGCCGACGATCGGGTCGGGTGACTGTCGGTCTCTACGAATGCACCGGCGGCGCGGAGGTCGATCGTCTCACCTCCGCCGAACCGGCCCTGCTTCGTTTCATCGGCGATCGGCGCAGCAGCGAGGACTGACGACACGCCTGCCGCCGGAATGACTGTCGCAGTTGACACGCCCGGCGAGTCGGCGTGTACTCGGCAACTGAACATTCGTCCAGCCAGTCGCGCCGGTGCGACCCCCGTCGCGTTCCGTCGCAAGGACCGAGAGGAACGCGATGAGCGAGGATACGAGCGCCCGCACCGAGGGGCTCGCTTTCACCGGGGTGGCTGGGCAGGCCGAAGCGATCCGCTCAGGTCGCGTGTCGGCGGTCGAGCTGACCGAGCAGACCCTCGCCAGGATCGAGCGGCTTGGGCCGCGGCTCAACGCGTTCACCAGGGTGCTGGCCGATCAGTCACTGGCACAGGCCCGTGCACTCGACGAACGGCAGGCGCGCGGGGAACAGCTCGGGCCATTGCACGGCGTGCCGATGGCGATCAAGGACGAAGTCGATGTCGCGGGTGTGCCAACGACTTTCGGCGGCGCCTCCATGATCACGCCCGCCCCCGCCGACGCCGAGATCGTGCGCAGGCTGCGGGCGGCAGGGGCGATCATCGTCGGTAAGACCGCGCTGCCGGAGTTCGGCACCTGGCCGTTCACCGAGTCGGCGGCGCACGGCTACACCCGCAACCCATGGGATCCGACGCGCACGACCGGCGGCTCCAGCGGCGGATCCGCGGCTGCCGTCGCGGCGGGCGTGGTCGCGGCCGCCACCGGCGGTGACGGCGGCGGCTCGATCCGGATACCGGCGGCGTATTGCGGCCTGTTCGGTCTGAAACCGCAACGGGGACGGGTCAGTACCGCGCCGCACCGCGACCTGTGGCGGGCACTCGGCACGCTGGGTGTGCTCACCAGGACGGTCGCCGACAGCGCACTGCTCTACGACATCATCAGCGGAAGCAGCGCGACGGACCGCTGGCATGCTCCCGACACCAGCTTCGCCGCGATCGAGCCCGCGACCCCGCTGCGGATCGCGGTGTCGCTTCGGGCTGCCGTGCCCGGCATCCGCCCCGACCCGGAATGCGTTGCGGCAGTTCGCTCGACCGCGGACCTGCTAGCCGGGCTCGGCCATCGCGTTGAAGACTTCGACCCTCGCTACCCGGATGTGACCTCGGCATTCTTTCCCCAGTTCCTCGGCGGGGTCCGCGAGGAAGCCGAACGAGTCGACCGGCCCGACCTGCTCGAACGCCGCACCCGCACGATCGCGGCCATCGCCCGCGGTCTCGCGCCCGAACCCGTGCTGCGCTGGGCCGAACACCGCGGCGAACAGATTGCCGCGACGGTCAACCAGGTCTTCGACCACTACGACCTGCTACTCACCCCGACCATGCCGCACCTGCCTGCCCCCGTCGGCAGGCTCGACGGCGCTGGGGTAATCCGTGCGATACAGCGCAGCGTCCCCATGACCAGCTACACCGCCGTCTGGAATGTGTGCGGCAACCCCGCCGCCTCGATCCCCGCGGGCTGGTCGACCTCCGGGCTACCGCTCAGCGCCCAACTCATCGCCCGCCCCAACGACGAACTCGGCATCCTGCGCGTAGCCACCCAACTCGAGCAGGCCCGCCCGTGGGCCGATCGACGACCCGAGCTCGAACCGGCCCACCCGTGAAAACCTCCACGCGACCAAGGTGACCGGTTTACGCTCCCGAATCCGCGCGGACTCCCTATATGTCAATCCCCGTTGGATCCCTAGAACACCGGCAACGGTGGCGATTTGGGGAAAACGACAGGTAGCGAGACCAGGGCACGATGGAAGGGTCCCGGCCGCCATGCCAGGTCCTCCACGTCGGCTGCCAGTTGGAGCTCAGGGAGTGCGTCGAGCAATTGGTCGATGGCCTCCTGCACGATCAGGTACGCGACCGACCTTGCGGGGCAGGCGTGCGGCCCGACACCCCACGCCAGATGCGAACGATTGTCGGTGTATTCACCGCTCCCGATGGCGGGGTCGTTGTTGCAGCCGGACATGCTGATGACGACGGGCTGGTGCGCGGGCAGCCACACACCGTCGATCAGGATCGGCTGCTTGGGGAAGGAGACGCAGTAGTTCGCCATCGGCGGGTCGGTGAACAGGACCTCGTCGAGGGCGTCGCGGGTGGACAGGCTGCCACCGTGCACGTCGCCGGCGAAGCGGTCGTCGGTCATCATCAGCAGCAGCGTGTTGACGATCAGATTCTGCTGCGGCTCGATGCCGGCGCCGTAGAGGGTGACCAACTGGTGGATCATCTCGACATCGCTGAGCTCGGCAGGCTGCCTCAGCAGCCGCGTGGTGATGTCGTCGCCGGGTTCTTTCCGTTTGAGGGTGACCAGCTCCAGCAATGCGTCGGTAAGCATCGCATTGCCCTTGTCCGCGTTGACGCCCTCGAAAATCGCGGCCATGCCCATCGCGACCTGGTGCCCGATCTCCGGCGTGCAGCCGAGCATCGTATTGAGAACCTCGAAGGTAAGCGGAAACGCGTACTGGCTGATCAGGTCCGCGGCACCGTCTTCGCAGAAGGTATTGACCAGCGGGATGGCGACCCTCTCGACAACGGCGTGCAGTGCGTGCAGGTCGATCTCGGCGATACTCGCGGTGTTCGCCTGCCGGTAGCGCAGATGGTCCAGACCCGCGCTGCGCAGTGCGTTCGGCCGCCATTCCAGCATCGGCAGGATCGGGCACTCGCCGGGCACGTACCGCTGCCAGGTGCGCGGATCGGCCGGGAAGTGATCGGGATCGTTGAGAATCCTTACGGCGGTGTGATATCCGATCACCAGGGTGGCGGGTATGCCGGGCGACAGGTCGACCGGCACCAAAGAACCGTACTGACTACGCATCGCGCGATAGGCGCGGTGTGGATCTGCCGCGAACTCTTCGGAATAGAGGGAAACGCGGGGCCCATCGGTATCGATCGGCGATCCATGCGGTACTGGGCAAGATCCAAACACTTGCGTGGTCAAATACGTGACTCCTGGCGGTGAAATAGGAATTCGACGAGCGTGATCATGGACCGCAGGCACGTACTCCTATTGCGCGCGTCGAGCGACGTCAAGGGCGTTCCAGCCGCGAGATCGAGCGCGTCCCGGATCTCTTCGAGCGGATAGCGTTTGGCGCCCTCGAACTGATTGACCGCCACCGAATACGGCACACCGCGCTCCTCGAGCACCGACAGCACCTCGTCGGCCTTCTCGATGCGCCGGGTATCGACAAGCACCAGCGCACCGAGCGCGCCACGGGCTAGCTCTTCCCACAGCGGCACGAAGCGCTTCTGGCCCGGCGTCCCGAAAAGGTACAGCGCGAGTTCGGGATTCAGCGTGATCCGGCCGAAGTCCATCGCGACGGTCGTCTGCGACTTTCCCGGCAGCCCCGCCATATCGTCGACACCGACGCTTGCCTCGGTGATCGTCTCCTCGGTGCGCAGCGGCTTGATCTCGGAGAGGCTGTTCACGAACGTGGTCTTGCCGACGCCGAAATTGCCCGCGACCAGGAGCTTTACCGACCTGGTCACGGTGTCGGGAACATAGTCGACGTCGCGCTCAGGCCGGGAGAGCACGGAGTCCATTGAGTACCTCCTCGAGCAAAGAGATTTCCGGCACGACAGCTGCCGGACGGGGCATGACGAGGTGCTCGCTGTCGAGCAGATCGGATACGACGATCTTCACCACCGACGGCGGTAGATCGAGATAGGCAGCGATCTCGGCGATCGAAAGAGCGCTGCGGCGGCTGCAGAGATTCAGCACCTGGCGCGCGTCGGGACTGACGCCTGGCACCGGGTCCTTGGCGACCAATACCAAAGTAACCAGGTCCAATTCACGACTCGGCCGCGTTCGTCCTCCGGTCCGCACATACGCGCGGACCAGATCCGGATCCCGCCGCGACCCGCTCATGGCTGCGCCTTATCAGCGCTCGGCTGCGTGGCGCTCACGGCAAGCCGCCGCTATCAGCCCTCCCACGTGGCTGGCTGCCGAGCTCGTGCCCGACCCGCCCGGCAAGCTCATTCATGCGATGCGCGACCAGGCCGACATCGGCATCGGTGGTGGTGGCCACGCCCAGCAGCGCGCCCTCACCGGCCGCGGTGATGAGGATCATCCCCTGGTCGTACTCGGTCATGTTCTGTCGCACGCCATTATCGGAGCTACCGCAGAACTCGCCGAGCGCCTTGCCGAGCGAACGCAGACCCGATGCGGCGGCCGCGAAACGTTCGGCATCGTCTTTGGACACCCCACCGGAGTGTGCGATCCGCAGTCCGTCATCGGACAACAGCACGGCGAATCGGACACCCGGGGCATTCAGATCCTCGAGTAGCCAGCCCAATTTGTTGGTGCTGTCGGCCCCCGCCGTAATCGGTGTGCCCATCAGGATGTCATCCCTTCGGTGTGGTCGGATGGGGTGTTGTTGGCTAGCGGCAAACTGTCGGTCGAGGCCGCGCGGCCACTTTTGGAACCGCTTTGCCAAGCTGCTGCGACATCGGGTCGAGCAAGTCCGGGTTCGGTGTCGGAGCGAACCGCGCCGACCGGAGCAGGTGCCGGTGCCGTCGTTCTGCGACGCCGCTTGGGTAAGCCGCCGCTGGTGATGTCGTGCACCGAGAACGGCTGGTCCTCGACCGGCTGCTCGTGTGCGCCGACCGCCGCCGGTACCGGTACCGGCGTTGGCTCGGCGGGAGCAGGAACGGGGGCGACGGCCGCGATGCCGTTATCACCGGGTTGTGGTGCGACGAGCAGGGCTTCGGGGATGTACACCATCGCGCGCATACCGCCATAGACGTTGGGGCCATCGATGTAGACGGTGAACCCGTAGCGGCGCGCCAGCGCCGCGATACCGGGGAAACCGACCTTCGGCGACGGGCCGAGCTGGTGGATGTCGACCGGGCGCTCATGGGCGAGCACCTGCCTTGCTTCCTCCATCTGCTCAGGGTTCATCCGCACGCCCGCATCGTCGACGATGACGGTGACGCCGTGATGACCCTCCTGGAAGGTGACGTCGACGTACGACGTCGGCGGCGAATAACGCAGCGCGTTGTCGAGAAGCGTGGCGAGCGTGTGCACGAGCGGTTCCACCGCTCGGCTGATGACAGTGCGATCGAGCTGGTTGGGTCGCACGCGCAGGTAGTCACGCACGCGGCCGGTCGCGCCGCCGACGACGTCGGTGAGCGACTGCGCGGGCCAACGTCGGCCGGGCAGGCCACCGCACACGATCACGTACGACTGCGCCTGGCGCAGCATCTGCTGCACGGTGTGGTCGATGCGCGTGAGGGTCGCGTAGACCTCGTCGTCGCGGTGTTCACGCAGTGCGGCGCTGACCACCTGGCTGACGTCCGCGCCGAGGCTCACCACCGAGGTGCCGAAGGACCGCACCGCCGCACTGGTCGCCGCACGCGACGACGACTCGACCTCGGTGCGAGCGGTCTCCTGAGCGGACTTGACCGCCGCTTGCGCCTTGTCCTCGGCCTCGCGGTTGACGGACTCCCGTGTTTCGATCTGCAGGAGTCTCAGCTCATCGGCGTAGCGCTCGGCGATCCACCGCAAGAGCTGCGCGAACCGCGAATTCTCCATGCCCGCGGGCACTTCGATCGAAGGCGCCGTGATCTCACCGCGGCGGACCGCCTCGGACACCGAGGGCAGTGTGGTGACGGCGAGGTGCTCGACGGCTTCTTCGAGCGCTCGATTCTGCTGTACTAGTGCCTCATGCTCCTGCGCCAGCGCAGCGGCGCGTGCTCGCTGCTGTCTGGCGGTTTGCGCCAGGTACAGCGCCGCCACCACGGCAAGCACCAGCGCGGGGGCGAGGATCCATGAAAGCACCACGGCGATATCTTGATTCATCAGTTCTCTCGTCGTATTCGGGCTCTAGGCTCACCGGACAAGCCGGGCCACGTCACGGTCTGTGTCGAGACTTCTGTGCGTTTCCTTTGGGTGCCACAGGCTTCTGCCACAGCGCTTCGTCTCGCCTTCCTCGCGACGCCGACCATGAGCAACCCTGGTCGGATCAGGTCCGCGTCGGAGGCCACTGCCTCCCGACGACTCGGCCACATTAGCAGCATTGCCAGGAAGTCTCTCCGGATACGAGTTCAATGCTGAGAACGAGCTTCGGTGCAGCGGAGTAGATCTCGTGCGATGCAGTGCCGGATCAGGCCGCCGCCAGGCCCTTTCCCGGATCATCCCCTGCTGCGGCGCCCCGGGTTCCGGGCGCGGGCGAGGCGGGCATGGAACTCCGGGTACCGGATACCATGCGCGGATGGCAAAGCTGAAGGTCTCCGTCGACGTTCCGATCTCCCCGGAGGAGGCGTGGTCGCACACCTCCAATCTCAATGAGCTTGACCAGTGGCTCACCATGCACGAGGCGTGGCGCAGCGAGGTTCCGAGCGAGCTCACGGTGGGCACGAAACTGGTCGGCGTCGCCTCGGCGAAAGGCTTGCGCAACCGGGTGACCTGGACGGTGCAGGCCGCCGAGCCGCCCCGCCGGCTGGCGCTGACCGGAGCGGGAAAGGGCGGCACCAAGTTCGGCCTCGAAATGATCGTCGCCCCCAAGGGCGCGGGTTCCGCGGTCACCGTCTCGATCGATCTCGGCGGCCCACCCCTGTTCGGCCCCATCGGCTCCGGCGTCGCCCGCGCACTCAAAGGCGACATCGAGCGCTCCCTCGACCGCTTCGTCGCGCTCTACGCCTGAGCTCGAGCGGGGGCGGTTGTCGGCCGACAACCGCCTCGAATGCGAACGGCCAGGCGTCGGTGTGACAACACCGACGCCTGGCCGCATCGCACCGCGGTGGTGCGTGTCAGTGCATCACCGCCGCTGGTGCATCGGCGATCTCCGAATCCTTCGGTTTCGTGCGCGGCAAGAAGAATGCCGGGACCAAGGTCAGCACGATGAGGACCAGCGCGACGATGTAGGTGTTGCTGAATGCCTCGGCAGCCTGCTTCAGCCCCGCTTCGACCGCACCCGGCGGAAGCTGCCCTGCGATAGCGGGATTGGAGTTGGACGCGATCGCCGGTCCGGCGAACGGCTGATCCTTCAACAGGTTCGTCAGCACCACCGACATGGTCGCGGTGCCGATCGAGCCCGCGGTCTGGTTGATGATGTTCATCAAGGTCGAGCCGCGGGCCACCTGCTGGTGGGTCAGCGTCTGAATCGCCGCGGTCATGATCGGCATCATCGTGCAGCCCATGCCGAGGCCCATCACGAACAGTGCGCCGCACATGGCCAGGTAGGAGGTATCCGCCTCGAGCTGTGTGAAGAAGGACGTGCTTACCGCGATCAGCGCGATACCGAACAGCACGATCTTGCCCGGCCCGATCTTGTCGACCAGGCGGCCCGCGATCGGCATCGTGAGCATCGCGCCGAGACCCTGTGGCGCAATCAGCAATCCGGCGGCCAACGCGGATTCACCGCGAACCTGCTGCAGATAACTCGGCAGCAATAGACCCGCTCCGAAGAACGCGATCGCGAACAGCACCATCGTGAGGACCGCGAAGGTCAGCGACCGGTTGCGGAACAGATGCAGATCGATCAACGGATGTTCGGTGCGCAGCGCATGGAAGACGAACGCGACCATGAGGACAAGGCCGATGGCCGCGGGCGTGAGCACCTTCGCCGAGGCGATCGTGCCCTGTTCGGGTATGGACGACACGCCGAACAGGAACAGCGCGAGACCGGGCGAGGCCAGCAGCATGCCGAGGAAGTCGAACGACTCCGACGGTTCCGGATTGTCCGAGGGGAACACGATGAAGGCGAGAACCAGCGCGACGATACCGATCGGCAAGTTGATCAAGAAGATCCAGTGCCAGCTGAACGCGTCGATCAGCCAGCCGCCGAGAATCGGGCCGCCGATCGGGCCGAGCAGCATCGGCACGCCGAGCACGGCCATTACGCGGCCGATGCGCTGCGGGCCCGCGGCGTGGGTCATGATCGTCATGCCGAGCGGCATCAGCATGCCGCCGCCGATGCCCTGGATCACGCGGAAGGCGATGAGCGACTCGATGTTCCAGGCAAAGCTGCACAGCACCGATCCGAGCACGAAGAACGTCAGCGCCATCATGTACAGACGTTTGGTACCGAACCGGTCCGCGGCCCACCCGGTGAGCGGAATGACGGTCGCCAGCGCGAGCGTGTAACCGGTCATCGTCCACGCCGCGATCGCGTAACTCGTATCGAACTCGAGCTGGAAGGTGGGGATCGCGACGGTCACGACGGTGATGTCGAGGATCGACATGATCGCGCCGAGCACGACCACGCCTGCCACCTTGAACACCGCCGCGTCCAGCTTGTCGATCGACGGGTCCGACCCCGCCTGATTATCCGGAGGATGGTTCACCGGTTAAGGGTGACACCTCCGCGTCCGAAGAACCAGCAGATTCCGTTCTTTCGAATGCCCAACGATAGTTGTTTCACGGAATCAAATAATCTACTGTTGTTTCATGCAAGCAAATAACGATCAGATCGCCGCACTGGCCAGGACGACCGCGCGCTTCTCCGAGGCGATGCGCGTCGGGACAGCCAAGGCCTTCGATCCGGTCCGAGTTGGCGTGCTGCAGCTGGCCGTCGAGCACGGCCCGCTGCGGGCGGGTGAGGTGGCCGAGCGGTTGAGCGCCCTGCCCTCCTCGATCACCAGACACGTCAAAGCGTTGACCGATGCCGGACTGGTGCACACCCAAGCGGACCCGGCGGACCGGCGTGCGGTGCTGCTCGAAGCGACCGACGCGGGCCGCGCGGAGCTGCGGCAGTTCCTCGACGTCGGCGCGCAGGTCTTCGGCGCGGTGATCGCCGACTGGTCGGCGGCCGACGTGGTCGCCCTGACCGGATTGCTCGACCGATTGATCGAGTCCTGGGCCGCCCACGGCGCGGAGCAACAGCACCATGCCGGGCGGCGCAGCAGGCCCTTCGGCTGGAGCCAGGAATAAGAGTGCTGCGAATTGCACAGATTGGAAGGAAATGTCATGTCTGCCAACAAGTCCCCGCATGTGATTGTCGCCGGTGGCGGCATCGGCGGTCTCGCGCTGGCCAACGGCCTGCGCAAGGCGGGCGTCAGCGTCGCGGTGTACGAACGCGACCGCCACCGCACCGACCGGGTGCAGGGGTTCCGCATTCACATCAATCCCAGCGGCAGCAGGGCGCTGCACGGGTTACTGCCCGAGGCCGCCTACCAGGCGTTCATTGTCAGCGCGGGCAAGGGCGCCACCCGATTCGGCTTCGTCACCGAGCAGATGAAGGAGCTGCTGAATCTCGATTCCGAGGCGACCGAGGGTGAACGCGACGAGGTCGACCGCCACTACGGCATCAGCCGGATCACCCTGCGCCAGATCCTGCTTGCCGAGCTCGGTGCCGTGGTGCAGTACGACAAGGCGATCACCGGCTACGCCGAACTGCCCGACGGCCGGGTCGAGGCTTACTTCGCCGACGGCAGTTCCGCCATCGGTGATGTCCTGGTCGGCGCGGACGGCGGAACGTCGCGCGTTCGCGCACAACGCCTTCCGCGGGCGGAGCGGGTGGAGACCGGCATCGTCACCGTCGCGGGCAAATTCACCCTGACCGACGAAAGCAGGCGGCGGCTCGCGCCGAAATTCCTGGCCTCACCCCTTGCGGTCATGCCGCCCAAAGGATGTGGGATGTTCATCGCTCCGCACGAATTCGATCGGCCGGACCCGCGGTACTCCGGCATCGGCGGCAACGACGGCGCGGCCGCGCTCGTCCCCGGTGCGCTCTTCGACAACACCCAGCCGTACGTCTTCTGGGCCTACGCCGCCAAGCGCGGCGACTACCCCGGCGAGCTGGAATCGTTGGATGCCACGCAGTTGCACGACATGGTCAACCGGCTCACGGCCGGGTGGGCGCCCGAATTGCGCGAACTCGTCGGCGGATCCGAGACCGACACCATCACCCTCATCCCGATCCGCACCTCGGTTCCGGTGCCGCAGTGGGAGACGACGAATGTCACCCTGCTCGGCGACGCGATCCACAGCATGACGCCGTTCCGCGGTATCGGTGCCAATGTCGCGCTGCGCGACGCCCAGCTGCTGTGCCGCAAACTGGTCGCCGCCGCCAACGGCGAGCAACCGCTGCTCGCCGCCATCCACGACTACGAGGCGCAGATGATCGAGTACGGCTTCGCGGCCGTGCGCGACTCGCTGACCGCCGCCGAGCAGACGGTGTCCGACAACTCCGTCGGGCGGGCCATCGGCCGGACGGTATTCCGGGTAGCGGAGGCCGTGCCACCGCTCAAGCGGAAGATGTTCGCGGGCTTCGGCTCCGAGTGAGAATGGTCGCCGGCCGGTCAGCCGACGAGTCCGCCCGCGGACACGACGACCCAGGCGAGCTCTGGGTGGATGATGTCGGAGTGGGCTCCCGACGGTGGCGAGCCCTTCTTCACGACGCGGGCCGCGTCGATGTTGACCAGCCTGCGCCCGGCGAAGTCGTATCGGGTTCCCACGTCGAGCAGCGCCAGGGCCGCTACGTCCGGCTGATGCCCGTCGTGGCCGATACCGCCCCAGCGGTAAGTCACGTCATCGAAGCCCGCCGCGTCCTCACGGCCGAGCATCGACGCCAGCGGATACAGCGTGCCGACCGCGGAGTCGTGCTCGGAGTAGCAGGCGGTGATCGGGCCGTCGACCCTCGCATCCTTCCCGTTCAACGCCCCGCTGCGACGCGCGTCGAACGGGAGCGACGCGGCGAAGGCGAAGTGGGAGAACGCACCCTGCAGCAGGGTGACCGAACGGACCGCGCTGTTCGCGGGCAGCCCGGCGAGTGCGTAGGACACTACGCGGGCGCCGAAACTGTGGCCGATCAAATTGATGCACAGGGCGGGTCTACGCGCGAGCAGCCGCCCGAGCAGTGGCCCGAGGCCTCGTTCGCCGATGGTGCCCGCGCGGTGCTTCATCTGGAAGTAGGTGAGTTGGCGGGCGGCCTCCTGCGCGCCGTGCCAGAGGCGGCCGAACGTATCGCCGAATCCGGCGGCGCCACCGGCGCCACCGGTCACGATGCCGAGCTCTTCGAGTTGGGTTGCGAAGCGGGAGAACAGATCCGCGTCCGGATCAGGCTGTGCGATGAAAGGCGGTTCGTCGGCCTGCTCGCCGTCGCCGTCGCCGTCACCGATGGTCGCGGCGGCGATCGTCTGGATGAGGTCGCGCGCGTGCTGCAGTGCCGCACGGTCATCGGGCCGTTTGACCAGGAGCTCGAGCAGTTCGTCGAGCGCCGCGCGCTGTTGATCCGGAAACGCCGCACGGATCATCGCCTGCATGTCCGCGTCCGGGGGTGCGGGCGGCGCGAATTCGGGCGCGGCGCCGAGTCCGGCCGCTCCCCCGCCGCCACCGAGATCGACGGCCGAGGCCGGGTCGAAATCGGGAATCGGTTCGTCGGACCAGCGGCTGGAAGGCCAGAAAACGCCGAGCAGCAGGATCTTCCGGTCCGGCACACCGTGTCCGGCGAGCAGCGGCGGCAGCTGCGCGTAGAAGGCTTCGTACAAGCGACTCGCAACGCTGGGCGTGTTGTTCCAGCCGTGACTGAAGACGAGCAGATCTGTCGGTTCGGTCGCGTCGAGTTCGGCGGCCAGCGCGCGCTCGCCGTCGGGGTCGACATCACCGTTCTCGTCGATCCTGAGCTCGAGCAGCGGCAGCCCGCCGATGTCCTTGGTCATTGTCTTTCTCCGATGTTCTAGACCGATTGCAGTGCGCGCATCAGGTCGACGAGACCGGCGCCCTCGAAATAGCGCTCCCGGCCGAGCGGGACAGCCGATTTCACGAAGATCGCCTTGACCTCGTCGGCCTGGGTGATGAACTCCGGACGCACCGAGAGGAATGCGGCGATCGCTCCGGATACATGCGGCGCCGCGAAGCTCGTGCCGGTGTCCGCGCCGTAACACGCGACGCCCGAAGCGACGTCGGTGATGCCCCACTTGGCCGCGGCTTTCCCGGTGGCGCAGGAGGTGATCCGCTCCCCAGGAGCGACCAGGTCGGGCTTGAGCCTGCCGTCGCCGGTCGGCCCCTTCGACGAGAAGTACGAAACACCATAGGTGTGTGGTGATTGACGGTGCGTCGAACCGACGGTGATAGCGCGTGCGGCGTTTCCCGGATCGTTGATCGTCATGGTGAGACCGACATTGGTCTGCCGTTCCCGCGCACTGAACCGGCCGTAGCCGGTGTTGCCCGCCGCGACGACGACAACCACCCCGGACCGGACCAATCGGTCGACCTCTTTGCACAGTGGGCTCTGCCCACAGGCGAACCATTCGGCATCGAATTCGTATCCCAAACTGATGTTGACGCCGTGGATCTTCGTCATTTTGTCGTTGTCGCCGTTGATTTCCCGGACATACCGCAGTGCGGCCATCACCGAGATCATGTCGGACGTGCCTTCGGAGCGCAGCACCTTCAGACTGACCAGGTGCGCCTGCGGCGCCATACCGGAAACCGCTGCGGGTTCGACCTTTCGGAATCCGCGTAGTGGCCGTGGGTCGTCGGGCTCGGTGTACTGCTGGGTGACCACCTGAATGTTCTCTTCGGGGAAGGCATTCGGGAGGTAGCCCGCGATAATTCCGGCGACGTGGGTACCGTGCCCCAAACCATCCGTCAGCGCCGCATCGGCGGTCTCCGGGCCCGGATTCACCGATTGGGTGAAGTCGCGGTGCAATGGAAAGACATCATCGGCGAGCACGGTTTTTCCGGCATCGAAATGCGGATGCGTCCGATCGATCCCGGAATCAACCACCGCCCAGCGGATTCCGCGCCCGCACGCGTCGAACGCGCGCCGCGCCGCGTCGGCCTTGACAGTGCGTGCCGACACATCGATCAGCGGCTTGACCGGGAAATTGGGCCAGATGCGATGGATCACGTTCTGCCCGTGATTATTCTGTCGCTCGTCGTGATCGAGCTCGACCAGCCGCTTGACCTGCCGCATCGACATCCTGGCCCCCACGTACTCGTCGAACAGCTCGACCGCGGCGGGCTTGCGCTCGCCATGGTTGAGCTGGTGGAGCAGTCGGGTCAGCGCGGCGGTCGCCGCCTGCAGCCCACCGAGGTAGCCGACATTCAACTCGATGACGACCGACAGCCGCTGGCCGTCGTCGCTCGGCTGATCGAGCACCCGTGCTCGCACATCCGGATCGAGCAGTGGCCTGGTGATCACACTGTGCTGAATGGGGTTTCGCTGGTCCGGACTCTGCGTGACGGAAGGCAGTTCCGGGTTGGTCAGTCGTCGCCGTGCTTCTTGGGCGGCGTCTTTACCGGATTCGGTGATGCGCCACTGATGGCGGTTCGACAGGACGAAACCCTCGTCGCCGAGATAACGCCGCGCGGAATAGACCCGCGACTGCCATCGCACGAAATTCTCGCGCGCCGGGTCCGGTTGTCGATCTTCCTCGGTGGGATGGAACTCGGGCATCGCCTCGATCAGATCGATCACATGCTCCGGGGTTCCTTGTTGCACATCCTGCAGCGCAACGAGAATCAGGTCTCCGAGGTCGGGGATCGGAGTGAGTGCCATGCGCGTCTCCTTACCTCAGCGCGCGTCCCGGCGAAGGTCGTGCTGCCCATCGCGCACCGTCGCCGAGATTTCGCGCTACCCCACTGAAGGTAGAACCGCGGCGCCGCAATAACACGGGTAGTCCATTACTCGTCCTCACCTGCGCAGACACGACTTCATTGGAGTACTGGAAGCACCCTTGACGACCATCCGGCCGGGAGCGGACCGCCCGGAGCGGACTGATGGGTAGACATAGCGAGTCGAGCCCGACGCTACGCCGTAGTTGCCGCTGGACGACACCGATCCGGTATGGTGCGGCCGTGACCGCCCTTCCCGACGCGCCGCTTCGTCGGCGCCGTCAGCAGCGCTGCGGTGCGCTGCTCGTCGGTGTGCTCGCCGTACTCGGGCTCGTTGTCGGTCTGATCACCGGAAGCACTCTGTCGCAAGAGGTGTCGACCACCGAAACGTCGCAGGTATCCGGTGGATCCGAAGCCTTCCCGCTGCCGGACCCGGACGCGTCGGCGCAGCCGGATTCCATCCACGGGCCACCGCGCTGCGGCGGAAACGGGCGTATCGGCGCCACCGAGGCAGTGCCGGTCATCGTCCCGCCGCGGGATGGCGGGCAGCTTCCGGTCGCACTGCGCGGTGCGCGTCTCACGGCGATCCCCGCGTGCTGGTACCCATCGGCCGATGAGCGGCATGGAACCGTCGACCGGCCTCTGCCTGCCCCGCACCTGACGACGGTGTTGCGGATTTAGAGGGTCCACGCCGGGCCCCTGCCCGGACTCGTTCCGGAATCTCCGTCCTGGTCCCGTCATGCCCCCATCCGTAGTCCACGCCTGCCCCGCACCGGGAGCGGGCCGTCAGGAGCACCCGAAAAATGTCACGTCGATCCAACTCCGCACGCCCCCGTAGATCTCCGAACGCGACCGAGCCTGCCGCCGAAACCACCTCGCGGACGCGCACGATCGCCGCCGCGCTGGCCCTTGTCGCGGCGGGCGGTCTGGTGATCGCCGCCGTCGTACTGACCGGCGGCAAGGATTCCGATAGCGGCCGCACCGGCGACAGCACGCCGGTGGCGTCCGACGCCAACGCGCAATTCCGCGAACTGGCCAAGCTTGCCCGGCGTGACCAGCAGGACCCGCTGGCACTGGGATCAGTGAACGCGCCCGTCGTCATGATCGAGTACTCCGACTTCCAGTGCTCGTTCTGCCGCCTGTTCACCGAGAACACCGAACCCGCGCTGATCGAGAAGTATGTCGAGGCCGGTGCACTGCGAATCGAGTGGCGCAACTTCCCGATCTTCGGTGCGGAGTCCGCGGACGCCGCGCGGGCAGCCTGGGCCGCCGGGCAGCAAGGCAAGTTCTGGGAATTCCGCAAGGCGGTCTACGACAGCACGCCGAAGAAGAACAGCGGGACACTGACCCCCGACAAGCTGGCCGAATTCGCCGAGCTGGCCGGGGTGCCGGACATGGCCAGGTTCCGTGCCGACCAGAGCTCGGACGCCGCGCGGACGGCGCTGCGCACCGACACCAACGAAGGTTTCGATCTCGGTATCACCTCGACGCCCGCGTTCCTGATCAACGGCAGGCCGGTCCTCGGCGCCCAGCAGGTCGAACAGTTCGTCGCCATTATCGAGGCCGCTCAACAGAGCGCGATGCGCGACGGCGGCAAGGACCTCGGGAAATGACCGGCGGCATCGGCTATTTCGCCGCTTTCCTCGGTGGACTACTGGCCCTGTTGAGCCCGTGCAGCGCGCTGCTGCTGCCCAGCTTCTTCGCCTACTCTTTCAGCTCGCGCGGAAAGCTGTTCGCCCGCACCGGATTGTTCTATCTCGGACTCGCCACCACCCTGGTCCCACTCGGCGCTGCCGGGTCGTTCGCGGGTCGGCTCTTCATCGGCCACCGTGACCTGCTGATCGCCATCGGAGGGTGGACCATCATCGCGATGGGCGTGCTGCAAATCTTCGGCCGCGGGTTCGCGGCGGGTTTCGCGCAGCGCGCCGCCGCCCGTCGCGGGCGGCCTGAGCAGGCCGGGGCGGTCTACGTGCTCGGCATGGTCTACGGAATGGCCGGATTCTGCGCGGGGCCGATCCTCGGGTCGATCCTCACGGTGGCGGCCGTCGGCGGCTCCCCGATCAATGGCGGGCTTTTGCTCGCCGTCTACGCATTGGGGATGTCGGTGCCGCTGTTTCTGCTGGCCTTGCTCTGGGACCGTTTCGATCTCGGCAGTAGGCGCTGGCTGCGCGGTCGCGGTTTCATCGTTGGGCCGTTGCGCCTGCACACCACGTCCACCGTCTCCGGACTCTTCTTCATCCTGCTCGGCGCACTATTCCTGTTGTTCGACGGAGCCTCGGCGCTGCCCGGAGTACTCGGCGCCGATACCGAATTCGCCCTCGAGGACAGGGTGCGACATTTCGGCGACGCAGTGTCCGACACTACGGTGCTGCTGTTGCTCGGCGCCACCGCGATGGTGGGTTCGGCGTGGTGGCTGCTGCGCGGCGGTAGACCAACCCGGAGTCGGCAATAAGGCCGTCCGAACCGCTCCGCCCCGGCCCTCTCCCGTGCTTGAATTGACGTCTAGAACGCGTTCCAGTCTGGGAGGTGGCCATGGCCACACCGTCGATACCCGCGGGCTTCGATTTCACCGATCCCGATCTGTGGGCGACACGCAGACCGGTCGAGGAGTTCGCCGAGCTGCGGCGAACCGCGCCGGTCTGGTGGAATGCGCAGCCGATGGGCGTGAGCGGGTTCGACGACGGCGGCTACTGGGTGGTCACCAAACTCGAAGATATCAAAGAGATTTCGCGACATCCGGAGGTCTTCTCCTCGACCGAGAACACCGCGATCATCCGCTATCAGCCGCAGATCACCCGCGAACAGATCGAAGTGCAGCGGGTGATCATGCTGAATATGGACCCGCCTGCGCACACCAAGAGCCGCCGCATCGTGTCGAAGGGCTTCACGCCGCGTGCGGTGGAGAGCCTGCGGCGCGCGCTCACCGAACGGGCCGCGACTATCGTCGCCGACGCGAAGAAAAACGGCAGCGGCGATTTTGTCGAGCTGGTCGCTTCCGAGCTACCGCTGCAGGCCATTGCCGAACTACTGGGTGTCCCGCAGCAGGACCGCAAGAAGCTGTTCAATTGGTCGAATCAGATGATCGGAGCCGATGATCCGGAATTCGCGGGTGACTCGGCCACCGCGCAGCTCGAATTGTCCGGCTACGCCTGGAATTTGGCCGAGGAGCGGCGCAAATGCCCGGCCGACGACATCGTCACCGCGCTGGTCAATGCCGATATCGATGGCGAGCACCTCAGCTCGTCGGAATTCGCCTTCTTCGTCATCCTGCTCTCGGTGGCCGGCAACGAAACCACCCGCAATTCCATTACCCACGGCATGAAGGCCTTCGTCGACCACCCCGATCAGTGGCAGCTCTATCGCGAGCGTCGCCCGCGCACCGCGCCCGACGAGATCGTGCGATGGGCGACGCCGGTCGCCGCCTTCCAGCGCACCGCGACCAGGGATGTCGAGCTCGGCGGCCAGGCGATCGAGAAGGGCCAGCGAGTCGGAATGTTCTACAGCTCGGCCAATTTCGACGAGACAGCCTTCGACGATCCGTTCACCTTCGATGTGCTGCGCGACCCCAATCCGCACGTCGGATTCGGCGGCGCCGGAACGCACTACTGCCTCGGCGCGAACCTGGCCCGACTGGAGATCGACCTGATGTTCAACGCCATCGCCGACGCCATGCCCGATATCAGCCAGGTCGCCGAACCAGAGCTGCTGCGCTCGGGCTGGCTCAACGGGATCAAGCGCTGGGAAGTGCGGTTCGAATAGTCCCGAGCTCAGCCGAGATCGATGCCGACGATCGGCGTGCTGGTCGGCTGCGCCGAGCCGCCTGCCGGTTCGATCGTGACCGCGAGCTTTTCGCCTGCCGCGAACCGGGTCACCAACGGCGGACCGGTGACGAGCAGCTGCTCCAGTACCCGGCAACACGCCTCGCCGCCGAGGTATTGCCGCAGGTCGACTGACCGAGCAGGTGGGGGTCAGGTGTTGTTGGCCGGATAGCCCGCGGTGAGCCGTGGGTCGCGTTCGACGACGGGTTCGAGGACCTCATCGATGGCTTTCCGCAGGTCGGTGTCGAGTCGGGTGCCTGCGGCGGCGGCGTTCTCGGTGACCTGCTCGGGACGCGATGCGCCGATGATGGCGGCGCAGACGCCTGGGTTCTGCAGTACCCAGGCCACGGCGAGCTGAGCGAGCGACAAGCCTGCCTCATCGGCGAGCGGTCGCAGCAGTTGGACGCGTTCGAGTACTTCGTCGCGCAGGAAGCGACCGACGAAGGTGGCTCCGCCCTTTTCGTCGGTGGCCCGCGACCCTTCGGGCGGTGGCTGGCCCGGCTGATATTTTCCGGTGAGCACGCCCTGCAGAATCGGCGACCAGACGATCTGCCCGATACCCAATTGCTCGGAGGCCGGAAGCACTTCGGCTTCGATGACGCGCCAGATCGCGTTGTACTGGGGCTGATTGGAGATCAGCGGGATCCGCAATTCACGGGCCAGCTGATGCCCGGCGCGCAGCTGGTCGGCAGTCCACTCCGAAACGCCGATGTAGAGCGCTTTGCCGGAGCGGACCACGTCGGCGAAGGCCTCCATGGTCTCCTCGAGCGGAGTGGAGTGGTCGTATCGGTGTGCCTGGTAGAGATCGACGTAGTCGGTGCGCAGCCGACGCAGCGAGGCGTCCACCGATTCCAGGATGTGCTTGCGCCCCAGCCCATTATCGTTCTCACCCGTCCCGGTCGGGAAGTACACCTTGGTGAAGATTTCCAGCCCCGATCGGCGCTCGCCTTCCAGCGCGCGCCCCATGATGTCCTCGGCGCGGGTGCCCGCATAGGCATCGGCGGTGTCGAAGGTGGTGATACCGACGTCCAGCGCAGCGCGGATGCAGGCCTTCGCCGCGTCCGCCTCCACCTGGGATCCGTGCGTCAGCCAGTTCCCGTAGGCGATCTCGCTGATCGTCAGGCCGCTGCGGCCGAGCCTGCGGTATTCCATCGGTGCTCCTCGGGTCTGGAGGGCGGTACCTGGGGCGACGGGTCACGTCAGCTTCCGAGGATAGGCGCCGTCCACGGCCGGGAGTTCAGTGCTTGCGCGCCACACCCCCGTAGGCGCCGGATTGTTCGGGATGGGCGCCGATGTCGTCCGGGTTGTCGGGCCGCCACAGCGGCAGGTGGACGAGTCCGGGTTCGACCAGCGACCAACCGTCGAAGTAGGCGGCGATCTCGTCCTTGGAGCGCAGCACGATCTCTGTCGACGTACGGCCGGAGAGTTTCTGTGCCTCGAGCACCTCGGTGGGTTGCCCGTCCGACGTGGCGTGCGTGATGGCGAGGAAGCTACCTGGAGCGACCGCGTCCCGCAGACCGGCTACGCAGCCGAGCGGGTCGGCCTCGTCCGACACGAAATGGAGCACGCCGAGCAGCAGGACCGCGACCGGCTCGGCGAAGTCGATCAACTTCGCTACCTGCGGATCGGCCAGAATGGCATCGGGCTGAGCGATGTCGGCCTGGATGACCGCGGTGCGTGCGTCACCGTCGAGGATCGCCTGGCTGTGCGCGACCGCGACCGGGTCGATATCGACGTAGACCACCCGCGCCGACGGGTCGCGTCCCTGGGCGACTTCGTGCACGTTGCCGACGGTCGGGATCCCGGAACCGATGTCGAGGAACTGGTTGATTCCCGCGTCGACGAGGAAGCGCACGCAGCGGCGCAGCAGATCCCGGTTCGCGCGCATGGTTTCGGCGACGTTCGGGGTGAATGCCTCGATCTGCCGTGCGAGCTGCCGGTCGATCTCGAAGTTGTGCATGCCGCCGACGAAATAGTCGTAGACGCGCGACGCGCTCGGACGGTCCAGATCAATACCCTCGGGAGCCCAACTCGGTCTGGTCATGGAGTATGAAATCCTTTCGTACCGCACAGATTTCAGCTGCACCCGCACATCGAGGACGGAGGCGCCGCCATAGTATCCCAGCGCTGCGCACCATGCTGTAGTTCACGCGCGGCCTGCTGCGGCGGTAAGATCAGACCCCATGGGTTGGGATGCCGGGCCCGGGCCAGCTTCCGACGGCCCGCACGCCTTGGCCGGCCGCTGGACGGCCGCACTCACGGGTGGGGCTCGTGACCACGTGGTGCCGATGAGCGCGGAGGAAACGCGCCTATTGCTGACCGAACTGGCCGGTGAGTTCGAGGCCGCCGCCCACACTCCGGAACCGACAGCTCGGATCGCCGAGCTCGGGGCAGAGCTCGCTCGATCGCATTTCGTCGGGGACGAGGTGCTCGGCCGCAGTATCGCAGTACTCGGAGGACATTTCGGTGCGGCGGGCGGAATACCGCCCGATCGCCTCGCCGACCTGCTCGGGGCGTTCGCGAGCGGCTACATCCGAACCTTCCGCGGCTGGCTGCTCGCCGAGCAGGAAAGCGTACGAGCCGCCGAGATCGTCGCAAGGCGCAGCGTCGAGCAACAGCTGCGGGCCAGCGAGGCGCGGTTGCGCGCGGTGTTCACCCAGGCCGGAATCGGTACCGGGCTTTCGGATCTGACCGGCCGGATCATCGAGGTCAACACCGCATTCGCCGCCATGCTCGGCTATCTGCCCACCGAAATGTGCGAGCTCTCGGTCACCGATCTGGTGCACCCCGACGACGATCGCGGCATGTGGGATCTCTACGTGGCGCTGCTGCGGGGTGACCACGACAACGTGCAACTGGAGAAGGCCTACCTACATCGCGACGGCCACACGGTGTGGACCAATCTCAACGTCTCACTCATCCGTGACGAGCACGGTGACCCGCAATACACGCTGGTGTTGGTGGAAGACATCTCCGAATGGCGCGCGCTGCGGGAACGGCTGAATTATCGCGCCCACCATGATCAATTGACCGGTCTGCCGAACCGGTCCCGCTTCATCGACGCGCTCGCCGCCGCGTTTGCCGACACCACCGCCACCTTCGGACTCTGCTACGTCGACCTCGACCATTTCAAATTCGTCAACGACACCTTCGGGCACGCGATCGGCGACGCACTGCTCGTGCAGGCCGCCGCCCGCCTGAGCGCCTGCGCCACCCGACCCGGTCAGCTCGTGGCCCGCATGGGCGGCGACGAATTCGTCATCCTCGTCCCACAATCCGCCGACGGCGACGACGTGGCCGAGTTCGCCCAGACCGTGCTCGATGCCTTCGCCCGGCCGTTCGACGTCCACGGCCACCACCTGTCCGTCACCACCAGCATCGGTGTGATGGAAGGCCGCGCCGAACACACCAGCGCCGACGAACTCCTCCAAGCCGCCGACACCACGATGTACTGGGCCAAGGCCGCTGGGCGCGGCCGCTACGCGGTGTTCGACGCCGACCGGGGCAGGCGCGAGCACACCCGCACCGAGCTGTCGGCGGCCATGCCCGCCGCGCTGACCCGTGGCGAACTCTTCCTCGACTACCAACCGATCGTCGCCCTGGCCGACCAGCGGATGGTTGCGGTGGAAGCCCTGGTGCGCTGGCGGCATCCGGACCTCGGCGTGCTCACCCCGGCCCAGTTCGTCGACCTCGCCGAGGACAACGGCCACATCGGCGCGCTGGGCGCGCTCGTCCTCGAACGCGCCTGCCGCGACAGCCACCACTGGCACGACCGCTACCCCGACCGCGCACCGACCGTCAGCGTCAATGTCTCCGCCGCCGAAGTGGCCGACCCCACCTGGCTGGACCGGGTACAACACGTCATCGCCGACACCGGAATCCCCCCGGGCAGCCTGCAACTCGAGCTGACCGAACGGGCGTTCATGCAGACCAGCGGGCGGCCACTGGAGGCACTGCGCACGCTCGCCGCGCTCGGTGTCCACATCGCGATCGACGATTTCGGCACCGGCTACTCCAATTTGGCGTACCTCAGCCAACTTCCACTCGACGTGATCAAACTCGCCGGCCCGTTCGTCCACCGCATCCGCACCCCCGACGCGGTCAGCCCCACCGATGTACTCGTTCTCGAATCGATCATCGAACTCAGTCACGCGCTCGGATTCACCGTCACCGCCGAATGCGTCGAAACCCGCTACCAAGCCAACCGTCTCCACGACCTCGGCTGCGACACCGCCCAAGGCTGGCTGTTTCATCGGCCCATGCCCATCGACCGGGTGACCGACCTGCTCGCAGGCCGGTCACCCGCACCACCGCAGCGTGCGGCCCGCTCTCGAGCCGCACCAACGGGTCAGTAGTTCAGGACGATATCTCCCGCAGGCGAACCCACGCCCGGCGTGGTGTTGAGCACCGTGACAGCGGCGCCGTTGACCGCGACCGTCACGCCGCCCGCGACACCAGGCGCGTGGGGTACCGCGGCCCCGCCGCCGAGGGTGACACTGAAGGTCCCCGCCGTCGGCGTGGTGACCACTAGACTGCCGGCGAGCACGCCTGCTCCGAAATTCGCGTTCTGACCTGGTGCGAGAACTGTTCCGGGCATTACTTGACTCCACGAAACTTATTGGAAATAGGGTTAGCTCGCCAAACCCATTGGGGTGGCGATGATTTCGCTGCCGATCACTGACAGCAACCTTGATGCGCAACCCAAATCGTACGCCGAATGCCATTCCGCCACACGCACTTTCGGCGGCCCAAAGCGCGCCATAGCGGTCGGTCGGTTCGCTATCCTGACGGGTGGGCAACCAGCGAGAGCTCGCCCTGCGGACCACATTCCGGTGCCTCGATTTGCAACCTTCGCAGTGGAACGCACGGCCACGCCTATGATTCAACGACGGTCTCCGCGGGTAATCCGGGCTGCCGGAGGCAAGCACAACAAGGAGCAGCATGAACGTCAGAACCGAGCTCGAACACGAACTACGCGGCCCGTTGTCGACGCTCGATCTACTCTCCGATCAGGAGGCCGCCGACCTGCTGATGTTGTTCCGCGGGGCCAGGCAACGAGAGACGGATGCACTGTCGGAGTCCATCGACATGGTGGTCGGGTCACTACCCCGGCCGCTGCGCGGACCGGCGAAACGGATCATGTTCGGGGACCGCCGCCACTAATGAGCGACCTGGTAATCCGCGCCCAGATCATGCTGCTGGCGCGCACACTGCATGTACCCGCGGAGCGACTGGCGCACCTGGAACGGCTCGGCGCCGCGCACCTGCACGAGTTGCAACAACGCATGGCGGGCATCATCTTCGATCAGCACGCCGAAACATTCCACCGAATCAGCAAGCTGGTACCGATCATTCCGCTCGGCATCTCGATGCCGTTGGTCCAGCGGATCGTGCCACCGATGATGACGGGCCGCGCCGCGGGCGCCATCGGCGTCGTGTATCCGAAGAAAGCGGCCGAGACGGTCTCCTTGCTCGGCACGTCGTACGCGGCGGACTGTGCACCGTATATGGATCCGCGTACCGTCGGCCAGATCGCCGACGTTGCGCCACCCGAACCCATCGTGCACGTCCTCAACGAGGTATTGCGGCGCAGGGACTTCATCACGGCCGGGCCGTTTCTCGCCTATGCCACACCGGCATTGATCGATGCCATCGAGCAGGGCGTGCACGACGACGAGGGCCTGATCTTCTCCGCCGGGTACGCCTTCTCCGCGGAGGCCGTCAGCGCCATCCTGCGCCGGCTGCTCACCGGACAGTGGCAACGGATTCCGCGGATCGTCCATACCGTGCTCGTCGGGTCGTCGAGTCTCCAACTCGCGGCCCTTTCCGCGTTCGCACGCTGCGACGCGGACGTGGTCACCGAGATCGGCGACATCATGTTCACCATCGGTTCCACCGAATCCATCAGCAACCTCATCGTCACCGCCATCCACGTGGGAGCGATACCGGAGCTGCTCACGTTCACCGACCACCTCAGCCCAACGGCGGTGCAGCAGATGGCCGCGAATCCGATCGTGGGCAACGACGCGGCACTCGGCGCAATCATCGGCGCCCTCGACGGCCGCTCCGAGCCCACTATCTGGCGCGGGCTGTTCCGGCTGCTGGGGCAGGTCGGTGCCGACACCCAGCGACGGGCCGCGCGGTTGCTCGCGGATATGTCCGACCCGGCGGTGGCCGCATTGCCCTCCCTCGCTACCGAAGCCCACCTGTGGCCGATGCTGCTGCCGGTACTCGCGGCCGCCGATGTCGACGTACACACCCGCATCGGCGCGATCTGGGCAACGCTGCCACCGGAACGCCGAGCGGGCCTGGAATGGCGCATCCACGAACTCCAACTCGACACCCCGCTGGCAGCTATGACGAACGTGATTCCATCGATGTCGGTGGAGGAGGTGTTCTTCCGGCGGCGCCAGATGGGGCGTCGGCGCGGCCCCGTCGACAGTTGGGATCTGCGCTGATCCAGGGCGCAATCGGGCATCGGCTGGCACCCTCCATACTTGGATGGCCCTCGCAGCTACCTTGCAGCTGACACACCCCCTGGGTATGCTGTGATGCGCGTCACATCCAGGTGCGTCGAGTGGTAAGCAGCTTTCCGACAGCACCGCGGGCGGGGTGAGTGTCGCACCGAGAACGGACGATACAGACGGCGTCCGGAACTGTTTGTCGAGTCGACCTCGTAGAGCGGTGGCGTGCGATGGCAGCAACAACACAGCGTCTGTCTCCAACGAACGTCGCCGCAGCCTTTGCTGCCTCTAGCCACCGACGCCGGTCGAGTCCGGGATCACGCAAGTCGTCCCGATGCGGCGGATTCCCTTCAGCACACCGAAACCAGATGCAAGGAGATGGATGAAATGGCCGTTGCGATTGAGCTCACCTTTACCGGTGCGACGTTGGCACAGTACGACCAGGTAGTCGCGAAGATGGGACTTCAGCCGGGAGGACCAGGCCCTTCGGGCGCACTCTTTCATTGGGTAACGAAGACCGACAACGGATTCCGGGTCACCGACGTATGGAAGACCGCCGAAATGTTCCAGGTGTTTTCGGACGAGAAGATCGGACCCATCACCAAGGAAGTCGGCATGGACACCCCACCAGAGATTCGCACGTACGAGGTCCACAACTACCTCACCGCCGGCGACTAGCTTCCCGAGGAGAACAAGCCATGTCCGGTCTAGTGCGCAAGAATTTCGATTCGCCCGAAGAGACCCGCACTTTCGAGCAGGGCAAGGGCAAACTCGATCTCGTCAACCTCGACAACTGCCCGGTAGGTCGCGCGGTCTTCGAACCCGGTTGGCGGTGGTCGGTTCATGTCAAGCCGATCGTCAAGAGCGACAGCTGTCAGGCGTCCCACACGGGCTACTGCGTCTCGGGCCGGATGGTGGTGGCCATGGACGACGGCGAGCAACAGGAATACGGGCCCGGCGACTTCATGATCGCCCCACCCGGCCATGACGCGTGGATCGTCGGAGACGAACCCTGCGTCATGATCGACTGGCAGGGCTTCGCCGACTACGCCAAACGATGAGATGCCATGTCGGACCGCGCACAAACTTTCACGACAGATTGCCCCGCGCCCATCGACGATTCGGAATTCGCCACGCGCGCAGAGGCTTTCGGTGGTCGGATGCTGGAGGTTCTCAACGACGGATTTCTGACCCTCATGATCAGCATCGGTCACCAGACCGGCCTCTTCGATGCGATGAGCTCATTGCCTCCCGCAACGAGCGCGGATATTGCGCGGGCCGCGAATATGAATGAGCGGTATGTGCGCGAATGGCTGGCCGCGCTCACGGTCGGAAAGGTCGTCGAGTACAGCCCCGACGACCACACGTTCGTGCTGCCGCCCGCGCACGCCGCGGCATTGACCAGGGCGGCCGGTCCCGACAATATCGCGGCCTTCGCGCAGTACATTCCCCTGGCCGCGAGTGTCGAGCCCGAGATCGTCGATTGTTTCCAGCACGGAGGCGGCGTCCCGTACTCGAAGTTCGGCCGATTTCAGCAAGTCATGAAGGAGGAAAGCGCGGCGATTCATGACGCCGCACTGATCGACGTCACGATCACTCTTGTCCCCGGACTTCCCGAGCGGCTACGCCAGGGCATCGAGGTCGCCGATGTGGGCTGTGGCAGCGGGCACGCCATCAACCTGCTCGCCCGGGAGTTCCCAAGCAGCAGGTTCGTCGGTTACGACTTTTCGGAGGAGGGTGTCGCGGCCGGCCGCGCGGAGGCGCAGGCGATGGGGCTGGCCAACGCGAGTTTCGAGGTTCGCGACGTCACAAATCTCGCAGTCACCAGCAGGTTCGACCTGATCACCGCGTTCGATGCGATCCATGATCAGGCCCACCCGGCGCAGGTTCTGCGCAGCATTGCCACGGCGCTGAAAGATGACGGCACCTTCCTGATGGTGGACATTCAGGCCTCCAGCAACCTGGAGGAGAACATGGACCATCCGCTGGGACCAGGGATGTACGCCATCTCCACGATGCACTGTATGACAGTGTCTTTGGCGCTCGGCGGTGAAGGTCTCGGGACCATGTGGGGTGAGCAAGTCGCGACCCGCATGCTGGGCGATGCGGGGTTCGCCTCCATCGACGTCCAGCATATCGACGCCGATATCTTCAACAGCTACTACATCGCGAAGAAGACTTGACGGGCACGGCGTGAATCGACCGCGCAAAGTCTGCGTCAGATCGTCTGTGCCGTATCGGCATTGACCAATGCGAGCAGGAACTTCTCGGGCACGTCCGGCCAGGCGGGATGCCAGCGCCCCGCGATCTGGTCCGCACGCAGCGCCGCCAGCGTCGACAGGACGTAGGGTCCGCCGTCGAGCAGGTACCGGACCGAACCGAGCTCGGCGCATTGCGCGGTGATCGTTGCCAGCAACGTCTTCGCTGTATCGGTCCGCTCGGCGGCGGCCAGGCAGGCGACAAGCAGGCGACGGGCTTTCAGCAGTTCCCTCGGGCGATCGACCGCTTCGAGGCGGTCCACCCATTCCTGCGCCCAGGTACAGGCGAGTTCGGTCTGCTGCGGCGACGCTTCGGCCAGCAGTAGCCGGATCGCGGTGAATTCCTCGTACAGCACCGTGAATTCGTCGATCGGATCGATCGGCGTACGGCGGCCGGCGTAGTCGACGACCGGCAGCGGACCGGACTCGGGGTTCGGTGGCAGACCCAGCCGCAGCCGCTCGTTCTCGACCTCCGCCCGCAACCGCGGCAACGACATCGATCGTGCGACACGGGCACCTTCGTTCAGCCTGCGGATCGCGGCGGCACGGTCCCCCAGCAGCGCCTTGATGCGAGCTCCCACCACGTAGCGGGCCAGCTTGAAATCGACCACGCCCGCCTCCGGTCCCAACTTGTAGCCCTCGTCGAGCAGCCGTTCGGCCGCCACGATCTCGCCGCGCTCGTAGAGCAGTTCGCCCAATAGCGATCCGGCCAGTCGCGCGCCGTAGGAGTGGGTGCCACCAGACTGTTTGGCTACCTTCAGCGCCCGCCGGAAATACTGCTCCGCACGGGCGATGTCGAGCCGCAGGCTGGCGGCGAGACCGAGGAAGCACAACCCGTGCACATTGTTGTAGTAGCCCTTGTTCTGCCGCATGTACGGCGCGGACCACTCCTGTATGCGCAGCGCCTCGTCGAAGTCGTGGCGATAGCCCGCGGCGAAAGACGCGACGTTCGCTCCGATGGCCACCACATATGGCGACAGGTCATCCGCACGGGCCAGACAGGGCGCCAGCATGTCATCGACACCGGCCAGTACATCCGCGCGCACCGTCACCACCGCGTGCACCACGCCCGCTTCGGCACGCAGATTCGCCGTCACCGTCTCGTCGAGGGCGCCGCGGTCCAGGGTCGACTCCGCAAGCCGCAGTGCGCGTTCCGCGGGCACGGCGCGGTGCAGCAGGATGTTGGCCCACGCCAGATCCAGCTGCAGTCGAGGATGTGTCTCGATGATCGCCGCGGGCAGTTTGCCGACCAGGCCGATCAGGCTGGCGAACTGCCCGTACTCGAGCAGCGACATCCCGTCCTTTTCGACGATCTCGACGGCGCGCTTGTCATCGCCTGCCAGCAGTGCGTGATCGACCGCTTCGCTCACGTGCCGGTGCTCGGCAAACCATCGCGACGCCGTGCGATGCAGCTCGGTGATCCGTTCCGGCCGATCACGTTCGAGCCGCTGCAGCAGAAATTCCTGGAACAGGTGGTGGTATCGAAACCACTGCCCACCGTCGAGCCTGCGCAGGAACAGATCCTCCTGTTCGATTTGCTCGAGCAGGACCTGTCCGTCTGCAACGCCGGTGAGCGCCGCGGCCAGTTCGCCGCAGGTGCGCTCGGTGATCGAGGTCGCCACCATGAAATCGAGCGTCCCCGGTTCGAGGGTGTCGAGGACATTCTCGGCCAGGAACTCGCTGATGGCGTGGTGTCGCCCGGTCAGGTGACCGATCAGTGCGCCGGGATCGTCACTGCCGCGCAACGACAGCGCCGCGAGCTGCAGTGCCGCGACCCAACCTTCGGTCGACTCGGTGAGATCCTCGACATCGCCGCGGTCCAGCTCGAGTCCACCGAGGTCGACCAGAAACGTATGAGCCTCGTCCACATCGAAACGCAGTGCGGTGGGGTCGATTTCGACCAGCTCGTCACGCGCTCGCATCGAACTCATCGGCAGACCGGTCTGACTGCGGCTGGTCACCACGGTTCGCAGGGCCGGACTGCAGCTTTCGATCAGGAAGCGCAACGCCCCTGCGGTGGCGGGATCACTCACTCGGTGCCAGTCATCGATCACCACGAACAGCTGCTCACCGCGCCGATCGATGTCGTTGATCAGCGAGGTCAATACGAATCGCCCGGCCTCCATGCCGTGTTCCTCCAGCAGCACGCCGAGCTCCTGCGCCAGCGAAGGACGCACGGCGCGAATGGCTTCGACGAGGTGCGACAGGAACCAGACGACATTGTTGTCGTCGTCGTCGACGGTCAGCCACGCCACAGCGACACCGTCGGAGGTCAAAGCCTCGCACCATTGCGCGGCGAGCGTGGTCTTGCCGAAACCGGTGGGGCCGTGGATGACTGCCAGCCGTCGGCCTGCTCCCTGGCGCAGCAATTCGATCAGCCGCGCCCGTTCGACCAGCGGGCGGGTTGGCACCGGCGGCCGCAACCGTGTCGCGGGAACCGGCGGGGTCGTTCGCGCGGAAAACACCCCCGAGGTGCGACGCCGGCCGGATCCGGTCGGCGTCGCCGCGGGTCGCTGTCCGACAGGTTCCGCCGCGGCCAACGGAATCGGCATTTCGTCCGGCGACATCCCGTACCTGGCCTGGATCTCGCGCAGCATGTCGCCGAATGCCGCTGCGGAGGACGGCCGTTCGTCGATGTCACGGGACATGGCGCGTTCGATAGCGTCCGTCACGTCGGCGGGCAGTCCCGCATCGCTCAGATCCGGTATCGGCTGCTTGGTGATGCGGAGGAACTGAGCAACCAACTGTTCGCCGCTGCGCCGCTCGAACACGGCATGACCGGTCCCCGCACAGAACAGCGTCGAGGCGAGGCTGTAGATATCGGCCGTCACATCCGGGGTACGCCCCTGCAGGACCTCCGGTGCGGTGAAGGCGGGCGAACCGGTGATGGTGCCCGCGGTCGTCTCGAAACCGCCCACCAGCCGCGCGATCCCGAAATCGGCCAGCTGCGGCTCACCGTACTCGGTGAGCAGGATGTTCCCGGGTTTCACGTCACGGTGCAGCATCCCGCGCCGATGCGCAGTCTCCAGCGCGCCCGCGATCTTCACCCCGATGTGCAGGACGTCCTGCCAGCCGATCGGGCCATAGTCCTGGATTCGGGCATCCAACGAGCCGTGCGGGTGATACGGCATCACGATGTAGGGCCGCCCGGTCGCCGTCGACCCAACCTCGAACACGCTCACAATGTTCGGATGGCCGGACAGTTTGCCCATGGCAAGCTGCTCACGAACAAACCGTTCGAGATTCTCCGATTCGAGATCAGCGGTGAGCACCTTGATCGCCACCGTGCGATCCAGCGCCGCCTGAAAACAGCGGTACACCACGCCGAATCCGCCACGACCGATCTCGACAGCGTCCGTGAACCCGGCGGCATCGAGCTCCGCCGCGAACCCTGAGGTCAGGTCGCGTTGCGTGGGAAGCGGATCTTTATGCGCCACGACGACCTCGATACGAACTTTCGGCTAGTTACTCCGAGGATATTCCCGCCGCCGCGATTCCGTGACTCGACGGGCCGCCGGATGGCATCGAACTCGACATTTGCTGCAGACTCGATGAGCACGAAGCTTTCAGTCAGCTGGGCAGCCCGGCTCGTGGTCTTCCTCGGGATCGCTTCCACAGGACTCGTGGTGGCGCCCGCACAGGCCGAACCGTTGTGGCCGGGAGGCCCGAACATTCCGGATGTTCCGGCGCTACTCACCTGAGTGGATCGCTCTGCACAACGTCTCGAACTCCGGGGTGATCAGCGCGGGCGCCGCCATCGGCTGCGCCATCGGCGAATTCATCGGCGCCCGATGAAATAGCCGCTGAGCACATAGAATTGACGCACCAACTCGAGCTGGGGCGGTTTCATATGACCGCTCAGCCCCAGTCGTATCGCCTGGGAACCCTGGCACAATTTTGCTACGGTTGATCCGTGGATTTCGAACATATGTTCGCCGGAGATTTCGAGGCGCACCTGACAGTCCTGCTCACCACAGCGGACGAATCGCGGCTGATCGACTGGGCCGAGGCCAACGACATGCGGTACGCGCGCATCGTGCTCGACCGTGGCGCGGTAGCCGACCAGCCGATGCTCACATTCACACGATCAGGGACGTTCGACGAATCAGCTCAGGCGGTGCAAGAGTACTCGAAAGCATTGGGAGCAGCCGGTTTCCCGGTAACACGCGCCAAGATTGAGGCGAGCCCCTTCAACAGGGGCGTACCGCAGACGGCCGACGAGGCCGCCGCGCTGCCCTCGGGTTGCTACTTCGAGCACCATGTCAAGCTCGTCCTGCACGACGAGACAGACCTGTCCCGCGTGCGGAAGCTCGCCGAACCGCACGCCGCGCACCTCTCACGCAACGCCCGCCGGTCGGCGGACAACGGACGACACGAGCGGTTCGTGACGCAGCGATGCCGTGACATCGGCCTGCCGGAGGCAGGCGAGCGGCTCCGGGTCCTCCTCGAAGTCCTTCAGACCGCCGGATTTCCGGCCATCGAGGTGGAGCGAGAGTTCGTCGTCCACGACAGCCACCCGGCTCTCGACGCGGGCTGGATCGTGGAGCAGGACGCAGCAGCGCGATGACTCCGGACGAAGCCCACCGAAGAGTACTGGACCACCTGCTCGCCCTGATCGCCGGTTCGGAGGTGGGCGCCGGGCTGGTGCTGCGCGGCAGTATGACGCTGCAGGCTTGGTTGGGGGACCGAGCGCGACCGCCGGGCGATTTGGACTGGATTGTGCCGGAACTGTCCGAAACCAGCTTTCCGGATCCACTCGATCCGTTCCCCTACCTCGACGACATCGCGACAGTTCAGCAGTGGCCCGCGGCAGTGGAGGGTGCCGCCGAGTACCAGATGTGGGCAGCGGAGGAGTTCGGAACATTCGGGATCCGGCCGCTACTGCCCCCGGAGGGCTTGCGCTGGATGCGCGTCGACGAATACACGCCGAGTTCGCTGCGCGACACAGTGGTCGAGTCGATACGGCGCAATCCGCACGTGGCAGGCGGCATGCTGTGGCTGGACGCGGATGACGTGGACGAGGACGGACAGTGGGCCTACGCCGGCTACGACACCCTCGGCATGCGACTCCTCGTGCCCTGGTACACCGCTGACGACCGGGAAGCGGGTGAGGTACGGCTGGACTTCGCCTCCGACGAAACAATTCCCGACACACCGGTCTGGACGGCCATCCCGCGCGCCGACGGCGGGCAACCGACCCCCGTTGTCACGGCGAGCCGGGAGCTGTCACTGGCTTGGAAGCTGTTGTGGTTGCACGTCGACGCGACCGATAAAGGCCACGCCGCGGGCAAAGATCTCTACGACGCCGTGCTCCTCGCCGAATCCGAGCGGACCCATTTGACACCCCGCCTCCTACGCAAGGTGCTCGGTCCGCACGCCCACGGTTTCGGCCCCGACGCGATCCGCCGCTGGCAGGTGAACTGGACGGAATTCTGCCGTGCCCACCCGTCGGTCCGCGGCGGCGTGGACAGCTGGCTCGACCGGCTGGCACGCGCCCTCCCGATCCACCCACGGGAAACCCTCGAAACTGACGGCTAACCTCGAAGCATGTGCCGAAACATCACTGGTCTTCGTGGGCTGGAGCCCGCGGCGACACCTGAGGAAATACATGCGGCGGCCCTGCAATACGTCCGCAAGGTCGGCGGCCTGTCCAGCATCTCCGAAACGAACCGTCCCGCGGTCGATGCCGCCGTCGCCGACATAGCGGCGGCCACCACCCGACTGCTCGCCCAACTACCGGACCGCAAGGTTCCCCCGAAAACCGTACCGCCATTGCGCCGGCCCGAAGTGCAGGCTCGGCTCCACGCGCACGACCCTCACTAAGCCGCGGGTGATCCGAACCGAGCCCTCCGGCCGGCGCTGACCGCGACACCCATACCGACGGCGACGATCAACGCCGCGGCGGAGCGGAGCAGTCGCCGTGAGGGCCGCCTGCCGAACAACTCGGCTCGACGCTTCGCGACGGCCGTGGTCTGCTTCGCGACCACCCGCAATATCCGCACCGCCAGCTCCGGCGGCGGCATCGACTCGTCCAAAACCGTTATGGTGGCCAGTGTTTCGTGGATATCGCCCACGGTGGCCGTGAACGCCGCCGCCGTCGCGGCGTCCGCGTTTCCGACGCGTTCCTCGATGTGCCTGCGTTCGGTCTCGTCGACCGCGTCCAATGCGTAGGGATACGCGAGGTCGAGCAGGTCGTCGACAGGCCGCTCGGTATCGGTCATCGGGCCTCACTTCCGGTCAGGCATGTCCGTCTGTCCAGTCCATCGCGGATACGACACCCGCCACGCTGCATCTCCGCCTGCATACAAGGGCTTCGACACGTCGGGTGTGCCGGATGGGTTTCCGGGGGCAACCGACCAGTCTGCATTCGGTCCGAACCGATGCCACGCCCGATCCAACAGACCCAGCGAACCCTTCCCCCTCAGCCCACTGCCCAGCCGCCTGACCGGCGAGCGAGTGGCACCTGCCAGCAGGATGACCGCCTCACGCGACGCGCGCACTTCCCGAGCACAGCGCCGCAGAACCGTTTCCCCTTCCGACAGCCGCTCGGTCACATAAAATCGAAGGGCTTCTCGCAAGTGTCGGACTGATCACAACTGCACACCCTTAGGAGTGCTCATGTCAGTTAGACCTGGGAACAAGTCTGAAGCAACCGCCACTACCGCTAAGCGCCCCCTGGGCAAGTCGGGCAGCCGCAAACCCGCGAAGCCGAAGCCCGCGAAGCCGACGCTCGCTGACCGAAAATCGGGCAAGAGAAAGTGGGATTCTCCCGAGGGCTACACGAAGGACGGCCGCAAGCTCGGCCCCGAGAGTACCAAGCGCCAGAAACTCGGCCGCGCCTTCGCGGAAGCTTTCGATAAAATAGTCCCTCATTTACCTCGGTTCGTCGTCCGGAACGGAAAGGGTAGAAAGAGAAAGAGCTAGCCGGGAACCCGGTGGTCGTGTAGCTCGCTGGCGGGTAGCGCTCCCGCCCGAGGAGTTTCCTGCTCTCGCCTCCTCGATCCGTCCGCCATCATGTGCCTATGGTGACTACTCGGACTCGGCTGCGCGTCGGCTGCGCAGCCGCAGTTTTCGCGGCGGTGTACATCGGCGGCGGCGGTGCGCAAGTACCCCCGCGCCAACTACCGTTGCCCTACGACGGCGACGCGAACCAGGTCGTCACGGTCGTCGCCGACCACTCCGGCGCCACCACCGCGACATTGACCGCATGGGAACGCCTCCATGGCGGGTGGCGGGCGGTCATCGGTCCCGTGCCCGCCCGAGTCGGTGCCGAAGGAATCGGCAACGCCAACGAGAATTCCTCGCGCACTCCGGCCGGAACATGGACCATCACAGAGGTTTTCGGACTCGAGACCGCCGACGATGCCCTGCTCCCCTACCGCCGGGTCGGCACTTCGGACTGGTGGGTCTCCGATGTCCACTCGCGGCACTACAACACCCACGTCCACTGCGACCGCGGATCCTGCCCGTTCGACGAAACCGCCAGCGAAAACTTGGGCGAAATCGGCCCGATCTACAACCACGCCATAGTCATCGACTACAACCGCGCCCCGGTCATCCCGGGCGCAGGTTCGGCATTCTTCCTGCACGCCACCAACGGTCAACCCACTGCGGGCTGCGTCGCAATCCCGGCCGCCGATCTACCCACGCTCCTCCGCTGGCTCGACCCGGCCGAGCACCCCGTGATCGACATCGGAGTCGTCATGCGCTGAATAGACCGGACCGGCCCCAGCATTGAAGCCAGTGACCGTTCTCGTTCTCGGGACTACGGGCGGTCGAACTCGCCGTCATTCACCCCGGCGGTGAAAGCTTCCCACTCGCCAGGAGTGAAGACCAGCGCAGGGCCGGTCTGATTCTTGGAGTCTCGGACTCCAACCTTGCCCCCAGCAAGGAAAGCGACCTCGACGCATTCGCTCCCCCCGGAACTGCGGCTGGACTTGAACCACTGTGCCCCGGTCAGGTCAACGTTCACTGTCATGCTCCCTTGCTATCTCTCTGATCAGGTCACGGCTTGGGCGATCGTCCAGCGTCGCAGCCAGCAACGTACGGAACGTCTGGTGACATCGGCGTACGTCCTCCGACCCTTCAAGATAGACGTCCCCAGTGAAGCTCTCAGCAAACACGATGGTCGGTTCGACCGGCTTACCCCTACTGTCCTTGGGAAACGTCATGATGATGAACTGCGACACCACGATGCCAGTAGGGAACCCCGCGCGGAACGGCAACACTCGAACCCGAACGTTCTCACGGGTGCTCAGGTCGGCAATGTGCCGCAACTGAGCAACCATCACGCGCGGCCCGCCAACGACGGTACGCAACACAGTCTCATGCAGTACCACCGACAGCTGCACCGGATGACGCTGGCGCGTGACACCATGTTGACGCTGCATCCGAAGCGCTATCCGGCGTTTCAGTTCGGCATCCGAGTCCTTCGGAAAGTACTGCCTATCAAGGATGCCCGCGTACTCCGCAGTCTGAAGAATGCCAGGCACAATCAGAGGTTGAAAGATCGCCAGTTCGGCCGCGCCAGCTTCCAGCCCGACGTAGGTATTGAACTTCGCTGCGATCACATCGCTGTAGCTTCGCCACCACGAACGAGCCGGGGCCTGTTCGGCTAGTTGCTTGGCCGCATCGGTCTTCTCCTCATCGAGGCCGTAGTTCTCACACAGCGCTGCAACGTCACGGACTCTGACCTTTTCAGTCACCCCACGTTCCAGACGGCTCAAGGTCGACTTGTTCCATTCCATAAGGGCGGCAGCCCGTTCCACGGTGAGCCCGGTCGCCTCACGCGCCTCTTTCAGGTACCGGCCGAGCTGCCTACGCGGCAGGGTGCTGCCCGTTTCCTCTGGTTCGTCGTAGTCAGGCACACGCTCCCCCTCGTTGCATCCTGACGTCCTTGTCTGTTGCAGAATGCCCCGATCCTAGGTGGCGTTGCACAACGCGAGCTGGCGATTCGGGCGAGTTCTCCCGAGTTTCATGTTGCAGCGCACTGACGTCGGCGCTTGGCACACCCTTGCCTCATGGCTACGACTACCAGACTCAGCGAGGCTCAGGCTGCCGTACTCGCAGCGCTCGAGCCGGGCGGAATCTTGTCTGTCGATTCGCTGGTGAGGGCGGCCGGACTCACCGGCAGACAGGCCCGCAACACGGTCCTGCGCCTCCAATCAGCCGGGCTCATCATTCACGGCGGCCTGTTCAGTCGTAGCGGATACCAAATCACCGACCGAGGCCGAATCACACTTTCGACCAGTGGCCGGTCCTAGTCGCAGACGGGGAGGCGAGCCATGTTGCACAACACAACATTCGGAGATCACACGGTCCTGTGGAAGATCGTCCACGGTGCACACCAGATCCGAATCGAATCGCTGATCGACCACGACGGCACGACGGCGGCCTATCGGATGAGGTCGGACGGCTCGATTGTCGACATACGCAACGGTGACCCGGGCGTTGTGCTATTCGGCGAGGGGAATGACCGGCCCGATCTGCCGCAGGTACGTGAGTGGTTCCCGCGCCTGTTCGGGCTGTGGAACGCTGTGCGGGCTCAGTACTGGGATGCCGTGTCGCCTCTCGACCACCCGCGCTACATAGGGCCTTGCGATTCGATGCCCGAAGGCGGCAATGGCGGGTGTAACGCAGGGCGAATGGACGAGCTTCCCTATGCAGTAAGGCATTCGGTGTAGATGTCCGAAATAATCCCGTTCCGGCCAACCGGCGACATCACCCCTTCGGTCCAGGCGCTGCTCAGCGAATTCCACGAAGACACCCTCGAAAAGCTCGCGCTCGCTCCGCTGGAAAGCAAAGCGACGTTTCAGCGTGCGGACGGTTCGGTGTCCGCGATAGACGAGAACGGCTGGCCCGAGGACTACGACGACCTCGACAAGCTCGAAGCAATCCCGGTGCAGCCGACCAGCGTTCGCGACACGGAGACCTCACAACCCCCGGCACGTGGCGAGCGGGACGCGGCTGCGGCGAACGCCTGGGGGCTGCATGCTCTTGTACCGTTCGTCGAGTGGGCCGAGGGGACCCGGCACGTCCTATGAGTCCGTTGTCGACCGCTGATCCGAGGTCTTGCTGTTCCGCAGGTCGCCCGTGACCCCGAGGCTGGCCAGCATGCGCAGGCTGTCGTGTGCGGCGGTCCCCGGCGCGGCCGAGAGGACGATCAGCTCGGTACCCGTTTCGTCCGGCAACGTGAAATTCTCCTGGTGCAGCTCCAGGTCCCCGATCAACGGGTGTACGTAGGCTTTTCGGCCGTGGGTGCGACTGCGTACGTCGGCGCGCGCCCACAACTTGCGGAAACGGTCGCTGTGCACGGCGAGCTCGCCGATGAGCGACGTCAGGCGCGGATCGTCGGGGTACTTCCCTGCCGCGAGGCGCAGCTGCCCGACGGTGTCACGGGTGCAGGCGTCCCAGTCGGCGTAGAGCGTGCGGCCGTCCGCGTCCAGGAAGATGTGCCTGGCGATATTCAGGCCCTTCATCGAGCGGCCATACAGCAATTCGGCGAGTGGGTTGGCGGCCGCGACGTCGAGTCGGTGGTCGACGATGAACGCGGGGCCGTCGGCGATGAGGTCGAGGACGCGCAACAGCTCGGGCCGAACCCGTCCGCCATGTGCCGACCTGGCCGGGCGCTGCGGCCTGCGCGCGAGCCGGTGCAGGTGCTCGCTCTCCACCTCGTCGAGTCCCAGGACCCGAGCGAGCGCGTCGAGGACCTGCGCGGAGGGCTGCGTGGCCCGTCCCTGTTCCAGGCGGACGTAGTAGTCGACGCTCACCCCGGACAGGTGCGCGACCTCCTCGCGACGCAGCCCCTCGACGCGGCGGCGCGAGTCGACCGGGATGCCGACAGACCCCGGATCGACTCGCGCCCGCCGCGTACGCAGGAAGTCCGCAAGATCATCCATCACTCCAGTATCCCGATTCGCCCGTCGGCGAGGGTGGTCCTGTCGATACCAGGAAGTCCGGTCCGATGGAAGAAGCGCCCCTGAACGCCGTCCTCGGCAGCCCTCAAGATCGACATCGACCGATCCGAAGGAGCAGAAGTGAAGACACTCATCGTCCACGCCCACCCCGAGCCGCAGTCGCTGAGCAGCTCGCTGAAAAACGTCGCGGTGTCCACCTTGACGAAGGCCGGGCACGAGGTTCAGGTCAGCGACCTGTACGCGATGCGCTGGAAGTCCGGTGTGGACGCGGAAGACTTCGGGGCCGCAGCGACCCACCCGCTCGATGTGGTCCACGACTCCGGCCGCGCGTACGAGACTGGCACACTCACCGCGGATATCGCCGCTGAACAGGCCAAACTCCTGTGGGCCGACACGGTGATCTTCCAGTTCCCCCTGTGGTGGTACGCGATGCCCGCGATCCTCAAAGGCTGGGTGGACCGAGTCTTCACCTACGGTTTCGCCTATGGCGTCGGCGAGCACAACGCCACCAAGTACGGCGAGCGCTTCGGCGAGGGCACCCTCGCGGGCAAACGGGCGATGCTGTCGGTGACGATCGGCGGCCGCGAGTCGCACTACACCGATCGCGGAATCAACGGCCCCATCGACGACCTGCTCTTCCCGATCCACCATGGGATCCTCTACCACCCCGGCATGGACGTGCTGCCACCGTTCGTCATGTACGGCACGACGCGGGTATCGCCAGAGGACTTCGCCGACGCGGCCAAGCTATGGGAGCAGCGCCTGCTGACACTGGAGGAGACCGACCCGATCCCCTTCCGCCAGCAGAACGGCGGCGACTACGAGCTGCCGTCACTTCGGCTGCGCGAAGGACTGGAAGCCCGGGGCAGCAAGGGTTTCGGCCTGCACGTCCGAGGCTGATCGACTCGCCGAAGAACATCGGTCGGCGACGGGGCATGTCGGCGCTGCAACCTCCCACTACTGGGAAGTTGAAAGTTGGATGAGCGCGACGCGGCGCTGCTACTTTCTGCGCGGAAGTCGGGCTCGGCGCGACTCGTCGAGTCTGCGGACCAGGTGGCACAAGCTCATGTCGATAGCGATCCTCAATGGAATCCGGTTGAGCTACCACGTGATCGGCGAGGGCCCGCTGGTCCTACTCATCATGGGCAGCGGCAGTCCGGGTCGAGTCTGGCGGACCCATCAAGTTCCAGCGCTGGTACAGGCCGGATTCCGGGTGGCAACGGTCGACAATCGAGGGATCGCCCCGTCGGAGGAGAGCGCCGAGGGCATCACCCTCGACGATCTGGTGGCCGATTCGGCCGCACTGATCGAGTACCTCGGTGCGCCCGCGCATGTCGTCGGCACATCGCTGGGAGCTCTGGTGGTGCAGGAACTAGCCCTCAGGCGCCCCGAGTTGACTACTCGAGCGGTCATGATGGCGACAGCAGGTCGACCGCACCCGATGCTGCTCGCGCACAATGCCGGTGAACTGGCTCTCCACGATCGGGATATCCGATTGCCGCCGGAGTACGCCGCGACGATCAAGGCAACGCTCAATCTGTCACCCCGTACGCTCGAGGACCCCGAAGCCGCCCGACACTGGCTCGACATGTTCGAATTCTCGGCCTCGGCGACGGCAGCGCCCGGCGTGCGCGCACAGCTCGGAATCGACTATTCACGCAATCGACTCGCCGACTACGCGCGAATCACTGTGCCCAGCTTGGTCATCGGCTTCACCGACGACCAACTGGCGCCGCCGAAGTACTGCCAGGAAGTTGCCGCCGCAATCCCCGGCGCCCGATATGCGGAGATCGACCGATGCGGCCACCTCGGTTACCTCGAGCGGCCCGAGGAAGTCAATCGCGTGATCATCGACTTCCTGTCCAGCCGGTGTCATCATGACCACTGACCAGCGTGTAAACCCCAGGCTATTCCCATTGTTGGTGGTTCCGTAACACGTCAGACCATTCGGTCGCTTACAGTCACGACCGTGCAAACACCTGATGAGGTGCCGCTTCAACCACCGAATCGGTCCTGGTTGCAACGGTTCGACGAACGAGTACTCGGTGCGGCACATGAGGTCGCGCTGATAGATAGCCAGTTTACATTGACCTACCAAGACCTGGATCACTGGGTCGGTCGAATCTGCCGGGATTTGACGAAAGCCGGTGTCGTCGACTCGGATTCGATCGCGGTGATAGTGCCACAGCGACGCAGTCCATTCACGACCGCCGCGATGTTGGCGATTTGGCGGCTGGGCGCGGTGTATGTGCCAGTGGCCGCGGACCAGCCACCGGAACGAACGCGCTCGATGCTCGCGGTATGCACGGTGCGCGTCGCCCTGCTCGAGCCGGGATCCGCACCACCGACGCTGCCGGAAGAGATTGTTACGGTGCCGATTCCGCCACCGGAAGCCGCGGATTCCGCTGTGCGGGATCTACCGATCTACCCGATCATCGACGCGGGCGATCTCGCATACATCATCTTCACCTCAGGATCTTCCGGAGCGCCGAAGGGTGTCGCCGTGCCGCATCGGGGTATCGCGGCCATGGCGGACGCCACCGCACAGGCACTCGACCTGCGGCCCGGCACCCGCATGCTGCAATTCGCCCCGGCTTCGTTCGATGCCTCGATCGCGGAGATCACCTCGACGCTCGGTGCCGGAGCGACTGCTGTGTTCGCTTCGCACGATCAGCTGACCGACGGCGTGAGCATCGCCGAAGTCATTGTCGCACAAGACATCACCCATGCAATCATGGTGCCGTCGGTACTCGCGGCGATACCGGAGCACCAGATGCCGCCGGGCCTTCGACTCATTGTCGCGGGCGAGGCCGCGAACTCGGCCGTGGTCGAAGAATGGACCGTTCGGCACCATCTCATCAATTCCTATGGCCCGACCGAAACCACGGTGTGCGCCACCATCAGCGATCCGCTGGTCGGTACGGCTCAACACATCCCGATCGGCCGCGCCATCGACGGCACCGCGTTGCGGATCGTCGGCGATGATGGCACGGACGCGGAGCCGGGTACCGCGGGCGAGCTGTGGATCGGCGGGCTCGGGGTGGCGCGCGGATATCTGGGATTGCCACGGGAGACCGCCGCGGCGTTCGTCGACGATCCGGCGACCGGTCAACGGTTCTATCGCTCAGGAGATCTCGTCCGGCAACTCCCCGATGGACAGCTCGAATTCATCGGGCGCATGGACCGGCGGATCAAGTTGCGTGGTCGCCGCATCGAACCAGGTGAGATCGAGGCCATCGCGCTCCGGTGCCCCGGCGTTCGCCAGTCGGCGGTCGTGGCGACCGAGACCCAGCTGGTCTGCTGTGTAGTCGTCGACGACGCGATCAGCGCGAGCGAGGTCCGTGGGTTCCTCGCTGAACACCTGCCCGATTACCTGCGGCCCGATCGAGTCGAGACCCTTGCCGAAATGCCGCGTACGCCACATGGAAAGACCGACTACGCCGCCTTGACGGAATCGGTGCAGCGGCCCGACTCGATACGCCCGGCACCGGAGTCGATGACGCCTGCGGAGCGGGTGCTGTGCGAACTGTTCGCGGAAACCTTGAGCTTGCCGGAGTTTCATCCCGCCGACAGCTTCTTCGATCTCGGTGGCGAATCAATGGAAGCCGCCAAGCTCACCCGGCGGATCCGGACTGCGCTCGGTGTGGAGATGACAATGCGTATGTTGCTCGAAGCCCCATCACCCGGGCAACTGGCCGCGCTGCTGTCGATTTCCGAATCGGAGTTGGTGAGCGGAAGATGACCGGCGCAGTCCGGTCGACGAGCCTGGATGACACGCACGTCTGGGATCTCACCGACCCGACAACACACTTGCGCGAGGATATTGCGGAATTCTGGCGCGACCAACGCAGTCGGCAGCCGATCTTCCGGCACGAGAGTTCGCCCGACCACCCCGCCTTCTGGGTGGTCTGCGGGTACGACCCTGCGGTGACCATCTATCGCGACAGCAAGCGATTCACCTCACAGCGCGGGAATGTCCTGCTCACGCTGCTGGCGGGCCGGGACAACGCGGCGGGCAAGATGCTGGCGGTGACCGACCCGCCCCGACACACTCGACTGCGCCGGCTGATGACATCGGCGCTCACGCGAGATGCGGTGCGCGCGTTGGCACCTCGCATTCAGGAGCGCACCAGGCGACTACTGGCCCAGTGGACGGGTTCGGGTACTTTCGATTTCGCGGAGGAGATTGCCTCCCGGATCCCGATTTGGACCATCTGCGATCTGCTCGGCATTCCGGAGAGCGATCACGATCTGCTCGTCTCGCTGACCAAGCAGGCGCTCAGCTCCGAAGATGCGGCGCAGTCGGATATCTCGGCCTCGGCGGCCCGCCAAGAGATACTGCTCTGCCTGCTCGACCACGTGGAATCGCAGCGCCAGCACCCGGCGAACGGCCTGATCACGGCCCTGATCGCCGAAACGTTCGAGGGCGTGCCGCTGTCCGACGACCAGATCGTCACCAATTGCTACAGCATCATTTTGGGCGGCGACGAGACGAGTCGGCTGACGATGATCAACGCGATACACGAATTCGCCGCGGATCCGCGACTGTGGGATCGATTCAAGGAAGTCGATGACCTCGGCACCGCGGTCGAGGAGGTGATCCGATGCTTCGCTCCCACCATGCATTTCGGACGCGTCGCGAACACCGACGTGGAGATACACGGCACGCGGATCGCCGCGGGAGAAATCGTCACGATGTGGAATGCCGCCGCGAACCGGGACGAGACCCGATTCCCCGATCCCGACGCGGCACGGTTCGATCGAAAGCCCAATCCCCATCTGGCGTTCGGATACGGTCCGCACTTCTGTGTCGGCGCGCATCTCGCGCGCTTGGAGATCGCCATCGTGCTGGACGAGATGCGACGCTCGGCCCGATCCATCATCCCCAAGGGAAGACCGCGACCGCTGTATTCGAACTTTCTGCACGGGTATGCCACCTTGCCGATCGAACTCGTATAGCCATCCCCCACCGGCGAATTGGAGCCGTATGAACCTTTCGTCTGCCGGCCGGTATCAGATCGGCCACTCCCCCCGTCCAGCTCAGGAATCGTTCGAGCCGCTCGATTCCTTTATCGCCGACATGCGGGCCGAAGCGCCGTACATAGTGGGGTTTCCCGCCAATCTCGACTTCGGCTTCAGCAGGTTCGCCGGTTTGCTCGACATCTTCGCCACTAACGTGGGCGACCCGGACAGCGAGGACAAAGCACGCGTCGGCGTCAAGGAAATGGAGCTCGCCGTCGTCGATTTCGTTGCCCGCCTTGCCAACGCAGATCCGAGTCGGACCTACGGTTATGTGACCGGCGGTGGCACCGAGGCCAACCAGTTCGGCCTCGACCGCGGATGCGACCTGCTACCCGAAGCCCGGATCTACTGCAGTCGAGCGACCCACTATTCGATCAGCAAGAGCGCCAGGCTGATGCGCAAGGAATTGGTCGTCGTCGACTGCGATGCGCAGGGGCGGATCGATGTCGACGCGCTGGCCCGCGAATGCGTTAGCGACGCGGGCCGCGGCGCCGTCGTAGTTGCGAACATCGGCACCACGATGACGGGCGCGATCGACGATGTGGATGCGATCATCGCGGCGGCCTCGGCGGCGGGCCGGGTCTACGTGCACCTGGACGCCGCCCTCAGCGGTCTCATACTTCCCTTCACACCGGAACGGGAATCGTGGGGTTTCGTCCGGGACGAAGTCGGCAGCGTCACCGTGTGCATGCACAAGGCACTGGGCATGCCGATGCCGAGCGCGCTCGCGCTCTGCCGGTCCGAACTGGTCACCTCCGAAGTGGCGGGCGAGTATATCGGCGCGACCGATGCCACCCTCGCCGGTTGCCGAAGCGGGCTGGCTGTCGCGCTGATCTGGCAATCCTTGGCCGCACTCGGTATTTCGGGGCTGGAGCTCAGTGCGCGGAATTCTCTCGAGATGGCCGAGCGCGCGGTCGAGAAGCTCGCAGATATCGGGGTGCGCCCGACTCGAAATCCCTCGTCGATCATGGTCAATTTCGATCGGCCCGCCGAATGGATCTGTCGGAAGTACCATCTGGCCACCGTCGGCGACCGGGCCCGCATCGTCACCGTGTCCCATGTGCGCAAGCAGGTGATCGACGAGCTGTGCCACGACATCGCGAACGATGGTGATAGCCGGCTGCCGAGCAGTTGATCGATCAGAATGCCGGAGACCGTGCCTGCGTGCTGAGTTCCCAGGTCTCGCCGATGTGCATCGTGTCGCGGTGGGCGGGGCTGTGAGGTGCCCAGCCGGGATCGCCGGTGGTGGCGAAGCTGACCCACGCCTGGTGCATCCGACGCGCGAGGTCAGTGGGTGGTTCAGCGCTGCCGAGCAGTGCCTGCGGGCCGTGCAGCGAGGGCAGTTGGACGCGGTCGAACACGAACGGCAGTTCGATGACGTGGGTGGCACCGAGCCTGCCGTCGAGGGCATTCGATCGCCAGGTGAACTCGTACAGGAACGTCCTCGCACCGGGCGTGGTGGCGTGGGCGGCAGCCATGGACCTCGTGCCGTTCCCGAACAGGGCGTCGCTGACGATGGCGGAGTGCAGTTCTGTGTTGGAGGCACCGGGGCGTCGGGTTCGGTATGTGTGGACGAGTTCGGCGGGGCGTCGATGCGACCTTGCGGCAGCGGCCAGGAGATCGGCTTCGCTGGTGTCGATCAGGCCGCCCTGAGTGGCCAGGTAGAGGTTGCCTTCCTCAGTGTTCGAGCCGATGAGCAGGTCCACGTCGGCGCCGTGCACCGCGGCGAGAGTGTCGGCAGGCTGCCGGTCGAGGACGAGGCTGAACGGCGTGAGGCCACCGAGCGGGTGGAACGTGTCGTGGATGCTCAGGTCCACGGCGCCGAGACGGGGCATGATCTCGACGAAGCGTTCGTCGGGGATATCGGCCATGGTCATTGTCGTGGGGTCTAGCCCGAGTTCGTGGCCGGCCGCGTCGGTGACGCGCTGTGCCTGGCCGGGCGTCAACGCGCCGGTTCCGGTGCCGCTCTGGATGATTGCCCTGCGGATGAGCCCACGAGCGGCCGGGTCTGCCAGGATGCCCCCGACGAGGATGGCGCCCGCGGACTGGCCGAAGAGTGTGACGTTGGTGGGGTCGCCACCGAAAGCGGCGACGTTGTCATGGATCCAGCGCAGTGCGGCGAGGACATCGAGCATGCCGCGGTTATCGGGCGCGTCGCCCAGGTGCAGGAAGCCAGGGATACCGAGGCGGTAGTTCACGGTGACCAGCACCACGCCGTCGCGCGCGAAGGACTGCCCGTCGTAGAGCGCGGCGCGGGTGGATCCCGCGACGAATCCGCCGCCGTGCACGAAGACCATGACGGGGGCCGGCCGGTCCTGCGTGGCGGGAGCCCGGATGGTGAGCGTGAGGTAGTCGGCGCCGGGAATCCAGCCGGGACCGAAATACGGAGACATGTCAAGGGCGCCGAAGACGTCACGCCTGGGCTGGGGCGCGGTGGGGCCCTGGTGGGTGGCGTCCCGGATGTCCGTCCAGGACGCGTGTGGCTGGGGCGGAGCGAACCGGAGTGCTCCGGTGGGGGCTGCCGCGTAGGGCACATCGAAGAAGACTGCGCCACCCGAGAGGCGGAGTCCGCGGACCGGACCGGAGGTAGTGGTGATGTCGAGGCCGAAGGATGCCATCTTGTTGTTCTTCTCCCGTTGCCGGTTCGGTGGGCGGTATCGGCGAACCCGCCGCCGTCCCACGGGGGGTGGCACGACGGCGGATTCGCGGTTCGTTCCGTCTCGCTCTTCAGAGCCGGTCGAGCGAAGCCCATCGCTTGATGTCGAACGAGTCGGCATCGCGGGCCACCTCGAGCGCGCCGTGCCCTGCGAAGTGGGCTGGCAGCACCAGCGCGTTGTTGTCAGCGGCCCAGCCGAGGATCTCTCGGCGGGTGGCACGGGCGGCGTCCGCGTCCTCACAGAAGCAGCTGTTGTGGTCCGGCCGCATGACCTGGAAGGGAGAGTGCAGCAGGTCACCGGCGAACACAGCGCGGTCGGAGCCGGAGGCCAGCATGACGATGCTCGACCCGGGGGTATGACCGGGCGCGGACTGTAGGCGAAGGTTCGAGTCGATGGTGTGGCTGGACTCCCAGAGCGTGACCTGACCGGCGGCGTACACGGGCGCGACGCTGTCCTCGAACACGTTCTGGTTGACGCCACCGGCGATCTTCGGGTTGTTGGCCGGATTCCAGAACTCGAAGTCCGCCTTGGGCATCAGATACGTCGCGTTGGGGAACGTCGGTACCCAGGACTGGCCCTCCAGGCGAGTGTTCCACCCGACGTGGTCGACATGTAGGTGGGTGTTGACCACGATGTCGACCTCGGCCGGGCGGATACCGGCGCGCGCGAGGTTGCCGAGGAAGTCCAGCTCCAGGTGTCCCCAAGACGGGGCGTAAGGGCGTTCCTTGTGATTGCCGACGCCAGTGTCGATCAGAATGGTCCTGCCCTCGCTGCGCAGGACCCACGTCTGCACGGCGACCTCGCAGATGTCGGTGTCCGCGTTGAGGAACTCCGGGACGAGCACGGACCGGTGCTCGTCCCATTCCTCCTTCGTCGAGTCGGGGAAGAACACGTCCGGGGTCATGCCGACCGGCCCGTGCATCTCCTCGACCCGAGTCACTTCCACGTCACCGAAGGTGATGTCACTCATGTTTCTACTTTCCTGTCCGGTGTTCGGTTTGCTGAATGTGTGTGACGTCCTGCCCTGTATGCGGCCAGAAGCAGTCCCGCAGTTGCGTCGAATTCCGTATTCCTTTCAGGTTTTTCGGGCACGCCGAATACAGGTATGCACAAGGAAGTTCTTGGTACCGAATCGTGTCGAATTACTTTGCGGGGCCGCCATTTCGACTGCGGCCGCAATATCCGCCCGGTGATTTATTGGGCGACAAGTGCCTAATTTCCAGTAAGACGTGCGCTCTTCCGTGCCACGGAATCGACCCCCGAGTTGTCGCCGGTAGGTATAGCGGTCCGTGCCAGGAGAATGAGCGCGTGCTCGGAAGCTGAGCCGGATTCCGCAGTCGCGACGACGACTTTCTGCCCTTGCTCGGTATGCAGGGTCTGCTGGGTGACCGTCATGGAACCCACGAGCGGGTGCCGCATCTCGTAGACACCGACATCGCAGGCCCGAACGCGATGGTCGGACCACATCGCGCTGAATTGTGGGCTCCGCACCGTCAACTCGCCGATCAGTGATGCCAGCAGCGGGTCGTCGGGATTGTGGCCGGCCGCCAGCCGGAGGTTGCCCACGACGTCCTTCGCCTTCGCCTGCCAGTCCGCGTACAACTCACGGGTGTGGGCGTCGGAGAACACCAACCACGTCATGTTGGGCCGCGCGGCCGGGCGGTTCGGGCTGTCCGGATCCAGGTGTCCGGCGTACAACGCGTGGCCGGTGCGGTTCCAGGCCAGGACGTCACCGCGACGACCGAGGACAAGGACCGGGATGTCTGCCAGCGCTGTCACCAGCTGACGCACCGCTGGTGTGACCCGCTCCGGCGCGGGCCGACGCCCGCCTCCCTGGCGGCGCGGAGAGTTGGCGAGGTTGTGCAGGTGACGGCGCTCGGCCGCATCCAGGCCAAGGGCGCCAGCGATCGCGTCCAACACCTCGGAAGAGGCATTGAGCGAGTGGCCCTGCTCGAGCCTGGAGTAGTACGACGAGCTCACGCCGGCCAGCAGGGCCAACTCCTCGCGCCGCAGCCCGGGTACCCGCCGCCGCTCGCCGTGCCGGACCAGTCCGACATCCTCCGGCCGCAGCCGGGCACGACGTGCCTGCAGGAACTCACCCAGCTGCCGTCTTCTGTCCATGTTTCCCAGTCTGGAAGGCGCTTGGAGCTTTAGCCACACCACGCCGGGGATAGGCAACGCAGGCAGCGGTAGGACGGCGGAGGCAGTTCGCCGCGTTCGAGAATCCAGCAACCATGCCGACGGCCCGCCGCGGCCGCCCGACTCGTCGACTTGGCGGGTGTGTTCGTCATGCTGGTGGCCGAAGGGGTAGAAAGGTCGAGGCCGAACAGCTTCGCGCGGTCACGCAATTGCACCTGTCGAACGAAGAGAGCGGATTCATGGCGACCTCTACAGCGCGCGCACAGATCGGGGTTACCGGCCTGGCAGTCATGGGTAGCAACATTGCCCGAAACTTCGCCAAGCATGGCTATACGGTGGCGCTGCACAACCGCAGCGTGGCCAAGACCGACGCCTTGCTCGAGGCACACGGCGCCGACGGCGACTTCGTGCGCACCGAGACCATCGAGGAATTCGTCGCGGCGCTGGAGAAGCCGCGCCGGGTGCTGATCATGGTCAAGGCGGGCGATCCGACGGACGCCGTCATCGAGGAGCTCGCCGCCGCCATGGAGCCGGGCGACATCATCATCGACGGCGGCAATGCGCTCTACACCGACACCATTCGGCGTGAAGCGGCCATGAAGGAGCGCGGCCTGAACTTCGTCGGCGCCGGCATCTCCGGCGGCGAGGAGGGTGCACTCAACGGCCCCTCGATCATGCCGGGCGGCCCGAAGGAGTCCTACGACTCGCTCGGCCCACTGCTGGAATCGATTGCGGCGCAGGTCGACGGCACACCGTGCTGCACCCACATCGGCCCCGACGGCTCCGGGCATTTCGTCAAGATGGTCCACAACGGCATCGAGTACGCCGACATGCAGCTGATCGGCGAGGCCTACAACCTGTTCCGCGATGCGCTCGGCTTCGGCGCGAAGCAGATCGCCGATGTGTTCACGCAGTGGAACTCCGGAGACCTGGAGAGCTACCTCGTCGAGATCACCGCCGAGGTCCTGAACCAGGTCGACGCGAAGACGGGTAGGCCGCTGGTCGATGTCATCGTCGACGCGGCCGAGCAGAAGGGCACCGGCCGCTGGACCGTGAAGGCCGCGCTCGATCTCGGTATTCCGGTCACCGGTATCGCCGAGGCGGTATTCGCGCGGGCGCTGTCCGGGTCCCGGGCACAGCGCAAAGCCGCGGTCGGCCTCGCCTCCGGCAAGCTGGCCGAAAAGCCCACCGACGTAGCGCAGTTCACCGAGGACATTCGGCAGGCACTCTATGCGTCGAAGGTTGTCGCGTATGCGCAGGGCTTCGACCAAATCGCCGCGGGCAGTGTGGAGTACAACTGGGATCTGCATCCCGGCGACCTGGCGACGATCTGGCGTGGCGGCTGCATCATCCGGGCCCGATTCCTGAACCGGATCAAAGAGGCCTACGACGAGAATCCCGCCCTGCCGAGCCTGATCCTCGCACCGTACTTCCGCGAAGCGATCGAAACGGCAATCGACAGCTGGCGCCGCGTCGTCTCCACCGCAACCCTGCTCGGCATTCCGGTGCCCGCGTTCGCGTCGTCACTGTCGTACTACGACGCCCTGCGTGCCGAGCGACTTCCGGCGGCACTCACCCAGGGCCAGCGCGACTTCTTCGGTGCACACACCTACGAGCGCATCGACTCCGAGGGCAAGTTCCACACCCTCTGGAGCGGTGACCGCAGCGAGGTCTCGGCAGACTGACTTCAGAATCGACACCGACAACAGCGGACTGGTGTGCGGTAGTCGCCCACACCAGTTCTGCTGTGGCGCACGGACCTCAGTCGAAGGCGTCGGCGCCCCGGCGAGCGGCGACCGCCTCATCCACACGGAATAGGCCGTCGTACTCGATGCAGTGCGCTCTGCCGAATATGTAGGTGTGAGCTTGCGAGCAACAGTGGCCAGCGACCCGTACGAGCCTCGGATGCCAGCCTTGGCAAGCTCGCGGTTGCCCGCCTCGAGCCGAGGCTGTAAAAAAGCGGTGCGGCTCACGGGTTCTCGTGTGGCCTTGCCTACCGGAGTGGTGATGTGAGCTTCTGGATCGACGTATCGGCCGAGACCGACGAAGAGCGAGTGGCGGCCTGGCAGCGGCAGCTGGAGCCGTTGGTGGCGGATGTGTTCGCCACCTATTCGGCGGGATTCCACGGCGACTACTCGCCGGGGTCATTGGCCGAATTGGAACAGTTCGTCCTGGCGGCGCTGCCGGACCTGGACGGAATGAAGCAGCCCACCACCTTGCCGGTCGTCAAGGCCGCCGTCGGGTACCTCGGCGAGACGTTGTTGCGGGCCCGCGGCGGCGAGTGGGTATGGGGGCAAGGGGAACTCGCGGGCATGCCGTATGTCGCGCTCGACGAGGAGCGGGCGCGGCTTGCGCCATTGGAGTACATCATCGAGGCGGTGCGCGTCCGCGATGGCAAGCAGTTCACGCAGCTGTGGTCTCGCGTCGAGGCGGGCGAACCCGCCGCCGATTCCTCGGATCTATTGCTCACGTTGGTCGTAGCGATCGTGCAGGACCACGGCTACTCCTGCACGATCGAATCCGACACAGTGATGTTGTCCGGAAGCGGCGTGTCCGACTGGGAGTTGTCGTTGGACAATCTGCGCCGCAAGGTGGCCCCGGAGCCGGAGGATCAGTGGCCTGCCCTGGTAGCTGATCATCTGAGCACGATGTTCGCGGAGCTGGACGTCACTGCGACGGCCCCGCTCGACATGGCAGACCTCGACCGGATACGGCCACTGCTGCGGGCGCGGATGTACCCGGAGGATATGGAGGACGTCGGTATCCCGGTCGTGTCACGAACCCTTGCGCCCGGACTCGCGCAGCGGGTGGTGATCGATCAGGTCAATACGATGGTCAGCGTCACCTATGACCGCCTGTCCCACTGGCGGATTCAGGAACAGGACCTGTTCGAGATCGCGGAGGACAACACACACGACGACGGACTTCTCACGGTCGAAGATCTCGAAGTCGAAGACGAGCGGATCCTCGGCCTCTATGGCTCGGCCGACTATGCCAGCGCACATGCGCGCTGGCTCGGCGAGTATCCGGTGGTCGGACGGTGGGGTGCGGCATTCGTGGTTCCGTGCGAGGGCACGGTCTTTATTCACCCGCTCGATGGCATGGACGCCTACGTCAGCGTGGGCACGCTGGCGAACATGGCGATGGTGACTCACGCCGAACGGCCTTCCCCCGTGAGCCCGTCGGTCTACTGGTGGCACGACGGCATCATCGAACTCGCTGCCGATGTCCGCAAGTCCGGCGATGAGCTCGAGCTGCACGTCTCGGCGGAATTTCAGGAGGTGATGGAGCAGATCGCCGAATATGCCGACGGCACAAGCTGATACGTAGCTCGAACGACGACATCACCCGACATCGCCGACTCGATTCCCGGCGACCGGCGAGCTGGCGACCGGGATCGGCCGTCGCTTCAGCAGATGCGCTCTGCGGGGGCGGGCGATCCATCCAGTTCGGCTGATCCACCTCGACCCACCACCGAAAGGCACCCCGTGACCAGTCCGGCGGGCATTGTCCACAGAGTTCGTACGCCCAGAGCGTAATAACTAGGCAGACCGAACGCAGCTGGCCTTACGCTCTGCATATGACCGAGCATCCGAGACTTCACTCGATCCCCGGTGGACGCGACGAGCGGACGCGGCAACCGGAGCGGCAGTCCGATCGGGAGCCATTGTGGCGCGAGGTGCTCGGGCAGCGGTTGCGCACGCTGCGCCAGGACCAGCACGAGACGCTGGTCGAGACGGCGGGTCGCGCGGGCGTCTCGCCGCAGTACCTGTCCGAGGTGGAGCGTGGTCGCAAAGAGCCGTCCAGCGAGATGATCGCGGCGTTGGCCGGAGCCCTCGGCACCACCCTCGGCGGGCTGACCGCGCAGGTCGCCGACGAGTTGCGCGCGCACCACCGGTCCACCTTCCTCCCCCGGTCCGCGCCGCGTTCCGCCACCGCGCCGACACTGCTGGCGCTCGCGGCCTAGTTCGCCGCGAGACACCGAGCAGCGCAAGGCAATTCAGCGTCAGGTACGCGCTTCCAACAGGCGGTCGACGAGCCCGTAGTCGACCGCCGCCTGCGCGGTGAAGACTCGATCCCGATCGGTGTCGTGCCGCAGCCTTTCCGGCGACTGTCCGGTGTGCTTCGACAGGATGGACTCGATCTCCGCGCGCATCCGCACCAGCTCGTCGGCCTGCAGGATCAGGTCGGGAATCGCGCCCTGCCCGCGAGATGCGGGCTGGTGCAACACCACTCGGGCATGCGGCAGCATGGCGCGGCGGCCGGGAGCCCCGGCCGCCAGCAACACCGCACCGACGGCGATGGCCTGGCCGACGCATGTCGTCTGCACGGGTGCACTGATGTGTTGCATGGTGTCGTACACCGCCAGCATCGAGGACAGGTCGCCGCCCTCGCAGTTGATGTACAGGTTGATCTCCTGCTCCGGCCCCTCCGAATCCAGGTGCAGCAGCTGCGCGATCAACGCATTCGCCACTCCCGAGTCGATCGGTGTGCCGAGGTAGACGATCCGTTCGGCGAGCAGGTGCGAGTAGATATCCGTGATGCGTTCACCGCCGCGCGGATGCTGCGCGATGACATTGGGAATCGTGTAGCTGGTCATTCCGAAATTCCGATCTTCTGACGTTGCGGAACGATCTGCCCGAACGAGTCGACGATGTGGTCGATGAAGCCGTACTCCTTGGCCTGTGTCGCGGTGAACCAGCGGTCGTGCAGCGAATCCTCGTAGATCCGATCGAAGGGCTGCCCGGTGTCCTCGGCGATGAGGCCGAGCACAGTGTCCACCGTGTAGCGCAGGTCCTCGGCCTGGACTTCGACCTCTACCGCGCTACCGCCGATACCGGCCGATCCCTGATGCATCAGCACCCTGGCACGCGGCAGGGCGAAACGCCGGCCCCTGCTGCCCGAGGACAACAGGAATTGCCCTGCACTGCATGCCAATCCGAGCGCCAGTGTCGACACTTCGCACGGCACCAGACGCATGACGTCGCGGATGGCGAGCATCGCGGGAACCGATCCGCCGGGGGAATGAATCCACAGCGAAACGCCTGCCTCCGGGTTCTCCGCGGCGAGCGTGAGCAGCTGCGTCATCAGCAGCGTCCCATTGTCGTCGTCGAGCGGACCGTCGAGCACCAATATCCGGCGGCTGAGCAGTTGCTCACGAGCGCGCCAGCTGAACATCCGAGTGTTGTCATCGTGGGCCATGCGTCCACCGTGCCCCAGTGGCAGCCCAGAAATCGCCCCTCGCTGCCGTGAGCAGATCTGCTCACGGCAGCGAGGGCGAGAACGCCGGAGGCAGCCGGAACGGCTTCGAGCTCTTTTCGCCACTTCCGGAGAGTTCTATACTTTTACCTACCTCCATCAAGATCGATGGAGGCGACCGCGGGTCGGGAGATCGGCGAGATTCTTATTAAAATAGGCAACTAGCGGCGAGATTACGGAACGCAGAGTAGAGCGTCCGCCTTTCACCGAATTCCGAATTGCGAAAAGCGATGTCGGCCGCATTGCCGAGCACTATTCGTCAACACTTCCGCGGCATTCCCCGCACGGTGGAAGGAGAACGATGAGCACGACTGTAGAAGAATTGCGCGAACAGGTACGCGCGCCCGTCGTTACCTCGGACGATCCGGGTTACGACGAAGCACGCACAGTCCACAATGGCATGTTCGATCGCCATCCGCTGGTCATCGTGCGGGCAGAGCAGGCCGCCGACGTCGTCGCCGCGGTGAACTTCGCCCGGGACGCCGGCCACGATCTCTCGATCAAAGGTGGCGGGCACAGCGCGCCCGGGTTCGGCACCAACGACGGCGGAGTGGTCATCGATTTGTCGCTGATGCGCGCCGTGCACGTCGATCCGAATTCACGCACCGCACGGGCCGGGGCCGGGGCAACCTGGGGAGACTTCAATTACGCGACACACGCGTACGGGCTGGCGACCACCGGCGGGATCGTCTCGACCACCGGCGTTGCGGGACTCACGCTCGGTGGCGGAATCGGATATCTTTCTCGCGCATATGGATTGACGATCGACAACCTACTGTCGGCCGACGTGGTAACCGCAGACGGGCAAATCAGGACCGCGAGCCCGACGGAGAACGAAGACCTCTTCTGGGCGCTGCGCGGTGGCGGTGGCAACTTCGGCGTTGTCACCTCATTCGAGTTCCGGCTACACCCCGTCGACAAGGTATATGTCGGCCTCTTCTTCTACGAACTCGAGTACGCGGGTGCGCTGCTGCGATTCTTCCGCGACTTCATCCCCATTGCGTCAGCAGCGTACGGCGCGTTCCCCGCATTCCAGATCGCCCCACCGCTGGAGTTCATCCCCGCCGACCGGCACGGCGACACCTTCTGCGCCGCGATCGTGCATTGGGCCGGACCGCTCGACAAGGGCGAAGAAGCGATGGGGCCGTTCCGAGATTTGGCGCCCAGAGTCGCCGAAATGGTCGGGCCGATGCCTTATCCAGCGCTGAACACCGCGTTCGACGGGCTCTTCCCCAAGGGCATCCGCAGCTATTGGAAGGGCAGCTTCGTCACCGAATTGACCGATGCCGCCATCGAACAGCACCTGGTCTACGGCCCGAAAGTGCCAGAGGTGAGCGCGACGATGCACATGTATCCGATCAACGGAGCCTGCCACCGAGTCCCCGCCGAAGACACGGCATTCGCCTACCGCAACGCAACGTTCGCGACGGTGATCCTGGCCTCCTGGCACGATCCCGCAGTCGACGCCGAGCGCATCCAGTGGGTACGCGACTACTACAACGCGACAGCGCCGTATTCCGAGCCGGGCGGATACATCAACTTCATGGATGACGACGATCGGTCCCGGGTGCACGACAACTACCGCGGGAATTTCCAGCGGCTCGCCGACACCAAACGCGCCTATGACCCGGACAACCTGTTCCACTTCAATCAGAACATCAGCCCGAGCCCATGACCGAACTCGTCTCGCGCGCACAGGGAGTCCGGTTCGACGAGCTCGCACTCGCGACGCGCAACCATGGGATGCAGCTGGAAGGCATGCGGTACGACATCACGCCGATCGGCATGCACTACCTGCTGATTCATTTCGACATCCCAGCAATCGACCCATCGACCTGGCGGTTGCGAGTCACCGGAAGCGTCGAGCGAGAACTCGAGCTGTCACTCGACGACATCAGGTCGCGACCAGCGACAACTATTCCGGTCACGCTGGAATGCGCGGGCAATGGCCGCATCGGGATGGACCCGCGCAACGTCAGCCAGCCATGGGGTCTCGAGGCGATCGGGACGGCGTCGTGGACGGGCACTCCACTGCGCGGCATTCTCGATGAGTGCCGTATACGGGACGGGGCGGTCGAAGTTGTCTTCACCGGGGCTGATCGCGGATTCCAGGACAATGTCGAGCACAATTACCAGCGCTCGCTCGGCATCGGCGAATGCGGCAGACCCGAAATACTGCTCGCATACGAGATGAACGGCGTGCCACTACCACCCCAGCACGGCTTTCCCCTGCGACTGCTCGTACCCGGGTGGTACGGCATGACGAGCGTCAAATGGCTACGGAATATAGAAATCGTCGACCAGCCGTTCACCGGGATCCAGCAGGCGGCCTACCGCTATCAACAGGACAGCGACGATCCCGGACTACCGGTTTCACGAATCAGAGTGCGCGCGTTGATGGTTCCGCCCGGCATTCCCGATTTCCAGAGCCGGCGGCGGACGGTCGAAGCCGGTACTGTCGGCATTCGTGGCCGCGCGTGGTGCGGCACCGCCCCCGTGGCAGGCGTGGAAGTAGGCGTCGACGGTGTATGGCACGACGCCCGATTGGGTCACGCCCTCGCCGAATTCGCCTGGTACAGATGGAGTTATGCGTGGGACGCCCACCCGGGCGAATACCTGCTGAGCTGTCGCGCCACCGACGCGGACGGGAACACGCAACCGACCGCGCCGCCATGGAACCTTCTGGGTATGGGAAACAATCTCATCCAGGAGGTCGCCGTCACGGTCCGCTGATCAGCGGCAGAAGGGTCGCTGCCGCGCAACGCACCCGAGGCGACCGCGCCGTCGTCGAACATGTTCGCCTGCACCACTACCCCTGGTTCAGGTCAAGAGGGTGGTCAGGAGGACGGGGTCGATATTGCCGCCCGAGACTATGGCCACTTTTTTTCCGGGCGGTAGTTCGTGGCTGTGGAAGAGGTAGGCCGCGGTCGTTACGGCGCCGCTAGGTTCGGCGATCAGGCGGGCTTGGCGTGCGAGGACCCGGACCGCCGCACGGATCTCGTCTTCGCTGACGGTCAGCATGCCGTCGAGGACCTTGCGCAGGTGGGCGAACGTCAGTTCGGACGGCTGTGCGCGAAGCCCATCGGCGATCGTGCGGGCCCGGTCCGCTACCGGCCAGTCGACCTGCTGACCCAGACGCAGCCCCTCGGCAGTGTCCGCAGCCAGCTCGGGCTCGATGCCGATCACCTGGGTTTGCGGGCGAAGCGCCTTGACCGCCACACCGACCCCGGACGCGAGACCGCCACCGCTGACCGGGACCAGCACCACGTCCACGTCCGGAAGGTCTTCCACGATCTCCAGCCCGACCGTGCCCTGGCCTGCGATGACCTCGCCGTCGTCGTACGGCGGGATCAGAGCGAGCCCGTGCTCGGCCGCCAAGGCGTGAGCCTTCGCGATCTGATCGCCGATGGGTACCTCGACCACCTCCGCGCCATATGCCCGGGTGGCCTCGGCCTTGATGCGCGGCGCGACGTCGGGCATCACGATCACCGCGGGTACGCCGTACCGCTTTGCGGCGTAGGCGACGGCCTGGGCGTGGTTGCCGCTCGAGTAGGCGATGACACCGCAGGCCCGCCGTTCAGCGTCGAGGCAGGCGATCGCGTTCATCGCGCCGCGCAACTTGAACGACCCGATCGGCTGAAGGCTTTCCGGCTTGAGCCACAACGGTTGGCCCGTGTTCTCGGAGAACGGCAGTAACGGCGTCCGCAGCGCGATGCCCCCGAGCCGCCCAGCCGCCGCCCGAACATTCTCAAACGTCACAAACTCCATACCCCACTATCCCGGCCATCCTGGATCAGGATGAGGATTGAACAGCCCAGTACCCGCGAAGTGTTAAAGATCACCGATCTGCGCGACCTCTAAGTGCTGAGTCTCCCCCACCTGCGGCCTCCAGCACGGGTCCTCGGCACGACCGAATCGGCCACCAATCCACGACATCACCGAATCCAACTCAGCCACAACACGGTCCAACACCACACATCAGATCCACCAGCACCTACTCAGGCAAGTGCCGTTGCAGTACTCGGAGCTAGACCATCATGATCTGGCTCCGATGATCGACAGGACACGCCCTAGTACGAACTATCTAGACTGCCGGCATGGCCACTGACCGCGCCGACACGCAGGACCGGCTCGACGACTGGGTGCAGGGCGCCCATCCACGGATCGCTGGCCTCGCGGACTTCCAGCTCCCCGCCGACTTCAGCCTGGACTTCTCCGCCGACTCGCTCCCCCGGCTCGAGGCAGAGGTCCTGGCCCGTTTCGACGACCCCGCAGAGCTGACCGCCCCGGCGGCGCGGCCCTTCCTCGACGCCGTGACCGCCTACCTCGGCGAGACCTTGCTCCGGGTGACCGGCGGCCGCTGGATCTGGAAGCAACTGCCCCTCGCCAAGCCGGACGAGGCGCTCGGTCTGTCGGCGACTGACCCGTTTCGCCTGGTGGCGGCCGCCGTCCAGTGTCGCGACGGCGAAGAGTTCAGCCGGGTGTACGCGGCCTGGGCGGCGGCGGCCGAGGAGCACGCGGCGGCGCGGCCCAGCTGGGCACCCGCCAAGGCGTACACCCCGGGTGTCGACCCGTTCGTCCCGACCCGGTCGGAACATCTGGACGCCTGGCTGGCAGAACGGGAACGTGAGTTCCCGGCCTGGGTAGCCCGGTACGGCGCCGACGGCGCCTGGGACTTCTCGCCCGCCTCACTCGACGCGCTGGTGACGGCGGTGTTCCGCGAGACGCCGACCGACACGCTGTTCGAGGCGCCGGAGCACGCAACGTTCAGCGCGGGCGCGGAGTGGTACTGGGGCGAGGTGCTGCGCCGGGCCGCACCCTCGCAGTGGGTGTACAAAGCGGGCGCGCGCGACGGCACCAGCCCCTATGCCGGCTACTGCTATTTGTACAAGACCGAGAATAAGGGCTCCTGCACGCCGGCCCTCAACCTGGCGTACATGATCGAGCTCGACGACCGCGACTACCTACGCGACCTATACGACGCCTGGGCACACCCCTTGCCGTGACCGGACACTCGACCCTTTGCTTGAAGTCCGAAATGTCTAAGTGCTGAGTCTCCCCACCTGTGGCGTCCAGCACGGGTCCTCGGCGCGACCGAATCGGCCACCAATCCACGACATCACCGAATCCAACTCAGCCACAACACGGTCCAACACCACACATCAGATCCACCAGCACCTACTCAGGCAAGTGCCGTTGCAGTATCAGAAGAGATCTGTTTGCCCAACTACCACGTGGAGGGAACAGACGTGGTCGCCGAGATGTTGCCAGATGGGGGTCGGGGCGAGAACGAGAGAGGATGACCGTGCAGGTCGAGATCTGGACCGATATCAACTGCCCCTTTTGCTACCTGGGCAAAGAGCGCTTCGAGCAGGCGTTGACGGACTTCGCGCACCGCGACGATGTCGAGGTGGTGCATCGTTCGTTCGAATTGGATCCGACGCTGTCGGCCGACGAATCCGGTCCGGTCATTGCGAAGATCGCGCACAAGTACGGGATCAGCCAGGCGCAGGCGGCGGCCAATGAACGCGGCATCGGCGCCCAGGCCACCGAGCTCGGCCTGCCATACCTGACCGAAGGACGCGACTACGGCAGCTCCTTCGATATGCACCGGCTGCTGCACCACGCACTGGCACAGGGCAAGCAGGACGAACTGCTCGACGCCCTCTACCGCGCGAACTTCGCGGAACAGCAGTCCTTGTTCGGTAGTCACGAGCGGCTGGTCGAGATCGCCGTCGCCACCGGACTCGACGAATCGGACGTCCGCGCGGTACTCGCCGACCCCGATGCCTACGCAGCCGAGGTACGGGCCGACGAACAAGAGGCAGCTCAGCTCGGTGCCACCGGTGTCCCCTTCTTCGTGATCGACCGAAAGTTCGGCGTCTCCGGCGCTCAGCCGCCCGCAGTGTTCGTCCAAGCGCTGAACCAAGCATGGGCAGACCGCGAGCCTGCCGTGCAGATGGTCGGCGGCGCGGATGTCTGCGGCCCGGACGGATGCGAGCTCCCGGTCCGTGGTTGAGCTGCGGGACAGCCGAATTCGCGGGTCAGGAAGCAATCGTTCGGCTGATTCGACTGTGCCGCTGAGTTTGGACTAGCGCGCACAGGTCGATTCGCCGATCATCCCTCTTCTAGCTGGGCTTACGCCAGACCAGCAGGTAGCGCCAGAAGAGTAAGCGGCGAACCTCGGCGCCGGGAAGGGCCGTGATCGCCTCGGCCCGGACTTGGCGCGTGGTGAGAGGCGGGTCCAGCACGACAGGCATCGCGTCGTGCGTGGGCTCCAGCGCGTACCAGCCACGTCCGCTCGCGGCCCTTGCCGTGGCGAATGCGGCGGCGAACATGCGCTGGCCCGCGAATGCGGCGAGCTCGACGGGGATTTCGCGGGGCAGGTCGATCTTGGGCAGCGCGATCGCGGCGAGCACCCCGCCAGGGCGGAGCGCAACCGCCATGCGGGACAGCGCCTGCGGAAGCGGCGTGTGGTGCAGCGCGCTGACCGAAAAGACCGCGTCGTAGCGACCTTCGGGGACGATGTCTTCACGCAAAAAATCGGCGCGGATGCACGAAACATTATCGGGCACAGTGCGTTCGGCCGCCGCGATCATGTCCGGCGAGCAGTCGAGCGCGTCGACGTGGCGCGCACGGGCGGCGAGCTCGCTGGCGAAGGCGCCCGCACCACAGCCCACGTCCAGCACGTCCCCGCATTGTTTCGGGAGCTGACGCAGCAAGACCCGGTGGTAGTAGGCATTGTGGTCCCAGGCGAATCGGCTCACCCCAGCGATCGTAGTGCCGCAGGCCTTCCTTGAATCAACCCGGCCGACAGCGGTAAATCCGACCACGACGACGTCTCGGGCTCCCGGCTAGTACGACGGTGTAGTGAATGACGCGCGCTGGGCGCCTCTTCATGTTGGTGGATGTCCGAACGTTCGTCTCAACCGCGAGTAAGGCCCCAGCTCAACACCAATGAGCTGCGGCCTCGCTGTGCCACGTTCAGGGTTACGAGCGCTCGAACTCGCCGTCGTTCACACCTGCGGTGAAGGCGTCCCACTCGCCGGGGGTGAACTCCAGCGCCGGGCCGGTCGGATTCTTCGAGTCGCGGACACCGACGTGTCCGCTGTCAAGGAAGGCGACCTCTACGCAATCCTTGCTTCCCCCGCTGCGGCTGCTCTTGAACCAGTGAGCCTTGGACAGGTCAACGTTCACGCTCGTCACTCCTTTGCTACCCGCCGAAGCAGGTCCCTACTCGGCTGCACAGCCAACGCTACGTGACTGATTGACGCATGCGCTGAACGGTAGCGATCGACGCTGTCCGGTCGCTCCAGGTAGATGTCCCCTGTGTAGTTCTCGACGTAGACCACGGATGGCTCTTGCTTGCCCTTGGAATCCGCGTCGAAGTCCACGATCGTGAACGGCCCGGTGAGATCTCCCAGCGGTACACCGGCCGAATACGGCAGGACTCGTATCGTGACGTTGGGCCTAGTTCCGAGATCGGCCAGGTAGCGCAGTTGGTCGGCCATTGTCTTGGGGCTGCCCACCATGCGGTGGAGGACTGATTCATCGAGAACGACATCCACGGTCGCGGGATGCCCCTTTCTCGTGATGAGCTTCTGGCGATGCATCTTCATCTCGACTCGGCGAGTGATCTCGGCGGCGGGGTCGTCCGGATACACCGCGCGGATCAAAGCCTCGGCGTAGCTGGGCGTCTGGAACAACCCAGGAACGAGCTCTTGGAACGAAGTGAGCATGCTTGCTGCCGACTCCAGGCCGATGTACACATCGAAGTCCTCAGGTATGAGATCCCCGTATTCGTGCCACCAGCTCTCCGTGTTGCCCTGCTGCGCAAGGCCCTTCAGCCCTTCCGTGGTCATCTCGTCGGCACCGAGGACACGGCACAGTGCCTCGATGTCCCACAACCGGATTCGGTCCGCCGTGCCTGATTCCAGTCTCTGAAGCGTTGTTGCCCCACGTTCGATCAGCTTCGCGACTTGGGCAATAGACATCCCGGTCTGCTGACGCAACTCACGCAGATGTCGCCCTAGTTGCCGCCGAGGGACCGTTGAGCTGACCGAGATTTCCGGCTTGAAGGCATGCTTCGACGCCTTGGAGCCATCTGTGGACACTGCGAGCCTCCTGGTTGGATGGCGAAACGGTGTTTTCCGGACGATTGTGCTGCCACGCACGGATAGCGCGCAGGGGTTTCTGACGAATCCTTCTGAATCATCCAATTTCGATGGTCCGTCGCTGCTGCCGGGTATTTGCTTGGCTGCACGCCCGGACAGAGAGTTTCTGTTCCCCTCCATCGAAAACTTTCACGGCACCGGGCGCACCTGAATCGCAGTCGATGCCCCGGAGGTCGGCAGATGCCGAACAATGCGCTTCCGCAACGAGACCCGTTCACCGGACCACCAACCACCTACGTCGGCGCACCAGTCGATGTAGTCGAGAGCTTCGCTATCGCCCTACGCGAGTGGGCAGGCCAGCCAGCGGCCGCCGAATCGTCTCGGTGCCGGGGCGTCGACTCCCCCGGCATCGGGCGCACCAACCGGGAGGCGCTGTGATGCGCCGAGACAGGTTGCGTACCACCGAATCTGCGGACGGCCGGAAGGTCGCCATCTGGCGGCTGGTGCACAGCCATGTCCGCATTCTGCGGGTCCAGAATCGCGCCGATGCCTCTCCGGCCTACCGGTGGCCGGGCAAGGAGCAGTTGCCTGCGGCTACGCCGGGGTGGGTGTTGTTCGAAGTCCATTCCCGGCGAAGCGAACTCGCCTCCTCGGTCGCGGCTCTGCTCGCGGTCTTCAACGAGGACACCGCACGAAAGCTTGCTGTCGCTCCGGACAGCGGCCACGCGGTAGTTCACTATGCGGACGGGACGGTTTGCGAGGTCGACGAAGACGGCTGGCCCGCGGACTACGACGACTCGTGTCCGTTCCGCACGAACGTGGCGAGCGCCCGCGCGGGCGAGCTGCGGTAAGGGTGCGTGCGAAACTTTCACCTTCCCCCCTGGTCACGAATCTGTTCCCGCGCCCCAACTGGGGTGCTGCGCAGTTTGTTGCGGATCAGTGAGGCGGCGCGGGTTGCTGCCGTCGCTGTTCATCACCCAGACCTCGGCATGGTTTCTGGACGCTGAATCACGGGTGTAACGGGCGAAGAGGATCGTGCCGTCCGGGGAGACCGAGGGCTGCCCCGTGGAGTCGTCGATGAGTAGTCGGACGTGGTCACCGTGGACGTCCATCACATAGATCTCCGACCGGTCCTTGCCACCCCGGTTGCTGGTGAACACTATCCCGGCTCCGTCCGGGGTGAAGACCGGCTCGGAATTGAAATGCGGATCCGCCAGCAGCTGCCGTGCGGCGGTTCCGTCGGATTCCATCACCCAGATCGCGGCGCTTCTGGTGAACACGATCTTCGAACCGTCAGGCGAGAATGCGGGATACTGCGACGAGGCCGCGGCAGGGGCAGCGCCGCCGAACGGATCGGGGGTAGCGGTGAGTTGCTTCAGCTCACCGCCGTCGGTGTTCATCACGTAGATGACGCCACCGCGCCCGAAGGCGAGCCGGGTGCCATCTGGGGAGAACGTGGGGTTGTACCCGCCGTCGGCGAGTTTCGCGACATTGCTGCCGTCTGGATCCATTGTCGAGATCGAACGACCACCGACCACGATCCGCGAGCCATCGGGAGCAAAGCTCGGCTCGCTGCCGTCGGCAATCCGGGTGACCCCGGTGCCGTCGGGATTCATCACGTAGACCGACTGCCAGCTGTCAGCGAATGCGATCTTCGGCGGACGCGGTGACTGCTCGGGATCCGGTCCGCAGCTGACGATCAGCCCCGACAACACAACGGCGATAGCGACGGCGCCCCAGCCCGTGGGAGTGAGGTTACGAATGCTCGACATTCGAGCATCGTCCCCGGACGCACCTCGCGAACCCTTTCCGGTCCTGGGAATCCCGGCGGCAGAGCGCAGCGGGGGCCGCGAATTGTGGGCTGCCCCTGAACCGTTTCTCGGTGCGTCGTAGCCCACGAACTGCACGGGGAGGAGCGCGAGCGCTACTACCGGCGGGGCATAGACATCTACCCGGGGTCCACCCACTACCGGCGCCGGGCGCACCGCCAGATCCCGGTGCCCGCGCTCGATCCGGCCTGATCGGCACCTATGTGGTGTGGCTAGTCTCCGACGAAAACGAGGTAGCTGCCGGGTGTCGTGGCACAGTCGTTCAGGTAGGTGGCGAGGTCGCGGACCGCTTCGGTGTGGGAGTTGTCGGTGCAGCGGTCGAGAAGATCTGGGATCTCGCCGAGCGCGACGGCAGCTTGTTGCTCGTTGAAAACCGTGTCGTTATACGGGTCGACCATCCAGAGCTTGCCTGAGGTGTTAGCGGGAAGTTCGGCGATCAACTGAGCCAGCGCGGCTCCGTGCTCATGGGACTGACGGACCACAGTCGGCTTGCGCCTCGAGTGTCGACGGGGCCACTGCGGGCGGCTGTTGTGCAACTGTAGGTCGATACCCATGACCCGATTCTCTCCTGAATGGCGGCTATCCGGCACGCTGCCCGCGCTCGGCGCCAAGCAACACCCCACGCGAAACCGGGGCCGTCCACTCATGCCGCGTCGTTGTCCTGCGTACCGGGCATCGCGGGTCATAGTGGATCGTATGGGCCACAAGCCAACAGTCGCCGACGTCTTCCAACCCTTGCTGCGGGCCGCGCTCGGGTCCCGACCGGCGGTGGGGTTCGAGTTCTGGGACGGCAGCACAATTCTCCCCGAGGGTGAGTGTCGCGGCACCATGCGCGTGCGGTCCAAAGACGCGCTGAGTTACCTGGTGTGGGCGCCTGGCGAACTCGGCCTCGGCCGGGCTTTCGTCTCCGGCACCGCGGATCTCGATGGCGATATCTTCACGATGCTTCGCGCACTGCAGTCGACGGCGCCGCGCGACGCTCGCCTCGGGCTCGACGCCGCGTGGAAGGCCATCGGCGCGGCGCGGCAACTCGGCGCGCTCGGTCGACCACCTCTGCCACCGCCGGAGGAGGCTCGGCCCCGGCGCGGACACCTGCACACCAAGCGTCGTGACGCAGCGGCGATCAGCCATCACTACGACGTCGGCAACGACTTCTATCGTCTGGTGCTCGGGCCGAGCATGACGTACTCCTGCGCACGGTTCGCCGCGGACAACGACGATGGTCGCGGCGGTGCGAACGCCACGGTTTCGCTGGAAGACGCCCAGCGCGCCAAGCACGATTTGATCTGTCGCAAGCTGGGTCTGGCCGAGCGTGCCGGTATGCGCCTGCTCGATGTCGGGTGTGGCTGGGGCTCCATGGCCATGCACGCGGCCTCGACTTATGGTGCGCAGGTGGTCGGTGTCACGATCAGCAAAGCTCAGGCCGAACTCGCCCGCGAGCGAATCGCCGATGCGGGGCTGTCCACCAGCATCGAGATCAGACTCGCCGACTATCGCGAACTCCGTGGCGAGAAGTTCGACGCCATCTCCTCGATCGGCATGTTCGAGCACGTCGGAGCGACGCGCGCCGCGGAGTACTTCGACACCCTGCGCGCCCTACTGCGTCCCGAAGGACGTCTGCTCAACCACGCGATCTCCTCCGCGGGCGGGTCGACCATGCATGGCCGTTCCTTCATCGGACGCTACGTCTTCCCGGACGGCGAGCTTCTCGATGTCGGCGAGGTCGCGCTGGCCATGGAGCGCGCCGGATTCGAGGTCCGCGACGTGGAAGCGCTACGCGAGCACTATGCGCTGACCCTGCGCCACTGGGTCGCCAATCTGGAAGGTGCTTGGGATCGAGCGGTCTCGCTTGTCGGCGACGGACGCGCACGGGTGTGGCGGCTCTATATGGCGGCCTCGGCGTTGGGCTTCGAGGACGGCGGCCTCGGGATCCATCAGGTGCTCGGGGTCGTCCCGGATGAACAAGGACATGCCGGTATGCCGGGTACCCGACGTGCCTGGCGATGACAACGCTCCGCGAGCGCGCCTCTAGCTCGGGTCGCGGCAGCATCCTGGCCGCGACCCTCCGCGATTGCGCGCCTACATCAGTGGTAGCGGCGGTGACTTCGGGAAGACTACCGGCAGAGCGGTCAATGCCCGGTGGAACGGGCCCGGCCGCCAGATCAGCTCGGAAGGTGGTACCGCCAGCCTTATCTCGGGTAGAGCGTCGAGTAGTTGGTCGATGGCGTCCTGGGCGATCAGGTACGCCATCGAACTGGCGGGGCAGACATGTGGTCCGGCACCCCAGGCCAGATGGGAGCGATTGCCGGAGTGCTGGACGGTGCTGATCTCGGGATCGTTGTTGCAGGCGGCCATGCTGATGACAACCGGTTGGTGGGCGGGCAGCCAGACGCCGTCGATCAGGATCGGTTGCCGCGGAAAGCTGATGCAGAAGTTCGCCATCGGCGGATCGGTGAACAACACTTCGTCGAGTGCGTCCCTGGTCGAGAGGCTACCGCCGAGGACATCGTCGCCGAACCGCTCGTCGGTGAGGATCAGCAGCAGAGTGTTGACGATCAGATTCTGCTGCGGTTCTATGCCCGCGCCGTACAACGTGGCCAACTGGTGCACCATTTCCGTATCGCTCAGCCCGGCCGGGTGCTGCACCATCCGCGTGGTCACGTCGTCGCCGGGTTCGGCGCGCTTGAGCTGAGTCAGCTCCAGCAGCGCTCCGATAAGCATCTTGTTCCCACGGTCCGCGTCGACGCCCTCGAAGACCGCGGCCATACCGGTCGCGGCCTGCTCCGCGATCTCGGCCGGACAACCGAGCATGGCGTTCAGGACCGCGAACGCGAGCGGAAACGCGTACCCGCGAACCAGATCCGCGGACCCCGCCGTACAGAACGAATTGATCAGCGGGGTCGCGATCTGGGCCACGGTGTCGTGTAGTCGGTACTGATCGACCTTGTCGAGGCCCGCGGTATTGGTTTGCCGATAGCGGACGTGCTCGTTGCCCGCGTTGCGCAAGGCGTTCGGCCGCCACTGCATCATCGGCAGCACCGGGCAGCCCGTCGGAATGTCCTGCTGCCAGATGCGCGGATCAGCCGGGAAATGGTCCTCGTCGTTGAATATCCGTACCGCGGTGTAGTAGCCGATCACCAACGTGGCAGGCACACCCGGCGCCAAGTCCACCGGCACCAAAGACCCATACCGTTCCCGCATTTCGCGATAGGCGCCATGCGGATCCGCCGCGAACTCCGGTGAATACAACGACGCCCGTGGGCCATCGGTGTCGATCGGCGAACCGTGCTGGGCACGACCGGATCGGCTGTGGGCTGAGGACGGGGACATCGTCATCGGAGAAACTCCAGGCAGTCGAACAACAAAAGCTCAGTGAGCGTATGCAGCTACCCGGCGGTACGTACCCGGAATCACGCAGCCGCTCAGGTAACGATGCGGAGTGGGTGTTCGAGCAGTCCCCTGAGTTGCTGGAGGAACGTGGCGGCGGTTGCGCCGTCGACCGCACGATGGTCGGCAGACAGGGTCACGCGCAGAATCTTGCGGTTGACGACCTGACCGTCGATCAGCCGCACCTCGTCCGCGGCGGCACCGACGGCGAGGATGGCGGCCTGGGGTGGGTTGATCACGGCGGTGAACTGCTCGATGCCGAACATGCCGAGATTGGAGATCGTGAAAGTGCCACCGCTCATTTCGTCAGCACGCAGCTTGCGGGCGCGGGCCCTTTCCGCTTTGTCCCGGCTCTCGGCGGCGATCGCGGAGACGCTCTTGCGGTCGGCGTCGCGGATCACCGGCACGACAAGTCCGGCCGGGATCGCGACGGCGACTCCGAGATGAATTCCACTGTGCCGCAACAGTTTGTCGCCCGCATAGGAGACGTTCACCGAGGGGTCGGAGCGCAGTGTGGCGGCCACCGCCTTGACGATCAGGTCATTGACGCTGATCTTCCCGGCACCGGCGATCCGCAGTGTCTCGTTGATATCGGCGCGGAATGCAAGCAGGTCGGTGACGTCGATTGCGCTCGTCAGGTAGATGTGTGGTGCTTGCTGCTTGCTCTCCGTGAGACGTTTGGCCGACACCTGCTGGATGGTGGTCAGCGGCACTTCTTCGAAATCCTCGGAGTCCGACACTGCATGAGATGCCGGATTCTGTTGCACGGCAACCGATTCTCCAGCCAGCTCGGCAGCCGCGGCCTCGGGGTGCACAGTGTCGATTCGACGCTGAGCGGATTCCACATCCTGTCGGGTGATCCGGCCCGCGGGGCCGGTCCCGGTCACCGCAGCCAGATCGACGCCCAATTCGCGTGCGACCTTGCGTGCGAGCGGAGACGACTTCAGTCGGCCGCCCGGCTTCGTCACTGTCGGCGAAGTGTTCTGCGTACGAACGACTTCGGTCACCTGCGTCGAAAGCGCACCACCGGTTGTCGATTCGATCTGCGCCGACGGAACATTCACCGGTGGAGCAGATTTCGTGGACGTCCCGCTGCCGTCACCGATCACTGCGATCGGGTTGCCGATGGATACTCGTGTCCCGGGTTCGGCCAGGATCTGTTCGAGCACGCCGTCGTCGTAGGCCTCGAGCTCCATCAGGGCCTTGTCGGTCTCGATCTCGGCGAGAATGTCACCGCGGGCAACCTTGTCGCCGACCTGTTTGAGCCAGGCGACGAGGACACCCTCCTCCATCGTGTCGGAGAGCCGGGGCATGGTGATTTCTGGCATGGTGTTGTCCTCGGTTCTCAGCGACGGCGGCCGACGGCGGCGAGCGTTTCCAGCGCGGCCGTGTGCAGGGATTCAGCGGAGGGCAGCGCGGCCTGTTCGAGTGCTTTGGCATACGGCAGGGGTACCTCCGCCGCGGCCACCCGCCGGACCGGTGCGTCCAGGTAGTCGAAGGCGCCGTCGGAGATGGTCGCCGCGACCTCGGCGCCGATCCCGTATGTCAGCCAATCATCCTCTGCCACAACGGCACAGCCGGTCTTGCGCACCGAGGCCACGATGGTGTCCCGATCCAATGGGCGCAGGCTGCGCAGATCGATCACTTCGGCGGAGATGCCGGATTCGGCGGCCAGCCGCTCGGCGACCTGGGTGGCGATCGTCGCCATCCGCGAGTAGCCGATCAGCGTGATGTCGGCGCCTTCGCGGGTGACGGCCGCCTTGCCGATTTCGGCTGGCGGAAGATCCTCTGGCACTTCACCTTTGGTGTTGTAGAGGGCGAGGTTCTCCAGGAAGAGGACCGGATCGTCGTCCTCGATCGCCGCCCGCAGCAAGGCGCGGGCGTCGGCCGGGGTGCTCGGGGCGACCACTTTGAGGCCGGGCACGAACGCGTAGTAGAGCTCGATGTTCTGCGAGTGCGTCGCGCCGAGCTGCTGACCGCCGCCGCCCGGGGTGCGGATGACCATCGGCACGCTGGTCTGCCCGCCGAACATGCCATAGATCTTGGCGGCGTGATTGACGATCTGGTCCAGCGCGAGCAGCGAGAAATTGATCGTCATGATCTCCACGACCGGGCGCAGGCCCAGCATGGCGGCGCCGACGGCGGCGCCGACGAAACCCTCTTCGGCGATCGGAGTGTCGCGCACTCGCTTCTCGCCGAATTCGGCAAGCAGGCCCGCGGTGATCTTGTAGGAGCCTTCGAAGACGCCGATCTCCTCCCCGATCAGGAAGACGTCCTCGTCGCGTCGCATTTCCTGGCGCAGGGTTTCGCGCAGCGCTTCGCGATAGGTGATGACAGGCACGGTTGTCCTTTGCGTTTCAGATGAGCGTGCGGTCAGAAGAGCGGATCGGCGGGCAGCCTGCGCGACGCTCCCGCCACCGGGGTGGCGTAGGTGTAGTCGAACAGGGTCGACGGGTCCGGGTGCGGGCTCGCGTCGGCGAAGGCCACCGCCGCGTCCACCTCTTCCTCTACCGACTGCTCGATAGCCGCGACATCGGATTCGTCCAGGACGCCCGCGGCGATCAGATCGCCGCGCAACCGCGCGACCGGGTCGGATTCGCGGGCTGTGGCGGTGTCCTCGCCGCTGCGGTACTTCGCCGGGTCAACCACCGAGTGGCCCTTGAGCCGGTAGCTCACCGTCTCCAGCAGCGCCGGTTTGCCCTCGCGGCGTGCCGTGTCGATCAGGTCCTGAGCAATGTCGCGCACCGCGAGTACATCGGTGCCGTCGACCTGCTCGCCACGCATCCGGTAGGAGGCCGCGCGCTTGTACAGTTCGGGCTCGGCGGAGGACTTCTCGACCGTGGTACCCATACCGAGCTGGTTGTTGATGATGACGAACACGACCGGCAGATTCCACAGTGCCGCGATGTTGAGCGACTCGTGGAATGCCCCGATATTCGTTGTGCCCTCGCCCATTTGGCACACCACCACGTCGTCGTCACCGCGGTAGTCGATGGCAAGCGCGGCGCCGACGGCGAGCGGGAGCTGACCGCCGACGATGCCGTATCCACCGAGCAGGCGAGAGGCGGTGTCGAACATGTGCATCGAACCGCCCCAGCCCTTGGAGGTGCCGGTGGTACGTCCGTACAGTTCGGCCATCACCCGGCCGGGCTCGATGCCTTTCGCGATGGCGTAGCCGTGTTCGCGATAGTTGGTGAACAGATAGTCGGTGGGCCGCATCGCCGCGCCGAGTCCGACGACGGTGGCTTCCTCACCGAGATTGAGATGGCAGTAGCCGCCGATCTTGGCCTGCGAATAGCCCTGCGCGGCGCGCTCTTCGAAGCGCCGGACGAACATCATGTCGCGGAGGTAGCCGCGCAGAGTGTCGGGTTCCTCCACGGCGAATGCGTTGGGGGCGCGGTCGATTGTTTCGGTCACGGTGGTCCTCCTCAGCGCTGCCGCGGCGCGATGTGCACGGGCAGGCCGAGCGCGGTCAGCGCGGCCTCCATCCCGATCTCGCCGAGGGTGGGGTGGGCATGGATGGTGTCGGCGAGTTCGTCGAGCGTCGCCTCCAGGGTGATCGCGAGAGCGCCCTCGGTGATCAGATCGCTGGCCGACGGACCGATGATGTGGACGCCGAGAACTTCCTGATGCTGCTGTCCTGCAATTATTTTGATGAATCCTTCGGCGTCGCCGAAGGTCTTGGCACGACCCAGCGCCGCGAATGGGAAACGCGCGGTGACGATGTCGTGTCCGGCCGCTCGGGCGGCGGCCTCGGTCAGGCCGACGCTCGCGATCTCGGGATGGGTGAACGTCGCCGCGGGGATCGCGGTGTAGTCGATGCGATGGTCATGTCCGGCAATGACATCGGCCGCGGTGAGGCCCTGATGGGAGGCCACGTGCGCGAGCAACGCGCGACCGGTGACATCGCCGATCGCGTAGACATGATCGACGCCGGTACGCAGCTGATCGTCGACGGGGATGAATCCCCTTTCGTCGGTGGCGATTCCGGCACGGTCGAGCCCGAGGTCGGCGGTGTTGGGTCGACGGCCGACCCCGACGAGGACCACATCGGCGTCGAGTTCACGTGCGTGCTTGCCTTCGACGGTGACCCGCAGCGCCTCGCCCTGTGCGATCGAGGCGACCGTCGTTCCGGTCAGCACAGTGATGCCGTGCTTCGTGAAGGACCGACCGAGTGCCGCGCCGATATCGCCGTCTTCGGCCGGTACCAGGCGGTCCTGCATCTCCACGATGGTGACATCGCTGCCGAAAGTGGCGAACAGGCTCGCCCATTCGGCGCCGACGGCGCTGCCTCCGACGATCACGAGCCGGTCCGGAACGGACGTCAGGCCGAATGCGCCATCCGAGGTGATCACCCCGGGCAACTCGACGCCGGGAACGGGCAGGCGCGCGGGGACCGATCCGGTCGCGACGATGACGTCGCGCGCGGTGATCTGGCGGATCTGCGCGGTAGGCGCGGCGGCGTAGCGCGGGCCGTCGGGACCCACCGGAGACGGACCCACCTCGTGCACGTCAACGGTGGTCGGTCCGGTGAAGCGGGCGTGCCCCTCGATGACGGTGACACCGTTGGCCGCGAGCAGCCCGGCAACGCCGTCGGTGAGTTCCTTGACGATGCCGTCCTTGCGCTGCCGCACGGCAGGAAAGTCGAAACGCAGATTGTCGGCGTACACGCCGTAATCGGCTGCGTCCCTGACCGTTTGGAACACCTCCGCCGACCGCAACATCGCCTTCGTCGGAATGCAGCCCCAGTTCAGGCACACTCCTCCTGGTCGTTCCTTCTCCACCAAGCCCACCGACAGGCCGCGCTGGGCCGCGCGGATAGCGGCCACATAGCCGCCCGGCCCGCCACCGATCACCAGCAGATCGAACTCCGGCACTCGTGGTGCTCCTCAATCTCGAACGATTCCGACTACACCGAGGTTGTGGCATAGGTCGTTTCGATCGAGTCTGGTCGGCCAGGAATGCACACACAATGCCTTCGAAGCCCAGCAATCGGGCCGTGAAATTGGGCGCTGCGCCCAATCTGCCCGGCTCCAATCCGCCCGGATACCGGGTCAGTCGGTGCGCCCCGCGAGTTCGAGCGCCGACAATGCGAGCGAGAGCTCGAGATAGGCGCGCTGCCCGTCCAGCGGGCGGCTGATCAGGCCGGAGATGCGCTGCAGTCGATTGAGCACCGTATTGCGGTGGCAGTGCAGTCGGACCGACGCATTGGCCGCCGAGCAGTTTTCGGCGAGCCAGGCCGCGAGGGTCTGTAGCAGCACATCGCGTTCTTTGGGCGGCAGCTCCAACACCGGGCCGAGGGTGCGGGTGACCAGCAGTCCGGTCAGATCCGGAGAATTCACCAGCAGCGCCTCGGGATAGCGCTCCTCCAGCGATACCAGCTCGACCGCGTCCTTCGGCAACGTGTCCATGGCGATCCTGGCGAGCGCGTGGCCCGTGTCTACTTGAGCCAGCCCTGGGACCGCAGGGGACGAAGCGGCCCGGCCTCTGGCAAGGGGACGCAAGGGGTCCAACACTGCGGCGATGTCCCGGTGCTCCAGCGATACCAGCCCGATCATGCTGTCGACACGGATGTGCCAGACCGACCGGATCCCCAACGCCGCCAGGACGGTCTCGGGACCGACCAGCGCGGGCCGTCCGTCCGCCCGTACATCCGCCGCCACCACCAGGTACGCGCCGTGCGCGGGCAGCTCGAGCTCACGGGCCGCCCGCGCCGCGAACGTGGCATCCTGGGCGCGCCCGGCCAGGAGATCCTCGATCAGCGCGTGCCGACGTCGCTCGTCCCTGCGCACCTGCTCGAGCTCGGTATTGCGATAGGACGTGGACAGCGCCGAAGACAACCCGTCGATCACTGTCCACATCGCGGTGCCCGCCTCACGGATCTCGTGCGGCTGCGAGCCGACGCTTTCGGCGTTGTCCAGCAACGCTTCCCACACGATCCGCCCACCGAGCCGGAACGTGCGGAGCATCGCTTCCAGTGGCACGCCCTGCTCGGCCCGGCGCCTGCCGATCGATGCGGCGACGTCGTCCCGCTCGGGATCGGTCGCGGCACCGCTCAGCAGTTCCAGAATTCGAGTCAGATAGCGGCGGCAACCGTCACGCAGATCCGCACGGGGTACCGAGGTGTAGTCGGTCCACTCCGGGTTGTCCGTGAAGATCGCCGCGAGCAGGCGTCGGGTGAGTACCGGAATATCGGTGATGCATTCCGCGGCGAGCTTCCGTGTGCCCACCGTGGATAAAGCGGATCGAGGAGCTCCCATAACGATCGACGCTACTCACCAGGCGTCGATTCTTCGTGATCCGGCCTGGACAGCGCGGCCAGCGTGTCAGCTATCGCCCGGTAGCCCGTGTCTGCCGCCGTCAATACCAGTTGTTGCCGGGGTTCGTCGACAACGGCGTCGTTCATCCGAGTGGTCATGGCGGCCCAGCGTTGTCGGTCACCGCTGTTGTAATAGGTGAGGCCACGACCGTCCGTCAGTCCGAACGTCGCACGGACATGTGCGGTCAGCTCCAATCCGCCCATCGTGGAACCTTCCATCACGTACAGGAACCCGAGCGACGAGACGGGGTCCGCGGTCATGCGGTCGGCGATCGCATCGGCGAACCGCTCCGCGACGACGACCGCCGCGGCGGTGATGTCGTCGGCGGGCACAGAATCGAAGAACTCCAGATCCTGGTCCAGCAGAGGCACTTTGGTGAGTTCGGAGCGCCACACCGCGGTGACGATCGGGTCTTCCGAACCGGCCAACCGGGTCTCGAGTGTGTCGAGGATGATGCGGTAGGCCCGCAGCTGGCCGACATATCGGCCGAGCGACAGTGTCCGGCTCAGGAGTTCGAGATTGAAGGGTGTTGCTTCCAGAGCATTGTGCCAGGCCCGGGTTTCGGCGCGCAGCCGCTGCATGATCATGCGCGAACCGCCGCGTACAGCCGATCCATCACATGGCCCTTGCGATCGATCGTCATGTCGAAATACGTTGCACTGTCGGTCGATCGGCACAGTTGGTGAATTCGGCTCTTGGCATCCTCTTTGAGCTCGACCGCCTGCGCGGCGAGCTCGGTGAGCGTCGCACCGAGCCTGGGGTGACCGAGGGTGAAGTTCTTCAGCCGGTCGCCGACCATGTCGGCGGCGAATTCGGGCGGCGCGGGTTGCGAGCCGAGCAGTTCGAGGCATACCCGGTTGGTGAGCCCGTCGAAGTCCTCGTGGGTGTTCGCACCGCCGAACTCGGGCACGAAGTCGGTGAGGTCGTTGAAGATCTGGCTAGCCAAGCCCAGTTGCCGCATCGCGTCGTCGAGAACGGTCAGTTCGTCCTCGGGTACCTCCAATGCGGTCGCGGCCGCGTTGAGCGGCATCCGGAACAGGGTCGAGGTCTTCAGCGTCGCGACCGATTCCCAGAACTTCACTCGATCGTTCACCTCCGCCGCGACGATGTCGCGCCGGACCTCGGCCAGCCGACTGGACATGTCTATCGCCTGACCGATGAAGCCGTTTTCGACGGCCTGCACGAGGTAGCTCACGACGGCGGGTGATTGTGCATGGCGCAGCGCGGCAAGCACCATCCAGGCTCCGGTGTTGAGGGCGAGCGGCACCCCGTGGGTGGCATGCAAGGCGGGTTCGCCGTATCGCACCGCACTGCCGTCCTCGATATCGTCGAGAACGACCGCGGCCTTCAACAGAATTCGGACCGCTACCGCGACCCTGCGGATAACCGCCAAGTCGGCAACCGCCTCGCCGGTGCCCGCGAAACCTCGGTAGTTGCGGAAGACCCAGTACACGATCGACGGCCGGAAGCCGGGGCCGCCCGCCGGCGCCAGCGCCTCTTGTCCCACCTTCGAGCCGAGTGCGTCGGTGATCGGGTCGTGGAATGCTTGTCGCAGCGCGGTGTCCAGCTCCCGCGGCCCGTAGGCCGCCCCTGCCACCTTCGACGCCGAGACCGTCAGGTCGGCCAGGAATACCCGGAGATCTGTTTCCAGCAGTTCCGAGTCGCCGCGCACAAAGTCGCTCACCTGCGTGTCATTCTCGAGGGCAGTCATCTGTGGCCTCTTCCTATCGTTCGAGCCGACCCGGGATCCGGGGGCGGCCCGCCTCCGGCCCCGGTCGTTCGGTGGAGGCCATTCACCGTGGAGGAGTCTATGGACGACACAGACTGGACGGTTTCCCAATTGCGGGGAGATGGCTGTGATTCGGCCGGCGACCAGCGCGGTTCGGTCAGCGCGTGATGGTACGCAGACGGAGTGTCCGTGGAGCAAGCACGAACCTGGGTGCGGCCTTGGTACGCGTGTCGGACACTGCTTCGAAGCGCCACCGCGAGGCGAGGGTAGCCAGTGCGAGGGTTGTTTCGGCCATGGCGAAGCTCTCCCCGATGCACTTACGGGCACCGACTCCGAACGGAACCAGCGCAGCGCGGGGCCGTTGGTCGTGATGCCGGTCGGGGTCGAAACGTCCCGGGTCCGGGTAGAGGTCGCCGCGGCGATGAATGAGGTATGGACTACAGACCACTGTCGCGCCCGCCGGAATGCAGTGTCCCCCGAGGTCGGTGGCGGTCGTAGTGACGCGGGTGAGAAACCACAGCGGGGGATACAGCCGGAGGGTCTCCATGACGACCCGCGCGGTGAGCTCCAGCGCGGGCAGGTCGGTGGCAGTCGCGGTGCGGCCGGACAGCACCGCGTCGGCCTCCCGGTGCACTCGGTCCGCGATGCCGGGATGACCCGCCAGCAGGTGCAGCGCCCACGCCAGGGCGACCGCGGTGGTATCGACCGAGGCCGCGAAGAAGGTCACGACCTGGTCGGCGAGCTCTACCTCGGAAAGCCCGTCGCCGTGCTCGTCGCGAGCCGCCGACAGGACGGACAGGATGGCGCCGCCGTCGGCGGACTTGGCATCGGCGACGATCTCCTCCCCTAGACCACGCAGGCGTGCCACGGACTGGTCGTAGCGGCGTTTGCCCGGCGTGGGAAGCCGGTCCAGCAGCGGTGGGAGGAGAACACGCCGATACACCCCCGACATGAAGACGTCGAGGTCGCGCGTCACCTGGGCGAGGCGGTCGGCGGGTACTTCGGTCGCGAACATCGTCGCGCAACTGATCCGGGTGGTGATCGTATACATGGCCGCCAGCGCGTCGACGGTCCCGCCGTCTTGCCAGGTTTCGGTCACCGCCGTGACCTGCTCGGCCATCACCTCCGAATAGCCGGCCAGCAGGTCCCGTTGGAAAGCGGGCTGCACCAGCCGCCGCTGGCGGCGATGGTCGGCATGACTGCAGGTGACCAGGCCGTTGCCCGCGATCTCCCTGGCCCGCTCGGCGAGCACGCCGCCTTTGTCATAGGTCCGGTCGTCGACCAGCACCTGCTTCGTCAACTCTGGGTCGCAGACGACGAATGCCTGCCATCGTCCGATCCCTATCGGCACGATGTCGCCGTGGGCGGGCAGTTCGGCCAGCGCTCGCAGCGGATCGCTCACCAACCGAATGGCGCTGCCGAACAGTCGAAATCGCCCTGGTGCAGGCGTGGTCGTGGTGGTCACCGGACCGACACTAGACGGGGCGTGGCTACTACGCAGTGTCGAGATCTCTGGCGCGGACCAGGGCGAAGTCCGCGCTGACACCGCCGAACTCCGCCCGACTTCACGTACTGCCTACGCGCAAGACCTGCCGGTGTCGCATGGGTTCACAGACCCCGCCGAGCTGAGGTCGACCGACCCGAAGGACGCGGACCCGATCAGGCCGACGAGCCCGAAGATCCAACTTCAGAACCCGGCCCGAGGCCGATCGGCCCGGTCGACGACCCCTTCAAGATCAACTACTCACGCCGCATGACGGGCCATTGACTAACGGCCCGTCGGACGCGATCATGAACCATGGGAAACGACGGGGTGTATAACGGTCGAACTACCGAACATCTTCCGGCGCAGGCAGATTGATCCGAGCAGCAGGTGCTCGACGAATCCGATGTAGCGCAGGCGCGGGTGTTCTACGACTTGCTCAGCCAGGAGGCCGCGACCCTGACCGCCACGATCCAAGCCTTGACGACCAAGCGGGGGGTTCTCCGATCGACAGCCGAGGCGCAGCTCTTCCGTAGAGAACTGGAAGAAGTTCGTCGGTGTATGGACCAGCTCCGAGACAGATTCCCCGAGATCGGCCGCCGCGCCGAGTAGCGGCGGCACGGCGCGGTGCGGGTCGTGCCGCCCGGGGTCGTCACCCTGGATAAGCCGTCAGGGAATGAGAACGGTCTTGCCCCTTGCGTTTCCGGTCGATGCATGGGCCTTGGCGGCGTCAGCGAGGTCGAACTCCCGCTCGACGTGGACGCGCAGCTTGCCTGCTTCGGCGAGAGCTGCGAGACCGGCGAGATCCTCGGCCGACGGGTGGACGAATACGGTCTCGAATCGGATACCGTGCTGTTCGGCCTCCACACGAGTCAGTCCTGGATTGTGACCGACCGTGGTGACCAGCAGGCCGCCAGAGTTCAGCGTGCGCAGGGAGCGCGGCGCGTATTCGCCGCCGACCAGGTCGAACACCACGTCCACCGGATCGGTCGCGGTAGCGAAATCGGTTGCGGTGTAGTCGATCAGCTCGTCGGCACCCAACTCGGTCAGGAACGCATGGTTCTCGGTGCGCGCGGTAGCGATGACGTGGGCACCGCGAGCCTTGGCGACCTGCACCGCCAGATGCCCGACCCCACCGGCCGCGGCGTGGATCAACACCCGCTGCCCCGGCTCGCTCCCGGCGATGCGCACCAGGCCTTGCCATGCCGTCAGCCCAGCCAGCGGCAACGCGCCTGCCTCCGACATCGACAGCGCGCGGGGCTTGAACGCCAGTTCATCGGCCGGTGCCACAAGGTATTCCGCATATGCGCCCGCGGCCTTCGGGAACAGTGGCATCCCGAACACCTCCGCCCCCACGTCGAAACGTGTCACCCCGGCGCCCACTGCTTCGACAACACCCGCGACATCCCAGCCGAGCGCGAACGGCGGCGCGGGGAACGGTGGGAAGTGCCCGGCGCGAACAGCCGCGTCCACCGGGTTCACCCCCGCCGCGCGCACCAGGACCAGCACCTCGCCGGGGCCGGGCTGCGGACGCTCGACCTCGGTGCGGTACAGCACCTCGGGTCCGCCGAACGTGTCTTGCGTGATCGCGTACATCAAGATTCTCCCTTTAGTTGACAAGAGGATTATTGCTAACGCAATTATTTACTCTCCATTATTACGCATGTCAACTATCTGGCCCCGAAGAGGCCGAGCAGGCACATCAATCCGATGAGTCAGTGTTGCGCGAGCAGCGCGAGCTCCTCGGTGAGGACCTTGACGGCGTCGCGAATCTGGTCTTCGGTGTGGCAGGCCGTGACGAAGAACCGAAGGCGTGCGAGGTCTTCCGGAACCGCAGGGTAAATGATCGGGTTGACGTTGATACCGCGGCGCAACAGTGCGTTCGACAGTTTCAGCGTCTTCAGCGAGTCGCCGACGATGCACGGGATGACGGGTGTGTCGTGGCTGTCGCCGGTGTTGATCCCGGCGTCGCGGGCCAGCCGCAGAAACAGCCGCGAGTTGTGCCGCAGGCGTTCGAGCGGCTCACGGTCGGCCCGCAGTTGTCGCATCGCGGCCAGTGAGGCGGCCGCATTCATCGGCGTCATGCCGACGCTGTAGACGAATCCGGGCGTCGTGTACTTCAGGAAGCGGATCAGCTCCGCGCTGCCTGCGACATAGCCACCGCATCCGGCGAGTGCCTTCGACATTGTGCCGGACCACAATTCGACATCGCGCCGATCGACGTCGAAGTATTCGCCGATCCCGCCGCCGTTCGCGCCCAACACCCCGACGCTGTGCGCCTCATCGATCATCAAGAGCGCCTTGTGCTTCTTCTTGACCTCGATGATCGCGGGCAGATCCGGTATATCGCCGTCCTGGCTGTAGACACCCTCGATGAGGATGAGGACCCGGCGGTACTGGTGCCGGATTTCGGTCAGCAGCCCGTCGAGGGCGGCATGGTCGTTGTGCGGGAACGGCCGACGGGTCGCGCCAGACAGCTTGCAGCCCTGCAGGATGCTGTCGTGCGCCAGGCTGTCGTGGATCACGAGATCCTCCGGCCCGACGATATGGCCGATGATCGTGACGTTCGTGGAGTGGCCGCCGACGAGCGCGATCGCGTCCTCGGTACCGAGCAGGGCGGCGAGTTCGGCCTCCAGTTCGCGGTGCACCGGCTTCTCACCGGAGAGCACGCGACTGGCCGAGACCGAGCTACCGTAGCGGGCGACGGCGTCCTGAACGGCCGCGACGACCGCCGGGTGGCCGGACATGCCCAGGTAGTTGTAGCTGGAGAAGTTGACTACCTGCGTACCGCCGATGACCGAGGTGTCCCTGGTGACGCCGTCGTTGATCAGGAAGTACGGGTTGGACAGGCCGAGCGCTTCGGCGCCGGAGAGTTGATCGGCGATGGCCTTCACCTCGGCGAAGTCGGAGATCAGGTACTCCGGTGCGACGGCCGCAGGCCCGGGTGCGGCGACGGTGGGAACGTACGTGCTGGTGGTGGGAGTGGGTGCGCCGCCAGCGGGCGCGGGCGCGCCGGTAGCGGGCGCGGGTGCGACCTGAGCCGTGACGTAGGTGACCACGTCGCCGAGCGTCGTTATCGCGGTGAACCAGGTCGGGTCGATGGTCAGTCCGGGGAGCTTGCGGACGAGACCTGCGAACAGGTCGGTCAGCATGAGCGAATCGAATCCGAGACCGTCACTGAGGGTTTGGGTTTCGCGGAGTCGGTCGACCGGGAATCCGCTCACCCTGGCCAGTTCCGCGCGTACGATGCCGGCGACCGCGTCCGGGGTGAGGGCAGTCTGCGCACCAGGCTGCCCGGAAACAGCGTGCGCGGCAACGGCATGCGGCGCGCGAACTTCGGTGGGTGCCGCCACGAGGCTGGCCAGTACGGCGTTCTGCTCGCGGAAGAGCGCGATCAATTGGTCCATCTTCGTTTCCTCGCTGTGTGCGGAAGTCGTTGCGAGAGTGGGCAGTTCGACGGGATGCGCGGAATTCGTCGCAAGTGTGAACGGTTCGACGTGGTATGCGGAGGTCCCACTGATAGTGGGTGGTTCGACCCAGAACCGATGCTCGGTGGAGAACTCGTACACGGGCAGCCGACGTCGGATGCGCTGTGCCGGTTCGTAGAGCTGGTCCCAGTCGGGGTCCAATCCGTCGCGATACAGCGCGGCGATGGTCTCGGCGAGCTCGTTGCCGGTCGCGCTGGGTCCTGGGCTGGGAGTCAGGCAGCGCGCGACCAGATCGGGCCGGATCCGACCGACAAGCGAGGCCAGCACACCGCGCGGACCGACTTCGACGATATGCGTGGGGCTGGTGGCGAGTGCGCCCTCGAGAGCGTCGCCGAAGAGGACCGTGGCACGGACATGTTCGGTCCAGTACGCGGCATCCATCGCCTCGTGTGCGTCGAGCAGCCGCCCGCGCACGGTCGAGTAGATCGGCAGGTTGGGTGCACGGTAGGTGCATTCGTGGGCGATGGCCTCGAACTCCGCCAGCATCGGTTCCATCAGCGGGCTGTGGAACGCGTGGGACACGGTGAGGGTCTTGGCGATCACCGCACGCTCGGCCAGGGCTGCGCGAATCCGTGTGATCGCTTCTACGGCACCGGAGAGGACGAGATCCCTCGGGCCGTTGACGGCGGCCAGCGCGACCGAAGGTTCCGCGGCGAGCACATCGGCGACCTGTTCGGTGGCCGCCCGCACGGCGAGCATCGCGCCGCCCTCCGGCAACCGCTGCATCAGTCGCCCGCGCGCGACCACCAGCTTGCACCCGTCATCGAGGCCCAACACTCCCGCCACAGCCGCTGCCGCGAATTCGCCGATGCTGTGACCGATCAGCCACGCGGGCCGGACGCCCGCGTCGGCAAGCGACTTGGCCAGTGCGTATTCCATCGCGAAGATCGCGGGTTGCGCGAGTTCGGTGCGGTCGATGTCGGCGCTCTCGTCGAGCAGCAGGTCACGCACCGAGCGGCCGAGATGGGCCGCCATGGCGTCATCGACCATCGCGAGTGCCCGCCGGAACGATAAGCTCGCCGCGTCCAATACCCTTGCCATTCCGGCGAATTGCGAACCCTGACCGGTGAACAGCCAGCCGACGCTGATCGGTTGCGCGACACCTGATTCCGCACCGTCACGCAGTCTCGCAATCGCATCCTCGCGGTCATTCGCGACGATCGCGAGCCGGCTACGGCCCGACGACTTGACCTGGTTGCTCGTCCAGCAGAGCTGCGCGAACCGATCCTCCGGCATCGAATCCAACGCCTCGGCCAACAGAATTGCGTTGCGCCGCAGCCCCTCCTCGTTGTCCGACGACAGCGTGAGTACGCCGCCCCGAGAGGCTGCGGAAGTCTCGGGGGCGAGTGCGCCGCCCCCAGAAGCCGCCGAAGCCTCGGCGGCAAGCACATCACCCCTGGACGTCGCGGGAGTCTCGGCCGTGGGGGCGCTCGCCAGCACGACGTGCGCATTCGTGCCGCCGATACCGAAGCCGCTGACCCCGCCGTGCGCAGGCCCGTCGAGCCGCATCGGTTCGGCGAGCAGGCGCAGACCGTGCCGCTCCATGCGCAGCCGCGGGTTCTCCTGGTCGGCGAATCTCGACGACGGAACAACACCGTGGTGCAGGCTCAGCACGACCTTGATGAGGCCCGCGACTCCCGCAGCGCCCTCGGTATGACCGAGATTGCCCTTGATGGAACCGATTCCACAGGGCCGCACCCGGTTCTTCGCATGCAGCTTGCCGAGCGCATTGACCTCGATCATGTCGCCGAGCACCGTTCCGGTGCCGTGCGCCTCGATGAAATCCACATCCTCCGGCCGGACCCCGGCGCGCTGATACGCGGCGCCGATCACGTCCTGCTGCGCCCACCGGTTCGGCGCGGTGATGCCGTTGCTGCGCCCGTCGGAGTTGACCGCGCTGCCCTTGATCACCGCGTAGATCGGCAGACCCGCGGCCTGTGCGTCGGCAAGCCGCCGCAGCACGAGCACGGCGACACCCTCGCCGCGGACGATTCCGTCGGCGTTGCCGCTGAACGGTTTGCACCTGGCATCGGGCGCGGACAAACCTGCTTGGGTATAGAAAACACCGATCGCCGGTGTCAGCACGAGGTTCACGCCACCGGCGACGGCCTGGTCGCACTCGCCGGAAGCCAGCGCGGCACAGGCGAGGTGGACAGAAACCAGCGAGGACGAACAGGCGGTGTCGACCGCGATGCTCGGGCCCTTCAGGTCGAACTGGTAGGACAGCCGGTTGGCGGTCATGAAGTATCCGTTGCCGGATCCGTGCTGCGGCGTGATCGCGGCGTAGTCGCTCATCTGCAGGTTCGCCCATTCGTTGGCCATCACGCCGACGAAAACCCCGGTCCGCGAACCGGACTGGGCGCGCGGGTCGAGTGTGGCATCCTCGAAGGCCCGCCAGGTCGCCTGCAGCAGCAATCGCTGTTGTGGATCCATCGCCTCGGCCTCGCGCGGCGTGATGGCGAAGAAATCGTGGTCGAAAGCGTCCGCGTCGTCGATGAATCCGCCGCTGCGGGTGTTGATCGTGCCGGGTGCACCGGCCGGGTCGTGGAAGTCGTCGACGTTCCAGCGACTTGCCGGAACCTCCGAGATCGCGTCACGTCCATCGATCAGCAGCTGCCACAGGGCAGCTGGATCGGGTGCCTGCGGAAACCGGCAGTCGAGGCCGACGACGGCGATATCGGTCATGCCGCGACGCTGACCTCGGCGGCAAGGTACCCGGCGATATCAGCGATGGTGGGGTAGTCGAAGACCAGAGTTGGGTCGACGTCCAGCAACCACCTGTCCTCGATCTCGCCACACATGGTCACCGCCGATACGGAGTCCATGCCGAGCTCGGCGAGCGGGACCGTCGGATCCACCTGGTGCGGTGCACGTTCGGTGTAGTCGGCGATGCGTTCCACAAGCCAACCTTGGATCGTCGTCGGGTGGGTGATGTTTGTGCTGAACATATTTCGACTCCTGGGCTGGGACAGGTCGGTCAGACGGTCAGTGATCGGCTCAGTGCCGGTTCGAGATCCTCGTGCAGGACGCCAGTGAGGCGGTCCTCCAGAAACGCGGCGCGCATCGAGCTGCGCTGGACCTTGCCGCTGGTGGTGTGATGCACCGATCGGGTGTCTACGAGAACGACATTCGGCGCGGGCACGTCGAATCCGCGAGCGACCGCGATTTTGATCGCCGAGGTCAGCTCGGCGAACGTGGTGTCGCCCAGCAGCCCCTTCTTGACGCCCTGCACCACGACCAGTCGTTCCCGCCCGCCCGCGTCGACGGATACAGTGACCCCTGCGGTGAGCGCCGGGTGTAACTCACCGACCAGCTCCTCGATGTCCTGGGGATACAGGTTGCGGCCGTTGACGATCAGCAGATCCTTGAGGCGGCCCGCGACGAACAACTCGTCGTCACGCAGCAGACCGAGATCACCTGTGCGCAGGAACGGCCCCTCGCTGCCGATGTGGGCATCGAAGGTCTCTCGGGTCTCCTCCGGGCGGTTCCAGTACCCGGCGGCGACGCTCTCGCCGCGAATCCAGATCTCGCCGACACTGCCGTCCGGCACCTGCTGATGCGTATTGGGGTCGACGATGCGGATGTCGAGACCGCGAGCCGCGCTCCCGCAGCCGACCAGCCTGCCGTCATTTCCGTGGTCCATGACGACGGGTGCCGCGTTGACCTCCTGTCTGGCGCTGGCGAGCAGCGTCACCTCGGCCAGGCCATAGGCAGGCAGGAATGCTGTCGGCCGCCAGCCCACGGGCCCGAACCGCTCGAGCACCGCCGCCATGGTTCGTTCGCGGACCGGCTCGGCGCCGCACAGGGCGACCTCGAGCGTAGACAGATCGAGATCGGCCAACTGCTCGTCGGTAACTCTTCGGGCGATGAGTTCGTAGGCAAAGTTCGGCGCGCCGGTATAGGTTGCGCGGTACTTGTCGATGGCCTGAAGCCAGCGCGCCGGGCGCTTGAGGAAGGTCGTCGGCGACATGAACACCAGGTTCGCTCCGGCATACATCGTGCCGAGCAGCATGCCGATCAGTCCCATGTCATGGAACTGCGGGATCCAGCTGACGCCGGTCGCGGCATCATTGAGCCCCCCGTTCGCGGTGATCGCGGCCTCGTTGTGCATGAGATTGCCGTGTGTCACGACGACACCCTTCGGTGTACCGGTCGAACCCGACGTGTACTGCAGGAACGCGATCGTTCCCGAGTCGATATCGGGCATCCGCCACGCGTCGGGGTCGCCGAGCGGCACGTCGGTTGCCGCGACGACCGCGTCCGTCGCGGCCGCGACCATCGACTGGAAGTTGGTGGTCGTGAGCACCAACCGCGCACCGGAATCCGCGACCACACTCGCTACCCGTTGCGCGCTGCGCTCATCGTGCGGCACGGGCGCCGGCACGGCTATGACGCCGGCGTACAGGCAGCCGAGGAAGGCACGCAGAAACGCCATGCCGTCGAGGTAGAGCAGTACGACAGGCTCCGTCGATTCCGGGCGATCGGCCAGCCAAGCGGCCACAGCCCTCGCGTCGCGATCGAGCTCACGGTAGGTGACGATCTCCTCAGTGAGCTCGCGTCCGGCCTCACGCAGATAGGTGTACGACCGAGTATCTCCGTAAATGGAAACTTGCTGCCTAACGTGCTGAACGTAACTGGGCTGCATTCCGTATTTCCTTAGCAGTGGAGATCGTCATAGGGGATGACTATGACTATCCGCTGTCTGCGGCCCTGGAGATAGGGTCCTGAGGTATCACCCAGCTACCCCGGGGGTGGGCACAGTCCCACCCCTGGGTGTGGTGCCCAGGTGGAGCTACTTGTGGTGGCTCGATCGGTGGAAACGGCACCGACGGCAAACCACTACCCTGCCCCTCACCGCACTGATCCGGAGCACCGGGGCCAGCCGTAGATATGCGGGCGCCCCTATCGACAACGACGGTCGTCGGTCCAGTAGTGCGTGTGTACGTCGATCCGCATAGTGCCGACATCCTCTGGCATGTGAACTCGGCCTCCCGATGCGAACGCGGCGGGTCCAACAGACCCACAGCGGCCTGTTCCCATCCCACTCAGCAATACGCCCTCGCATCAGTGAGCGACCTGGATAATTCTGGCCGTTCATCTTTCCGACATGCCTGACGACGACGGCGCCGACTTCAACCAGTTATGAGATCGCATGCCAGATGGCCGCATCGTCGCCGGTCCTCAGCGACTGGAAGCGACAGCGAAGCTCGGCGGCCGCCGCAGGCTTGCTCGGCGCGAGCCGGATATAGGAAGCCACCGAATGAAGTTCCGTGAGGTCACGCAGCAAGGTCCAGCCAGGCCACTCGAGTAGGTCGTACCCGTAGGCGGCCGCGAACAGGTTGCGGTCGTTGACAGGTTGGTGGAAGTGGTCGGGTAGGCCGTTCACCAGGTCGAGTTCGCGAGGACCGATACAGCATTGGTCCCAGTCGATCAGCACCCAACGCCCGCGATCCGAGACCGCGTTTTCGCTGTGGACATCGACATGGATGAGCCCCTCACCCAGTGGGAACCGGGTCCTGTGAAACTCCGCAACCACCGTGTCAGCACGATCTCGCAACCATGCCCGATCCTTGCTGGCAAGCGCTGACACGGACCGCTTGTCGTCAAGGGCCAGCGCTTCGAAAAGCCGTCGCAGTGGCTGATATCGCGGAACCGGAAACGGTGGCTCGCCGACTGTGTGAAGCCGCCGGACCAGTGCACCGAGATCTGCGGGCCCGGCCTGGGTGTCCGACGGCCGATACGGCCAGAACGTCGCGATGGCGTCGGGGTTGGCCGCTGGTTGCCGCCCGGCGACCGGAGTCAGGGCAATCGGCTGCTCGACGGACTCGAGCCAACGTGTGACAGCGATGGCTGCATCGGCACGTTCCCGCCGATAGGAGGTGTTGGGTGCCAAACGCGCGACCACGTTTTGTGTGGGGAGTAACCACACTGCGTTCGATCGGTGGTGAAGCAAACGCGCACCCTCATCGTTTACACCGAACTCCTTGCACGCCGCCCGCAGGGCTTCACGCCCCGGCAGCTCGCTATCGGATGTCACTAGGTGGTCGCGAGGACCGCTCGAATGCCGCCTCGCAGCTCGGCGACATCCGCGTCGCTATCGTGGCGGGCCGCGATAGTGTCCAGGTCGCGAAGCCGCACATAGCAACGCTGCGACGACAGCTCAGTGATCGCGGTGATCGCGTCACGGCCGTAACTGGCCGCTGATTTGAAATCACCAGCCTGGAGACACGCACCGGCGAGCGTGGGAAGAACGACAGCGCGGCTACGTGCATGCTCCATCGCATGTTCGCTGACCGCGATCGACAGCCGATCGATTGCGATGAGCGCGAAATCTGGTTCGGTGAGCGACAACAGGTACATCGAATGACCCTGTTGCGCAGCGATTTCCGCGGTGGTCACGAACCACGCCCACGGCGGCATCGTGTCCGGGTCAGCGGACGCGTAGTGGTCCTCGGACAGTCCGACCGCACGCTCGGTCGCTGCGACCTCGCTCAATGACGCCCAGCACCAGCCCATTACGGCCGCGATATATCCAGCGGTGATCGTGCTGACTGGATATCTTCGGTTGACCGCAGTCGCCGAGGCCAGCTGTGTGAATTTCAGTGCTTCCTGCGGCCGCCGCAAGTGCAGCGACTGGTGCGCCATATCCAGCAGAATGCTGACGGTCAGATCGGTGCTACGCGGGTGGTCCTCGCCGCGGTGCGCCGTCTGTAAGGCGTACGTCCAGAGCTTGCGGGCTGAGTCGTGTTCTTCGATGTCGTACGCGAGCCATCCGGCCATGCTCGCCAGCTCGGCGGTTGCGATACATAGTCGCGTACGGATGCTGGAGGCGCATGCCGCGCCCTCCAGCGCTCGGACCTGATGCAGCTGAGTCAGGGCCGCCGTACGGCACAGCCCCCCGCCGTGCGCGAGGTCCCATCGCCGGAAGCCGTCAGTGATTGCCTCGATGGCGACGACGTCGGCGGATCCGATGTGGGGCCGGGTAACTGGTTCAAGCCGTCCTGGAAGCAATGCACCAAGCCGTTCGAGTTCCGGGTGCAGGCGTGAACCCAGCGCCGCCGCGGTTACCAAGGTGATGAAATCTCTACGTTCCACCCAAGTCACCTCCTCGCTGGCCAGGCTACTCGGAGACTCGGAATAGAAGCCAAGGAGTGAAGCTGGGATGCCGAAGGTTTCGGAAATCCGGGCGATCAGCTTGGCGCTGGTCAGGCGCCGCTCACCGCGCTCTACAGCCGAGACTCGAGACTGAGTGAGGTCGAGCAACGCACTCAGCTGCAACTGTGACAAACCGGTCTGATCGCGAACGACGGCAAATACCGGACCAAAATCATGGTCTGCCAGCGCCTTACGGAGGGCGGGGTTGTCGAAGAAGTTGGCAGGCAGCATCCGCTTGAATCCAGCGGCGTGCGCGCATGACGCGCAGAGACCGCCAGCCTCTCGTGCCGGTAGGGCTGCCCTGCATGCGCGGCAGCCGCGTCCCCCAACAACCACAGATTCAGCCTATGCGTCGAAGCCGTCTTACGTGCGGAAACGTGATCCACAGACCGAACAGCGCTTGAGCACATCGAATACGCAAGCCCCACTGGGGCTAGCCCTCTTGGGCGTTGGGGTCGCCCGCCCCACCCACGAATCTGGAGTCTGCACACCCGGTGCCGGGCCCGATACCTCATCTCGGATTCGCGTAAGCGCGCCAGACGAGCTCACAACCCGTCCGGACTTGTCTGGGCCCGGCCGGGTGTGCTCCCGAACCAACGCCTGGGAGGCACGACATGCCGACGTTTATGAGCGCCTACGACCGGTGGGAGTCAGAGCACGCGGACTGTGCTGCGGAGCACGTCCTAATGGATAGGCAGCGAGCGTCGTTCGTGCTTTCCAAGCATGCAGGACATGGGGCGGAATGCATGCAGTACCTCGCCGCATTCGGTTGCTTGTCGACGGTCCTCGACTGAACCGCGATGATGGCCTCACGAGCTCACTACGTGGTGTTTCCGATGCGAACCACCTGCGTCCGCGCAACGCTGCCCGCGCTCAGCGAGCTGGTCGCAGCCTTCCGCGGTCGATGCGGTCACACGCCTGGTGACCACCTGATCCTGCGGTGGGCGCAATCCCTCGCTCATCTGCATCGCGTCCGGCTGATCAACCCGGCCAGAGCCTCCGAAATTGATCACCGTCGTGAAGAAGTCGCTGTACTCATCGACAGCTGGGTCGCCCTTCACATCCCTGCACCGCCGCACCCGTGCGAATCGACCGAACGGATTGGTACAGCGGTCGATCAGATGGCGGAGGCCCATGTTGCCGCCGAGATTGCGCTGGAAACCGAGCACACTCCCGACGAACTGCACGCTGCCTGGGAGCACGTCGGATACCTCGGAACTCGGTGGACTGACCTGGTTTCCGCAGTCATCGACGGGCAATCCCCGCTGCCACCCAAGAATTAACGAGGAGACAGCCGCAGTGCTGAATCAGCCACAAGTGCACGGAATCCTGCTGCTCGGAGGAAGCGGGAGCCGCCTGCGCCCCGCGTACACCGGCAACAAGCACCTCATCCCTATCGGCGGCCGTCCAATGGCCGAATACGGATTGGAGCTGCTGAGTCGCTGCGGCATCAGGACCGTGACAGCGGTCGTCAGACCTGATGATTCGGATCACTTCCGACGACTGTTTGGGCGCGCAGTACCAGACCTGTCGATTGACTACGTCATCCAGCCGCATCCGCTGGGGACCGCCGACGCTCTGCAGCGATGCGAAGACAGCGTTGAGGACCCGTTCGTCGCGACGTTGTGGGGTGACAATCTGTTCGAGGTCGCGCCGCGCTCGGCGGTGCAACGCTTTGTCTCCGACCCCGCTCCCTGCATGATCACCGTGGCCGAGTCTGCCTCTCCGCAACACTTCAGTGTCGTCACGATTGACGACGGCCGGGTCACCGAGATTCTGGACAAACCCCCACAGCCTCCCGGGAATACCGTTTGCGCTGGGCTCATGCTGTTCGACTCGGCGGACCTGTTCCGAGCGGTGCGCGAAGTGCGCCAGAACCACCGCGGCGAACGCGAAGCGATGGATGCGGTCCGCGAGTTCATGCGCGCCGAGGAACTGGCGTTCGACCGCCTGAGCGGCCGCTGGTTCGACGCGGCTGTTTCCCCCGCCTTCCTGCACGACGTGGAGCTATTCGCGCTCCGCCGAGGTTTCAACCATTCCACGCCCAAGCAACAGGAGACCCCGCCATGGACCTCGCCCACCCGACCGCGCCGGTTCGGATCAACCTCGACACGACCAGGCGCTGTCAGCTGAGTTGCTGGTACTGCCATTCATCCTCCGGTCCCGACTACCGCGGTCCGGTCGTGGACCCGGCGGTGATCCTCGATCTACTCGAAACGGCCGACCAACTCAGGACTTTCGAGATCACCATCACCGGCGGAGAACCGACCCTGTGGCCAGGCCTGGTGCCGCTGCTCGAACAATCGACCCGCCTGAAATTCGCGAGCCTGCTGTTGATCACCAACGCCATGGCGACACCACCGAGGCTGCTCAGAGCGATGGAATCTGCGAACCTGTCGCGGATCTGCGTGAGCCTCGACGGCATCGGTGAGGATCATGACCGCAACCGCGGTGAAGGAGCCTACGAGCGCACGATCCGCGGGCTCCGCGAGTTACGCAAAGTCAACGACAACCTCGCGGTCATCTCCGTCGTCGACGCGACCAACCACACCCGGTGGCCGGAACTGACACGCCTCCTCGCCGACGAGGGCGTCACCGCGCATCACATCACCCCGGTCTGCACCGCCGGGCACGCCATGCAGAACTACCGCGGACTCACCGCGCACCAGTTCGCCGAGGTGCTTGCAATGGTCGAGCAGGTCGCCGAGGAGGTGCCGCAGGTTGCGGTGCTGTTCAACGACGGGCTCGTCCACCCGCTCGGGTCACGGACGATGGGCATCCACCAGTTCACCGAGAACTGGAAAGGCTGGCTGCGAATTGTGCGGCCAGACGGTGACGTCCGCACACAGATTCGTGCATGGGGGCGCACCTGGCGGAGCGATGAGAACGTGGGAAACGTCAACGAGTCGTCGCTTGCGCAGATCCTTCGTGCACCGACACAACAGGTTTCCGCGTTCACGCGCGCCGAGGAGGTCGCACGCAAATTCCACATCGGTGCTGACGCGCCACTGATCCTGACCGACCTGCACGACATCAACGCGGTCGAGCGCGGTGTGCTGGCCGCGCCGGTGCAGGAGGTCGCCGAGGATATCCCGGTGCCCGCTGCGTTGGGCGTCTCACTCGACGACCTGAGCCACAGGGCCCGGCAGACGCCCAGTCAATATCGGATCCGCGAGGAAGACGGGTTCGCGTTCCTGTTCAACACGCGCAGTCACGAGGTTCACGTGCTCACCGCCCAGGAATACCTCTCAATCGCGACGGAATTGATTGAGGTTCCGGTATGAGAGTGCTCGTCACCGGCGGCCTCGGCTTCGTCGGCGTCCACACCGTCGAACAGCTGCTGCGCACGCGTCACGTCACCGAGGTCACTGTGCTGGACAGCATTCGCTATACCGCAGCACCGCAGGCACTCCCGGCCTCACAGCGTATTCGGTTTGTGCAGGGCACCGTGCTCAATGCGGAGCTGGTCACCACGCTGGTCGCCGGCTGCGAGGCCGTCATCCACCTCGCCGCCGAGACATTCGTCGATGCGTCGATCGCCGACGATGGCCTTTTCGTCGACACCAATATCAACGGCACGGCGGTGCTACTGCGCGCGTTGCGGGCGCTCGGCGGACGGCGACTGCTGCACGTTTCCACCGACGAAGTTTTCGGGGAGGCAACCGGCCGGCCGTTCACCGAGTCGACACCGTACCGGCCCCGGAACCCCTACGCAGCGACGAAAGCCGCCGCCGATCACCTTGTCCGTGCCTACACCATTACCCACGGCCTGGACGCGGTGATCTGCCACTGCTCCAACTTGTTCGGTCGCTGGCAATACCCCGAGAAGCTGATCCCGGTCACCGTAACGCGTCTGCTGCGCGGCGAGCGCGCCCGCATCTACGGAACAGGACAACAGTCACGAACCTGGCTGCACGTCACCGACGCCGCCGCGGGCTTGATCGCTGGCCTCGAACGTGGCGTCGGCGGCGAGTCGTACCTGATAAGCGGCGACCGCGAGCTCACCACGCTCGATGTTGTCAGTCGCATCGCCGCTCAGCTGGGAATCCCTGCCGCCGAGGCGGTCTCGTTCGTCGCGGATCGACCTGGCCATGACTACCGATACGCCGTCGACGGTGACAAGACCCGCTGCGAGCTCGGATGGGTCCCAGCGATCGATTTCGAAACCGGTCTCGAGGAAACGGTGATCTGGACAGCAAATCACGAAGGATGGTGGCTGCGATGAAAGGCAAAATGGAGTTCCGCGATGTGTACATGGACGGCTGTGTGCTCGAGACCAAAATCGATGTCCACACCCGCTACAGCAGTATCCCGATCGATCTGCCAGCTGCGGTCATGGCGCGCTGTGGAGTGCCGAACGAAGTCGACGTGCTCGATATCGGTTGCGGCACTGGGCATCTGATCGAACACTTCGCGCGGATCGGGCATGCGGGCAGATTGTTCGGCCTGGACCTCGTTCGCCCGTCGATCGCCGACACTCCTCGCAAGCGATACACGGCGGGCGACGCCGAGTATCTGCCGTTTCCCGACGACAGCTTCGATGTCATCACCTGCATTCACACGCTGAGCCACATCAGCGACCTGCAAGCCGCGATGAGCGAAGCACGTCGCGTACTACGCGATCCCGGGTCATACCTGGCGACCGCGAACTCGTTGCACGCCTACCCTCATACAGCTGAGTACCGCCAGCTCATCCACAGCGAGTTCGGTTGGGGCGAGCCCGTATTCACCACGTCCCGTGTCAATGCCGAAACCCTCGAGCAGACCCTCGCGCCGCTCTGGGGTCTTTTGAGCGTCGACTTCCTTGACGGTGAGTTACGCATCCCGGTCGAGGAGTACCCGACCTATTTCGCAGCGAACATCCCCACCTGGGACCGCACACCCACCGCAGCCGAGCAGATCGAGATACTCCGTCAGGTCGCTGAGTGGGCCCGGCGGGATCAGCGTGACGGCTGCATCGTCGAACCCAAACGGGTCGCTGTGGCGGTCGCCTCCACGACCGCCACCTGACTAGCGACCGCGCGCCAACGCGGTCCGCGCCACCGACACCGCGCCGCGGACAACCAAACCGGCTGCCACCAACGGCGTGAACAAAATCCAGGGCGTCCTGCGGTTGTAGTCGACGTAGAACCGCAGGGCACTGCGATGGTGGTTACGCACCTTCCGGAACGGCGCGTGACGAGTGCTGCCGCCCTCGCGGTGCCGGATTTCCACCTGTGGGTCGAGGACCACTCGGTACCCGGCGCGGTGCATGTCCAGGGCGATCTTGGTTTCCTCGAAGTACATGAAATAGCGCTCGTCGTATCCGCCCACGGCATCAAAAGCCGTGCGGCGGAAGAGCATGCAGCATCCGGAGATCCAGTCCACGTCGCTCACAGTCGTCACCGGATTGCCGAAGTAGGCGCGCGTCGCCGGATTGGACGGCCACACCGACCCGAGGACGGCGTGCGCGATCCCGATACCGATCGAAGGGAATCGTCGTCCGGTCGGGTAAGGCGAGCCGTCCAGCCGAGACACCCTCGGTCCGATCAACCCGATGCGGTTGTCCGAGCGCGCAGTCTCCACCAGAGCGGCGATGGCCCCCGGATCCAGCCGTGTATCCGGATTTGCGATCAACAGCCATTCGGTGTCCAGTTCGGCAGCACCCTGGTTGATCGCACGGGTGAGGCCGACGTTCTCCCGATTACGGACGACACGCGCGCCGAACTGTTCGAGTATCTCCACGCTCTCGTCGGTGGATGCGTTGTCGACGCCGACGACCTCGAGCGCTAGCGGCTCGACTGCTTCGGGCAACGACTCCAGAAACGGAGGTAGATCCTCAGCGCTTCCGTAGGTAACAAGAACAAGGCCGACGGTCTTCTCATCGCGGCGAGACATGCCGGGAACATATCAGACCACATATCACAGCGAAGTGGGGTCAGCATCTCGGCTGTCACGGCTGGCCCGCCGAGCTTTCAGCAATCGGGCGGGCAGGTCCCCTCGCTCAACGTTGGTCTCGAAACCAGCGGGCGCGTCGATTGGGTTGTCGCCGAGACGCGCACCCTGGGTGGTGGGTAGCCTGCTGCGCGACACCATCGCGCAACCAGGGAAGGACCCCGTGCCCTATACCATCGTCGTCGACGTGCTGCTGCTGATCCGCGACGATCGAGTGCTATTGGCTCAGCGGTGCAACACCGGATATGCCGACGGGCAATGGAACCTGCCCTCCGGCAAGCTCGAGGAGGGGGAAGACCTCGAGCTGGCCATGATCCGCGAGGCCGAAGAGGAGATAGGAATCCGGTTGCGCCGCAGCGATCTTCGCATGGCGACCTCACTGCAATACCGGGCTCCCGAGGGACACTCACGAGTCGGGTTTGTGTTCTACGCCGAGCGTTGGGAGGGGGAACCGTTCAATGCTGAACCGCACAAGTGCTCTGCATTGGAGTGGGTCCACGTCGATGAGCTTCCCGCGGATACCGTGCCCTACACCCGTGCGGGCATCGAATTGTACCGGCGCGGTGCGCATTTCGGTATTCACGGCTGGCCCGCCGAGCTTCAGCACTCGGGCGGATAGGTCCCTCGCCCAGTGCTGTGGACCGCCCTGCCCTGCTCAGGCTGCGGCGATGACCTCGATCTCGAGCAGCCACTGCGGGTTGAAGATCCCGGCGAGAACGACCGTCAGCGCGGGCTTGTGGTCGCCGAGGACCTCGGTGCGGACGGCGGTATTGGCCGCGGCGAGCGAGCGGTCGCTCAGATAGGTGGTCACCTTGACGATGTTCGCGACGGTCAGCCCGGTATGCGCCAGCGTTCCGACGATATTCGCCCAGATCAGTCGGCACTGGGCCGCAGCGTCGTCCGGCACGTTCCCGTCCCGATCCTCCGGGATCTGACCGCTGACGAACAGCAGACGCCGCGCCCTGATCACCTCCAGCCCGTTGGTATATCCACCGACCGCCGCCGGAACCGAATCAGCGTCGTGCGCAACCATTTCCATGAATCGCCAGCCTAAACGAGTAGGGACGGCCGCGATGGACGGGCCGCCCGAAACTCGGGCCGACCCGATGCGAAAGGTATTCGATTCAGAGAATGCGGTAGCGACTCGTTGGTACTACGTCGATGTTCTTGTTCGCGCCGAACTTGGCGACGCTGTCCATCAATCGCTCGAACCTGCGGGCCAGCTCCGCATTGTCACCGCCGCTGCCGTAGAACGCGTGCGGATCGGTGAGGGCTTCGATCGGGAACAGCTCCTCGATCACGGCGGCGACCTCGGGTGCGCCATCCGTCGCAGCGCCGAGCACCCGGTTCTGGACGTAACCGAATGTCGCCTGTGTGGCGATGGCGATCTCGGTGTGCTGGTTGCGCCAGTAGTTCAGCCATTCGTCATAGGGCTGATCGTCGGGTCGCCGCAGAAAGGCGATGTTCGACAGACCCGGCGCCCGCTCTCCGATGGGAACGACCGGGAGCTCGATCGGCGACACGGCCTCGACCCGCCACCCGACAACCCGGTCCGCGACCGATCCGAGCGCGTCGACCACGGGATCGACATCCTGATCCTCGTGCGTCCAGACGCTGACCACCGCCTGGATCGGCGAGTCGAAGGCAGTGAGCCGCACCATGGCATCAGCGACCGCGGCGTCGGAAACATTGACCTGCACCGCCTCGGCCCCCGCCGCCCTCAGCCGCGTGGCCAGTTCGGGAGTCAGCAGATCTCCGACACCCCACAGCGCGAAAATCAGCTTCACCTGCGCCATACGATCACCACTTTCTGCAACACGTTCTACTCGCTCGGCGCAGCCTAACAGGCGCAGTCCGTCAACAGACCCTGCTCGGACAAGCGCGCGAGGCCCCCACCTGACAGCCTCGGCCGGAGCCGGTCGGACATACGGGCCTCCGTCACGCCGGAGTCGGCACATCCTGCGGCTCGACGTCTTTCGGGCGCCGAGGTCGAGACCGCGTGATCGCCACACCGGACAGGCACAACAATCCGCCGACAACGGCAAGGGGGGCGGGGACTTCGTCGAGCGCGATCCACGCCATCAGCACGACGAGCGCCGGAACCGCGTAGGTCGTCACGCCCATCTTGCCCGCGGTTGTGCGGGCGAGGGCATAAGCCCAGGTGGTGAACGCCAAAGCCGTTGGAAACACACCGAGATACACCATGCTCAACGTCGAGGAGACCGGTGCGGCGCCGACCTCACGGAACAGCTGACCCGCGAACGGCAGACAGGCGATCGTCCCGATGACACAGCCACCGGTGGTCACCTGCAGTGCCGACGCATGGGCAAGCGCGGGCTTCTGCGCAACCACCGATACCGCCCACGTAGCCGCCGCCGTCAGGCACAGGATCACACCGAGCACCGCGTTACCGCCACCACCCGAATTCGACAACCCGACCACCACCGCGCCGGTGAACGACACCGCGATCCCCGCCATCAGCCGCGCGGGAAAACCCTCCCCGAGTACCAATCCGCTCAGCACCGCGATCAACACGGGCCCGATGTTGATCACCATCGCCGCAGTCCCCGCATCGACGTACTGCTCACCCCAGTTCAGAGCGACCATATAAACCCCGAACCAGAGCACACCCGAGATCAGGATCCCCCGCCACGCGGCCCGAGCGGGCATGCCCTCCCCCGTGACGATCAGGATCGCCACCAACGCGATAGCCCCCGTCAACAGTCGACCAAGCGCGAGCGCGCCCGGCGAGAAGTCCTCTCCCGCAGCACGAATGAACACGAATGCCGAAGCCCACAGCACCACCGTGACGGCGGCAGCGCCGACCGCCTTCCGATCGTCGGACCGAACGCCTTGCCACATTCACCGAACGTAGATCACCACCGTCACGAAATCACGCGGTTTTCGGACACCGGTCCACAGCGGGGTTTCCGCTGGCGACAGCGCCCACGCCCGGCTATTCGGCGCGGGTCGTCAGCGAGCGGTTACGTGTAACGTTGAGAAAGCCGGAGGCACTTCGTTCGTGGATAGCCGAAACCACGACGTCTCCGAGCAACAGCCGGCCCGACTCGTGGCCGAGGCAGGAGCGTCGGATATGACGCTGCACCGCTTCCGATTACCGTCCGCCACCAGCCGCGTCCGGGTGTGTGATGCGCCGAACGGATGAAAAAGACTATCTAGAACTCATGCGCGACTTGGCAGCTCTTCGCCGATCACGCAGCAACGGCGTAGTTCACCACAACCTCGAGCGCGAAATCTGCGAACACGAAGAGGAAGTCCGCAGGCGCGACCACCACGGCAGGTGATCTCCCGACGGCATTTCGGCACCGTCGAGAATGAGCATCCGCGCCAAGGCCCGTCATCAACTCTGGCCCTGCGAACACTTCGGGCCCGGTGCGCTCTGGGCATTCGGCGCTTGAAGCCTGCGCCCCAGTTCGCCGAGAACGATCACCACCGCCACCAGGACGGTCACGAAGGCGAGGCTCGCGAGTGGTGAATCCTGGAAGGTGTTGCCGCCGAAGTAGCCGAGCAATGCGCCCGATACGCCCCAGAGCAGTGCCCCGACGGTGTCGAACGCGGTGAAGGTTCGCGGCGGGACGCCGACCGCGCCCGCGGTGAGCGTCATGATCGACCGCATTCCGGGCAGGAATCGGCCGATCACGATGAAGACGGGGCCGCGGCGTTCCAGCACACCGGCGACCCAGCCAACCGCTCTGCGGCGCTTGGTTCCTTCGGGAAACCTGCGCAGTACCGGCCGCCCCGCATGCCTGCCGATCCGATAGCTCAGCTGGTCACCGGCCGCAGCCCCTGCCGAAGCGGCGAGGATCAGCAAGCCGATGTTCGGCCGTCCTGTCGCCGCGAAGGCGCCCGAGACGAGCAGCACGACTTCGCTGGGAAATATCGGCAGGACTCCATCCAGTGCCGCGATCGCGAAGACGACGAGATAGACCAGGGGCGAGCCCATTACGTCACGCGCGAGATCCAGGAGCTGATCATTCATGCCAAAATGATACTCGTATCATTTGAGACTAGTATCATTTTCTTGAGCTGAAGATGCCCGCTCAGCGGCAACGAGAGGATCCCCCGTGACCGAAAACCTGTCCCCGTTCGACGGCCGCGCGGGGTACACATCCTTCGAGGAGTACGCCGAGAGGTATCGGGAGTTCTTCGTGATGACACGGCGCGACGGGGTCATCGAACTGCGAATGCACACCGATGGCGGGCCGTTCCGACACAGCTGGCGCGGCCACAACGCCTGGCATCGGGTGTGGACCGAGGTCGGCAATGATCCCGAGAACGAGGTCGTCATCATCACCGGCACCGGCGACTGGTGGCACACCGGCGATCCGTCGCAGCTGTGGCACACGCCCTTCCCCGAATGGACCATCGACAGTCAGTTGAAGATGCACGACGACATGGTGTCGCTGCTGCAGAATCTCCTGTTCGCCATCGACGTGCCGACGATCGCCGCTGTCAACGGGCCGGGGACGCATTGCGAATTCGCGACCGCCTGCGACATCACGTTGTGCGTCGAGGACGCTGACTTCTTCGATCCGCATTTCCTCGCCGGTGGCGTACCCGGCGACGGCATGGCACTGACCCTGCAGCGCGCCATCGGGGTCAAGCGCGCGTCGTATTACATGTACACGGGTGAACCGATAAGTGGTCGCGCCGCAATGGAATTGGGCTTGGTCAACGAGGTACTCCCCCGTGATCGACTGCTGCCACGGGCCTGGGAAATAGCCGAGATGATGATGGCGCGGCCGCGCAGCTCACGTCGGCTGACCCACGCGATCGCCACGCGCCCGTGGAAGCGCGCCCTCGTCGAGGACATGGGGTTCCACGCGGCACACCAACTCTGGGGTATGACGATGGGCGAGGCGGGCGACCTCGATAAACTACGCCGGATGAACAGCCGGTTCGGTACCCCGTGACGACACAACGCCGTTCGGCCGCGGCCACCGGGTCGCATCGTGAACGGAAGAAGGCGCTGGCACAGGCCACGCTGCAACGCGAAGCGTTGCGGCTGTTTCGCGAGCAGGGCTACACCGCAACCACCGTCGACCAGATCGCCGCTGCCGCGGGTGTGTCGCGCGTGACCTTCTTCCGTTACTTCTCGACCAAGGCCGATGTCGTGCTGCACGACGTCGCTGACCTCGCGGTGCTCGACGCGCTCCCGGAAACACTCGAGGGCATCAATCCCGTTCGGGCACTTCGCGAAACAGTGCGCACACTGATCGACTCGGCAGCACCCGACGACAAGGCGATGAGCGCCGAGCGCGAACAACTACTGCGCACCGTCCCCGAACTCCGCGCGCGAGTTCCCGCACAAATGGCCGCCTCGATCCCGAGGCTGGCCGACGAACTGGCCAAGCGCCTCGGCCACTCCAGACCAGACCTCCCCACCACAACCCTCGCGGGCGCCATCGTCGGCGTCGCGATCGCCGCATGGACAACAGCGGCCGACGACCTGTCGGAGGGATTCATGCAACGCCACCGACAACTGCTCGACGACTGTCTTGCCCTGCTGGAAGCCGGGCTGACGACCCGAGATCGCGAGTAGCTCGCCATCACCTGGATCACCGTGTGGGACCGGCCTTTCAGCATCGGCTGAGCGGAGATTCTCCTACCGGCCGGAACCCTCCTCGTTCCGGCCGAGCCACGGATGCGACGATAAGCGGTGCTATGAACTGTCTTCCCGTGTCGCGATATACACGGGTGACGCGCGCCGCGATGTTCGCGGCGATCGGGGTCTTGCTGTCGGCCGCCGGGCACGCGGAGATGTCGGGCCACGCGGTGTCGTTCTCCGCGTTGGTATTGGCGTTCGCCGCGACCGGATCACTGGCCTGGGCAGTGGCCGATCGGCAACGCGGGATACTCACGATCGGTGGTGGCCTGCTGGCGATGCAGGCGGCGCTGCATCTGTGGTTCGGTGTGCATTCCGTCTCAGGGGGTGGTCATGGCTCCTCCCACGCAGCGGCCACAGCAGCAGAAACCGCTGCCGCACACGGCGATCCGCTTGCGATGATCGCCGCACACGGCCTGGCTGCCGCGGTCTGCGCGGTGTGGCTCTGGTGCGGTGAGACCGCACTGTTCACACTGCTGGCAACTCTTTACGCGCGGACGCTGGCGCCGCTGCTGCTGATGCTCGTCCACCCGGTCGTAGCCGATGCCGGATCCGGTGTTCGAATCACCCTCGGTGACAGTGTGTCACCGCTGCACAGTGTCCTATTGCGCTATGTCGTGGCGCGGCGTGGACCGCCCGCCGGTGTGGCGTTCCGCTGAGAGTCCACCACCGGTGACCACGACGGTGCCGGTGCCATAGCGCCGAACCCGCACGTGCCGATCGTCGATCGACGTATCGCACGGTCCGGCGTATGCGAATGGTGGACGTAGCCGCCATGTCTCGCGCACCCCGTCGCGGGTGCGGCAGACGGCGAGCCTTTCCGCCCAGCGGCCGTCGACCGCTGACCGGTGTGCCCCTTCGGTACGCCGATACGAGTCCGACGGCCGGACTTTTCGACGCCGTGCTCTATGGCGTCGCCGAACGGAAATTCTGCCTATGCCTTCGATATTCCGAACGCCGCTGCTATGCAGCGGCAATTCCCTACAATCCCCGGCCTGTCGGGTGTGTCGGTACGGAACCCCCTCATGTCCGACGAACGACTGACCGCCCTCGCGATGGCGGCCGGAACCGGCGACCGGTATGCGCTCGAACAATTCATCCGGGCCACTCAGCGTGACGTGTGGCGATTCGTCGCGCACCTCACCGATGTCCAGTCCGCCGACGACCTCACTCAGGAGACTTTCCTTCGAGCGATGGGCAGCCTGCCGCGATTCGCGGGCCGATCCACCGCTAGAACCTGGCTGCTATCCATCGCCCGGCGAGTGGTCGTCGACCGATTCCGCAATGCGGCGGCACGGCCGAAGAACGCACAGCTGGAAGACTGGCAGGCGGCCCTCGACCACCGCCGCGATCACCAGACACCGGATTTCCCAGAGGAAACGGCGATCGCCGATCTGGTGCGCAGCCTGCCCGGAGAGCGGCGGGAGGCCTTCGTCCTCACCCAGGTACTCGGTCTCTCCTACGCCGAGGCGGCGCAGACGGTGGGTTGCCCGGTGGGCACCATTCGTTCGAGAGTCGCGCGGGCCCGCGAAAGCCTCATCACTCTGTTGCAAACCGCGGACACCCTCGCTCCCCGCGAATCCGGGGAACCGATCGTCACGCCGGTCCGACTACTGCCTCGTGCGCGGGCACGAATCCCGATCGACGCGACCGTGGCGGAGGTGATGTGATGGGCGGACTGGAGCTGCGACTGGCCGGAGTGTCGTGCCGACACGGTCGCGTCGAGGTCGTCAGCGACGTCGATCTGGATGTCGCCGCCGGGCAGCGAATCGCCTTGACCGGCACCAACGGTTCGGGCAAGACAACTCTATTGCGTGCGGTGCTCGGCCTGCACGCCACCGCTCGGGGCGAGATCGTCGTCGGCGGACGCAGCGGCAACAGCGGTGCCGAGCAAGCCTGGCGGCGCCGGATCTGTGCCTGGATTCCGCAGCGACCCGCCGCGGGACGCTTCCCGCTGCTGGCGGGTGAACTGCTGGCCAGCTCAGGTAGCGGTGAGCACGCCGAGGCCATGGCGACCCGACTGGGTGTCGGCGCGCTGGTCGATCGCCCGCTCGACACACTCTCGGGCGGACAGCTGCAACGCATGCACCTGTCGCGTGCCGTCGGATGTGTGGCTGCGGGGGCAGGCGTTGTGCTCGCCGATGAACCAACGGCCGCACTGGATTTCGCGGGTCAGGAGGAAGCGGCCGACGTCCTCGCCGGGCTCGGTGTCACGCTTGTCGTCGTCACCCACGACCGCGCGCTGGCACAGCGCTGCGACCGCGTCCTCGAGATGGCAGCAGGCCGATTGCGGGAGGTGGCGTGAACGGCCCCGCTCAGCTGGCCGACCTGTTCGGTATGGCGTCGGTGCAACGCGCTGGAGTGGCCCTGCTGCTCGGGTCGGTCGGGTTGCCGGTAATCGGAGTGGTGATCGTCGGGCTCGACATCATTCCGGTGCGGTTCGCGATGATGCATGTCGCATTGCTCGGCGCCGCCGTCGGCATGCTGACCGGCCTCGACCCGGCGCTGTGCGGGCTGGTCGCCTGCGCGGTGGCGGGGGCCGGGATCAGTCCGCTGGCTCGCAGCCCGGAAAGCCTTTCCGGGGCAATGGGTTTGCTGATGAGTCTGGCGATCGCCGCGGCGCTACTGGTGCTCTCGGTGGCCGGGGTGAACGCTTCGGCGGCGTTCTCGCTGCTGTGGGGTTCCATTCTGGCGGTGCGCGTCCAGGACGTGGTGGTGCTCGCGGCGCTCGCCGTGGTGGTGCCCGCGCTGTTCTGGTGGCGACGGCGCGATCTGGCGCTGCTACTGCACGATCGAGAACTGGCGCTGGTCTCCGGTGTACCGGTGCAACGACTCACATTGGTGCTGCTGGTGCTGGTGGCGGTCGCGGTCGCCGGGGGCATCCGGCTCACCGGCGCGCTGATGGTCGATGCACTCACCCTGCTGCCCGCGCTGGCAGCGCGCCGATTGGGGCATTCACTGACTTCGATCATCTGCTGGGCCATCGGAATCGGCGTCACCGTCAACCTCGCGGGTTTCCTGCTGGCTCTCGCTCTCGACCTGCCCCCCGGGCCGGTCCTCGTCCTCACCGCGGGGGCAATCGCCCTCGCGGCCCACCTCATTCCCGAACGGAGAAACACGTCATGGCGCACTCCCGTCCATTGACCACCCTCACGATAGGACTCACTGTGGTCGCAGGTGTGCTGCTCGGCGGCTGCTCCAGCACCGCCGATCAGCAGGATCACAGCCACGGCGGCGAGCACCCGACAGTTGTAGCGACCACCGCTTGGGAAGCTGGGTTCGCCAAAGCGGCAGGCATCGACGATGTGAAGGTCATCGTGCCCACATCCGTGCATCACGCGCCCGACTACGACCCCAAGCCATCGGACCTGACCGCGGTGGCGGCGGCGGATTTCGTCTTGTACGCACCGTTCGAGCCGTTCGCCGCGAAGATCAAGGAGGCGGCGGGCTCACACGCGAAGCTGATCGAGGTGAATCTCGACAACTCCGCCGACAAGGTAACCGCTCAGGTGCGGGCACTCGGCAAGGAATTCGGTACCACCTCCGAAGCCGACGCGTGGACCACGGCCTTCGCTGCCGAATACGACAAGCTCGGCAAGGACGTTCGGGCCAGCTGGCCGGCCGGCAAACAACCGACCGTTGTCGCACAGGTCTTTTCGACCTGGGCGGCACAGCTGGCCGGAGCGGACGTGGTGGGCACCTACGGGCCCGAAGCCGTGACACCCGGGCAGCTTGGCGGGCTCGCGGCGAAGAAGCCGGAACTCGTGCTGGACAACGCGCACATGTCCACCGGAACGGTGCTGCCGGACTCCGGCGCAAAGCAGATCGCGATCGTCAACTTTCCCGGCCAGGACTACGACCTGCTTGCGGTCTACCGTGCGGCCGCCGCCACGCTGACGAAGGCCCTGTCCGGGTCCTGATCACCGGTGCGGATTGCGGGGCAGTCACCGATGTGACTGCCCCGCAGCAGTTTCAAAGCCCCAGAAACTGCGAACCGAGTCCGGTGCGCGCCTTCGTCCAGCCTATTCACCGATTCGGCGCAAGGCTTGCCTGGACTGCACAGGTTTTCAGTGCACCGTCGCGGTGTGCAGCTTCCGCAGCGCCGCCCGGTCGGGTTTACCTGCCGGAGTCAGCGGCAGCGCGTCCAGCAGTAGCAAAGATTCCGGATGCTTCCCACGCTCCATGCCCTGTGCGAGCAGGTGAGCGCACAACTCTTCGAGGTCGAGTTGGCGGCCCGGTCGCGGCACAACACACGCGGCCAACTGCTCCCCGAGCACTCGGTGCGGCACACCGAAACACACGACATCGCGCACGTCGGGGTGTACGGCGAGCAGCTGCTCCACCTCGGCGGGGCTGATGTTCGCACCGCCACGGATGACGACCTCTTTGAGCCGGCCGACCACGTGTAGCCGTCCTTCGAGGTCGAGAACACCGAGATCGCCGGTGCGAACCCAGCCGTCGTCGGTGCGGTAGCGGGCGTCGAGTTCCGGATCACCGACATAGCACAGCGGAGTCATCGGTCCGCGGGCCACGATCTCACCGGTCTCGCCCGCGGACGCGATGTCGCCGGTGTCGACCTGGGCGATAAGGATTTCCGCGACGCGCGGATCGGGCCGTCCGACCAGGACACCGGAACCAGGTGACGCCGTGTCGGTTTCGCCACGATCGGTGTGACAGTTCACGCCGTCGGCCGAACCATAGAGATTGACCACCGAGCACCCGAAGGCCCGTTCGGCCTCCTCGGTGGTGGCCCGATCCAGCTGCGAACCGCCGAGCACCAACGCCGAGATCGACGACGTATCCGCTTCTTCCACGCCATGTTCGAGCATCATGCGGACCATGGTGGGAACACCGAAGACATGGGAGGGGCGCTGCTGGGTGATCGCCGCAAGCGCGCCCTCGGGGGTGAATTGATCGAGCAGGACCAACGCGCCACCGTGGCGGGCAAGCGTGACCGCCGTGCCGTTGCTGCCGAACGCCGAGGCCAGCGGAACCAGGAAGAGGCTGCGCAGCGGCTCGCCGTCGGTCAGCAACGAGGCCATGAAGTTCCCGCGGCCACCGGCCAGCGCATTGTGGGAGTAGGCAACCATTTTCGGCTCGGACTCCGAACCCGACGAGACCAGGATCCGGGCCGCGGCATCCGGGTCAGGGCGCGCCGGGACGAACGCGTCGCCGTCGGTCCGCAGCATCTCCGCAAACGAGAGACATCGCTCCGGGATAGTCCCCTTGCCGACGGCCGCGACGAACCGCAACGCGGGCAGCTGTCCGAGCAGTCCGGCCAACTCGGCGGCATGGGCGTTGCCGCGGAATTCGGTCGCCGCGATGACGGCAACGGCCTCGGCACGGCGCAACAACGACTCGGCCTCGCGGATACCCCGGCCGGCGGGGAAAGGCAGTGCCACCGCGCCCAGCGCCGCGAGAGCCAGGTCCGTGACGACGGCCTCGCGGCAATTCGGCAGCTGCACGCCCACGACGTCTCCTGGCCGAATGCCTTCGGACGCAAGCGCGGTCGCGAAGCGTCGAACCAGGGTGTCGAGCCGGGTGTAGCAAACCTTGCCCTTGGCGTCGAGCAGCGCGGTGCGGTGCGGGTCCATACATCGGTGCGCGCGGAACAGCGAGTACAGGTCGAGGTCCGGGCAGGCGCCATCCGCGGCCCACGCGCGGCGCAGCCGGTGCGGGACAAGATCGTGTAGAACGACAGTCATCGGAAGCTCCAGGGAGACGAAACGGCCACGGCCCCATGGGTATCGGTGCCGAGGGCACCGGCGAACCTGGGATCGCCTGGCAGCTCGGCGAGATCGGTGGTGACCGCGGTGGCGTCGATCCCGTTGTCGCGCAATGCGGTGACGGCATCGGCGGTGGTCAGGCCGCGCAGCCGGTCCGCGTGCGGGGCGACCGCGGTCGCATGGCTGTCGGCCGGGGCGAGCCAGCCATCCGCTGCCGGCAGCGGGCGCCGGAACCCGGCCGGGCGACGCGGATCCAGGCCGTCGTCGATGCGGCGCAGTGCGGGCGCGGTGAGCAGGTTCGCGGCGGCCAGCAGCGAGGATTCGACACGAACCCCGCGCCCGGTCTGTTCGCGGACGAGGAGACCAGCGAGGATCGCTTCGGTGCCGAGCATCCCACCGAGCACATCCAGCAGCGTCATCAGCGACGGCACCGCGGGTTCGTCGGCGGGCCGGGCCGCCTCCCCGACTCCGGTGCGAGCCTGCACCATGAAGTCGGTGCCCATCGGCGCGTCGGACAGCCGCCCGGCCCACCCACTGGTGTAGGCGTAGATCAGGCCGGGATTGGCGGCCGAAAGGGTGCCGGCGTCCAACCCGAGTTGCTCGGCCTTGCCGGGCGCCCAGTTGTGCAGGAATACATCCGCCCCTGCGGCCAACTCGCACAGTCGTTTTCGATCGGTCGACGACTTGATGTCGATCTCCACCGCGTCCTTGCCCCGGTTCAGCGCGAGCCAGCGCGCGGAGATATCGGAGCAAGTGGGCGGCATGCCCCGCAGCGGGTCGCCACCCGGTGGCTCGATGCGCACGATATCGGCGCCGAGCAGTCCGAGCAGGTGCGCGGCCAGCGGGGCCTGCACGCGGCGCCCGGCCTCCAGCACGGTCATGCCCGCGAGCGGACGGTCGGCAGTTGCCGTGGATCCGACACCGGCCGTGCGGCTTTCAGCGCCGAGCGCCAGCTCCCACGGTGTGGTGTCCTCGCCGCCGGTGCGCATCTCCTCGGCACGCTCGGCCAAAGTGTGTAGTCGGCATACGTCGGCGCCGGTCGCTTCGGCGGCCGCACGGACCTGCGCCCAGGTGCGCCGCGCAGTGGCGTTGTGCAGGTCGTCGGGGATGGGTGCGCAGGCAGTCGCGTAGCGAAACTGGAAGGGCCGCCAGCCTTTTCGCAACGCGTCAGCCGGTGCGTCCATGGCAAGCCAGAAGTCGGCCCACAGGCTGACATCCAATGCCTCGACTTCGAATCGGACACCGTCGGCGGTGGTGAACGGCGGGCCACCCGGGCGAATCGGGGTGGCTTCGTCATCGTCCGCGCACGCCGCCGCGAGATATTGCGAGACGGTCAGCAGGGCCACCCGATCGACCGCGATATCGGCGGTGGTCGCGGTCGCGCCGCGCGACCGCCCGATCAAGGTCGCGAGAAGTCCTTGCGCAGTGAGGATTCCGGTCGCGGTTGCGGCGTAATCGACCGCAAGCCCACGGGGTGACCCGTCGCGGCGGCCGTGCACATGCATCAGCCCCGCCGCGGCCTGCACGGTCGCCTCGTCGCACACTTGCCCACCGGCCGCACCCCAGGACACCGTGGCCTCCGCCGTCGCACCGTCCGGCCCGGTGAGGGTCAGTGCATTGCCGTCGCCGGCGACCGGTTGCGCGCCGAGCAACCGCAGATGCTCGACGGCCGTCGCGATCGGGCCGGGCGGACCCGCGGCGTGCAACCGCATGCCCTGCAGCGGTAGTGATATCTGGCCGGTGCTGGATGTCCGCATGGTGCCGGATGTCATGGCTCTCCTTTTGAACGGTCGCGCCTTCGCGGGAACTCGGCGGCGGTCGCCTGCGACCAGTTCCACGGAAAGAGCAGTCGGACCGTCGAGCCCTCGGGTTCCCGGTCAACGCGGAGGAGAAATCATGACGACCTTCACATCGAGCGCGGTGCCGACAGTCGGTGCACCGGAATCCGCACCGTCGGGTACTGCTCGAGCGCCCTTGCGCGACCGAGTGACTGCCTTTGTCGAGGAGCAGGTGGTGCCCCAGGAACAGCGGCTCGATGCGGGTGGGCCGACGGCGGCCGCGACGCTGGCCGAACTGCGGGCCGCGGCGCGGGCCGCGGGATTGTGGGCGTTGCCACTGCCCGTCGAACTCGGTGGGCAAGGACTGCCTTTCGCCGACTACGTGCGCCTGGCCGAAGCGGAGGGCGCCAGTGACCACGGGCCCCGCGCGCTCGGCTCGGCGGCGCTGCTGGATGTGCGGATGCTGCAACGACATTGCGCCGATCGCGTACGTGCGACCTATCTCGAACGGCTGGTATCCGGGGAACTGCAGGCCGCGTACGCGATGACCGAACCCGACACTCCGGGCACCGATCCCGCCATGACCGCCACCAAGGCGACCGCCGAGCCGGACGGTTCGTGGACGCTCACCGGCCGTAAGTGGTTCGTCAGCGGCGCTGCCGACGCCGATCTGGTCACCGTGCTCGCGCGCACCCACGGCACCGCACCGAGCCGTGAGGGCCTCTCCTTGTTTCTCGTACCCACCGATTCACCCGGTTTCCGGGTTCTCCGGGAACTTCCGGTGTTGGGTGTGGGCGGCCAGTGGGAGATTGCCATGGACGCGGTCCGCGTGCCCGCCGACCATCTGATCGGCGAGCCGGGTCGGGCGTTGGCGATTGCCGGTGAACGCCTGCAACTCGGGCGCACACTGCGTTGTCTGCGCTGGTTGGGGCAGGCGGAGCGCGCCTTCCAGCTCATGTGCGATCGTGCGCGCAGCCGAACCCAGTCCCGTGGGCCGCTGGCCGACCGACAACTTGTGCAGCAGCATGTATTCGAATCCCTGCTCGCTATTCGCAGCACCCGCCCACTGGTGCACAAGGCGGCGACGCTGATCGACGCGGGCCACGACGCTCGAGTGGAAGCCGGTCTCGCCAAGGTCGCCGCGGCCCGAACGCTGCAACAGGTGGCCGACGCCGCGATCCAGGTACACGGCGCCGCCGGACTCGGCCCCGATACCGCATTGCCCGCCCTGCTGCGTATGGGTCGGATGGCACGCATCCTCGACGGACCCGACGAACTGCACATCGAGGCAGTGGCCAGGCGGGTGCTGCGCTGATCGCGCTCAGGTGGCGAACGGAGCTACCAACCCGACGTGGACAGCCAGCCCGAGCGCGAGAAAGTAGTCACCCCACATGAGTTCATGACCGACGGCCAGCCCGCGGTCGAGGTCGTAGCAGCCGTTCAGCAGCATGCCCGGCGGGCGGGCGCCACCAGCGCCACTGAGATGTTCGCTCACCAGATGCCGAAGAATGTCGGTAGCCCTGTCTCGCAGCTGTGCGGCGTGCTGCGAAATCTCCTGTACGGCAGCCAACTTGAGCAACGCCACCGCCTCGATCGCCGCCGCCGAAGTATCCGGCGCGACACCCGATGACGCGTGGGCGGCCGGAACCAACGGCAACCTGTAGTCCACCAGTTGCTCGGCGACCACGCGGTAGTCGCGATCGAGGTACCACGATGCGTCGGCGAGCGCCAGCAACAGCCAGGCGCGGCCGCGGCTCCAGCCCGTCCGCGGCTGTGCACACGGTGCCCATTCGCTATCGGTCCACGACCAAGCCGGTGTCCCCGCAGGCTGCGCCTGCCATAGCCGAAGGTGGGTGTCCAGATGCGTACGAGCCGCCGCCCGGCCGACATCAGAGCCTGATCCCAACAACGGCACCACGCCGGGTACCCCATCGACACGGGCCGACAATCTTTCGCCACCGAACGCCGAACCCCACGGCAGCACACCGAGTGTGTGGTCGAAGGCCGCCAGGCAGGCTTGGGCCGCCTCGGCGCGCAGCAGCACAGCTGCATCGCCCTTGACCGCCAAAGCCGTTCCGTACCAGAGAATCAGCCCGCGGGTAGAGGTATCGGCCTCCACCCAGTAGGCCAACCGGCGGGTGACCGCGGAGGCCGCCGACCGGTCCTCGGCCGAACCGGTGTACAGGGCCTGCAACCAGAGCAGTCCCGCCCAGAATCCACCGGTCCACGACCCCTTCGAGGTGCTCGTCCAGTCACCCGACGCACTGTCGGCATAGAGCGGAAAACGCTCGCCGACAGTCGCATACGTGACTCTGGCACGGTCCAACACCGCGGCAAGGGCGGCCTCGGCCCATTCTCGCTCCGAGGTCGACACCACACCGGAATACGCGGTGCCGCTCAGCGCCTGCTCCGATGCGGCCGTCGAGCGATCGGGCACGGTCTCGCTCATACCCGCACCCGATCCCGCAGTGCCCACAGTGCCGCCACTCCCGCGGCGGTAGCGAATTCCGCGGCGACCGTCAGCCACCCGTTGCTGTACCCGATCGCCGACACCAGGACACCGAAAAGTGGTGGGCCGACCGCGAATCCGGCGAAGAAGCCCGCCGCTACCAGCGCCGAGTCCCGCCCCGCACGACCCGGCGCTGCCCGTTGGATCACCAACACCATCGACACCGCGTTGCCCGCCATGCCGAACGTGCCCACCGCGATCACCGCAACCCACACCAGCCCGTCGACGAACGGAGCCGCGGCCAACAGCAATGCCGCACCCGCTGACCCACACGCCAACCCCGCGGGCAACACCACCGCCATCCCCGGTCTGCCCGCCACCCTGGCCCAGCCGATGCGGCCCGCGATTCCGGCTGCACCGAGCACCGCGACCAATGTCCCCGCGGTCGCCGCGTCGAGCCCGAGCCGCCGCTCTCCGAACAGCGCGAGATAAGTGTTGATCGAGGCCATCCCGGCACCGAGGAAGAGCGAATACGCGGCCAGCCAGCGCACCACGCTCGATCGTTCGGTACCGACCCCGGAACTGTCGGCACCCTGCTCATCTCGGCGCGGATCGGTGGGCAACGCCCGCCAGACCCAGAACGCGGCAAGTACGGCGACGCCCGCGGCCACCCACACCGAGGCCCGCCACCCGGCAGCGGCAGCCAACGCGGTCAGCGGGAGCCCAGCGGCGACAGCGCCGAGTTGGACACCGGACTGCTTGGTACCCGTCACGCCGGCGCGCCGCGGTGTGGGCACCGCCGCCAAGATCGCCTTGTTCGTCGCCGGATTCGCCAATGCCTGTGGAGCACCACCGAGACCGACGGCCAGCATCAGCACCAGGTAGCTCGGCGCCGCGGCGATCGCTGCCAGCACGACAGCGACCAGCCCCAGCAACGCCACCAGACATCGCCGCGGGCCGAGTAGATCCACCGCACGCCCCGCCATCGGCGAGAGCAATGCGGCAGTCCCGAACCCGACCGTCGCCGTGAATCCCAGCAGTGCCGTTGACATACCGAGGTCAGGCACGATCCGCGGGCCCAAGGCGCCGAGCAGGAACAACTGCAACATGGAGAAGCCCATGGCCGCGGTCAGCACACCGGTCACCGACGCCACCGCCGCCCGGTCCGTTCGGACCCGCGGGTGTGTCTGCTGCACTGCCGTTCTCCTCCCAGCCGCGCCGCCCAGTCGACGGCCTCGAACTCCAGTAGTCGGACGCGAAGTCGCCTCGGTTCCGAGCGTGGGTATTCGACCATTCGCCGGGAGAGGGCGCGATCGACAGGCTCAGGCCATCAGCTACCCGGCAGCCCAGGACTACCCGGGATCTGGAAATCCGCCTTGAATCGTGGGCCCGGCGGGAGACCACGCAGTATCGCGCTGGTCCATGCCACCGCTGGCGGCCACCCCGCGACCGCGTTGGTGACGTGCTCCGGCAAGGGCATCGTGTAGAACCGCAGATCGGCGCCACGATTCCAGTACTCGTTGACCACCGGCAGCACCACCGACGGCGGGATCAGCTCATCCCACATCCCGTGGAACCAGAAGATGGGACTATCCGGAATCTGCTGGCCGAGACTCTGCTCCTTCAGTATCTGCATGACCTCAGGGATGGATTCCAACGTCTTGCCGGGCTGGTAGTAGTCGCTGATAGGCCGATACATTCCGGTCAGTGCGATGGTGTAGACGCAGCGGCTCTGCACATCTTGCAGAATCCGTTGTCCCTCATCGGTCAGCAGCTTTTTCGCATCGAACGCTTCGGGGAATTCGCGCGACAGGCCCGCGAAGCCGAGCCACATGGTGAAGTTGCTGATTCCGGTGAGCCCGGGCTGCTGCATGGTCGCGTAGCGCGCCTGCAACTGCAGATCGCCTGGCGTGCCGCCGACAGCAGTGCCGAGCAGTCGCACATCGGGGGCGTAGGTTTCGCGCAGTTCGGCCGCGCGCATCGAACCAGAGCCGCCGCCGGAGTAGCCGTAGAGCGCGATCCCGGAATTCGTAAGACCCAGCGTCGCATCGTTCTTCATGGCACGAAGACTGTCCAGCACCATTTTGCCTTCGTCGAAGGTGTTGAAGGTGTTGAACTTGCCATCGAAGTCAGGGATGTTGATCGCGAAGCCCTGCATCAGCCAATACTGCGTCAGCAGGCTTTCTTTCATCGTGCCCGTTTGCAGGGTGTACGACGGATTGCACGACGAGTCGGTCGAGTCGATCGCCTCCTGGAACGAAACAACCGGGCGGGGGCTGCCGAACCACGGAATGCCCGGGGTGATCACCGACGTTGCCGTCGCGATGGGGTTGTCGTGCACGTCGTTGCTGCGATAGAGCAGCTGCTTGGTGTCGACCGGGAACGGGATACCCAGAATGCGGGTCTGCACAGTGCGGGTACGAATGATCTGACCGGGCTCATAGGACGCCAAGTCCGCCGGATCGTCGTACCACGGATCCTCGTCGGGCACCGGAATCGGCAGCAAGTCGTAGAGCGGCGGTTCAGCGGGCAACTGCGGCAACTGATTTCGATCCGGCGGAAATGTCGGGAACGGATCGCCCACGGCGACTCCGGCGGACACCGAAAGGCACAGCGCCGTCAACGGCACCGCCACCCATTCGAACCTGCGGGAAACCCCGAACATATAGCCCCTCACCTCGATGCGTGTGATCCAGCCGTCCGATCACCAGACTGGTGACAAGTAGACAGCTGAGCGGGCCGCGACGCTATCCACATTCCAACAGACTTCGCTCCGACCTGTTGTGCACGTCACCAAGGGGCAAGAGCCCCAAATCACGTGCCGCCGCCATCGGCACCGACGGACAGGGGATCGTTCGACCCATCGCCGACCGCAAGGAGTTCAACGACTCGAGGCGGGTTCGCGCCCCGCAAGAGCGGGTTTGCTGCCATAAAACGGACAATTCTCACAAAAAGTAGCGATCGCGTACCGAATGCGGATATCGCACGTCAGAACCTGGAAGATCGAGATTATCCGTACCCCGAGTTGGGAATGCCCGAAGTTCGCCCCCAATCTGGTTCTAATATGCCATCGCGCGCCGCACCGGCTCGGTAATATACAAACCCCTCGGTCTCTAAACCCTTTCGAGCGATGACACGCAGATGTGTTACCGCTCGAACTGAATTGCGGACAGCTCGAATGCTTTGCGTCGGTGCGCATTATGAGGCCGCGTCTGCACCCACACTGCCGGCGCGGCATGACTGGACGATATCTGGGACGTCCAGAATGAGGAGGCAGCAATGGTCGTCACGATACCCAACAAAGCCGTTCGGACAGACACGCTGCCGCGACCGCCGGACCTTGGCTTCCCAGACCGTTCCCGGCACCATCTCGGCGAGCTGCTCGGCGCGATCGCCGCAGGGGATCGAGCGGCCTTCACCGAGTTCTATCACGCGACCAGCCAACGGGTATTCGGGCTCGCGGTCCACATCGTTCACAGTCGCACGTTTGCCGAGGAGGTCACCCAGGAGGTCTATCTGCAGGCATGGACCACCGCCGATCGCTACGACGGCACCCGGGCCGCCCCGCTGACCTGGCTGATGATGATCACGCATCGGCGGGCGGTCGACCTGGTTCGGTCCGAGCAAGCCATCACAGACAGGGAGAACACCTACGGCAATGCCCAGTTCAGGCCCGGTCACGACGTCGTCGCCGAACAGGTCGACCAGCAGTTCGATCACCAATCCGTCCGAGACAATCTGGCGCGACTGAACGCACGCGAACGCGAATCCATCGCCCTGGCCTACTACGGTGACCACAGCTACCGCGAGGTCGCCGACCTCCTGGGGATCCCCCTACCGACCGTGAAGAGCCGCATCCGCGTCGGGCTCAAACAGATGGAGATCTGGTTGAGCAACGATTGACGAGTCGAGAGCGCGGTCTCGCGGGGCGTCGGGACGGACTGCCGCCCAACGCCCCGCACGACCTGTTGTTTCAGTGCCCGGTGACGCCGCTGAGTTCGTTCGGAGCGGCGGCCAATGTGGTGGTCGCCGTGACCGTGCCTGTTGCGAGGTCGATTCGGTGCACCTTCTTGGTGACCGGGTCGGAGACATAGGCCGTGCCGCCGCGCACGAAGAGCGCGGGTCGGGCCTGCTGCCACTTCAGTGGTTCCTGCCATGAGTCGATGACCGGGATGGTGCGGGTGACGGTGCCCGCCACCGGGTCGATCACGTGGATGCGGCCGTCGGTGCCGAGGACCAGCGCCTCCCCCTGCTGGCCGCGGGCCAGTGACCGGAAGGTGTAGCTGGTGCCGAGATCGACCAGACGGAGGGCGCCGGTGGTCGTGTCGATGAGCGAGATCTGCTGCGGGCGTTCGAGTTCGGCGTCCTTGTCCTGCTTGTAATCGCCGAGCACGATCGGGGATGCCGCGCTGCCCGCCGCGTTGCCGATGCGGCCGTACGGCGTCGGACTGGTCACCTTGGTGATGACGCCGTTGCGGTAGACGAGAACCCCTGTCTGGCAGCCGATCACGATGGCCTCGTCCTTGGCGGTGGCTTCTCCGTGCACGCCGGGGCAGTCCTCGTTGCGGGCGATTTCCGTGCGGTTCTTGTCCAGCACGGCGATGCCGACACGCTTGTCCTCGGTTCCGAGGGTGACGACCAGATCACCGTTGGCCAGTTCGACCGCCACACCGTGATGCGGCGCGGCAGCCCGGTAGACCTTTGTCGGTGGTTTGCCGCTGCCGAGCTTCTCGGGGTCGAAGGAGGTGACTTCTCCGGTACCGTCGGCGAACAGGACGGTGCGCCCTGCGTGCCGCACGACGTGACCCGGTTCGGCAGCAGGGAACTCGGCGCCGGTGAACTCGGCGTCGAACGCGTCGAGCACCCGGAAGCCGTCTTTGGTCGACACCATGAGGTGGCGATCGTCTCCCGCCGGGTTCAACCGATTGAAGCCGTCGAGTTTCACCTCACCGGTCTGCGCGAGTGTCATCGCGTTCAGGACGTAGATGCCGCCGTCGTAGGTGACCGCGATCGGCTCGCCCCCCGGCGCGTGCGCGTCCTTCGAATCATCCGTGCCGCAACCACTCAGGGCGACGACCGAAACGACAAGCGCGGACAGCGTCACCCTCGTCGTGGCCCGTGACCGAATATGCATGTGCTGCTCCGTTTCTCGTGCTGTGTTCTCCAGTTCAGGGCGCGGCGAGCCCGCGGGTGATCGCAGCGGTGTTGGCCCGCATCATTTCCAGGTAGGTGCCCGCGCCCGCACCTGGTTCGGTGAGTGATTCGGTATAAAGCCCGATGACCTGCACCCGCACGCCCGCCTGTTCGGCGAGGACACGGGCGAGCCTGTCGGGTTGCGAAGCGTCGACGAAGATCGCCGCGACGGCGGCGGCTCGGATCGCGTCGGCCAGTGCGCTGAGGTCGGACGAGCTCGGCGACGCGAGTGTCGTCCCACTGGGAATCACCGCGCCGACCACCTGAAAGCCGAAACGCTGTGCCAGATAACCGAACACGTGGTGATTGGTTACCAACTTGCGTCGCTCGGCGGAAATCGGGGCGAAGCTCTCCGACATCCAGTGATCGAGCTGATCGATCTCCGCCAGATACCGATCGGTCCTGGCCCGAACCGCCGCGGCATCGATACCATCGACATGCTCGACGATCTCGGCGCTGATCACCTCCACAGCCCGACGCACCCGACGCGGGTCGGTCCAGAAGTGCGGATCGGGCGGGCCTGCCGACTCGTCCGAGCTGTAGCTGAGCGGGTCGATGTGATCGGCGACGGCAACCGTTGGGACACCGGCGTTCTCGGCTGCGGCCACGTTGCGGGCCACTCCCTCCTCGAGGCCGAGGCCGTTGTACACGACCAGCCCGGCACGGTCGAGCCGGGCTGCCTGCTTGGCGGAGATCGCGAAGGAGTGCGGGTCGGCGTTCGCCGCCATCAGCACGGTGACCTCGGCGGCGTCACCGACGATGGAGCGGGTGAGATCACCGAGGATATTGGTGGTGACGACGATTCCGGTGCGCTCACCACCGCCTTCGGTACAAGCGGTCAGCGCCGGCAGCAGCGCGGCCAAGGCGGCTATTACTCGGATCACGGCTCTCATTCGCCGGTCTCCACCATGAGCGTCGGCGCGAGGTCGATGGTGAATGTGCGTGCGATGCGCAAATTGTCGTTGTAGGCAATTTCGTATATCGACCGGCGTGGCGCGTCGTTGACGTAGGCGCGATTCGAATCGACCTGGATCACCGGTGATGTCGCGCCGTCGGCTACCGGATCGAGTAACACGATTCGCGCTGTCTCCGTGCCGCTTTCGGGATCGAAACTGTGCAGAACACCATCGCGGGTCAGCGCCAGCACAGACGATCCCTCCCCCGCTGTGTTCACGGCCAGTACCGGACCGACCGATGCCAACGTCCACACCTTCTTGCGGACATCGAGCAACCAGAGACCCTGCTGACCAGCCTTCGCGGTCAGCGTCGAACTGCCGGGGCGGTGGGTGAACTCGACGGCGCGATCCGCTGCTGCCACCTCCCGGGGGTAGCGGATCTTCTCTCCGGTAAACGCTCCGTCGCGATGGGTCACCACCAAAGCGCCGTCGGCGCAACCGAAGACGACTCCGCGGCGGGTCACGGCCCGACCGCGTGGGTTCGCGCACGGCTCGGCGGCGACAGTCACCGGCGCGCCGGCGCGGGTGCGGACTTCGACGCGCCCGCCCGGTAGGGCTACCAGCAGATGTTCGGCATAGGGCACCGCGGCGCCGTCCCCGATCCGGCCCACCTCGGACACCGATCCGCCTTCGAGGGCGGGCCGGTCCAGCAGAATCGTGCCGCCATCCTCGAAAACCACTGCCGCAAGGGCCCCGTCGCTGTGCACTGCCGCCACCCGGCCACCCTCGATAGCGCCGATCTCGCGGACCGGGGCGCGGTAGTAGTGGACGTGATCGCCGTGGTCGACCGTCCACCCGCCGGTGTCCACGATCCGTCCCGAACCGACCGTGCCGAGATAGGCGAACCTGCCGTCGCCGGCAATCCGCCGCACACCCCCCTCCGCTCGACCGGCCTCGGAGGTTTTCTCGGTGATCAGATCGAGCACCTGGATCGCGCCGGTCCGCTCGTCGGCGAGGACCAGACGCGATTGCACATCGGAGGTTTCCTCGGCGCCCGCCACATAGCCGTGCGGCAGGTCCTCGGGCGGCGCACTCTCCGCACCGGATCCACAGCCGACCAGCGGCACCGCCGCAAGCACGCTCGCCAGTACCGGCGCGGACCGGACGCCGTTGCCGCGCAACCGATCACGCACAGCGGCAACCAGCGCCGATAGGAAGAACAACCCGACGGCGACCGCCGCGATCGTCGCACCGCCCGCGGTACTCGCATGCCACGAAATGACCAGTCCGACAATGGTGGACAACGCACCGAGCAGCGCGGCGATCAGCATGATGACCGGAATCCGGTCGGCCCAATACGTCGCTGCCGCCGGTGGGGCAATGAGCAGCCCGAAAACGAGCAGGGTGCCGACGATGTGGAACGACGCGACGATCGCCAGTGTCACCAGGCCGACCAGCGCCACATGTGCGAGCCTCGGGTGCAAACCGAGCGTATGAGCCTTGCGCGGGTCGAAGGTGAGCGCGACGAACGCGCGATGCCCGAGGATCGCGACCGTCACCGCGACAAGCAGTGCGGCAGTCAGATATCCGAGATCCCGATCGCGCACGGCCAGCACATCACCGAACAGGAACCCGGTCAGATCGACCGCGAAGGACTGCGAGCGGGAAACGATGATCACCCCCAGCGCCAGCATCCCGACGAACAGCAGTCCGATCCCGGTGTCCGCGGACAAGCGCCGGTTGCGACCGAGCGCCGAGACACCGAATGCCATCGCCGCACAACTGATCGCGGCACCGAGAAGCAGGTTGCCGCCCAACAGCGCCGCGACGGCGACACCGGGAAGCATGCCGTGCGCCATCGCATCACCCAGAAAAGCCATGCCGCGCACTACAACCCAGGTCCCGGCCAGTGCGCACACGCACGATACGAGCAGGCCGCCCCACAGCGCCCGCTGCACAAAGGCCACCTCGAACGGGGCGAACAGCCACTCCATGGTCGGTCACACTATGATGAAAATGATTATCATTACAAGCGAGGTGACATGTCCCACACTCCCGCCCTGGACGCGGTCCGCATCCGCGGACTCTCCGCCGGCTACCCACGCAGGACCGTGCTGCACGAAGTGACCGCTACCATCCCGCGCGAGCAGGTCACCGCCGTAGTAGGCCCGAACGGGTCAGGAAAATCGACGCTGCTCGGCGTCATCGCGGGCGTCGTCGCGCCACAGGCGGGCACGATATGGCGGGATTCGAAGGAGCGCCCCGGGTTTGTCGTGCAACACACCGCCGTACCCGCCACGCTGCCCCTCACCGTCCGCGAGACAGTCGCGATGGGACGGTGGGCGCACTGCGGACCATGGCGTTGGCTGTCCCGCCAGGACCGCGCAACGGTGCACGAGTGCATGGAACGCCTGGCCATCACCGATCTCGCGACCCGCCGCCTCGACACGCTCTCGGGCGGGCAACGCCAGCGCACACTGCTCGCCCAGGCACTCGCCCAGGAATCGAACCTGCTGCTGCTCGACGAGCCGGCCGCCGGACTGGATTCGAGCTCCCAGCAAGAGATCTCGCGCGCACTCGCCGAGATCAGCGCCGCCGGCGTCACCGTCGTCCAGGCCACCCACGACCACGACGAGGCGATGCGCGCCGACCACTGCCTGCTCCTGCGGGACGGAGCACTGATCGCCGAGGGCACACCACACGCCGCCATGGCCGCCGATCGCTGATCACAGGGACCCGCGCCGATTCACACCGGCGTAATGCGGGCCTGGTTCCGTCGGGGTACGGGCGCTTCTCCCAGCGCTATTCCGCAACGCTGTCGCATGCGGTGTCGATTTCGGCGAAGTGGACTATCGCCATCGCGGTGGCTGCCCTCAGGCGACATCGCCGAAGGCCGGGCCCATCACTGGCTACATTCGATGCCGTGACGAATCCAGCTTGACCTTTCCACCTTCGACCAATGCCCGGAGCGCCGCAGCCTTGCGGTCGCAGATGTCTACGCCACAATTACAGTGCCGCTGCATTTCACGATGCGCCTCCGCTATCGTGAACGGTCGCAGAGGTGGCTCGTGTGTCCATACCGCAGGCCAGACATCTTGTCGCACGACCTTTTTCGTCGATACGCCGGTCACGCCGGCGGTCGACCTTCGAATCCCGACATTGCGATCTCCCGGTGGATGGTGCGCAGCCCGTAAGTGAATCGCGCTGATGGTGACTGTCACCACAAGGACCATCAAGACGACCAGTAGGAAAAAAATACGCGAGTCGAGCATGGGATCATCAACTTTCCTGCGCACGTGACGGCAGATTGCTCGTACTTCACTGCCGCCGAGAGCGATTGATCGACGCTTCGCTATCGACCCACTCCAGTCTCCTCCCACCGAGCAACGAAGACCTTCCCACCATCGGGAAGATGCGTCCTACCGCCCCATCATGATCACAAGTGGACCCGAGATCCGGTGCCACACCCCCGACAACCCGGCAGGATGCTCGATGGTTGCCTGCTGCGGGTTGGCCGCCGAATGTCCGGGACAGACCTGCCCGACAGGCTGCACCCCGAGTGCGCACCCACGCCGTCCGGACCGCGGGATTTGCACACCTCCTGGACCGTCAGCTCGTGAATCTAAAGCTCTTGAAACCCCTGGTGAGGTACTTACTACTGTGCGAGTACAGATATTCGGAGTCACCGCGGCAATCGGATTCCGAGTACAGCGTGACAGTGGCACTCGTCTGGTTGTCCACCAAACCACTGCCAACGATCAAGTTGTAGGTCTGATACTCACCCGGGTTCTCGATCCGCTCGGAATAGCCATAACTATTTTGAAAAGTGAAGGCCCCCATAGCCATGGACTTACTCCATTCTTGCCGCGACTGTACAACAGTCTGATTGCCTGCAACTTCCCGCCGGAGCCTACGCATGAAATCTCTGCGCGGCGCAGATCAACAACCTTCGCAAAGGAGAGATAGCACAAGTATCAAGATCGTTTATCAACCACCGTTATGTATCACACAGGTAAAACCAATGAGACCCAACAGATTTCGATGTGCAGAATTCGGAAGCGCGAACCCACCATAAGCGCCCGCCTACAATCCCGTAAGTCCGATGGCGCAATAACAAGCCGTTCCCAACTATGGGAAATTGCTGACGTGGCGTTTCAGCTTCGCGCCGGTCGGGTATCCCTCGTCGCTGTGCCCGTTCGATACGCCGGCGGCTGCTCAGCCCCTGAGCCTCTATGACGGGGTTCTGGTAGGAATCGCCGAAAAAACAACGGATATGCGTAATCGGTTGGTAGAAAATGGGTTTCGTGCCCGGAATGCGGGTTTGGGCTGGTAGTGCTTGGCTTGGCGCTGATAGGGCTGTTGGCGCGGGTGGAGGTAGGGGTTCGTGGCGACGCGGGTATTCGCGGACGAAGAGTTGGCGCGTCTGCGGGAGTTCCCGGAGATCAGCCGCGAGGAGCTGTACCGGTTCTTCAAGCTGACCCAGTCGGACTTGGCGTTCGTCGCGCCGGGCCGGGGCCGTGGCCCGGCGGACCGATTGGGAATCGCCGTTGCGCTGTGCACGCTGCCGTGGTTGGGGTTCGTGCCGGACAAGGTGTCGACGGCACCGCCGGTGGCGGTGGCCCGGTTGGCTGCTGAGCTGAATGTCGATGCGAGCGAGATCGGTTCCTACGGCCCCCGGGCACAGACACGAACAGAGCACCTGCGCTTGGTGGCGCAGTATCTGGGCTGGCGAGCCCCGGGGACGACGGAGCTGAAGGACCTCGATGAGTTCCTGCTGGCGCGGGCGATGGAGCACGATTCACCGACCTTGTTGTTTCGGCTGGGGTGTGAATACCTGATCTCAGCGAAGGTGATCCGGCCGGGCCCGGTGGTACTGGTGGAGCGGGTCGCTCACGCCCGTGAGCAAGCCCAGCGCGAAACCTACGACCGGCTCGCGCACGAACTCACCCCGCAACGCTGCGCGGAGTTGGACGGCTTGCGGGTCAACGACGTCTCGCTGCAGATGTCGCGGTTACGGTGGCTCTCGACCGGCCGGTGGAGGCGTCCGCGGCGGCGGTGAAAGCCGAAGTCGACAAGCTCGGATTCCTGCGCAACCTGGGCGCGGACCGCCTCGACATGTCGGTGCTGCCCGCCGAGCGACGCCGGTTCCTGGCCACCATGGGCCATCGGCTGACCAGCCAGGCACTGGAACGCCGGGATCCGCAGCGCCGTCATCCGATCCTGCTCACGGTGTTGACACAGTCGGGGACTGACGTGCTCGATGAGGTGGTCGCGTTGTTCGATCAGGCGATCTCGGCGAAATTCGGTGCCGCCGAACGCCGAATGAAGGACGATCTGGCCGAACGCGGCAAGGCTGGGGAGGACCGGCAAGCCCTGCTGGACGAGTTGCTGTTGATCGTCACCGACGCGGGGATCGCTGATGAACAGATCGGTGGGCTGATCCGAGGCGAGAAGATCGGGTGGGAGCGCCTGCGGGCGGCGATAGCCCAAGCCAAACCCCGGTTGCCGCGTGATCACGGGCACCTGGCCGCCCTGAATACCTCCTACAGCTATCTGCGCCAGTTCACCCCGCACGTGCTGTCTTCGGTCGGGTTCTCCGGCGGCACCGCGGCCTCCGAGCTGCTGATCGCCGTGGCGATGCTGCGGGAGCTGAACGCGACCGGGCGCCGCAAGGTGTTCGACGAGGCTCCAACAGGATTCGTGCCAGCCAAGTGGCGCGGCTACCTCGAGGAGGCCCTCAAATCCGGCAATCCCACCGCCTACCGGCACTATTGGGAGCTGTGTGTGCTACTTGGTTTGCGTGACGGGTTGCGTACCGGGGATGTGTTCGTGCCCGGCTCACGCCGCTACGCCGATCCGGCGTCGTATCTGCTCACCCCGGCCCAGTGGGAGCCCCAGCGCGCCGAGTTCTGCCGCCTGGTCGGCAAATCCGCTGATCCGGCCCGCGCGTTGGCGGACATGGTCGATGAACTACACGCCTCAGTCGGTGAGCTGGAGAAGGTTCTGACCCACGGTGAGGGCCCGGTGCGTTTGGATGAGGAAGGCGACCTGGTGATCTCGCCGTTGACCGCGGAGGATGTGCCTGCTGAGGCGGCCGCACTCAAGGCGGAGCTGATCGAGATGCTGCCGTTCGCGCCGATCGTGTCGCTGCTGATCGAGCTGGACAAACGCACGGGCTTCCTGGACTGTTTCACCCACGCCACCGGCAAGCAGGCCCGCAGTACGGACCTCAAACGCAATCTCATCGCGGTGCTGTTGGCCAATGCGACCAACCTCGGGCTGCGCAGTATGGCCGATGCGTGCGGCATCTCCTACGAGATTCTGCGGTGGACCGAGGAATGGCATGTGCGGGAGGAGACGCTGCGGGCGGCGAACCTGGCGATCATCGACTATCACCAAAGGCTGCCGCTGACCGCGACTTTCGGTGGCGGCACGCTGTCCTCGAGTGACGGGCAGCGGTTCCCGACTCGCGGCCGCTCGACCACCGCTCGCACGGTTCCGCACTTCTTCGCCGAGCAGGGTCTCTCGACCTACACCCACGTCACTGATCAGCACACCACCTACGGCACCAAGGTGATCGTCACGACGCGACGTGAGGCGCACTACGTGCTGGACGAGATTCTGGGCAACGCCAAGGATCTGCCGATCACCGAGCACGCGACAGATACCCATGGCGTGACCCTGGTCAACTTCGCCTTGTTCGACCTGCTCGGGATGCAGCTCTCGCCCCGCATCCGGGATCTGGGCAAGATCACCCTGTACCGGCCGGGGTCGCGGGCAGACATCGAGGCCCGGTTCCCATGCGCCGGAACGCTGTTCACCCGCAAACTCAACTTGGACCTCATCAGCGAGCACTACGACGATCTGCTTCGCCTGACCGGGTCACTGAAGTTCGGGCACGCCACCGCGTCACTGCTGGTCGGGAAGCTGTCGGCGTCGAGTCGACAGAACTCACTGGCGGCGGCGTTGAAAGAGTATGGGGCGCTTCGCCGTACGATCTACGCCGCACGCTATTTGTCGGACCCGGATTATCGGCGCAAGATCGCCCGCCAGCTCAACAGGGGCGAGTCGGTCCACGCGCTCAAACGCGGCCTGCTCTACGCCCACGAAGGCATGATCCGGTCCCGGCATCTCGAGGACCAGGCCGAACAAATGTGGTGCCTGACCCTCGCCACAAATGCGGTAGTCGCCTGGACGACAGAGTATTTCGGGCTCGCGGTCGAGCAGATGCGGCGTGAGGGCCGCCGGGTGGATGACGAGGTGCTGGCTCATGTGTCCCCCGCCCACAGCGAGAACATCAACTTCTTCGGCGCGATCGAGGTCGACATCGACGCGGAGCTGGCCCAGCTCGGGCCGACCGGGTACCGGCCCCTGCGGATGCGTGACACTCTGTTCTGACGTGAGGGCGGTCAGATCGATCTAGGGCCAGATCTTGCCGCAGTGGCAATCCGTACTCGATGGCCCCGTCCGCGTAGTCGAGGAACTCGACTAAGTTCACGCCGCCGTCGAACACGGCGTCGCCTATCTGGACGTAGGTCTCGGCAGCCGAAACGCCAGGCCGCCGGCGACGGACGGCAGGCTACTTCTCGTCATGCCGTGGCCAGGGCCGTCCTCGTCCCGGCCGACGAGGCGTGCCCGGGCTGTCATTGGCCTCCCACCGGAACGGGAGCAGACCCGGTAGTTCCGCGGTCATCGCTGGGCTGCCGTGGAGATGACGCGGGGATGGCGTTGTCGATGAGGACGGCGGCGATGGCGGCGGCGGTGGGGAAGGATTCGCTGTTGAGGACTCGGGTGCGGGCCGAGGCGCCATCGATGAGCAGCGCCAGTTGTTCGCCGAGTTGTTCGGGGTTGGTGGCACCGGCCTCGCGGGCGGTTTCGGTGAGCCGCGCGGCGATGGCGGTCTTGTAGTCGCGTGCGTACTCGGATGCGGGGTGTTGAGGGTCGTGGAGTTCGACGGCCGCCGCGATGTAGGGGCACAGGGGCGTGGACGCGGGCATGTCGAACGCGGCGAGGAGTCGTTCGCGGGGTGTGAGGTCGGTGCGGTCGAACACTCCGGGCATGACGTCGGGATCGAATCGGCGCAGGTATTCGGCGACGAGTTCGTCCTTGCTGGTGAAGTGCTGGTAGGCCGTCCGCTTGGACACCTGGGCCGCGGCGCAGAGTTGGTCCATGCCGGTGCGGTTGATGCCGTGATCGCGGAACAGCTGCTGTGACGCGCTGAGGATGCGCTCACGTGCGCCCCTGCCGCGGCGTCGACCCAGGGGGCCCTTCTCCAATTCCGTCATGTCCCCCAGCGTAGCCCGCGGGTACCTATCGGTGTACATAGCTTGCGCCACAGCTGACCCTCCGATACGTTAAGGAAACAGTACGGTTTACATAACTGCGGAAAAGGAGTGATCGTGGGAAAGCTCGATGGCAAGGTAGCGGTGATCACCGGCGGATCCACCGGCATGGCACTGGCCGGCGCCAAACTTTTCGTCGAGGAAGGAGCGCACGTCTTCATCCAGGCCCGACGGCAGGAAGCTCTGGACGACGCCGTCGAGCTGATCGGCCGCAACGTCACCGCCGTGCAGGGCGATGCCTCCGACCTGGACGACCTGGACCGTTTGTACGACACCGTCAAGCGGGAAAAGGGCTCGATCGACGTGCTGTGGGCCAGCGCCGGGATGGGCGAACCCGCCGTCCTCGGCGAGATCACCGAGGAACAGTTCCACAGCTCCTTCTGGCTCAACGCGCGCGGCACCCTGTTCACCGTGCAGAAGGCACTGCCGCTGTTCAACGACAACGGCTCGATCTTCATGACCGGATCCAACGCCTCTCTCGGCGCCTTCCCCGGCTGGAGCCTCTACGCCGGAAGCAAAGCCGTCCAGCAGGCATGGGCCCGCGTCTGGCTCAACGAACTGCGCGACCGCAAGATCCGGGTCAACGTCCTGACCCCCGGCCAGGTCGCCACCGCCAAACAGGAAGAACTGTTCGACGAGGCAACCAGGGCCGCATTCGAGTCCCTCATCCCCCGCGGAAAGATGGGCCGCCCCGAAGAAATCGCCACCGTCGCCCTGTTCCTCGCCTCCGACGACTCCAGCTACGTCAACGGCCTGGAACTCGTCACCGACGGCGGCACCACCGCCATCTGACCTGCTGGACCGCATCGTCGGGATGGCCGACCGCAAGCCGTGAATTGCCTTGATGATCTGGCACGCCGAGTCGGACCTGCGGGTCGGCGTGCCGACCAGGTCTCATACACCAGGTCGCAGTCCTGGGAACTGCGCACCAAGGGAGAACAACGATCACGGGACGCCCTCGTCCCCTGTCCCTGACCCGACCCGGCACGGCACGAACGAGACACAGCAAAACCTCGAGAACAGGAAGAGAGCACACCTCATGGGCAACATCACCATCATCGGTACGGGGAACATGGCCCGTACCATCGGCACGCTGGCGGTAGCGGGCGGCAACACCGTCGAGGTCATGGGCCGCGATCAGTCCAAGGCCGATGACCTGGCCAAGACTCTCGGCGGCGGCGCGACGGCGGGAAAGTGGGGTGCCGTCCCGACCGGGGACATCGTCATCACGGCCGTGTTGTACGACGGTGTCGTTCCGGTCGTCGTCGAGTACGGAGACGCCCTCGCGGGCATGGTCATCGTCGATATCAGCAACCCCTTCAACGCCACGTTCGACGGACTGGCCCACAGCGAGGAGACCTCGATCGCGCAGGAAGTCGCCAAGGTGGCCCCGGCCGGTACCAGCGTGGTGAAGGCATTCAACACCGTCTTCCGTAATGTCCTGGAGAAGGGTCGGCCCAACGTCTTCATCGCTGGCGACAATGCGCAGGCCAAGGCGGGCGTGGCGGCATTCATCGAGAGTCTCGGGTTGCGCCCGCTGGACGTCGGCGGCCTGAAAATGGCGCACTGGCTGGAAGGAGTGGGGGTGGTCACGGTGGGCCTCGCCGGCAACGGGGTGGGCCACTGGGACTTCGCTCTGGGCGTCAACGAATATTCCGGCTGAGCAGCCCTCCCCGGTCCACGCCGTCGGCGCACAGCGTGCTGTGCGCCCTGACGATGGTTGATGGATCACCGACTCGCTGATGTCAGATATCAATGTTGGCGACCGACATAGCAGCCGCGTTCTGTCCGACGCCGAAAGCTGCCGGTTATCTTCCCCACCATGGAGCGGTTGGTCCCAGCGACGAGAAGCCCTGGTGGTGACGAACGCGGCTACGCCCTCACGCCCTTCTGTCCGTGAGTGTTCGGCAGCCAACACCAACGACGCCGCAGTGTTGCGCCCGCTGTTCAAAGCGATCCTGGCCGTGCGGTCGCGACGCGGGCCGCGTCGGCGCAAACCCGCGAAACTGCACGTCGACAAGGCATATGACGAACGCCCCGTTGTCCGTCACGTGGGTAGGGCGGCAGCCCGGAATGGTCCTCGCGTCAACGGCTTTCGTATCTTGTCGACAGATCCTGCCCATTTCCGTTAGGCGAGTTCACTGGTGCACGGGTCCCCTCGCACAAATGATCAGATACGAGAGTTCTGCGAGCGCCTCCGCAGCGGTCACGAAACCGCAGGCCACCATTCGCAAAAGTCCTCTCGGAACTCCCACGTTGTGCGAGACACTTCTGAGAGACTTTCCTCTATGGAACTGACGTCGGATCAGGCCGCCACCGCGGTAGAACGGCACCGCTGCCCCAACTGCGACGCACCTGCCGGCAGCGCGTGCCGAACCCGAAGCGGCATGACCGCCGCGAAGTACCACACCCCACGCTTCGTCCTGGTGCCCGCACTGCATGAGGAACTCGACGTGCCGACTCCCGCCGATCGTGGCCCCGGCCGGACATGGGCCCGGGGTCCCGCGCTCGCCGTGGTCCCGGACGTGCGGACCGAGCGGCCGGTTCGGATCGGGTACGCCAGGACATCGACCGCCCGCCAGGAACTGGCCAGCCAACTCGAAGCCCTCCGCCGCGCGCAGTGCCACAAGATCTTCCACGAACAGATCAGCACCCGGGTCAAGGTCCGGCCCGAACTGGAGAAGGCCCTGGACCTGGCCCACCAATTCAAAGAAGCCGCGCCCGAGACACCGGTCATCTTCACCGTCCACGAGCTCAAACGCCTGGCCCGCAACGCCGCCGAGCTGATGGCGCTGTCCGCGGAACTCCAGACCGGCGGCATCGCACTCGAACTGCTCACTGGCCCCCTCACCGGCATCTACGACCCCAACGGCATGGGCGCGATGTTCTTCGCTGTCCTGGCCGTCGCCGGGCAGATCGAACGCAACTACATCCGGGAGAAAACCCTCGAGGGCCAAGTGATCGCCGCCGCCAAGGGCAACCACGGCGGCCGACCCAAGGTCATCGACGACGACTCACTCACCTTCGCCCTCGCACTGAAGGACAAGGGCGTCCCCGTCCCGGACATCGCGAAGAAACTCACCATCAAGACCGGGCAGAACGCGGGCAAGTCCCCGTCCGTCGCCTCCCTGTACCGGGCGTTTGCTGAAGCCGAGCAAGCCACTGCGGGCGACGGCTTGCCGATGCGGCCCAAGTCCGCCCGCATCCGCCGCCCCGGCGAACCGATGACGCCCGAGGAAATCGACCTTCGCGAACGCCTCCAAGCCCAAGTCCTCGAAGATCAGCAGGACCAGTAGCCACCCCGAACAGCTGCCTCAACGCGACAGCCCTGACCTGGGCCTACGCCATATCCGTTGTTTTTTCGGCGATTACTACCGGAACCCCATGACCGCGCCAACGCTCCTCGCAGCCGGTCATATTCGGGCGCCAGCCGCCGCAGGCCTGATATCAGAGTCGCATCGTCGTTGGCGACGAGCGAATACTGAAGGCCGCCGAGAACGCGCGCTTGCGCCGCGGCGATGGCCGCGGCATCGGCGCGATCGAGCATTGCCAGGCAAGCCGACGCGTCGAGCAGGCGCCGACTCCCGAGACGAACACCGAAAATCGCCAGCAGGTTTCGAACCTCGGGGTCGAGTCCACTCGCCACAAGATCGCCGAGTCCCTCGACGGCATCCGACGCTCCGCCCAGCCATTCGATGGCTCGTGGAATCGACGATTCCAGTGACTCGGTAAGGGAAAACACCTGCTCGCGAATAAAGCCCGACCGCATGACGAACGGTGTATCGACATAGGTGACCTTCTCGGCGCGCCACGCATCGAGAAAATCGGCGGACGGCAACGTGGCAAAGGGGTGCCCCTGCGGATCATGGAGAACTACCGTGTCCTGCTCGACAGCCAACACCACCACGTAGTGGTCCGCGCCGATCGCGGCCCCGGATCCCGGTCGATACCGCATGAGGCCCAAGTCCAGCGGGCCGACCAGCACGGGCCCTTGCCGACAGGTGACTCGAAGTCGCTCGAGTGCGGCCGCCGGAGAACCACCATCGCTACGGACACACGACCACCCGAGCAGTTCGATCGCCGCGTCCACCCCGATCTCCGGATGCCACCCCCGAGGATCGAAGAACGGGATCACACCACCCTCGAGTTGCGCGCCGAACGGCGATCCGGTCAGCGTCTCGATGACGCCGACCGGCGGCGCTTGACCATCCAGAACCAGATTTTGCCAGGCGGGTCCGCGCAAGCCCTTTCACACACAGATCCTCGACGTACACCGCTTGATTTTCGCGGATGATCGCCGTAGACAGTTTGTGCGCGAAGTCGCGGCGCGTATCGGCCACCGTGGCGTGAGCCCTGGCGACCCTGAGCCGGGCCTTCACCCGGTTGCTGGAGCCTTTCTCCTTGCGGGACAACGCTTGTTGCGATTTCCGCAACCTTCGTTCAGCCCGACGGAAGAACCACGGCGAGGCGATGGTCTGTCCGTCGCTGAGTACTGCGAACGTCGTCAATCCAAGGTCGATGCCGACCTGCGAAACACGTCCGGGCAGCGCCTCGCCGGTGACCTCGACCACGAACGACGCAAAGTACCTGCCCGCACCCGAAGGTCGCGTTGTCGCGGCTGGTGAACTCCCTCAAAGGCGTGTCCTCGCGCAGGCTGCGCCAAGAGTTCCCCGACCTGGTTCACAACTACTGGCGCGCCCAAAGGCTGTGGTCGGGGTCGTACTTCGCCGGGTCGGTCGGCGGCGCACCGATCTCGCTGCTGCGGCAGTACATCGAGCAACAGGACCGCCCCGTCTAGAGCACGCTCGGCCCTGGCGGGCTCCCGCGTGGGGCCTTCACCACCGCCCTGAAGGGCTGCGCACTGGCCCACACCCGGTAGCAGTACGGGCCGGACCCGATGTATGTGGACACGGCTCCAGCAAAGTTCCTCTCACCGTGTCAGGGTCAAGCTCAGCCGCCAACAACAGAGATTCGAGCCGACGTCATCGACATCGTCCTACCGCTGGCGGGCACCCGGCCATCTCTTCGTCTTGCTCTGTTTGCTCGATTCGAATACGGTCCGGAGTTCGTGAGGGTAAGTGCGGTAATCGAATCGCGAAAAGAGATCCACAAGTGGGGGGCGGTTACCGCAGTCGGAGTGATCGCCGGGTACGTGGCGGTGCTGCTGGCGGACGCTCGGCACTACTACACCGACGACACCGAAGCCCAGTACGCCCCGATGTGGGTCATGCTCGGCAGGCAACTGCGCGAGGGGACCTTTCCCGCGCTCGTGCCGTGGGAATGGATGGCAGGCAACTACGCCTTGGAAGAGGCCGGGCTGTACAACCCGCCCCAGTTGCTGATCTATCTGATCGCGCCGTCGATGGACAACCTCGCTGTGTACGCGACGGTGGTGAAACTCGTCTTCTCGATCATCGCCGGGCTGGGCGTATTCCGAATCTGCCTGGCCTACGGCGCCCGAGCCCCGTGGGCGGCGGTGGCGGGCGTCGCTTTCCCGTTGAGCGGTTGGTTCCTGTTCTTCGACGAGGCCAGCTGGGTGACCTCGCACACGGCCACGGCGTGGCTGGTGCATGCCTGGGCATCAGCGGTGCGCTACGCGCGCGGCCAGAGTGGCCCGATCCCGGTCTTCGCCTTCCTCTATCTGGCGCTCTCGGTTCAATACGCCTTTCCCGCTGTCGAATCCGGGTTGATGATCGCGACGGTCGCCGCCGGTGAGGTCATCTATCAGCGGCACTGGACGCCATCGATGCGACTGTTGGCGGCGGCCGGTTGCGCCGCACTGGCGGCTGCGGTAGCCAACCTGCCCGGGATACTCTCCTCGCAGGCCACCTGGCGGGGCAGCGCACAGATCCATAACGATCCATTCCTGACGGTGCCCTGGTCGGAGTCGCTGAACGCGAGCCTGCCGAGCACTACGCCCGCGTTTACCGCATGGTGGGGTCATGTCCAGCCACTGCCGATGGTTTACATAGCCTGGTTCCTCATTCCGGCGCTGGCATTCATCGGCTGGCAGGCGGCGAGGCAGTCGGTCCGAGAGTTCAGTGGGATCGTTCTCTTCGCGTCGGCGGTGCTGATGTGGACCGCCGGCCCCGGCGCGATCGGCCCACTGCGCTGGCCGGCACGCGTGCTACCGATGGTCGCCCTCGCATTGCTCGTCCTGGTCTGCGTATTGCTCAGCCGCTACGGCACATTCGCGTCGTTGCGGCGCCGCGCCATCGCCGCCGCGGTCCTCATCGGACTGCTGTTCGTGCGTTCCTTCTCGGCAGCTCCGTCGCTTATCGTGCGCCATATCGTCGCGGTCGCGGTGGTCGCCGCAGTCGGCGCCGGGGTGGTATGGCTCGCCCGCACCCGGGGAACGGCGCTGGCGTGTGTGCTGACAATCGTGGCCATGTTCCCGATCGCCTACGCCCAGGTGCAGGGCGCCCCACCGACCCCCATGTCCTACAACTTCCCGGAACGGCGTTCGGCGATGACCGCGGCGTTCCCCGATTTCGACGGTGTCACACTGCAACTCGCCGACCGCGCACTGCTGGGACCGGCGGACAAGAACCTCGAAGGCGCCTACGGGTCGCTCGCCATCGGCAACTACGCCAAAAACCTCGAGCTCGACTACGTCAACGGCTACACCCCCATCGGCCACGCCGCGTTCAGCGCCGTGTTGTGTATGGCCTGGGACGGCAGCACCTGCCCGGACGCGTTCCGCCGCGCCTTCGCCACCGAACCGTCCACCGGCAGAACGATTGTCGACCTGATGAAGGTCGACCGGGTAGTGCTGCATCGAGCACAGTATCCCGACGCCAGCGACCACGCCGCGCCATCCGGCTGGAAGTGGGTCGATTACCCGGGCCACGAACGCTACATCTCGGTACTGGAACGGGAAAACGGCCTCATCTCCACCCAGAACGGCGTGATCGCCGATACCGATGGTGTGACCGCCGCGCCGACATCCGGCGACAGTTTTACCAGCCGTACCCGAGTCACCTCGCTCAGCGGCGGTCGTGTCGTGTTCGCGCGGCTGGCTTGGCCTGGCCACCGAATCACCTTGGATGGCAAGGACATACCGTTGACGACCGTGGCGGGCACCTTCCTGAAGGTCGACATTCCAGCAGGCACCGACAACGCCGAGCTGATCCTCACCTGGGGTCCGCCGGGCTGGCAGATCGGCATCGCGACCGCCGCGGCCGGCGTTGTCGGAATCGGCCTGCTGCAATGGGCCTACCAACGGCCACGCCGCCGCAGCCAGGAACTCCCGGCCGACGACCGACCGTCGGAAGAGCCGGATCGGGAACTGATCGCCGCGGACACATAGCGCGACGACGCGAATTTCGCGGCCGCCGAAGATGCGCACGGCGGCGGCGAAGCATGCCGGACGGGGGTCGTCGCCGAGTTCGACGCGGCCCCCGCCCGAGCGCCCGCACCGCCTGCTCGCGACTGCCCCACGTTGCCCGGCGCGGACTTTCGGACTCGCCGCAACAGCGGCCGAGCAGGTTGCCGACGGACCCGGCGCGGTAACCCGTTGCGCCGCAAGGCGATCAGTACGGCGGTGTGCGGCGGATAGATAGCGCGCCGCAGCCAGCCCGTGGCCGAAACGCGCAAAAGCCCCGCACCCAGAGGGTGCGAGGCTTTACCAAGCTGCGTCGATCAGATAGCGCGGACGTCCTGGGCCTGCGGCCCCTTCTGTCCCTGGCCGACCTCGAACTCCACGCGCTGTCCTTCTTCAAGGGACTTGAATCCCGAGCCGGACACGGCGGAGTAATGAACGAAGACGTCAGGACCGCCACCGTCTTGCGCGATAAAGCCGAAGCCCTTTTCGCTGTTGAACCACTTCACACTGCCTTGAGTCATTGCTTTTTAATTCTTTTCTGTAGATGAGCCAAGCGGATCACTGCGATAAGCCTGATCTCACTGGACAACCATGCCATGGATCGGCGGTTTTCCCTGCATAAATATCGCAGAGTGTGAGCTAACCGACCCTCAGCCGCCGGCCGCGACCGCCGCCTCGCCCTGCCGAATCAGGCCTTGACGGCGACCGACGCGCCGGTCAGGGCGGTTCTTCCACGCGACGCGGCCTGAAGTTGGACCATAGAAGCGTGCGGTGAGATGAGGGCCGCGTTCTTCTTCTGGTTGTGTCAGCGATCCGTCTCCGCCACACGGAAGGAACGAAGATCCATGGTGACTACTCGGAATTGTCAGCGCTCTGCCCGCATCGCGACCGTTTTCGCAGCGATGGGCGCGGCCTTGGTACTGGCCGCCGCCCCCGCGCTCGCCGAAGACACCGTCGACATCACCGGTGCCACACCGAGCACCGTCGCGGTCAGCTACAACTGCGACGCCGCCGCCGGGGTGAAAACCATCCAGGCGATGGCAGGGGAACCCACCGCGGAACGTCCCGCAGCCCTCGGCTCCCAGCACAATCCCACCTGCGACGGCACCCGACACGTCGCCACCATCCCCTTGACGGGCGCGACCGGCGAAGCACCGTTGCAGTCGGGTGCGGTTATGCAGCTACGGGTGGCCCTGGTCGATCAGAACGACATCGTCGTCTCCGGACAGGCGAAGGTACTCACCTTGACGGACTGACCGCACCGCGGCACAAGGAAGAGGCCCACTCCCAGCGGGGGCGGCTTGATCGTGTCGAGGTCTAAATCCCGAGGCGTTCCATCGCCCAGTCCGCTGCGGCTTCTTTATCGTCCGCGGGGATGTCGCGGATGGTGACGATGCCGTGTGCTCGTTCGCGGCTGGCGATCCAGGCGGGCTCTGTTGGTGACAGCTGCCAGCGTGGCGTTTCGTCGCAGAGCTCGCCCATCATCGCCCCACCCTCAGGTCGAGCTGGATCTTCCCGGCCTCGAGCAGGACGGCTCGCGCTGCGCGCTTGGCGGCGCACGTGTCGGTGCCGCATTCGATGTGCCGTTGCATCGCGGTGTGCGCCTGCTCGTTGGTGAACCGATTCGTCGGTGCCAGGTGGGAGGTTTCGAGCTTCCACGAATCCGTGCGCAGGCACGCTAGGTTCTGTCTCCCAATCGACTGAGTAGTCCGTTCGGGGTGGGCCGCTGGGGCTTGTCCGCTGTGGCGAGGCTGGTGACTGATCGGTATCAGGTGTTGACGGACAAGCAGTGGGAGCTGCTGTTGCCGAAAACCGAAGGGCGGGTGGGCCGTAACTTCACCAACTACTGCGACAGGACACCGAGCGGAGCTCGCGCGGAATTTGGGGAGCCTGCAATGCAGAGTTGCCCGCTTCCGCCAAATTTGCTGGCGACAGCGCCACGGCCGTACAAGGATTCAGGCCCATGAGACCAACTGTCGGTGCCGCCCTTGTCCGGTGTGACGAATGCAGTGGCTACGAGTACAGTGGAGCGCCTCAGTGCCGCCGATGTTCGCACCTCATCGACGACATCATCGACGACGAGTGGCAACAGTTCTTCCACGACTGGAATGGCGAGTGTGAACAAGAAGTAGCCCGGCTCGTCGCCGGAGAACCCGATCGACATGACTGGCGGGTGGTCGATGCGGCTTTTGACCGGATCGCCTGCGACTACTGCGGCGATCGGCTCAGCCGTGGCCCCATGAATTGCTCGGCCTGTAACCTCGCACATGGATTTCGTTACGCAGCGATAGAGACGGATCGGCCTGGAGTCCCCTCCGGCAACGAACACGCAATTCGGGTCAACGTCTCGGTCGTCCGCAGACCACATATGACGTCACCGCAGGAACTATTGGCCAGGCGCCTGCTTCTCCCTGCTCTTCTGATCGGATTCTTACCGACCACAGCACAAGCCCAACGCCTCAGCGCAATGATCAAGGCCGATCCCACACCAGACGTGGCCACCAGCATCGTCGACGCTTGGCTCCGCAGCACCAGCAGGAACATCCAGATTCGTTGAGCACGGCACTGTGCGAGGCAGATCCGAGCGATCCGACGGCTGGAGCGTTCAGGAGCTTCGGGGCCGAGGTTTCCGCTGCCGCTGATCCGGCGGTCGGCCTGCGGCCGCCCTCGCTACCTCAGCTCGGTGGTCGGCGGGAACGAGCGTGGTGATGTCGGCTCGGGAGGTGATCATCAGCTTCTGGAAGATCGTGGCCATCTGAGCGTCAACGGTTTTGAACGAGCTTCCGCGACGGGCGGCGATCGCGGTGTTGGTCCAGCCGGCCGCGGCGAATGTGGCTACCTCCTGCTCGGCGGTCGACAGCTCGTGCCATGGCGACCGGCGGCTCTGCCGGACCGGATGATCCACCTTCAGCTTGTCCAGGGACAGCGCGCCCAAAGCCAGCCGCACCACCTCGCCGTGCTCAGGCCGCAGCATCGAGCCCTCGAGCTCGGTGGCGGCAAAGTCCTTGGGCCCGAGCACATCGCGAGCTATGTCGATGGCCTTGACGGTCTCGGCGGCGAAGGGGCCCAAGTTCGCGATATTCACCCCGACCCGCTGCCGCATTGTGGACGCCCCACCGATGAGCTGCGCGATTTCCGCGGCCCATGCCCGCACTCGATCCGATGCGGCGCCGTTCACCGACCGCGCGTCCTCGACCATCCGCGCCAGCGCCCACGTCCGAATATGCACCGCCCAGATGACACCCCACTGATCACGCATCGAGAGCTGATCGGCTAGTGCTGTGCGTACGACCGCGAGTGCCGCATTCGGATCACCATGTTTGGTCAGCGCGATAGCCCAGGCCAATTCGGCCCAGGACTTCGCCCACCCCGCCTCCGAGGCGGTGGCATTGTCGAGATGACGCCGCGCGATGTCCAGCGCCTGCGCCGCGGTGCCGAGAAACCCCGCGGCCATCGCCTCGAATAACTCGCTCATCGCCGCACCGCCGAGATCGCCTCGGGCAGTGAACTTCTCGCGCGCGCTCCCCAGCACCGCCACCGCGCGCGCGTCACACCGCACCAGCAGCAGCTCGCCACCTCTCGTGAATTCCACCGGCGCGGGAAGGCCGAGATCACGCTCGGGAGAATCGCGCCAGCTCGCCAGGACTTCAGGGTCCCCGACACAGGCGGCGACGCATTCGTCGAGCATCCGCTCGGCATCGTCGTGCTCGCCCTGGCACATGCTGATCCAGCCGATCAAAGCCATGGCCGATACCTGGAGCTCGACCGGCGCCGGATCGAGGTCGCGCGTGGCCGCCAACGTCCGCTCCGCCCAACGACGGGACTCGCGCAGCGAACCTCTGAAGAACGGAACACGCATCGAGATAAGTCCGATCGCGATTTCGAGACCGATCGCGGCTTCCTCGGGCGCGGCAAGACTGCCGTCCATCGCGCAGAGCAGGTTGTCCCATTCTGCGCGCGCCCAATCCAGCAGCTGCTGCTCCGCCGGGCTGAACCACTCTGCCTGCGCGCGGGCAACCTTGTCCCGGTAGTAGCGACGATGCCTGCGGGTCAGCCGCACCCACTCCCCGCCCGTCGACCGCTCGCGCAGTCGCTGCTGAGCGAACACACGGAAACTCTCCAACAGCGAATAACGAACCGAGGTCGATGTCAGGTGGACCGAGACGAGCGACTGATCCACCAGACGCTCGAGCAGGCCCTCGACTTCGTCCCTCGCGATGCGCACTTCCGCGCCGTCAGCGGCGAGGTCGAGGTCGGCGCAAACTTCCTCGATCGCTTCCCGCTCTGCTCCGACATCGAGAGCCGACGCGCCGCCGTCGTCCGGGTCGACGTCGTAGCCCGCGGCGAACACCGACATCCGCTCGAAGAGCAGACGTTCCTTGTCTCCGCAGAGTTCGAACGACCACCCGATGACATCGCGAATGCCTTGATGCCGCTCATCGGCGCCGACGCGGGGACCATGCGACCACTGCAGCCGTCGATCCGTCACGCCTCCGCTGAGATCGCGCAGGATCATCGGCAGCGGTTGGCGCAGTAGCCGACCGGCGGCCAGCCGGATATAGAGCGGATGGTTGTGCACGCGCCGACAGATCGAATCCGCCAGCGTGAGTTGATCATCCGCGATGGCGTGACCCGCCAGCTCCGCGCGTTTGCGGAACAATGTCAGCGCCTGTTCCCTTGGCAACGCCCCGACGGGCACCAGTTGCTCGTCTACCCACCCGATCGCCTCGCGGCTGGTCGCCAGCACGGTAAGGCCGGGCACTGCGTCGAGCAGTTCGGCAATCAATCGGCCTGCCCCGTCCAGGACATGCTCGCAATTGTCCATCACCAGGATCGTCTGCCACTTGCGGCCGACAGCATCGGAGCGGGTGAGTGTGTCGACCAGGGCAGCCCACGCCGATCGACCGGAGAAATCGGCATCGACGATCGCCTGCGCGACCTCGTCCTCGACCGCTGTCGCGTCGGACGCCTTGGACAGTCGAGCCAGCCGCACCCAATAGACCGGCACCCGTCGGGCCTTGTGGTAGCGGTGGACGGCCTCGGTGGCGAGGCGAGTCTTACCGATCCCGCCCGAACCGATCAGTGTGATCAGGCGCGCGGAATCCAGCAGCAGCGTCGCGATCTTTTCCAGCTCGCGTTCTCGACCGACGAAATCACTGGTAGCCGCTGGCAGAGCACCAATGCCCGATGACCGTCGCACAGACACATCGATGCACAGTAGTCGCCCTGCGCCGACCGCACGAACGAGTCGACGTCGGGCCGCACCCGATGAGAGACGCGCGCCACAAGCCATCGCATTGCATCCACCGATGTGCGAGCCCTACCTATCCATCGAGTATTGCCCCATCGCCAAGGCGACTCCACGACCGGAAGGATCCAACATGCGACGAGTACAGATACTCGGGGCTGGCGAGTGTGGCCTACCTCTTGCTCATCAACTGCGGCGCGGCGGCACCTCGGTCACCCTGGTGACCGATCGGAACGCCGAGGCCATCCTGTCCGGCTCCGTGACCAGCACACAGGTCAAGTTCCCCACGACACTGGATCTCGAATCGCAAGCCGGCCTCGGCGTTTGGGACGCGACCGCCCCTGAGATCAAGGGCATCCGATTCACGATGGCCATCGACCGCAATCCGGTGGCAGGCTGGACCGGCCGCCTCAGTCGACCGGCCCGCAGCGTCGACCAGCGGACCGTGTTCGCCCGCCGGCTCGCCGACTTCGTCGCCGCGGGTGGCGATCTGGAGATCACCGACCTGCCGCTGCCGGAACTCGATCGGCGAACCGCCGACTACGACCTGACGATCGTGACTCGAGCATCACGCGAACTCGCCGCATGCTTCCCTGCCGACCCGGCATGGGATGTCGCGACCGGCCCGCAGCGCAGACTGGCGGTGTTCTACCTCGACGGGGTACAGCCGGACGCGGACAACATGGGAACCTATGTATCGCTCCCCGGGTACGGCGAGGTGATCTCCTATCCGGGACTCACCGGCCCGCCGGGGCAAGAAAGGCCTTGCGAGATGCTACTTTTCGAGGCTTTACCCGCTGGTGGACTGGACGTGTTCGGCCCGCACGGCAGCGCCACCGAGCGGTGGCGGCAGGCCGCGCACCTGCTGAATCGCTATCTGCCCGCGGCACTTGCCGATCGGTACCGGAGCGCCGAGGTGACCGACAGCGGGGCCACTTTGGTCGGTGCGGTGACGCCGACCATGCGGCAGCCGGTCGGAACCCTGCCGTCCGGCGCACCGGTGCTGGGTGGCGGCGATGTCGTGTGCCGGATGGACCCCGGCGGCGCACAGGGCGCCAACAATGCCGTCCACTGCGCCTTCCACTACAGCGAAGCAATTCTGAGCAATACCAGCGGTCTGTACGACCGAGCCTGGATGGAATCGACAGCACAGCCCTGGCTGACCGCCATCGCCCATCCCGCGGCGCGCTGGACGATGGCGATGCTCGACCCTCCCCCCGCGATGCAGGCGCTGATGCTTGCCGCGCAGGAAGATGCTGTGCTGGCCAATGCTTTAGCCGACACTTTCGCCCAGCCCGCGAACATGTCCGAGTTCAGTGCCGGTGCACAACCGGACAACCACGGCGAGCGAAACGCCCGCACGGCTGTCTCCTAGCGAGACCGCTGCCACAGCCACGACCACCCTCCCGCGTCAGGACACGTGCTGCGGCGGAGAGCTGGGGAAGACGACAGGCAGTGCGGTGAGAGCACGGTGGAACGGACCCGGTCGCCAAACCAGCTCGGCGGCCGGGACAGCCAGCTGCATGTCGGGCAAGGCGTCGAGGAGCTGGTCGATTGTGTCCTGGGCGATCAGATACGCCGCGGATCTGGCGGGGCAAGCGTGCGGTCCCGCGCTCCACGCCAGATGCGAGCGGTTGCCGGTCAGTTGACCGGCGCTGATCGCAGGGTCGTTGTTGCAGGCGGACATGCTGATAACGACTGGTTCGTGGGCGGGTAACCAGAGGCCGTCGAGCAGAATCGGGTGCCGGGGATAACTGACGCAGAAGTTCGCCAGCGGCGGGTCGGTGAACAAGACCTCGTCGATGGCGTCGCGTGTCGACAGACTGCCACCGAGGACGTCGCCGGCGAAGCGGGTGTCGGTGAGCATCAACAGCAGCGTATTGGCGATCAGATTCTGCTGCGGTTCGATTCCCGCGCCGTACAGGATGACGAGCTGATGGATCAGCTCCGACTCATCGAGCTTGGTCGGGTGCTGGAGCAACCGCGTGGTGATGTCGTCGCCGGGTTCGGCCCGTTTCCTAGTGATCAACTCCCCCAATGCCTCTGACAGCATCCCGTTGCCCTGCGCGGCATCGCTGCCTTCGAATATCGCGGCGGTGGCACTCGCGACCCGCTGCCCGATCTCCGGTGGGCAGCCGAGCATGGCATTGATCGCGTCGAATGCGAGCGGGAAGGCGTATTGGCTGATCAGGTCGGCCGCACCGGTCTCGCGGAAAGCATCGATCAGCGGAACCGCGATCCCCTCCACGGTGGCGTGCAGGGCATGCAGATCGACGCCGTTGATGCTGTCGGCAATGACCTGCCGATAGCGGGCGTGTTCGGCCCCCGCGCTGCGCAGCGCATTCGGACGCCACTCGAGTATCGGTAGCACGGGGCACTCGGCGGAAATGGTCTGCTGCCAAGTGCGGGGGTCGGCGGGGAAATGCTCGGGATCGTTGAGGATCCGCACCGCGTTGCGGTATCCGATCACCAAGGTCGCGGGCACGCCCGGCGCGAGTTCCACTGGCGCGACGGCGCCGTAGCGGCGGCGCATCTCCCGGTAGGCGCGATGCGGGTCTGCGGCGAACTCCGGCGAATACATCGGAACGAGGTCTTGGTCGGTGTCGACGGGCGAGCTGTGATGCGGGACCGAGCTCATCTCGGGTTGAGACGGAGGCTGTGGGGTGGTCAAATGCGGAACTCCAAACGCAGGCGATGTCGCGCAAGAAAAGAGGTGGGTCGCCGTAAGAGTTGTCCAATAGGTAGGTACCGGGCATCGGTAGCGCCGTCACTACCGATGCCCGGCACCTACCTAACCGGGCATCGTCATGCCGAAGCGCCTCGGTTGCGCGAATCGTCCGGATCGCGCGCGTCAGGAAGGTGGGATGACATGGAGCTTCGATCGGTGACGGCCTCCATCGATGGGCCGATCAGTGTCGCCGATATCGCGGCCCAATCGGGAGGCATTCGTGCGCTGCATCGACGGGTGTGCGAATTGCGGTCCATGGGACTGAATTTCGCCGCCAATGCCATCGAGAATGAGATGGCGGCATTGGAGCTGTCGCAGTATCAGCTGTGAAAGACCTGGCTGCGCCATTCGTGTTCCAACATCGCGTACACCACGGTGTCGCTCCACTCGTTCTTGGACCACCAGTCCTGCAGGTGCACCGCTTCGCGACGCATCCCGATCCGCTCCAGTACTCGGGTGGATGCGTCATTGCGTGCATCCACCTTTGCCGTGATGCGATGCAGCGACAGTCCTTCGAATCCCAATCCCAAGAGCGCACCAGCCGCCTCTGTTGCGTAACCATGCCCTGCCGCTCGGGGAGAGAACACGTATCCGATTTCACCGGTACGGTTCCCGGCGTCACGCCAGAACAAGACGACGTCTCCGAGCAACCGACCGGACGTCGTCTCCTCGACGCACAGATTGAGCGCCTGCCCTGCTTCGGTCAGTTCGGTCCTTGACCACACCCCTGATATCCGCTCGGCGACATCCTCGCGAGACATCGGTTCATACGGCAAGTAGCGGCATACTTCCGGCTGGGATTTGTAGGCATGTATGTCATCGATGTCCGCGACGGTCGCGGGTCGAAGCAAGAGTCGCCGGGTGGCTATCGGATACTCCGGATGCAGCACACTTTCCGACCTTACTGGACATCGAGTCGCTGACCTGGAAACCCGTTCTCACAACAACTCGGATACTCGTTCGGCTGTCTGCTGCCAGATCTCGCTTTCCGGGTCGATCACCGCGAAATGGCCACCCGGCGACTCGAGGATGTCGACCCGATCGTTCGACGCTTTCGCGCGGTCGGTGTAATGCCTGCTGATCTCGAGCAGGTCCGGTTCATCGTCGAGCCCGCACACCACCAGTTGGCGCACGCCGATCGGCAGCCGCTCGATCGGTGACGACCGGCGGTAGACCTCGGATTCGTCGGAATACCGGTGTCCGAGCGCGGCCGATACCGCGCCGTCCCCAAGCCTGCGCTGGTCCGCGATCCGTAGATCCAGCACTCCCGCCAGGCTCACCACCAACGCAGGTCGCAATGTCGCGGTATCGGCTGCCAAGCGCACCGCCAGCTGCCCGCCGGCCGAATGACCGAATACGACGACACGATCGAGGTCGAGCCGGTGCGTCCGCTGTGTCGTTGCGATCGTGGCAAATGCCGTCGCCACGTCATTCGTCGTTGCAGCCCAGTCGGATTCGGCGGGACGGCGATATTCGATGTTGCAGGTGACGTAGCCGCGCGCGGTGAGATCGACTGCCATCGCGTCCATCAGATCGCTGTCCCACCACGGCTTCCAATACCCGCCGTGAATCAGCACCGCCACCGGAAAGGGCCCTGGGCCGGACGGGATTCGCATCTCCACACGCTGCTGGGGGTGCCGCCCGTAGGTAACGACCGTCGGCGGGTGAAAGCGATGGAAGTACCAGCTGTCGACGGCATAACGGAGACCGCCTAGCCCGCGCCCACGGATGTGTGCGCGCACTCCCGCGGAACGATCGGACTCACACTGCCCGAAATCCACCCGGATGACTGCTACGTCGGCGAGGTTGCGGGACAACGAACCTGGCACCACGACGAACTCGCCGAGCGGTGCGGCGGCGTGGACGGCGGTCTCGAACTCCGACGCACTCGCCGTCGGCACCAGTTCGCCTGTCACTCCGCGGGCCTTCAAGGATCGCGACAGCAGCTCGTCGGCGGTGCGCAGATCCGTGACGGCACCTGGCCCGACGACAACGCGTAGATCACGATGACTCATCCAGCCCTCCATATGACACAACTCTAGCGTGCGTCATAATAATGCAATACGGTGTGGAGACCGCAGCAGAACGACGAGGCCCCCGATGACCCTCCACAGCAACACACGCGCACTCGAACGGGACATAGTCACCGACTTCAGCTCCCGCATGAGCTATGGCGCCTACCTCGACCTGAACACCCTGCTCAGCGCGCAGCACCCGGTCAGCCGACCGGAGCATCACGACGAACTACTCTTCATCGTTCAGCACCAGACCACCGAACTGTGGCTCAAACTGGTTCTGCACGAAACACGGGCAGCACGTGCGGCTTTCGACGCCGACGACATCGGCGTCGCGCTCAAATGCATTGCGCGGGTGAAGCACATCCAGAAGACCCTCACCGAGCAGTGGTCCGTGCTCGCGACGTTGACGCCCACCGAATACGCCCAGTTCCGTCACTTCCTCGGCAACGCATCGGGCTTCCAGTCCCATCAGTACCGTGCCATCGAGTTCATCCTCGGCAACAAGAACGCCGGCATGCTGCCGGTCTTCGAATCCGATCCCGCGGCACACGACGAATTGGCGACCCTCCTGCACGAGCCGAGCCTCTACGACGCATTCTGGCGCCACCTCTCCCGCACCGGGCTCGACGTGCCTCGCTCGACACTGGACCGGGACGTCACCGTGGCCTACGTCATGGACCCGAATCTGCTTCCCCTGGTGAAGTCGATCTACGAAGCCCCGGAAGAACATTGGTCCGCGTACGAAACATTCGAGGAACTGGTAGATCTCGAGGAAAACTTCCAGCTGTGGCGATTCCGGCATCTACGCACGGTGCTGCGCGTCATCGGGATGAAGAGCGGGACAGGCGGATCCAGCGGCGCCGGGTTCCTGCAACGCGCACTCGACCTCACTTTCTTCCCTGAACTGTTCGCCGTACGCACCGAGATCGGACGGTGACCATATGACGACGACACCCACCGACTTCGCCATGCGCGCAAGCGAACTGGACGAAACCGATCCGCTGCGCGAGTATCCCACCAGGTTTCTCGGCAGTGACGACCCGGAGATCGTCGCCTATCTCGACGGCAATTCCCTCGGCCGTCCCACCCGGGCGACCGCCGAACGACTCGCCGCCTTTGTCACCGGAGGGTGGGGCGGTCGACTCATTCGCGGCTGGGACGAGGGATGGTTCGACCTGCCGCTGACCATCGGTGACCGGATCGGCGCCGCGGTCCTCGGCGCGGCCGCCGGGCAGACCACGGTCGGCGACTCCACCACCGTGCTGCTGTACAAGCTCGCCCGCGGCGCCATCACGCTGCGGCCCGACCGCACCGAGATCGTCCTCGACCGGGACAACTTTCCTACCGACCGCTATCTGCTCGAGTCCATCGCGAGTGAGCTCGGGTTGACGCTGCGGTGGATCGAACCCGATTTCGACGGCGGCGTCACAGCACGAGAGGTGACCGACGTCCTGTCGGAACGCACCGCACTCGTCGTGCTCAGTCACGTCGCCTACCGGTCCGGGTACCTCCTGGACGCCCCCGCCGTATGTGCCGCCGTCCATGACGCCGGAGCTCTGCTGCTGCTCGACCTGTGTCATTCGGCCGGCTCGGTGGAGATCGAACTCGATAGGTGGACAGTCGATTTCGCGGTGGGCTGCACGTACAAGTATCTGAACGGCGGGCCCGGCGCACCCGCGTTCGCCTATGTCGGAGCCGCACACCAGGCCGATTTCACGCAACCGATCTGGGGCTGGATGGGTCGCGAAGACCCGTTCGATATGGCGCAGGGCTACGTCCCGGCCCCGGGGATCCGACGGGTCATCAGCGGCACTCCCGCGATCGTCGGAATGATCCCGATCCAGGACACCCTCGACTTGATCGAGGAGGTCGGTATGGCGGCCGTGCGAGCGAAATCGGTCGCACTCACCGAATTCGCCCTCGAACTCGCACGGACCTGGCTGCTCCCGCTCGGGGTCCGGGTGTCATCACCGCTGGACTCCACCCGCCGCGGCGGACACGTGACAATCGACCATCCCCGATTCCAGGAGATCACCGCACAGCTGTGGCGGCGTGGCGTCATTCCCGATTTCCGTCCGCCCCACGGAATCCGGCTCGGCCTCAGTCCGCTGAGCACCACATTCGGCGAGGTTCTCGCCGGAGTGAAGGCGATCCGCGATGAACTCATCACGCACTGATCGACAGCCCGCTATCGCGGGCGCCGTTCTCGACGACCTCGATTCGCGGCCGGGCAGCGCGACCTCGCTGGCCCGCACGGTTCTCGGCGCGTACGTCCGCGACCTCGGCGGGTGGATCGCGATCGCGGACTTCACCGAACTGCTTGTCCTCCTGGGGATTCCGGCACAGAGCACCCGCACGGCAGTCACGCGACTGAAAGCCAAGGGCGTGCTGCACGCCGAGAGTCGGAGCGGGCGCAGTGGTTATTGCCTGACCGACGCCGCGACAGCGATGTTCTCGCGGGGCGACCCTCGCATCTTCGGATTCCGCCAAATGGTCCCAGGTGACGCATGGCGGCTGATGTCATTCGGCATTCCGGAGTCCGAACGTGCGGCGCGGCACCAGCTTCGGCGCCGGCTGTCGTCGATCGGCTGCGGCACGGTGTCCGCGGGCCTGTGGATCTACCCGGAATATCTCGCAGTGGAAGCAGCCGCGATCGTCACGGCACTGAGACTCGACGAATACGTGACCTCGTTTCGCGCGACCGACCCCGCCGTGCCGGGCACAGTGCGGGACGCGGCCGCGCAATGGTGGGACCTGGACGATCTCGCGGACAGGCACCGAACCTTCCACGAGCGTCACCACGACGTCCTCGAGTTCGACGACACCAGCGACCACAACGCCTTCGCACGATTCATTCCCCTACTCGACGAGTGGCGGATCATCCCCTACCTCGATCCAGGTTTGCCCGACGACATGCTGCCCCCCGACTGGCCAGGCCCCGCCAGCGTGCGCCTGTTCGCCGAGGCTCGACAGAGATATCTGGAACCGAGTCGGCGGTGGGTGCGAGCGCTGGTCGACAAGCACGGGCGCTCCCTCCTTTAGCTCCATACCAGCCGGAAATCACCTGCGGTATGCCCGCGAGCAAAAGGACATGTGACCGGCGTTACAGTGGTCGCGGGCAAACACGAAGGAAACCGATTGAGCACAGCAGCGCACGGCAACCCCTGGGTCGCCGTTCGACCGGATGATGACGTGACGCAGTTGGCGCGGCGAGTGTCGTCCGCGCACCACTCCTTCCTCGAGGGTGTCGACCGGCTGCCGACCGTCCGCCCCGACGGTGATTCAGTGCGGCCGGTTGTCCTCGATTCCTGGCACCGCAGCCGCAACAACGGCGTCAACCCGGACAGCTTCGGCGATGGGTTGGATCTCGACGGTTTGGAACTGCAGCGGTATCGGACCGCGCATCCGACGGCGCTGATTCGACCGGTGGTGCGGAAACTGCTGGTCGAAGACGCCGCCGAGGCCGGACTGCTCGTCGCCATCAGTGATGCCAAGGGGCGATTGCTCTGGGTCGAGGGCGATTCGAAGGCCAAGGACCGGGCGCTGGCGATGAACTTCGTCGAAGGCGCCGACTGGAGCGAGGACCGGGTCGGCACCAACGCACCGGGCACCGCACTCGCCCTCGATCACCATGTGCAGATCTTCGGGGCCGAACATTTCAGCCGCGTTGTGCACGAATGGAGCTGTTCCGCCGCGCCCGTGCACGACCCACTCAGCGGCCGGATCATCGGCGCCATCGACATCACCGGCGGCCCACGAGTCGCCGCGCCGGAGGTGTTGTCGCTGATCAGGGCAACAGTGCTGGCCGCGGAATCCGAGCTGCGACTACACCTGCTCAACTCGCCGAAACCGCTCGACCCCACGACCGCACGCCTACAGGTGCTCGGTTCGGACCGGCCGAGCCTGACCCGCGGTGGCGAGCGCATCCGCCTGTCACAGCGACATGCCGAGATCCTATTGCTCCTGGCCAACCACCCGGAGGGCCTGAGCGCAGACCATCTCGCCATGCTGCTCGATGAATCGGAGTTGGATCCGGTGACGGTGCGAGCGGAGCTGTCCCGGGTGCGAAAGATGTTGGGCGCAGGCGACCTCGGCTCCCGCCCGTACCGACTGCTGATCGACCTCGACACCGATGTCGACGAGGTCCGACGCGCACTCGCCCGCGGCGATACCGCGGCGGCGTTGCGCGCTTACCCCGGACCGGTCCTGCCGCGCTCGCTCGCGCCCGGCATCGACGAACTGCGCGTCGAGTTGCGCGGTCGCCTGCGCGCCGCCCTGCTGAGGGCGGGCGATCGCCGCCTGCTCGCCCGCTGGACCAGTTCGGTCGACGGGCGCGAAGACATTGCGGCGTGGACCGCCTACCTCGCCTCTCTCGACCGGCAGTCCTCGATGTATGCCCAGGTCAAAATGCAGCTGACGCTGCTCGATCACAAACTGGGCATCTGACCAAATACTTGCAACTGTCGTGCAACATGGATGCTTCTAGTGTTCCGGATCACACCTGACGCAGGAAATTGTCCGCAGAACGAGGAGCATTCGATGACCGTCTTCGCCCGCCCAGGAACACCTGATGCCGCCATGTCGTTCCAGGCCCGCTACGACAACTGGATCGGCGGCGAATGGGTAGCGCCCGTCAAGGGCCAGTACTTCGAGAATCCGACCCCGATCACGGGTCAGCCGTTCTGCGAGGTCGCCCGCGGCACCGCCGAGGACATCGAGCTCGCCCTCGATGCCGCCCACGCCGCCGCACCCGCCTGGGGCAAGACCTCGGTCGCGGAGCGCGCCGTCATCCTCAACAAGATCGCGGACCGGATGGAGCAGCACCTCGAGGCCATCGCCCTCGCGGAGACCTGGGACAACGGCAAGCCGATCCGTGAGACTCTGGCCGCCGACATCCCGCTCGCGATCGACCACTTCCGCTACTTCGCCGGCGCCATCCGCGCCCAGGAGGGCTCGCTGTCGGAGATCAATGTCGACACCGTCGCCTACCACTTCCACGAGCCGCTTGGGGTGGTCGGCCAGATCATTCCGTGGAACTTTCCGATTCTGATGGCCACCTGGAAGCTCGCGCCCGCCCTCGCCGCGGGTAATGCCGTCGTCCTCAAGCCCGCCGAGCAGACCCCCGCCTCGATCCTGTTCCTGATCGGCCTCATCGGCGACCTGCTGCCCCCCGGCGTGCTCAATATCGTCAATGGCTTCGGCGTCGAGGCGGGCAAGCCGCTGGCGTCGAGCCCGCGGATCAAGAAGATCGCGTTCACCGGTGAGACCACGACCGGCCGCCTGATCATGCAGTACGCCTCACAGAACCTGATTCCGGTCACCCTGGAGCTCGGCGGCAAGAGCCCCAACATCTTCTTCGGCGATGTACTCGCCGCGAACGACGACTACCAGGACAAGGCGCTCGAAGGCTTCACCATGTTCGCGCTCAATCAGGGCGAGGTCTGCACCTGCCCGTCGCGCGCGCTCATCCAGGCCGATATCTACGACGAATTCCTGGCCGCGGCCGTGGTGCGCACCAAGGCCGTTCGGCAGGGCGATCCGCTCGATACCGAGACCATGATCGGCGCGCAGGCCAGCAACGATCAGCTCGAAAAGATCCTGTCCTACATCGAGATCGGCAAGGGTGAGGGCGCCACGCTGCTCACCGGTGGTGAGCGCGCCGACCTCGGCGGCGACCTGTCCGGCGGCTACTACGTGCAGCCGACGGTCTTCGCGGGGCACAACGCGATGCGGATCTTCCAGGAGGAGATCTTCGGACCCGTCGTCTCGGTGACCTCGTTCGCGGACTACGACGACGCCATCAAGATCGCCAACGACACTCTCTACGGACTCGGCGCGGGCGTGTGGTCGCGCGACGGCGCGGTGGCCTACCGGGCCGGCCGTGACATTCAGGCCGGGCGGGTGTGGACCAACACTTACCACCAGTACCCCGCCCATGCGGCGTTCGGCGGCTACAAGCAGTCCGGGATCGGCCGCGAGAACCACCACATGATGCTCGACCATTACCAGCAGACCAAGAACCTGCTGGTCGGCTACGCGTCGAAGGCGCAAGGCTTCTTCTGATGGTCGATGCGGTCCCCCGGCGGGTGCGTGCCACCGCGGCGGCGATGGATCTGCTCCGTCGCCTCCGTGGTCTGCACGGGCCGCTGATGCTGCACCAGTCCGGCGGCTGCTGTGACGGCTCGGCTCCGATGTGCTACCCAGCAGGCGAATTCGTGGTCGGCGACCGCGATGTGCTGCTCGGACTGCTCGATCTGCGGTTGCTGGTCGACGAGCTGCCCGATACTCCGCCCGAACCGGACGATATCGCGCCGGTGTGGATCTCGGGCCCGCAGTTCGCCGCCTGGCAGCACACTCAGCTCGTCCTCGACGTCGTGTCGGGCCGTGGTTCCGGATTCAGCCTGGAATCGCCCGAGGGGTTCCGATTCCTCAGTCGCGGACGAGTCTTCGAGCAAGCCGAACTCCTTGCGCTGGCCACGGTCGACACCGTGACCGGCGCGGGCTGGGAGCGCGGCGAACGTCCCGCACCACCAACCCAACCGCAGGTCGTCGCAGAAGCGGCCGATGCCTGCCCCGTTCCCGATCGCGGAACATCCCAGAACACCCTGTGATTCATCCAGCAAGAAGGAGGTCGCGATGGCGATCCCCACCAATAAGCCCGCCCATGAGGACTTCCACACCGAGGACAGTGCCTACCTCGCGAAGCGAACCCTGAAGTCGGGGTCCGCGGGCTGGTTACTCCTCGCCGGTCTCGGCATCAGCTATGTGATCTCCGGCGACTACGCCGGCTGGAACAACGGCTTGGCACAGGGCGGTTTCGGTGGCCTGCTCATCGCCACCGTGGTGATCGCGGGTATGTACCTGGCGATGGTGCTCGGTATGGCTGAGATGTCCTCGGCGTTGCCCGCGGCGGGTGGTGGTTACACCTTCGCTAGGCGTGCGCTCGGGCCGTGGGGCGGATTCGCCACCGGCGCGGCCGTGCTCATCGAGTACGCGATCGCGCCCGCGGCTATCGCGACGTTCATCGGCGCGTATGTCGAATCGCTGAATCTGTTCGGCATCACCGATGGTTGGTGGGTTTATCTGGCCGTGTACGCGTTGTTCATCGGTGTGCATCTGACGGGTGCGGGTGAGGCGCTGAAGGCGATGTTCGTCATCACCGCTATCGCGTTGGTCGGTCTCGCGGTGTTCGCGGTGTCGGCGTGGGGATTGTTCGACGCGGGGAATCTCACCGATATCCCGGCCGATCCGAACGCGGTGGGCAGTTCGTCGTTCCTGCCGTTCGGGTACTTCGGGATCTGGGCCGCGGTGCCGTTCGCGATCTGGTTCTTCCTCGCGGTGGAGGGTGTGCCGCTGGCTGCCGAGGAAGCACGCGAGCCGGAGAAGAACGTGCCCAAGGGGATCATCATCAGCATGCTGGTGCTGATCGTCACCGGTGCGGCCGTGCTTTTGCTGGCCACCGGCGCGCTCGGCGCGCAGGCGATTTCGGCCTCGGGCAACCCGCTGGTCGAAGCGCTCGGTGATTCCGGCACCGCCAAGATCGTCAACTACATCGGTCTGGCCGGGCTGGTGGCGAGCTTCTTCTCGATCGTGTACGCCTACTCGCGGCAGACCTTCGCGCTGTCGCGGGCGGGGTATCTGCCGACCAGCCTGTCGGTGACCAACAACCGTAAAGCGCCGGTGCTCGCACTGATCGTGCCCGGTGTCATCGGTTTCGCGCTGTCGCTGACCGGTGAGGGCGCGATGCTGCTGAACATGGCCGTCTTCGGCGCGGCACTGAGCTACGTGCTGATGATGATCAGCCACATCGTGCTACGGGTCCGCGAGCCGAACATGCCGCGGCCCTACCGCACCCCCGGCGGTATCCTCACCACGGCCTTCGCCCTCGTCATCGCCTGCGCCGCGGTCATCGCCACCTTCCTCGTCGATCGCACAGCCGCGACCTGGACCCTGCTCGCCTTCGCCGGGTTCATGGCCTACTTCGGCCTCTACAGCCGCCACCGGCTGGTCGCCAACTCGCCCGACGAGGAATTCGCCGCCCTGGCCAAGGCGGAGGAGGAACTCGAATGACGCGCTACCACCAGCAGATCGGCGGCACCAACTACACCTTCGAAGGCCTCGTCGAACTGATGGCCAAGGCGACCCCGCTGCGCAGCGGTGACGAACTCGCGGGCTGCGCGGCCGAATCCGACGCAGAACGGGCCGCCGCCCAGTGGGCGCTCGCCGAGGTGCCGCTGCTGGAGTTCCTGAACGATCCCGTGGTGCCGTACGAGTCCGACGAGGTCACCCGGCTCATCATCGACACCCACGATCGCGCCGCGTTCCAAGCGATCTCGCACCTCACAGTCGGTGGACTGCGGGACTGGCTGCTGGAGGTCTCGGCGGGCGAGTGTGCGGCGATGACGCTTGCGGCCGTTGCCAAGGGCCTGACACCGGAAATGGTGGCGGCGGTCAGCAAGATCATGCGCAATCAGGACCTGATCGCGGTCGCCCGCGCGGTCGAGGTAACCGCGGGCTTCCGCACCACCATCGGACTACCAGGCCGATTGAGCACCCGACTACAACCCAACCACCCCACCGACGACCCACGCGGCATCGCCGCGGCAGTACTGGACGGACTGCTACTCGGCTGCGGCGACGCGGTAATAGGCATCAACCCCGCCACCGATTCACCACACGCGACCACCGACCTGCTGCACCTACTCGACGAGATCCGGCAGCGCTTCGACATCCCCACCCAATCCTGCGTCCTCTCACACGTGACCACCACCCTCGGACTGATCGAGAAAGGTGTCCCAGTCGATCTGGTGTTCCAATCCATCGCAGGCACCGAAGGCGCGAACGCCGGCTTCGGCGTCAACATCGCACTGCTGCGCGAAGCGAACCAAGCAGGCCGATCACTCAAACGCGGCACAATCGGCAACAACGTCATGTACCTGGAAACCGGCCAAGGCTCAGCACTCTCAGCAGGCGCACACCTGGGCACCGGCGGCAAACCCGTCGACCAACAAACCCTCGAAACCCGCGCCTACGCCGTCGCTCGCGACCTGGACCCACTACTGGTCAACACCGTCGTCGGCTTCATCGGCCCCGAATACCTATACGACGGCAAACAAATCATCCGCGCCGGCCTCGAAGACCACTTCTGCGGCAAACTACTCGGCCTGCCCATGGGCGTCGACGTCTGCTACACCAACCACGCCGAAGCCGACCAAGACGACATGGACACCCTGCTCACCCTCCTCGGCACCGCAGGAGCCACATTCGTCATCGCCGTACCCGGAGCCGACGACATCATGCTCGGATACCAAAGCCTCAGCTTCCACGACGTCCTCTACGCACGCCGCACACTCGGACTACGCCCCGCCCCCGAATTCGAAACGTGGCTGGACGGGCTCGGCATGATCGATGCCACCGGTCGAGTGTTGCCCGTTGAGCCGCTCGCCTCGCCGCTACGCGCGTTGGCAGGGACACGATGAGCACCGAAGGTTCAGACGCGGACGTTGTCGTGCTGTCGGATTACGCTGCGGAGCAACGATTCTGGCAGGAACTACGCCGCACCACCCAGGCCAGGATCGGGCTCGGTCGAACCGGTGACGCACTGCCGACGGGCCGAGTGCTGGAGTTCCGTGCCGCGCACGCGGCTGCCAGAGACGCGGTGCACACCCCGCTGGGCGTGGACGACTTGGCCGATCAGGTCGCGAGCCTGGGTCTTGGGGCCGCTGCGCACGTGCGCAGCAGGGCGCGCGACCGTGCCGAGTACCTGCGCAGGCCGGATCTGGGTCGGTTGCCCGCCGCGTCGGCGGTCGGCGAGCCCGCGCTGTCGCAGGTGCCGCACAGCGGCGCCGAGATCGGATTCGTACTGGCGGACGGGCTTTCGCCGCGCGCACTGACCGAGCACGGCCCCGCCATGGTCGAAGCGCTCATCGAGGAACTCGCGCCGCGGTATTCGATCGCGGCACCGGTGATCGCCACGCAGGCGCGGGTCGCCCTCGGTGACCACATTGCCGAAGCCATGGGCGTGGCAACGGTTGTCGTGCTGATCGGCGAGCGGCCGGGACTGTCGGTGGCCGACAGCCTCGGCATCTACCTCACCCATCTGCCACGGTCGGGCCGTACCGACGCCGACCGCAACTGCATCTCCAATATCCACCCGCCGGAGGGGCTGGGTTACGCGCAGGCGGCAAAGGTGGTGGCGGGCTTGGTTTCCGGCGCACGGGTGCTCGGCAGGTCCGGGGTCGATCTGAAGGACACCTCGCGCATCGATGCGGTGGGCGCCGGGGAGATCATCTCGATCGGGGCCGGTCGTGACTGACCTCGATGGTCGGCCAGTACGCGGTCGCGGGTTCTAGCGGTTCCGGCTGCGCGATCGAAATCCTGCGCGCGGCACTGCTTTCCGTGCGAACTGGGCTCAGCTTCAGGGGCGGCAGGTCGATATTGCGCTCGATGTCGGTGAGGCTGACGCTGATGAGCAACAACATGCTGACAACGCTGATCGCCACGATGACCGGGGCGATCAGCTCCATCGCGCCCGTGCCCGACGGCGGCATCGCATGGTCATTGCGGTGCGCGTGCATCGACGCCATCCCGGTGTAGTGCATGCCGCACACCGCGACACCCATGATCAGCGCTGCGGCGACGGTGGCCGGAAAACCCGTGACGCGCAACGTGAACCAGAGTGCCACCGTCGCGGCGACCACGGCGATCACCATCGAAAGCGCAACCAGTTTCGCGTCGTAGGTGATGGCCGCATCCGACTTCATGGCGTACATCCCGGTGTAGTGCATCGCACCGACGCCGATGCCGGTGATCGCCCCGCCTGTCAGCAGGCCGATCACTGTCGGCTGTGGTCTGATCACGATGACCAGGCCGATGCCGACCACCACCATCGCGGTGATCGCGCTCATCACGGTGAGCGGGATGTCATAGCGAATCTCGGTGCCGCGGATCGAAAAGCCAAGCATCGCAATGAAATGCATGACCCAGATGCCCGTGCCGCCGATGGAGATCGCGGCGGCGGCGAGCCAGCCGATGCGGCTCTCCCCGGTGCGCGCCCTTGCCGCGCACTGCAATCCGAGGAGGCATCCGGTCACGGAGATGGTGTAGGCCAAGAGCGGGGTCAACAACCCGTAACTGAAATGGTGGATATCTAGCACGCAACGCCCCCTGTACCGGACTGAGAACATCCGGCTATTGAAACAACGGCGGGTCAGACGATACGGCAGGACGGGAAGGCTCGAGCCTCGAAAAGCCAATCCGCAGAAGTGGTTTCGGTCACTTTGCGGTTTAGTTGAAATGCGAATTGGTTAGCGGCCGGATAACGAAACAGGCCCGTATCCGCCGAGCGGATACGGGCCTGTCGGAACCGTTTCGATCTAGTCGAGGTAGTCCCGCAGCACCTGAGAGCGGCTGGGGTGGCGCAGCTTGCTCATGGTCTTCGACTCGATCTGCCGGATGCGCTCACGGGTAACTCCGTACACCTGACCGATCTCGTCGAGCGTGCGCGGCTGGCCGTCGGTGAGGCCGAAGCGCAACCGAACCACGCCCGCCTCGCGCTCGGACAGTGTCTCCAGCACCGACTGCAGCTGATCCTGCAGCAGCGTGAAGCTCACCGCGTCGACCGCGACGACGGCTTCGGAGTCCTCGATGAAGTCACCGAGCTGGCTGTCGCCCTCGTCGCCGATGGTCTGGTCCAGCGAAATGGGCTCACGCGCGTACTGCTGGATCTCCAGCACCTTCTCCGGCGTGATGTCCATTTCCTTGGCCAACTCCTCCGGGGTGGGCTCACGGCCCAAGTCCTGGAGCAGCTCGCGCTGGATGCGGCCGAGCTTGTTGATGACCTCGACCATGTGCACCGGAATGCGGATGGTGCGGGCCTGGTCGGCCATGGCGCGGGTGATGGCCTGCCGGATCCACCACGTGGCGTACGTGGAGAACTTGTAGCCCTTGGTGTAGTCGAACTTCTCCACCGCGCGGATCAGACCGAGGTTGCCCTCCTGGATCAGGTCCAGGAACGCCATGCCGCGGCCGGTGTAGCGTTTGGCCAGCGAGACCACCAGGCGCAGGTTGGCTTCGAGCAGGTGGTTCTTGGCGCGGTTGCCGTCGCGGACGATCCAGGTGTAGTCGCGGCGCATCGCGACCGGCAGCTTCTCACCCTGCTCGGCGAACTCGCGCACCTTCTCCGCCGCGTAGAGGCCGGCCTCGATCCGCTTGGCGAGCTCGACCTCCTCCTCGGCGTTGAGCAGCGCGACCTTGCCGATCTGCTTGAGGTAGGCACGCACCGAGTCGGCCGAGGCGGTGAGCTCGGCGTCCTTGCGGGCCTGCCGTAGTGCCTCGGATTCCTCCTCGTCCCAGACGAAGTCGCCGGAGGCCTTGTCGGCGGCCGTCGGCTCGGCCTCGGCTTCATCGTCGGCGACCTCCTCGGCGGGGTCGTCGACGACCTCCTCCTCGACGAGATCGTCCTCGGAAACCTCCAGATCACCGAGGTCCTCGATTTCGAGCGACTCCTCGTCGAGGTTCTCCTCGCCGGGCTCGCCGTCGGCCTTCTTACCGGTGGCCTTCTTGGCGGGCGCCTTCGCTGCGGCCTTCTTCGCCGGAGCCTTCTTGGCCGCGGCCTTCTTCGCCGGAGCCTTCTTCGCGGCAGCCTTGCGGACCGGCCGTGCTTCGGTTACATCTGCGGAGTCGGCCTCGGCCGAATCGGCGGTCTGACGGGTCGTGGCTACCACGTACGCCCTTTCGTGACGGTCTCGTGCGGCGTCACGCCAGAGTGGTGTTCCGGCGGAGCGGTCTGTCGGGTTTCACCGGCGGAGTGCCGGGCTGGGGGTTTCCGGCTCGGCGCCGGAGTACGTTCCATTGTAACGATCGAACCAGGGTACCCATGGCCACCTGTCGCATTGGCGGTTCCTCGTAACCTCGGCTCGGCGCACAAAACGCCGCATCGGATCAAGGCGCGATGCCTGCGTCGATGGCCATGGCCGCTCCGACGATGCCCGCAGAGTTGCGCAGATGCGCGGGAACCACCGGAGTTCGGTTGGTCAGCAAGGGAATCCACTGATCCGCATCGCGGCTTATGCCACCACCTGCGACGATCACTTTCGGCCAGAACAGGTTCTCCAGCCCGCTGAGCACCGTGCTCACCTCGGCCGCCCACTGTTCGTAGGACAGGCCGTTGCGGTCCTTGATCGAGGCGGCGGCGCGATGCTCGGACTCCATGCCACCGATCTCGAGATGGCCTAGTTCGCTGTTGGGCACCAGCGTGCCGTGGAAGATCAGCGCCGAGCCGATGCCGGTGCCGAAGGTCAGCAGCAGCACGAGGCCGGCGAAATCCTTTGCCGCGCCGTAGCGATCTTCGGCGAGTCCCGCCGCGTCCGCGTCGTTGAGCACGGTGACCTCGCGGCCACCGAGGGCGGCGGCGAACAATGCCCGCGCGTCGGTGCCGATCCAGGCCTTGTCGACATTGGCCGCGGTCCGCGCGACGCCGTCGAGCACGACGCACGGCAGCGTGATCCCGACCGGGCCGTCCCAATCCGCCTGAGCGACGACCTTGGCCACCGTGTCGGCGACCGCCTGCGGTGTCGACGGATGCGGTGTCGCGATCTTGATCCGCTCATGGACGAGCTCACCGGTGCCAAGATCCACCGCGGCGCCCTTGACGCCGCTGCCACCGATATCGATACCGAATGCGTGCCCCCGAGCGGACATGACGATTCCCTCGTTCCCTGTGCTGGCCGGTGTGATGATGACGCCGCCGCACAGTCCTCACCACGGCTGGAAGGCACGCGAATGAGCTTGTGCCCGACGACGGCGCTGTGTCGTGCACGACAAGAGTAATGGCGTGCGCTGCTACGCGTTCGGCGAGGATCTGTGATGCGATGGAGGCCGTGCCGAAATCCATGTCGTCAGTCACTTCGGAAGTCACCTCGACGCTCTCGGGAGACGAGGTCGAGTTGCGCCGGATCGCCGTCCATCTCGCCGAGACGGCGGCCGCGCATGTCCGGGCGCGCCGCCCCGAGGTATTCGGTCCCGACGGTGCGCGCGTCGCAGGTGATGTGCGGACCAAGGGACATCCGACCGACCCGGTGACCATCGTGGACACCGAGACCGAAGAACTGATCCGACGACTGCTCGCCGACCTGCGTCCCGGTGACCCCATCCTCGGCGAGGAGGGCGGCGGCAGCCTGGCCGGGGGCGCGCAGGACACGGTGTACTGGGTGGTCGACCCGATCGACGGTACCGTCAACTTCCTGTATGGCATCCCGGGCTACGCGGTGTCGGTGGCCGCCGTTCGCGGCGGACGTCCGGTCGCGGGCGCGGTGGTCGATGTCGCGAGGGCGGCGACCTACAGCGCTGGGCTCGGCCTCGGCGCGGTGCGTGAGGATGCCGACGGCACTGTCGAAGAGTTGCGCTGTACGCCGGTCGAATCGGCGTCGATGGCGTTGGTGGCCACCGGATTCGCCTACGGCGCGCACCGGCGCGCCAGACAGGCAGCATTGGTCGCCGAGGTGCTGCCGAACATTCGGGACATCCGGCGCTTCGGCGCGGCGGCCCTCGATCTGTGCCTGGTCGCGTCCGGACGCGTCGATGCCTACTACGAGCACGGGCTCAATGCGTGGGACTGGGCTGCGGGGGCCCTGATTGCCGCGGAGGCGGGCGCGCGGGTCGTCCTGCCGTCGGCGACAAGCCCCGGCGCGGCGGGCGATCTGGTGGTCGCCGCGGCACCGGGAATCGCCGATGAGTTGGTCGAACTGCTCGATCGAGTCGGCGCCACCGACCCGATTCCCGACGCCTGAGGCGATCGAGGCGGCGGTCTCGGCGCTGAACGGTTCAGCGCCGAGTGTCGGAGCCTGCGGTCAGCAGCGACTCTGTCGCGCGGCCGCCAGCAGCTTGCCGTCGATCGATGGCGACCCACCCGGTGCCGGGTTCTTCAGTGAACGCAGCACCTCCTCGGCGTCGGCACTCGGCCGCAGCGACTCACCGAATACCGAACCGAGTACCAGATCCACGGAGTCGTCGCCGCGTTGATCTTCGACCAGCTCGGCGCACGGCGCGATCAGCTGTACGGAGGCGGCGGCCGGGCGGCCGTTCACGCCGAAGCGAATCTGGCCCGTGCACTCCAGATCGCCATTGACGTAGACCGAATCGTTACCGAATTGCTGCCCAGGCGGACTCGCAAAGCCGAGATCGCCGAGGGCTGAGGCGATGTGCGATGCCTGACCACTCTTGCTGTTGGCGTTGAGCACCCGGACCTTGGACGAGGCCAGCGGCGCCGGATCGACGTCCTGTAGTCGCGACGATCCGACCCGCTGCCCTAATGGGCCAGGTGGCGACGCTTTCGCGTCGGTTGCCGGGCTCGGAGAGTTGCACGACATGGCCGTGCCGCTGTCGTCCTGCGTCGTCAGAGCCCTGATCCACACAACTGTGCAGATCAGCACCAAAACGCCGACCAGGATGAGCCATGGCTGATTACGCCGCCGGAGGAAGGGTTGACCCCGTTGATCCGTTGCGCTGCCTTCGGTGATCAGTGAAACCACGTGCACACTGTACGAAATTGTCTCGGTCACGGTGCGCAAGGTCTCGGCGAGTTCCACGAACGGTGTCGATTCGCCGTCGGTTTCGACTCGTCTGTGTTTTGATTGCGACTTTTGCCGCGTGGTCCGCTATTGTCTGGCGGCCCAGATCGAATCACCGGCGGCGAAATTGGTGGTCGGTCGCGGGAACAAGCAGGGCATGTCCTGCGTTCACCAAACGCTATCAGTGATGGATCGAATGGGTCCGACCTGATAGGTGACCGGTGCACGTGTGATGTGCACCACCGGCGGGGCGGCGCGGGTCATCGCGATTCCGAGAGGAATCGGGAGTGATGCGGCCGATCCGGGATATACGGAGTAAGGACGAGGGGAAGACGACATGGCAACCGACTATGACGCACCGAGGCGCACCGAAACCGACGAAGTGTCGGAAGATTCGCTGGAGGAGCTGAAGGCTCGTCGCAACGAGGCACAGTCCGCCGTCGTGGATATCGACGAATCCGATACCGCGGAGTCGTTCGAGCTTCCCGGCGCGGACCTGTCCGAGGAAGTGCTGACGGTTCGGGTGATCCCGAAACAGGCAGACGAGTTCACCTGTTCCAGCTGTTTCCTGGTTCATCACCGGAGCAGGCTGGCCAGCGAAAGCGGCGGTCAGTTGATTTGCATGGACTGCGCCGCCTGATCTCCCAGCGAGATCGAGGTCAGCCCGCGCTCGGCACGCCCGGCTCTTTGCCAGGTATGCCAAGCGCGGCAAGGACCCGGTCGGGCCGTCGCGTACTGACCAGCCAGTACGGCGTCGGATCGTCCGGGTCGTCGAGCACGAGTAAGACCATCGACCCGATCCACGGTCGATGCTGCACGTAGGCGGCCGGGTCGAGCTGGCGACCCAGCGCCGCGCTTTTCGCTGTCGGGGCGACCGCTGCCGTGCGTGCCACGAAGTTCGCGGGCAGATGCGCGCGATCGACGCGTAGTTCCGGCGTGCCGGTCGAATCCGGCGCGACTTCCACCCGATGGCGACTCAGCCACACCAGAACCCACACCGGCACCGGGAACAGCGCCACATACGGCAGCCACGCCCGGACGCCAGGTGCGCCCATATGGATTTCGGCGGCAAGCAGCCCGGTGATGGCGAAGGCCACCGGCCACCACCACAGCGGCACCCACAGGCGCTCGCGGTAGGCGTGCTGGCTGTTGTTTTCGTGGTCCGTCGTCACGGGATTGGGCTGGTCCGACACGACTCAACACTAAGTCACGGTGGTCAGCGGCTTACGCGTAGGCTCGACCAACGTGAGCGCACTTTCACCCATACCTATGCTGCGGCTTGATCCCGGCATCCCCATGCCCACGCGTGCCCATCACGGTGACGCCGGCGTGGATCTGTGCACCACGGAAGATGTCATTCTGGAGCCGGGCGAGCGGGTGCTGGTCGGCACCGGCGTCGCCGTCGCGCTACCGGTCGGCACGGTCGGCCTCATCCATCCCCGGTCGGGGCTGGCCGCCAAGACCGGACTGTCGGTGGTCAACACTCCGGGCACGGTCGACGCGGGGTATCGCGGTGAAATCAAGGTGTGCCTGATCAATCACGACCTGCGCACCCCGATCGAGCTGCGCCGGGGCGACCGGATCGCGCAGCTGCTCGTGCAGCGGGTGGAGCTTGTCGACTTCGTCGAGGTCGACACGCTGGACGAGACCGCGCGCGGCGCGGGCGGTTACGGGTCGAGCGGCGGTCACGCGAGTCTGACCGCGCAGGCCGATGGGGCGGGCCGGGTCGGCAAGGAGGCATGACAGCAATGTTCGGAAAGAAGAAGAAGTCCGACGATCGGTACGCCGATGACCTGTACGACGACGCGGCCGAGTACGTCGACGCCGAGTACGCACAGGGCTATGACGACGAGCCCATTACCGACGAGAACCCCATCATCATCATCGACGATGAGCCCATCACCGACGAGAACCCCATCGTCCCAGCCGATTACGTTCCGGCCGAGTACGCCGTGGCCGGCCGCAACGCAGTCGAATACGACGACGACGCCGACACGGACGCGGCGAAGTCCGGCCCCTACGACTACAACGATGTCGCCGAGCTGCTTGAGGATGTGGCCGATCAGCGCCTCGACCTCGGATCGGTGATCCTGCCGGTGCCGCCGGGCGGCCAGCTGCAGGTCGAGATGACCCCCGACGGCACCCCGCAGGCAGTGCACCTGGCGACCGAGCACGGCCGGATCACCGTCGCGGCCTACGCGGCGCCGAAGTCGGCAGGCCAATGGCGCACGGTGGCAGCCGATCTCGCCGAATCGCTACGCAAGGACGGCGCCAGGGTCGCGGTCGAGACCGGACCGTGGGGCCGCGAGTTGCTCGCCATTACCGAGGGCGCCGACCTGCGATTCATCGGAGTCGACGGGCATCGCTGGATGGTGCGCCTGGTGGCGGCGGGCCCGGCAGGTGCCGCCGATGAAGGCGGACCACTGGTCGCGGCTGCACGAGCCATCCTCAGCGAGACCGTGATTCGCCGCGGCGACGACCCGATGCCGGTCCGCGAACCCCTCGCGGTCGTGCTGCCACAGGAACTGGCCGAGCAACTCGCCGCCGCCCATCAGCAGCAGGTCGAGGCGCAACAGCAGGCGGCTGCCGCCCAAGCCGCAGCGGCCCAAGCCGGGCCCACCGCGGTCATCCCGCCGCGCATGCCGCAGGAACCACGGCGTGGTGCGGACGGATCCGCCATGCAGCAACTCGGCTTGAACGGTATCTGAGCGGCACTTTCGGCCCTGCGTGTTCAGCTGTCTCTCAGCGGAATGAGGCCAGACCCATGTCGCCGAGGATCGCCGGATCTTCGCCGAGTTCGGCGAGGGTGATCCGGATCAGTTCGGCGCGCGGGATGAGCGCGGCCCATTCCTCCGCGACCGCGAGCGGGTGCACGGGGTCGTCGACCGCGGTGACGAGGGCGACCGGGATGTCGAGGGTGGCGAGCCGCTCGGCGCCCGGCCACTTGTAGTCGGCGGCTTCCTCGAGGGCGTCGGGCAGATGCGGCCACTGGGCCCGCCAGGACTGGGTGAGCGCGTCGGCCAGCCAGCGTGGGCTACTTGCCCGCATCCGCCCGAGCACCGTCTCTAGACCGTCGGCACGCAACTGTGCGGCCGTCGCGGCGGCGCTGAGCGCGGCGGGACAGGCGGCGGTGTCGGATCCGGTCCAGGCGGGCAGGGCGGCAACGACGCCAACGGCGGCGCCGGGGTGCTCAGCCGCCCACTCCAGCGCAATCGCGGCGCCGAGCGAGATCCCCGTCACCAGCAGCGGCCCGGAACGGGCTGCGGCGTCCAAGGCGGCCCGGCACGACGCGACAACGGCGCGCGGGTCGGGTTCCACCGCGATGAACGCGATTTTGCGGGCTGAAGAGGCGGATTCGAATGCGCGGCGCGCGAAGTCGGCGTCGGATCCGGTGCCCGGCAGCGCGACGACAACCGCGGGAGCTTGGGTCTCGAACATCGGACCGAGCGTAGCGGGGGCAGGGTTGCCCATCTACAGTGGCGGGTATACGGCCAACAGCCGGTCGTTACCGGAAAACCACGATGGCGTGCGACCCACGTCGTCATTGCTCCATGCAGGAGAGCGTGCAATGCCATCCGCTGCCTCAGGTTATTTTCGCCGTTTGGGCCGCAGACTGACCGAGGACATCGATCGGTTGGACGCCGAGGAACTCGCCGAGACCGCCGATGCCTCCGGAGCGTGCCGGGCATCGGAGTGTCGACGTGGTGACGAAGCCACCATGCTCGGCCGACTACGGAGTGTCGAGGCGTGTCCGAAGTCCGCGGGCGCCAGTGTTCAGGCAGAATTCTTCGACGGTACCGACGCCATCACCCTGGTGTGGATCGGGCGCAGGCGAATCCCCGGGATCGAGCCGGGTCGTCGCATCCTGGTCCGTGGCCGCGTGGGTGACCGCGACGGCCGTAAGGTGATCTACAACCCCTACTACGAATTGCGCGGGAACAGCTGACGTATGCCATCGAGCAACGAGAACGCCGCCGACAAGCCGATCGACACCGGGCTCCGTGAGTCCGTCGACACCAGAACCGGTGCGGCGGCCGATTCCGGTCGGCACCGGCAGGTAGATCCCGCGGACCCGCTCGACGCGGCGGAGGAAGCGGTCGAGCAGACGCTGCTCGAGCAGTTGGGTGGCTTCAGCGGCCTGATCTATTCAACGCTGCCGGTACTCGTATTCGTCCCCGTGAACACCTTCGCCGGCCTCACCGCGGCGATCTGGGCGGCCCTCGGTGTGGCCGCCGCGATTCTCCTCTGGCGGCTGGTGCGCCGCAGCCCGATTCAGCCCGCCATTTCCGGTTTCCTCGGCGTCGGCATCTGCGCGTTCATCGCCTACCGGATGGGTGAGGCCAAGGGCTTCTTCCTGTTCGGCATCTACACCAGCCTGGTGTACGCCGGCGTGTTCCTGGTGTCGATTCTGGTGCGCTGGCCGCTGGTCGGCGTCATCTGGGGGGTGCTGAACGGTCACGGCTCCGACTGGCGGACCGATCGGCGCGTGGTGCGTCTCTACGACGTCGCGACCACCACCTGGGTGCTGGTGTTCGCCGCCCGCTACCTGGTGCAGTCACAGCTCTACGACTCCGACCACACGGGCTGGCTGGCCGCCGCACGCATCGCGATGGGCTGGCCGCTGACGGCGGTCGCGCTGGCGGTCACGGTGTGGGCCGTGCGCCGGGCCGGCCATATGCCGGTGCGGCGCGGGTCTGTCGCCCGAGCGGCCTAGGAGTTCGGCCCCCGGGTCCTCGGGATGCACGCCGGGGTGGGGTAACACGCACCGCGGAGGTGGGGGAGTACCCACCCTGGGGGTACTGGCTGGTGAGCCGAGTTCATCAGACGATCGTTGCGAGACAAAAAGCGCAACATCGGCGAAAGGACTCGGAAGATGGCTACCGAGCACAACATTGCGGCACTGTCGAAGACCCGCAGCCACAACAGCCCGGCCCTCTCGGAGAGTCGCCGCGTGTCGGCGGAACTGGACACCTTGATCGGACCCGCCGCAGCGGGCGACCGGCAGGCCGTCACCGAGATCGTGCGAGTGGTCCATCCGCTGGTCCGCCGGTATTGCGGTGCGCGCCTTGGCAATACCTCGCATCTGCACGTGACGGCCGACGATGTGGTGCAGGAGATCCTGATGGCGACCGTCAACGCCATCCCGCGCTACCGGGATCAAGGAAAGTCGTTCCTGGCCTTCGTCTATGGGATCGCGGCGAACAAGGTCGCCGACGCGTTCCGGCGCTCCCAGATGCACCCGAGCTACCCCATGGCCGACGTGCCGGACACCGTGTCGACCGCGGCGGGTCCCGAGGAATGGGCGCTGGCCTCCGAACGTCGCGACGTGACAAGGGAATTGATGAAGATCCTGGCGCCCGCGCACCGCGAGGTGCTGGTGATGCGGATCGTGCTCGGCTGGACCGCGGCGCAGACCGCCGAGGCGATCGGCACCAGCCCCGGCGTCGTTCGGGTGATGCAGCACCGCGCGCTCAACAAGCTGCGCGCCGAGCTCGCAGCTGCCTGATACGGCTGGATCCGCGTTCGCATCCAGCCGTGTCGGGGAGTCAGGGCTTGATGCCGTGGTGGGACAGCGCCACTCGCAGATCCTCTTCGGCCTCGACGGAGGTCACGAACAACAGCTCGTCGTCGCCCTCGAACGGGTCGTCGGGCTGCGGCACGATCACCCGGCCGCCGCGCAGAATCGTCACGAGGGCGGCATCCCGCGGCAGGGTGAGCGTGCGCACCGGCTTGCCCGCCAGCGCGGTGTCGGCGGGCAAGGTGATCTCGACGAGATTGGCCTGACCCTGCCGCAGCGTCATCAGCCGGACCAGGTCGCCGACCGATACCGCCTCCTCCACCAGCGAGGCGAGCAGTCGTGGCGTCGACACGGCGACATCGACGCCCCAGGAGGAGTCGAAGAGCCATTCGTTGCGCGGGTCATTGACCCTCGCCACGACGCGGCGTACCCCGAACTCGGTCTTGGCGAGCAGGCTGTGCACGAGGTTCGTCTTGTCGTCGCCGGTGGCGGCGATGACGACCTCGTAGGTCTCCAGCCCCGCGTCCTCGAGCAGCGCGAGCTCGCAGGCGTCGGCATGCACCCAGACGGCGTCCGGGATGGCGGTCGGGTCGATGTGGTCGAGCTGACGCTCGAGCAGCATCACCCGGTGGCCGCCGCGCAGAAGCTCCCTGGCTATCGATCTGCCAACGGCGCCGGCTCCGGCGATCGCCACTTTCATGTTCAGTCCTCGCTTGCTGGGGGCTTACCGGCCAGTGCGACGGCCTCGCCGACGCTGCCGGAGGTGGCGGCGACGTAGACGATGTCGTCGGCCTGAACCATGGTCTTGCTATCGGGCAACAGCCCTTGACCGAATCGGATGATGAACGCCACCCTGGCGCCGACGGTGTGTTCCAGGTCGCGCACCGTCCGCCCGTACCACTCCTCGTGCAGCGTCAGCTGCGCGACGGCGACCGTGCCGGTGGGGTCGCGCCACGTCGTGGTGCCGCTGTCGCCGATGAGGGCGGTGAGGAACCTGTCGGTCGTCCACGGCACCGTGGCGATCGTCGGAATACCGAGGCGCTCGTAGACCGCGGCGCGTTTCGCGTCGTAGATGCGGGCGACAACGCGCTCCACTCCGAACATTTCGCGAGCCACCCGCGCCGAGATGATGTTGGAGTTGTCGCCGGAGGACACCGCGGCGAACGCGTCGGCACGCTCTATTCCGGAGCGAATCAGCACGTCCCGGTCGAAACCGACGCCGACCACCTCTTCACCCGGAAAGTCCTCGCCGAGGCGCAGAAAGGCGCTCGGGTCCCGATCGATCACGGTGACCTCGTGACCTACCCGGACCAGGGCGCGTGCCAGCGACGAGCCGACGCGCCCACACCCCATGACCACTACGTACACCGTGCAACCTCGTTCCTGGAAACGATCTAAACAGCCGGACAAGGTCCGTCGACGCCCGTGGCGCCGGGTCGAGCGAAGGCGACGCAGCCGTTCGTGCCGTTCGGTCTGCTTGTCTTCGGCAAAACCGTACCCGCCGAGTGCGTCCATGGCCCACTTTCCCCCTCTGGCCTCGAGTCAAACCTGCGGCGCGGACCGCCCCCGGGCGCGATCAACCGTTCGGGGATCTATGCTCGCTCCAGTGTCCAAGTTGACGACGGCAGCTAAACGGGTGCTGCTGGGTAGGCCTTTCCGTAGCGACTCGCTGGGCCACACCCTGCTGCCGAAGCGAATCGCGCTCCCTGTGTTCGCCTCCGATGCCATGTCGTCGGTCGCGTACGCGCCGGAGGAAATCTTTCTGGTCTTGTCGGTGGCCGGAATCTCGGCCTATGTGTACGCCCCATGGGTCGGACTCGCGGTCGCCTTCGTCATGGCAGTGGTGGTGGCGAGCTACCGGCAGAACGTGCACGCCTATCCCTCCGGCGGCGGTGACTACGAGGTTGCCACTACGAATCTCGGCCCCAATGCGGGGCTCACCGTCGGCAGTGCGCTGCTCGTCGACTACGTGCTCACCGTCGCGGTGTCGATTTCCTCGGCGGCGTCCAATATCGGGTCGGCGATCCCGTTCGTCGATACGCACAAGGTGTTGTTCGCCGTGGTCGCCATTGCGGTGCTGACCGCGATCAACCTGCGGGGCGTGCGCGAGTCGGGTACCGCATTCGCGATTCCGACCTACGCGTTCATCGTCGGTATGTTCGCGATGCTCGCATGGGGGCTGTTCCGAATCTTCGTTCTCGGGGAAGACCTGCAGGCCGAATCGGCGGGCTTCCAGCTGAACGCCGAGGAAGAGCATCTGTACGGCCTGGCGTTCGCATTCCTGATCGCGCGCTCGTTCTCCTCCGGTTGTGCCGCGCTCACCGGTGTCGAGGCGATCAGCAACGGTGTGCCCGCCTTCCGGAAACCGAAGTCGCGCAACGCCGCGACCACCCTGCTGCTGCTCGGCACCATCGCGATCGTGCTGCTGATGGGCATCATCATCCTGGCCCAGAAGATCGGGATCGTGTACGCGCACAATGTGTCCGAGCTGTCCGGTGCGCCCGCCGACTACCATCAGAAGACACTGATCGCGCAGATCGCCGAGACGGTGTTCCACGGGTTCCCGATCGGGTTCTTCTTCATCACCATCGTGACCGCGCTGATCCTCGTGCTCGCCGCCAACACGGCGTTCAACGGATTCCCTGTGCTCGGTTCGATTCTGGCGCAAGACCGCTATCTGCCGAGGCAGCTGCACACTCGCGGCGACCGGCTCGCCTTCAGCAACGGCATCCTGTTCCTCTCTGGCGCGGCCATCGCGTTCGTGGTGATGTTCGGCGCCGAGGTGACCAAGCTGATCCAGCTCTACATCGTCGGCGTGTTCGTGTCGTTCGTGCTCAGTCAGACGGGCATGCTGCGGCACTGGACTCGATTGCTGCGCACCGAAACCGACCCGTCGCAGCGGGCGCGGATGAAGCGTTCGCGGGTCATCAACGCGATCGGACTCACCGCGACCGGCGCGGTGTTGATCATCGTGCTGGTCACGAAGTTCTTCGCGGGCGCCTACATCGCGATCTTCACCATGGTCGCGATCTTCGTGGTGATGAAGATGATTCGCCGCCACTATGACTCGGTCTCGCGCGAGTTGGATGAGCACGAGTGGGACGGCGTGCTGCCAAGCCGCACGCACTCGATCGTGCTGGTGTCCAAACTGCACCTGCCGACCCGCCGAGCGCTGGCCTACGCCCGCGCCACCCGCCCGGACACGCTCGAGGCGGTGACGGTGAACGTCGACGAGGCCGACACCAGAGGGCTGGTCAGAGAGTGGGAGCGGAGCGACATCAATGTGACGCTGAAGGTGATCGAATCGCCGTACCGTGAAATCACCAAACCGGTGCTCGATTACGTGAAGCGGGTCCGCAAGGATTCGCCGCGTGATGTGGTGACGGTGTTCATTCCGGAGTACGTGGTCGGGCACTGGTGGGAGCAGGTGCTGCACAACCAGAGTGCGTTGCGGCTCAAGGGCAGGCTGCTTTTCGAGCCGGGTGTGATGGTGACCAGCGTGCCGTGGCAGCTGAGTTCCTCCACGCGGGCGCGGCAGGCAGGCCTGATCAATGCGCCGGGCGCCGTGCGCCGCGGATACGAGGACCGCAACGGATGACCGACTGGCGTAATACCACCTTCGAGGTGCGACTCGGCCCGCCCGGACACGGCGGCTTCTGCGTCGCCCGCCACGACGGCCGCGTGGTCTTCGTCCGGCACGGACTGCCCGGTGAGCTGGTGCGGGTCAAGGTCACCGAGGACCGCGGCGGCTCGTTCTGCCGGGCCGACGCCATCGAGATCCTCGAAGCGTCACCGGATCGAGTTCCCGCGACCTGTCCGGTATCGGGGCCGGGCGGTGCGGGCTGCTGCGACTTCTCTTTTGCCACACCGGCCGCGCAGCGGGCATTGAAGGCGGCGGTGGTCGCCGAACAACTGCGCCGGATTGCGGGCGTTGAGCGCGATATCACGGTGGAACCGATCACCGGTTCCACCGACGAGACCAGTGGTTGGCGCACCCGGGTTCGGCTGGTGGTGGACGCGCAGGGCCGGGCCGGGGTGCATCGGCTGCGCAGCACCGATGTGATCGCCGATCTGCGCTGCCCGCAACCGGTTTCGGGCGCGTTGGACGGCGTGGCCGAGCAATCCTGGACGCCCGGCGCCGATCTGGTGATCGCGGTCGACGGCGACGGGATCCGGCATATCGTCGAACTCGATGTGCCGGTGGTGGTTTCGGCAGGCGGACGCGGGGACGAACGGCGGGGGAGTGAACGGCCACGGAGCAACGAGCGTGGCGGTGACCGCCGCGGTCGGCGCGACAGCGGACGACCCGACCGGCGCGTGCAGCGCAACGGCGAGGGGCAGGCGAGTGAACGGCGCAGCGCGTCGGCGCGCCGTGCCGCGACCCATGCCCCGCGCGACGAGTCGGTGCTGGAAGGCAGCGGGCGCACGGTCGAGTATGTGGCCGGTCGTCGCTGGGAACTCTCGGCAACCGGATTCTGGCAGGCGCATCATGGTGCCGCGCAATGCTATTCCGACATTGTGGCCGAGTGGTCCGGCCTCGGCTCCGGCGATCTCGCCTGGGATCTGTACAGCGGCACCGGGGTATTCGCGGCACGGCTGGCCGAGCAGGTGGGCCCCGACGGGTCGGTGCTCGCCGCGGAATCCGCGCGTACGGCCGTTGCCGACGGCAACGCGGCCTTGCTGGATCTGCCCTGGGTAGATCTGCGCGCGGACCGCGTCGAGCGCTGGCTGACCGAACAGGGCAGTGCCGCACCGGAAGTGGTGGTGCTCGATCCGCCACGCACCGGCGCGGGCAAGGAAGTCGTCTCGGCGATGACCGAGCACGATCCGGCCCGCATCATCCACATCGGCTGCGACCCCGCCGCGTTCGCCCGCGACCTCGGGCTGTACCAGTCGGCGGGCTACCGGCTCACCGAACTGCGTGCCTTCGACGCATTCCCGGCCACCCACCATGTCGAATGTCTTGCGCTATTGGAGCGTTGATCGCACAGTCGGCGGCATAGAGTCGCGCGCATGACCGTGTACGTCGTCGCACAGCTGAAGTTCTCCGATCGTGCCGCGTATGACCGCTACCAGGCGCGCTTCATGGAGATCTTCGTTCGATACTCGGGTACGTTGCTGGCTGCCGACGAGAGCCCGCAGGTGGTCGAGGGGGCATCGGATCGGGAGAAGGTGGTGTTGATGTCGTTTCCCGACGAATCGGCGTTCCGGGCTTGGGCGCAGTCACCGGAGTACCTGGAGATCTCCGAAGACCGCCACATGGGCGCGGATACGGTGACCTTGCTGGTGAAAGGGCTCGGACACCGGTCATAAAGATCGGGTCCGTCGGTCAGTCGTCGTAGATCGGTGGCCTGCGGTCGCGGCGCGCGCGGATGGCTTCGTCGAAATTGTCGGTGGTGAGGCGGACGTAGAGCTGCGCCATGCCCTCGTGCTGCATGTGGGATTCGAAGCTGCCCGCCTCCATGCCGCTCCACAGCATCCGTTTGGTGAGCTCGGTGCCGACGCGACTGAAGCCGATAATCCGTTCTGCCAGGTCGTAGCAGGTTTCCAGGAGCTTCGCGGTGGGCACAGTGCGGGAAACCAGGCCGATGCGCTCCGCTTCGGCGGCATCGACGTCCCGTCCGGACAGCATGATCTCGAAGGCGCGGGAGGAGCCGATGGCGCGTGGCAGCAGATAGCTGATGCCCAGTTCCGCGGAGGTGAGGCCATTGTTGATCCCGGCGGCACGGAAGTAGGCGTCCTCGCCCGCGATCCGAATATCGGTGGCGATGCTGAGACAGAATCCGCCGCCGATGGCGGCGCCGTTGATCGCGCCGATGACCGGCTGGTTCATTCGCCGCAGGGTGATCATCACATCGTTGAGCAGATCCATCGAGCGCCGCGCGACGCTGGTGACGGTCAGCCCCTCGGTATTGGGCACCCGCCCCGCACTCTGCAGGTCCGCGCCGGAACAGAATCCGTGTCCCGCTCCCGTGAGCACTACGACGCGCACATCGTTGTCCGCACTGACCTCTTCGAGCGCCTCACGCAGTGGAATCATCACATCGAAGGCCATCGCGTTCATCCGGTCAGGCCGGTTCAGCGTCACTAGTGCGATATGGGGACGCGGCTTATCGATGAGCACGAACGACATGCGGAATCCTCACCGGCGACTGTGACGGGGGCCACCGACATCTCAATATAGGTGAGGCTCTCGTCGCGTAGTGGCAAATCCGATCGACCGATCGGATTGCCGGAATATGTTGCTGCCTTAGGTATCTCGTCGCTTTGACAGCGTCCGACCGGCCCACGCTTCCGCACGCCGGGCAATCTCGACGATCAACGTCGCGTACTCGTGAGTGTCTGCAACGCAACCACAGCCGGTCGACCACGCTGGAAGCCGCTGCCTGTCGACTGACTGCGGGAGGTAAGTCGGGTACGGCACACGACGCGCCCAGCACTGCCCCGGCCAACCAATGGAGGGTAATCCATACCGGGTGAGCGGGTTAAGAGACGTCCAGAAGGCGCGCCTACCAGGGTTTTCCGGGCAGTGCTGGGCACGTCGTGTGCGGTACCCGGCTTGGTCTTCCGCAGCCTGGGCAGGCAGGCACACGGCTTCCAGCGTGAAGACTGGCTGTGGTTGCGTCACCAACCACAACCCGATCGGACGGCCGCACCCCGTATCAACACCGCACACCCTGTATAGCGGGTGTCTGGCTGCGACAAAGGGTGTGGGGCGGGCGTCGCTACCGGCAGGCCAGGGAGGCAGGCAACAGCTTCCACCGTGAAGACCGGCTGCGGTTGCGTGACCGACCACAACCCGATCGGACGGCATTCGCACCCCGTGTCAGAACCGCGCACCCCGTATAGCGGGTGTCCGGTTCCGACAAAGGGTGCGGGGTGAATGGCTCGCTACCGCCAGGCAGGCAGCTTCCAGCGCGAAGACTCGTTGTGGTTGCGCTACCGCGCCACAACCCGATCGGACGGCATCCGGACCCCGTGTCAACACCGCACACCCCGTGTAGCGGGTGTCTGGTTGCGACAAGGGGTGCGGGGACTGTGCGCTTGTGGTTAGGTCTAGCCGAGTTGCCAGGTGGCGCGGATGGTGGCGGTGATCTCGGATTCGCCGAGTTCGACGGGGACCGGGGCGGCGCCGTAGGCGGTGTCCATGGGTGCGGACATCATCTTGACGCGGGGATACGCGGGGGGTGCCGAGGTGGTGTTCTCGGTGATCTCCAGGACGGGTCCAAGGGTGCGTGCGGCGCGGCCGGCGTATTGCTCGGCCTTGGCCAGGGCGTTGTCCCATGCCGCGTCGCGGGCTTGGGTCAGCAGGCGCTCCTGATCGGCGAAAGTCAGGTTGAGGCCACCCAAGCGGACATCGTCGCCGCCGGCCTCGACACAGTTGGCGATGATTGTCGCGGGTCCGGGGTCGGCGCTTTCGCCGATATCGCGCAGTACCACTGTCAGGTCGGTCGTGGCGAGATAGCCGGTGATCTTGGAGCCACCGCCTTCGATCCAGACGGTCTCGGTGCGCACCGACAGCCCGCTGGTCGCGATGTCGGCTCCCGAAACTCCGTCCGAGCGCAGCGAATTGGTGACGGCGGCCACCCGCTCACCGGCTTGCCCGTAGGCGAGCGCGACCTTGCTCGCTCTGGTCTCGATCGAGATGGTGACCCGCATCAGGTCCGGGGTGGCGCGCGCGGTCCCGGTCCCGAAGGTGGTGACCGTGCCCGTGGTGGCGGCGGACTCGTCGGAGTCGGACTTCTTGTTGCTCACGGCGCTCTCCTGATTCTGTCGGATCGTCATTTCGCAGGCTCAACGGTCGATGCGTCGCAAACGTCCCCGCCCCGCGTAGGTCACTGCGGCTCAGTAGTCCCCGCCGCGCACGGCGATCGCTCGTACCGCGGCGTCTATCTGTGCGTATGCGCCGGCTGCCAGCCGCTCGAGCAGGGCAAGTTTCAGCTCGGGTGCCGTCTCGGTGAGCACATCGAACCGTTCGGGGCTGAGCACCGCGACGCGCACGCCGCTTTCCGCGTGGGCTTCGTTGACGAACGGTGTGCCCACGAGCATCGGGATCTCGCCGAACGACATTCCGGCCGAGAGCGACGCCAGCCGGTGCGTGCGCCCGTCGGCGCCTTCGAAGGTGATCCGCACCCGACCCTCCAGGATCAGGTACAGGCCGGAGCGGGTGCTGCCGCGGGGCGCGATCACTTCGCCGCGGGCGATGGTGCGCACCTCGAAATCCTTTGCCAGCCGCGCCCGGTCGTCGTGGTTGAGCGCGGCGAGTACGGGATGGTCCTCGATCGGCATGGAGGTGCACGCCGGTTCGCCTTCCGGCCGATGGTGGTCGAGCACAATGTCCTCGCACCATTCGGTGGCGGTGTCGCGGTCGATGAACACGCGTCCGCGTGGGTCGTTCGGATCCAGGCTGGAGACGAGGTGCCCCATCTTGCTGTCGGGGTCGACGATCGCGACGCGGCAGCCTGCCGCCGCCAGTTCGTTCTGGAGTTCGTCGAGCATGTGCACGGCGATCTCGCTCACCTCGCCCACCCGGCGTAGGTCGACCACAAGCGCTTCCAGCTCGCCCGCCTGCTCCTCGATAGCGCGCACCGCACGTTCCGCGCCCGCGAACAGCAAGTCGCCGTGTAGTTCGTACACGCGTGCCCGGTCACCGTGCTCGGCGAGCACCGCCGTCTCGTCGGTGGTGCGCTGCAGCCGCGACGGCACCTCGGCCACCGAATACGCGGCGCGGATCGCGGTGCGCCCGGAGCGGGTGACGTGCAGAAAGTGCAGTTCCAGCCGCCTCGACAGCTCACGGCAGGCGGCGACGCCGCGCACGCTGTTGCCGCGGTCGTCGAGGCGTGGGGAGTAGACGGCGATCCCGATCTGTCCGGGCAGCACCGCGAGAATCCCGCCGCCGACACCGCTCTTCGCGGGTAATCCGACGGTGGTCACCCAGTCGCCCGCGGCGTTGTACATCCCGCAGGTGGTCATCACACTGAGGACCTGCTCGGCCAGCGCGACCGACAACGCGCGCTCGTGAGTCACCGGGTTGAGCCCGTTGTTGGCCAGCGTCGCCGCCATCAACGCGAGGTCGCGGCAGGTGACGTTGAGCGAGCACTGCCGGAAGTACCGGTCGACCGCCTCGTCCGGATCGGAGTCGATAATGCCGAAAGAACGCAGCATGTAGCCGATGGCGCGGTTGCGGAAGCCGGTGCGTGCCTCGGAAGCGTACACCGCCTCGTTCATCGTCAATTCGCGTCCCGCGAAGCGGGAGTAGCTGCGCCGGACGCGTTCGAACTTGTCGGCCGGATCGTGGCCGGTGATCAGGGACGCGGCGGTGATGGCGCCGGCATTGATCATCGGATTGCGCGGTCGCGCGGTCACCGGGTCCAAACTGATCTCGTTGAACGGCTCGCCGGAGGGTTCCACGTCGATGCGCTCGGCGACTGCCGCGGGACCCCGATCCGCCAGGGCGAGCGCATAAGTGAACGGCTTGGAGATGGACTGGATGGTGAACGAGGTGGTGACATCTCCGGTGCCGTACACCCGGCCGTCCGCGGTGGCCAGGCACAGTGCGAACGAATCGGGCTGCGCCGCTGCGAGTTCCGGGATGTAGTCGGCCAGTGCGCCGGAGTCGTCGGCCCGGCACAGCTGGTAGACCTCGGTGAGGATGCGTGCCACGACGCCGGGGTCGACCGCCTGCGGAACCTGCTGCTCGGGCTCGGCCACAGGATCACTGTAGGCGCGGTAGCGTATGTGCCGTGGTCGAACCTTCGTCCGCCGAGCGCGTGTCTTCGTATGGACCTCGTGCGACCTGTACGGTGGTCGGAAGTTCGGCCGTACGCGTGTCTTCGGACGGTTTGCCGTCCGGCCGACGATTCGTGTGGAGGCTCACATTTCAGCGCCATGTCGGCAGGTGGGTACTCCGCTCGTGCGGAGGATCCGGAGCCACTCCGTAGACTGATCGGATCAGATGCGCTATCCGGAGGGAGCGAGTTCAGGTGGGAGTGCTTTCCCGGGTCGATACGCCCGAAGACCTGCGCCGGCTGAGCATGGCCGAGTTGCCGGAGCTGGCGGCGGAGATTCGCCAGTTCCTGGTGGAGAAGGTCGCGGCGACCGGTGGTCACCTCGGGCCCAACCTCGGCGTGGTGGAACTGACCATCGCGTTGCACCGGATCTTCGACTCGCCAGCCGATCCGTTGATCTTCGACACCGGGCACCAGGCCTATGTGCACAAGATCCTCACCGGTCGCAAAGACCAGTTCGACACGCTGCGCAAGCAGGGCGGGTTGTCCGGCTATCCGAGCCGCGCCGAGAGCGCCCACGACTGGGTGGAGTCCTCGCACGCTTCGGCCTCGCTGTCCTACGCCGACGGTCTTGCCAAAGCCTTCGCGCTGACCGGTCAGCATCGGCACGTCGTCGCGGTCGTCGGTGACGGCGCGCTCACCGGCGGCATGTGCTGGGAGGCGCTGAACAATATCGCCGCCGCTCCAGACCGTCCGGTGGTCGTCGTGGTCAACGACAACGGCCGCTCCTACGCGCCGACCATCGGCGGCCTTGCCGACCGATTGACCGCGCTGCGCACCCAACCCGCCTACGAGCACGCGCTCGACGCGGGCAAGCGCATCCTCAAGAGCATCCCGCGGGTCGGCGAATCCGCGTACTCGATGGTGCACGCGGTGAAGGCCGGGATCAAGGACGCCGTCAGTCCGCAGGAGCTGTTCAGCGATCTCGGAATGAAGTACGTCGGCCCGGTGGACGGGCACGACAGCGTCGCGCTGGAGGCCGCACTGCGCCGAGCCAAGGACTTCGGCGGCCCCGTCGTCGTGCATGTGGTGACGCAGAAGGGCCGTGGCTACTCGCACGCGGAAAACCACGTGGCCGACCAGATGCACGCCTGCGACCCGCTCGACCCGCTGACCGGACGGCCGCTGGCCGGTAAGAAGGCGCTCGGCTGGACCTCGGTGTTCGCCGAAGAGCTCATCACGCTCGCGGAACGTCGCGACGACATCGTCGCCATCACCGCTGCCATGCCGGGACCGACCGGGCTTTCGGCATTCGGTGAGCGTTTCCCGGAGCGAATGTTCGATGTCGGCATCGCCGAACAGCACGCCATGGCCTCGGCGGCCGGGCTCGCCCTCGGCGGCATGCATCCGGTGGTCGCGATCTACTCCACCTTCCTCAACCGTGCCTTCGATCAGCTGCTGATGGATGTCGCGCTGCTGAAGCAGCCGGTGACCGTGGTCCTCGACCGCGCGGGAATCACCGGCAACGACGGCGCCAGCCACAACGGCATGTGGGACCTGTCGGTGCTCGGCATCATTCCCGGAATCCGGGTTGCCGCACCACGCGACGCGGGCACCCTGCGCGAAGAACTGGCCGAAGCACTCGCGGTCAATGACGGCCCCACTGCCATCCGGTTCCCGAAGGGCAGTGTCGTCGAAGATATTTCGGCAGTGGAGCGCCTCGACGGGGTAGACGTCCTCCGCCTACCGGACCGTGACGGCGGCTCCGCCCAAACCCAGCGCGGCGACGTCCTCGTCGTGGCCGTCGGCGCCTTCGCCGAACTGGCCCTGCAGGTCGCCGATCTTCTGGAACCAGAAGGCGTTTCGATCACCGTCATCGACCCGCGCTGGGTCCTCCCGGTCTCCGACACCATCGTCAAACTCGCCGAAAACTACCGCCTCCTGGTAACACTCGAAGACGGCGGCCTGCACGGCGGCATCGGCTCCACCATCTCCGCCCGCCTGCGCGGCGCCGGGCTGGATGTGCCGACGAGGGATCTCGGTGTGCCCCAACACTTCCTGGACCACGCGTCGCGTGCCCAGGTTCATGAAGAGCTGGGTCTCACACCCACCGATATCGCCCGCCGTATTACGGGTTGGCTCGACGCCGGCTGAGTGTCCGACACTCTGGGCGCGCAGCACGCCAGCAGCTCGTGCTCCGGGTGCGAAGGGCAAGCCGCAGGACGCGCTCATACTCACCCTCGACATGCGGCAGCCCGTCCTGGATCCACTCATCACCGAGGCAGGCGGCGGTTCGACTGCGGGTTGTTCTCCGTCCAGGGACTCGAGGGGGCTATCGAGTCGAGTTGCGCCGGTGGGAGGCACGGACTTTCACGCGGTTGCCGCAAACGTTCATCGAGCACCAGGTGCGGCCTCGGTTGCGGGAGTGGTCGTAGAAGGCCCAGCGGCAGCTCGGTTCGCGGCAGGTTTTGAGTCGGGACCAGGTGCCTGCGGCGACGGCGGTGGCGATGTCGGCGAGGAGAGTGGCCAGGGCGGTATCGACCGGTCCGTGGGTGGCAGGCACCAGGGTGGGGGGCGTGCTGGTGACATCGAGTGTCAGCGGGAGTTCGGCGGTCAGTGCGGCGAGGTCGGTGTGTGCGGTGGGGTCGAGTCCGTCGGGTCGTGGGCTCGTGACGGGTTCGGCGTTGTTGTGCGCGAGGAGGGCGCGGAGTCCTTCTCGGGCTCGGGCCGCGCGGTCGCGTTCGTGTGCGGTGACGGCGGTGTCGCGGGGCAGTAGTGCGTGTTCGTGGAGCCAGGTCGCCAGCTGGTCCGGTGTGCCGATGGCGTCGCCGTCCGCGCGGCGGGTGTTGACGAACTCCACCAGGCGACGCATCGCCGCTGGGGTGAGGTCCTCGGCGGCCGTGGTTTCGATTCTGGCGGGCATGAATACAGGATAACTACCCATTGACGTTAGGCGGTTAACTAACTACCGTTTCTTTAACGATAGTTATCAACGACGGGCATGAAGCCCTGAAGGGAGAGTCGGCCATGGGATCGGTCAAGAAAGAGATCTTCGTCGAAGCCTCCGTCGAGGACGTGTGGGCCATCATCGGCGACTTCGGCCAGGGGCCGATTCGCATGGCGCCGGGTTTCGTCACCGAATGTCGGCTCGACTCGCCCGAAGTGCGGGTGGCCACGTTCGTGAATGGAACGGTGCTGCGAGAGCGACTGATCGAGCTGGACGAGGCGGAGCGTCGCTTCGTCTACTCCATCGTCGGCGACAGCATCGCGCCGGAACACAACAATGCGTCGATGCAGGTGTTCCCGCAGGACAACGGCAGCCGATTCGTCTGGATCCACGATGTGCTGCCCGACGAACTCGCCATCGCATTCGGCGCGAGCATGGATCAAGGACTGGAGGTCTTCAAGCGGACAGTCGAGGGCGCGGTCACGACTAATCCCTGACTCGAGGTGGCGGTCCGCCTAGCCGCCATCGACCTCGGAACGCACGCTATGCGCCGGGAGTCTCCGGAGTCAGCGCCGCCGTCAGCCGTGGCACCGCCAATTCGCGCTGCCACGGACGCGCCCCGCCCGACTTCAGGAACCCATCGATCGCCGCCGAAAGTTCGGCGGGCGACTCGGGGATGCGGTCGTAGTCCGGCAGTCCATCCCAGCACAGGCGGCGCACGAGGTCGGGGGAGAGCAGGTTCTCCACCGGGATCGCGTGTTCATCGGACAGCTCACCCATCGCTGCGCGCGCCCGGGTCAGCCGGGCGGCGGCTGCGGCGTCGCGACGTTCCCATCGGTTCACCGGCGGCGGCCCGTCGAACGGCTGGGTCAGCGGCGGCAGCTCGCTGTCGGGCAGCGTACGGCCGCGGTCGACGGCGCCGAGCCATTCGCGGGAATAGCGCCGCTGACGTGGTCCGCCGAAGACCGGCAGCGCACGTAGCTGGGCGATGGTGCGCGGCTCCGCGGTCGCGGCGGAAACGATCGCCGCGTCCGGCAGAATGCGGGCGGGCGCGACGTCGCGGGAGCGCGCCAATCCGTCCCTGGTGTTCCACAATTCACGCACGATGGCCAGTTGCCGGGTGCGGCGCAACGTGTGGATGCCAGAGGTGCGCCGCCACCGATCAGCCTTCGGCGCGCTGGGCTCGGTGATTCGAACGTGCTCGAATTCCTGTGCAGCCCAATCCGTTTTGCCCTGCTCGTCGAGTGCCTTCGCGACCTCGCCACGCAGCTCGAGTAGCAGTTCGACATCGAGCGCTGCGTAGTTCAGCCATTCATCGGGCAGCGGCCGGGTGGACCAGTCGGCCGCCCCATGGCCCTTCCGCAGCGCCCTGCCAAGCAGCTTTTCGACCATCGCCGCGAGCCCGACGCGTTCGAAACCGGCCAGCCTGCCACCCAATTCGGTGTCGAACAGCCGCGTCGGACGCAGGCCGAGTTCAGCGAGGCCGGGCAGATCCTGGTCCGCCGAATGCAATACCCACTCGAGGTCGTTGATCGCCTCGGCCAGTGGAGCGAGCGCATCGGTCACCGGAATCGGGTCGATGAGGAAGCTGCCCGCCCCGGCACGGCGCAGCTGGATCAGGTAAGCGCGGGCCGAATACCGGAAACCGGACGCACGCTCGGCGTCGACGGCGAGCGGACCGGTACCCGCGGCAAGGCGGGCGGCGGCGTCGACGATCTCGCGCGCGGTAGCGAGGACGGGTGGTACACCCTCCGCGGGGACCAGCAGCGGCTCTGCTGCGTTGTCTTCCGCTGTGCTGCCCTGATCGGGCTCGTCTGCTACCGGCATAAATCTGAACTTTACGTGGCGGTCAGATGTGGTCGTTGCTGGTATAGGACTCTGGTCGCAGATGGGTGATACCAGCGGGCGGCAATCCGGCCGCATAGGCGAGCACTTCGCAGAACGCTTCCACGTGAGGCCGCATCTCGGTGGTGACCGCCGTCCATGACGCGCGCAGCTCCAATTGGTGCGCGCGCGGCGGCCCTGCGATGTCGCCGTAGCGCACCGAACTCGTCGAGGTGACGGTGCCGCCTAACGCGGTGAACGGCTCATTGCGGGTCTCGAGCGCGTCGACCAGCCAACTCCAGGCGACCTCGGGCAACAGCGGGTCGGTGGCCAGCGCGCCGTCGATGTCGGCCTGGATGTAGGCGACCAGTCGGAAGATGCCGTGCCATGCGTCGTCGCCGTCCGGATCGTGTAGGAGGATCAGCCTGCCGAAGGCATCGCCCTCGGAATCGACTGGCACGACAGCGGTTTCGGGGTGTTTGACTTCGGCGCCGAGCGCGTACGAATAGGGTGCCAGGCGTTGCGGCGGCCGGATCGGTGCCAGCTCGATCCGAGGGTGCACGGCAGCGGTGGCCATCGCCTCGACCGCGGCGCGAAATTGAGCTGGCTCATCGGGTCCCTCGGTCGGTGCGGCTCCGTCGCGGAAGTCGAGCGGTGTCACGAAAGTGACGGTAGACCTAGTCCACCCGACGCGGTCGGAGGCGCGCCGCCAAGCCGCATTCAACACAGTCGGGCGCGGTCTGTCCGAGGCCTGTGTCGGCCGAGCGAAGGGGACATTCGCGCATCGGGCGCAGCTCGCCTTGCTGAGCTATGCCCGGCCGATCCGCCAGGGCAGTCGCATATCCGCCCGGCCGGGCGAAGGCGAGGCGGTCGCCCGCTTACGATGACGGTGATGAACACTCACACCCGCCGCCGGTTGACCGATGCCCCGTTCCTGGCCGCCGCCACTGGCGCCGCACCGAGCCGTCGGCCGGTGTGGTTCATGCGCCAGGCCGGACGGTCGCTGCCCGAGTACCGCGAACTGCGCAAGGGCATCGGGATGCTCGAGTCCTGCTTCGATCCGGAGCTGGTGTGCGAGATCACTATGCAGCCGATCCGCAGGCACGGCGTAGACGCGGCGATCTTGTTCTCCGACATCGTCGTTCCGTTGAAGGCCGCGGGCATCGACCTCGACATCGTGCCCGGTGTCGGTCCGGTGATCGCGTCGCCGGTGCGCACCACCGCCGATGTGCGGGCACTGCCGCGACTGCGCCCCGAAGAAGTGGGCGCGGTCACCGACGGGGTGAAGCTGTTGACCGATGCGCTCGGCGACACGCCGCTGATCGGGTTCGCGGGCGCGCCGTTCACCCTCGCCTCGTACCTGGTGGAGGGTGGTCCGAGCAAGAACCACGAGCGCACCAAGGCGATGATGCACGCCGACCCGGGGACCTGGCACGAGCTGCTCGGCGTACTGACCGACATCACTATCGCCTTCCTGCAGGCACAGCTGGCCGCGGGCGTGGACGCGGTACAACTGTTCGACTCGTGGGCGGGCGCGCTCTCCCTCGCCGACTACCGCACCTTCGTCCTGCCGCACTCCGAGCGGGTATTCGCGGAAGTCGCCGCCGCGGGCGTGCCGCGCATCCATTTCGGTGTCGGAACCGGTGAGCTGCTCGGCGCGATGGGGGAGGCGGGCGCCGATGTCGTCGGCGTCGATTGGCGAGTACCGCTGACCGAAGCGGTGCGTCGCGTCGGACCCGGAAAAGCGTTGCAGGGCAACCTGGATCCCGCCGTACTCTTCGCCGGGTCGGCAGCCGTCGAGGCGGAGGCGCGCCGGATCGTCCGGGAGGCCGATGAAGCGATCACCATGGGCGCGGCAGGCCACATCTTCAACCTCGGCCATGGCGTACTCCCTGACACCGACCCTGGCGTACTGACTGCCCTGGTCGAGCTCGTCCACGAACTCTGAGCTGCCCGGGGCAGCAAGCTCGCCACCAGCTGCGTGTGATGCATCGAGTCGGATGAATCCAGTCGCGCGGGGCTCGATCGAACGGCCGCTGCCCGGCGCGCGACTGCTCGAGACCGAGCCGTCAGCCGAGTCGACTCGTCGGCAGGTGGTGTCGGCGGCCACATTGGGAACAGAGTTGATCATCGGAGGCGTTCGTACAGTGGTGGTGTCGGTGGCGCAGATTGCCGCGCGGGTGTTCGTGAGCGAACCGCGGCTGGGATCGACGCGACTGGTGGCGGTGGACGGGCCGGGTGGTGCCGGGAAGTCCACGCTGGCAGCGTCTTTGGCGGCAGTGTGCGGGGCCCAGGTGGTGCACACCGACGATTTCGCGGCCGAGAACAATCAGCTCGCGTGGTGGCCGCGTCTGGAGCAGCAGGTGCTCGAACCGATCGCCGGTGGCAGGTCCGGTCGGTATCAACGCTATGACTGGGTCGATCGGGCCCTTGCCGAGTGGCACGAGGTCACGCCGGGCGGGGTGATCGTGCTGGAAGGCGTGTCCTCCGCTCGTGCCGCTGTGCGTGATCGGCTGTCGTTCGCGGTGTGGGTCGAGACACCGGCTGCGGTGCGTTTGGCGCGTGGTCTCGACCGAGACGGCGTGCACACCCTGCCGCTGTGGGAGCAGTGGATGGCGACCGAGGACACCCACTTCGCGGCCGATCGCACCCGTGAGCACGTAGACCTGGTTGTCCGTGGCGACATAGTCGGTGAGTAGCGGGCAGGTTACGGTCGCAGGTATGAGAATCGCGGTTGTCGGCGGCGGAATCACCGGGTTGGTGGCGGCGTATCGGTTGCGGACGCTGCTCGGGCCGCGCGCCGACATCGTGGTCATCGATCGGGCCGATCGAGTGGGCGGAATTCTGTATACCGGTGAATTGGCCGGGGAGCCTTTGGATCTCGGGGCCGAGGCGTTCGTCGGCCGACGGCCCGAGGTGCCTGAGCTGTTGCGTGAGCTCGGGCTGGAGCAGCAACTGGTCGTTCCGGCGGGGCTGCGTCCGTTGCTCTGGTCGGGGGGCAGGGCGCATCCGATGCCGGAGCGAACCCTGATGGGGATCCCTTCGGACGCCGAGTCCATGCGAGGACTGGTCGACGCCGAGACGCTCGCACGGATCGACCAGGAGCCCAGCAGGCCGATGGCCTGGTACCCCGACGCCGATATCGACGTCTACAGCCTGATCGCCGACCGCTTCGGTGCCCAAGTCGCCGAGCGCAGCGTCGACCCGCTCCTCGGCGGGGTGTACGCGGGCAGTTCCCGTTCGATCGGCGTGCGCGCGGCAGTGCCGACACTGGCCGCGACACTCGACGACGGCGCACCCAGCCTGACCCATGCGGTGGCCGCCGCTATGCCGCCGCCGTCCAACGCGCCTGTCTTCGGGGGCATTCGCGACGGCTATCAGGTTCTCCTGGAAGCACTCTCGGCTCGCTCCGGCGCGAAGTTCGTCACCGCGACACCGGTGACCCGACTCGCACGCGGCCTGCGGGGCTGGGTCGTCGACCCGGTCGGCGCGGTGGATGCGGTGGTACTCGCCACCCCGGCGCCGGTGACCGCCCGCCTGCTGCGCACGCTCTCACCCGCTGCGGCCGGGGCAGCGGCAGGCATCGAACTTTCCTCGTCTGCCCTTGTCGCACTGGCACTTCCGCGTGACACCGCGCTTCCGCAGCACTCCGGCATCCTTGTTGCCACCGGAGAATCTTTGCGAGCCAAGGCTTTCACCCTGTCCAGCCGCAAGTGGACACACCTCGCGCAGCGCGAAACTGCCGCCGTGCGTGTCTCCTTCGGCAAATTCGGCGACGATTCCACTCTGTCCTGGTCCGACGCCGACCTGATCGCCGCCGCTGCCGAAGACCTCGCCACCGTCACCGGCGCCACCATCGAGCCGGTCGGCGCCCTGGTCCGACGCTGGCCAGGCGGGCTCGCTCAATACGCACCTGGCCACACCGAACGTGTCGCCGAAATCGAGTCGGCTGTAGCGGATCTCGAAGGTCTCGCCATTGCGGGCGCCTACCTCCACGGCGTCGGCGTCCCCGCCTGCGTAGCCTCGGGTACGGCGGCCGCCCAGCGAATCGCCGGCGGACGCGGCTGACGCGATACAGCCGATGCCAGGTCTCCGAACAGGGCGGGGTCGCTGACACCGGGCCCGTGCCGTCGCGTGCAACAGGCGGCACCCCTGCGGTTGGTCGTTACGGCTGACGCTGGTCCGCGTCACCGGATGGCAGCAGGCGACACCCGGGGGGTGGTTGGTCGGCACGCGGCTCGGATCCGCTCTCGCTCGTGACGGGCCGCGGGTGAGGCCTATCCCGATCGGGAGCACGGCGGCTTCGATCGGCCCGCGGTCAACCTCGTTCCGGCGGGTGGCACGATGGGTGGCATGGCGCGACTCGACTACCAGGCCCTCAACTCCACCATTCGGTACCTGATGTTCTCGGTGTTCCAGGTGAAACCGGGTGTGCTCGGCGAAGATCGAGCCAAGGCCGTTGCCGATGCGCAGGCGTTTTTCGACGGGCTCGCCGACCGGGACGTGGTCGTGCGTGGCATCTACGACGTCGCGGGAATGCGCGCCGACGCCGATTTCATGATCTGGACGCACGCCGAGCGCGTCGAGGATCTGCAGGCCGCGTACGCGGACTTCCGTCGCACCACGGAGCTGGGCAGGGCCAGCACTCCGGTGTGGAGCAATGTGGCGCTGCACCGGCCCGCCGAGTTCAACAAGAGCCACGTGCCCGCGTTCCTGGCCGGTGAAGACCCGGGCAACTACATCTGCGTCTACCCGTTCGTGCGGTCCTACGAGTGGTACCTGCTGCCCGACGACGAGCGCCGCAAGATGCTCGCCGACCATGGCAAGGCCGCTCGCGGCTACCCGGATGTGCGCGCCAACACCGTCAGCTCGTTCGCCCTCGGCGACTACGAGTGGATCCTCGCCTTCGAGGCGCCGGAACTGCACCGCATCGTGGACCTGATGCGTGATCTGCGGGCCACCGAGGCCCGCCTGCATGTGCGCGAAGAGATCCCGTTCTACACCGGTCCGCGCGTAGAGGTCGACAAGCTCATCGCCGCGCTGCCCTGAGCCTGGCGCGCGAAAACCCGCCTTGATTCGGATCAGGGCCCGCCGCCCTTCGGCAGCCAGAAGTGCAATTGCTGAGCAAACGCGGCAGAACGAACCGCATGCCCCAATATTTCGGGGCATGCGCACCGTAACCGCAGTCCGTACCCTTCCGCTGAGCGCCGAAGACTACTGCGCTGCGTTGCCCGAGGGGTGCAGCTGCAGCGCAATCGAGTTGATGCAGTAGCGCTTGTCGGTGGGCGTGTTGTACCCCTCGCCCTCGAACACGTGGCCGAGGTGGCTGTGGCAGTTTGCGCACAGCACTTCGACCCGTCTCATGCCGAGGGCGTCGTCGGAGCGCAGGATCACCGCCTCCGACTTCGCCGGGTCGAAGAACGACGGCCAGCCGCAGTGCGAATCGAACTTTTCGTCGCTGCGGAACAACTCGGACCCGCATGCCCGGCACACGTAGACGCCTTCGGTCGTGGTGTCGGTGTACTCGCCGGTGAAGGGGCGTTCGGTCGCGGCCTGCCGCAGCACCGCGTACTCCTCAGGATTCAGCTTGGCTTTCCACTCCTGTGGCGTCAGCTGGATGCGAGGCGCGGGCATGGACGTGTCAGCGTCAGAACTCATTGCTCCACGCTAATAGGTTTTCAGCCGCCGCGCCGCAAACCGTGTCGCTACTTGAGCACGCTCGCCTGCGGTTCGGCCCGAAATTCGGATCGTTCGCTGTCGGCAGGGTCGGTGTCCTCGGCGGCCGTCTCGATCGAACGCCGCGGCGCAGGGTCTGCGACGGCGTCGTCGTGGGAATCGGGCGCCGACATCCAGGTCGGGTCGATGCCGAACCGCAGTCGACCGTCCCGCCGGGCTGCCAGGTACCGGTCACCCAGCACACAGAAGATCACGATGAGCAGCAGACCCCAGCCGAAAGTGATGCGCAGATACTCCAGGTTGCGGCCGAAACCCTGCCAGCGGTCCGAGAGCCACTTGTCGTAGGACATGAACCCGAACACCGCCAACCAGGCCGGCCAGTTGCGCATCACCGAATTGCGCAGCACCACCGACATCAAGAGCGGGAACAGCATCATCGAGTAGTACATCTGCCCGAGCGAGGGCAACAGGAACGACGCGGTCATCAGCACACCGGACGAGGTCGTCACGAAGAACAGCTCGTCCTCGCGGTAGTAGCGGTACAGCAGCCACAGCGTGATGGCGACGAGAATGCCCATGACGATGCGCATGCCCCAGGTCAGCCACAGCGGCAGACCGTAGTAGGCCGCGTTGCCGACGATGGCGCTGTTGAAGTAGTCCCTCGATTCGACGATGTAGCGAGCGGTGCGGGTGAAGAACTTGTCCGCATCTTTCGACAGCGGCCAGGCAATCGCGGTCAGCGCGACGGGCACGCCGATCGCGGGGTAGAAGACCTTCCACTGTCGCCGGGCAGCCGCGATCAGGATCAGCGGTGCCAGCGTCGGTTTGACCGCGATGCTCAATCCGAGTAATGCGCCTGCCCATAGGTCTCGTCGCTGTAGCAGCAGATGGAGGAAGACGACCTCGGCCAGCAGGATGCATCCGTTGACATTGGTGAAAACCAGTGTGTTTGTGACTGTTTCGGAGATGAACATCGCGAACAGCAGCACCGGAGCCGCCACCGAGGACAGCGTGAACTTGAACAGCTTCAGCAGCAGGTAGCAGGCCAGGATGATGGCGGCGGCGTTCAGCAGGATGAAGCACCAGCGCGACTTCTCCGGATCGACCAGCGCCAGCGGCGCGATCAGCAGAGTTCCACTGGGCGGGTACAGGTAATGCGGGTCGACCGAGTCGAAATTGGCGGTGTACACCGGGTTGCCGTTGAGGAAGGCAAGCGACGCGTTGTAGACCGGCTTGAAGTCGTCGGTGATGAACCCGTTGACAGCCTTGATGAAGACTCGATTGAGCACAGTCATGACCGCTAAAGGCCAGAGTGCGAATTTTATCGCTTCGGCGGTGGTACGAGCGGTGCGTGGCTCGAGCTGTCGAAGTAACACTGGGGCACGGTACACCGGATCGCGGCTGACGGTAGCGGGGACCTGTCCGGCGCGCCGATTTCAGGGGGTCATGCGGGGCACGCGGTGCCATCCTTCGGCAGCTTCGCGTCCTTCAGATAGTCGAGTAGCGCCTGTTGGGCGCAGCCGGAATGGGTGAAGACGGGATGCCCCCAGCCCTGCCAGGTCACCGAGGCGTGGCGGGCGCCAGCGGCGCCGAGCGCACCGGTCACCGAGGCCTGGCCACCGTTGCCGACCACCGGATCGGCGACCCCACCGAGGACGAGAACCGGCAGGTCCAGCTTCGTCGGCAGCGGCGGCGCACTCGCGACCGGCCATGCCGCGCAATCCATCATGGCGATCGCGGCGGCCTTGCCGAAGACCGGATACTTCTGGCCCCATTCGACACCGAGTTCCTTGGCCCGGCTCGGGGACGGCGGCGTCTGATTGTCGGTGCAGCGGTTCACGAACTGTCCGTCGCTCGCGGTCGCGGCGGATTCGCGCAGGATGAGGTTCCCGAGCGAGCCACGGTCGCCGCGCCCTGCCGCCGAGAGCGCGTCGGCGAGTTCGGCGATGCGATTGGCCTGGTCGCCGCGCGGGCCGCCGAGGAACCCGGACACCGTGGTCAACAGCGCGTTCGCGGAGATGTCGCCGAGTCCGCCGGTGCTAGCCCGGTTCACCAGCTCGGTAATCGCCGCGCGCGGGTCGGCGCCGAGCGAGCAGTTGATTCCGGTGCAGCGCTGCGCGAATGCGGTCAGCGCCGCCTCTGCGCCCTGGACCTGCTGTTCGGCCCGGGTGGTCGCGTCGGCGCCGACGGCTTCGGGGGAGTCCAGGATCAGCCGCGAGAGGTGGTCGCCGTACCTGCGGGCGAAGCTGAGCGCGACCTTGGCGCCGTTGCCGCTGCCGAGCAGGTCGATGTGCTCGACCTGCCACAGCTTGCGCAGCTGTTCGATGTCGTCGGCGGCGTGCGGGGCGTCGAAGGCGCCCTCGTAGGGGTGCAGGAAGTCGCGGCAGGCGATGGTGGCGTCTTGGCTGAACCCGGTTACCGCCTCGGCGGGATCGGTTGCGCCCGGCGCGAATTGGGCGTTGTCGGCCAGGCCCTTGCGTACGTCGGCCGGCAGGCAGTCGATCGGCTGCGAGGTGCCGAGGCCGCGGCGGTCCACCGCGACGATCGGGCGCGTTGCCAACAGCGAACTCGCCGGTCCGACAGCCAGCCCGGCCAGTGTGGCCGAGGAGGATCGATCCGCACCCGAGGTGAGTACCAGCGGGGCGACGTCAGCCGGGGTCTGCGGCAGCCGGGCACGCACGGCACCGGCGCGGAAGCTACCGAGCACGGCGCCCGTCCCGTCGATCGGTGTCGAGAACTCGGCGCAGTCCAGGACAAGGCCCGCGGGTGCGGGGCCGAGACCGAGCAGGTCGAGCGTCGGCGCCGTGCAGTCCCGCCAGCTCAGGTCGGTCTTGGGCAGCTCGGCCGTCGGCGGCGGTGGCGCGGTCGACGTGGCGGCGGGCCCTCCGACGGCGGGCGCGCGCTCGACGGCAACACCGGGGCGATCGGAGGGTCCCGCACCGCATCCGGCGATCATGATCGAGAGTGTCGAGGCCAGCACGGCGGCCCGAGTCCAGCGCATGCGCTACAGCCTGCCAGGTTCCTCCGGTTGTTTCACAAAGGAGGCGTAGAAGAGCCGACCGGGTGCGGGTGACCCGCGAGTCAGCGACGAGCCCAACGGGTGAGTATCGTGCCGTCGTCGTCGAGCAGGATGTGCTTGCGCGCCATGGGGGTGCGGAACTCGTGTGCGGACAGCGATATTCGCCGTGCCGTGCCACCGACCAGCACGGGTGCGGTGGTCAGGCACAGTTCGTCGATCGCTTCGGCCTCCAGCAGCTCGCCGAACAGGTGCGGGCCGCCCTCGCACAGCACGCGGCGCAATCCGAGCTCCTCGAGCGCGCGCAGCAGCCCCTTCGGGGTCACCGCGATGTCGCCGGCCTCGACCACCCGCGCACCCGCGTCGCTCAGCCGCTGCTTGCGGTCCGGTGGCGCGGCAGCGGTCGTGATGATGATGGGCGCGACGGTGGTGTCGGTGCACAGCCGCGAGCCGGGCTCGATCGCGGCGCTCGCGGTGAGCACGGCGATCGGCGGCGGTGCGCCTTCGCGATGGCCGCCCATACCGCGGTCGTAGAGGGCGCGGCGCCGCCGCGGGTCGGTGCGGGCGCCGCCGTAGTTTTCCGCGCGCACGGTCCCCGCACCGATGAGGATCACGTCGGCCAGCTCGCGCAGCATCGTGAACACCGACTTGTCGGCGGGCGTGCCGAGGCCCTCGGACAGTCCGCCGCTGGTGGCGGCGCCATCGATGCTGGACACGAAATTGGCTCGGACCCAGGGCGCGTCGACCTGAGTGGGGTAGGCGTACAGCTCGGCGAGGTCGTTGTCGCTCAACCCTGTGAGCTGGATCGCATTGTGGATACGCTGCATGAAGCAACATCACACCACGTCATTAGGCTCCGTCTATGCAAGAACGCCTTGTCGATCGCCATCCGGAGGTTCCGGCAGACCAATTGGTCGCGCAGATGGTGCCCCCGCCCATGTTCGACGAGGTCAGTTTCGCCTCCTATATCCCGGATCCCAAGGAGCCGAGCCAGGCTGCCGCGGTCCGCAAGGCCGAGGACTTCGCCGGTCAGGTCGCCAAGATCAACCAAGCGGTGAACAAGAAGAGTCTGTTCGGCAAGAAGAAGCCGATCAGCGGCGCCGGGCTGTATCTCGACGGCGGCTTCGGCGTCGGAAAGACCCACTTGCTCGCCTCCATCTTCCACAGCGCGCCCGCGCCGAAGTCCTTCGGCACCTTTGGTGAGGTGACCAATCTCGTTGGCGCGCTTGGGTTCAACAATGCCGTCGAGCGGCTGTCGGCCAACAGTGTGCTGTGCATCGACGAATTCGAACTCGACGATCCCGGCGACACGATGCTGGTATCGCGACTGCTGACCGAGCTGTCCGCGCGCGGTGTGTCCATCGTCGCGACCTCCAACACGCTGCCAGGTCAGCTGGGCGAGGGCCGCTTCGCCGCGCAGGACTTCCTGCGTGAAATCAAGAAGCTCGGCTCCATCTTCGAGCCCGTGCGTGTCGACGGTCCCGACTATCGTCACCGCGATCTGCCGCCCGCGCCGGAGCCGACCTCGCCGGAGCTGCTGACCGAACGAGCCATCGCCACATCGGGATCCACGCTCGACGAGTTCGACGCACTGCTGAAGCATCTGAGCACGCTGCACCCGTCGAAGTACGGCGCGCTGATCTCCGGGGTGTCGTCGGTGTTCATCTCGAACGTGCACCAGGTCAACGATCAGGCTGTCGCGCTGCGGATCGTGGTCCTTGCCGACCGGCTTTACGACGCGAGCATCCCGGTCACCGTGTCCGGTGCCAAGCTCGATGAGATCTTCTCGCAGGAGATGCTCGGGGGCGGGTACCGCAAGAAGTACCTGCGCGCGATCTCGCGACTGCTGGCGTTGTCGCGTTTCGAGGCCGCGGCCGCCTAGCAGGCGTTCGCGGCGTGATGGCACAGCTCACGTTCTGTGCCGGTGCGTGGCACGGAAAGTTGTGTCGAAACCGGGGGACTGTTCGCTCAATCGATGGGAGCACTTGTCATGGTCAGCCGTTCGATCCGCGTCCCGGTGGCACTCGCCGCAGGTCTTGCCGTCGCCTTCGGGCCCGTGGCGGGTGTCGCTCTCGCCGACCAGCCCAGCGCGACGGTCACCACGTTCGACCGTTCGCTGAACCTGCAGGGCGTGCAGAACGCTCGTGACGCGGGCGGCTATCGCACCACCGACGGCCGCTTCGTGCGCACCGGCCTGGTCTTCCGCACCGGCCAACTCAATAACGCGACACCCGTCGACCTCGCCGACCTGACCCAGCGCCAGGTCCGCTACGTCGACGACCTGCGCACCGTCTACGAACGCGCCATCGGTCCCGACAAGGTGCCCGCGGGCGCCACCGCCCATTGGGACGACGTCATCGGCCAGGCCCCGCCGCAGACCCTGATCACCACGCTGACCGGCGGCGACGATCTCTATCGCGCCTTCATCACCGCCCCCGGCGCCAACCAGGCCTTCTCTTCGGTGCTGCGCGACATCATCGACACCGAAGACGGTGCCGTGCTGTTCCACTGCACTGCGGGCAAGGACCGTACCGGCTGGACCTCCGCGGTCCTGCTGACCATCCTCGGCGTCGACCGCGACACCGTGAACCAGGACTACCTGCTGTCCAACCAGTACCGCAACACCGGCCCCGACGACACCATCAACGGTGTCCGGCAGCCGTGGCTCGACGCCGCCTTCGACCAGGCCGACCGGACCTATGGCAGCTTCTACAACTACGTCCGTGACGGCCTGAAGCTGTCGTCCGCCGACATCGCCGCGCTGAAGACGAAGATGCTGGCCTGATTTCGGCCCGAGGTGTTCGCGCTCAGGAGCGCGGGTGCTCGGCATCCCAGCGATCGAGCAGTGCGGGTATCTCCTTGGTGACGAAAAGGAAGAACTCGTGCATGTCACGGACTCGGGCGGCTTGTTCGCCGTTCGGGTCGTCGAACAGCCTGAGGCCGCGCGTAGTCGTGTCCGTGAGGTCGGTGTACTGGGAGATCTGCTGGCGCTGCAGGTCCGGGAGGATTCCGGGCCGGATCGAGTAGTAATCCCTTCGGTCGCCCGGCTTGGACGTCTTGTCCACCCAGCGCATGGTGACCAGGGTCTTCAGCGCGCTCGAGATGGAGCCCTTCGATGCCTGCAGCGCGTCGGCGATCTGGCCGAACGTCTGCTCGGGCGGGTCGCAGATCAGCAGCCAGGATGCGGCCCGGCCGACCATCCGGACCAGACCCATCCGTTCGAATACGAGCGCCAAATCCTCGACGAAGGCCAATTGTTCGGGGGTGGGGTCCTGGGTCGGCTCGCTCATCGGTCGAGTATCCCTTCGATGGTATCGATATGGGTAAAACGAGGCGGGCCGTGTCGGCCCGCCCCGTTCTGGTGGAGTCAGACCGCTAGGTCGCGGCGGTCGAAGGCGCCGAGTGCGGCCACCACGGCGACGGCCACCACAGCGACCAGCACCGCGAGGTTGATGCCGTTCCAGCCGTTTACCAGTGGCGAATCACCGATCGCGTAGTAGAAGGGCGACAGCTTGCGCAGCCATTCGGCGCCCTCGAACATCCCGCCGAGGTTGTTGGCCAGGTAGGCCGCCAGCGCGACCAACGCGGCGAATCCCAGTGTCAGCGTACGCTTTCCGGTGAACGCGCCGATCAGTAGGGTGATCGCGCCGACTACGAGGGCGAGCAGGCCGAGCCCCGCGCTTGCGGCGACGATATTGCCTGCCGGAATGTTCATCTGCCCCGCGTTCGCTCCGGCGACGATGCTGAGCGTGAAGACGGCGGTGACGATTCCGGTCTGCACCGCAAGCGCCGCGAACCGTTGCGCGAGCAGGCTCCGACGGCTCACCGGTTGGGCCAGTAGCAGATCCAGCGTTCCGGTGTCTTCCTGAGCGGCCGATCGCGCTGCGAAGGTGACCGCGAAGATGAGCAGCAACAGCGTGCCCATCATCGCATACACCATGGACTGCATATAGCCGGTGGCGCTGGCGAAGTCGCCCATACCCAGTGCCTCGTACATCTTGTTCTGCTTGATGTCGAGCGAGCCCTGCTGCTGCAGCGACTGGAAGTTGGGCAGGTACATCATCGGGACGATGGCCAGGCCGATCGACCAACCGATCAGGCCGCGCCGCTGTTCCTTCAATGTCTGGGTGAAAACCGAGCGGGTCATGACGAGTTCTCCTGTGCGATAAGTATTTCGGTGGTTCGGGAGCTGGTGCGGATCAGCGGCCGTAGAGGCTGAAGAAGATCTCTTCGAGGTCGGGCTCGGTGGAGAGCACACTGACCAAGTGGTACTTGGCCGCCGTCTTGAAGAGCTCGTCCACCTCGCCTTCGGTGGTGCAGCGCAACGTTTTTCCGTCGATGATCAGGTCGCGCACACTGGGCAGCGCGGCGAAATCGTCGGCGAAAACGTCCTCGCCGAACACCAGCTCGACCGAGCGTGGCGAGCGCCGACGCAGATCCTCGACGTTCTCGGTGCCGAGCAGCCGGCCCGCTCGCATGATGACCGCGCGGTCGGCGGTCTGCTGTACCTCGCTGAGGATGTGCGAGGACATGAACACCGTCTGCCCGTTGTCCTTGGCCGCGGTGACCAGATCCAGGAAGCGTTGCTGCAGTAGCGGATCCAGGCCGGAGGTCGGCTCGTCGAGGATGAGCAGGTCGGGGTTGTGCATGAAGGCGGCGATGATGCCGACCTTCTGTTTGTTGCCCTTGGACATCGCGCCGACCTTCTTGGACAGGTCCAGATCGAGCAGGTCGGCGAGGTCGGTGATCCGGTTCGCGGGGACCGTGCCGCGCAGGTCGGCCAGGAATCCGAGTAGGTCGCGGGCGGTATTGCGGCCCTCGATCTCGAGCTCGCCCGGCAGGTAGCCGATGCGCTTACGCAGTTCCGCACCGCCCGCGCGGGGATCGACGCCGAGCACCTCGACGTGTCCTGAGGTAGGCCGGATCAGATCCAGCAGGATGCGGATGGTGGTGGACTTGCCCGCGCCGTTGGGGCCGAGAAACCCGAATACCTCGCCCTGGCCGACCTCGAGGTTCAGATCGGTGAGTGCGACATGCTTGCCATAGTGCTTGGTCAAGCCTTCGGTGCGGATCGCGGCGCTGGTCATGATGCTCCTTCGAGAAGTTCTTGATCACGTTCTGTAGGTCTTGTTTATTCCGCAAGAACTGATGTGTTCAGTAAAGACTGAACATCTAGAACTTGTCAACCCTTGGGGTCGACACCACTACGATCCGGTCATGACGAAGTTCAAGACCTGGGATGGACTGGAGCTCAACTACCGCATGTGGGAGGGCGAAGGGATCCCGGTCGTGTTGCAGCACGGGGTGGTGGCGGACACCAACGCCAACTGGATGGGCACCGGGGTGGTCGGCGCCTTGCAGGCCGCCGGGCACACGGTCGTCTCGCTGGACGCGCGCGGGCACGGCCGCTCGGACAAACCACACGACACCGCGCGGTACTCGTGGGCGGCGATGGCGAAGGACGTCAGCGCGCTGTACGACGAGCTGGGCTTCGATCGCGTTGTGCAAGTCGGCTATTCGATGGGCGGGATCATCTCGCTGCTGGTCGCGGCCGCCGACGAGCGGGTGACGAAGCTGGTCGTCGGTGGGATCGGCTCGGGTGTCCTCGACTGTGGTGGCGTCGATCGCCGCGTCATCGATATCGACGACCTGCGCACGGCCATGCGTGGCGACGGCGCGGGCGCGTCTTCGATCGCCATGATGTTCCGGATTCTCGCCGACGTGGTCGGCGCAGACCGGGAGGCCATCGAAGCGGTCGCGGCCGGCCTCGACGACGAACCGATCAAAACCCTGACCGACATCACGGTGCCCAGCCTGGTCCTGGCAGGCGCCGCCGACCCGTTCGCCGCCGAACCGGAACGCCTCGCCGCCGCCCTACCCGACGGCACTCTGACCGTGGTGCCCGGCGACCACCTGATGGCGGTGATCGAGCCGGCGTTCCATGCGGCGCTGGTGGATTTTGTGAAGAGTTAGAACGCCATTCGCATCACGAAGTCGTGGTGCAGTTGGTTGCCGACGTGAAAGGTCTTGGTGCCGACCCTGGTGAACCCGTGCTTGGCGTAAAAACGCTGGGCACGGGTGTTTTCCTGGTTGACGCCGAGCCAGACGCCTTGGGCGCCGTCCTCGCGGGCGCGTTGCAGCACGGCGCGCATCAGCGCCTTCGACACCCCGCTGCCGTGATGGCCCGGCAGCACGTACATCTTGCTGATCTCGACGACCGGGCGCAGGTCCACCGCCTTGGCGACCTCGGGATCGGTCGGGTCGCCGGTGTGCAGCATCGCGTAGCCGACGATGGCACCATCCGCGACCGCCTTGAGCACGGTTCGGCTGGGATCGGTCAGGTACTCGCCGAAGCGCTCGCCGGACAGCACATCGCTGATGAAGATCTCGATGTCGTCGGCGGTGGCACCGGGCGGGCAGGCGAGTGGAAAGGTCGCGGCCGCAACGTCACTGAGGGCCTCGGCGTCCCACAGTCCGGCCCGGTCGACGGTGACTGGGATGTTGCTCATCTGTCCAGTACAGCATGATCATCACCCGACGCGAGAAACTTGCCAGCTTCGGAACGCGAATGGAATACGCGCGCGAGCGCGATGAGGACCGCCGCGAACACGAGTGGAATGACGAATCCGGCGCGGTGCCCGAACCCGGCGGCGATCGCGCCGACCACACCGCCACCCACGAGCGTGCCCGCGTAGTTGAACAAGTTCAGCCGCGCCATCAGCGCATCCAACGCGCGACCGCTGGTCAGCTGTCCTGCCTCGCTGAAACACAGCGGCGCGATCACCGGCATGCCGATTCCGGCGACCAGGAAGCCGATGATGGCGATTAACGGCCCGGGCGCGGCCACCACCACCGCAAGGCCGACCACCCCGATCGAGGCGGCAACCTGCACCACCCGGCGTGGTCCGAAGCGTCGGACCCAGATGTCACCGGTGAGCCGGGCGATCAGCGAGGTGCCCTGATAGGCGGCAAGCGCCAAGGCCGCGGTGGCCGAGCTGGCCAGTAGATCATCGGTCAGGTAAAGCGCGGACCAGTTGCCGACCGCGAGGTCGATCGCGAACACCATGGCCATGGCGATGCCGAACAAGAGATACGCCGAGAGCGGGACAGTCCTCGTTGCTCCGGATTCGCCGTCGGTCGCGGCCACTTCCGCCGGACTTGCTTCGGCTTCCCGAGTGCCGAGCAGCCGGGGCCCGAGCACCAACCCGATCACGAGCACAACACCCGCCGCTGTCAGCACCGATTCGCGCAACGTGACGTCCAATGCCTCGCAGCCGGACACGAACAGCGCACCGGTGATCGACCCCGCGCTCCAGGCCGCATAGAACGACGACAAGATGAAGGTGCCGTATCCGTGCTGGATGAACACCGCCTGCATATTGGTGCTCGCATCGACGATGCCGACCGCGATTCCGTATAGTCCGAGCGCCACAAGCAGCACGATCTGGTTCGGCGCCATCGCAAGCGCACAGCCGGTGATCGCGATCCCCAGCAGGCCGATGCGCACCGTGGTTCGGCTCGACCAGCGGATCGCAAGATGTTCGGCCGCCACACTGCCGCAGCCCGCGAGCAGCGACACCAACACCACCGACCCGACGATCAGTCCGTCGGACAGGTCGAACCGCTCCTTCTGCTGCGGCAAGTGAGTCAGCACCACGGCGAAGAAGAAACCCTGCAATCCGAACGCGAGTGAGTTCGCGATTCGGGCGCCGCGCAGCACAGGCGCAATCGAACTCATTCCCGGAGGGTAACGACACCAACGGCCTCATGCCCGGTGAATGGTCGGCGTCGCGCAACAGTGCCCGGGTGCCTCGCGAGCCCGCAGGTTCGGGGACGTCCGAGTCGCAACTTGTGGCCGGTCTCGGCATCGCGTGCCAGTATCGAAGGGGCGCAAGACAACTCGCGACCGGAGCAGGACCATCGAGATAAGACCTCCCGGTCGACCTGGCAGGCGCGCCTGCCCTGCGTCGACGGTGCTTGACGACTCACCCGTACCCGCCACGTCTACGGCTTCCGATCCGCAGCAGGCTATCGCGGCGGTGCGCGTCGATGACGACAGCGCACCCGAAGCCGTCATGACGGTGGCAATGCGGAGGTCGAGCCGAACACCCGGCTGCCCTTCGGCGGCGGGGTATGCCGGTGCATCGGCGCGGGCTTCTCGCTCATGGAAGGCGCCACGGTGCCGCGTGAAATCCTGACCCGATACCCCCTGTCGGCGCCTGCCGGTGCGAAACCCGAACGCGGACGTGTACGCAATATCACTACGGTGCCGCGCGGCAAGGCCAAGATGCTTGTTACCCCGGCGTTCAGTCGAGCGAAACCAAGGCGGGCTTTGCCGCACGGGCGATGGCGACGTAATCTCCGTCCCATGACGAGCGGGAACCGCATCGCGATCGTAGGTGCGGGCATCGCAGGCCTCGCCTGCGCGAAGGTATTGCGACAGGAGGGTTTTCCGGTCGAGGTATTCGACCGGACCCCGGACGTCGGGGGTGTGTGGAGCGCGACGCGCCGGTATCCGGGGCTGCGCGCGCAGAACACCAAACACACCTATCACTTCTCGGACTATCCGATGCCCGCGGACTACCCACGCGTGCCCGACGGACAGCAGATGCAGGCGTATCTCGATGGGTACGTCCACCACAACGGCTTGGGCGAGCACCTGCGGCTCAGTACCGAAGTGGTGGCCGCCGACCCCGTCGACAGCGGTTGGCTGCTGGAGATTCGTGACAAGGGCGGTATCCACCGCACCTCCTGCGACCACCTGGTGATCGCCAACGGCGTGTTCAGCGATCCCGCGGTTCCCGACTTCCACGGTGCCGACCGCTTCCGCCGCGCGGGCGGGCAGCTGGGGCCCGCCTCCAAATTCCACGATGTCGAATCCGTGCGCGGCAAGTCGGTCGTCGTCGTCGGCTATGGCAAGTCCGCGTGCGATATCGCCGAGGCGGTCAGCCACGTGGCGGCCTCGACCAATGTGGTCGCACGACGGCTGCTGTGGAAGATGCCGCGCAAGCTGGCCCGCGTCCTGGACTACGAGCGACTGATGCTGACCCGGATGGGGGAGGCGCATTTCCGCTATCAGGAACTCGGCCGGTTCGAACGCTTCCTGCACGGCCGCGGCCACTCGTTCCGCGACACCAACCTCGATGTGATCCAGGAACTCGTCACCAAGCACATGAAGCTGCGCGAGCTGGGTCTCGTGCCGGAGGGCCGCTTCGAGGAGATCGCGGAAAGTACCGTCAGCCTCACCACCGAAAACTTCTACGAGCAGGTGACGGCGGGCCGCATCGCGGTCCATCGCGATGCCACCATCACCGAAATGCTCGGGGGCGACGACGGACCAGGCGTGCGACTGTCCTCCGGCGAGGCGATCCAGGCCGACGTCGTCATATGCGCCACCGGATTCCATCAGCGCGTCCCATTCCTCACCCCGTACATCCAGCGTCAGCTCACCGACGACGACGGCAATTTCCGCCTGTACCGCCAGATTCTGCCGGTCGGCGTCCCGAACCTGACCTTCGTCGGCTACAACTCCTCGGTGATCAGTGCGCTCAATGCCGAGGTTGCCGCGCACTGGACCGCCGCACTGCTCCGCGGTCGGCTCGCCCTGCCCGCGGTCGACGACATGCGCACCCAGGTCGACGAACGCCTGAGCTGGATGTCCGAACGCACCAACGGTCACCACGCGCACGGCACCGCCGTCACGCCGTTCTCCATCCACAATATCGACGAGATGCTCGCCGACCTCGACTACCGACTACCGCTGAGAACACGCGCCGCCCAATGGTTCCGGACTGTCAAACCGTCGTCCTACCGTGGCCTCGGTGAGCGGCGGACGCAGGCCAACGAAGCCGCGCCGGGAATTCAGGTGTCGGCCGGAACATAGGCGGCGGCCGGAATGTAGGCCATGCCGCGCGCATCGGCAGCAGCCCGTTGCCGAAGGCGAGCCGATGTTGCCGAATCGTCACTGGCCAGCCAGGAGACGGCCGGTGGCACGGACGGGCTCGATGCCGACAGCGGTGACCTGTGCGGTACACGTTGCGCTCCGGCCCGCGGGATGTTCATGGCGGGTGTCGTCACGAACTATCGGGTGACAGGCCCGCGTCGCCGAGCGCCAGGAAATGTGCCCCGGCCGGCGAGTTCGAGCACCGAAACAGATGGTGCCCGTTTGTTGCTGGTGTAGGCATTCGTGCCGTAGGGAGTGAATGCGGCCCGATATAGATCGCGGTGCCCGCCGAGATCCGCCGTGCTGTGCGTGGAGTTCCAGGTCGATCGCCTCGAGCTCGCCTTGGGCCGTCCTCGACGCTGATGCACGGCAGTCCGGCATTGGAGTCGAGCGACGTCGCGTGGACCGGCCACAGATCGATGACATCGACGATGTCATTGGTATCGAGTTTCGACCACGGGGTGAGCTCGTGCCCATCGCTGGATGCGCCGGCCGGGGGCACCAACGATAGGTGCGTCCTGCGTACAACAGTCGTGAGCTGGGATCGAAGCACGGTTCGTGTCCTTCGGGACGAACATTGATCCGTGCCGCGCGGTTCGTGTCGTGAGATCGAAGAAGGCCAAGCGCGCCGCCGCCCGGCGCGGCACCACGTGGGTGGACGTGGGTGGATACGACCTACCGGCAGGGGATTTCGAGATCGGCACGACGGCGTCGTCCCACCGCACTGCCAGGAGGTCGCGCGGATTATCGCCAGTGCAATGTTGGTAACTTGCCTTTCCACTGGTGATAATCCAGGTGTGGAAGCCTTGGACATGAACCTGCTGGTTGCTCTGGATGCGCTGCTGGACACCCACAGCGTCACCCGGGCGGCGGAGCGGCTGCACACCTCGGCCCCGGCGATGAGCCGAACCCTGGCCCGGCTGCGCCGCGTGCTCGGCGATCCACTGCTGGTGCGCGCAGGCCGCAATCTGGTGCCGACACCTCGCGCGCTGGAGTTGCGCTACGACGTGAGCGTGCTGGTCGAGCAGGGGCGCGCGCTACTCACCCCGCGGGGCGCCCTCGACCCCGCCGGGCTCAAGCGCAGCTTCGCCGTGCAGGCAAGCGACACGGTCTTGACCGAACTGGCCGCCCCGCTATTGACCGCGGTCCGAACCCGAGCCCCTGGCGTCACAGTGCATTTCCTGCCCGACAGTCCGGAAGGCACCGCAGCGTTACGTGACGGCCGAGTCGATATCGAGGTCGGTGTCATCGACCACACCGATCCGGAGACGACGGTGCAACGCGTGCTCGGTGACCGCGTGGTCGGGGTCGCTGCCCCCGGCCACCCCCTCATCACCGACCGCGTCACGGTCGCGGCGTTCGCCTCGGCCGCGCACCTGTCCATCTCTCGCCTCGGTCGCGCCCGTGGCCCCATCGATGACCGACTGGCACTGCACGGCCGCACTCGCCGCGTCGTTGCCACCGTCCCGGACCTCACCACCGCGCTGTTCGCCGTCCGCGCGGGCGACCTGATCTGTCCCGCCCCCGCCGCCCTCAGCGCCACCACACTGGCCGCGCTGGGCTTGTGCGCCTTCAAGATTCCGCTACCGCTACCTGAGGTCGCCATCGGCATGGCCTGGCATCCCCGCAACACCGCCGACAGCGGTCACCGCTGGTTCCGCAACCTGATCCGCACCGCCCTCACCAGCGCCGTGGATGCGGCGGACCCCAAACCCGTGCACGGCCACTGACAGTCGGACCTTTCATCGGCGGCTGGGCTGAACCGAGCTTCTGTCTCGCGCCGATGCCGCGCGGCCACCCTGAACTGCGGGCGAGCGCGACGCCGACGTCGGGGCGCTTGCGGCAAATGCGCTCCGCCGAAGCATGGCGATCGGTGTCATCTATGGCATCCGGTCAGCGGCAGGTGCGTGGTTTACCCCTCGGTTCGCACCGCGAAATGCGGGTCGATACCAGGCATTTCACCCTGCGACGGCGTCTCGGGGCGGGCGCCGAAGGGGCCGTTGCGCTTGAGCTCGTCGAGCATGGCCTGCAGCTTGTCCACGTGCGTGGTGTCTTCGGTGGCGGCGGCGCGGTGGGCGCCCGGCGGGATGGCGACGTTCTCCTCGCGGTCGTTGCGGGGCGCGGTCATGCCGGAATCGGGGCGGAGCGCGGGCGTTTCGAGCCTGCCGTTACTCGAAGCGGGCGCGCTGTATTCGACGCGGCCGTTGCTCGATCCGGTGGTGCCGTGTTCGACCCGATCGTTGTGTGGTGCGGTCGTGGGGGATTCGAGGCGGCCGTTGCCGGCGGCGGGTGTGCTGTATTCGGTCCAGTCGTTGCGGGATGCCTGTGCGGGGGGAGCGAGGCGTTCGCTGCTCCGTGGCTCGGGCCGCTCGGAGTGCACGCTCGGGGTGGCCTCCAGCCATTCGCTGCGGGTGCTCGGGGCCGGCGGTTCCAGGCGCTCGTTGCCGAAGGTCGGTGCCTGCTCGACCCGGGAGTTACGGGTGCCCATCGGCTCGCTGTGCGTTGCGGGACCGAAGGGCTCGTTGTGGAACGGGGTCGCCGTCGATTCGACTCGCGGCGCGCGCGGCGTGATCGTGGCGGGCTCGACCTGCTCGTTCTGTGCTGTGGGAGCTGGGGGTTCGAGCCGTGCGTTGCGCAAGGCGGGCACCGCGGGTTCGATCCGGGTATCAGGAGTCACGGCCGGAGCCGGGTCCCGGCGTGTCGCACTCGTAGGAAGTTCGAACGGCGCTGTCGGCGTTCGTTCGGACTGGTCACCGGCAGGCGGTATCGCGGTCGCCGCGCGGCGTTGTGCGCGCGATGGCAGCTTCGACGAATCCGGACGGCCCGCATCGAGTCCGCTGGTAGCGGACTCGGATTTGTCTTGGCTCGGAGCGGCGCCGGATTCGACGCGTTCCAACCGCGAATCCAGCTTCGCCATATCGTCGCCGGCACGAAAAGCCCACGCCTCCAGCTTCGCAAGGCGCTCGACCACGTCGCGATCATCGCGATCATCGTCCACGCGGGCGGCCACAGCGTCCAGCTTGTCGCTGACTTCACGCAGGGTCGTCGCGAGGCTCGACAAGAGCGCGCCGATCGAGTCGCCACCCTGCTCGTCGTGGTCCATTCGTATACCTTCTTCCCCGTATGTGCCCGAACTCCGCCCGTGGCCGGCCGATTCTATCCGTCGATCGGTAGATACGCGGCTCGAGGCACGAACGCTCGCTGGGCCGCGGCACTTTCGTTCGCATGGGAAACTACTCGCTGTTGTGCGCTATCGCTGCAGCGGTGATCGCCGATAGTAGATCGCGGTCGAGACGAGCGACTATGTCGAGGGGGCTGTACCAGTTTCTCGGACGGCGGTGACTTGCCGCGGACCCGTTGTCGTCGGTAGAAGGTCGGCAGGCTGCCCGACGATCCGGTGGCTTTGTCGTGGGTTGGCGATGTACCAGGTCGGCGGCCTGCTGGTGTCGGAAGCTGCGGCCCGGCCGCGTCGCGAAATGGCGGTAAGTGTCAATCCGCCGGAATTTATGTGGTGATGCTCTCGTATGTCGCTGCGAAATCCCTTGTGACGCACCACACATGGCCTGGTCGGCGGCAGTTCACCAGTTGTGGCGCACCCGAGCGCGGGGTAAAGGGGACTGGCGGGCGCTGGGAGTCTGACGCACTCTTGATCTATGGCTGGTGATCGAGGTCGCCAGAACCGCGGTGTTTTGGGCAGGGGAGTGGTCGCGTGAGGACGAAGCAGCGAGTAGATACTCCTTGCGGGCGTCGGGCGATGCTCGCCGAGTTGGGTATATCGGACGGTCGCACATCCGAAGGCCGGGTGTCCGAGGGACGTGATGGCGGACCGGTGCGGGATGAGGCCGGATATGCCTGTCGGTGCCCGGAATGTGTCGACGCGCAATGGAATATCCGGCGGCTGAAGTATTGGCTGGCCGCCAGACTGCTTGCGTACGGCGCCGACGAGGCCGAGGTGGATCGACGCGTCGGGGACGTGCCGGTGGACATCTACTGGCGGGCCGGGGACCGTCAGTTCGCCATCGAGGTGCGCAGCGGGCCGTTGGATCGGGATTCGGCACAGCAACACACGGCGCGGCTGCGTGCGGCCGGGTGCGACGGCGTGCTGTGGCTGTGCGCGCCGGGCTATTGGGTGGCGTATCTGCCCGCGGTGGGGATCGCGGACTTCGCGCCGCCCGCCTGCGATTACCTGATCGACCTCGGAATGGTGGATGCCGAGCACAGTGCGGTAGTTGTGCCACAACGCGAACCGTATGAACTGCGTGACTTTCTTCGGGGCTGGGTCACCGGTGACATTGTGTGGGGCTACCGCGACGTGACGACAGGAGGATGGGCAACCGTGACCGACTGGGAACACCACACCAGAACGCAGGCCAGCGTCATCGCCCGCCAACGCCAAGAGCTGGTCAATCAGCGCACCACGCTGGCCCTGTCCCGGAAATCGGTGCGGGACAAGCAGAAACAGATCATGAAGCTCACCGCACGCCTGGAGCGCGCCGAGGAATCCACCCAGGATCACGCCGACTCACTGGCCGAAGCACACCGCAGACTCGCCGACCACAACCGACTCGACACCAGCCTGCGCGCCACGATCGTCAACCTCCAACAGACCATCAGTCACTGGCAACTGATCACCTGCTGCGCCATGATGCTGATCGTCACCTTCTTGGCGGGTGCGATGGTGGTGCGCTGAAGGCCAGGGCATCATCCGCGCGTGACTGTGTGACCGGGGTTGTCGGCGATACTCCGGCTAGCAGTGGTCACTGCGATCTATGTCGATGGCCAACATCGAGCCGGCGTCCTCATCCATCCGCGCGCCTGCACTGCGACAAGCGCGTCACCCTGGCGCACGGCCGATATCGACGCGGCCGATTCAGTGCCCGGCGGTCAAGCGGAATGGTGCACGGTCCCAACGCCATTCGTCGCGCAGGGTCAGAGTGACGAGGTCGAGCAACTCGAGTCCGGTCGCTGTCCGCAGCTGCTGTATCGCGGGCCACCGCACCGGTCCATCCTCGACCAGCTCGCGCAGGCCGCTCTCGGATTGCGAATCGACCTGCCGCCCAGCCAGTTCCGGCAGGCCGAGCTTGCTACCTGTCCATACGAGCCATCCCCATCCGTTGGCGTGCGCGTACCCGCGGCCGGCGGCCGACTTGGCCCGATTGACATGAAAGCCAACGTGTCCCAGCGGTTGAACGTCGATCAGCACGACCCGCTTGTCTGCCAATTCGGCGACGATGCTCGGGTAGAAGACTCGATCCGTGCCATCTACTTGGTATTCGATGGCGCTCGGTTGCTCCAGGAACGTGGCGACCAGATCGCTCGCGTTGAGCGTCCGCAACAGCCGAGCCTCCAGCCCTGAGTCGAACGGGACTTCGCGGCCGACCTTGCCCAGATAGAACCTGCCCCGCCCATCATCATCGCCGTCGACGACCCGCGCCGATTCCCGCGGTAGCGCAGTGGCGACACCCGACCCGGGCCAATCCACTTGTCCCAACCACGAATGCACCTCGCTGGTCGCCGACGGTTCCACATTGTGCAACTTCGCCAGCCGCCGATTGGTCTTCTTCTGCCAGGCCATGATCCGCTGCATCACGAATCCCGCGATCCGCCGCGCGTCCTCCCCAGCATGCCCAGCAAGCCTCAGCTTCAAATACGACAACTCATTGGCCGCGATATCGGTGTCTGTCGCATACGTTTCCACCAACAACGCCCGCACCAACTGCTGATCCCGCGTCCCCACCGGATAACGCGCCCCGAACACCCCCGCAGCCCGATGTCCACTCAACTGCGCTGCCCGAATGATCTGCCCCACCGCCCGCGTATGCAACTGCCGAATCCGATCCCGCGACAAGTCATATCGCGCCCCGATCCGCGCCAACGTCTCCGGTGTCTCCCCGCTCACCCCCAACCGAAACCCCACGATCTCCGCATCCCGTCGCTTCCGATCCCCGTGCATCTCGACCAACTCGCCCAACAACTCATTGATCTCCTCGAGCCCGAACGACACATCCCCCTCGATGTCGTCGACCAGCTCGAACTCTGCGTCATCCTGGCTATCGCCGCCCGGTGCAACGTCTCGATCCATCGTCAACGCGGCAACCCCCTACCTCGACTCCACAACTTCAACGTGGCAAAGCGTAACCCTGCGCACCGACATCCCGGCCGCTCCCGCGCTCGCAGCCGAACGCGCCATCGTCGAAGCCGGATTTGCGGGGGACGTGCGCCGCGGTGGACTCCCCGAACAGCCGCCGAAGCGGCTGCCTTCCGAGACTTTGGACCGGCCGCCGCCCTCCGGATTGTGGCGAAGCAGCGCTGCTCTGACGCTCCAATTGTTGCTCTGGCCCGGTCTCCGCCGGGCCAGAATTGTCCTCAACCTTGTTTCTGGTGTTTAAGCAATTCGGTATCGAAGGTATCGGTTTTCCGGCTCGGGTCGCCTTTTCCTGTAGTAATCAAGCTCCGCAAGCTGCCGGTGACATACGAGCCCCAAGCGTTCGAACAGATATCGAAGCACTCGATTGCGGGAACCAAACCCACGTGAGTGAAGCGAATTTCGGTTTCGCCGTCCTTCTCGGAGATTTCGAAAACAATCTCTGTATCATCCCACTCGGTTTTGTCCTCGATGAAGTCGATCCAGGAGTCCGAGACATGCCAAACGACCTTTTCGCCAGGAACGACTTCTGTCAGCTTCATCTTGCAACGGTGCACATCCTCGAGGTTGAAAAAGAACTCGTCGCCGATCTTTTCGGTGTCACCTTCGATGTCTTCCGACCACCATCCGCGAACATTATTGATGGCATCGAATGCTTCGGCTGTTGTTCGGTCTACCGTGACGGTAGTGGTGAAATTTTGATCACTCATGATCGTTCCTTTTCGTCGAGAAGCTTGCGTAGTGCGTCGAGTTGGCCGTCCCAATCGCGGGCCAGTGCGGCCAGAAACTGTTGAGCCACTTGCATTGGTGCGGAGTGAAGTCGGTATCGGACTCGGCGCCGCTCGCCGGGTTCGGCCGTGACCAAGCCCGCGTCGGCAAGCAGCGCAAGGTGTTTGGCGATCGCCTGCCGAGTGATCGGTAGTCGATCGGCCAGATCTGTTGCCGTGGCCGGGCCGTTGGCGGCCAGCGCAGCAAGGATGCCGCGTCGGCTCGGGTCGGCCAAGGCGATGAAGACCTGCTCGGCAATCGCCTCGATGTCAGGCGGCATCGAGGTATTCGACCAACTCGCCCAGTTCGCTCGCCCAGCCCTTGGTGTTGCCGTCGAACGCCTCGCGGTAGCTTTCCGCAGACAACTGAGCGAAGCCGGTTTCCACCATGGTGAGCCGCGTTCCGGCGTCGACCGGCTCCAGCGTGAACTCGACATAGGTGCGGCGCGGGTCGTCCTCCGGCAGACCATAGATATGCCAGGTGAAGCCGAACACCGTCGGCTCCTCGACCCGCTCGATGCGCATGGATGCCTTATCGCCGCTGGTCCACGACATCTGCGCCGCGCCACCGGGCCGCAGGTCGATCGTCGCCGCATGACCGAACCAAGTGCCGAGCCCTTCGGCCGTAGTCAGCGCAGCCCACACTTTGGCCGGCGGGTGCGCGAGCTCAACCGTCCGCACGATCTGGTCAGGAAATCCCATAACAGCCTCCAATGAGTAGCAACCATCCGGTTGCTACTCAATCTATTGCAACCAACTGGTTGCGTCAAGTGGGCCCGTGGTGCCCCCACCATCCGTATCGAGAACGTCCGCAAGTCCCGATGTCAGGTGGTGACCGCGGATTCTCTGCTGTGAGGGCACGGCGAGAAGGCTCCAGCCCTTGCCGGCGCTGCCGGGCGCCTGAAACGCAGCTGTTCCGCCGCATCCGAAGAAATGCGGCGGAACAGGGGCGATCTCACGGTCAGTGGCCGACTACGACCAGCACGAATTGCTGGGTCGGATTGTTCTGTGCCGGACGGCTCACAACGCCGAAGTCCTTCTCGGCGTACTCGTGTGCGTCCACATAGCGGTTGTTGGAGGCTTGCTGCATCGTGTACTTTCCGCCGCCGATGGATTGGATGTGCCAAACCTGGGTGGGGTTGTTCTGGACAGGTCGGGTGACCAGGCGGTAGTCCAGGGACTCGATCTCGTGGGCGTCCAAGTAGCGTTGGCTGCTCACCTGCTGCACCGTGCCGGTCCCGGTACCGCTGTCATCCCAGTGGATGCGCCACTGCTGGCTGGAGTCGCCCTGCTTCGGTCGGGTGACGACGTTGTAATCGTGCGTGCCGTCGTTCCACGCATCGAGATAGCGGCCACTGGAAACCTGCTGGATCGTGACGATGTCGTCCGGCTGCGCGGCGTTGGCTGTGGCGGGAACAGCGACGATGCCGACGGCGGTCAGCGTTCCGACGAACAATCCTGCTGCCGCGCGGCTGATGAAGTGTGTCAAGTGTGGATCTCTCTGGTGGAAGTTGTCGATCTGCCTGTCCGAACTAATGTTCGAGCAAACGCCTTCGATCCAGAAGGCACCCTTGGGAGGTGGCTTGGCCGCCGGGGGTGCGGAAATCACCCCAGAGAGTGGCCGCCCATCGGCCCGCTCTCCGCGTGTTGCCGCTGCGACAGATTGCCCGGACACCTCTAGCCCGCTGGGGACGAATCAGACGCGCGGTAATCGACGCGTGCGTGTTCCGAACCGCTCGATAGGCGGTACGAGCGGATGTTCGGTGACAGGCCGGAGGCTTCCACCGCGGCATGCCCGAGCCGATGCGGCTTGATCGTTGGTCGAGCTGTCGATCCGCGCTCCCGCTCGGTGTGTCCGATCCGGCTTGCCTTTGAGAACGAATAGGTGGCCGTACGGTAGACCCGTCTCGCTGGTCTACCTCGGCAGATTGGGATCCGCATGGGTACGAACCGCGCACGAATCGCCCCCGTGATGCCGCGTGTGAGTTCACGGACGCCTGGGTCGGCACTGCACCGACGGCCTACGCAGAGATAACCGGAAAGACTCTCGTCTACGAAACGAGAAACATGTGCTTCGTGCTCTGGCGGAAGAGCCGGAAAGGTCGCGGTGTGGCTGGAAGCAACCAATGGGCGCGGTTGGCGAGATCGCCGATGACGCAATCAAGTGCGCGGTGTGATCGGGACCGGGAACTTTTCGAGAGAGAAGCGAGCATTTGAAACTCCGCAGCACCAAGGAAACCACGTTCAGAACCAGGTTGGCCGCATGGGTGGTCGGTCTGAGCCTTGCGGCGATCACCGCGTTATCGGTCCTTGTCGTGACCATGGCAGAGCCCGGCGACCAAGGCAGCGTTTCACAGCTCGTGTTCTCGTCCGTGCTACCCCTGTTCGGGACATGGGTGGGCACCGTCATGGCGTTCTACTTCGCACGCGAGAACCTCGAAGCTGCAACCCAATCGACGCTACGGCTGTCGGGTGGGTATAAGAAGGATGATTCCGTCTCGGACGTCATGATCCGTCGAGCCCAGATGATTGTCCGTGCGACCACGAGCGGTGAACAGATCGGCGCAATCCCCCTGGAGTCCATCGCGGCGATCATCACAGTGACCGGCAAGAAGCGCGTCCCCATCCTTGATGACGAAGGAAGTGTCGAATTCGTCATTCACCAATCACTGCTCGACTCGTACGCGCGCACCGTGACGCCGGAAGAATATGCGCAGGCCTCGCTCGACGATCTCCTGGCCAGCTCCGCGAACAAGGGGCTTGCCGAAGCCATCGGTTTCGTGTCGATCACCGCGACGCTGGGTGAAGCGCGGGACCAGATGCAACGCGTCAGCGGCTGCAACGATATCTTCGTGACCGCCTCTGGATATCCCGCCGAGCCCGTGCTGGGGTGGCTCACCAACAACATTCTGGCCACCGTGGAGTAACCGAGACCCTGACTGTCAGCGACCACACCGGCGTCGCGATCACCACCGCCCTCGAGCTCGAACACTGTGGTCAGGTACCCGACGGCTGGGGTGCCCATGACACGTTGCGGCGTGGCCACCGCGTTGCGAACTCTCTACGAGAGCCAAAAATTTGTACGGAAATGTCGAGAACCCGTGACTGGCTCCGTCCCCGCGGTGAAGTGACCAAAATGGGTCGCACCAGCATCGAGGAGAAACACGATGGCCAAGTATTTGCTGCTCAAGCACTACCGCGGCGCCCCGGCTTCAGTCAACGACGTGCCCATGGACCAGTGGACGCCGGAGGAGATCTCGGCCCACGTGCGGTACATGCACGACTTCGCGGCCCGGCTCGAGGAGACCGGCGAGTTCGTCGACAGTCAGGCGCTCGCCCCCGAGGGGACGTTCGTCCGGTACGACGGCGAGGGTCGCCCGCCGGTCACCGACGGCCCATTCGCCGAGACCAAGGACCTCATCGCCGGCTGGATGGTGATCGACGTCGACAGCTACGAGCGCGCCGTCGAGCTGGCCGGGGACCTGTCGGCCGCCCCTGGGGCGGGCGGGGAGCCGATCCACGAGTGGCTCGAGGTGCGCCCGTTCCTGGCCGCGCCGCCCACCATCACGGAGTGACCTCTCAGATGAACGAGGCCCTGCTCCGGAGCCTCACGCCGAGCGTGCTCGGGATCCTCGTCCGCCGTGGAGCCGACTTCGCGGCGGCCGAGGACGCCGTGCAGGACGCGCTGGTCGAGGCGGTCCGCGTCTGGCCGGCCGACCCGCCGCAGGACCCGAAGGGCTGGCTGGTCACCGTGGCCTGGCGCCGGTTTCTCGACGCGACCCGGGCAGACGCCGCCCGCCGCCGACGTGAGGACCTCGTCGACGAGGCGCCGGCGCCCGGGCCCGCGCTTGCGGTGGACGACACGCTCCAGCTCTACTTCCTGTGCGCCCACCCGTCGCTGACGCCGTCGTCCGCGGTCGCGCTCACGCTGCGCGCTGTCGGCGGGCTGACCACCCGCCAGATCGCCCAGGCCTACCTGGTGCCTGAGGCGACCATGGCGCAGCGCATCAGCCGGGCCAAGCGCACCGTCTCCGGCGTGCGGTTCGACCAGCCCGGCGACGTCGCCACTGTGCTGCGCGTCCTCTACTTGGTCTTCAACGAGGGCTACTCCGGCGACGTCGACCTCGCAGCCGAGGCCATCCGGCTCACCCGGCAGCTCGCGGCCGCGATCGACCACCCCGAGGTGGCGGGGCTGCTCGCCCTCATGCTGCTCCACCACGCCCGGCGCGCCACCCGGACCGCGCCCGACGGCAGCCTGGTGCCGCTCGCCGAGCAGGACCGCGGCCGGTGGGACACCAAGTCGATCGCCGAGGGTGTCGAGATCCTGCAGGCGGCCCTCGCCCGCGACCGGCTGGGCGAGTTCCAGGCCCAGGCCGCCATCGCGGCACTCCACGCCGACGCGCCCACCGCCGAGGAGACCGACTGGGTGCAGATCGTCGAGTGGTATGACGAGCTCGCCCGCCTGACCGCCAGCCCGGTCGTCCGGCTCAACCGGGCAGTGGCCGTCGGCGAGGCCGACGGACCGCGCGCCGGCCTTGCGGCGCTCGCGGCGCTGAACGACTCACTGCCCCGCCACGCTGCGGTGGCGGCGTACCTCCACGAGCGCGACGGCGACCTGGCGACCGCGGCCCGGCTGTACACCGAGGCGGCCCAAAAGGCACCCAACCTCGCCGAGCGCGATTACCTGACGCGCCAGGCCGCCCGGCTCAACGCCCGCCGGTGTCGCTGACGGGTCGCGCTCGGATTTCCCGCAGCACTTGGCGCGGCCCGTGGCCAGAGCGGTCGCCTCACAGTAAGTAGGCAGGTCGACACTAGCCGCACGACCCGACACACCCTCGGATCAATGGTTCGCTTGCTGCTCGTACCAGGTGCGCAGCCGTTGCAGAGCGGAGGGCAGGGTGCCGTCGTGCAGTGCCGCGAGGATTGTGCCATCGCTGAAGCGCTCGCCACGGACCACGGCCGTGAGCACGCGGGCGGCATCGGCGACCGGGGCGGTGTCCAGGCCATGACCGTCCGGGTAAGCACTCTTGAAGTCCCATTTCATCCACGGGAAGCTCACGATCGCATCGACGGCATAGAGGGTCTCGGTCATTCGATTGATCGCGTCGCTGTAGTCGACGTGGGGCATCGACAGGGAGCCGTCGGAATTCTCGAACCGCCAACTCGCCTGGGACTCCGGGTCCTCGGTGAGGACTTCGTCGACGGCGGACCACAGTCGGTGCCATGCTTCCGGCCGCGCGGCGCGGAGGGCGGATTCGATGCCGGAATTGTCGCTCGGGTCGGGATGGTAGGGGTTGGCCCGCAATTCGGCGTCGGCCTGGCGCGCTTTGCGGTTGAATTCGTCGAACTGAGCGTTGATACGGGCCATCTCCTCCTCGGTGTAGCCGGGTGGAACGTATCCGGAGCTCTTGCCGAACAACCTCTTCCACCATCCAGCCAAGGTTCTTCCCTCTCGGTTCGTGTGGAATCGACTCTGCCCCAAGGATTATCAACCGCGCAGTACCGCGTCGACGTCTGGCGCGGCAGGTTGATTGCTGGCCGCGCTGCATCAGCCTTGCCGGGGTGGTGGTCCCGGATCGCTTCCCGGAATACGCCGTGGGGCAAGCTGTTTCGCTCTGCGGGCCTTCCTTGTCGGTGGTGGTGCGTACTCTGAGTAGACCATGGCAGTGCAGATCGATCTGCGATGCGATAACACGGGGGATGGCTATGCGTAGTGCGTCGGCTCGTCGGCTGCTTGTCACAGTACTAACGATTGGCGTTTTGGCCATGACCGGTGCGGGTTGTACGGTCTCGCCGAAGGAACAGGGCGACCGGGAACGCAAGGCGGCCAGTGTGCAGGTGTTCAAACTCCACATGACCAAGGATCTGTGGACCCGGACCAACTCCGGCGGTTCCCCGAAAAAGAATCTCGATAAGCCCAAGAGCCTGACTGAAGATCCAAGCGGGATGGTGACCATCGAGCTGACCGGACCGCAAATGGTCGACTATCTCCAAATATTGGACTACAACGCGCATGGTGGTGCGTCCGCCCGAGATGAGCCACTCGCGGCCACGGTCTACGACGCAGTTACGCCGGTGGTCGACCAGATTCGGACTCCACCGGTACCAGGCGCGCCGGCCCCGGAGGTCACCATCCACGCTGCTGTCGCGCCCACCACCTCCGCACCCCCGAAATAGCAGCCCGGCGATGGGTGAGCCACAACATCTACGAGGGTCAGTTCAGCGCGACCCAGGCTGCACAACCTCAACGGCGCGCAGGAGCGATAGGTGGTAGCAGAAGCCGAACAGATGCAGCAGTAGCCCGGCAGACCGGTCCTGAACAGGGCGGCGCTCATGCCCATTGAAGGCGGGCACGAACGCCGCCCTTCGTCGCGTCAAACCGATGGCTCGACTGGTCTGAGCAGCCCCATCGACCATGCCATTCGACGGAGTGGTCTGTCACCGGCACCATCACCGAGCTGGCAGTCGACCTACCCGTCGGTCGCTTTCTGTCACCGGACTGGCACGGCATTGTCACTTCGAGCGGGCTACCTACGGATGCCTACCGACGCGGACCCGATGGAGGCATCTCGACTGGCATGCAGGCGTCGCAGTCGAGCCACTGACCGAACAGCGCTACTCGACCTTCATCTCGTCATAGCAGAGGCTGACTTTCTCATCCGCTGGCCCGGAGTTACCGGCATTGAACGAAGGCTCGTTCCATGTGCTTACCCAAGCGTTCGCCAGACTGATCTGCCGGTAGGGCTTGCCATAGTTGTCCAGCATGGTGATCGTGATGTTCTTCCTAGCAGCGTTGTGGTCCTGCAGTGACTGTTGGATCCAGTCGGTGAATATCTTGCTTTTGTCCATGCTCCGGGTGATGGTCACCTCACGGCCCGGCTCGGCCCCCGGCCGTTTGTGATCCTGCCCATTGCCGAGACCTGACACGCTGTGCACCGTTTCTACGACGAAGTTGTCCAGAGCGATGCGGAACGTGCCCGTGCTGATCTTGTCTTGGGTTCGCATGTCGACCTCCTGGATTAGTAACCGATTGGGTTCTCTCTCATGAGGCACTGCCTCGTGAGAATACGGCGTACGCGAGGCCGTCGTGATGGATGTCGCCCTCATCGGGCTATCCGGGACCTCATCTGGTGGCACACCCATCGCCTGGCCCAACTCTTGATGCCTCGAGTGACGGATATCGTGATCCGCCGCCGCGCAACGCGCGGCCCCTTCCGGAAAGGGGCAGATACGCAAAGGCGCAGATAAGGGAAGCCGATGCCGGATCCGGAGCATCATCAACTTCCTGAACTGGCTCGACGGCACGGAAGCAGCATCACCAGGCTTACACAGCCTGACGTCGATGCATATCTCGTCGTCAACCCCGCCAACAGCATGGCCATAGCCGGTTATCGAAATGGATGACGAAACGTCACCTCCTCGTCGACATTGAGGTGGTCCGGCCCAAATCTGGCTTGCCGCAACACTTTCAGGACCGAAACGAGCACAATGGCTGCCCGAAACACTGCGATGATCGCCAGTACCATCGACCTCGACGCCATCGTGATCAGCGACCTCTATGGCGTCGCCGCGGCTACCGCCCACCGATGAGCCCAATACGCCAAACCAGTTGGATCGCATACCTCTCTGCACGGGCAGCCGAACCGTGGGGAGGCCGACGATATCTGACGTCGTTATCGGTGAATCTTGACGGCAGCTCGAACGGGTCAGATGGCGTATCGGCGAAAATCCGACGCCACGGCGTCACTTGCCGTCCGCGCACAGCTGCATTGCAGACGTTCTGAGCCACAGCGGTCTCGGGTTGTGTGATCGTCAGCGGGGTTGGCTGGCGTGTTGATGGCTGATCGTGGTGTCAGTGGGGGTGTCAGGTGTGTGTCAGGTCGATGTCAGTCCGCTCGGTGACTGTGTGTACATCGAACACAACGACCGGCACCGACACGGTTCGGGTCGGTGCCCACAACCGATTTCGAGGAGTACACGACATGTCCATCACCATCACTTTGACCGACCAGGACAAGAGCATCCTGCGTACCGCCGCCTACGGTGCGGTGTCGCTGTTGGCTGCCGCCGGTGCGCCACACAAAGCCGTCACGCATGCCTCGATCGTGCTGACTTCGGCGACTGGGCTGGTCGGGCATGTGCTTGCCGCGAAGTCCAGAGACATCCATCTGCCAGGCAAGTCCGTCGCTGAACTCGCCGACCAGGTGCTGCCGAGCTTGACCGCGGCGATGGGTGTGCTCGGTGAGCAGTATCCGGGCGAGGTCGACAACTTCCGTGGCACGGTCCTGGTCGCTGTCGAAGCCGTCGTCGGGTCCGGCAAGGGTGGGCCCAGTCCTGCGGTGGTTGTGATGGCGCGCAAGATCGCTGCGGCTCTGGACGCCGCCTGACGGGTGCGGGGCCGAGGCAGCGCAGTTGGTGGCTGGTCGCGGCGTCCTCTGTGGACTCCGCGATAGGGCCACCGACCGTCGAACCTGGGGCGCGGGCCGCGTGGCCGTTGGGAACCACGCGGTATGCGGTGCGGGTTCAGGCGGTTCGGTGGCGCGCCGTCCTGCTCCTAGGTTGAGATCAGCTCTCAGAGAGAAGCGCCTACCTTTCCTTCGTCGATAGGTAGGCGCTTGGGTGTCTCTGGACCGACGTGCCGACCATCCAGAACGACAAAGCCGTCCCGCCTCAGCGGAATTCGATTCCTTCTCAGCTTGTGTGCTGCATGATTGATTGCAGCGCCACCGGTTCCACCGCCGGAAGGAATTCCATGAGTGCAGAATCTCGGGACGAGCCAGTGAAATTGGTCGTGGATACCGCATTGGCCGAGTTCTCGGCACTGCGACACGAGTTGGATGAGCTGGGACGAGGGCAGCGCACAGTCATGAGTCTCAACATCACCGCCACCGCCGCGATCGTGACCTTCATACTCTCGCAGCGAGTTCCGCCTCAGTTGTTACTGGTGGTCCCCTACGTCTCGGTGGCGCTGGGCCTGTTGTACCAGACCTACACAATTCACGCTCAGCACCTTGGCGAGTACATCAACGAGCGGATACGGCCAGTGCTCGTCGAAAAATGCCAAGATGACCGCGTCTTCGGCTGGGAAGGCTACATACGCGGCACGATCTACCGCACCGGCTGGAGTCAACTCCCGATGAAGATGGCGTTCATCCTGGTCATTCCAGTAATTCCGCTCGCCAGCCTGGTCTGCGTCCTACCAGTGGTGGACTCGGCATGGCACTGGCTTGCCTGGGTCGGCGGAGTCCTGCTCTACGCCACGCAACTGGCCAGCTGGGCACGGCTCTCGCGCCAGTTCCTGTGGGTTTGAAAGCTCCATCGTCGATGACATAGTCCTGCAACAGCTTCGGTCGCTCACACCTCGAATGCTCGTTCAGGGCAACGCAGCTCCACCTGTTCAGCGAATTCCGCAACTTTCGAATAGGTCTCGCTACCAGTCACGTGCGGAGAGAACGACTGCCGCCCGCCCCTCGATCAGCGTTATGCGACTGCCAGCGCCGGGCGCGGCGAATGCCACCGCCGTAGACGCACCATGGTGCGTTGGATGCAACGGCGTCTGCTGACAGCCGGTTCGGTCAGCGCGGTATGCGGCATTGCAGGACGTCCGGCGCGGACAACCGAAAGGCCCGACGACCTGCCATGCCGTCGAGGCCATCCCGCGGCCCCTGTCCGGGAAAGCCTTGCGGCGGGTCCTGTTCGGAGACTAGGCCGCTGGCTCCGCACCCCAGCGCGCAACTCTGGTCACCCCGACTCCGGCCAAAGCCACCTCGATCCGTGCATAGAGCGCCACATACTCCGGCTCGAAGCGCACGTGCACATACAAATCCCCGTCACCGAAGGTTTCCATGACATACACATGACCGCCCATGGCCGGGATCAGGAACGTTCTCGCGTCCTCGCGGGACGCGTCGACCGCGACGTGCAGGTCCAACGCGGCGATCGCGTCCTGTACCTGGTGGAACTCATCGCCGCTCCAGTTCTCCCAGCAGCTCTGCTGCGTCCAGGATTCGAACCACAGCACCTCACTCGCCGCCACGAGACGCCCCGAGGTGCAGAACCAACGCACAGCCTCGGTATACGACGTGCCCACATCGATCGCGTCGTCCGAATGGCGCGGCAGCACGACAAGACCGCGTCCCGGCACCAGTGCCACCTGGTCACCGCTCGACGAGCCGCCGACCGGCACCGCGGCGGCGAAATCGGCCTGCACCAGCTCCGGGTGCTCCCAGAACCAGCACTCCGCCCAAATCTCTCGGGCCTCGTCGAGGCGCTCCAGAATGCGCGCCGGCCCCCAGACGTCGAGCGTGTTGCAGACGCTGCCCTCGCCGTAGATCGCCATGAGCTCGGCGTACCCGGGCGGCATCGCGACACCCAGGCGTTGCTCGAGCGCGGTCACAGCCGCGAGACCAACCGTTGCCAGACGTTTCGAGACGACGATCAGATCGAGCGACATGCCCCGACCCTAGACGCGCCTCAGGCCGGACGCTCCTCCGCGAAGTCCCTGGCAGCTGAACGACGGATTTCGGCATGACAGGATGTCTTGGGCCGCAGAAGCTCTCGCTTGTTGGTCGCGAGCGTGGTTCAGATCGGTTCACCCGCCCGGCGGCATTTCAGGATGTTGGCCTGTCCGGCCGTGCGCGCCAGCCCGCGGTCCATGGTAGAGCCGCCCCATGGGAATGCCAGGCTCCACCAGTTGGATATCGAGCTTGTGCGGCGGCGGCGCGGCTCGGCGATTCCGTGGTTCACTATTGCCAGGCCCGCCGACCATGTTTTTCATTCCAGCTGGAACTGGAACACCTGCTTCGCGACGATGTCCTCTTCAATCCAGTGATCGACAACAAGTAACGCAGGGGCGATCATGCAGCAGTGCGTAAATAGCGGCGACCTGGTGAGTAGTGGTCGCCGGCGAGGAAGTTCACGATTCCCGCCTTTGTGCCGTCGCTGAGAATCACCGCAAGTCATCCAAACCAAAGGAGTTTGATATGACCGATCCTGGAGCACCCGGCGAAACCGCAATGCTCGACATGAAGCTCGAGATCGTTGTCATTCCCGTTTCAGATGTCGATCGCGCCAAGCGCTTCTATGGCGACTTGGGATGGCGGCTCGACGCCGACTTGGCCGACGGAGACGACTTTCGCGTGATCCAGTACACGCCGCCAGGCTCTCCGGCATCAGTCATCTTCGGCAAGAACGTGACCTCGGCGGTTCCTGGCTCCGCCCAGGGTTTGTATCTTATCGTCTCCGACATCGGGGCCGCCCGCGACGCTCTGCTCCGTCGCGGCGTCGAGATCGGTGAGGTGTTCCACGGCGGCGACGGCGTGCACGTCGGCCCTGACGAGCCCTATTTGTTCGGACGGATCCGGGTGAACGGTCCAGACCCCGACCGCGGCAGTTACCGCTCGTTTGCATCGTTCAGCGATCCCGACGGCAACGGCTGGCTGTTCCAGGAGATCACCACACGATTGCCTGGCCGGATCGCGTCAACCGCCACGAACTTCGCCTCCGCGCAGGATCTTGCCAGCGCGATGCGGCGCGCGTCCGTCGCTCACGGCGAGCATGAGAAAAGAACAGGTGGCCAGCGTGATGAAAACTGGCCCGATTGGTACGCCGCCTACATGGTGGCGGAACAGGCAGGCGACCCGTTGCCCTTATGAACGTCGGGTTCGTGCCCGCGACTTGGGCTAGTCGGTTGGCGGAATAAGGACGAAAGTGCCCTTTCGATTGAAGTGAAAGGAGCGGCCGGGACTATCGCGCTGGACATCTGCAGCAACTGGTCCACGACGATGATCGGGCCGCGGCCCTCATCGCCTCGGCTCTCGCGGAAACGCTGGGAAGAACGGCCGAACGAGGCAACCCGAGATACCGCGGATAGCAAAGATCGTCACTCCAATACTCGAACATAAGTTCCCTAGGGTCTTGCCGATGGCGTCCTCGATGTAGCGGACGAAGAGTTGCCCAGTTCGCTCTTGCTCGTATCAGCGTTATCCCGAGGTGTCCTCGAGACAGAATCGATGCGAACTGTGGCTTCTCTCCAGAACGCTCGAGCTAAGGAGAACGACATGGTCATTGAAACTTCCGCTCAAATCCAGTTTTCGGTGTCACCCTGGGAGCCGGTCGAACTGGTTGCAGGTGGCAACGTTGGATATCCAGGGGCGCGGGTACAGAACGAGGGTAGCGGCCCCGTGCCTGGGCAGGACATCATTGTGACCCTCCCGCCGGGACGCAGACTCCGGTTCGAGCCCGAAACGGGCGCCATTTATCACCTGACCGTGTTCGACCACGTTCGCGCCATACGGAACTACCCCGGGAACCTGTCGCCCGATGGTGCGACTCTCAACTTCAAGGATGTCGACCTGGGCATTCCGGAACCGGGTTCACTGTCGGCGCTCTGGGTTGCGGTAACCGCTGCCATCGACGCTCCTGCCGGAACTACGAATCTGGCGTTCGTCGTTGGCGGCCGGAGCTCAAACTCCTCCGCCATCACCGTCAGGCCGACGTAAACCGGGGCTGGGGCGGTGCGCCAATATGCGTATTTGGCAAGGCGGTGGCGGCTCGTCGACATTCCGTGATTCCTGACGATGAACGTGTCGTAGCTGCGCCCACGCGCGTGGTCGACATCAGCGGGCGTTCTCGTTGACCGGTCGCTGCGAGGGCCGCTGACCGGCGGCACCGGACATGGATGCGGTTGGGGTTGGGGTTGGAGGAGTGCCGTTGCTGCAATGTGTGCGACTGCCGGTCGTGGGCCACCACGTCGGGCGCGCTGCCATTTACGGGTCCGTGCCCCACGTTTGCCCCATCTAGACCTCGTAGGGCAACGTTCTCGCGAGCATCGCGATCTCGCTACCTGCAACTTCTTCTGTGGGCGCGGAGGGGATCGAACCCCCGACCGCTGGTGTAATGCCGGACGTTGTGAGACCGCGCGAACCGGCGATTGGGCCAAGCGTTGGGCACAAACAAAATCAGACCCGGCAAAAACCGGGTCTGATCTGGTAAAACGGTGGTGCGCGATACTGGGATTGAACCAGTGACCTCTTCCGTGTCAGGGAAGCGCTCTCCCGCTGAGCTAATCGCGCGAGGTGGAGACGGGAATCGAACCCGTGTGCACGGCTTTGCAGGCCGTTGCCTCACCACTCGGCCACTCCACCGTGCGAAGGGGGAAGGCTTAGTTACTGCCTGGCCCTACTCTTCGAGCGGATGACGGGATTTGAACCCGCGACCCTCACCTTGGCAAGGTGATGCGCTACCACTGCGCTACATCCGCATTTTGCATCTCAGAGGCCGTCTTGCTGTCCTCCGTGCTGCGAGATGAAACATTAGACGACGTTCGCGTAAAGGTACAAATCCGCTGGTAGAGGGGGCTGAATTCGAATCACACCGGTGTTGTTCGGATGGCTGCTGCGGGTGTTGGGCGGCGGATAGCGCCCGATTGAGGTAGACGGGCGTTCGTCGGCTCGCTGGCGGCGTTGCTAGGGCGTAGGGGATGTCCGCGGCCCGCCTGGCGTTGGGGCAAGGCGGGTCGGACCGGTCAGGAGGGCGTAAAGGCTTTCGCCGAGGCGGGCGTGTCGAGGAGGTTGCCTGGTAGGTGGGAGTCGTCAACAGTCGGTCGGGTCGCCAACGTGAGTTGCGTTGCTGGAGTAGTGCGATAGGTGCGTCGGAACCCGTGCCTCAACCGCGCTCGATCGCAAGTGCGGCATGGCATCCCGCGATATCCAGGTGGCGATTTGGTAGACCGCCGGTGGTGCGTGCTAATGTTCCTCCTCGTTCGGATGACGCTTCGGCGCCACTCGAACGACAGAGTTCGGTCCCATAGCTCAGCGGGAGAGCGTCCGCCTCACACGCGGAAGGTCGCTGGTTCGAAACCAGCTGGGACCACCACCGGAAAAGCCCCTTGATCAGGCCAAGAACCTGAGCGAGGGGCTTTTTTGTGCCTGCCGAAGACCACACCAAAACGCCTGGATCAATGTGGATCAGTCTGTTGTCGCCTACAAATTTGGAACGCTGAACAGCAAGCCGTGCCGATCGGTGAGGACGGTTTGCCTTTGCGATCGTGTGAGCACATATCGCCGAGCAACCCCACATCAGCGTCACCACCAGCGATGGACCTACGGTTACGGCCAGCTGAGGTTCTGGCGTAAACGCCGAGCACGCCCCGACTCTGCACGGCAGGGTCGGGGCGTTTGGTCGGACGTCCGGGATGGGATCCACGGGTGCCTGAATCACGCTGCTGGCGCGGTTACTCGACGAGGACTGCCGAGACCGTAGAGGCCGGCGGGTGCCAGGGACACGGAAAAGTGTTGTGCTCCAAGCCATCACGATCAGGCGGGCGTTATCCCGCGGGACGTCAGGGGCGACGATCAGCAGGGTGATCGTGTAGACAAACCCGATGGCGACGACCCGTTCGCGGTGACGTGGGATCCGAACGCGCTACGCGGGATGTATGACGAGACGGGAGGATCGAACGGGTGACCGGGTATTGGGAAGAGGTGATTTCGTGATGGTGGAACGTCCAACCGATGAGCAACTACGGCAATGGCTGTACGACGCCGAATACGACTGGGATGCAGAGGACTACGACCGACCGATGCCATCGAACACTTTCCCGGTCTACTACGACGACGCCTACCAACCGACTCTGGCGGCGCTGTTCCGGGAGCTGCTGGAGCATCGCAGCAGAGCGCGCAGGCATCACCTTGTCGAGGAAGCCATGAACAATCCCGACCCCGCTGTGGCCGGTCGTGCCGCTAACGAACTGCACAAGCTGATCCGAGAGGGCGGCGAATGACCGACGGCGGTGAAAGGATCGGCGTCATGAGGGCAGCGACCGGACCGAACGGATAGGGAACGGCAGGATCCCACTCCGCGTGATCTCCATGGTCGGCGACGAAGCGCATGTGGTGACGCCATGGCATAGCGCCATGCTCACAGACCGGACCGCCCGCGACTGTGATGCCCCGGTCGGTGAAGTCCCGGGCCGCGAATCACTGCGACCGGCGGCCCGGGAGCACGACACGATTTCCGTCTGGTTCACGATCCGCGGCTGTATTAGCCGACCGGAATCTTGATTCTGCTTTCGTCCTACACCGGTGTCCATGCGTCTTGCCAACGAGTGCCGACGCCTGGCTCGTAATGCGGTGGAGATTGGCAAGCCCAACTCCCCTCCGGGAACGGCTTCACTTCGAAGTTTGTGCCCTGGTTGCTAACCCTGTCTCCAGGCCTGTATGCGGTTCCGCGATGATACTGAGGGTAAGACTCTTGGCTTGCCATGATCCTCCTCCTTCACGTATCAGGTATGCGCCACAGCGGCACCGATCAATCCTGACAGATTCTTGGCCCCTCTTGTGTGGGTACCGCCGTCGGTCTTTCGATCATCGCGTCGGTGGGTCGCGCGCTTCCAGCGCTGAATGCCGTCCTCGGTGTCGTCCGGCTCGCCGAGTCGGCCGTGAGAGATGTCAGCGCGGATTGTGCTTGGTGCGAGGCCGGCGTGCGCCGCGATCGGCGCTCGGTCGAGCAAGTCGTCGGGGTTGTCTCGAGTCGCAGCTCGTGGCCATCACGGCTGTGCAACACCTGGAGACAGCACCGATCGTCCAGGCGTGCAAACGTGCCTGGACACACCTCAGGACCCGCCGGGCGCGGTGCACGATCATTGCCACGACACGAGATCCCGCACGCAGTGCACAATGCGCTGGAGCGCGACCTGTCGCACCGCACGCGACCCCGATCTGCTGAACCAAGCGTTCACGGGTCCATGGGTTCCAGACTCTGGGTGATCTCGATAAACCGGTCGTTCTCGGCAGCATTACCGATGCTCATGCGTAGATAGTGGGGTATGCCGATATCGCGGATCAGGACACCTTGGTCGAGATAATACTGCCAGGCCAGTGCCGCGTCCGTGAACCGTCCGAACAGGAGAAAGTTGGCCGCACTATCCACCACATCGAATCGGTGGTGGCGCAGAACGCGGGTAATGCGTTCTCGCTCCTTCGTGAATTCCGCAACGTGTCCGATTATCTCGTCGGCGTGGCGCAAGACCGCCCGCGCTGCGGCTTGGGTCAGGGCCGATAGGTGATATGGCAGACTCACCAATTTCAGTGCTTCGATGGCCTCGGGAGCGGCGACAAGGTATCCGAGGCGTCCGCCGGCGAAGCCGAATGCTTTGCTCAGGGTTCTGGTCACCATCAGACGTGTGGGGAACCTGTCGATCAGGCCGATCGCGCTGGGTACTGAGGAGAACTCGCCGTAAGCCTCGTCCACGATCACGATGCCCGATGCTGCCTCGAGAATCCGCTGCAGGTCGGCGATCGCCATACTCTGTCCGGTGGGATTGTGTGGATTTGTCAAGAACACGATGTCGGGTGCATGTTCGAGAATTGCCGCGAGTGCCTTGTCTATGTTGAGTGAGAAATCGGCATCGCGAGCAATTTCCAGCCATTCGACTTCCGTGGTGGTCGCGATGCTCGCGTACATGGAGTAGCTCGGCACGAAACTCAATGCGCTGCGCTCGGAGCCGCCGAAGACCTGCATCAACTGCTGTAATATCTCGAGTGATCCGTTGGCCGCCCATATGTTGTCGAATTCAACAGCGACTCCGGTCTGTCGGGAGATGTAGTCGGCCAAGTCGGTCCGCAATTCGATCGCGTCCCTGTCGGGATATCGATGTAGCGATGAAACTGCCTCTCGCAGCGACGCCAATATGTCCTCGGAAACCCATGACGTCGGCGGGAAAGGGCTCTCATTGGTATTCATCCGTACGGAAACGGACAGCTGCGGCGCGCGATACGATGTTCTATTCAATAATCCTCTTCGCAATGGCAGATCTGCCATCCGGGTCTGAGACCCGGTAGGCGCCACATCGGCGAATTCATCGCTCCGCTTCATTGCAGACCTCACTAGCTAACATCGGCCGGATCGGATTCCGGCAGCACAAGCGGTCGAATAATATCGGCAACCTGGTCGAGCGCATATGCCGCTACTTCTCGACACTGGGAAATCTGGCTAATAAGCGCCCAATTTTTGGCTAACGATGGCCATTGATGTCAAGACTGTTTGATGCGCCGTGTGCATCGGTGTCGCCCATATCGGCCAGTTTTCCGACGTTATCCGTCGATCGACTGGTCGGTGGCCGTCGTCGTCGGCTCCGGCATCGACGATCGGCGGGCGCGCGGGATACTGCATGTCGAGGGCTCGCTTGTCCTGGTCGTCGGCATCGCGGATTGGTGGATTCTCGGCCTACTGGTCGCCGCAATCGCGGCCTTGTCTGTCGAGCGCCGAAGGTCACCGGCGAGAACGCCGAAGCATCTGGTGGCATCAACAGCCTGGCGCCCTCGCGCTTGCCGGAGCGGTATCGGCGTTCGTCCTCAACCCGCATGACAAACCCGAACAAGCCGCGATCGGAGCGACTGAACCGTGCTGATCAGGTCGGGCGCGTTCGACCTGACCTGCAGGTCTCCCCACGTCGCGTCCGAGGGCAAACCATCGGTTACCGTACTGTGACCTATGTCACAGTTTGATAGCAGTTGGCAACGTTTGTCCCAAAAGCTTTCCATACGCTTTGCGAAGTCTTTACTATTTGGCTGACCTTCGCGTCATCGGGTCGCTGCTCCACGAAGCAACAGCTTCGCCCGCCGCTCGCTTTCGATGCCAGTACATGTTCGACCGATGAACCGGATCGGCTCCCGCCGTTCCGGCGAAGGAGAAATATGTCCACCGACACCGATTCCGCACCACGGACGTCGCCGCTCCGCGCAGGTTTTCCCGAACGTCTCGCCGTTATCGGCCGCCACGACTTGCCCGCTTCGGTCGTGGTTTTCCTTGTCGCACTGCCGCTTTCGCTGGGTATCGCGGTGGCCTCCGGTGCGCCCGTCGCCGCCGGTCTGATCGCGGCTGTCGTCGGCGGTGTGGTCGCCGGGCTGCTCGGCGGCTCGGCGGTGCAGGTGAGCGGGCCGACCGCGAGTCTCACCGTTGTCGTCGCCGAAAGCGTGCACCAATTCGGCTGGGCGGCAACCTGTTTCATCACCATGGGGGCGGGTGTGCTGCAGATCCTGTTCGGCCTGAGTCGGGTCGCGCGCGGCGCACTCGCCATCGCGCCGGTGGTGGTGCACGCGATGCTTGCGGGCATCGGCGTCATCATCGCGCTGCAGCAGGTGCATGTGCTACTCGGTGGCAACTCGCTGAGTTCGTCGTTCGTCAGCCTCACCGCCTTGCCGCATCAGCTGATGTCGGTACATCGCGGTGACCTCGCCATCGGTGTGGTTGTCATCGTCATCCTCATCGCCTGGAGGTTCGTCCCGCGCCCGGTGCGTGTCATGCCGGGGCCGCTGGTCGCAGTCGTCGTCGCAACGGTTCTTTCGCTGGTGCTGCCGACGCATGTCGAGCGCATCGTGCTGGACGGGTCGCTGCTCGATTCGATCGGCCTGCCCGCGATTCCGACCGGCAGCTGGTCCGCCATCGCGGTGACGATGGTGACGATCGCGCTGATCGCCAGCGTGGAGAGCCTGCTGTCGGCGGTAGCCGTGGACAAGTCGCGTCCGGACAAGCCGACGAATTTCGATCGTGAACTCATCGGGCAGGGCTCGGCGAACATGGTGTCCGGGCTGCTCGGTGGCTTGCCCATCGCCTCGGTGATCGTCCGCAGCATCACCAACGCCCAGGCGGGGGCGCAGACCAGGGCCGCGACGATGTTGCACGGTGTCTGGATCCTGCTGTTCGCGGTCGCGCTGGCCGGACTGGTTCAGCAGATTCCCAAGGCGGCACTGGCCGGGCTACTCATTCTGATCGGCGTGCAACTGGTGAAGTTGGCGCACATCCGGCTGGCTCGCCGCACCGGCGACCTGTGTGTCTACCTGGCGACAGTGCTCGGCGTGGTGTTCCTGAATCTGTTGCAGGGCATGGTGATCGGCCTGCTGCTGTCTTTCGCGCTGCTGTTGTGGCGGGTGGTCCGGGTGACGATCATCGCTGAACCGGTGGCCGGCGCCGGGCGCTGGGTGGTGACCATCGACGGCACCTGCACCTTCCTTGCGCTGCCGAAGCTGACCGCCGAACTTGCCAAGGTGCCTGCCGACGCCGAGGTCACCATCGAGATGACCGTCGACTTCCTCGACCACGGCTCCTATCAGTTGATCGCCGACTGGGCCGCGCAGCGCGAATCCGATGGTCGGATAGTCGAATTCGTCGAAATCGGTAGTGCGCGGATGGCACGGGCGGAAGCGGGCCCGCCGGAGCGCGGGCGTTCGCGGCAGGTCATCGACGAGGCGATCGGGCCGTGGCGGCGCAGCGGCAACCGGGAGGATCCGATAGCGGCGGGCATCGCGGCCTACCACCGCGGCCATGCCCATCTCATGCGGCCGCACCTGGACGGATTGCGTCACCGGCCCGACGCCGACTCCTTCTTCCTGACTTGCGCCGATGCCCGCATCGTGCCCAACGTCATCACCAACAGCGGTCCCGGTGACCTGTTCACCGTCCGGAATGTCGGCAATCTGGTCCCGGCGGGCGGCAGCGATGTGTCGGTGGAGGCCGCGTTGATCTACGCGCTGGAGAAGCTGGACGTGCGCGCGGTGGTGGTGTGCGGGCATTCCGGCTGCGGCGCGATGGAGGCGCTGCACCGCGAGGTGCGGACCGGACCCGGCCTCGGCGATTGGCTCGCGCATGCGCGGCCGAGTCTGGACCGGTTCCGGCTCGGGCACCCGGTGGCCGACGCCGCGGCATTCGCCGGCTTCGGCGAAGTGGACCAGCTCGGCATGGTGAATGTCGCGCTGCAATTGGAGCGGTTGTACGCGCACCCGGCGGTGCGCGGTGGGATCGAAGAACGCGGTGTTGCGGTGTCGGGGCTGTTTTTCGATATAGCTACGGCGCGGGTCATCGAGGTCACTGTCGACGGGATCGCCGAGTTCGACGATGCGGGTAGCCGTGTCGCCGCGGAACCCGTGTAGCGGTGGCGCTTTCGGCTCACCATTGCGGTCGGCCGGAGCGGATGTGCTGAACGTCACGGCATCGTCCGACTATGGGGCCAGGCACTTTTGGGCTACTTCTCAGGCTTTGCTAAGTCTTTACCAATACCCTTGTTGGGATTTACATCTCGACCTCGCGTCGGGAACTGCTTCACCGCGAGATGCCGGTTCGCGGTCTTATGCCCTGCTGGACATGTTGATCGTCAACCGACCTCGGCGCCTGCCGAGTTCGGCGAAGGAGAAGTCAATGGCTGTCGAGAACGATGTAGCCACACCACTGTCACCGTCCACCGCATCGGGGGAAGGCCGTAGTTCCGGATCTCGATCCGGCTGGGTGGCGTCTGTCCTCCGCCACGACGTGCCCGCCTCGATCGTGGTGTTCCTGGTCGCTTTGCCGCTGTCCCTCGGCATCGCCCTGGCTTCGGGTGCCCCCGTGGCCGCCGGACTCATCGCTGCTGTTGTCGGCGGTATCGTCGCCGGTACGGTCGGCGGCTCTGTGCTGCAGGTGAGTGGCCCCGCTGCGGGACTTACCGTGGTCGTCGCCGAGTCCATCAGTGAATTCGGTTGGCGTGTCACCTGTTTCATCGTGGTGGCCGCTGGTCTGTTACAGATCCTGTTCGGGCTCAGCCGAATCGCCCGGGCGGCGCTCGCGGTCGCGCCTGTGGTCGTGCACGCCATGCTGGCGGGCATCGGTATCACCATCGCGCTACAGCAGATCCATGTGCTGCTCGGCGGCTCCTCACACAGCTCCGCCTGGAAGAACATCGCCGAACTGCCGGGGCAGTTGATGAACCTACACGGCGGCGACGCGTTCATCGGCGCGGTCGTCATCGTGATCATGCTCGGGTGGCGTTATGTTCCGGATCGGGTGCGTGCGGTCCCCGGGCCGCTGGTCGCGGTCTTCGCAGGCACCGTGCTATCCCTGCTGCTGCCGACGGGTGCTGAGCGAATTGTGTTGAGCGGTTCGCTGTTCGACGCGATCGAGCTGCCGAAGCTGCCGAGCGGTAACTGGGCGGCAGTGGCGATCATGGTGCTGACCATCGCACTCATCGCCAGTGTCGAGAGCCTGCTTTCGGCAGTGGCCGTCGATAAGATGCACACCGGCAATCGGACCAATTTCGATCGGGAACTCATCGGCCAGGGTGCGGCCAACGTCGTCTCCGGTCTGCTCGGCGGTCTGCCGGTCACCGGCGTGATCGTCCGCAGCGCCACCAATGCGCAGGCGGGCGCGCGTACCAGGGTCTCCGCCGTGCTCCATGGGTTCTGGATTCTGCTGTTCTCGGTCGCGCTGGCCGGACTCGTGCAGCAGATTCCGAAGGCCGCGCTGGCCGGCCTGCTGATCGTGATCGGCATCCAACTGGTGAAGCTGGCCCATATCAAGCTCGCCAGGCGTACCGGTGACCTGCTCGTTTACGCCGTCACCGTGGTCGCCGTGGTGTTCTTGAACCTGTTGGAAGGCGTGATTATCGGTCTTGCGCTGGCCTTCGGGTTGCTGCTGTGGCGGGTTGTGCGGGTGGCCGTTGCCGCCATGCAGATCCCCGGTTCGCGACGGTGGCTGGTCACCATCGACGGTTCCTGCACCTTCCTCGCCTTGCCCAAGCTGTCCGCGGAGTTGGCGAAGGTGCCCGCGGGTGCGGACGTCACCGTCGAGATGACCGTGGACTTCCTCGATCACGCCGCCTTCGAGGCCATCGAGGAATGGGTCCGTCAGCAGGAAAGCAGTGGCGGCACTGTCGGTTTCGTGGAGATCGGTAGCGCGCGAATGGCCCATGCGACGGCGGGTCCGCCCGCGCGCGGCTTCGGTCGGGCTGTGATGGACGAGATCCTGGGCCCATGGCGCAGCGACGACAAGAACATCGATCGGGTCACCTCGGGTGTCGCGGCCTACCACCGCAGTCACGCGCATGTGGTGCGGCCGCATTTGGATGACCTGCACGACTCGCAGGACCCGGATTCGTTCTTCCTGACCTGCTCGGACTCGCGGATCGTGCCCAACGTCATCACCAACAGCGGACCCGGTGACATGTTCACGGTGCGCAATGTGGGCAACCTGGTTCCGCTGACCGGAGACGCGTCGGTGGAGGCCGCGCTGATATTCGCGCTGCAGGAGCTGAATGTGCGCTCCATCGTGGTTTGCGGCCACTCGTCGTGCGGCGCGATGAAAGCGTTGTACTCCGGGACCGACACCGGCCCTGGAATCGGCCCCTGGCTGGCACATGCCGACCCGAGCCTGGAGCGCTTCCGCCTCGGGCACCCGGTGGCGATCGCGGCCGAGGCGGCCGGGTTCGGTGCGGTGGACCAGCTCGGAATGGTGAACGTGGCGGTCCAGGTGGAGACCCTGCACCGGCATCCGGCGGTTCGCGCTGCCGTCGCCGAGCGTGGTGTGACGGTGTCGGGCCTGTTCTTCGACATCGCCAGCGCCCGCGTCATCGAGATCACCGTCGACGGGCTCGTCCAGATCGACGACGCCGAGCACAGCCACACACCCGAGCTCGTCTGAGATGGCGAACACGTGAACCCGTCCGGATCATGGTCCGGACGGGTTCGTCGGTGCTCGAGCCGAATTCGCGACCGCCGGATCGCTCGTAGGCTGGCAGGGTGATCACCGAGCTCGAACCTCGATCGACCAGCGAACCGACCGGCTGGCGCGCCTTCCGCGCGCGACTGACCGTGCGACCTACTCTGAACCTCGCCTACCGGATCGGGGTCGCGGTGGTCGGCGCCGCGGTGCTGGTGCTCGGAATCCTGGCGATTCCCTATCCCGGACCCGGCTGGGCGATCGTCTTCGCCGGGCTCGGCATCCTGGCCACTGAATTCGCCTGGGCACGCCGGGCACTGAGCTGGCTGCGAGGCAAGTACCGGCAGGGTATGGCCTGGTACTCCAGCCGGGGTACGGCTATGCGGGTGTTCGCGGCGGCGGCTACCTTCGCGCTCGTCGTCGCGACACTATGGATATTGGGAACATTCGGGTTGCTCGGCGGCTGGATCGGAGTCGAATGGCAGTGGTTGCACAGTCCCCTCTCTCGGTGAACACCGTCCAAGGACGGACACTCACCCAACCGGACTGGCTCGCCGCGCGGATCGCGGAGATGGGCCAGTCCTGGGGCACCACCTCACCGCGGATCGCGGGCACCCTGTGGTGGTGCATGGTGGCCTCCGCGCTGGTCGAGCAGATCGCGCGTGCCTACGCGCACGAGGAAGCTGCGGCCGCGCCGGTGCTGGACCGGATCGAATGCGAGGTCCGACCCGACGGTGGGGTCGACCGCGTCCAGATCACCGCCCCCGGCGACGATGCTGTCGAATGCGGCGCCGCGCTGCGGGAAACCCTCACCGCCGTGATCACTCCGGTCGCCGCGGTATCGGGCGCCGGCGTGCCGTCGCTCTGGGCGATCGTGGCCGACGCGATCGGCAATCGGGCACTGGATGCCGGTATACCCGAGGCGGGCACTCGACTGGCCGCCGAGATCGGCGACAAGCTGCCGGCGCCCCGCTTCGTCGAGGTCGGCGGCCGCACCTTCGTGCGCCGCATCTCCTGCTGCCTGGTGTTCGAGGTCCCCGGTTGCGAAATGTGCACAAGCTGCCCCAAACGCCCCGCCACCGAGCGCAAGGCCCTCCTGGAGAAGCTCGCCACGGAGAGCTGACAAGGGAGCGAGGCGGGCTGCGCGCAGCCGCCATCGTGCCGATAGCATGGTCCGCGCTGGAGCAATCTTGTATCCGGCCGATGACACGCGGGAACAAGCCCGCCCACCAGAACGCCAAGGAGTCCGCTGCCGTGACCACCTCAGCCCCTATCAGCCCAGTCGCCCTCGTCCGGGTGCCGGCCGGGACGACGGCGGGCGCCGCGGTACGCGAAGCGGGCCTGCCGACCAAGGGACCCGACACGATCGTCGTCGTCCGCGACGCGGAGGGCCTCAAGGATCTGTCCTGGATCCCGGACACCGACGTCGAGGTGGAGCCGGTCGCCGCCGGTAGCGACGACGGCCGCAACGTCATCCGGCATTCCGCCGCGCACGTGCTCGCCCAGGCGGTGCAGCAGGAGTTCCCCGGGGCCAAGCTCGGTATCGGCCCGTTCATCAAGGACGGCTTCTACTACGACTTCCAGGTCGACAAGCCCTTCACCCCCGAGGATCTGGCCAAGCTGGAATCCAGGATGAAGAAGATCGTCAAAGGCGCGCAGCGCTTTTCGCGTCGCGTGGTCGAGATCGACGAGGCACGCGTCGAGCTGGCCAAGGAGCCGTTCAAGCTCGAGCTGATCAGCGACAAGTCCGGCATCGACGACCCGGAGGTCATGGAGGTCGGCGGCAAAGAGCTGACCATCTACGACAACCTCGATCCGCGCACCGGCGAGAAGGTGTGGGGCGACCTGTGTCGCGGCCCGCACATCCCGACCACCAAGTTCATCCCCGCGTTCAAGCTGACCCGCAGCTCCGCCGCCTACTGGCGCGGCGATCAGAATCGCGAGGATCTGCAGCGCATCTACGGCACCGCCTGGGAGTCCCAGGAAGCCCTCGACGAGCACATGCACCTGCTGGCGGAGGCGGAGCGCCGTGACCACCGCAAGCTCGGCCTGGAGCTGGACCTGTTCAGCTTCCCCGACGAGCTCGGCTCGGGCCTGCCGGTGTTCCACCCCAAGGGCGGCATCATCCGCAAGGAGCTCGAGGAGTACTCGCGCCGACGCCACGTGGCCGCGGGCTACGAGTTCGTCAACACCCCGCACATCACCAAGGGGCATCTGTTCGAGGTCTCCGGCCACCTGGACTGGTACCGCGAAGGCATGTTCCCTGCCATGCATCTGGACGCCGAGTACAACGAAGACGGCACCGTCCGCAAGCCCGGTCAGGACTACTACGTCAAGCCGATGAACTGCCCGATGCACAACCTGATCTTCCGGGCCCGCGGCCGGTCGTATCGCGAACTGCCGCTGCGGCTGTTCGAATTCGGCTCGGTGTACCGCTACGAGAAGTCCGGCGTCGTGCACGGCCTCACCCGGGTGCGCGGCATGACCCAGGACGACGCGCACATCTACTGCACCAAAGAGCAGATGCATGCCGAGCTGACCAGCACCCTGCAGTTCGTGCTCGATCTGCTGAAGGACTACGGCCTCGACGACTTCTACCTCGAGTTGTCGACCAAGGACCCGAAGAAGTCCGTCGGCTCCGACGAGATCTGGGAAGAGGCGACCGAAACCCTGTCCAAGGTCGCCTCGGCTTCCGGACTGGATCTGGTGCCCGATCCCGGCGGCGCCGCGTTCTACGGCCCCAAGATCTCGGTGCAGGCCAAGGACGCGCTCGGGCGTACCTGGCAGATGTCGACCATTCAGCTGGACTTCAACCTGCCGGAGCGGTTCAACCTCGAATACACCGCCTCCGACGGCACCAAGCAGCGGCCGGTGATGATCCACCGCGCGCTGTTCGGCTCGATCGAACGCTTCTTCGGCGTACTCACCGAGCACTACGCGGGCGCCTTCCCCGCCTGGCTGTCGCCGGTGCAGGTCGTCGGCATCCCGGTCGCGGAAGCCTTTGCGCCGCACCTGGATCGAGTGATCGAGAAGCTGCAGGACGTCGGGATCCGTGCGCAGGTCGACCGCAGCGACGACCGGATGCAGAAGAAGATCTTCAACAACACCGCGCAGAAGATCCCGTTCATGCTGCTGGCAGGCGAGCGCGATGTGACAGCGGGCGCGGTGAGCTTCCGCTTCCGCGACGGCACCCAGGTCAACGGGGTGCCGGTCGCCGCCGCGGTCGCCACCATCGTGGCGTGGATTGCCAACCGGGAGAACGCTTCACCGACTGCCGAGGGCTTCGAGGTACTGGCGGAGAAGGGCTTGGCATGAGCGAGCGCACGGTGCCGGATGGGCTCGCGGATACCGCGGAACCGACCGAGCAGGGGAGCATCGTGGATACCGGGGCCGGCGAGCCGGACCGGCTGCAGCGGCTGTGGACGCCGTATCGGATGTCGTATATCGCCGAGGCGGCCACCCCGAGCCCGAAAGACGCGACCGGACACCCGTTTACCGATATCCCGAAGATGTCGGACGAGGACGGCCTTGTCATCGCGCGCGGTGAAGTGGTCTACGCGGTGCTCAACCTGTATCCGTACAACCCGGGGCACATGATGGTGGTGCCCTACCGCAAGGTGGCCAACCTCGAGGACCTCACGCCGGCGGAGAGCGCCGAGCTGATGGCGTTCACCCAGCAGGCCATCCGGGTGATGAAGCAGGTCTCTCGGCCGCACGGATTCAATGTCGGTCTGAATCTCGGTGGGGTGGCCGGCGGTTCGCTCGCCGATCACCTGCACCAGCACATCGTGCCGCGCTGGGGCGGGGACGCGAATTTCATCACCATTGTCGGCGGGGTGAAGGTGATGCCTCAGCTGCTGCGGGAAACCAGGGCCCTGCTCGCCGAAGCGTGGAAAGAGGTCGAGTAAGTGCTGAGCTTCTTCGGCCGCGAGACGTTCTCCAAAGCGACTGCGCCGCTGGGTAAGGCGCTTGTCAAGACCGGGCTCACGCCCGACGCGGTGACCGTGATCGGCACGGTGGCCTCGATCGTGGCCGCGGTCACCCTGTTCCCGACCGGACACCTGTTCTGGGGAACCATGGTGATCTGGCTGTTCGTCATGTTCGACATGCTCGACGGCGCCATGGCCCGCGCGCGCGGCGGCGGCACGAAATACGGTGCGGTACTGGACGCCACCTGCGATCGGGTCGCCGACGGCGCGATCTTCGCCGGGCTGGCTTGGTGGGCGGTGTACCACGAGAACAGCAAGCCGCTGTTCGTGGTGACGCTGGTGGTGCTGGTGACCTCGCAGGTGATCTCGTACGCGAAGGCGCGCGCCGAGGCGAGCGGTCTGTCCGCGGACGGCGGGCTCATCGAGCGACCGGACCGGCTGATCATTGTGCTGGTCGGCGCCGGACTCACCGGTATCGGCGGTTACTTGGGGCTCGAATGGCTGACCTTGGCCGTGTATGTGGCGATGTGGATTCTCGCGGTACTCAGCATCGTGACCGTGTTTCAGCGGCTGCTTGCGGTCCGCAATTCGCCAGGCGCGCGGGACGTGATCCCGCCCCGTCCAGCCGCGGAATCCCAGGAAACCGCATGACCAGTCGTGACTTGGCTTGTGTTCCGCAGGAGTGGTTGTGAGTATCGGGGAACGGATCGGGGCCGCGGGGTATGCGGCGGGTTGGCGGCTGGTGCGCGCGTTGCCGGATTCGACCGCGCGCGGGCTGTTCGATTGGGGCGCCGATCGGGCAACGCGCAATGGCGGCCCGGAACAGCTGCGGCGCAATCTCGCTCGGGTGACAGGGGTTCCGCCCGAGCAGGTACCCGATGAGCTGCTCAGAGCGAGCATGCGCTCGTATGCCAGGTACTGGCGCGAGGCCTTCCGGCTGCCGTCGATGGACCATGTGGCGCTCGGTGCGAAGCTGACCGTCGACGGGGTGGAAAACCTGGAAGCGGCGCTGGCGCGGGGGGATGGCGCGGTCTTGGTGTTGCCGCATTCCGGGAACTGGGACATGGCTGGGGTCTGGCTCGTGCAGAACCATGGCGGGCTGGCGACCGTCGCGGAACGGCTGAAACCGGAATCGCTGTTCGAGCGCTTTGTCGCCTACCGGGAAAGCCTCGGTTTCGAGGTGTTCCCGCTGACCGGTGGCGAACAGCCACCGTTCGTCGAGCTGGCGGCGCGGCTGCGCGACAACAAAGCCGTCTGCCTGATGGGGGAGCGCGACCTCACCGGTCGTGGCGTCCCGGTGACCTTCTTCGGGGAGACGACCTGGATGCCCGCGGGCGCGGCGAAACTGGCCATCGAGACCGGCGCCGCGCTGATCCCGGTGCACCTGTGGTTTACCGTCGACACTGACGGCCGTGAGGGGTGGGGCATGAAAACCGAAGCTCCACTGGATGTTTCGGGTGGTGTGGCGGCGGCGACGCAAGCATTGGCCGATCGGTTCGCGGCCAATATCGCCGAGCATCCCGCCGACTGGCACATGCTGCAGCCACAATGGGAGAACGACCTCTCGCCGGAGCGACGCGCCAGGATTGCCGAGGCGCAGGCTGCCTTCGACGCACACGGCAGGGGAGACGACACGCCATGAAAATCGGCATGGTCTGCCCCTATTCGTTCGACGTTCCCGGCGGGGTGCAGGCGCATGTCGTGGAACTGGCGCGAGTGTTCATCGAACGTGGTCACAAGGTGAGCGTGCTGGCTCCCGCCTCCGAAGATACGCCGCTACCCGACTTTGTGGTGTCGGCCGGTCGCGCGGTCGCGATCCCGTACAACGGATCGGTGGCGCGGCTGTCTTTCGGCCCCATGGCATACACCAGGATTCGCCGCTGGATCGACGGCAACGACTTCGATGTGCTGCACATCCACGAGCCCAACGCGCCGAGCCTGTCGATGCTCGCGCTGAAGATCGCCGAGGGCCCGATCGTGGCCACCTTCCACACCTCGACCACGAAATCGTTGGTGCTCAGCACCTTTCAGGGTGTGCTCAGGCCGTATCACGAGAAGATCAGCGGTCGGATCGCGGTTTCCGAGCTGGCGCGCCGCTGGCAGGTCGAGGCGCTCGGCTCCGACGCGGTGGAAATCCCGAACGGCGTCGACGTGCCGGCTTTTGCGCGGGCGCCGATGCTGCCCGGCTATCCGCGGGTGGGCAGGACAGTGCTGTTCCTCGGCCGCTACGACGAGCCGCGCAAGGGGATGGAGGTACTGCTCGGCGGGTTGCCCGCGCTGGTGCGCAAGCATCCGGATCTCGAGATCCTCATCGTCGGACGCGGTGACGAGGAGCGGTTGCGCCGCGAGGCAGGCCCGCTGGCCGAGCACCTGCGTTTCCTCGGCCAGGTGTCGGACGAGGAGAAGGCCTCGGCGATGCGCAGCGCGGATGTGTACTGCGCCCCCAATCTCGGCGGTGAGAGCTTCGGCATCATCCTGATCGAGGCGATGGCCGCCGGAACTGCCGTGGTGGCAAGTGAGCTGGACGCCTTCCGGCGGGTGCTGCGTGACGGAGCCGCGGGTGTGCTGGTGCCGGTGGGTGATTCGGCTCGGCTCGCCGCCACGATCGACGGCTTGCTCACCGATGACGTGCGCAGGGAAGCGTTGGTGCAGAACGCGACCCAGATCGTCGGCGAATACGACTGGCCGGTGGTCGCCGAACAGATCTTGCGGGTTTACGAGACGGTGACCGTCGGCGACGTTCGAGTGCGGGCCGCCGGATGATCACCTTCTCCGCGACAACGGTTCTTGTACTCGCGCTGATCGCGGCGGTGATCGTCTCGATAGGCATCTGGGCGTACTCGACGGCCAATCGGCTCGACCGCCTGCACGTGCGTTCCGATCAGTCCTGGCAGGCCCTGGATTCGGCGCTGGCGAGGCGGGCGGTGGTGGCCAGATCGGTCGCGATCGCGATCGCCGGACCGGTGTCCGATCCGGCGTCGGCCGAACAGGCCAGACTCCTGTCCACGCTGGCCGATCGGGCGGAGCGCGCGGGCCGCAACGACCGCGAAACCGTCGAAAACCAGCTCTCGTCAGCACTTTCCGCGATCGACATCGCTGAGCTTCGGCCACAGCAGGTGGCCGAACTCGCCGACGCCGAGGCCCGGGTGCTGATCGCCCGCCGCTTCCACAACGACGCGGTTCGCGACACCCTCGCCCTGCGCACCCGGCGACCGGTCCGCATCCTGCACCTGGGCGGCACCGCGCCGTTGCCGACCTACTTCGAGATCACCGAACGTGCCACTCCCGCCGCATCGACCGGGCTCGCGGTGGACACCATTCGCACCTCGGCGCGGGTGGTGCTGCTCGACGAACAGGATCGCGTGCTGCTGATGCGCGGGCACGATCCCAAGACACCGGACATCTCGTTCTGGTTCACCGTCGGCGGTGGCGTCGAACCAGGAGAGACCCTGCGCACCGCCGCCGTTCGCGAACTGTGGGAGGAGACCGGTCACCGGGTCGACCCGGACGGACTGAGCGGCCCGATCTGGCGACGCGTCGCGGTGTTCCCGTTCGACGGCGACCTGATCCGCGCCGAGGAACTGTTCTTCGCACTCCGCGTTCGTGCCTACGAACCACAGCCGGGCAACATGACAGCGGTGGAACGCCGCTCCATCACCGGCAACAAGTGGTGCACCGCCGCGGACATCGTCGCGCTGGACCAATCCGGCGAAACCGTCTACCCCTATCACCTGGACCAGCTGATGTCCGAGGCCGCGGCGGTCGTCTCGAGTGGCTCCGATCCCGAGGTCCGTTCGATCCGCTGAGTGATTGGGCGACAAGTCGAATGGTGAACTGCCGATCACACTGCACTGTGATGTGTTTCACGATCGTGATAGCGTCGCGACTGGATTGACACGGCCGGGGTAGTGCTAACGGGAGGCACTCGGAAACTCGGTGTCGTGATCCCACCGAGGTGGGATGAACCATTGGTGCGTGGAGGTAAGTAGTACATGTCCTACCTGTTGTTCGATTTCCTCTTGCCGTTGATCGGTCCCACTGCCGCGGAGCATTGGGCTCAGTTGCTGGTGGTCGGCCCGATCTGATCATGAGCTCGGAATTCGCCGGGTCGACGAAACTTCTCGTCGGCCCGGCGAATCCGTTTCCACACCCGTTGGGTATCGGTCCAGTCCAACCGGTCCGGGGTGAGACTTCCTGGTCGCGGCAAGGCCAGTGGTGTTCAACTGGCTATCAAGTGGCCTGATGGGCCCGCCTAGAATCGGTGTCGTTCCGTCCATGCGACCCGATTGGCGCACATGACCCAGGAGTTTGCCGTGACCACGCCCGAGACCACCAACACCATCGGCACCGCCCGCGTGAAGCGCGGTATGGCCGAGATGCTCAAGGGCGGGGTGATCATGGACGTCGTCACCCCCGAGCAGGCCAAGATCGCCGAGGACGCCGGTGCGGTCGCGGTCATGGCGCTCGAGCGAGTCCCGGCCGATATCCGTGCTCAGGGCGGGGTGTCCCGGATGAGTGACCCGGACATGATCGACGGCATCATCGCCGCCGTCTCCATCCCGGTGATGGCCAAGGCCCGCATCGGCCACTTCGCGGAGGCGCAGATCCTGCAGAGTCTCGGCGTCGACTACATCGACGAGTCCGAGGTGCTGACCCCCGCCGACTACGCCAACCACATCGACAAGTGGAACTTCACCGTTCCGTTCGTCTGTGGCGCCACCAACCTGGGCGAGGCGCTGCGCCGCATCACCGAGGGCGCGGCCATGATCCGCTCCAAGGGCGAAGCGGGCACCGGCGACGTTTCCAACGCCACCACCCATATGCGCAAGATCCGCGGCGAAATCCGCAAGCTGTCGTCGCTGCCGGAGGACGAGCTGTTCGTCGCCGCCAAGGAACTGCAGGCTCCTTACGAGCTGGTCCGCGAGGTCGCCCAGACCGGCAAGCTCCCGGTCGTGCTGTTCACCGCGGGCGGCATCGCCACCCCCGCCGACGCCGCGATGATGATGCAGCTCGGCGCCGAGGGTGTCTTCGTCGGGTCGGGCATCTTCAAGTCCGGCAACCCGGCCGAGCGCGCTGCCGCCATCGTCAAGGCGACCACCTTCTACGACGACCCCGACGTGCTGGCCAAGGTTTCGCGCGGCCTGGGCGAAGCCATGGTCGGCATCAATGTCGAGGAGCTCCCGGTCGACCACCGGCTCGCCGAGCGCGGTTGGTGATTTCCGCGTAGCCCGAGAACTGCCGCGACGAGCGGGGACTCAGCGGAGTCCCCGCTCGTGCGCGTAGATGGCCGCCTGGCGCACCGCTGGTGGTCACGTACGCTGATGCACGGCGTTCGACCAACCGGAATCCAGCGGTGCGAGTGGTGGTCGACGCGCTCGTACGCCAGCCGCTGACCAGTTCTGGCTGAAGCCTTGGGCGGGCCACACGATTACCTTATGGCCGCCACAGAGTTGTTGGATAGCTTCGGGATTCGATGCCCGTCTGCCCATGCGGACGTTCGTGCCGCATCGGTGTCGGGGTGACACGCGACCAATCGAATGCAAAGGACGAGCAGTTGAAGCTTCGTAGGACCGGACAGATCACCATCGGCGCCGTGGCGATCGCCGCGATGCTGAGCCTGACCGCATGTGGCAGCGATGATCCGAAGGATCCGCCGAAGACGCCACGCACCACGACCTCCGCGGTGGCGAGCTCGAATCTGCCGCCGATCCCCAGCGCGGCCGATCTGAACACGGCGCTGACACGGGCGCTGGATCCCTCGGTACCGAACGCGGACAAGCTCGAACTGGTGCAGGGCGCGGAGGCCGATCCGGAACTGCCGGGCCGCTTGGCCGAGGCCGCCAAGAGCGCGAACGTGCAGATCACGGTCACCGACGTCACCGCGTTCGGCGACAGCGTCAACGCCAAGGCGAAGTTCATCGTCAACGGCCAGGAGAATATCGTCGACGTGCCGTTCGTCGCGGAAGACGGTAAGTGGAAGGTGCAAAAAGCCTGGTCCTGCACCATGCTGACCAACCTCGGACAGCAGTCGGTGGCGTGCGGCTGAAACCGATCGGAGCCCTCTGACCTGCGCCGTTAGGTCGCGGCTAAGGCGAATTAGATAGTGCGACATGGACGTTCGGTCGTTGCCGACATCACCCGAGAGCGCGATCTCGAGCAACTGTTCACCAACGTCGGCCCGGTAGACCACGTCGTGACGACGGCAGCGGACGCCAGCGGCGCGTATCAGCCCATCGGCTCACTGGACGCCGATATCGGCCGAAACTTCGTCGCGGCCAAGCTGATCGGCCCGGCCCTCGGCGCCAAGCACGCCCACATCGCCCCTGGCGGCTCCTTCATCACCGGCACAGTCCTGCACGTGGACGGCGGCCACCGCCTCACCTAGCCATCCCGGCAAGCGGTCTGATTCGCCGACGAGCGGGGCATGCCTGCGGCAACGTGCGCGAACCACTATGTCCCGTTCGTGGGTAAGCGGCCTAGCGAGGTGCGTCGGTGCGGAGGGCTGGGCGGCGGGGGTGGTCCCAACGGACGAAGAAGGTTGGCGTGTCCGGGTTTTCGTGATTGTGGCGGAGCAGGGCGGGGATCGTCCATTGGTGGTCGGGTGGGGTGTTGCGGCGGAGAGCGGGTTCGGACATATCCAGGTGGAGGGTCAGGTCTAAGGGGAGGGTGCGGCCGAGCAGCATCGGGCCCGCGATGAGGACGACGGCGTCGGGGCCTGCGGGGCGGATGGTTGCGCGCGCTGAGCGGTCGGCGTGTTCGTCCCAGAGGGCGGGAAGCCAGCGGGCGGTGTCGTGGAGGGCGTCGACGACTTCGCGGCGGAGGGCTTCGTAGTCGAACCATGCTGTGCGATAGGACAGTTCGTCGTCGCGGCCGAACTCCATGCGCAGCGAGGCGGGGCGGACGTAGTCATGCAGGGAGACCACGTCGGCGGCGCGGCCGGTGGCGCGCAGGGTGGTCGCGATGTGGTCCGCGAGCGGGATCGGTCCGGCGGCGTCGGCGCCGTCGATCGCGATCGCCAGCCGACCGGGCAGTTCGAGGATACGGGTGGTCACCAATTCGATGAGGCCGTCTCGGGTGATCGCTGCGAACTGTGGCACCCGCCAATCACAACAAACCCGAATCGGGTCGGTGCCGCCGCCCGGGCGGCCGATGTCGCGCGATGCGGTGCCGGCTGGTATGGCGGTGGTGACCGGCCAGCCGGGCGGGAGCGGTGTGTGGTGTCGGGTTAATGTCAGCTCATGGCGACAATCGAAGAGGCGCTGGAAATCGAGCGGCTCGAGCGGGACATCTTCCGTGGTGCTTCCACGAAGACCCAGCTCCCGCGCACGTTCGGCGGACAGGTTGCCGGCCAGGCGTTGGTGTCGGCGGTGCGGACGGTGGAGCCGCGGTACCAGGTGCATTCTCTGCACGGGTACTTCCTGCGGCCGGGCAATCCGGATCAGCCGACGGTGTACCTGGTCGAGCGGATCCGTGACGGCCGGTCCTTCTGCACCCGCCGGGTGACCGGCGTGCAGGACGGTGCCGCGATATTCACGATGTCGGCGTCGTTCCACACCGGCGACGAGGGGCCGGAGCATCAGGACGACATGCCTGCCGTGCCGGCGCCCGACCACCTGCCGGACGCCAGCACCACGATGAGCCCGGAGCGACTGTGGGCGATGCGGGAATGGGAGCACTGGGATATCCGCACGGTGCCGCAGGACAACGTGGCGCGCCGTGACGGTGTGGTGTCCCAGCAGCAGGTGTGGTTCCGCTACCGGCATCCGTTGCCCGACGACCCGCTGTTCCACGTCTGCACGCTCGCCTACATGAGCGACATGACGCTGCTCGGTTCCTCCAAGGTCATCCACCCTGACGACGAGACTCAGAACGCGTCGCTGGACCACGCCATGTGGTTTCTGCGCCCGTTCCGCGCCGACGACTGGCTGCTCTACGACCAGTCCTCGCCATCGGCAGGCTTCGGCCGCGCGCTGACCGGCGGCAAGATCTTCAATCGCGAGGGTCAAATGGTCGCGGCGGTCGTGCAGGAAGGTTTGATCCGCACCCTGCGGGAGCACTGACCCGAGCGCCGCCTGCTGGCCGACCCGCACCACCCGGCCTGAACTCGGTCAGGCTCACACCACCTGAAGGCGCAGGTGGCAGTCGACGGTATCGGTGATTCGACGCAGTTCCCGCTGGAGCAATACCAGCACGATCAGCCACGCGCCTCCGGTGAATTTCATTGCGATACCGCGACATTGAGCACGTAGTCGACGATCAGCGAGGCCGCGGCAACGAGGCTGGTGTGGTGGCCGAGGTGCTTTTCGCCACCGCATAGTTGCCGCCACCGTTCGGGAAGGCCGCGATCACTTGCCGGTATGAGGCGACGAGGACGGCGAGCAGACCCGCGATGAAAAGCGAGTGTCGACCTGTTTCGCGCAGATCGACCCGGCCTTGATGAAACGTTGACGGCAACCGTGAGCAGGACCACATCGCGGCGGCTCGTAAGCTTTGCGTCGTGAACGCATCCTCGGTCGCCGCACCCGCCACCGGAGGGCAGCAGGCCCCTTCCCGACCCACCATCGGGGTGCTGGCATTGCAGGGCGACGTGCGTGAACATGTCGCGGCGCTCGCCTTGTGCGGTGCCGAACCGGTACTGGTGCGCCGCGAATCCGAGCTCGCCGCCGTCGACGCGCTGGTATTGCCCGGCGGCGAGTCGACCACCATCAGCAAGCTCCTCGAGGTGTTCGAACTGCTCGAACCGCTGCGCGCCCGGCTGCGTGATGGCATGCCCGCCTTCGGTTCCTGCGCCGGGATGATCCTGCTCGCCTCCGAGGTGCTCGATACCCGCCCCGACGCCCAGCACCTGTCCGGCATTGATATGACGGTGCGCCGCAACGCTTTCGGCCGTCAGGTCGACTCGTTCGAAACCGATCTGGACTTCACGGGTCTCGACGACGGCCCGATACGCGCGGTGTTCATCCGGGCGCCGTGGGTAGAGCGCGCGGGCGACGACGTCGAGGTGCTGGCCACGGTGCCGAGCGGACCGTTCGCCGGACGCATCGTCGCGGTGCGGCAGGGGAATGTGCTGGCGACCTCGTTCCACCCGGAGGTCACCGGGGATCTGCGGGTGCACGGCATGTTCGTGGATCTGGTTCGCGCCGCATAGCTCGAATCGCACGCAGCGAGCTCGAATCGCAACGCAACGTGAGCCTGGAGAAGGCGCCGCGATAGGCCGAGTAGGCTGGGGAAGTTGTCTACCCGGGCGGAACGGGTACCGTGCGCACAGTCAGACGTGCAGTCGACCTGGAGGAAGTTAGGGAATGAGCGGCCACTCCAAATGGGCCACCACCAAGCACAAGAAGGCTGGGATCGATGCGAAGCGTGGCAAGCTCTTCGCCAAGCTGATCAAGAACATCGAGGTGGCGGCCCGCACAGGTGGCAGTGACCCGGCCGGTAACCCGACGCTCTTCGACGCGATTCAGAAGGCGAAGAAGTCGTCGGTCCCCAACGACAACATCGAGCGCGCCCGCAAGCGCGGCGGCGGCGAAGAAGCCGGCGGCGCCGACTGGCAGACGATCATGTACGAGGGTTACGGGCCGAACGGTGTCGCGGTGCTGATCGAGTGCCTCACCGACAACCGCAACCGCGCGGCGGGCGAGGTGCGCGTCGCGATGACCCGCAACGGCGGCAACATGGCCGACCCGGGTTCGGTGTCGTACCTGTTCCACCGCAAGGGTGTCGTCACGCTGGAGAAGAACGGCCTGTCCGAGGACGACGTCCTCATGGCCGTGCTCGATGCCGGCGCCGAGGAGGTCAACGATCTCGGTGACACCTTCGAGATCATCAGCGACCCGTCCGACCTGATCGCCGTGCGCTCCGCATTGCAGTCCGCCGGAATTGATTACGACTCGGCCGAATCCGGCTTCCAGCCGTCGGTGTCGGTCGCGGTCGACGTGGACGGCGCCCGCAAGGTGTTCAAGCTGGTCGACGCGCTCGAAGACAGCGACGATGTGCAGAACGTCTACACCAACGTCGACCTGTCCGACGAGGTCATCGCGGAGCTCGACGACGAGTAGTCCACTGCTCGGCGGCAGGAAGTAGCCGCCGCTATCGGGGCGGTCCGCAGTGCGCGGGCCGCCCCGATGCATATGCCGGTCACCCCGTCAGCGGGGTTCACCAGGACGAGAGTAGGGCCGGATTGCGTCGAGCTGTGTCCGGCGCCGGCCTCGGTTCACGGCACCGTGAGCACCAACTTGCCTACCGTGCGGCCGGTGTCTCCGAGCGCGTGTGCTTTTGCGGCGTCGGCCAGCGGGAAGACACCCGCGATCGTTGGCCGCAATGCGCCGGTTTCTACCAGTTGCGCGAGTGCGGCCATGCCAGCGTGATCGTCCTCCACAAGCATGCGGACCGCGCGCACGCCCGACTTTTCGGCCTCGGCGGCCAGATCGGTCGGGCCGAAGGCGCGCAGGGAGATCAGCAGGCCGCCGGGGCGCAGGGTGCGCAGGGAGCGGAGGCTGTTGTCGTCGTCGATCGAGTCGAGGACCACGTCTATATCGCGGACTGATTCGGCGAAATCTGTTGTGCGGTAGTCAATCACCTCGTCGGCGCCGAGAGTGCGCAGGAAATCGTGGTTGGGTGCGCTTGCGGTGCCGATCACGTATGCGCCACGGGCCTTGGCGATTTGGACGGCGAAGTGTCCGACTCCGCCCGCGGCGGCATGGACAAGGATGCGTTGCCCGGCGGTCAGGTTCGCGGTGTCGACCAGAGCCTGCCAGGCGGTGAGGGCGGCGAGGGGGATCGCGGCGGCCTGGATGTGGTCCAGTGCGGCGGGTTTCCGTGCGAAGGCGCGCGCGGGTCCGGTCGTGTATTCAGCGAGCGCGCCGTGGCCGTCCGGATAGGGGAGCATGCCGAAGACCTCGTCGCCCGGCGCGAAGAGCGTGACGCCGATGCCGGTGGCGACTACCGCGCCGGACACGTCCCAGCCGAGTACGAAGGGCGGCTCCGGGAGGAACAGGCCGGGCACGGCGCGATGCCGCCAGTCGGTCGGGTTGAGTCCTGCCGCCCGCACTCGGACCAGAATCTCGCCGGGGCCGGGCACCGGACGTGGCAAGTCCACCTCGATGAGAACCTCGGGCCCACCGAGAACGTGCTGGTTGATCGCGCGCATCGTGTTGTTTCCGCTCATGCACTTGACAATGCCCGCGGCCGCCGATCAAAGAAAATGGCACGATTGCCATTCTTCGATATGATCGTGCCATGGTGGTGGATGCTTCGGCGAGTGCGGCGCCGCACCAAGTGGTCGTATTGACGCTGGACGGCGTGTATCCCTTCGAACTCGGCATCCCGAGCAGGGTATTCGGTACCGCCCCGGACAAATACGAGGTCAGGACCTGCTCGGTCGACGGAAGGCCGGTGGCGACCCGCTCCGATTTCGCGATCGCCGTCGAACACGACAGCAGTGCGCTGGATATCGCCGACACCGTGATCATTCCCGCGTGCGACATCGCGATGACTCTCGACGGCGAGCTGCCTCGCGCGGTGTCGGACGCCCTCGCGCGTATTCGGCCGGGGGTGAGAATCGTGTCCATCTGCACCGGCGCGTTCGTCGCCGCGGCCGCCGGCCTGCTGGACGGCAGGCCCGCGACCACCCATTGGAATCAAGTCGAACTGTTTCGCCGCACCTTCCCGAAGGTGCGACTGGATCCGGACGTGTTGTACGTCGACGACGGTGACATTCTCACCTCGGCGGGCGCGGCGGCAGGCATCGACCTCTGCCTGCACCTGGTTCGTCGCGACCACGGCAGCGAAGTCGCCAACATGGTGGCCCGCCGCTGCGTGATCCCGCCATGGCGAGACGGCGGCCAAGCCCAATACATCGAGCAGCCGGTGCCGCCCTCGACCTCCGCCGGCACCGCGGCCGCCCGCCATTGGGCACTGGAAAACCTCGGATTGCCCTTGACCATGGACGATCTCGCCGCGCGCGCCCGCATGAGCAAGCGGACCTTCGCCCGCCGCTTCCGCGACGAGGTCGGCATGAGCCCCGGCCGCTGGCTCATCCAGCAGCGCATCTTCCGAGCACGCGACCTCCTGGAAACCACCGACCTCCCGGTAGACCGCATCGCAGGCGAGGTCGGCTTCGCCACCGGCGGCTCGCTACGCCAACACCTCAATGAAGCAATAGGCGTCTCGCCCCGCACCTACCGCCGCACCTTCCGCCCCGACCCCGCCCAAGAAACCGCCTCCACCCTGCGGTCGCACGAGCGCACGGTCCGTCCATAGCCTCGACAGATCGGCCGATGCCGCATGTGAGTCTTCACCGTTCGCGTGCGACACCGCAGGGCCGCGATGAGCACGGCGACTGCCACCAACTCGATGGTCAGTGGCAGCCACCGTGCAACACCGATAGTCCGTGATGGAAGTTGCTCTGATAGTTGGGGTTCAGATCCGCTGGTGGACGTTAGCGGCGGTTGCGGCACAGGAGTGGCAGGCGCGGCAAGCGGCGCTCGAACAACGGGCACCTACGGGATTGTCGAGGTCATTCCTCGAGACAGGCAGTGAATCCGCTCCGGTGACACTGTGACCGCTCGGCGCTCACTCCGCAATCTCGGTGCGAAAGGTCCACTCATAGACGGGCAGGCTGCCTTCGGGGGTGTCTTGGTGCCTGGCGGTCACCTTGAAATGCTCGTAGCCGCCCCTGAACAAGATCTTGAGTTCGATCCCCGGTGGGGTGATGGGAACGATGCGGGCCTGCAAGTCCTCCGGCCCGCCCTCGAGGACTGCCTTAACAGAGTTGCTCATCTTCGGATCGTAGGGGCATAGCCAAGCCGAATCAGACGATTCCACGAAACCATCGGCCTCTGGCGCGCCGCCTCGGGGACGGAATTCGGTCATGGTCGCGCTGGAACCGGTGCGTGGCGACATCGAGCAATATGGGTCGGACCGGGGCGAGCGCGGGCGAAACATGTCGGTGGGTGCTGTCATGGTGGTGCCGTGACGAATACTTTAGAGCCGTTTCGGGTTCGGATCGACGTCCGCGTGTCCGACCTCGATCTCCAACAACATGTCACCGGCGCCGCGTACCAGCAGTTCGCCGACCACGCGCGGTTCGCCTGCGTGCAGGCGGCCGGGATATCCGTCGAGGACCTACTGAGCTCCGGCCTCGGGCCGGTCAACCTCGAGACGGTGATCAAATACCACCGCGAACTGCGCGCCGGTGACTCGGTGGACGTGTCGTGCTCATGGATCTGGGGCGGCGGCAAGACCTATCGCGTCGAGCACACCTTCACCCGATCCGATGGCGAACTGTCGGCGACCGTCACCTTCGTCAGCGGACTTCTCGACCTACAGTCGCGGCGCCTGGTGGCGAACCCCGCGCACGAATGGGCCTCGCGCGCCACCGAACCGGCGCTGCTCGGTCTCGCGCCTGCGGTGCCCTGACCGCCACTCCCGAAATCGCCCTCCGCGCCGTGTCGCTGTCGCTGGCGGCGTTCGATGTCCTCTAGACTTCGAACAACTGTTCGCGTGTCCGAAGGGGTGTTTTCGTGCGGGTGATGGGTGTCGATCCCGGGCTCACCCGGTGCGGCCTCAGCATCGTGGAGGGCGGGCTCGGCCGCAAGGTGACCGCACTGGCCGTCGATGTAGTGCGCACCCCGCCGGACATGGATTTGGCGCATCGCCTGCTCGGCGTCGCGGATGCCGCCGAACTCTGGATGGACACCCACAAACCCGAAGCGGTGGCGATCGAGCGGGTGTTCGCGCAGCACAATGTGCGCACGGCGATGGGCACCGCACAGGCGGGCGGGGTGATCGCGCTCGCGGCGGCACGGCGGGGGATACCGGTGGCGTTCCACACACCCAGTGAGGTGAAAGCCGCCGTCACCGGCAATGGCACGGCGGACAAGGCTCAGGTGACGGCGATGGTGACGCGTATTCTCGGCCTCCGAGTCGCGCCGAAACCAGCGGACGCGGCCGATGCGCTGGCATTGGCGATCTGCCATTGTTGGCGGGCGCCGTTGCTGGATCGGATGGCCAAGGCCGAGGCACAGGCGGCCGAGGCGCAGCGGCGGTATGCGGAAAGGCTTGCTGAACAACGGAAGGCGGTACGCAGGTGATCGCGTCGGTACGTGGTGAAGTACTGGAGATCGCGCTCGATCACGTGGTGATCGAGGCGGCCGGCGTCGGCTACCGGCTCAACGTCACGCCGGCAACGCTGTCCACACTGACCCGCGGCGAGGAATCCCGGCTGTACACCGCGATGATCGTTCGCGAGGACTCGATGACGCTGTTCGGATTCGCCGACACCGAATCCCGCGACCTGTTCGGCCTCCTGCAGACGGTGTCCGGCGTCGGCCCCCGGCTGGCCATGGCCGTGCTTGCCGTGCTCGAACCCGAGGCGCTGCGCAAGGCGCTGGCGGAGAGCAATGTCGCCGCACTCACCCGCGTCCCCGGCATCGGCAAACGCGGTGCCGAACGCATGGTCGTCGAATTGCGCGACAAGGTGAATCTCGTTCCGGTGCAGTCCGGTCCGCCCGGTGCCACGCCGACCCCGGTGATCACGCCGGTGCGCGACCAGGTCGTCGAGGCGCTGACCGGGCTCGGCTTCTCGCTCAAGCAGGCCGAGCAGTCGGTCGACGCGGTACTGGCCGAACAGCCCGCCGCCGACACCTCCACCGCGCTGCGCGCCGCCCTCGCCGCCCTCGGCAAGAACCGGTAGCGCGGCATGGATTACGACGACACCGAACCCGAGGCGGACGACGAATCTCAGGTCACCGCAAGCTATCTCAAGTCCGACGGCGAGATCGAGGCCAGCCTGCGCCCGAAGTCCCTCGACGACTTCATCGGCCAACCGCGTGTGCGCGAACAGCTCACCCTGGTGCTGCGTGGCGCTAAACAGCGCGGCGGCACCCCCGACCACGTCCTGCTGTCCGGACCGCCCGGTCTCGGCAAGACCAGCATGGCGATGATCATCGCGGGCGAACTCGGCACCGCGCTGCGCATCACCTCCGGCCCCGCGCTGGAACGGGCGGGCGATCTAGCCGCCATGCTCAGCAATCTGGTCGAGGGCGATGTGTTGTTCATCGATGAGATCCACCGGATCGCACGTCCCGCCGAGGAAATGCTGTACCTGGCCATGGAGGACTTCCGTGTCGACGTGGTCGTCGGCAAAGGCCCCGGCGCGACCTCGATTCCACTCGACATCGCCCCATTCACCCTGGTCGGGGCCACCACCCGCTCCGGCGCGCTCACCGGCCCGCTGCGCGACCGCTTCGGCTTCACCGGCCACATGGACTTCTACGAACCCGGCGAACTGCTGCGCATCCTGCAGCGCTCGGCGCACATCCTCGGCGTCACCATCGAAACCGACGCGGCCGCCGAAATCGCGGGGCGCTCGCGCGGCACGCCGCGCATCGCGAACCGCTTGTTGCGCCGGGTCCGCGACTACGCCGAGGTGCGCGCCGACGGTCTGATCACCCTGCCCATCGCGCGAGCCGCGCTCGAGGTCTACGACGTCGATGTCCTCGGCCTCGACCGTCTGGACCGAGCGGTGCTCGCCGCGCTGGTCCGCAGCTTCGGCGGCGGACCGGTCGGAGTCTCGACACTGGCCGTCGCAGTAGGAGAGGAGGCGGCCACCGTCGAGGAGGTCTGCGAGCCCTTTCTCGTCCGCGCGGGCATGGTCGCCCGCACTCCGCGCGGTCGCGTCGCCACCGCCGCGGCGTGGGAACACCTTGGCCTGGTCCCGCCGCCGGACCTGGTATTCGGCTCGATCGAAGTCCGCGGTCGCGAACCACAACCGACCTTGGACCTCTTCGACTGACGTTGCCCCGCAGCGCGATACACCGGGCATTCGTCGGGATGACAGGAAGACAGCAGCGCTACGGTGGTTTTCGCTGAACATGGGTGCCCGACCCCGTGCCAGAATCTCACCACAAAGCCAGCGGGTTGCGGCGGCCGTCGGCCGCCGCAACCCGCCTACCGCGAGGCATCCTGCGAACCGGGCCTCAGTTTTCACTGGAGAAGCAGCAGTTCGAGTACGCCGGCGCGGACATAGAAAACGTCGAAGTTCAGGTCGAATTCCCACACGTCGCTCAGTGCAGCAAAAACATCGATTCGGCCGTAGCCCATTTCATCGTTGCGTGTTCCGTTCGGGAATCCGTCTTCGTTCGCGTATGGGATCGTTCCCACCTTGGCTGCGGTGCGTTCGATGGTGTCCCTGATTTCGACCGCGTTCAGTCGCGGTGCAAGTGACCGGATCAGCGCGGCCAGGCCCGCGACGTGCGGGGTGGCGGCCGAGGTGCCGTTGAAACTAAGGAAGTAGTCGCCGTCCGGGTTGAGACCCTCGTCGTCGGTCCCGCGGGCGCCTCGAAGATCGGTCGCCGGAATGAGAACACCGGGCGCAGTGACGGAGACACCGGGCCCGAAATTCGATCCCCACCACCACTCGCCGTCGGGGCTGCTGGCGGATTTGCGATTGTCGACCTCATCGGATGCGCCGACCGCGATCACATCGGGGTGTCGGGCGGGGTAGTAGTTGGCGACGCTGCTGTCGTCGTTGCCGGTGGCCGCGCACATCACGACCCCAGCCTCCACAGCCCTGGCGATCGCGGCGTCGATGACGTCGAAATCGAAGCTTGCCGACCAACCGAAGCTCATGCTGATGACATCCGCTCCGTTGTCGATCGCCCAGCCGATCCCGTTCGCCACCTCCATGTCCGACCCGTCACTGAAGGCCGCTGGGAGTACGCGGCACGCTCCGGCCAGGCCGGCGACGCCGAGCGCGTTCCCGAATACGGCCGCAGCGACACCCGCGCATGCTGTCCCGTGCCCCCGGTCAGCGCGGGCCCCTGCCGGTGCTCCGGTGCCGCTCATGGTTCCCAGGTTGATGCCGTCTCCCTGGATCCGCAGGTCGGGATGTTCCAGGTCCACCCCGCTGTCGATGATGCAGATCAGCACGTCGGCCCGGCCGGTCGTGAAAGTCCACCCGGTCGTTCCCGGACCGCCGGCTCGGATCTGGGTCATGTTCCACTGTTGCGGGTAGAGCATGTCATCGGGTTCGGCGGTTAGCGGCGAGAGCATGGGCATCATCTCGAAGCGCACGGTGGCGACGACGCCGGGGTATCGGCCCGGGATCGTAGGCGCCGTCTGATAGATGGAGCGGTCCGCCGGGTCCCGGTAGGTGAAGTACAGGAAACCGGTCAGGTGCTTGCTCAGTTGCGCGGAGTACTCCAGGCCCTCGGCCGCCAGGGCGGCCTCGACCGCTGGGCGGTCTTGTCCGGGGACCGGTCGCACCAGCAGCCCGGTGGGTAGAGGCGCGACCAACCCTGCGGGTCCGGGCGTCGTACCCACGCGATAGACGGGAGCGACCCACTCGACGTCGTCGGCCACCTGCACCGCAGCGACCTCGGCCCTTTCCACTGATCTTGCGTCCGTGGTGCGAAGCCAGGAACGGTTCGGTGGTTCGTTGAGCACCCCGTCTGGGCGGTCGGCGGCAGCCTCCGGCCGAGTCCCCGCGCGGTCGAGGCGCAGGTCGGACAGTGTCGTTTGCAGCCGACGCCGAGCCGGTGCCGTGGTCTCGGACATCCTGACGAAAAGTACATCGGGTTCCAACGTGAGCGGGCTGCTGGTGCCGAGCTCGAGTCGTTCCGGGAAGGCGCTCATGGTGACCACCCAGCCCTATGCGGAACGACGAATGTAGAGCCGCTCGATCAGGCTGTACTCGGTCGCCGACGCAAGTCTGGCCTGGACCAACAGGCCCAGCGGAAGCGCCGTCAACGCGACCGCCAGCATTTCCTTCCGCACCGCGCCTGTCGCTTTGAACCACCGCAACCCCGACCACCCATCGCCCTCATCATCCAGCTTGATGAAGACATCACCGTCCTCCGCGGGGCCGACACTGCCGACTTTGCATACATACCACGCCATGATTCCGCTCCTTCAGTCTTTCTCCGGTTTCCGGGGCACCCACTGTGGGTATAGCACCATCGTATATATAGAACCATTGATTGCACAAGCACCAACGGTTCTCTAGTTCATAAAAGCGGAAGGGGGGCGGCTTTCGCCGTCCCCCTTCCGCGTGTGTGTACGCGCTCGGTTCGATCGGAGATCAGCTACCGGTGACCCGCGCTCCGCGCATCTCTTCCGCAGCTCGCAGGAGCCGCTGCTTCTCCTCCTCGATCATCCGCTCGATCACGACCGGGTCGAGCGCATTGCGTATGCCGTCCAGGAGGAACTCCCGGGCGAGTTCCGCGACCGACTTGTTGCGGAGCTTCGCGAGGCTGGTCAGCGTCTGATAGTCCTCATCGGGCAGGCGCACACTGAATGCGCTGGTCCCGCGCGGCGATGCAGATTTGGTCATGATCATCCTTCTCTGTTCCGTTTGCGGTGAACAGACATAACACGGTTTACCGGTTCCTTGCGGTTCAACACCGAGCAGATGCTCCGCAAGTAACATCCACTCTCCATGGTGCGATATGTGACCTTCATGCTACATGAACCATAACTTTTAAGTGGTTTATAGGTGCTATGGTGTGACAGGCTGCGCACACCAAACGGTTCAATACCGAAGGGATTGGACTGCACTGCCACCAGCTGTGGAAACCACACCCTAGGGTGAGGATTCTCCAGCCCTCAGGGTGGTGGTTTACCCAGGACACAGGCACCAGGCTGTAACTGATCTTTCGTGGCCCATCCCGTCGCGGGTGCTCGGGGCCGAGGGATCGACACGACAACCGACTGGTGATCGACTATCACTCGCCAACGTGGAAGGCGGAGGTCCACGACGGCAGGGAGACGCCGGATGACCGATTCGAAGAAGACGCAGACCGATGAATCTCACATCATCGATCTGGTGGAATACCCATTCTGCGACTGGCTGCGCAACTGGGTCTGCGAGGAAGCGCTTCGACAGATCGAACCGACCCTCAAGCACATGTTCGAACCCACCCTCAAACGCATCACCACCCTGCTCGGCGGTGATGGAGAATCCGACGAACTGCGCGACAGCGGACCGGCTCAGCGGTGGTGATGTGCCGCGCGCTGGAGTGCCGTGACGACCAGGTCGAGGAATGCGTCCACCTCGCCGTGCTCGTACCCGCGGGTGCTGAGCCTGGCCTCGGTGAACCGTACCGCGCGCACATCGGTCACGGTGAGGCTGCTTGGGCCGCCGTGGGCGAGGGTGGCGGCGACCAGGTCGAGGAATGCGTCGACCTCTTCGGTGTCGTAGCCGCGTCGACCGATGGGGGCCTGGGTGAATCGCATGCGATGGACGTCGTCGGGCGTCAGCAGCGGCCCGGAGCCGTTACCGGATGCCGGCACCGGGCGGGTGCCGAGCTGCCGGTATTCCAGTTCGATCCGAATCTGGTCGAGGAATTCATCGACCTGGTCGGCCTGGTATCCGCGCCCACCGAACCGAGGTGCGTCGAACGCGACGTGCCGGATGTCGTCGGCGGTTAGGGTGCCCCGCCCTTCGAGGGTGGCGGCGACGAGCTCCAGAAAGGCGTCGACCTCATCGGCGTGGTAGCCGCGGTGTCCGAGCGGTGGCATAGGGAAATGGGTCCGGCTCACGTCCTCGGGGGTCACGCGCGACATTCTTTCAGGGTCATCGCCCTGCTCTGGCCGAATACGAATTCTTCGTACTCCCCGGTCTCTTGCGAACACCTGCGACCCCCATGTGGACACCGTCGATCTGTGTTCACACTAGCCTCCAAAATCGTCCGTGTACCCGCTGAAATTCGGCCGACCGCCTGCGGCTGACCGCTGCCGCCCGAGTGTTCTTGCGCCACAACGGATCTTCGGCGTCGCTACCGGAATCAGTCTTTGCGGACTCCATCGATGAGTAGCCGCCGGATTGCCTCGTTGAGTCCGTTGACGGCTGCGGGGTCGGGGCTGCGTAGTCCGTGCACGATGCCCGCGATGAGCATGCCGGTGACGGCCTTGGCGGTGTTGGTGGTGTCCAGGTCGGCCCGCAGGTAGCCGAGTTCGACGCCGTGCGAGAGGTATCCGGCGGTCAGCGCATCGGCCATGTCGAGCAGGCCGTAGAGCCGGGCGGTGAGTTCGTCGTCGATACCGGTGGCGTGGAACAGCAGCAGCTGGGCGACCCTGCGGTCCTCGACGAGGATGTGGTTGAGCGCGGCGCCGATGCGGTCGAGCTGGGCGCGGTAGTCATCGAGCGAGGCCGCGGCGTCCGGGGCGTTCTCGGTACCGAGGGCAGCCACGATGCGCCCGGCGAGGTCGTCGATGACGTGATCGATGATGTCGCGCTTGTTGCTGAAGTACCGGTAGAAGGTGCCGTGCCCGATGCCGAGGACGCCGGCGATGTCCGCGATCCCGGTGGCGTGATAGCCCTTCTCCGCGAAACAGACGAAGGCGGTGTCGATGATGTCCTGGCGCAGTTCGGCTTTGCGTCGCTCGGCACGCGTGGATGGCTTCGTCACCTTCACGATGATACTGTGTTCACAAACGGAATGATGTGTCATTCCGTGAGGATTGATTCACATTTTCATGTTTCACTCAGCAGGAGGTTCGACGTGGCGCCTCAGTTCGATGCGGTCGTTGTCGGTGCGGGTTTCGGCGGAATGGGTGCGGGCATCGAGCTCGACCGGCTCGGTTTGAGCAATTTCGTCATCCTGGAACGCGAAGACGATCTCGGCGGCACCTGGCACGTCAATCACTACCCGGGTCTGGCGGTCGACATCGCCTCGGTGACCTACTCGTACTCCTTCGAGCCCAATCCGTATTGGACGCGACTGTTCGCGCCGGGCAAGGAGCTCAAGAAGTACGCCGAGTTCATCGCCGACAAGTACGGCCTGCGCCGTCGGATGCGTTTCGGCACCGTGGTCGACGGCGCCCGCTGGGACGAAGAGCACCAGTACTGGGTGATTTCCGTCGCAGGTGGTGAAACCATCACCGGCCGTTACCTTCTCACCGCCACCGGCTTTCTCTCCCAGCCCTACACCCCGCCGTTCCCTGGCATCGACTCTTTCGCCGGAAAGATCATCCACACCACCGCGTGGGAGGACGACTTCGACCTCACCGGTCGCAAGGCCGCGATCATCGGCACCGGCGCCACCGCTGTGCAGCTGGTGCCCGAGGCCGCCAAGAAGGTCGAGGAACTCACCGTCTTCCAGCGCACCCCGATCTGGGTGGTGCCGAAGGTCGATACCGCGATCCCCGGCCCGGTGCAGAAGCTGTTCGCGCGCGTGCCCGCCACCCAGAAGGCCGCCAGGTTGGTGAACACCGGCATGCTGGAGGCGCTGATGGTGGTCGGCGTGCTGCATTTCAAGCAGGCCAAGCCGCTGAACAAGGCCGCGGGCGTGCTGGCGAAGGCGCATCTGCGGGCGCAGGTGCGCGACAAGAAAACCCGCAAGCAGCTGACCCCGCACTACGACTTCGGCTGCAAGCGTCCGACCTTCTCCAATCAGTACTTCAGGACCTTCAACCGGCCGAACGTGCGCCTCGAGACGAACTCCATCGATCACGTCGAGGCCGACGGCATCGTGACCGTCGACGGACACAAGACCGAGATCGATACCCTGATCCTGGCCACCGGCTTCAACCTGTGGGACGTGAACTTCCCGGCTATCGAGATCATCGGCCGCGAGGGCCTCGACCTCGGAAAGTTCTGGCGCGACAACCGTTTCCAGGCCTACGAGGGCATCACCGTGCCCAAGTTCCCGAACTTCATCAGCCTCAACAGCCCGTACTCCTACAGCGGCCTGTCGTACTTCACCACCATCGAGGCGCAGATGAAGCACATGGGCAGGCTGCTGAAGGAAACATTCCGTCGTGGCGAGACAACCTTCGAGGTGACCGAGCGGGCCAACGCGCACTTCCTGGACCGGGTGACCGAAAAGCTCGGCTCCTCGGTGTTCTACGGCGGCGACTGCTCGACCGCACGCAGCTACTACTTCAACCAGCACGGCGAGGCCGCGCTGCTGCGTCCGACCAGCACCCTCAATGCCCACCGCGAGGCGGTCACGTTCCCGCTGGACGACTACAGCTACGGCAAGTCCGCGTAACAAGCGCCCCGTTGCGCGAGCCCCGCGGCCGAGGACTCCGGCCGCGGGGCTCGCCCGGTATCCGCTACTTGGCGATCTTTCGCAGGACCCATTCCGCGAGCGTCGGAGTCACCACGGAGTGCTCCGAATTGGCATCGTTGCAACAGAACTCGGTGAGCGCGGTCTGTTCCTGCGTCACCTCTCGCAGGTCCTTGTCGAGCCGCACCGGCCAGGTGACCGGGTCGAATTTCAGCGCGACCGCGCTCACCGACGGGACGAAACAGCTCCAGCGCTTGGACTCGTCCAGCTCGATACCCAGCGTGGTGGCGATCTGACCGAAGGAATCGAGGGTGCCGCCGGGAGCTCCGTCGAAGGGCGCGACCTCAGTGGTCGTCGATGTACGCGTGGTCAATCCCAGATGCATCCCGCCGATCGGCTGTTCGGTGCCATAGTCCGGTTGGAAGCGCGCCGTCGCGCTGCCGACCAGGCCGCCGAGGAACTTCTTGTCGAAGACGACTTCGCCGGGCGTCAGGCCGAGCCCGGCGCCGTCGGCGCGGCCATTGGCGACGCCGAGCCGGACCGGTCGCTGCGGGAATCCGCCGAGGTCGGCCAGTTCCTGCAGGAACTGGGCACGCAGCGGCGAGGCGGTCGCGACCGGACCCGAATACCGCGAGTCGTCGACCCAGGCCCACAGCAGCTGCTGTGCCGCGGGGCTGCGGATGAGATCGGCCTTACTCGGCTTTCCCGGTGTGAGGGCCTCGAAGAATTCGAAGAAGTAGGCCATTTGCTGCAGGATCAGCGGAATCCACGCGCCGTTGTGCGGTGAGTCCCACGACAGATACGTCTCGGTCTGGTGGTCGTCGCCGTCGCGCTCCATGGCGGCGAGCGCATAGCGGGTGATCAAGCCGCCCATGCTGACACCGCCGGTGATCAGCGGCGCGTTGCCCTGCCGCTCGGCGATGACCTTGGCCATGCAAGCCCGCGCCACACCCGCGTTGACCTGCACATAGTCGTGCCTGGTGTCGAAGCCGAGCAGCACGATATCGATGCCCGCCGCCAGCAACTGGTCGAAAAGGCGCTCGCCCGCGTCCGAATAGGGCTCGTTGAACCAGTTCCACAGGCCATCGAGGTCGCTGGCGCCGTAGCTGAATCCGTCGGCGAAAATCAGCGGGCGGACCAGCCGGTCGTGACCGTCCGCGAGATGGACCGCCGCCGTACCTTTTCCGTGTTTGCCCAGGTAGGGATGCTCGGAGACCAGCGGCCATTCGAAGTTCGGTTGGCGGGCGGCCCCGTTGGTTCTGGCGGCGGGCATGCCGAACCAGGGGCCGGATTCGGCGATCCTGGCCAATTCGTACAGCTCCGGCGCGGACAGGTCACCGGCTGCCTTCTGGAAAAGTGTCTTGACGTCGATTCTGGCTTCTTGCTTCATCATCGTCCTTCTTTCTGAATGCACAGAACGTCCCGATCCACGGGCTCGGTAAAGCGATGAGTTCGTGCGAAGACAGGCTCCCGGCAGCGCAGGCGGGACGTCCTGTAAGGTGAATTTCCTGCGAGATTAACTGTAACGCAACAAGATTCATCTACCTTGCGCTTTCGACGAGAAGTTTGATGCCGACTGGTTCGTCTCCGTTGCCCGGCAACCGAGCAGCGGCCCGCCGAATTACCGGCCGGAGCGCGAATCGGGACGTCAAGGGTGTGCCGGTGTGGCAGTGATGACACGAGCTGGCAGACTGTTGAGATACTTGTCCACCCCCACCCACAGACTAGGGACTGACTTCGACGATGGAACTTCTGTTTCCGCTCCTGCTGCTAGCCCTGTTCGTGCCGATGTTCCTGATGTCTCGCCGCCAGAAGCGTGAGGCGCAGAAGGTCGCCGAGATGCAGGACAGCCTGAAGGTCGGCGATCAGGTCACCACCACGTCGGGGCTGTACGGCACCGTGGTCGATCTCGACGACATCACCGTCGATCTCGAGATTGCCGAAGAGGTCGTTACCACGTGGCTGCGCCAGGCCATCCGCGAGGTGCGTACCGAGGACGCGACCACGGACGAGACCGTGACCGACGAGGCCGCGACCGACGAGGCCGCGACCGAGGCTGTCGAAGAGTCCGCGGACCAGACCGAGACCCGGCTGACCAAGGACTGACCGGCCTACCGGTTATCGGTGAGCCCGCGCGCCGGATGATGCCCGCGGGCACGCTTCCGGGTACCCGGCGCCGCTGGTGCGTGCCCGCCTGTTCCACCCTCGACTTCCCGCCTAGGAGATGACGTACTGTGCCACCTTCCCAGGGATCGGCGCATCCGCTCCGGCTGCTCGGCGTCTACGCCGCGCTGCTGGGTGTGATCTTTGCGCTGGTGTTCTTCACCGGTGACAAGGCCCCGACGCCGAAGCTCGGCATCGACCTACAGGGTGGTACCCGGGTCACGTTGACCGCCCGGACCCCCGACGGCAGCAAGCCGAGCCAGGACAGCCTGAAACAGGCACAGGCGATCATCGAGAATCGAGTGAACGGCCTCGGTGTCTCCGGCTCCGAGGTCGTCATCGATGGTGACAACCTGGTGATCACCGTGCCGGGTGACGACGGGCAGCAGGCGCGCGCGCTGGCGACGACGGCCAAGCTCTACATCCGTCCGGTGTTGCAGGCCACGCCGGTGGCGGGCCAGGGCGTGACGCCTCAGCAGCCGACGCCCGGAGCGCAGCCGCTCCCCGGCGCGACGCCCTTGGCGCCGCCCAGCACCGAGGCACCACCCGCCATGGAGGAGGCGCCCACGCCCCAGCCGAGGGTCTTCCCAGCGCAGGCGCCCACCGCCCCGCCTACCCCGTCCGCCCCGCCCACCGGCACGGCCCAGCAACAGGCGCAGCAGGAGATCGCCGCGGCCAAGGCCGTCCGGCAGAGCACCGACCCGGCCGTCCAGCAAGCCGCGATGGCGGCGATGGACTGCAGCAAGTCCGACCCGCTTGCCGGTAACGACGACCCGAACCTGCCGCTGGTGACCTGCTCGCAAGACGGCACCGAGGTGTTACTGCTCGACAAGAGCCGTATCGACGGTCAGGAGATCAAGGACGCTACCGCGGGCTTGAACACGCAGCAGGCCAGGCACGAGGTCAATCTCGAGTTCAAGTCCGGCGGTAGCGACGCGTGGGCTACGCTCACCGGCGAATACCTCTACAAGCGAGTCGCTTTCGTGCTCGACTCGAAGGTTGTCAGCGCGCCGGTCGTGCAGGCGGGACCGCAGCAGGGTGGTCGCACCACCATCAGCGGCAGCTTCACCGCCAGCAGCGCGAAGGAACTCGCGAACACGCTCAAGTACGGTTCGCTGCCACTGTCGTTCCAGACCTCGGAGGCGGAGACGGTGTCGGCGACGCTGGGCCTGTCGTCATTGCGGGCTGGTCTGCTTGCCGGCGCGATCGGACTGGCGGTGGTGCTCCTGTACTGCCTGGCGTACTACCGAATGCTCGGCTTCCTCGCCGGATTCTCGCTGCTTGCCTCGGGTGTCGCGGTGTACGGCATCATCGTGCTGCTCGGCCGATGGATCGGCTTCACGCTGGACCTGGCCGGTATCGCCGGTCTGATCATCGGTATCGGTCTGACCGCCGACTCCTTCGTGGTGTTCTTCGAACGTATCAAGGACGAGATGCGGGAAGGCCGCAGCTTCCGGTCCGCGGTGCCGCGCGGCTGGGCCAGGGCCCAGCGCACGAACCTGTCGGGTAAGACGGTGAGCCTCATCGCCTCCGCGGTGCTCTACTTGCTCGCTGCCGGGCAGGTCAGGGGCTTCGCGTTCACGCTCGGTGTCACCACCGTCCTCGATGTGATCGTGCTGTACCTCGTCACGGCGCCGCTGATGATGCTGGCGTCGCGGTCATCGTTCTGGGCGAAGCCATCCGTCAACGGGCTCGGCGCGATCCAGCAGGTAGCCAGGGAACGCAGGGCGGCCGACAGCGTCCTGGTGAAGGAGTCGTCACGATGAACAACTCGAGCCCGACCCTGGAGCCGGCGTTCGCCGACGAGCTGGACAACCAGGCATCCGCGCCCCATCACAGCATTTTCGAGCGCCTCTACACCGGTACCGGTGGTTTCGAGATCGTCGGGCGCCGGAAGTTCTATTACAGCCTGACCGCGGCGTTCGTCTTGATCTCGTTGCTGAGCATCGTTGTTCGCGGATTCACCCTCGGGATCGATTTCGCGGGCGGCTCGCGCATCCAGCTGCCCGCGGCGGCGAACGTGAGCAACGAACAGGTGGAAGACGTCTATGCCAAGACGCTCGGCCATGATCCGGTGTCGGTGCAACGCGTCGGGTCGGGGGCGGCGGCGACGATCCAGCTCCGGTCCGACACGCTGAACGCGAGCCAGACCGACGCATTGCAGACCGCCCTGTTCGACGCCTTCCAGTCGAAGGACTCCAGCGGCAACCCGAGCCGCAACGCGATCAGCGTCGCCGAGATCAGCGAGACCTGGGGCGGCCAGATCACCAAGAAGGCGCTGATCGCGCTCGTCGTGTTCGTCGCTTTGACCATGATCTACATCGCGATCCGGTTCGAACGTGACATGTCCATCTCGGCGATCGGCTCGCTGTTCTTCAACATGATCGTCACCGCGGGCGTCTACTCGCTGGTCGGCTTCGAGGTGACCCCCGCCGCGGTGATCGGTCTGCTGACCATCCTCGGCTATGTGCTCTACGACAACGTGGTCGTCTTCGACAAGGTCGAAGAGAACACGCGCGGCGTACTGCATCTGAACAAACGCACGTATGCCGAACAAGCGAACCTCGCGGCGAACCAGACCCTGATGCGCTCGATCAACACCACGATCATCGGCATCCTGCCGATCATCGGCATGCTCGTGATCGCGGTGTGGCTGCTCGGGGTCGGCACCTTGAAGGACCTCGCGCTGGTCCAGTTGGTCGGCATGATCGTCGGCGCTTACTCCTCCATCTTCTTCGCGGTACCGCTGTTGGTATCGATCAAGGAGCGCTGGGGACCGGTGGCGGCGCATACCAAGAAGGTGTTGGCCAAGCGGTCCGGGGCGGCGAGCGCGCGCGCCAGTGCCGAGGCGGAGCGTCGCGCTGTGGCGGCAACCGGCCGGCAGGGCGTGAACAACCGCCAACGGGAAGCTTCGCAGACACCACGTCCGGGTGCCCGCCCGAGCGGGAAACGGCACCGTAGGAACTGACAACAGGCAGGGGTTTCGTTCCATGCGACAGTCGCAAGCTGCGTTGTTTCGAGCGACCTGCAAGCAGTCGCTAGCGACACGTCTGATCGGAGCGTTGGCGGCGGGCACGTTGGCGGCTGGGCTCGTCGCCGGGTGCTCCGGTCAGAACCAGGTACCGTCCATCGGCTACGCCGTCGATTCCGTGATCGCCAGCTACAACGGTGGCAGCACGCTCGGCGCGAGTAGCGGCTCGGCCGCTGTGTTCGGGCGGGTGTTGACGGGGTTCTTTTACACCGGACCGGACGGCCAGCAGGTCGCCGACACCGATGCGGGTACCGCGAAAGAGGTGCCCGGCGAGGCGCAGACGATTCAGTACCGGCTCAACCCGGACGGCGTGTACTCCGACGGGGTGCCCACCTCGTGCGACGACCTGGTGCTGGCCTGGGCCGCACGCAGCGGCCGGTTCACCAAACCCGGTGCTCCGATGTTCGACGCGGCCAGCAGCGCCGGGTACGCCGACATCGAGCGGGTGGACTGCCAGCCCGGTTCCAAGGACGCCACCGTGGTGTTCCGGCCCGACCGGCATTTCCTGCCGTGGCGCACCCTGTTCGCCGCCGGTGAGCTGATGCCCGCGCACGTCGCGGCGCGGGTGGCCAACGTGCCGAACGTGGTGTCGGCTTTGCAAACCGGTGATCCCAGCGGGATCCAGCGGCTGGCCGACTTCTGGAACAGCGGCTGGACCATGGGTTCGGGCGGCCTCGACCTGTCCAGGTTCCCGTCGTCCGGGCCCTACCGGATCGAATCCTATTCTGCCAAAGACGGTTTGGTTCTCGTCTCGAACGAGCGGTGGTGGGGCAACAAGGCCGAGACGGGGCGCATCGTGGTGTGGCCCAAGACCGTCGACTTGAAGGCCAAGGTCTCCGACAACGCCGTCGGCGTGGTCGATGTCGGTGCCGGATCGGTGAAAGACCTGAACCTGGACGGCTTTTCGGTGCACAACGTGCCGGGCCGCGGTGCCGAGCAGTTGGTGCTCGCGACCGGGGGAGTATTCGGTTCGGTCGACGCGCGTCGCGCGTTCGCCCTCTGTGTGCCGAGGCAGGCACTGTTCGACAAACTCGGCAAGGCGAAGGATGCACCGAAGACCGGCCTCGGTACCGGGCCGCTGAATTCCCGTATCGTGCAGCAGGACTCGCTGTATTACCCGGCGGCCACCGGTGCGGCCGACAGGTATCGCGGCGCCGATGTCCCCGCCGCCACTGCGGCGCTGGCCGCCGCCCGCACCGTCAACCCCACCATTCGCATCGGCTACCTGCAGCCCGACGAGCGGCGAACGCAGACCGTGGCAATGATCGCCGAAGCGTGCAAAACCGCGGGCATCACTGTCGTCGACGCCGGTTCCGCCGATTTCACGCCATCCCAGCTCACCGAGGGCAAGGTCGACGCCGTCCTCGCGAGCACCGCTTCGACGCCGGGTCCGGCCGGATCACTGGCCGCAATCGCGGCGACCAGCGCGTTGCGCACAGGTAGCGGGCTCAATTTCGGTCGCTTCGGTAACGGGCGATACGATGCGATCACCGATCAGCTTGCGGCCGACGACAACTCGACCACAACGCTGAATCTGCTGACCGAGGCCGAAAACCTGCTGTGGTCGGAGATGCCGAGCGTCCCCCTGTTCGCCAATCCCCGCACCATCGCCTTCGGCAACGGTCTGCGGAACGGCATCGCCGGCCCCACACAGGGCGGGACCGGCTGGAACATGGACCGCTGGGTGTTGAAGCGGTGACAAGGTGTTGTGGGTGATGGACCATGGAGAGGTGTCGATGAGCAAGCACGCGGCGGTCGAATCAGACGATCTGGCAACCGAGCGGACCACCAAGGCTGCCGAGTTGGTCGAGCGTCTTACCCGGTGGCGCGACGATTTTCCCACTCCTGGAGTTCGTTTCGCTGATCTGAGCCCGGTATTTGCCGACCCGGAAGGGTTCCGCGCCGTCATCGACTGCCTCGCGGACTGCGCACCGGAGGCCGACCTTGTCGCGGGCGTCGATGCCCGCGGCTTCATCATCGGCGCGGGCGTCGCGGCCACTCTCGGCACCGGCGTCCTCGCGGTCCGCAAGGCAGGCAAGCTGCCCCCGCCCGTGATCACCCGCGAATACAGCCTCGAATACGGCACCGCGGCCCTGGAGATCCCCGCCGACGGCATCGATCTGAAGGGCAAGCGCGTCCTGCTCCTCGACGATGTCCTAGCCACCGGCGGCACCCTCTCCGCCGCCGCGGCGCTCTTCGCCGAGGCGGGCGCCGAAGTTGTCGCCGCCGCGGTTGTCCTGGAGCTGAGCTTCCTCGGCGGACGTGAGCGTCAGGGCGACTACCCGCTGACCTCGGTGGTTCGCGTCTAGCGGTTCGCGCGAGCGGGTTCCTTAGATCTGCTCGCAAAGAATTCAGTCATGGTGTTGCTCCCGGCACGGGGCGGGAGATTGCCGCGGATCATCAGCCTTCCGAGCTGATGGTTCGCGGTTTCCTTTTGCGTCCGGATGGTGAACGCCGAATTCGGGTGTCGACGCCGCCGAGCAGTCCATCGATGATGCCCCGCGGCGGTAGGCGTCACGGATGTCGGCCCGGTGCCGCCGGAGGGTGATGGGCACGGCGGGACCCGCGGAAACGGTGTGATCCAAATATCACTGGCGCAATCGGGGCAGTTTTGTCTAACCTGGACGAGCCTTGTTCCCGTTGATCGGAGTCATGCCGTTGCTCTCATGAGGTAGCCACTCGGGCGACCCGCGTCTCGCGCGTCGCGTTCCGTTGCGACCTCAGGGGTACACATGACCAATCTTTCTATTTCCGATCTCACTTTCACGTGGCCGGATGGCACGCCCGTATTCGACGGGCTCGACGCCGTGCTCGGTCCCGGCCACCTCGGGCTGGTCGGCAGCAACGGAGTGGGCAAATCGACGCTGCTGCGGCTGATCGCGGGTGAACTGCTCCCGGCACGCGGCTCGGTCACGGTCTCCGGCCGGTTCGGTTATCTGCGGCAGGATCTCGGTCTCGGTGACGGGCAACGCGTGGACGAGGTGCTCGGCATTGCCGACACCCGGAAAGCGTTGCACCGCATCGAATCCGGTATCGCCGAGGACGCGGACTTCGACATCGTCGGCGGCCAGTGGGACGTCGAGGAGAGCGCCGTCGCGCTGCTCGGTCGGCTTGGTCTGCACTATCTGGCCGATTCGACCGAGCAGCTCGATCGCCGACTGGAAACCCTTTCCGGCGGCGAGACGGTGCTGCTCGGACTGGTGGCGCAGTTGCTGCGCGATCCCGATGTGCTGTTGCTGGACGAGCCGACCAACAACCTGGATCATGTTGCCAGGGAACGGCTTTACGCGGTGGTCGCGCAGTTCTCCGGCACGGTGCTCACGGTCAGCCACGATCGTGAGCTACTGGACCGGATGACCTCGATCGTCGAGCTACGGCAGGGCGAATTGCGATTGTTCGGCGGCAATTTCAGCGAGTACGAGCGGATCATCGAAGGCGAGCAGGAGTCCGCGCGGGCGGCGATCCGCGATGCGCGCAGCGATGTGCGCAAGCAGGCACGCGAACTCGTGGAGGCGAGGATCAAACTGGATCGTCGACTGCGCTATGGGCAGAAGATGTGGGACAACAAGCGCGAACCGAAAATCGTGATGAGCGAACGGAAACGGCAAGCGCAGGTGTCGGCGGGCAAGTTGCGCAACAACCACATCGAAAAGGTCGATACCGCAAAGGAACAGCTCCAGCAGGCGCAAGAGTTGTTGCGCGACGATCGGGAGATCCGCGTCGACCTGCCCGACACGCGGTTGTATCCGGGGCAGGACGTGATCGCCCTGGACGAGGTCGAGTTGGCTTGTGGGCCAACGGTGTCGCTGCGGGTGACCGGCCCGGAGCGCATCGCGCTGACCGGCCGCAACGGCGTGGGCAAAACTACGCTGCTGCACCGGATCGCCGCGGCATCGCCGAAGGTTCCGTGGCGGATGCTGCCGCAACGCCTGGATGTCTTCGACGAGCAGCGTTCGGTATTCGAGAACGTGGCGGCGGCAGCGCCGCACGCATCGGCGGAGCGGATCCGAGCTCAGCTGGCGCGGTTCCTGTTCCGTGGTACCGATGCCGACGTCGCCGCCGCGGCCTTGTCCGGCGGTGAACGCTTGCGTGCGGCGCTGGCCATGCTGTTGCTGGCCGACCCGGCGCCGAAGCTACTGCTGCTCGACGAGCCGACCAATAATCTCGACCTGCCAAGCCTGGAACACCTGGCCCAGGCTCTCGCGAGTTTCGAGGGAGCGCTGATCGTGGTGAGCCACGACCCGCGGTTTCTCGATGACATCGGGGTGACCCGGCGCGCGGAGCTCACCGCCGACGGCCTGGTCGAGACCTTGGTCCGCTAATGCGTTCGCGGTACCGCACATCCCTCGGTGTGCCGCACCCGCATTGCCATGTGGGTGCGGTGCATCAGGGGGTGTGCGGCTGCGCGCGAGCTCGCCGCATCACGTCGAGGTGCGGGATCAGTCGGGGTCCGAGCTTGACGGCGAGGAAGGTGAGCGCGAGCCACGGTCGGACATGCGGGTTCAGCCTACGGATACGGCCGTCCTCGGCCAGCTCGATGACCATTGCTTCGGTCATCCGAAACGGCCCGATTGTTGCCTCTCCCAAGAGGACTCGGCGCGGGCCGTCGCCGATCTGATCGGTCCACCGCATCGCGGACACACCGCTGTACACCGCGGACAACAAGATCCGAAGATCGTCGAGCCCGCGGAACACCAGCCGGCCGGAGACCGGGGACGCCAGCTCGGCGTCGGGGGCGAGGGTATCCATCAATGCGTCGATGTCGGCGGACTCTGTTGCTTTGCGGAATTGGGACACTGCATCCGTCATGGCCTCGATCACCTCTCCTGCGCTGTGTGCGGTCGAAGCGAATCTATCCACAGTCACTTGTAAAAAGCAATGGACTACGATGGCTGGGTGCCCAAGGCTGCCATGTCCGACATTGTCTGCTCGATCGCGCGCACCCTCGACGTGGTCGGCGAGCGGTGGACGCCGCTGATCCTGCGCGACCTGTTCGTCGGGTTGAACCGATTCGAAGACATCCGCCGCGACCTCGGCATCGCCACCAACGTGCTCACCGCCCGGCTGGAAGCGCTGCAGCAGCACGGCATCGTCGAAACCCGGGCCTACCAATCCAATCCGGTCCGCCACGAGTACCTGCTCACCGAGCAGGGCCGCGACCTGTACCCGGTCCTGACCATGCTCATCACCTGGGGGGACAAGTGGCTGGCCACCGAAGGCCCACCCGCCCTGGTAGTGCACCGCGACTGCGGCCGAACAACCGCCGGTGTAGTGACCTGCCGCCACTGCGGATCCCCCCTCACCGCCGACAACGTCCACTGGCTCCACGGCCCCGGCGCCCACCGCGCCCCCGGCACCATGCTCATCGGCGACTACATCCAGCCACCCTCCTCGCCGAGCGGGACATGACAGCGGGCGTCTCGACGTTTGCCGTGGCAGGTCCCGTTCGCGCTCAGTCCAGTTGTGCTGAGAGCTTTTTCGGGGCGACCTTGCGGTAGGCGTCGCGGATGATTTCGGCGATCTCGGTCCAGTCGGGGTCTACATCGAGGCGGACGCCGATCCAGCCGCGGTGGCCGACATACGGTGGTACGAAGAAACGTTCGGGTTCGGCATCGACCAGTTCGGCCTGTACGCCGTCGGGGGCCGGACACCAGATCGTGGCCCCCTGCTCGCGGTAGGCATTCTCGGAATACATCGTGAACACGGTCTTGGTGCGCACGAAGAAGTTGGGGAAGCCGTGGCTGAGTCGCTCACTGCTTTCCGGAAAATCCAGGCAAATCGCCCGTATCCGCATCAACGGACCCATGGTCGGAGTGTAGGCGCGTCTTCCAATCGTCAGCGCTGTCGCGGCACACACGAGCCCCGGTTATCAGTGTCCGCCGACGGGAAGGCGCCGACTCACACATCTGTGTGGATGAAACAAGCCCGGATGACGCGGGAACCAACGCTCACGCTGTACAAATGTGAGTCGGGGACGTCCGAGAAGGATGGTGTCTCCCGACCTCACCGGTCGGGACACACGTTGTGTCCCGACTTTCGGCGTTGGACCGCGGACACAAGGATGTATCCATGGGAATCGAGCTGAACGTCGCGGGGGTGTACCGCGAGCCCGCTGAAGACTTTCTGCAGCAGGTCGAACAGTGGTTGCGGACCGGTCCTGCCGGTGCGCGGATCGACTGGACCTCGACATCGGCGCCGTTCCGCAATTCGGTCGAAGTGTCCGGCGACCAACTGCTCGCCGTGTTGCATCCCGCGGCCGAGCCGGTCGATCTGCGCGCGGCTCATGGTCAGGTCGTGGTGACCGCGGGGTGCGCGCCTGCCGGACCCGGCTATCACCGGCATGTCGCCGCCGTCCTGCACGAGATGGCCAGGGAGTTCGACATCGTGTGGGACGAGGGGACCGAGGACCCGCTCGGGCTTGCCGACAATCGTGCGGAAGTAGAGCGGGATTATCTGGTGTGGATTCGAACGCTTGCGCACACCGTGCTGACTGAGGTGCCGGCCGAAGGCAACGTGGTGTCGCTCGGGTTGTCCCTCGGCAGTGACCAATTCGACTACGAGGGTCTGGCCGCGACCTGGCTCGGGCCGCGCGACGTCGACTGGTTCCGAGCCGTCGCCGCTGGTGACGAAGCCGCGGCTATCCGGTTCTTCCCCTGGTGGGAGGACGGCTGGACGGCACGGACTTTCCGTGACACCTCGCTCGGCATCATGTGGAACGACGTGCGCTGGCGTGTGCCGTCGGACGAGGACGACGCGCCCGCGTTGCGTCAGGCCGACACCCTGCTCGGCGAGGCGAGTCGGCTCGACCCTGCGCTCGAACTGCCGTGGGCGGCCTGGCACGAGCTGCGTGGACTGCTCGGCATGCTGGAACCGGTCGTCGACGGTGCACCCGCAGACCTGGATGAACGCGCCACTCGCGACTTCGGCGCCCGTCCCGGGTATCGCCGCCGCCCGGTGTTCACCTCACTGCTGCCGGGCTGGAGTCTGCGCATACCAGGCGATTTCACCTACGGCTGGGACGGTGATCGCTGGTGGGCATGGGACGGCGAGCGCCAAATCGACATCACTGTGCTCCGGGTCGACGACGAGAAGACCGGTCCGCCACCCGCGGCCATGCTGCAATACGGCGCGAACGCGACCGAAGGCCACCGCGGCGAGCCGGTGTTCGGCGGCCCCGGCGACGGCTGGTGGTTGCCCTCCAGCGAAACCGACGAAGCCGGTGTCCAAGGCATCGCGAGCCACCGCAACGGCGAACTACTGCTTGTCACCATCAGCGTCCCCGACGCGGAGATGAACTGGGCTATCGAAACCTGGCGTTCCCTGCGCTATTCGCCCAGCTGAGGACGGGTGTGCAGGCGCGGTTCGCGTGGGCGCTCAGGCGCCGATGACGAAGCTGACCGTCGTTGTTGTGCTGCCGCCGAAGTTGAGGGTGGCGGCTCTGCGGGCGTCGGGGATCTGGTTGGCGGTCGCGCGACCGGTGACTTGGCGGTGGCAGTCGAGCAGCATGCGGACGCCGGTGGCGCCGACGGGGTGGCCGCCACCGAGCAGGCCGCCGCTGGGGTTCATGGGGATTCGGCCGCTGGTTTCCAGCTCGCCGTCTTCGATGGCGCGCCAGCTTTCGCCGGGTGGGGTGATGCCGAAGTGGTCGATGGCGAGGTATTCGCTGATGGTGAAGCAGTCATGGGTTTCGATGAGGTCGAGATCGTCGACGGTGGTGATGCCCGCGCGGGTGAATGCGTCGATGATGGTGGCGTTGACGTGGGGGAGTAGGTAGTCGTCGCTGCTGCGGCGGAGCTTCTCGGCGAGCCCGAGGCCGACGGTGCGATGGCCCCAGCCGAGGATTCGGGATGGCGCGGGCGTGGTGGGGTTGCGATCGAGGAATCGTTGGCTCACCAGGATTACCGCGGCGCAGCCATCGGTCATCGGGCCGCAATCGACTTTGCGCAGTCGGCCTTCGACGAGGGGGTTGGCGAGCGGGTCGTCGGTGAAGCTGGTCGGGCCGTAGTCCCAGCCGCGGGTTTGCGCATTGGGGTTGGCGCGGGCGTTGCGGGCGTTGAGTTCCGCGATGGCCCACAGGTGTTCGTCGGCGAGGCCGTAGCGCCGGTCGTAGGCATCGGCAATTTCACTGAACATATAGGGCCACATGAACTTTGCGTGCTCGCCCTCGTGACCGACCCAGGCCGCCGCGCCCATATGCCTGGCTCCGATATCGCCCGGTACCGTCTTCTCCAGCTCGATGCCGACGACAAGCGCGCAATCGTACCGACCGGATTCGAGGTCGGCCATGGCGGCCAGGATAGCGAGAGATCCTGAGGCACAGGCACCTTCGTGCCGGGTGGCGGGTACGCCCCATAGTCGATCGGCGATCGTCGCCGGCATGGCGCCGAGATGTCCTTGGCCGGTGAATAATTGGCCGAACGCATTGCCGATGTGGATCACATCGACGAGCTCGGGGTCGATCCCGGTGTCGCGGAAGGTACCTTCGACGGTTTCGGCCATCAGGGTGCCGATGTCGCCGCCCTCCTTGGTGATGTTGCGAGCGAAGTCGGACTGATTGCCGCCCGCAATCCAAACCGGAGACGAGTTCATCAGTGGTCACCACCTTGCGGAGAATTGAGTACAGTTAATGAAGTACACCGTGAGTCTCGAGAAGGCAAGACCTGAGGGCTGCGAGCGCCGGGGCTCAGAGTGAGTCCGCATCGCCCGGTTGTGATTGACTGCCGCTGTCGCGGCCGCCCATACCCGGGTAGGTCCGACATGGCGGAGCCGACCGGTATGCGGCGGCTGGACATTCGCCTTGTCCGAGGGCTCGGACCGGCAGAGCGCGAGAGGCGGACGGAGACGGTGACCGAAGTGGTGTCGGTACCGGGCAGCGAGTCGGTCAATCCGGTCGCGGCCACCTTCGACCTGCTCGGCGACCGGCTCACCCTGATGATTCTGCGCAACGCTTTCCTGCATCGCTCGCGCCGCTATAACCAGTGGCTGGAGCGCACCGGCGCACCGCCTGCGATGCTCGCCGCCCGGTTGAATTCCCTTGTCGATGCGGGCGTACTGATCAAGGTGCCGCAACCGCAATCCGCGGACCGGCACGAGTATCGGCTCACGGAACTCGGCCTGGCGACCTGGGAGATCCTGGTCTGCCTGTGGGGTTGGCAGCGCGAATGGACCGCCGAGGGCGCGTTGCAGCCGGATCTGCTGCACGAGGCCTGCGGCCACCGCGGCCCGACGGTGGTCATGTGCCGGGGCTGCGGGCGGACGGTGACCGCACACGAGACGGAAGTCGAGATGCACGCCGAGGCTGTCTGGTCGGTTGCCTCGAGCGGTCGGCGTCGTTCCAGCAAAGTATTGGATGCTTCACCGCGCGGGGTGGAGATGCAGTTCGTCGAGGTGATGGCGGCGATCGGCGACCGCTGGAGCGCGGTGGTGACCGGGCTTGCGCTGGCGGGCACCCGTCGGTTCAGCGATTTCCGTGCCGCCGTGGATATCTCGCCGACCACGCTGACCGACCGGCTGACCCGGTTGTGCGCGGCAGGCATCCTGGTTCGGCCGGAGGCTGGTGTCGGCCGCGAGTATCGGCTCACGCCGCGCGGCAGGGCGCTTTTCCCTTTCTATGCGTTTCTGCTGTCCTGGGCTGCTACCGCGTATCCGGACGCATCGGAACCCGGTCTGCGTATCCGGCACCGTGAGTGCGGCGCCGTGCTCGTGCCCGCGCTGCGGTGCCGCGGCTGCGACGCCCGACTCGAACGCACGGCCGTGCATTTCGAGCCGATTCCGCGGACGCTGCTCGACCGTCTGACCTGACGCCCCGGTGCCTTGCGTGCCCTTGACAGTCCTCGATTGCGACCTGTATCACTTCAATAAATGTACTGAGGTCCCGAATCGACCCTTCCGGTCCGGCGCGCCGCACTCCAGCATTCGAGGAGCATTCGATGTCCCTGAACGAAGAACTCGTGGCACCCGCCGCCGCGGCACTGACCAACCCGTACCTGGAGGGCCCCTACGCACCGCAGCCGGATGAGATCACCGCTACCGACCTCACGGTGCTGCACGGCGCGATCCCGAAGGACCTGGACGGCGTGTACGTCCGTAACGGCCCGAACCCGCAGTTCGCGCCGATCGGCCGCTACCACTGGTTCGACGGCGACGGCATGCTGCACGCAGTCCACTTCGAGAACGGCCGCGCCACCTACCGGAACAGGTATGTCCGCACCGCGGAGTTCGAAGCGGAGCGGGCCGCGGGAACCGCGCTCTGGCGCGGTGTGATCGAGCCGTGGGACGGCAACCCGGCAGGCGATCGACGCGAACGCAACGCCGCGAACACCGATGTGGTGTTTCATCACGGCAACCTGCTCGCCACCTGGTACCGCGCGGGCAAGCCCTACGCACTCGACCCGATCACCCTGGAAACCAAGGGCATCGACACCTTCAACGCCACCCTCACCTGCGAGGTTTCGGCTCACGCGAAGGTCGACGAGCGGACCGAGGAGTTCATCTTCTTCGACTACGGGATCCACGCACCGCACCTGCGCTACGGAGTGGCCGACCCGTCGGGCACCATCACCCATTTCACCGGCATCGATCTGCCCGGCCCGCGCCTGCCACACGACATGGCGATCACCGAGAATTACTCGATCCTGATGGATCTGCCGCTCTACAACGATCCGCGCGCGGCGGCCGCGGGCAGATTCAAACTGTACTTCGATCGCGAGCTGCCGAGCCGTTTCGCCGTGCTGCCGCGCTACGGCGATGGCGCAGAGGTGCGCTGGTTCGAGGCGGCGCCCGGCTACATCTATCACACGGTCAACGCGTGGGAGGAGGGCGAGGAGATTGTCATGGTGGCCTGCCGGGTGTCCAAGCCGAGCCCCGTCACCGACCGCGCCAACCCGATCGCCCAGTTGCTTGCCTACCTGCGCCCCGAGGCGACGCTGCATCGGTACCGGTTCGATCTGCGCACCGGCGCGACGACCGAGGAGCCGATGGATGACGTCAACACCGAGTTCCCGGCCATCGATCAGGGCCGCACCGGTCGGCACGGGCGCTGGTCGTATCAGATGCGCCTATCGGTCGACCACACCATGCTTTTCGACGCGGTCATCAAGTACGACGTGGTCACCGGCGCCAAGCAGACGCAGCCGTTCGGCCCCGGCATCGCGGGCAGCGAATTGACCGTCGTCCCGCGACCCGATGCGACCGCCGAGGACGACGCCTGGTTGACCATGTTCGCCTTCAATACCGACACGCAAAAGTCCGAGGTGTGGATCTACGACGCCGCCGACCTCGGCGCGGGCCCGGTCTGCCGCATCGGAATTCCCGCCCGGGTACCGCTCGGGTTCCACGCCACGTGGGTGAGCGGCGAGCGGATGCGTTCGGCGGCAGATGATTCCGTCGAAGAGTCCTGAGCACAGATGAGCAGCGGACAGACGAGTCCGGGTACAGCTGCGTCGGCGGAATTCCCGAGGACCGCACGGCTGAGCGTCAGCTTGCCGTACTGGCAGGACCGGGATCCGCTCGAGACCATGGCCGTAGCCGACGCGGCCGACAAGCTCGGCTTCGATCAGCTGTGGATCGGGGAGATGGCGACTTTCGACGCCTTCGCGCTGGCCACCGCCATCGGGTCACGAACTCGGGACATCGACCTGTGTGTCGGGCCGCTCGCGGTCGATATTCGCACCCCGGCCACGATCGCGATCGGCGTGGCCAGCGTCGCGGCGCTGACCGGTAGACGTGTCGATGTCGCGATCGGCGCCTCCAGCACGGTGGTGGTCGGAGACTGGCACGGACGTGAACGTCGGCGCACTGCGGCACATCTGGAAGATACCGCGCGGATTCTGCGTGGCCTGCTCGATGGCGGCAAAGTCGACTACCTCGGTGTCGTCGAGCGCACCCGCGGCTACCGGCTGCGGCTGCCCGCTCCTGGTTCGTCGATCACCATCGCGGCGTTCGGTGCACGCGCATTGGACTGTGCCGCAAGGGTTGCCGACCGAGTCGTGCTCAACCTCGTTACCCCCGAACAGGTCGCGCGGTGTGCGCAAATCGTGCGTGGGGTAGCCGAGCGGGCGGGACGGCCATGTCCGCGGATCGCGGTCTGGGTGACCGCGGCTGCTGACCCCACGGTCGAGCTGCTCGCTACCCTCAGGCGCGGAATAGTCGGTTACCTGGCCGCACCCGGGTATGCCGACATGTTCAGCGAGGCTGGATATTCCGAAGTCGTCGCGCTGGCCCGCTCCGGGGCGCATCCGCGCGAAGTGCTGGCTGCTGTTCCCGACGCGCTCGCGGCCACGATCGGAATGTTCGGCGACGAAGCAACTGTGAAATCCAGACTCGCGGAATACCGCAGCGCGGGCGCCGACGAGATCGTTGCCGTCCCCGCCACTGCTACCGACGACCCGGCTGGTATCCGGACACTCGAGATGCTTGCGCGGCTCGGCCATGAGTGAAACCGGGGTTCTGGACCATGACTGACGCTTACATCTACGACGCTGTCCGAATCCCCCGCGCACGGGTGCGCAGAGCCGGGGGGACGTTGGCCGATGTGCCGCCTTACGAGCTGTTCGGTCAGCTGTTGACGGCGCTCGAATTACGTTCCCTTCCGGTGGGATCTGTCGATGACATCATCGTCGGGATCAGCACTGTCACCGGTGAGCACGGTGGTGATCTCGCCAGGGCGGCCGCGCTATGGGCTGGCTGGCCCGACGCGGTGCCGGGTGGCGTGGTGTCACGGCTGTGCTGTTCGGGGCTCGACGCGATAGAGGGCGCCGCTGCTCGAATCAGCGCGGGTTTCGCCGAGGTGATCGTCGCGGGTGGTGTCGAGTCGATGTCCCGGGTGCCGATGCTTGCGGACCGGCCGCCCATTGCGATCGATCCGGACCTCGGCGAACGCACCGGGTTCGTCACGATCGGTGTCTCGGCGGATCTCACTGCCGCCGCGCACGGCATCGGCCGCGCCGATCTCGATGCCTACGCGGTCCGCTCGCATCGGCGTGCCGCCGGTGCGCCGAGCTCGGCCTCGGTGATTCGGGTGCGCAAGGGCGACCGGGTGCTGTTGGATGCCGACGAGGGGGTTCGCTCGAACGCGACGATCGACGAATTCGGCTCGCTGCCAGCGTTGTTCGGTGATGATCCAGCGTGGCAACGGGTGGCGCGCCGGCTGCCGGGGCAGCCGCGCCCGGCCGACGGCCTGCACACGCTGGCCACCGCGCCGCAGCTCGCCGACGGTGCGTCCGCGGCCGTGATCGGCAGCCGAAGCGCCGCAGCCGTTCTCGGCCGCGACCCGATCGCCCGGATCGTCGGCACCGCCCAGGCGGCAGTTCGCTCACCACTTCTCACGGCTCCGGCCGCCGCGGCCCGCCTCGCCCTGCATCGCGCCGGGATCACCGCCGCGGACCTCGACGTGATCGAGGTCAACGAATCCTTCGCGGTGACACCGATCTTGCTGACCAGGGAGCTCGACGTTGACCCGGATCACGTCAATCCGTGCGGCGGCGCGCTCGCCGTCGGCCACCCGCTCGGCGCAACCGGCGGCAACCTCCTCGTGACCGCCCTCGACCAACTGACGCTGATCGATGGTGAGTACGCGTTGCTGACCATTCCCGCCGCACTCGGGCTCGCGTCCGCCGTCGTCGTGCGGCGACTCTGATTCATCAACTCTCGGAAGGGATCTCATGTCCGATCCACAGCCACTCGACCGCCGTTCGGTGATTACCTGCCATCCGGCCGAACAGGTCCGCGACTATCTGGAGCGCGGATGGTGGCAGCCCGAGACCCTGCTCGACGTCTTCGACCAATGGGTGCAACAGCGACCGGATGCCGTGGCGGTCACCGACCCGGCCAACCTTCGGGACCTGACCGGCGCCGATCCGAGCGAATTGACCTGGCGCGGACTGCATGATCGGATCGAACGCACCGCGGCCGCACTGTTCGACTACGGCATCCGGCAAGGGGATGTGGTCGCGGTACTGCTTCCGAATTCGGTCGACCTGGTAGCGACGTACCTGGCGTTATGGCGGCTCGGCGCCGTCGCTACGCCGATGCCGGTGTCGTATCGCAGGCACGAGATCTCGGGCATTGCCCGCGCCTCCGCTGCGACAGCCATCATCACCGTCGAGACTCTGCACAATCGGGCGCTGGCACGCGAGATGGTCGCGCTCGCACACGATTCCACCACTCTGCGGACTGTCTTCACCTTCGCGTCATCTGCGGCCGACGCGCCGGTCTCGGATGCGCAAGCCTGGGGCGCGCACTCGCAGGAAACCGGCCGTGCGCTATCGGCCGCGGGTACTCGGGTACTGCGCCCGGCCGCTGTCCCGTCGGAAACTCTCGACCGCCTGCGCGAATACGTCGCGGGTCTGCACGTCACCATCAATGACCGGGTGACCATCTGCTGGACCAGTGGCACCGAGTCCGCGCCGAAGGGCGTACCGCGCTGCCACGCCGACTGGCTCGCCATCGGCTGGGGTCCGCAGGACGGTTTGGAAACGACCGAGGAGTCGGTGATCCTCAACCCGTTCCCGATGGTGAACATGGCGGGCTTTGCCGCCGCATTCCTGCCGTGGCTGCTGGGTGGCGGACATCTCGTGCAGCATCAGCCGCTCGACCTGCCGGTCTTCCTGCGGCAGATTCGGGCACACCGGGTCACCCACACCAGCATGCCGCCCGCCCTGCTCACGATGTTGCTGCAGCGCGCCGACCTGCGTGCGGCCGCCGACCTGTCGTCGCTGCGTCGCGTCGGCTCCGGAGGCGCGCCGTTGCCGCCGGGCGTGGTCCGGGAGTGGCAGCAGAAGTTCGGTATCGAGGTGCTGAACTTCTTCGGCTCCAACGAAGGCGTATGCCTGATGGGTGCGCCAGGCGATATCCCCGACCCGACGGTGCGAGCGCAGCACCTGCCCAACTACAGCACAACGAGCCGGACCTGGGCGACGCGATTGAGTGCCAGCACATCCGTTCGCCTGGTCGATACGCACACCGGGGAAGTGGTCACCGATGTCGGCAGCCAAGGGGAGTTGCGACTGAAGGGGCCGACGGTTTTCGGCGGCTATCTGCCTGGCACCGCGAGTTCCAGCCCCTTCGATGCGGACGGGTTCCTGTGCAGCGGTGATGTTTTCGAGCTCTGCGGGGCAGGCGGCAGGTACTTCAAGTTCGTGGATCGCGTGAAGGAGATCATCATTCGCGGCGGCATGAATATCGCTCCCGCCGAAATCGAAGGGCTACTGATCGATCATCCGTTCGTCGCCGATGTCGCGATCATCGGCTACCCGGACGAGGTGATGGGCGAAAAGTGTTGCGCTGTGGTTGTTTCCGCGCCAGGATCGGCGGTGACACTGCAGGACCTGACCGATCATCTCCGCGCCGCGGAGGTGGCCTCGTTCAAACTTCCCGAACGCCTTGTGCTCGCCGCCCAACTGCCGCGCAACCCGGTCGGCAAGTTGATGCGTCGCGACCTGCGCGCCGAGCTCCTCGACACCGAAGGTTGACCCATGGCCGATGCACCGGTCGCACCACACCGCGCAACCCCGAACATCACCAACGGAGACGCCGCCGCCCAACTCACCGAGCTGCTGCAAGGCAGACTGCCGGGATTGCTCGGCGTGCGAGTGCTCACCGCCGACGCCGCCCGCGTCACCGCGGAAATGGAGGTTCGAGAGGAACTCCTTGCCCCCAACGGCTACCTGCACGCGGCCACCGTTGTAGCGCTCGCCGACACCGCGTGCGGTCTCGGCGTGCGCCTCGGCCTGCCCGGCCGGGCGGACAGATTCACCACCATCGAACTGAAGACCAACTTCCTCGCCACCGCCCGCGCCGGCCTGATCCGCACCGAGGCCACCCTCGTCCACGGTGGCCGCCGCACCCAGGTCTGGGATGCCGCGGTCAGCGACGGCTCCGGCAAGACCATGGCTCTGTTCCGCTGCACCCAACTGATCCTCTGACCATCACGTCGAACAATTCGAGCCCTTGTTGCAATCGCTCTACGAGTGGATGATTGCCCCATCAGCCTTGGTCGAAATGATCTCTGTGCCAGAGCATTCTGCGAGCAAACGTCGATAGCCTGGAGTGCGGAACCCGCTTCGATTCGATGATAGGAACACGATGGTGACGAGGACCTTGAGTCAGCTGGAGTTGTTGATCGAGCTGGAGCCGGTGGCCGAGCAGAACGTCAACCGGCACTTGTCCATGGCGAAGGACTGGCACCCCCACGATTACGTGCCGTGGGACGAGGGCCGGAATTTCGCCGCCATGGGCGGCGTCGACTGGGAGCCGGGGCAGTCCAAGCTGAGCGAGCTGGCCAAGGCCGCGATGATCACCAATCTGCTCACCGAGGACAATCTGCCGTCCTACCACCGTCTGATCGCCGAATCGTTCTCCCAGGACGGGGCGTGGGGCACCTGGGTCGGCCGCTGGACCGCCGAGGAGAACCGTCACGGCATTGCCATGCGGGACTACCTCGTGATCACCCGTGGTGTGGACCCGGTCGCCCTCGAAGAGGCGCGGATGATCCATATGACCAACGGGGTGACGGACCCGACCGGCATGGGCGAGACCGGTTTTCTGCAGGGCGTCGCCTACGTGACCTTTCAGGAACTGGCCACCCGCGTCAGCCACCGCAACACCGGCCGGGTCTGCAACGATCCGATGGCTGATCGTTTGCTGCAACGCATCGCCGCCGACGAAAACCTGCACATGATCTTCTACCGAAACCTGTGCGCAGCGGCCCTCGATCTGGCCCCCGACCAGACCCTCGAGGCCATCTCGTTCATCATCCAGAACTTCCAGATGCCCGGCGCCGGCATGCCCAATTTCCGTCGCAACGGCGTCCTGATGGCCAAACACGGCATCTACGACCTGCGCCAGCATCTGGAAGAGGTCATCACCCCGGTCCTGCGCATCTGGAACATCTTCGATCGCACCGACTTCACTCCCCGCGGCGAACAGCGGCGCGACGAACTCGCCGCCTTTCTGGAAAAGCTCGGCAAGGACGTCCTCAAGTTCGAGGAACAACGTGACCGTGCCCTCGCCCGCGAGGCCATGAAGCGCGAACGTCAAGCCATCTGAACGCCGTTTCGTCCGGAATAGGACGATCGCCGGCGGCGGTTGCAGTATCCATGACAAGACCTGTTCTACAGCCAGGCCCGGATCATCCGATCACCGTTACGCCGCACCAGGAGCGCGTGGTCGTCAGAGTGCACGGACGCGTGGTCATCGACACGAGGAACGCGCTGGTGCTGCGGGAAGCGTCCTACCCGCCGGTCTACTACCTGCCGTTGGCCGATGCCGAAGACTCGGTGCTGGAGCGCACCGACACGACCACCTACTGCCCCTACAAGGGCGACGCGAGCTACTACACCGTGTCGGTCGACGGCAAACAGAGCGTCGACGCAGGATGGGCGTACGAGTCGCCGTACCCGGCTGTCGCCGAGATCAAGGACCACATCGCGTTCTACCCGGATCGCGTCGACACTCCGTAACACGTGAACGGTCGCGGCAGCTGCTATCGCACGAGACCGATACAGAGCTTGAAGCCCGGTGCTCCACCCATCAGATGGGCGCCCGCGGACTGCAGGATGCGGTCCTGGGCGACGATGTGCTGGCACATGGTGTTGGTGTCGCGCAGCCAGCGATCCAGCGGAGAGGGACGGTAGATCGACGAGGTCTGGCGCAGGTCGTACAGACGCTGGACGATCGAGCGAGCCGTGCGGAACGCGTGCAGCCGGGAAAGCGGAAGGGCCGCGCGCTCGTCAGGGGTGAGGGCGTCGAGAGTGCCGTCGGTGGACAGGATTTCCCACTGCCGCCGCATGGCGGCATAAACCCCGGCGCGGGTGGCGTGGAAGTCGGCCTCGCATTCGGCGATGGTGACCTGCAGACGGTAGTCGTCCGCCTTCGCAACGGATTCGGCGCGCGCGTAGTCGAGGGCGGCGCGCGCGACACCGAGCGGCACCGCCGGCATATTGCGCATGTGCACCTCCGGCTGCGACAGCGGGCCGGTTTCCCCACGGACGGTGGCGAATTCGAGGGTGTGCTCCTCGGGCACGAAGATGTCGGTGATGGTGTAGTCGCAGCTACCGCTACCCGCGAGGCCGGTGGTGTGCCAGGTGTCGATGATCTCGACCTTGGCGCGCGGCACCATGAACAGGCGCGAGTCCGGTGCGCCGTCGGCGTCGCGTTCGGGCTGGCCGTCGCGCTGGATGAACGCGCCGGAGACGACCCAGTCGGCGTGCGTGATGCCGCTGCCGAACTGCCAGCGGCCGGTCAGGCGGAAGCCGCCGGAGACGCGCTCGGCGCGACCGGTGGGGAAGAGCAGGCCCGCGGTGACCATGTCGATGCTGGGGAACATCTCTTTGGCGACCGCTTCGTCGAGGAAGCGTGCATAGAGGCCGGTGTCGGAACCGATCATCGCGCACCAGCCGACAGAGGCGTCACCGTAGGCGAGGGCCTCGACGACCTCGGTCTGCTCGATAGAGGTCAGCTCCGGGCCGCCCCACGCGTGGCTGAAGGCCATGCGAAAGACGCCCGCGTCACGCAGCAGATCGACGATGTCGCTCGGCAGTCTGCGGGCCCGCTCGATTTCCTCGGCGCGTTCGCGCAGCCGAGGCGCGAGCGACTGTGCGCGGGCGAGGATTTCGGCGCCCGCGCGTGGCAGCGGGTCGGTGCGTGGTTCTTCGACGAGGGTCATGCTGAGGTCTCCTTGCTGGTGGCGTTGATCGCCTGCGGGAAGTGAAAGAACTGATCCGGATCGTGACGGCGTTTGATCTGCGCCAGGCGGGGATAGTTCGGTCCGTAGTAGGCCGACTGCCAGTCGGTGAGGGCGGGGTCGGTGAAGTTCACATAGGACGCGTCGGTGGCGTGCTGGCCCATGTCCTCGTGCAGACCGTCGAGCCATTCGAGATTGCTCCACACCGACTGCGCGGGATCGGTGGTGCTCCACGAGGTGTCCATCGAGATGAGGAACAGCGTGTCGCGGTGCGGAAAGGCGGTGTCGGCGACCGGGATCCGATTGATGGCGCCGCCCCAGGTGAACAGGGCGACGCCCGCACCATCGGGGTTGGCGCTACCCGGCCAGCGGTCGATGGCTGCGACGATGGATTCGACGCCGTTGTCGCCCAACGGTTTCGGAGTGCACCGGGTGCGGACCGCGAAAGGGTCGCCCGAGGTTTCGTGGTGCAGATAGTCTTTCGCCTCCCAGTAGCTGCGGTCGGCGATGTCGGCGCGCTCCGGTGTGGCGACCGCGATGGCTGGTGCGAGCAGCTCCCGCAGCTCGGTAGCAGGCCCGAGATGCTGACCGATGACGGAGACGACGCCTTCGCCGTCACCCGCGCGGCTAGCGCCGATGCGGGCCGCGAATTCGTCAGGTGCCTGCGCCATCACCTCCTGCATGACCGCGAGGACCTCCCTGGCGTGCTGCCACGACCAGAGCAACAAACAGGTCGAGCTAGGTGCCGTGGCCCGCGCCTGAAAGGTGAAAGACGTGTTGACACCGAAGTTTCCCCCGCCACCACCACGGCAGGCCCAGAACAGATCGGCGTTCTCGGTGGCACTGCATACGCGGGTGGTGCCGTCGGCGAGCACGATCTCGGTCTCCACCAGCGCATCCGAGGTGAGACCGAAGGAGCGTGACACCGCGGCGACGCCGCCACCGAGCACCAGCCCGCCGATGCCGACCTCGTTGGAATTGCCGAGTGGGACCGCCAGGTCATGCCGCTCCAGCGCGGCGTAGATCGCGCCGTTGCGGGTGCCGCCACCGACGGTGATCAGCCCGTTCGCCGCGTCGACCCGAATGTCATCGAGTCCGCGCAGATCCAGCACCAGACCGGTGCCGACCGAATGGCCCGCGTAGCTGTGTCCTCCGCCGCGCGCGACGATCGACATGTTCTCCTCGCGTGCCCAGGTGATCGCCCGCGCGACATCGTCGGCGGAGCGCACCGACAGCACCGCCGTGGGGCGAACATCGGCGTAGCGCTTGTTGAACGGCCTTGTCGCGGTATCGAACCCGTCGTCACCCACGACGCGGACGCGCCCGTAGACCAGCCGTTCCAGCCCCTTCATTGCGGTCCGTCCGGTAGGAGCGGGTCGCGTGCTGGAACTCGAATGGGCAGGTGTGGCCCTGTCATTTGATCGTCCTCGAGGTCGCTGGAGCGGAAAAGTGGGCGCGGTGGTTGCGCGAGAACTGGCTTCCGGTTCAACAGACTTCCTCCAGATAGGAGATCCCGCTGGCGGCGTTCGGCCCGAAGCGCTCCCACTCCTCGCGCAGCCGCAGCCCGGCGTCGGTGTGCTCGGGTTCGGAGCGGGCGAAGCCGGAGATCACCTCGCCGTCCTGCAGCACCATCGTGTACCCGATGCGCAGGACACCTTCGGCGTCACAGGTGCCGTTGACGATGCCGCGGCGGATCCTGCCACCGGCGAAGTCCGCCCACACCAGGTCGCCCTGCTGGTGATAGCGGGCGATGACGCCATCGTCGTTGTCCGGGTTGCGAAATCGCCTGCCGTCGTAGTCGATCATTTGTCGGCGTCCAACAGTCCGGCGGGCAGCGTGAATGTCGCGCCTGCCGCGAGCGGTTCGAGCGGGTCACCGACTAGTTCGACGGAAGCGCTTGCCGCCTTGAGTAATTCGTCGCAACGCGGCGAATCAGAGGCCTCGCACACCACGAACGAGTGCCGCGCGATGTAGCCGCCGGGCGGCAGCCGCAGTTCCGCGCCGGGCTCGACCATCACCGCGGCGGTGACCAGGCCCGGTCCATGCTCGGGCACGGTGACCGAGCGCACGACGCAATCATGTTCGGGGTAACCGAATCTGATGCCCGCCGCGGCCCGTTGCGTCGGTGTGGTGGAGGGGCGGTGTCCGGTCGCGACATCGACGAGCACCTCACCGGGGTCGATCCCAGTGGCGATCTTGCCGAGGAACGGGATCAGGTCGCCGCCGAGCCGCCCGTTGACCTCGATGATCAGTGGCCCGCGCGCGGTGAGCCTGACCTCGGTATGGGTGATGCCGTTCTCCACGCCGAGTTCCCGGTGCGCCTCGGCCAGGGTGTCCAAGAGGACCTCGTCCTCGAGCAGCGGGTCCGCGGCGTCGACGAGGTGACCGACCTCCTCGAAGTACGGCTCCATCCCGGTTCGCTTGCGCGCCAGGAACATCGGCAGGTACTCGCCCTTGTACACGGCGGCGTCGATGCTGATCTCTGGGCCGACGGCGTATTCCTCGACAATCGCGGTGCCACGGAAGGGTTCGTCGCCGATGGCGCTCGCACTGGTCGCGGTGGTGAAGGCGGCGTCGAGTTCGGCGCGATCATCGGCACGCACGACGCCCATGCTGGCGCCGAGCGCCTGCGGTTTCACCACGACCGGATACCCGATGCGGTCGGCCACCGTCCGCGCCTGTTCCAGCGAGGTGGTGAGCTCGAAATGCGGTTGCACCAATCCCGCCGCGGTGAGGACCTGCCTGGTGCGGTTCTTGTCGCGGCAGCCGCGCACGCCGAGCGAGCTCAGGCCGGGTACACCGAGTTCTTCTGCCATTTCCGCTGCGGGCTGGACGAGGGGTTCGTCCCAGCACATCAGCCCGACCACGTGGCGGCGGCCCGCGATTTCGCGGGCGCGGTCGGCGAGAATCTGGTGGTCGAAGACGTTCGCGACGACGATCTCGTCGAAGTACTCGTGCTGCCAGGTGGGTTCGATGTTGTTGAGCAACACCAGGTCCAGGCCGCGCGAACGGGCGCGAGCCGCGACCGACTTCACGAGATATTCGCGGTAAAGCTTCAGTCCGCTGCCGATCGCGAGCAGGACGTCGTTGGGGGTGTTAGTCATGCCTTCTCTTCTTCCTTCGACATCAGGCGGCCAGTCCGGCGGCCGCGAGCTCGACAATGTGGTCGGCGACCAGTGGCGCCGTACGGAATCCGTCGCCGCCGGTGGCCGCGCGGGCCCAAACCGCGGGTCCCGGCTGCGCGAGCGCGCCGCAGCCGGTCACCGCGTCGACGGTGTAGTGGCACTGTTTGATCGCGGCCACGGTGTAGCGGTGCGGATCGGTGAGAATCCGATCGATGTATTGCCGTGCGGCGGTGCGGTCTTCGTTCGGTTCGGTGAGTGTTGCCGCGTCGCGGCACAATTCGGTCGAGCTGAGTTTCAGCAGGGTGCCCGCGCCCGGCGGCATCAGCCAGCCGGTGGCATCGGCGCCGATATTGCCGGCGCTCGGCGCTCGGTCCCACCATGCCCGCAGGTCGTCGGGTGGACGTAGATAGACGGTGGTCTGGCGGTGCAGGATCGTCGGTACATCGACGAGTTGTCCGGTCCAGGCACCGGTGGCGAGCAACATCACCTCACCGGTGAGCGAAGTGCCGTCGTCGAGCTCCAGCCTGGTGGCATCGGTGTCGACGGCGACGACCTCGCGCCACGGCCGCAGGGTCACAGCGGGATGGCGGCGCAACCACGCGGTGGCCGCGTGCAGCACCCGTTCGGCAAGCAGCACGCCCGCGTCCGTTTCCCGCACGCCGACGTAGCCCGCGGGTAGCACGATGTGCGGCAAGGTATTCGGGTCCAACAGGCTGATGGTGATATCCGCCCGCCGTGCCACGTCGACGACATCGTCGGTCCGATCGGCGGGCCAACCGGTAACCACGCCGATCCGCCGATAGAACTGGCCGCCGAGCAGTGCTTGCAGCCGCAGCCAGCGCCGGTGCAACGCGGCGGAGGTACGGGTGGCGGCGGCATCGCCGGGCGCGAGCGCCCGTATCGCTCGATGCTGATCGAACGAGCTCGAGCTCGGATTCGGGATCGGCCCCCGGTCGACCACGGTGACGCGGTGCCCGGCGCGGGCGCAGCGGACCGCGGTGATGAGTCCGGTGACGCCCGCTCCGGCGATGACGACCACGCTCATCTCAGACCTCGAGCGGTTGCAGGCGCGGCAGCCGCACCGGTTCGATCGTCCTGCGCTGGACGACCTTTCGGACGTCGCTGTCGGGCAGCATGTCGGAGCCGGACAGCGCCGTCGCGGCCAGATCGATGAGAATCGGTGCGGCACAGCGCAACAGCACATCGACCTCATGGCAGAAGTCGCCGCCTGCCGTGATCTCGACGCGGTCGAGCCGGGCCAGCTGCTGGGTGAGGGTTTCCGCGGCCCGGTTCAGGCTGAACCGCGGCAGTTCATAGGCGACGCGGAACCGTTCGACGATGCGCGCCGCGGCCTTTCGTGAACGGTCGGAGACCGGAAGCGCACCGCGCCACACCCAGGCATCGGCCTTGGCGGCCACCCGATTCCATGGTTCGACAAGTCGGGTCCTGGTCAGCGCGGCGAGCTCGGCATGGTTGAAGCTGGTGCGCTGGAGCTCCGGGCTGTTGGCCGCCAAGTGGAAGCGGATCAGGTCGCGCGGGGCCTGTGCGGCGAGATCGCGGCCCCACACCAGATGGCCGCGGCTGGTGGAGAACTTCTCGTGATCGAGTTCGTAGAACTCGTTGGTGAGGAACAGCTTCGGCAGCTGATAGTCACCGAGGGCGAGCAGCATCGCCAGTCCGGAGATTCCGAACGGGTGGATATTGTCGATGCCGAGGAAGTACACGACCTGCGCGGCCGCCTCCGGCCGCCACAATGCGTCCTCGGTGGTCGGTTCCAGACCGCGTCGTTCGGCGGCGAGCATGGAGCAGTACATCGTCCACGCGACCGGCTCGGCGTTCGGGTTCACCACCTGACCCGCGAGATCGTCACCCGGAGCCTGGATACCCCACGAGATCGGATAGGTGACCGGGAAATCCGGCAAGGGCCGAGCCAGCAGTTCCTCGACGACTTGGGCCGCGTGGGGGCGCAACAAACCCGCGGCCTCGGCGAAGTGCGCGCGCAGCCGATCCCGGTACTGCTCCAGCGGCAGGACGAGTACCTTCACCTCCCGAATCTCCAGCGGATCCTCGGGATGCCGGGTAGACCGGGGATCGAGCAGGTCGCCCGCACCGACCGCGTGCCCGCAGCTTTCGCACAGGCCCGCACTGCTGCCCGCCAGGCACACCGGACAGGTGCCCGCTACGTGGCCGTCGACGAGGTACTCGCCGGTGCGCGGCGAGTACGGAAACGGCATGGGCCGCAACTGCAATGCGCCCTTCGCGCGCAGCTCACCAACCACCCGGCCGACGAAGGAGGTGAACCGCTCCTCCCAGCCGGTGAACGCGTCCACCGCGATGCCGAGTGCGGCGAGTGTCGCCTCGACCTCCTTCGCCGAACGTTCGACGAGTGCCTGCGGTGTGGTGCCCAGCCGAGTCGCGGTGGTCAGCACATACGTGGAGGTGTCCTGAACGCCGGTGCCGAACAACACCTTCCGGCCGACGGAGCGGGCGTAGCGCGTGTAGACATCCGCGGCGAGGAAGGGACCAGCCACGTGCCCGAGGTGCAGGTCACCGTTGGCCGTCGGAGCGGGGGAGATGACGATGGTCGGGCCGGTCATGGCGCAACCGCGTTCTCAGGATCGGCGAGGGCCGGATCCGCGTGCCTGGCAACGAAAGTCGCCGACATGTCGGTGTCCCACCAGATGGCGTACCACTCGAAATCGGTGTCGCCGCTGTTTCTGACGTGATGGGTGGTGCCGGGGATCAGATGCGCCAGGTCACCCGCGACGAATTCGCGCTCCTCGCCGTCCACCTCGAGCGTGGCGCGTCCCGCCATCGCGATGAACAACTCGTACTCGTGGTGCGCGTGCGCCGAGGACACGTCACCCGGACGCAGCACACACCACGCGCCCTCGAACGGCGCATTGAGTGCGGCCCATGGCAGCAGTCGCTCGGAGGCGACGCCGTAGGCCTCGGTGAGGTTGGCCCGGTCCAGCCTGCGGATCTCGATCATGCCGTCCTGCTTTCCGGGAACGCGCCCGCGGCCACATGACGGCGATCGAGGATGTCGTCGACGATGTCCTGAGAGCGGTGCGCAAGTACGCTGATCAAGGTGTCGGAGATGCCGTGCGTCGCCTCGTTGACGCCTTGTAGATAGACTGCGCCCCAAGCAGATTCGCCGAGGTCGAGGCGGTAGCGGCGGCTCACCTCGATGTCGGCGATGCCGAGCCGGTCGGCGAGATCCTGAACGAGCGCGGGCATCTGCTGCTCGTACCCGGTGCCGAGCAGCACCACGTCGCAGCGCAACGGCTCGACCTTGCCGCTCTTGAGATCACGCAGCTCGAGCACGACTTCGTCGCCGTCCATGCGCGCGGCGGCCACCTCGGTCATCGAGCGGATGGTTGAGCGCTCCTTGCCGAGCATCCGCTGCTGGTAGAGCATCGAATACAGCTCGTCGAGGAACGGTGGCGCCAAGCCCGCGTAGTTGGTCAGATGGACCTCGTCGAGGATGCGGCCGCGGACCTCGACGTCGGAGTTGTAGAACTCGTCGACGAACGACGGGAAGAACAGCTCGTTGACGAACTTGCTGGTCTGGTAGTTCTGCAGGCCGATGGAGCGCATCACCATCGTCGGTGTGCTCTGCGGCAGGTCGCTGTGCACGGCCATGAACATCTCGGCGGCGCTCTGCGCACCGCCGACGACTACCGGACGGATCGGCCGGTCGGTGGGCTGCTGTGCGATCCTCGTGCAGTACTGGGTGCTGTGAATGACGCGGTCGGCGGGCAGATCCCGGAATACTGCGGGGACGTGCGGGTCCCGGCCGGTGCCGATGACCAGATCCCGACAGTCGACGGTGTCGCCGTTGCTGAGGGTGACCGTCCAGCCGACCAGTCGCCCGTCGGTGGTGCGGCGCGGTTCGACCCGCTCACAGCGGGCGTCGTGGCGCACCCGCACCTGCTCGAGCGAATGCGCCACCCACTGCTGGTATTCCGACAGCTCCCACCGATACGGGTTGAAGGTCGACAGATTGACGAACTCGTTCAGCCGGCCGCCCTCGTACAGAAAGTTGAGAAACGAGAACCGGCTCCGCGGATTGCGCAGGGTGACAAGGTCTTTCAAGAACGATACCTGACTGCGTGCCCACGGAAGCAGGAGGTTGCGCTGCCATTTCACGTCGGGGTGCTGTTCGAGCAGCACCGTATTCTCGGCAAGGCGCCGAGCGCCGGATTCCTCGAGCGCGACGGCCAGGGCCAGATTCGCGGGGCCGGCGCCGATCGCCAGGACGTCGACTTCGTGATCGGTCACATTTCCACCTGAGTCTTGACGGGTTCTTTCAGAACTTCTTTTCGGAACTGAGAGCCAGTGAATGCGCCGGCGGAGTTGTCCGAAACCGTTCGCGCGAACCGAACATCAACTCACCGACACGAACTCCTGCACGTGAGCGGCTCGAGGCGAAAAGTGACTGTGCCGCAACGGATCAGGGCACGCACCGGTTGCCGTCATCTAGCCGAGTGGCTTCTGCGGCGGGCGAGGTTCAGCGGCGCATTGTTGCCGTGGTGGTGGAGAGCCGCGCCAGCCTGCGGCGACGTTCTCGATCTCGATCAGCATTACCGCGCACGTTCTGCGTTTGAATGGCCTTGCCGATCAACCCTGCCGATCAAACGGGCGATCTGCTGAGCTTGCGAGATGACTACCGCACAGGACAACCCGCAGGTAGGCGGGTCATGACCAGATCACTTGGGCTTCGACTCGCCGCGGGGATCACCGCTGTCGCGTCCGCGGCGCTGCTCACCGTCGCCTGCGACAGCAGTTCGTCCGCGGACGATACCGATCGGGGCATCATCAGTTACAACGGAACCGAACCGGAGAATCCACTGATTCCCGGGGACGCGACCGAACGTGACAGCGTGAAAATCGTCGATGCGCTGTTCACCGGACTCGTCGAGTACGACCCGGTGACCGCGCAACCGCGCAACGCCGTCGCCGATTCGATCACCACGACCGACTCAGGCGTCTACACGATCACCCTCGAGCCCGGCTGGACCTTTCACGACGGAACATCGGTCACGGCGAAAAACTTTGTCGACGCGTGGAATTACACCGCCTACGGCCCGAACAAACTGCAGGGCGCCACCTATCTGTCGCATATCCAGGGCTACGACACGGTCCAGAACGCGTCTACGACACAGATGTCGGGCCTGCGAATCGTGAACGATCACGTCTTCGAGGTGACCCTCGCCGCCCCGTTCTCCGCCTTCGCGACGGAACTCGGATACGCCGCGTTCTTCCCGCTGCCGAGCAGCTTCTTCAGTGACCGGGCCGCGTTCGAGGCACATCCGGTCGGCAATGGCGCGTTCCGGTTCGTGTCGCACACGGCGGGCAAGAACATCGTCGTGCACCGCTACGACGGCTACGCCGGTGCGCGCAAGCCGCACATCACCGGTGTCGAGTTCCGCTTCTACAAGGCGCTCGAAGACGCGTATGCCGATGTGGTTGCGAACAAACTCGACTACCTGGACTTCGTTCCGGCCTCCGCACTGGCGGGCGGGAAATACAAGTCCGAGCTGTCCGGACGCAATGTGTCGCACACTTACCTCGGCATCCAGTCGATCTCGTTCCCGCTGTTCGATGCGAAGTACAGCGATCCGCGGCTGCGGCAGGCCATTTCGATGGCGATCGACCGGAAGTATGTAGTCGACACCGCATTCGGCGGGGACAAGCTACTGCCCGATGGACTGGTGCCGCCGAGTGTCCCCGGCTACGCGAGCGGACAATGCGGGGATTTGTGCACCTATCAACCGGACAAAGCGCGGCGGTTGTTCGAGTCGACAAACTTCCAGGGCCCCATCGAGCTGACCTCGAACGACGACTCGGCGAACCAGGTGTGGATCGACGCGGCGTGTGTGACCATCACCAAGGCGCTCGGTCGCGAATGCCGCTACGCACCCGTTCCGACGTTCGGAGAATTCCGGAAGCTGATCAATGATCGGCAGATTTCGACCATCTTCCGCTCCGGCTGGGTCGCCGACTATCCGTCCATTGAGAACTTCCTCAATCCGATCTTCCGCACCGGCGCGGCGGTGAACGGTACGACCTACTCGAGTCCGGCGGTCGATTCGCTGCTGGCCAGAGCCGACGCCGCACCGTCCGAGCGGGAGGGGTGGGTGCTGTATCAGCAGGCCGAGCGGCAGATTCTGCAGGACATGCCCGCGATTCCGCTGTGGTATCAGAAGGTGCAGTCCGGCTGGTCGACTCGGACGGACAATGTCACCGTCACTCAGTTGCTTCAGCTCGACCTGTTCGAGGTGACGGTGCACTGATTGCGTACCAGCTCGGCGCACAACAAAGGCGGTGGCGTTCAACGCCACCGCCTTTGTCATGTCCGGCCTCAGTCGAGCGCCGTGACACCACCACTGGTGCGCAGCCGCAGTGGCGTGATGATCAGAGCTTCGGTGAACATCTCGGCGAACTCCTGCGGCGTACCGAACATCGCCCCGATGCGTTCGGCGTACTTCGCCGCATACTGCGGATGCTGGTCGGCAGGCGGCACGTCGTCGACGTGTGCCGCGGTGCCTTCGATGCGGATGATGTCCCTGCCGATGTCGGTTACGTCGAGACCGAGGGCCACGTGGGGATTCTCGCTGATATTGCGGAGCTTGATCTTCTTCGGCTGGCTGTAGATCAGGATGGTCCCGTCATCGCGCAGCAGGAACCACACCGGCACACTGTCGGGCCTGCCGTCCGGGCGTACCGTCGTCAGCCACGCCATCAGGTTGCTGCGGAGCCGACCCTCGACATGCGAGCGGCGCCCGGCAGGCAGCTGAGCTATCAGGTTCATATCGGCCTTCATTTGAACTGTCGGTTGTCTTGCATTCCGGGGGATGTGCGAAAGAGCCTGTCCTGCAAGATATGTCGGCCTTCTCGACGACTTCGGTCGTCGAGAAGGCCGACATACTCGCCGATTAGAGGCTAGCCGAGCCCGCCCGATTCCGCGGATCTCACGCCGCCGCTTTGTTCTCGCGGATACCGGCGTACGCGCACCACGCGGCGAACAACCCGAGCGCGCCGCACAGCGGCCAGATGCCGCTGCCCAACTGCTCCCAGGCCAGCACGCCGAGCGTCGGTCCCAGTGCCATGCCGAGGCCGAAGGTGGCCTGGTGGGTACCGATGTAGCGGGCTTTCACCGCTGCGGGGAAGGTGGACGGGTAGGCGAACATGGTCGGTCCGTTGATCATCACGCCGAACACGAACAACACCGTGAACAGGATGATCGGTACCGCCCCGTGCCCGGCCAGCGTGTACCCGGCCACTCCGAGTCCCATGATCGCGGTACCGACCGCGCCGACAACGTTGGGGCGCAGGTTTTTCACGTAACTGGTGATCTTCAGCTCGCACAGGATGAGCACCACCGATGCGGTGACGAGTACGGCGCTGTAGAGCCCGGTCGAATGGCCGTCGGCGGTGATGTTCAGCGGCAGTGCGACGGTGTACTGCACGTAGATGATCGAGCCGATCAGTACCGAAGCGAGGAATAGATGGTAGTGCCGATCGCGCAGGATCACACCGTATCCGGTGTGCTGTGCGGGCGTTTTCTCGTCCTCGTCCTTGTCTTCGTCTCGGGGCGCGGCCACATTCGGCAGCAGCACCAAGGCGAGTGCCGCGTAGGCCAGCGCCGTGCCCGCGTCCAACCACAGCAGCAGGTTCCAGTCGATCAGAATGACCGCGGCGGCCACCAGCGGCGCCAGCGCAGCGCCCATGTTCAGCGCGATGCGCATCATCGAAAATGCCATCACCCGATGCTCTTCCGGCATCAGGTCACTCAGCAGGACCGCCGCCGCCGGGCGGTAGGACTGCGTAACCAGACCTGACAGCGCGACCACCACGAGCAGCGCGGCGAACAGACTGGGCTTGCTGAGCAGCGGGATGAGCGCCAACAACACGGCCGAACCGGTCATCGCGGTGATGATCGTCGGACGCGGGCCGAGCCGGTGGGTCAGTTCACCGCCGAGCATGGTGCCGAAAACGGCGCCCGCACTGTAGGCGGTCAGGGTCAGGCCGGCCTGACCTATCGAGAACTCTCGATGCGTCAGGTAGAGCACCAGAAAGGTTTGCACGAAGGCGCCGAGCTGATTGATCAGCACGCCGATGAGGAGAACGACGACGGGGCGTGGTGTTTCCCTTATGGCAGCGAAAACGCCTGTCCGAGTAGTTGTCTGGGTTGCGTTCATCGAGATGATCCTTGTTCGCCGGAGACCGCGTATGGGCGACGCGGGATGGTGCGACGACCGGACATGTACCAGCCCGAGCGCTCGCTGCGACGTCCGTCGCGCGTTAGTGCGTGAACAATGCCTCGACGGCGCCGAAGTCCAGCGCGGCGCCGAGAGCGGTGTAGGTGCCGTGCTCGAGGAGTTCGTCGGCGGCGGCCTTGGCTTGGGCGTAGGCAGCCTGGGCGAGTGCGGGACCGACGCTGACCCGTCGCACGCCCACCGCGGCGAACTCCGAAATGCCCGGCGCGCCGGGGCCGGTCATCACATTGATCGGCAGCGGAGACTTGCCCACCAGGTCGCTCAGCGTTTCCAGGTCGAGCAGGCCGGGTACGAACAGGCTGTCCGCCCCGGCGGCCGCATAGGCGGCGGCGCGGGTGAGCACGTCGTCGAAACGGTCTTCCGGCGCGCCGATGCCGAACAGGTACACATCGGTGCGGGCGTTGATGACCAACTCGGGCAGACCGGCCGAAACCGTGGCCGCGCGGGCTGCCTGGAGTCGGGCCGCCTGGGCGGCCCGGTCGAACAGTGGGCCGCCGGGCGCGGTGGAGTCCTCGAGGTTCACCCCGACCGCGCCCGCGGCCACGACCGCTTCGACCGTGGCGGCCACGTCTTCGGGCGCGGGCCCGTAGCCGCCCTCGATGTCCGCGGTGACCGGCAGGTCGACCGCGGCGACGATCCTGCGCACCTGGCCGACCGCCTCTTCCCGGCTCACCCGCTGGCCGTCGGGGTGGCCGAGCGACCAGGCCACGGCCGCACTGGTGGTGGCGATCGCGGGCGCGCCCGCCTGGGCGATCAGGGCTGCGCTGAACGCGTCCCACGCGTTCGGCAGCACGAAAAGGCCGTCGGCGTGCAGGTTCCGCAAGGATGTCGCGCGAGTGCGCTGGATGTCGGCCTTGTCGTCGGTGTTCGGGATAGCGTCCGCCACGTCGGCTCCTCGGGTCGTCTGATCTGGTCGAACTCGACGAAGGTATCCCTGAAAAGCCGCTCGATGACCAGGCGGACGCGCACTGCGGACAAACGAACGACAATGCCGCTGTTGCCACAGGTCAACCTCTCGGTGTCCGGTCTCCCTGGACAACCGGTCAATGCGTGAAACCGCCTTCTGTGAAGCCGATTGCGGCGCGCAGCTGGTCGGTGTGCAGCTGATCCTGATCGCGGCGGATGGCGAACCGATCGGCCTCCTGGGTGACCAGCTGGCCGATCAACGGCGACATCAGATAGCGGTCGGGCGTCGAAACGCGGTGCAGCAGACCGCCATCGATGAGGCTGTCCATCGCGTACTCGGCGGACTCGATCGAAATGTGCAGTGCGCGAGCCAAAGTGGTCGGTGTGACCTCATCCGCGCCACCTGCCAGCATGTGCAGCACATGCTTGGCCAGCGGTGGCAGTGCCAGGTAGGCGGGTAGAACGACGTCCGCGAGGCTGATATCGCCGATGCGCAGCCAGTTCGACACATTGACGCCGTCGGCGAGGCGTCCGGCGATCTCCGAGAGTCGGCGACCCGGTTGTGCGGCGATCTTGCGCCCCGCGATGGTGAGTGCCAGCGGCAGGTGACCGCAGAACTCGGCGATGCGCAAGCCCGCCGCGTGCTCGGCGCGTACTCGGTCGCTACCGATCAGCAGGCGCAGCAGGTCGATGGATTCGACGCGAGACAGTGGACCGAGGGTGATGCGACGGACGCCGTCGAGACCGAGCAGCCGCGAGCGGCTCGTCACCACGATCTGGCTGTTGAGCGAGCGGGCCAGCAGCGGTCTGACCTGTGGTTCGTCCTTGACGTTGTCGAGCAACACGATGACGCGGCGTTCGGCGAGCATCGACCGGTAGAGGCCGATGCGATGCATGTCGTCGTCGGGGACCTGGTCCGGCGGTACGCCGAGCGCGTGCAGGAAGCCGGTGATGACTTCCAGCGGCGCGGTATCGTCGGCGCGCCGGGTGGCCATATCGGCGAAGAGTTGGCCGTCGGGGAATTCCGCGGTCAGCTGATGGGCGAAGCGCAGCGCGAATGTCGTCTTACCGATCCCGACCGGTCCGCGCACGATAACCGGGACGCGGGAGTCGGCGATACCCACCATCGCGGCGCGGGCGCCGTCGAATTCCGCCATGCGTCCCACGAAGTCGTGCGGTCCGATCGGCAACTGGGCGGGACGCGGTTGTCCGGGCTCGGCCGCCGCCATCTCGTCCACACCGATCGGTGTGAGCGGTTCCGTCGGTGCGCCCCCGCCGCGGGCTTCGCGCCAGCGCTGTTCCCACTCCTGGGGATCGCCACCGCACGCGCGGGCGAAGGCCAGCGCGACCGGGAGGGTCGGCAAGCGGTGGCCGCCCGCGGCGTCCGATAGCACCGAGGGGGAGTACAACGCGGCACTCGCCATCTGCCGATAGGACGGATTTCCTGCTGCGGCACGGAGCTTGCGGAGGTCGCCCGCAAAGGCGCCGACCGGTCCGGATCGGGTATCGATCGGCTTTTCTCGTCTACCCATCGGTCCCTATCACCTCCTGAAATGCGTTGTAGCGCAAGTATTCTTACGCCGAGGTGGCCAGCCGACAACTTTGTCGGCTCCCCCCATGATGCTGCCGCCGCACCCACATTCCCGGCGCGGACGGTCCCGTCTCAGTCATCACCGCACTTCCGGGGATAGTCCGCACTTCGGTTCATTCGTGTTCGAACTCTCCCGTTCCGCGATGCTCCATCCGGCGGGTGAACGGCCGGAGTCGAGGTGGGGTGCAACAGGCTACACACCGCCTAAGCCTGGATCGCCTTAGAGCTGTTGGGCATTAACGCTTTTCGGACATCCAGGTAGGAAGCGCTCTTGACTGAAATTGTTTTAGTCGAATACACTAAAACTCGTTCACGAGAGGAAGTGATCGACATGGGATACGGACAATGGGATGACACCGCCTATCGCGCGGCCAAGACCTACCGTGCCAGCCGGGGGCTCGACGACTTCGGGTACACCGCGACGATGCGCGCCGAGCCGTCAACGAGGTGGCGCGCACACCCTGACCTCGATCCGCTGGGGGTTGACGTGCGGGAATGCCGGGATTCGACCGAGCACGGGAATTCGCTGCCCATCGCGGTGTTGTTCGACGTCACCGGGTCGATGGGACAGGTGCCGATCATCATGCAGGACAAGCTCGGCAAGCTGCACGGGCTATTGCAGCGCAAAGGGTATGCGGAGGACCCGCAGATTATGTTCGGCGCCATCGGTGACGCGGACAGTGATCGAGTGCCGCTGCAGGTCGGACAGTTCGAGTCGGACAATCGGATGGACGAGCAATTGCGCGCCGTGTTCCTGGAAGGTGGCGGCGGTGGACAGAAATCCGAAAGCTATGAACTGGCAGCCTATTTTATGGCTACTCACATCGTGACCGATGCCTGGGAGAAACGGCGCAAGCGCGGCTACCTGTTCCTGATCGGCGACGAGCTCAACAAGCCGAAGCTGGCGAGCAGGCACATCCGCGAAGTCGTCGGCGACCACGTGCGGCGCGACATTTCGGTGGAATCCATCTATCGAGATCTCGCCGAACGCTGGCACATTTACTACATTCTGCCCAACCAATCCAGCTACTTCGACGACCCGGAAATCGCCGACCACTGGCGCGCCCTGCTCGGCCAGAACTTCCTGAAGCTCGACGACCCCCGCGCCGTCTGCGAACTCATAGCACTCACGATCGGCCTGGAAGAAGACCGCATCGACCTACCCGCCGGTCTCGCCGACCTGCGCGACGTCGGCTCGACCGCCGAAGCGGACTCCGTCGGGAAAGCGCTGGCTACCAACCGCCCCGGTATCCGGGCCTTGCCGAGCGGCCGCAGTTGAGCTCACTGGTGTGATCCGCGTTGCGGCAGGTCGCGGCCGCGCAAGACCGCGTCGGCGGTTGGAAAAATGCTGGCCGCCAACGGCCTCGCCATCCGGGTCCTGCACGGCGGCCGCCGCTATGCCTGGCGGTTGGGTCTGTCGCGGCAAATTGCGGTAGCAGGAATGCGGACCGTCGGCCTCGGCAACCGAGGTCCTCGACGGCAGTGGGTGTGGCTGGCGTGTGGGATCCGCGCTGGGCCGGACCTCGGTCGACAGCGGCTGTGTCGGCCGCCGATTCGGTGAATGATGGGACGAATTATGAAGGGGTGCAGCATGACTCGGGCGCACATCATTGTGGTCGATCTCGGGTTCGGTGATGCGGGCAAGGGGGCGACGGTGGACTGGTTGTGTTCGCCGGAGGCGGAGTTGGATGTGGCGGCGGTCGTGCGGTTCAACGGTGGAGCGCAGGCGGCGCACAATGTGGTTGCCGACGGGCGGCACCACACGTTCGCACAGTTCGGGTCGGGGACGTTCGCGGGTGTGCCGACGGTCCTTTCGCAGCACATGCTCGTCGAGCCGATCGCCCTGGCGGGGGAGTCGCGGCAGTTGGCGGCGCTCGGCGTGCCTGACCCGCTTTCGCTGCTGTTCGTGGACGGGCGAGCGCTGCTCACCACTCCCATCCACATTGCCGCCAATCGTGCGCGCGAGGACGCGAGGGGTTCCTCGCGACACGGTTCGTGCGGGCGTGGCATCGGAGAGACAGCCTGGTACGCGCTCGATCATCGCGCGCCCACGGTGGCGGACTGCTTGCGCCCCAGCGTACTTCGCGACAAGCTCGATGCACTGGCCGCGCACTACGCGCCGATGATCGCACCGAGCCGGCACCGATACGAGCCGATCGGCGACCTCGTCGACATGTACCGGGAGTTCGCTGCCGCGGTGCGGATCGTCGACGGCGCTCAGCTCGCCCGTTTCGAGCGACAGGGCCGCCTGATCTTCGAAGGCGCCCAGGGCATCCTGCTCGACGAATGGCGCGGCTTCCACCCGCACACCACCTGGTCGACCGTCGAACCCCGCAACGCCCGTGCCATGCTCGCCGGCATCGGCGCCGAGGGTTACGTGCTCGGCGTGACCCGCACCTACATGACCCGCCACGGGGCGGGCCCGTTGCCGACGGAGGATCGCACCCTCGCGATCCCCGAGTCGCACAACGCGACCGGCCCCTACCAAGGCCCCTTCCGCCTCGGTCATTTCGATCCCATCCTGCTTCGCTACGCCATCGCGGTATCCGGTGGCGTCGATGGCCTCGCGGTCACCCACCTGGACGCGCCCGGAACGCGCTATGCCGCAACCGGATACACAACCCCCACCGGCAACATCGCCAACCTGGAGCCGGGGATATGGCAAGACCTCGACCGCCAGCACCGCCTCACCGAACTGCTGGCCGCCGTGACCCCGCAACTGACAGCTATGCCCACCGACCCTGTGTCCTGGCTCGAACACCAACTCGACACCCCCGTCGTTCTCACCGCACATGGCCCGGCGCGCACCGACCGCACCCGGCTGAACACTGCGCCCATGCCGCAACCAGGGGCGAGCGGGACATGGCTGCGGCAAATGTCGGCCGCGTGAATCCGCCTCGAGAATGCCCGCGCTGGTGTCCCGTTCGTCGGTGGGGCCCTCCCCGCAGGGCTGGTGAGGGGGATTGGGGCAGGATGGGTCGGCGTGGAGCAATCTGTTGTTTCGGTGGATGTGGTGGCGTTGCGGTTTTGGGGGGCGGACGCGGGGGTCACGATCGGTGTCGCGCCGCGGGAGCTCGAGCCGTTTACCGGGGAGATGGCGTTGCCCGGGGTTTTGTTGGGGCGGGGGGAGCGGTTGGCCGGTGCTGCGCGGCGGGCGGTGCATGCCAAGTTGGGGGTGCCGGAGGCCGCGATCGGGGCGGTCGGACAGTTGGTCACCTTCGATGAGCCGAATCGCGACCCGCGCGGCCCGACCTTGTCCATTGCGATGTGGGCGGTGGTCGGCCCGCACGAGGGCCCGGCGGAGTGGGTGTCGTTCGACGCCGTGCCGCAGTTGGCATTCGACCACAATCGAATCGTCGATGCCGCACAGGGCCTGCTCGCCCGCCTGCTGTGGAAGGACATATCTTTCACACGCGCGCTCACCGGCGACGAGTTCCCCGCCACCAGGGCCGTCGAACTCAGCACCGCCCTGCAAGGCGCCCGCCCGGACCCGGCAAACCTGAACCGCACCCTGGCTGCCATTCCGGGCCTCGAACGCACCACCGAACGCCGCCGCGTCAAAGCCACCGGCCGCCCCGCCGCCGTCTGGGCCTTCACCGCCGGAGAATAGATACCACCGCACGAGCGCACCCCGGAAGGGCGTTTGCGGTCGGCCGATTGCATATCGATACATGGATATGCGCATCTATGCATAAACTCACCACAGTAGTGTGCGGTCCGCGAGAATCCGCACTGCACAAAGCCGCAAGGACGCGGAAAGGTTTGCGCTCTGGTGGTATCGGATGGCGGGGAGTGAGTTGGTGGACGGAGCCAGCTGCGGGGGGTGTACATGATGATGGCTACGCCGACCAGGCAGATGGTGGCGCCGAGGTAGTCCCAGCGGTCGGGGGTGGAATTTGTCGACGACCATGCCCCAGGCGAGGGATCCCGCGACGAAGACGCCGCCGTATGCGGCGAGGATGCGGAAATTGTCCGCCTAGGCCGGCGCGACTTTGTATACGGCGTAGCTGCGACCGATGACGGGGTAGGAGACGTTGCGGACCGGGACTCCGCCCGCGGTGCGGCCGAATTCGGTGCCGCCGTGGGCGTGGCCGTGGATGGCCAGGGTGGCGCGGCCCGCGTCGACTGCTTCGGCCAGGTTGTGGCAGCCGAGGCCGGGGTAGATCTTGCGCGGCTCACCGACCAGGGTGTCGGTCACGGGGGCGAAATGCATGAGGGCGATTCGGGTTTCGCAGGTGAGTGTGTCCAGTGCCTGGTGGAGGCGGAGGGCGTCGAGGGGGCCGCGACGCATCCGGGCGCGGTGTTCGATGGTGCCTTCGTCAGGGGTGCCGGGGTAGCGGGGAAAGCCGCCGCTGCCGCCCATTACTCCCGCGATACCGAGCTGGGTGCCGGCTACGTCGAGGGTGATGGCGTCGCCGTCGAGCAGGTGGACGCCAAGGGCGGTGAGCATGGCGGCGATTCGGTAGCCCTGCTTGTGGTCGTGGTCGTGGTTGCCGAGTACCGCGACGACCGGCACTGGGAGCGCGGCGATTTCGGCGCAGAGCAGATCGGCCTCGCGCAGCGTGCCGCCTTCGGTGAGGTCGCCCGCCAGCAGCAGCACGTCGGCGTGTGCGGCCAGGTCGGTGAAGGCAGGACGGAACGCTCCGACCACCGAGTCGCGCATGTGCAGATCTGCGACGGCAGCGACTCGGATGCTGCGGTTCTCGCTTGACTGCATGTCCGTCAGCCAGCCACATGACCGGCTGGGTGTCAATCGGTATCTCGCAACGGTCGCGCAGGTTAACCGCTGCGAACAGCTGGAATAGCTTCCCACTATTGAATGTTCAGTGGCCGTTCAGCGAGGCAACGTGCGGTGGCGCGACCGATGAAACGTCCATGAACAGTCGCGCGACTGGCTTCCGGAGTGCCCGTCCGCGCCGCATGGTTCGAATTATGAGGGAACGCAGCGAGCGGACCAGCGGAGTCTCGAGCCGTCGACGGTTGCTGTTGGGTGCTGTTGCTGTTGCGGCCGCTGCGGCGCTGCCCGTCGGTGGGGCGGTCGGTATCGCGCGCGCTGATGCTCGCGTGCGCAAAGTTGTGCTGATCGGGCTGGACGGGCTGATGTACTCGAAGATTCAGCGGGTGCAGGCGCCGAATCTGTTGCAGCTCAGCGCTGAAGGGATGCTCGGGCGCACGTCCATCGCACCGCACATCACGATCTCCGGCCCCTCGTGGGCCACGGTGTTGACCGGTGTGTGGGATAACAAGCACGGCATCCGGAACAACCAGTTCGACGCCACGCCGTTTGCGAAGTATCCGACTGTGTTCACGCAACTCGCGCGCGCCAACCCCGCCTTGAAAACTCACTCCATCGCCACCTGGGACCAGATTGCCACGATGGCCGGGAGTGGCGACCCGCACGCCGACGTGGTCGTTTCCACTCAGCCGATCCCGAATGACTCCGACGAGTCCACGATCGACGTCGTCACCACCAACGCAGTCGTCACCGCCATCACCCGTTTCGCGCCCGATTTCCTCTTCACTCACCTCGATCAGGTCGATCGTGCAGGTCACAGCCACGGCGGCGCATCCGAGGAATACCTCAATGCCGTGACGCGAATCGACGTTCTCGTCGGCCGAATCGCCGCCGCCGTCGACGCTCGCGCACGGGCGAATCCGGGCGAGAGTTGGACGATCCTGGTAACCGCCGACCACGGTCATCTGCCCGAGGGCGGTCACGGTGGCCAATCACCCGACGAGACAACGAATTTCGTGATCGCGCGCGGCCCCGACTTCCCCGCGGGCGCGACCAGCACCCGCTACTCGCTGGTCGACATCACTCCCACCGTGCTCGACCTGCTCGGCGCTCCACCCGACCCCGCCTCCGACGGCCACTCCATGCGCACCCGGCCCCACGCCGATGCCGGGGTTATCGACGTAGTCACGTCGCAAGGGGTCCGCTAGCATTCCGCGACCGGCGCCGAAATCGCCCACTGGCTCCACTGACGCGCGTCCGCCTGCGAGGCCATCGGTCGATCGAGCGCCGGCGGCCGCCGGCTCCGACTGCAACGACGCTCCCCACCCACCGGGAACTATTCGGGACGGTCGAGCAGTTGTAGCAGTCGGATAGTGCGCCCCGCATCAGCGCGGTTCCAGCGTGGGTACCGTCCGAATTCCTCACTGGTCACACAGATGATTTTGTGCGAGCAAAGGTATTCAATGGAATCGGAGGTTCGCTCCTCGCAGGTGACACCTATGTTGTCCCTGGGAATCGCTGGTCGGACAGAGAAGTCGGGGCGGGACTAGAGTTGATGGGGGCGGTTGCGGCGTCGGATAGGGTGGTCCGATCGCGGCGTGGAGAGGTGGTGGCATGACTCAGCATCTAGGCGAGGCGAATGTCGAGCAATTGGCGGCGGCCTCGCCAACGAATGGTGCCGCGGCCACCCCAGGAGGAAAGGCAACGCCTGCCACTCCTGCTGCGCAGCCTGCGGCCGGTAATTCGGCTCCGATGCGGCAGCCGGGAACGTCGGCGGCGGTGCCCACTTCGGCGTCGCGGCGGGTGCGGGCGCGGTTGGCGCGGCGGATGACCGGCCAGCGCGGGATCGCGGCGGTGAAGCCGGTGCTGGAGCCGCTGGCCAGCGTGCATCGGGAGCTGTATCCGAAGGCGAATCTCACGCTGCTGCAGCGCGCGTTCGATGTTGCCGACGAACGGCACGCACATCAGTTCCGCAAGTCCGGCGACCCGTACATCACCCATCCGCTCGCGGTGGCCAATATTCTGGCCGAGCTCGGCATGGACACCACCACGTTGGTCGCGGCGCTGCTGCACGACACCGTGGAGGACACCGGGTACTCGCTCGAGCAGCTGACCACGGATTTCGGTCCCGAGGTCGCGCATCTGGTGGATGGCGTCACCAAGCTGGACAAGGTCAATCTCGGCGCCGCGGCGGAGGCCGAGACGATCCGCAAGATGATCATCGCCATGGCGCGGGACCCGCGCGTGCTGGTGATCAAGGTGGCCGACCGGCTGCACAACATGCGCACCATGCGTTTCCTGCCGCCGGAGAAGCAGGCGAAGAAGGCCAAGGAAACCCTCGAGGTGATCGCGCCGCTGGCGCATCGCCTCGGTATGGCCACGGTCAAGTGGGAGCTGGAGGACCTCGCGTTCGCGATCCTGCACCCGAAGAAGTACGACGAAATCGTGCGTTTGGTCGCCGACCGGGCGCCCTCGCGCGACACCTACCTGGCACGGGTGCGCGCGGAGATCGTCAACACCCTGGCTGCCTCCCGGATCAACGCGATCGTCGAGGGCAGGCCCAAGCACTACTGGTCGATCTACCAGAAGATGATCGTCAAAGGTAAGGATTTCGACGACATCCATGACCTGGTCGGCATCCGCATCCTGTGCGACGAGGTCCGTGACTGCTACGCCGCGGTCGGTGTGGTGCACTCGTTGTGGCAGCCGATGGCGGGTCGGTTCAAGGACTACATCGCCCAGCCGCGCTACGGCGTCTACCAGTCGCTGCACACCACTGTCGTCGGACCGGACGGCAAGCCACTCGAAGTGCAGATCCGCACTCAGGACATGCACCGCACCGCCGAGTTCGGCATCGCGGCGCACTGGCGCTACAAGGAGACCCGCGGCAAGCACTCCAACGACTCCACCGAGGTCGACGACATGGCGTGGATGCGCCAGCTGCTCGACTGGCAGCGGGAGGCGGCCGACCCGGCCGAGTTCCTGGAGTCACTGCGCTTCGACCTGAAGTCGCCGGAGATCTTCGTGTTCACCCCGAAGGGTGATGTGATCACGCTGCCGCAGAAGTCGACCCCGGTCGATTTCGCGTACGCGGTGCACACCGAGGTCGGGCACAAGTGCATCGGTGCCCGCGTGAACGGCAGGCTCGTCGCGCTGGAACGCCAGCTGGAGAACGGCGAGGTTGTCGAGGTGTTCACCTCGAAGGCGCAGAACGCCGGACCGAGCCGCGACTGGCAGAACTTCGTGGTGTCCCCGCGCGCCAAGGCCAAGATTCGGCAGTGGTTCGCGAAGGAACGCCGCGAGGAGGCGCTGGAGAGTGGCAAGGAGCAGATCGGTAAGGAAGTTCGCAGGGTCGGGCTGCCGCTGCAGCGGTTGATGAGCGTGGACGCGATGACCGCGGTCGCGCACGAACTGCACTACACCGACATCTCGATGCTCTACACCGCCGTCGGCGAGCACCAGGTGTCCGCGCATCATGTCGTGCAACGCCTGATGGCGCAGCTCGGTGGCATCGGTGACGTGGAGAACGAGCTCGCGGAGCGTTCCACCCCATCGACCACACCCAGCCGGCAACGTGTCACCGGCGATGCGGGTGTGCTGATCCCCGGCGCTCCTGGCACGGTGGCCAAGCTGGCCAAGTGCTGCACCCCGGTGCCCGGCGACGAGATCATGGGCTTCGTGACGCGCGGTGGCGCGGTCAGTGTGCACCGCACCGACTGCACCAATGCCGGTTCGCTGCGCGAGCAGGCCGAGCGCATCATCGACGTGGAATGGGCGCCGTCGCCGTCGTCGGTGTTCCTGGTGGCCATCCAGATCGAGGCGCTCGATCGCACCCGCCTGCTGTCGGACGTGACGAAGGTGCTCGCCGATGAAAAGGTGAACATCCTGTCGGCCTCGGTGGCCACGCACGGCGATCGGGTCGCGATCAGCAAGTTCACCTTCGAGATGGGCGATCCGAAGCACCTGGGTCACCTGCTCAACGTGGTGCGCAATGTGGAAGGCGTGTACGACGTCTACCGCGTCACCTCGGCCACCTGAGTGGCCGACGGTCGTCAAGCAAGCTGAACATCGCTCCAGGTCACCGGGTTCGACCGGTGGCCTGGCTATTTTTCGGGCATGAATGTTCGCGGGGCTGCTGCGTTCGCCGGAATGTGAAGTCCAGGTTGATGATTCGAGTTGCCGGAGGTCGCCGGGCGATTGCCTTCGGGTGACCATGATCGGAAAGTTGTCGGCCGGTCCGGCACGCCACGCCAGGGCGCGTGCTGGGTCGTCCGGCGGTTCCCGGAAACTTTCCGCGGGCTCAGCGATGTTTGCCGGATTCTGTTACGGTTTAGTGCGTTTCATGGCGTTGAGGATAACTGCGGCAACACGGATTGATTGCGGATCGCTATGACAAGGTACACGGCTCGAATCTCGGGGATGCTGGTCGCGTTCTCCGTTGCTGTGGTGACCGCTACCACCGGCACCTCGGCCGCGGCGCCGTCGAATCCCGCAGGCCCCTCAACAAACGTACCGATCGATAGCTGTCCCGCGCTGTACGCGTTGGGAATTCAGGGCACGGGGGAGTCCTCGCCCGACGCGGCGCCCACCACCGACACGGGGATGCTGTCGACGGTCTTCCGGCCGATGCTGGCGAAGGCATCCGATCCCGGACTGGTCGATCGGGCTTACGTACCGTACGAAGCCGGATTCGGTGGCGTGACCGCCGGTGGCGCGGTGCCGTATTCGGAGTCCGTCTCCGGCGGCCTGACCCGGCTGCGGAGCATGGCCAAGACCGTTGCCGATCGGTGCGCGAACACCAGGTTCGCGGTGGTCGGGTATTCCCAAGGCGCACATGTCGCATCGATGTTCGCGCAGGAGATCGGCCAGGGACGTGGCGAGCTGCCCGCCGAGAAGGTCGCGGCGGTAGCGCTGTTCGGCGATCCGACGCGCAATCCCGGCGCGCCACTGTTTCCCGGCGCGCCCGGCAAGGCGGCGCCCGATGCGGCGCCTGGCACCGCGGGCGATCAGTTGGCCTCGCTCGCCGCATTGCCGCAGGCGCCCGCGGCGGGCGGCGGTATCGGTCCGGAGCGGGACAAGGCGGCGAATTTCGGCGCGCTGACCGGTCGCGTTGCGAGCTTCTGTATGGCAGGTGACCTTGCGTGCGACGCACCGCAGGGTGCGCCGATCCTGAAGGCCGTCGCCAATGTCGTCGGCCAGGTCGAACTCAGCGGCGGCGACCCGATCGCCTCGCTGGTGTCGATCTCGCAGGCGCTGGCGTTCACCTCTATCAAGACGGTGACCAAGGTCGCAGGCGAGGACATCCAGGGCAATTCGATCGCCAATCTGTCACTCTCGCCGAAGAAGTCGATCTCCCAGCGGCTGGCCGACGCCGCCGATCCGCGCACCCCGCTGGACATCCCCGCCGCGATCCAAGGCCTGCTGAAGGTCGGCATGATCGGATTGAACTCGGTCGTCACCGTGGTCAAGGCCATCATCAACCCGGCGTCCATCGGGCAGCTCGCCACCGCGGGGCTGGCGGATCCGGTGGCCGGACTGTTGTTGCTTGGGACGAGGCTGCTCGGTGCCATTCCACAATTGATTCCGCCGACCACCGGCGTTCGCCTTGTCACCCAGGCATTCGACGCGGTTGTACAAAACATCACCGACAACAGCGAACTGCTCGACATCACCACGTGGACGCGCTACTGGGACACCGTCCAGCGCCACACCGGGTACGGCACCGCGGCAGTGTCCGCCAACGGTGCGGCGCCGACCCAGTTCGTTGCCGATTGGTTCGCCGCGGTGGCGCGCGACGTCGCGGGCAAGTTCGGCAGTGGCGACACGCCGCAGGGTGGCAGCGACAGGCCGCCGACCGGATTCTTCGGCGAAAGCTCCGGCGCGTCGCCTGTGCCGAATTCGTCCGGTACGGGACAATTTCCGTTTGGGACGGGAGCCGATGGCGCCTCATCCGGAGGCGAGACTTCGATACCGCCCGCCGATCGACCCGGCACCGCCAACACCTACCCGTTCTCCACGAACTGATCGCCGAGAGGGTCTGACGATGCGCCATGTGGCTCGCTCCGCGGGAAGGGGGGAATGTTGAAGTCGTACAAACAGCTATCGCGCTGGTACGGCCCGCTGGAGCCGGAGACGGGTTCGGCCACCCCGGCCTATGCAGACGAGGGGGGTGCGTCCGCGCTCGGCGACGACGACGGGCCCGCCCGATATCCGCACTACATTCTCGACGACGATCCCGACGAGGTCCGCGCTCGCGCGGACGTACCGACCGATCTCCCGTCGGGCCGTAGCGAATTCACCGGCGGCTGGTCGGACTGGGTGGCGGGCCGCGCACCGGGACCGGATGACGACTACGCACCGCCGCGTGACAGTGGCGTCGTGCGTTTCCCCTGGCCCGAAGACGAATTCGGCGATGACCGCGAGGAGCGCGCCGCCGTGTCGTCCTCTCGCGCACTGCGTCAGGAGGCGCGCGCTCACCCGTCCTCGCGCCGCGCCAGGGTGATCGTGGTGCTGGTCGTTGCCGTGGTACTGCTCGGTGTGACCGCGGCGGGCGTGGTGTTCCTGTTGCGCTCCTCCGGCGACCGCCGCGCGGCCGGACCCGCTCCGTCGCCGATGCACTTCGCCGCGGGCAGCGCTCAGGCCGATGTGGGTGCCAAGCCCAACTATGCGACGAGGCCCCAACCGGGCACCGGTGCGAGCGAGTCCACCGCGTGCCCCACCGAACGTGCCGATCACGTTGTGCGCAGCGCCGAATCCGGCGGCACCAGCTCGGGGCCGGACGCGGTGCTGTCGTTCCAGTACGGCTACTACGTGGAACGCTCCGGTGAGCGGGCCAGGGAAGTGGTCGCGCCGGAGGCCACCGTGTCGCCCGCCCCGGTGATCCAGCGCGGTATCGACTCCATTCCGGTGGGCACCAGGCACTGCGTGCGCATCGTGACGATCACCGACAACCGATACTCGGTGGAGATCACCGAGTATCGGCCCGGTGGTGTGCCTGCCACGTACAACCAGCAGATGGTCACCACAGCGGTGGTCGGCGGCCAGACCCTCATCACGGGTATCGCGGCCGGATAAAAGAGAGAGCTGAGGCGATGGGAGAGGACTGGAGCCGCTGGCTCGACGAGGCGCCCGAAGAGGGCGAATCGGCGGGTCGCCCTGCGCGCACGAGGGCTCCGGTAGTGCGGTTACGGCGCGGCAAGCGTGCGGAGAGCGGTGCGGTGGCCGCGGAACCGACGCAGCGTCCGATTCTGGTTGTCGGCGGCTGCGGCGGCGCGGGAACCACCACGACGGTGCTCGGGATCGCGGGCGAGCTGGCCTCGGCGGGTAACCCGACGGTGGCGGTGGACGCGACGGCGGCAGGCAGCGATCTGGCGCTGCGCGGCGCCGACGAGCACCTGTACCCGATCAGCCTGCAGTCGTGGTTGTACGGCCGCGGCAATGACGAACCGGCGCCGTTGAAGGAGTGCATGTCGCAGGGGAGCTCCGGGATCGGCCTGCTGTGGCGTGATGCCGCACCGCTGCGTCGCAGGGCCACCTATCTGACTGTGGCGCGGGCGATTTACGACGCCGGGTTCACCGGTGTCTACGACGGTGGCAGCCCGATTGCCGGACGTCAGCTGCGGCCGCTGCTCGATGATTCGGATGTTGCTCTGGTGCTTGCCATTCCGGCGCGCGCCGACGCGGCCAACAGACTGCGGGTGACGCTGGAATGGCTCGATGACCAGTTCGGCGACGCGGCGGAGGGGCAGGGCAGCGGCATAGTCGGTGACACGACGATCGTTGTCTCGCACCAGCAGCCGGGCGGTGAGGCCCGGGTTGCCGACCATTTGCGTTCGCATCTGTCCGGGTGGGTCCGTGACATCAGGGAGATCCCGTACGACCCGCACCTGGCCCGTGGTGAACTCGTCCAGCACGCGTCGTTGGCCGCGGAGACGCGCCGGGCGTATGCGAGCCTGCTGGCCGGGGTGGCATCATGACCGCCGCTATGAAACTTCATCGTCAACCCGTGGCCGCGCAAGCCGGAGTGGTCGCCCCACCGGAGTCGCGTCGCGCGCTGATCTGGGACCGTCCGGTGCCGGGTATCGGCAGAGCGCCGCTGGTGTGGTTGCTGGGTGTGCACGGTGGTGCGGGAGCCAGTACCCTCGCGCATGTGCTTGCGCCCGCGGCGGATTCGGGCCGCCGCTGGCCCGGCGTCTTCGACCGCGAATCTCCCTTTGTCGTCCTGGTGGCCAGAGAGACCATCGCCGGACTGACTCGCGCCCACGACTTACTGCGCCAACATCATTCGGGGTTTGCCGGTGCCGCCGAGGTGCTCGGACTCATCACGGTGGCGGCCAGGCCGGGCCGGTTGCCCGCCGAGATCCGGCGCTACCGTGAGGTGGTCGGTTCGCTGGCGGGCCAGGTGTGGCAGGTGCCGTGGTACGAGGAGTGGACGCTCGTCGAGCCGGAGAAGCTGCCGGTGTGGGCGCCCGGTGACGCGCTCCCGCAGAAGAAGCGAAAGATCGACCCGCTCGAGGAAGTTCCGCTCGAGGTCCGGGATCTCGGCACCGACATCGTCGCCGCAGTGCGCGAAAACCTGGATGCCGCTTCATCTTTCGACGAAGGGCCAGAATAATGTTCATATTCAGCGCCGTACCGGACCGTTGACAGCACACTTTTCGAGAAAGGCACCCGATGAGCACGATCCTCCTCGCCGTGCAGGACACGTACGGCACTGTCCTCGCTCAAGTCGGTAACCCGACACCGGAGGCGCCTCCCGGCTCGGAGAAAATCCTGCAGCTGGTTCGGTACCTCACCTGGTTCGTCCTGCTGTCCGGCATCTGCGGCATCACCTACGCGGGCGGCAAGTTCGCATGGGAGAAGTGGACCGGTGGTGGGCTCGAGTCGCCGAAGATGGTCGCGGGAGCCATGATCGGCGGCGTCGTCGCCACCAGTGCCGGCACCATCATGAACGCCGTCATCGGCACCTGATGTCGGCGATGTCTACCGTGCGAATGTCGGCAGGCGAGGTCCTCGCGTACAAGCAGATGCCTGCCGAGGTACTGCAACCACTGATGCACCTGTTGAATTGGCTGCTCTGGTTTGTGCTGCTGGTGTGCCTCGCCTGGATGATCGTGTCCGCGGGCCGGTTGTGGATCGCTTTCCGCAGCGATCTGGCGATGAACGATGCCTCGCACGGGGTATTGATGAGCCTGCTCGGCGCATCGGTGGCGAGCACCGCGTCCGGGATCGCGCTGGCGTTCCTGCCGACGTGAGCGAGCGAACCATGACCGGTACCGGGCTGCGGCGGGGCGCCCGCGGGCCCGCCGCGGGCGCGGTCGGTGTCGCGCTGCTGATGGCGGCGGTCGGTTGCGGTGGCGACGGCGATCCCGGCCCGAATCTGGCCGCAGCGCCGACACACGTGCGGTGGCAGCCGTTCCAGGGTGTGGCATTGCCGCACGCGGACCAAGGTCCGAAGAAGGAAGCCGATGGCGCCGCAACGGGTTTCGAGCATTCACCACCCGGTGCGGCGCTCGCCGCGATCATCCACACGGTGCGATTGTCGGTAGCCGCGGACAACCAGTGGTCGAAAGTGGTTGCCCTGGAGGTTGTTCCGGGCCCAGCCAGAGACGAGTGGTCGGTCAACCGGGTGCAGCTTTCGATCACCGGGCCCGCGTCGGCCGAATACGCACCGCGGCTGCTCGGCTACAAGATCACCGAATACACCGACCAGAGGTCTGGCGTAGACGTCTACACCGAATATTCGGACAACTCGAGAGCGGTGAACCACACCAGCGTGGAGTGGTTCGGCAACGACTGGAGATTACGACTGCCCGACCCGGAATCGACCGCGCGCCCTATCGAGGCGGTCGACGCAATGCCCACTGACATCGTGAAATTGGAGGCACCTACATGAGGGAGCGCAGCGAGCTAGCCATGCCGCAGCGGCCCTCGGGCATGACGGAGCCGAGCGTCAGCGAGGCGGAGTCGTGACCGAGAAGGAGCCGTACGCGCGCGATCGCGTCTCCTTCGGTGCCGTCGCGTCCGCAGCGGTGCTCGCACTCATCGTGATCGTCGGCCTTGTCGTGTATCTCGGCCGCGACGATTCGGGTTCGGGCGCCGTTGGGCCCGCCGCCGCCGCGGGTTCCGGCGCGGCCGGGTTCGCCGATCCCGAGGTCGATATCTTCGGCAGGCGGGTCGATGTTCCGAACAACCCTGCCGGACAACCACTTGCGCAGGAACCGAGCGATCAGCGCAAGTCGACGGACCCGGATTGGCTGACCGCCGCGCCGACCGGAACGGCCGCACCGCACGGCTGGCAGCGGGTGTACGGCGCCTCGGTGCCGTTCTCGACCTCCGACGGTCCCACCCGCATCGAAGACGGCCTCGCTGTCGGCTACTCGCACACCCCGCAGGGTTCGGTGCTGGCCGCCGCGCAGATCACCTACCGGCTCAACGCCAGACCCGCCGACCGCGACCTGTACGTCCGGCAGGTGCGCGTCTCGGCCCAGCAGATCGCCGCCTACGACAAGGCATTGTCACAGGACCGGCTGCCGGAACAGCAGCCGGAGAAGGTGACTCGGTACTTCGTCGCCTCGGATGCGTTCAAGGTGGAGAACTACGCCGACGACCTGGCCATCATTCGGCTCGCCTCGCGCGGGCCCGTAGTCGACGGCAAGCAACTGTGGGCGGCACTGCGACTGGTGATGGTGTGGGACGCGGGGGACTGGCGGCTCAAACCCGCCACCTCCAGCAGCGCGCAGACCGAATACATCGAATCACTGTCGGGGTGGACGAAATGGTGACCATCGGGCCCGGATCCGGGCCGCAGCGCACGCGTTCGCCGTTGGCATTGGCCGGTCTGGATGCGGTGCTCGCAGTGCTGATCGCGGTCGCGGTGACCGTGGGAGCGGTGCGCAACAACGCCGCCGAGGGTGACCAGGTGTCGAAGACGGGGACGACGTCGGAGGGTGCTCCCGCCGCGGAACCGAACGGCTCCGCAGGATTCGGCACACCGGAGGTCGACGTGTTCGGCCGCCGCGTCGACGTTCCGAGCAACCCGGCAGGTGTTGCGCTGGAACAGAATCCGGCCGGTCAACAGCAGCAGGGCACACCCGGCTGGTTGACGGCCGCGCCGCACCCCGCGAAGGGAGAAGCCGTGTGGCAGCGAGTGTTCGGCGGACCTGTGGTGCGGTTCTCGACATCCGACGGTCCCACCCGCATCGAAGGCAGGGCCGCCGTCGGATTCGCCCATACACCGCAGGGCGCCGCGCTGGCGGCCGAACAGATCTACTGGCGTACCAACGCGAACCCGCGCGATCGAGACATGCTGGTGCGCCTCGTTCAGGTGACGCCGCACTATCTGGCGGACTACGACCGGCTGGTCGCCGAAGGAAAAGTCTCGGATCGGCTACCCGAGAAGTTGAGACCGCTGCTGTTCGCTTCGGATGCGTTCCGAATCGAAAGCTATACGGAAGATACCGCGCTCATTCAGTTTGCGAGAAAGGCCCGAGAAACAGTTGATGGCCAACCAACATGGGTGGGCATGCGTCTGGCAGTCGTGTGGCGAGACGGAGATTGGAAGCTCACCGCGGTGAGCGGCGAACAGCAAGTCCAGATCGATTCCCTGCGAAGCATCGAGGGGTGGACACAATGGTGAGGCGAATCGTCACAATTTTCGCGGTCATCTTCACGGTGATGATCGCGACGCCGACCGTGGCCTACGGCCAGACCTCCTACGGTTTCGACGAGACGTGCAACGAACTGCACGACACGCTCGACAACGTCGGCCTGCCCGGGATCTCGCTCGGTGATGCCGCGTCGGCTGCGTGCAAGGCGGGCAATGCCGCCTCGCATCCCGGCAGCGCGGCCACCGCGGTCAAGGACAAGGCCTGGGATTCGACCTTCGGCAAGGTCGTCGATTCGCTGATGAAGGGCCTCGGCGAGGCCATCATTCTGGCGTTGACGTTCTGGATGAAGGTGCCCAACGAGGTGGCCAGCGATGGGGGTTCGCTGTTCACCAAGATCAACGATTACACCTATCAGGCGCAGATACTGCTCTTGATAGCCTCGGTGATCCTGTCCGGCGCAAGACTGGCCGAGGCCAGACGTGGCGCAGCGATGAACGAGGCGGCCGAATCATTCCGGATGTTCGCCCGAGTGGTGTTCAGCTCGTGGATGCTCGGCGCCGTCATCGTCGCCGGCACCCAGGCCTCGGACAAGTTCTCCGAGTGGATCATCAACGACTCGACCAACGGCAATGCCAAGGACCTGGCCGAGCTGATGGTGAAGACCAGTAAGCTGCAGGCGTTTTCGCCGGGTCTGGTACTGATCATCGCGATCGTCGGGTTGCTCGGCGCGCTCGCGCAGATCATCCTCGCGATAGTCAGGCAGGGTCTGCTGATCATTGCGGCGGGCGTATTGCCCTTGGCCGCAGCGGCTTCCGGGATGAATGTCGGCAAGACGTCTTATCAGAAGCTGGTCGGTTGGATCATCGCGTTCATGCTGTGGAAACCGGTCGCGGCTATCGTCTACATGATCGCGTTCACCACCGCGGGCCATGTGGACTCGCTGACCGACACCTCCGGACTTCCGGAAGGTGAACAGGCGCAACGGATGCTGGTAGCCATCGTGCTGCTGTGTAGCGTCGCGTTCGTGCTGCCCGCACTGATGCGTCTGGTCACGCCCGCGATCGCGGTCGTCGGTAGCGGCGGTTCCGGTCTCACCGCGACCGGCGGTACGTTGCTTGCCGTCGCGGGCCTCGGCGCCATGGGCACCAAGGCCGTCGCGGTCAAGAGCGCGGCGGCTCCCGGCTCGGCGGGTTACGTCGGTGGTGCGGGAAGTCCGCCGCCCACTCGTGGCGGTGGCGGCGGTCCGCGTCCGGCGCCGCCACGCGGTGGCGGTGGCGGTGGCGGTGGTGCCCCGGGCGGCGCACCGCGCGCCTCCGGGCCCGCGGGCGCGGCGGGAGTACCGTCCGGTGCGGCCAGAGCGGCGGGCCGGGTCGGTGCGGCGCGCGCCATGACGGCCCCGCTGACCGGAGCCGATCAAGCAATGGGTGACGTGGCAGGCGATCGCTGGGCCAATCGTTCACCCGACCTCGGGAGGAGCACCATTCCGCGATGACGATGACGACGAGCGATACTTACGAGCGCCGCGCATACGGATTGTGGCAGAAACCTCGCAGCGCAGGCCTTTTCGGTCTGCGCTGGGAGGAGACCGTGCTCGGCTTCGTCGTTGTGATCACGGCCCTGATCTGCGCCATGGTCGGCGGGTTCAAATGGGGTCTGATCGTGGGCGGCGCCGGTGTTGTCGTGATGGTTCCACTGGTGTGGCGGACGGGGGGCCGCTCCGGCTACGAGAACGGAATAATGATGTTCAACTGGATGCGCTCGCGTAAGCGTGGCGAGCACGTGTACCGCGGCGGCCGGTTCTCCCGAATTCCCGGTGGTGTCACCCGATTACCAGGACTGCTTGCGCCCTCGAAGCTATACGAGGGCATCGATGCGGGCGGTTACAGCTTCGGCATGATCCACCTACCACAGTTCGCGCAGTACACGGTTGTGCTGCGGGCCTGGCCGCAGGGCCACGAGGCGGTCGACCAGCCGGTCATCGACCGCTGGGTATCGGCCTGGGGCACCTTCCTCGCCTCGGTGGGTCAGACCAGTGACATCGTCGCGGTCGTCCCCGTGATCGACACCGTGCCGGAGACCGGAAACCGTTTGCTCACCGAGGTTTCCACCATTACGAGGCCCGATGCGCCGGAGCTGGCCCAGCAGGTGATGTACGAGCTTGCCACCGAGCTGCCGCAGGAGCGGGTGCAACTGCTGCCGCGGGTGGCGATCACCTTCAAGGCGACCACCGCCGAGCGCCGCAAGAACCCCGCCGAAGAGGCGGTCGAGATCGGACGCAGGCTGCCGGGTATCTGTGCCGCGCTGGCCGAGGCAGGCGTGCGCGCACAGCCGATGTCGGCCGACGAGGTCATCTCGTTCATCCGACGCAGCTACGACCCTGCCTCGCAGGCCGACCTCGAGGTCGCGGCGGGCGAACCCGAAGGGCACGGCCTGGATTGGGCCGACGCCGGGCCGGTCTCACACGACGAGAAGTGGGATCACCTGGTGCACGACGGTGGCCGCTCGGTCACCTGGGAGATGGATGCCGCACCCGAGGGCGCGGTGGACGAGCGTGTGCTGCAACGGCTGCTCGCGCCGAATCCCGAAGTGCCGCGCAAGCGCATCGCCATCGTCTATCGTCCGCACTCGGCCGCTGACGCCGCCGAGATCGTGGACGACGATTTCAAGAACGCACTGGTCGCTCAGCAGAGCGAACGAGGGGTCGTCTCGGCGGCCGCGACCCTGCGGGTCGGCGCGACCCAGCAGGCCCGTGAGGAGCAAGCCCGGGGTCACGGTGTGACCCGCTTCGGGGCGTTGGTGACCATCACCGAACCCCTGCGCGGCGATCTGCCGCGTATCGAAGCCATCACGCGCGACCTGTCCACGCAGGCGCGGTTGAAGATCCGGCGTTGTTACCGCTATCAGTCGGCGGCCTTCGCGGCCTCGCTCGGCTGTGGTGTGATCCTGCCGGAACACGCGACAATTCCGAAAGCACTGGCGGGGTGAGCGATTCATGGCACGTGACTACGAGCCACCCGTACGGGAACGGGACGGGGTGCCGGCGCGCCGCGACACGCGGCAGCCGGAGGGGGAGCACGACTGGGCGCACCGGCCCGCGGTCGATGCCACCCCGCAGCGTCCAGCTGGGGACGCCGCACAAGCGCGCGATGCGGATGGCACGCGGCCACGTGGCGGTGAACGCAACGGCTTGGAGGACACGCCCGACCGCCCTCGGCGTCCCGCACGGGACGCGTCGCGGGTGACTGGCGACGATCGGTCGGGCCTGGAGGAAATGGCCGATCGGGAACGGCGAGCATCCCGTGAGGCGGCCGAGCGTCGCGCGCGGGCCGGCGCCGGTCGCGCCGACGGCGCCCGCCCCGAGCGGTCACATCCCGACCGTGCTCGCGCCGATCGGCCGCATGCCGAGAACGGCCGTGGCGAGCGCACTTCCGCGAGTCGTGCCGAGGGCCGGACCGCGCGGCCGCCGCGCGACGGCGCGGGCGAACGTCCGGTGCGCGGCAATCGGCCGGTGCCGCCCGAGCGGACCGGTGTCAGGGCGGACCGCGGTGGCGTACGGGGCGAGCGGAACAGTGCGCGCAACGGGCGCGGTGTGCCGCGGCCGGTCAAGGCCGACCGGGTCGCCGACCGGGCGATGGGCACGCCGCAGATGGAACGGGCAAAGCTGAAGGCGGACAAGCGCAAACAGTCCGGTCCGCAGCTGCTCGACGATGTCACCAGGACCAGGCTGGAGGGGATCAGCCGCGAGCAGACGGGTCTACGCGCGGCATGGGCGACCTTCCGGCTGCGTACCGACGAGATCCGCCGCCGCAATTACGCCGCCCGCGCCGAACAGACCTTCGAGGACGGATTCGACCGCAGCACTGCGCAACTCACCGATCGCGGCTACGCGGGCCCGGGTGGCGGCCGGATGAACGTGGTCGGCCGGCCTGTCGAGTACCGGGCTACCACCGCTCAGGTCGCCGGCCTGTGGCCATGGTCGGTCGGCGCGGGCGCGCCGCTGATCGGCACCCCCCTCGGTTCGCACCTGCACACCGGCGCGCCGGTCTGCTTCGACCCGATGAACTGGTTCATGCGCGGCAGCTTCATCACCGCACCGAGCCTCTTCGTGTTGGGGCTCAACGGTTTCGGCAAGTCGTCGCTGGTGCGCCGGATTGTGCTCGGCGGCATCGCCCAGGGCATCACCCCGCTCATCCTCGCCGACGTGAAACCGGACTACCGCAAGATGGTGGAACTGGTCGGCGGCCAGGTGATCGACCTCGGTTACGGACACGGCAAGCTCAACCCGCTCGCCGCAGGCGTGCTCGGCTCGGTGGTCCCGATGCTGGACGAACTGCCCGCGTTGCAGACACAGGTGCTCCAGGATCTGCGGGCCAGGCAGGTTACGCTGGTCGCCGGTCTGGTCGAGCTGGTGCGCGGTGCCAGGGTGCGCGACTACGAGGAGACGCTGATCTCGACCGCGCTGCGCGTGCTGTACCGGCCGGGCAGCGGCTACACCCCGGACCAGCCGCCCATCATGGAGCACCTGCTGGAGGTGATCGTCGGTGGCGGTGAGGAATTGATGCTCGACGCGGGCGCCGACAACCCGGAGGAATACCAGGTGGCGATCAAGGGTCTGCGCCGCTCGCTGCGCGCGCTCACCCAGGGTCCGTTCGGCGCGATCTTCAACGGCCAGACCACGGTGCCGATCGACACCAGCGCCGTCGCGGTCTGTATCGACGTCTCGCACATCCCCACCGGCGACAAGAAGCTCAAGGCGGCCGTGATGCTGGCCTGCTGGGCCGACGGATTCGCCTCGGTGGAGGCCGCGCACGTGCTCGCCGACGCCGAACTCGGCTCGCAGCGCTACTTCCAGGTGGTGATGGACGAGCTATGGCAGGTGCTCGGCCTCGGCGACTTCATGATCGATCGGGTCGACGAGCTCACCCGCCTGCAGCGCGGCATCGGCACCGCGCTGATCATGATCAGCCACACCATCAAGGACCTGCAAGCACTCGGATCGGAAGCGGCGATTGCCAAGGCCCTCGGTTTTCTGGAGCGGGCGCGCGCGAAGATTTTCGGCGCGCTGCCCGGCGAGGAGATCAAGCGACTGGACAGCACCATTCCGTTCACATCCGCCGAGGAGGAGATGGTGACCGGATGGTCCGCGCCGCAAGCGCTGACGGGCGAGGCACTCAAGCCCGGCCAGCAACGGCCGTCACCGCCGGGCACCGGCAAGTTCCTCTTGAAGATCGGTGAGGATCGGCGGCCCGGCATCCCATTCCATATGGAATTCACCCTCTCGGAGAAGGAAAGTGGAATCCACGACACTAATCAGCGGTTCAGTGAGTTCACCGAATCCACTGCGCGTGGCTCTAATTCGCCGAGCGGGAGTGCCGCATGAGAGTGGATGCGATGGCCATGAGACGGTGCAGACCTGTGCGTTCGTGCGGGAGGTGGGTCGCATGATGCCGCATCGGTCCTATCGGAGAGTGTCGCCGGAGGTGCGCAATGCCGCGGTGGAGCAGGTCATGGCGTTGACCGGCAAGCTGCGCAGCGAATCGGAGGCATGCAGGGTGGTCGCCGAACAGATCGGCGTGCATACGAATTCGGTGCGCAACTGGGTGCGTGCCGCCGAAGGACCGAGCCTGGAGCGGTTGGACGCGACAGCGCTGCGCCGCAAAGTGGCGCTGCTGCAACAGCAATTGGCCGCGGCCGCCGAAATGAATCGCACACTCGCCGACACCCTCAATGAATCCCGGCGCCAACGGTGACCTGCCACTGCGTGCGGGTCCGTCTGCGATCTGCGCAAGCAGTGCCGAATCCACCTTCGCGGGTGTCGAATTCGGCTGAGCAGGTGGTGCCCGCGCCGATTTCCCGTGAGGCGGCGGTGCCGCGGTGACCGGTCGCTCCATCCTATGGTTCGCCCTCGGCGCGGTACTGGCGCTGATAACCCTGGTCGTGGTCGTCGTGATGCCCGCGGTGGACGACGCCTGCGAGGATTACTCGGTGCTCGGGCCGTCGCAGACCATGCTGCCCTCGCTGGGTAGTTACGCGCCGGGTGATCCCCGAGCCGCTGCCGCGATCGGCACCGCCACGGCGACGCCGCCGAATTCTTCCGTGACACAGACGAAGTCGACGGTCACCGGCACGCCGTCGCTGGCGGCCGGTAGTGGGCCGATTCGCCGCACGCTGCCGCTCGCGGTGGGCACGTTCACCGTATCGGACGTTTTCGGTGCGCGCGGTGGCGCGCATCTGGGTGTCGACATGGCCGCCACCGACGGCACCACGATCTACTCGGTGTCCGACGGCCGCGTCGTCGCGGCGGGTCCGGCATCGGGTTTCGGCAACTGGGTCGTCGTCGACTCGGTGGACACCAACGGCCGTTCGTATTCGGCGGTGTACGGCCATATGTGGGACAGCGGCGTGCACGTGCGCGTCGGCGACACGGTGACCGCGGGTCAGCCGATCGCGCAGGTCGGCTCGGCGGGTGAATCCAGTGGTCCACACCTGCATTTCGAGATCGTTCCCGGCGGCCGCTTCACCGGCGGACGCCAGATCGACCCGCTGCCGTGGCTCGATGGCGCACCGACGCCGGATGTCGGTGGTGCGCGAGCCTTTTCGAACGATCCACGCTGCAGCCGCGGTTTCGGTACCGCCGGTGGCGCGCTGGCCGCGGGCAAGGTCCCACCGGAGCTCGAAATCTGGTATCGCCGTGCAGGATCGCTGTGTCCGCAGGTCACCCCGTCGCTGTTGGCCGCCCAGGGCAGGCAGGAGTCCGGGTTCCAGCGCGGTGCGAACTCGCCCGCGGGTGCCCAGGGGCTCGCGCAGTTCCTGCCGGGCACCGCGGTGAGCACGAACCCCGACGACGGCCAGCCCTATGTCATCGACGCCGACGGCAACGGTATCGCCAGCGTGTGGGACGACGGTGACGCGATCATCGGGCAAGGCCGCTATATGTGCGCCATCGCGCACAAGATCATGGCCTGGCAAGCGGAAGGCCGCGTGCACGGCGACATCACCGCGCTGACTCTGGCCGCCTACAACGCCGGTGAGGGCGCGGTGCTCGCCTCAGGTGGCATGCCGAATCAGTTCGCGGCGCACTACTCCGAGACCCAGCCCTACGTCGCGAACATCCTCGCGATGGAGCCGCAGTACCGCGCGCCGGGTTCGCTCGGTCGTTTCACGCCGCAGGCGGGGTCCAGCGGCGCGAATGTCGTCGAGGCGGCGCATGAATGGCTCGGCCAGCCGTATGTATGGGGTGGTGGCGGGCCGCAGGGGCCGAGCGGTGGCGGTCTGGACGGTCCCGGCCTGACCTCGGCGGCGGTGTTCGCGGCTTCCTCCGGCACCGTGACGCTGCCGCGGACGGCCGAACAACAGTGGGAAGCGGGTGTCGAGGTGCCGATGGGCAAACTGGCGCCGGGCGATCTGGTGTTCAGCTCGTTCGGTCCGCGGGGTCCCGCGCAGGTCGGAATCTATTCCGGCAATGGACAAATGATCCAGTCGGTGCCCGGTGTGGATGCGCGCTCACGCGGCGGCGTGACCGAGGTCGCGGTGCCGGGCGACGCGCGGGCCAGGAGGGTACTGTGAGCACCGGGACCACCAGGGGGAATGAACACGCCGAAGCGCCCGAGGCTGTCGGAGCGCCCATGTGTCGGTCACGGCGGCTAGCCTTGAATGACCGACTAGTCTTGAACGACAAAGCGAAAGCCCGCGCGAAACTGGTGGTGATGCTGGTGGTGAGCGTCGCGATGCTGGGCGTCGCCTGCAGTCGCGGAGACCGTGACGACGCGGGTTCCGGTGTGTCGCACCCACCCACGTCCACGACCAGATTGCTGGAGGATGCGCCCGCGCCCGATCCGGTGACACCCGATGGTGTCGCGGTGGCCGCGCTGAAGGAGATCTATACCTGGCAGCCTGTCACCGAGGATCAAGGCGCCTCGTTGACCAGGGCTAGAAAATGGCTCGGCCCCAGCATGATTCGGATGCTGGACAGCTCACCGACCGGGCTGGAGACGCCGAAGACGACACTGCAGTGGGCGGATTGGGCCAAGGCGAAGGCGCGTGTCGAGGCGTTCACCTTCGCCTCCGGGGACAAGCCGCCCGCGGGCGCGGACCCGAATATCCAACAATTCAAGATCGGCATCGAGCAGACCGTCGTCTACCCGAACGGGCGCAAGGAAAAGCTGCCGCCCGCCACGGTCATCGCTACCGTCGTCCGCACACCGGACGGCTGGCGGCTCGACGCATTCCGCTGATACAGCGCAGACCACACCGCACGGTCCCGACAGGAGGCAGACATGGCGAAGAAAAAGAAGGTGCAGGATCCGGCCGCGATCGGACCCGATGTCACCCTGTACATGATCTACGCCGGTTTCGCGATCTTGGGGACTCTGTGGATCGCACTGCATCTCGGCAACGCGATGGCGGTGACCCATCAGGACATCCCGATCAATCCGATCGCCATCGTCGCCGACCTCGCCCGCGGCGACCTGCAGTGGCCGCGCGCGTCCACGGTGCTCGTGCTGCTGGTGGTTGTGTCCATCCTCGTCTACTTCTATGTGCGTAAGCAGCTGAAGAAGCGGCAGGGCAAAGGACGCCTGGCCATCGACGACAAGGCCGACGTAATGGGCAACGGCGGCGCCATCGCCTCGCTCACCGAGGCCGGGGTGCGGGCGAAGGCCGAAATGCTCGGCGTGCGGCTCGGTTACAACGACGCGCCCGGTGTGCCGATCGGCATCGGCGTCGCCGACGGGGTGATGCTCTACGGCTCCTACGAGGACCTGCACCTGGATATCTGGGGTCCACGGCAGGGTAAGTCGACCTCACGGGTGATTCCGGCGATCCTGACCGCGATCGGGCCGGTATTGGCCACCTCGAACAAACGAGACGTGGTGGACGCGACCCGGGATGTGCGCAAGGCCAAGGGAAGTCCGACCTTTGTCTTCGATCCGCAGGGCGTGGCGGGCGAGGAACCCACCTGGTACTGGGATCCGTTGGCCTGGGTGGATGCTCATCACGACGGCGCCGAAATGCGGGCCGCGCGGCTGGCCGGACACTTCGCCGATGCCGACAGTGGTTCGGACTCAACGAAGTCCGATGTGTTCTTCGACCCCGAGGCCGAGGATCTGCTCGCCGGGCTGTTCTTGGCGGCCGCGCTCGGCGGTCTGCCGATTGTCCAGGTGTGGGACTGGGTGACGAATCCCGGTGACTCGGAGCCCATCGAGCTGCTGCGTAATGCCAGCAAGCACTACACGGCGTCGGGCCTTGCCATGCAGTACAACGCCGACCCACGAACCAAGAGCGGCATTTTCGGTACCGCCAAGAAGATGATCCGGTGCCTGCAGCTGTCGAACGTGCACTCCTGGATCCTGCCCGGCGACAACAGGGAGCAGTTCGACGAACTGGCCTTCATCGAGGCCAACGGCACCCTCTACAGCCTCTCGCTGGAGGGCCGCGGCTCGGCGGCGCCACTGGTGAGTGCGCTGACCGAGGCCGTGATCGACGTGGCCATGCGCCGGGCGTCGCGCTCGCCGGGCGGTCGCCTGCCCATTCCGATGCTCGCCGTGCTCGACGAGGCCGCCAACGTGGTGCGCTGGAAGGATCTGCCCAAGCAGTACAGCCACTTCGGGTCGCGCGGCATTGTGGTGATGACGGTGTTGCAGTCGTGGGCCCAGGGTGCGCGCTGCTGGGGTGACGCGGGCATGCTCGCGCTGTGGTCGGCGGCGAATGTCAAGGTGCTCGGCCCCGGCGTGGACGACATGAACTTCCTGCGGGACCGCTCCGAAGCGATCGGCGAATATGAAGCAATCTCCTCGTCGGTCTCCGAATCCAAAGGTGGAAAGAGCTATTCGCGCTCGCTCGGCTCTTCGAAGACCTTCACCGTGCACGGGTTGGCGACCCTGCCACAGGGCCGGGCGATCGTATTCACCTCCGGCCAGCCCGCGGTGCTGATCCGCACGGTGCCGTGGTGGGAGGGCGAGTACTCTGCCGACGTGAAGAAGTCGATCGAGCACCATCTCCCAGGGCGCAAGACCGAGATCGCTGACCTGATCGGCTCGCCTTCGCTGACCAAGGTCACCCCACCACCGGAATACGGCCAAGTCGAGGAGGTCCGGCCGCTGTGACCGAACAGCAGCAACAGCCGATGATTTACACCAGCGTGGTGGAATTCGTCGAGAACTATCTGAGTCTCGTCTACCGCCGCCAGGTGACCGACATCAGCGAAACGGTGTGGTGCCCCGAATGGTGGAAGCATGCCGAGGCGGTGGCGCGGCTGGATGCGCTGTGGCGCGCGTGGGAGCACTACCGGCTGCAGCCGAGCACCGGGCTCAGCGTCTGGTTCCTCGACCATGCCGACCCGCACATGACGAAGCTGTTCGATCCTCGTGGGCCGTTCAAGTACTGCAGCGTCCGCAACGGGCACAAGGACATGCTGAGCCCACTGCCGCTGAAATCCCCGGCCCAGGGGCTGTTCGGTGATCCGACCGTCGGCGACTTCCGCATGTGAGCGAATCCTGAAGGCACCGTGGACATACCGTCCGCGGAATGACGAAACGCCCGCTGGATCAGCGGGCGTTTTCTCGTTTCTTACTGTCGGACGCGCTCCAGGCCGCGGGCTTCCTGCTCCCGACCCCGGGTTGCGGCCGCTCCGGCCTCTTCATTGCGGATGCGGACCGCTTCTTCCGGTGGCTGTGCCTGCCCGACCTCGATCAGCATCCGCACCGCCGCCAACTCCGGCGAGATGCCGATCCTGGCGAGATGCGCCGCGATGGCCGTGCGCCGTTCGGCGGAGTCGTATCTGACGAGCGGCTTGGCCATGGCGGAAGCGGTCGCGGCCATACGACTGGCCTCGGCCTGCGCCGCGAATCGGTCCTTCTCCAAGGAGATTCCCTTGGCGGGCACCGTCTTCTCGACCATCCTGGCCAGTTCCAGGTTGCGCGGATCCTTGGCCTTGGAGTCGCGGGCCTCACGTATTTGAAGCTCTCTGGCTTCCTTGATACGGGCCTCGGTCACCTTGACGCGGGCTTCGGCTTCTTTCTGACCACGTTCACGGGTCTTCAGCGCGACCAGAGTCGCAAGCTGCAACATAGTCCTTATCATGGCCGCGGTTTCCCGGCCGATGTCGTCCAGTTCCTCGGACATGGCTGCTCCCCGATGCTGCAGTGATCACTATGGATGTTGTGGTGTTTCGTCACGGACACCGCCACGCGAACTGTAGTCCGCCGCACGATGCCCCGCCTGCAAACGCGGACACCAAGAGGACTCGTGGCGTGGCATTCCCTACTACGCTACGGGAACTCCTTGTTTTGAGATTACCCGAGAAAGCTCGACACAACCGTACGGGCGTGCCGCTTAACAGCATATATCGCACAATTCCGGCACGTAGTGCAAAGCGCCGTAGGATCTCCTGTTTTAGCCCACCCTTACCGGATGATTAGGATCGCCTACCCTAGCTGGCTCGAGCTCGCCGCCGAGGGCGGTGGGCCCGAGCCGTTGGCAGCCAGTGTGACTCAGTCCAGGCGCACCGAAGAGATGGTCACCGGGAGTGTCGGCTTGCCGTCTCCGGGGCCGTTCGCATTGTCCTGACCGCCCTTGGCGATCTTGTCCAACGTCGCGAGTCCGTCCTGGTCGACGGTGCCGAAGATGGTGTACTGCGGCGGCAATTCGGAATCGCCGTAGACGATGAAGAACTGGCTGCCGTTGGTGCCGCCGCCGTCGGGACCAGGGCCCGCGTTGGCCATGGCGAGCACGCCGCGCTTGTAGGCAACCGGCTGCGACTCCGCGGCCGGATCCCCGGGCGCGTACTGATCGGTCGGGTACTCGTTGGCGAATTCGTAACCGGGGCCGCCCATTCCGGTGCCGGTCGGGTCACCGCACTGCAGCACCTTCAAGCCCTCGCCCGCGGTCATGCGGTGGCAGCTGGTGCCGTCGAAGTAGCCCTGGCTCGCCAGGCTCGCGAAGCTGTTGACGGTGCACGGCGATTCAGCGTTGTTCAGCGTCAGGCCGATGGGGCCCTGGCTGGTTTCCATGCTGACGCTCAGCTTGGCGTTGGGGCCGTCGGTCAGGATGCCCTCGGTGCGGGGCTTGTTCACCGGCTTGTCCGCGGGCCGCTGGCCGTCGCGGTAGGCGCAGTTCACCGAGGCGGGCTTGGCCTGCGCTGCGGGGGGCGCCGCGGCGGAGAGCGCGGCGTCCTTGGTCTCGGAGGCGGCGCTGTTCTCGCTGTCGTCGCCGCGAGTCAGGAAATAGACGCCGGTGACCGCCGCGACCACCACGACGACGCTGAGCACGGACCCGGCGATCGTGAGTTGCTTGCGCCTGCGCGCCCGATCGGCCCGGTTGGCGAGCTGGCGTTCCAGCTTGCGTTTCGCCGCTGCTCGCCGCTGTTCGTTGCTCGGCACTACCACGTTCCTCCCGTATCCGTCACTTCCGGAATAGGAACACCTGGCATGCGGCGAATTCGCTGCATGCGAGTGTTCATGGGGGTCACCATACCGTCAGCATCCTGGGGGCCATGAGGCGCTTTGGTGTGACCGCATGTGACGGGAGCGTCGTGCGGGAGGCTCGTTCGTGAGCACAGCAACCGCTTCGGCGACTTGCACCACGCCGACGCGGACATGGTCGAGCGTGGCGCCCGACGCGGCGTTGCGCGCTAACCGGTTGGACTTGGCGGGCGGTGGTGGTGGAAACTGGACCATCGTGACCAAGACCAGCAGCTTCTCCGCCCCGAAGGGGGTACCGGATTACGTGCCACCCGGCTCGGCCGAGTTCGTCGCGGTGCGCGACGGCCTTCTTCGCGCCGCCCGACTCGCCGGGTACGGGCATGTAGAGCTGCCGATCTTCGAGGACACCGAACTGTTCGCGCGCGGCGTCGGCGAGTCGACCGATGTGGTGAGCAAGGAAATGTTCACCTTCTCCGATCGCAGCGACCGCAGCGTGACGCTGCGGCCCGAAGGCACCGCGGGTGTGGTGCGCGCGGTGATCGAGAACAGCCTCGACCGCGGCCAGTTGCCGGTGAAGCTCGTGTACGCGGGACCGTTCTTCCGGTACGAGCGGCCACAGGCCGGCCGCTACCGGCAGCTGCAACAGGTGGGCGTCGAGGCGATCGGTGTCGACGATCCGGCGCTGGACGCCGAGGTGATCGCGATCGCCGATGCCGGCTTCCGTGCGCTCGGGCTGGAAGGCTTCCGGCTGGACATCACCTCGCTCGGCGACGAGACCTGCCGTCCGCAATACCGGGAGTTGCTGCAGGAGTTCCTGCTCGAGCTGCCGCTGGACGAGGAGACCAAGCGGCGGGCGCAGATCAACCCGCTGCGCGTGCTCGACGACAAGCGCCCCGAGGTGCGGGAGATGACCGCGAACGCGCCGCTGATGATCGATCACCTGTCGGAATCGGCGAAGACGCACTTCGAGCAGGTGCTCGGCTATCTAGAGGCGCTCGGCGTGCCCTATGTGGTGAACCCGCGCATGGTCCGCGGTCTGGACTACTACACGAAGACGACCTTCGAATTCGTGCACGACGGTCTCGGCGCGCAGTCCGGTATCGGCGGCGGCGGTCGCTACGACGGCCTGATGGCCGAACTCGGCGGACAACCGCTGTCGGGCATCGGTTTCGGGCTCGGCGTCGACCGCACCGTGCTCGCGCTGGCCGCCGAGGGCAAGTCGGCGGGTGACCCGGCACGCTGCGAGGTCTTCGGTGTGTCGCTGGGTGACGCCGCCAAACAACGGTTGGTGGTGCTGGCCGCGCAGTTGCGGGCCGCGGGCATTCGGGTGGATCTGGCCTACGGTGGGCGCGGTGTGAAGGGCGCCATGAAGGCGGCGGACAAGTCCGGGGCGAAGCTCACGCTGGTCCTCGGTGACCGTGACCTGGCCGAAGGCACGATCGGTATGAAGGACATGGCGACCGGTGATCAACGCCAGATCCCATTGGACGAGACGGTTACCGCCGTCGCGGCCGCGCTGACCCGCGCCGAGTAGTACGGTGCCCCGATACACCGACACCTGTCTGAATGCGCTGCCGTGACTGTAGAACCGTCGAATCCTGGGGATTCTCAGCCTGTTTCACCGGTCGGACTCGACCTCGTCGCACCCGAGATGTATGCGCCCATGCTGCGGCGACTAGCCCTCGCCGCGATAGGGGTCGGACTCGGGGCCGCGCTGTTGGCGGCGTTCCTGGTGAGCTGGCCGATTGCGGTCGTGATCGGTCTTGTCGTCAGCGTGCCGACCGTCGGATATGCGATGGCATTGCGCCGACGGCGAATGTGGCTGGCCGGGACCATGATTCACGCGCGCCGGTTGTTCGGTGAGCAGCGGGTCGACATCGCCGCGGCGACCGGTGTCGAGGTCCTGGTGTTTCCGGCCCGCCTCAGCCGCATCGTGCTGCGGGTGACCGCGGGAGCCGACACACAGATCATTCCGCTGGCGATGTACACCGACACGGGCAGCGGTCGCGAACTGCACCTGATCGGCCTGCGCAAACTGGCCGACGCCCTGGCCGCATGCCCATTGGCCGCGGCCGTCGCGGTTTCGACCATGCTGGTCCACCAGCTGCGCGCCGAGGCGCGCGATGCGGGACTGACGGAGCGTCCGCTGTATCGGGCGGTGCAGCTGGCGCGGGAGAAGGACTACGTGTCGCCGATCGTGCTGACCGATGGGGAAGTCGCGGCGTTGTGCTGAATTGCGCCGGCTCCGGCCAGGTGTGCTGACTTCGACGAGTTGTATGGGATGCATCGGCAAGTAGTTGGTGAGCGGACGTTCACGTGCACCATGGAAACGCGCGGCACGTAGCGACTCGATTCGGTCGAGCGGTACGTGCCGGCCTTCGCGTCACTGCCTCGATGTGGCGTAGGCCAGCGCGCACCGAGCGTTTGAGTGTGAACCGGGCAGATGTGCGCAAAGCCTCTAGAGGTCACGTATGCAGCGCCTCCAGGGGGCAACTGTCGGGTAGCTCACCACCCGGGTTCGGGGGCGGTGAGACTCGATAGGGTGGAGATCGAGTGTCCGCCTACCGCAAGGAGTTCGTCGTGAGCACCGCGCCCGTCACTGTCGCTGTTACCGGAGCTGCGGGGCAGATCGCCTATGGTCTGTTGTTCCGGATCGCGTCCGGGGCGATGGTCGGTGCGGATACGCCGGTGCGGTTGCGGTTGCTGGAGATTCCCGCGGCTGTCGCTTCGCTGGAGGGTGTCGCTATGGAGCTCGAGGACGGTGCGTTTCCGCTGCTCGAATCGATCGACATCAGTGACGACCCGTGGGTGGGTTTCGAGGGCGCGAACGTCGCATTGCTGGTCGGAGCGCGACCGCGGACGGCTGGGATGGAGCGCTCGGATCTGCTGAACGCCAACGGCCCCATCTTCACCGATCAGGGCGCGGCCATCAATGCCAGCGCCGCAAGCGATGTGAAGGTGCTCGTGGTAGGCAATCCCGCCAACACCAACGCGTTCATCGCCATGAGCAATGCCGCCGACGTGCCTGCCGCGCGTTTCACGGCGATGACCCGCCTCGACCACAATCGGGCGATCGCGCAGCTGGCCAAGAAGACGGGTGCGCCGGGAGCCGACATCTCCGGCGTGGCGATTTGGGGTAACCATTCGGCCACCCAATACCCGGACATCACGCACGCCACCGTCGCGGGCACGCGTGCTCTCGACCTCATCGCTGACGACGCCTGGTTGCGCGAGGAGTTCATCCCGACCGTGCAGCAGCGCGGTACCGCCATCATCAAGGCTCGTGGCGCCTCATCGGCGGCCAGTGCGGCCAGCGCCGCTATCGACCACATCCACGACTGGGTGCTCGGTACCCCGGACGGCGAATGGACGTCGATGGCCGTCCCGTCGGACGGTTCCTACGGCGTCCCCGAGGGGATCATCAGCTCGTTCCCGGTGACCTGTGCCGAGGGCGAATATTCCATCGTCCAGGGACTGGACCTCGACGAATTCTCCCGCGCCCGCATCGATGCCAGCGTGGCCGAGCTGGAGCAGGAACGGGAAGCGGTCATCGACCTCGGCTTCGCCAAGAACGGCTGAGTCCTCGTTCGGAGCGGTCGTTCTACAGGCATCGACAGGTGAATCGCCCTGGGTTTGGTGCCCACCTTGATGTACCCCGACATGACCGAAGCAATGCCCCCAAGGCGGCCCGTCGTGCTGAACCGACAACAATCGCATCGCCAAACAGCGGCAAGGTGACGTACTGGTTTCAGGTCGATGTGGGCCCCAAACCGGATGGGAGCCGGGACCGTCAGCGCTTCACTTACGACACCCATAGCGAAGCGAGGCGCGAATACCGCCGTATCACAACGGAAGTCGCAGCCGGAACCCCGCCAGTTCCGGGAACCCCAGAGGAACCAGCGTCCTTTCGAATCGCGTGACAACTCGATTATTTCCTGGATACGATCCCCGACAGCATCTTCGGGACCGGCGACGACCCGCGACTGATCGCGGGACGGTGGGCACCTGCGCGGTGGTCACCTTTCCCGGAGCCCGAGCATCAGTGCCTGCACCGTTCCGACCAGCGAGAGATAAGAATGCAGAAGAGGGAGCAGGAGGTCCTCGAGCTTCGAGACCGACCTGGGGTTCGCTCGAGGGGTCGCCTGGGTGCGGCAGTTCGTCGTCGACGAGATCGAGCCGCTGGCCACGTGATCTGGCACGCATGGGACATCGACCATCCGGTACGCCGGGCAGATGGCTGCGGTCGCGGCCAGGATCTAGGGAGACGCCGATGACCATCTCTCACCCCCCGACTCTGGCCGGCCTGTTGGCCGGGCATGCCCGGGACCGCGCCGGATACCGCGCGGTCAGCGCGCCTTCGGGGTCGCAGACCTATGCGGAGTTCACCGGGGACGTGGCGCGAATCGCGGACCGGCTGCACGCTGCCGGTCTACGCCGGGGAGACCGGATGGCGGTGCTCGCGCACAACGACTTGGCCTACGTCCAGCTCGTCTACGCCGCCTCCTGGGCCGGTATTGTGCTGGTCGGTCTGAACTGGCGGCTGACGGCGGCCGAGCTCCGGGCTGTTCTGGAGGACTGCAACCCGTCCCTGCTCTTCGCCGAGCGGGAGTTGGCATCGGGGTTGGACCCAGGGTGCCCGGTGGTCCGGCTGGACGGACCCGAAGGCTCCGACTTCGAGCGCTGGTATGCCGCAGGAGATTCCGGCTACGCGCCGGATGTCGACCAAACCGACGAGTCCGTCGTGCTGCTGGCCTACACGACCGGCACCACCGGCGAGCCCAAGGGCATCCAGCTCGTCGAGCGAAATCTGCGGGAGATGGCCCAGCAGGCGGCGGCAGCCTGGGCGCTGCACCCGGAGATGAGGTACATGGCCTGCCTGCCGCTGTTTCGTATGAGCGGGATGAGCTCGGTGGTGTGCTGCGTGCACCTGGGCGGCGAGGTGGTCATCCCGTCGGGGACCTCGGTCGCCGAGATCGCCGGCGCCGTCGAGGACCGAGGTGTCACCCACACCAGCCTGGTGCCGACCCTGCTGACCAGTCTGGTTGCCGAGAACGCCGCCGAGGCCTTCGACCTGTCCAGTCTCGAGGTGATCGTCTACGGCTCGGCGCCCTCGACCAGCTCGCTGATCGACGAGGCGATGGAGATGCTGCCGCAGACCGGCTTTTCGCAGGGTTACGGCTTGACCGAAACCTGTGCCGGGGTGGCGATCGCGCCGATCTTCCGCCGGGGGGAGGTCGACCAGCATCCGGGTAGCGTCGGCCGCATCCTGCCCAACTGCGAGTGCCGGATCGTCGACGTTTCCACCGACCGCGACGTCGGCACCGGTGAGAACGGCGAGATCTGGCTGCGGACGCCGCAACTGACCATCGGATATTGGAACAAACCCTCGCAGACCGCGGCCGCGATATCCGCCGACGGCTGGTTCCGTACCGGCGATATCGGGATGATCGACAACGACGGATTCCTCTACGTCCGCGACCGGCTCAAGGACATGATCATCTTGGGCGGAGAGAACATCTACTCGGTCGAGGTCGAGAACGCGATCGGCGCGCACCCTGCGGTGCTCGAGGCCGCCGTCGTCGGCGTACCCCACCCGCACTGGGGTGAGACCGTGAAAGCGGTCGTGGTGCTACGCCGCGGTCAGGAGCTCGACGAGACGGAACTGCTCGGCTGGCTCGAGGGTCGGCTTGCCAGTTATAAGCGCCCGAGGATCGTCGAGTTCGTCGGTGATCTCCCCAAGGCAGGGAGCGGCGAGATCCTGAAACGTGAACTCAGATACGGCAAGGGCTGACATCAGCCGTGAAGGCAGCACAACTGCCCCGCACAGGGCGATCTCGGCGGCGGCCCGCATCCTGCCCAGGATGCGGGCCGCCGCCCTTTCGATGATCCCGCCACCCACCTCGGTCGGCTCGTGCCGATATCAGGCAGTCTTGATGGTGTCGCCGTCGATAACGAAGTCCGCCCCCACGATGTTGGCGGACTTATCGGAAACGAGGAAGGTGATCAGTGCCGCTACTCGTCCGGCTCGGCGATCCGGCCGGAAGCGACATGGAAGATATCAACGAGGATCTCCAGCAGCTCGGCATGGGAAACCCCCTGCGCGGCTGCGACATTGGCTCCGATGCTCTCCGCACCACGTTACAGCGGGTTACGCACCACGCCCGGCGATACGGTGTTGACGCGCACCCCGCGCGGGCCGAACCCGTCGCTGAGTCGTTTGCCGAGAGCAGTCAGCGCGGCTTCGGCCTCGCTGTAGCCGATCGGGCCGGGGGTAGGGGTCAGGGCGAAGATCGAGGAGATGTTCACGATCGATCCGCGCCGTTCCAGCAGACTCGGCAGCGCCGCTCAGGTGGCCCATACGACACTGAAGAGGTTGAGGTCGAAGAGGTTTCGCTATCCACGACGATTCCTTCGTGAACTGCCCGGTGAAAGGAGGCGGTGCCGGATTTGCCCGCACCGCCCGCTTCGGGTCGGCCCGGAGTAGGCCGGGCAGTGTGCGGGGACGATATCCGAACTACAGAGCTGAAGGCGGTGAAGTTCAGCGAAATACGTTGTACGAAAGCCTATTTCGGTCAGCGTCCCCGCGACGATTATGCGAGGATGGATCCCATGAGTGAAGAACGGTTCGAGGTCCGACGGGAGATCGCGGCACAGCCGGCCGAGATCTTCGCCCTGCTGTGCTCGCCCGAAGGGCATGTGACGATCGACAGCTCGGGCATGCTGCAGTCCGCGGAAGGCGAAGCCGTCACCGCCGCCGGAGACGAATTCGTCGTGCATATGGACCGTGAATCGCTCAATGACTTTCCCATGGGAAGGTACGACGTCACGGTGATCATCACCGCATTCGAACAGGACGCCCATATCGAGTGGACGGTCACCGGAGTGACCGAGGCGCCGGTCGAACACCGCTACGGCTACCGCGTGGAACCCAGCGAAATCGGCACCTTGGTGACGTCGTATTACGACTGGAGCCAGATCGCAGCGCCCTACCGCGAAATGGGAATCTTCCCGCTCATTCCCGAATCCGGGCTGCGGGCCACGCTCGGCATCCTCGCCAGGACCATGGAGAAGAAGTAGGCGATCCGCCAGGCCGGTGGGCATCGTCAGCAGGTGCCCACCGAGCGCCACAGATCATCGAACCGTTCACTGCCCGTGCGCAGCTCGGCGATAAGACGCAGGAGATCCGGGTCTTCGGGACACCTGGCCTGCGCCGTGCGGAGGCAACCCACGCAATGAGACCGCCGCGTCTCGCTGCCCGCCACGAACAAGCCGCACGCCAACCCATCGCACAGCGTGATCCTTCGACAACCGGATTGCCCCAACACCTTTGGTCCAATCGAACATTCGGGCGTATCCGAGGTATGAGGTCGCAAGAAGAGTCGTTCTACAGGCATCGACAGGTGTTCGAGACGGAACAGCGGTAGGTGACCATCGTGGAGCCCGCACCGCGCGCAGAACTGTAGTGGATCCGAGTTCAGCACATCTCCCATTGCGGACTGAGGGAAAGGTGCCGCGCTACTTGGTTACGACAATGACGGTTCTTCTGTCCAGGTCCACCGGACGGCCATGAAAGTCGCCTGCGAATGCCACGTGGCCGAATCCGGCTTCGTAGATTGCTGTCTCGAGTTGTGGGCGGGAGTACATGTGGAGCCGGCACTGTCGGGACCATCCAGGGCGCTTCCAGTGGAGGCTGAGTTCCTGGTTGGTCCAATCATATCGGGCGTGACCAACGAGATCGGACCGTTGAATGAGCTGCGTACTGATCAATTCGCTACCGTTGCGTACACGATGCTCGAAGCATTCGAGAGTATCGATTTCCATGACGAGTTTGCCCCCGGGCGCGAGAACGTCGGCCCAGGCCGCGAGGGTGGCAAGGTCTTCCTCGGGGGTGTCGAAGAAGCCGAAGCTTGTCCACAGGTTCAGAATCGCGTCGTAGGGACCTGCAGGTGGCGTTCGCATATCTGTCAGGACGAAGGTGCAGTCAGGGTATCGACCGCGGGCGTCGTCGAGTTGTTTCGGCGAGTTATCTATACCGACTACGCGATAGCCGCGCCGACTGAGCGGTCCGGCGTGACGGCCGAAGCCGCAAGGGACATCGAGTATTCGTGCTCCGAGGGGCAATTGGAGCAAAGCGACAATCGCCTCGATCTCGCTATCGGTGTCATCGTAGACACCCAGGATGGAGAATGTTTCGCGGAAACCTTCGTCGAAGAAGTCATCTGCCCAGTTTTCTCGGGTGATGCGTCCGGAAGTGGTCATCGTGACCGGCCGGGAAAGTCTGCGACCCGACATGAGCCACGGCGGGGCGACGGGATCGCACCACCGTCCTTCGGGACGATCTGCTCCAGCGCCTCATCGAGAGCGCGACCCGCCACGTCGAGCGGGTCGATCAGTTCCGATAACGGAGCGCGACGCATGCCCGAGGTCGGGCTCGTCGGCTGCTCGATCGAGATCTTCATTGCTCGCTCCTCGAAAGCTGAACGGCCGTATTGCAATTCATTGCTGCGGAAACAGCGCGGTCGGTCCACGCGAGCAGCGAGCTGTCCGGTCGCCACCGGACGCACGTACGGTCGGATATATGCCGCCGACGGCGTAGCTCCCCGGCAGGGGAGCTACGCCGAACGGATCAATTCTTGCAGTTGATATGTGTTTCGGCTACCACGAAGCGCGTATCACTTCTTGTCGAGATCGACCAACTTGCAGACACACAGCGTTACCGTGTGGGCGAGAATGCCGCCGAAATAGTGGGTGCAGAACTCCGCGTACCCGACCGGATCGCACTGGTGCGCATGCCACGCCGAGTCCACTTCCAGATCGTCGGGCAGGTAGTTGCCCTGCATGCCGCTGGCCCGGAAGCGCTCCAGTGACCGCTGGTAGCGGGCTACTCGATCGTCGATCTGCTCCTCGGTCAACGCCGCGGAACCCGGCCAGAACAGGTGGCCCCAGCGCAGGTTCTCCTTCAGATGCGTCGTGTCGAAATCCGCTGCGGGTACCTCGGTTTCGGCCGATACGGCCGCGATGCTCGTCGTCATAGCCCGGTTCCTCGATTCGCTAAGAACTCACCATGTCGGCCGACAAGTCTCCAGAACTACTGGAGCAATTAGAGTTTGGTGTGTTTCAGGTCACTCGTCAAGGAGTGAACCCTCCCATTTGTGGGAGCTGATACATGAACTGGGTTGCGACTCAATTGATTTGACGTGTACCGGTCAGAGTCCAGGTGGGAACTCGTAGCTCGCGGGCACCTCCGGAGTCATCCAGCGGCTGCCGACGACCAGCACGACCTGATCGTGTGCGCCGAATCGATAGGACGCGGGGTCACCGGGAAAGCGCTGACCGTTGATGTAGAGGTGAACGATCTCGAGCGGGGTCAACTGAATCGGCCCCACTGGGTGAAGAACTGCCCGAGGGTGAACGGGATGTCCTCGCCGGACTCGAGGTGCACGATCCCGCTCGCATCGTGAGTATGCATGGGAGAACCCATCATTCGCGCCTCATCGATACCGACCAAGGCAGGAACCGTCACCGGGTGCCCGTACACGATGACCTCGAGGTGGGCGTGGTAGTGGAACGTCGTCATGATCGTTGTCGGCAACGGTAGCCCGGCGGCCGCAACGGCGGCACCGGTATCTGCGGGCAGGTCCCACTACGGTCGGAGCAGCGCAGAACCCGACGGCAACGGGGGTTGCGCCGAAACCTCGGCGGCGGTTACCGAGGTCAACAGCAGGGCAGTGAGAAGTGCAGGGGCTATTCGCATTTCGTAAACCCAGCCACATTTCGGCGCGAGCGGGATTACGTCGCTCCCCCCGCCGGCCAGCCGACCGCCCGCGCGCCCGGCTCGTCGGGTCGAACGGTTAGTCGACGATCGTCCAGGTTTCCGGGCCGTTCAGCAGCGATTGCAGCGAATCCTGGTGCACCGGTTTGCGTTCGCGGGCCGTGGCCGCTTGGGCGCGGACGCCGTCATCGTAGGTGGGGCGGGTGACGGCGCGGAAGATGCCGGTGACCACGTGGCCGAGGTCTTGGTCGGAGAGGCGGGACAGGGCGTAGGCGTATTCGGGATTGTCGGTGTAGGCGTCGTGCACGACGATGTCGGATTCCGCGACCGCGTCGGTGCGTGCCACTTCGAGGGCGAAACCGTTTCGTACCACGGCGAATTCGCCATCGGCGCCGAAGCGGATCGGCTCGCCGTGGTGCAGCCGGATCAGGCGGGATTCGGCGTCGCCACGACGCAGCACATCGAAGGACCCGTCGTTGAAGATGGGGCAGTCCTGCAGGATTTCGACGAACGATGTGCCCCGGTGTTCGGCGGCGGCGCGCAGCACCTCGGTGAGGCCGGGGCGGTCGGAATCCAAGGCACGCGCCGCGAAACCGGCTTCCGCTCCGAGCGCGACGGACAGCGTGTTGAACGGGTGGTCCACCGAACCCATAGGTGTCGACTTGGTGATCTTGCCTGGTTCGGAGGTCGGCGAGTACTGGCCCTTGGTGAGGCCATAGATCCGATTGTTGAACAACAGGATCGTCATGTTTACGTTGCGGCGCAGGGCGTGGATGAGGTGGTTGCCGCCGATGGACAGCGCGTCACCGTCACCGGTGACCACCCATACCGACAGATCCGGGCGGGTCACCGCGAGACCGGTGGCGATGGCGGGTGCGCGGCCGTGGATGGAGTGGATGCCGTAGGCCTCCAGGTAGTACGGGAAGCGGCTGGAGCAGCCGATCCCGGATACGAACATCAGGTTCTCCCTGCGTAACCCGAGTTCGGCTAGGAAGCTGCGCACGGTCGCCAGGATCACGTAGTCGCCGCAGCCGGGGCACCAGCGGACTTCCTGATCCGTGGTGAATTCCTTCACCTTCTGCGGGCCGTCGGCGGTGGGTACACCGGACAGTCCGGTCAGCCCCAAATCTGTTCCGACAAGTGAGGTCTCCACGATGGTCATTCGTTGCCCCCAGTGCTAGCGGTGTTGTTTCGAGCGACCTGCGACCCGTCGCCGGCGGTGCGGTAAGTGGCCCGCGCTCGCGCGGCGAAGGCCTTGTCGAGTTCCATATCCTCGATCGAGCCGTCCAGCGCCGCATCGATCACCCCGACGAGCTCTTGGGCGGAGAACGCGGTGCCCGCGATCTTGGTCCAGGGCTGCACATCCACCAGATATTTCGCGCGCAGCAGCAGCGCGAGCTGGCCGCTGTTCATCTCGGGCGTCACCACGGTGCGATAGCGCCGCAGCACGTCACCGAGGTTGGCGGGCAACGGATTCAGATGCCGCAGGTGTGCCTGCGCGACCGGGACACCGCGACGGCGCGCCCGACGGCACGCCTCACCGATCGGCCCGTACGAACTACCCCAGCCCAGCAGCAGGAGTTCGGCGCGCCCGTCCGGATCGTCGACCTCGACGTCGGGAACGGCGATCGCATCGATCTTGGACTGGCGCAGGCGCACCATCAGCTCATGGTTGGCCGGTTCGTAGGAGATATTGCCACTGCCGTCGGCCTTTTCGAGTCCGCCGATGCGGTGGGCACGCCCCTTGGTGCCCGGCACGGCCAGTGGCCGGGCGAGGGTATCGGGGTCGCGCGCATAGGGCTGGAACCCGCCCTCGTCGTCGGCGTCCGGCTCGAACGCCGGATCGATCGGAGCCAGCTCTGACACGTTCGGAATCGACCACGGCTCAGAGCCATTGGCTATGGCGCCGTCGGAGAGCAGCAGCACCGGAGTGCGGTAGGTGAGTGCGATCCGCGCCGCTTCCACCGCGGTCGCGAAACAGTCGGCGGGAGAGCGGGGCGCGAGCACCGCGACGGGCGATTCACCATTGCGGCCGTAGAGCGCTTGCAGCAGATCGGCCTGCTCGGTCTTGGTCGGCAGACCTGTGGACGGGCCGCCGCGCTGTACATCGACGACTATCAGCGGCAGCTCCGTCATCACCGCTAGCCCGACGGTCTCGCTTTTGAGCGCCAATCCTGGGCCGGAGGTGCTGGTGACGCCGAGGGCGCCACCGAGCGCGGCGCCCAGCGCGGCGCCGATACCGGCGATCTCGTCCTCCGCTTGGAAGGTAATGACGTCGAAGTTCTTGTGCTTGCTGAGTTCATGCAGGATGTCCGAGGCCGGCGTGATCGGGTAGGTACCGAGGAAAACGGGCAGACCGGAGAGCTGCCCGGCCGTCACGAGTCCGTAGGCGAGTGCGGTATTGCCGGTGATCTGCCGGTAGGTGCCCGGCGGCAGCGCGGCGGGCGCCACCTCATAGGTGGTGGCGAAGCTCTCGGTGGTCTCGCCGTAGTTCCAGCCCGCTCGTAGCGCCAGCAGGTTCGCCTCGGCGATATCGGGTTTGGCGGCGAACTTATCGCGGACGAACCGCTCGGTGCCATCGGTCGGGCGCCCGTACATCCAGGAGATCAGCCCGAGCGCGAACATGTTCTTCGCGCGCTGGCCGTCCTTCTTGCCGACCCCGGTGGGTTCGGTGGCGCCCATGGTCAGCGACGTCATCGGCACCCGGTGCACCACGAAATCCGACAGTGAGTCGTCCTCGAGGGGGTCGGCGGTGTAACCGACCTTGGCGAGGGTGCGTTTGGTGAACTCGTCGGTGTTCACGATAAGAGTTGCGCCGCGCGGCAGGTCCTCGACGTTGGCCTTCAGCGCCGCCGGGTTCATCGCCACCAGCACGTCGGGCTGGTCGCCCGCGGTGAGGATGTCGTAGTCGGCGATCTGGATCTGGAAGGACGAGACGCCCGGTAGCGTGCCCTGTGGTGCGCGGATCTCCGCCGGGAAGTTGGGCTGGGTGGCGAGGTCGTTGCCGAATGCGGCCGCTTCATGCGTGAAACGGTCACCGGTGAGCTGCATTCCGTCCCCGGAGTCCCCGGCGAACCGAATTACGACCTTTTCCAATTTCGCTGTGCCGACATCATTTTGGTGCGAAACCATGTGCCTGCTTCACTTCCTCGTCGGTGAGAGGGTGCCATTGGCCAACCTACTCCGCTGTGCGGGCGATTGACCGCGAAGCGCGCGGTCCGATGAGAATTGTTCGGTGGGGGCGGCGAATGTACTCAGGCGAACAGCGACAGTTGTTCGTCGGCCGCGCGCGGGCTCTCCGGTCGTGCCTGCGGTTGCGCGGGTTGTTCGCGGGTCAGGCCGTGCTGTTCCAGCAGCGGATCGGTGCGTCCGCGTAGCCAGGTCGAGTACTCGGGCGTGACGTACGCGCCGCGCCCGTACAACTGCCGGTAACGGCGCAGCAGCGCCGGATGCGCCTCGGCCAGCCAGCCGAGGAACCAGCCGCGGGTGCTGCCGCGCAGGTGCATCGGAAACGCGATCGCCGAGGCAGCCCCCGCCGCGGCAATCGCGCCGAACAGTTCGTCGAGGTGGGCCTGGCTGTCGGTGAGGTACGGAATCACCGGCGCCACCATGACATTCACGTCGAATCCGGCGTCGGCCAGTGCGCGCACCATATCCAGGCGCGCCTTCGGTGATGGCGTGCCGGTCTCGAGACTGCGGTGCAGATCGATGTCGAGGATCGCGATGGACACCGCGACACTCACCCGCACCTGGCGCGCCGCCAGCGTCAGCAACGGCAGGTCCCGGCGCAGCAGTGTGCCTTTGGTCAGGATGGAGAACGGCGTGCCCGAATCGGTGAGAGCGCGGATGATTCCGGGCATCAGCCGATATCGACCCTCCGCTCGTTGATAAGGATCGGTATTGGTTCCGAGCGCGACCGGCTCCCGGTGCCAGGACCGTCTACCGAGTTCCTTACGCAGCACCGCGGCGATATTGGTCTTCACCACGATCTGTGAATCGAAATCGCGGCCCGCGTCCAGCTCCAGATACTCGTGGGTGCCGCGGGCGAAACAGTAACGACAGGCGTGCGAGCAGCCGCGCATCGGATTGATCGTCCAATGGAACGGCAGACTCGCACCCTCGGGCATCTTGTTCAGCGCGCTCTTGCACAGCACCTCGTGAAAGGTGATGCCTTCGAATTCCGGCGTTTGAACGGTGCGCACGAAACCGGCCCGGTCGAGACCGGGCAAGGCGCCGTCGTCGGCATCCAGGGTTTGGCTTTGCCACCGCACCCCATCAGTCGAACATGCGTTCTAATGCCTGTCAAGCGACGGGTGTCAGGCGATCTGCCTGGTGTCGGGTGGTGTCAGCTGGTTCGGATCGTTGAAGAAGGCCACCAGGTCGCGCACGGTCTCGTCGATGGGGCGCGGCTGGTAGTTGATTTCCCGCTCCGCTTTGCCGTGATCGACCACCGGTGCGGAGACCAGCGCGCCGAGCGCGGCCCGCGACATGATGTCGGTGCCGAGCAGCTTTCCGATCGGCTCGAGTACTGGAATGAGGCCGCCGATCAGGCGGGGTGAGATCGAGAACTTCGGTCCTTTCCTTCCGCCGTGGCCCGCGGCAAGGTGACACAGGTCAAGCATCGAGATCATGGACCCGCCCAGCAGGTAGTTCTCGCCGGTGCGGCCGCGCTCCGAGGCCAGGATAAGGCCCTGCGCGACATCGCGCACGTCGACCAGGTCGAAACCGCCGGCGATCATCGCGGGTACCCGGCCGCGCGCGGCGTCTTTGAGGGTGCGATTGATGCGCGAGAGCGGAGTGCCGTGATCGACCGGGCCGAACACGCCGGTGGGATTGCAGATCACCGCGTCCAGGCCCTTGTCGATCACCTTGCGCAGTTCGACCTCGCCCGCCCATTTGGAACGGTCGTAGACCGGCAGGCTCTCGTCGGTGGACCGCAGCGAGCCTTCATCGATGCGGCCGCCGCAGCTGTACTGGTTGAAGGCGTGGATGGAGCTGGCGTGCACCATCCGGCGCACGCCGAGGTCGAGCGCGGCCTCGGCGACGACCCGAACGCCCTCGGTGTTCACCTTCCAGGCCAGGTCGTTCTTCTCGGCCAGCGTGATCACGGCGACCAGGTGGTACACGATTTCCGCACCGGCGAGCACGGTACGCATCGACTCCGGATCCAGTACGTTGCCCGACACCCAGGTGACGTGGGGATCCGCGGGGCGCTCGGGAGCCACGCGGTCGATGGCGACGACTTCGTGCCCTTGCCCGACGAGCAGGCTGAGCAGATTCGTGCCAAGGTAGCCGGCTGCGCCGGTCACTGCGACCTTCATGGCACCGACAATATAGAACTTGTTCTAATTTGCAACACGTTCCAGTTACTTTCGGGTGGCGGCCGGTTCGTTTCCGAGGGCCCGTTGGACTCGAAACTTGCCGGTAGGGTCCGCTATATTGGGGCCCATCCGAAGCGGCGTGGTCGCGCGGGCAGGGAGTGCACGAAGCTGATGTTCACGATGATTGGGGGGCAGCTCGATGAGTGATTTCTCGATGGAGACCGAAGGGGTCGCGACGTTCGCCGCGACGAACGCCGGGATCGCCGGTGAGATCGCGGGAGCGGGTAATTTCGACGCGGTCGGCAATGTCGCCGCGATGACGCCGGTCTTCGGTTTGATCGGCGCCGACTATCTGGTGGCGTTCGCCGCCGCGCAGGTATTGCAGGCCAGGGATATCAATGATCTCTCGGGCAAGTACGCCAAGTTGTCGGAGGCCACCTTCAGTACGGTCGCCACCATCAACGGTACCGATCTCGGCAACGCGGGCTCGATGGCGGCGATCGCCAACCAGATCGGAGGCGCGGTATGAAGCCGCTGGACTCAGCGAATTCGGGTGTGATCGCGCCGGCCGACCAGGCCGCCGCCGCGGTCGATCACACCGCGGCCGCCGCACAGCAGTCGGCGATCAATGCTGCGCAGAGCGTGCCGTCCCAGGGCTTGGTGGATGTGCCGCTGGGGCAGCTGCCCGCCGATATGCCGCCGGTCGAGGCGCCCGAGTTCTACCTCGCGCGCAAGATCAGCGAAGACTCGCCGACGTTGGGCACCGTCCCGGCCGGAGTGCCTGGCCTGTCCGGGAATCCGGCATCCGACCCGAACGACATCCTCGCGGGCATTCCGTCGGATGTGTCGAGTCTGCTCGATGGCGCCAACGCCGCGATCGGTCACGCCGCGGCTCCCGTGCTCGGCGCGGCGCAGGGGGTGCTCGGTCAGGCGCAGGGTGCGCTCGGCGGCGGTGGCGGCGCTGCGGCAGCCGCGACTCCTGCCGCTGCGGCGCTGCCTGACATGTCCGCCCTGCCCGCTCTGCCCGCCGACCCGGTCGCGGCGCTGATGAGCGGATTGTCGCTGCCCGCACTGCCCGGTGTCGACATGCTGTTCAAGCCGATTCTCGACCTGCTCGGCAGCTTCGGCACCGGGATCCTCGGCGCCCTCGACCCGACCAAGATTCTCAGCGAGTCCTCCAAGGTCATCGAATCGGCGATGCAGGTGGGCAAGGGCAGCATGGCGACCGTCGACCAGCTGTGGCAGGGGCAGGCCGCGCGCAACGCGCAGGTCGCGGGCCAGAAGGCGAATACCGAGGGTCAGGACACCAGCCAGCGCGGCTTCGACATCTCCGACCTGACCACCAAGGCCGCTGCCGTAGTGCAGCAGGGCAACGTGCAGCTGACCGGGATCGCGACCTCGTTCGCTACCCAGGCCACCGCGCTCGCGCCGCTGATCCTGACGCCGCCCGCGCAGGCTTCGCTGATCGCCACCGCCACCGAGCACCTCGGCCAAGCGGTGAGCGTCGCCAACGCGACCCGCGGCGACCTGGCGGGCAAGACAGCCGAGCTGACCGGTCTGGTCAACCAGCTGATCGCACCTGGCGGGTTGCCGCAGCCGCAAGAGGTCGCACAGGCGGTGATGCAGAACATCGGCGAGCCGATCGTGGCCCAGGCGCAGGACACCGCGACGCAAGCGGCCAGCGCGCTCGATACGAGCGGCAGCGGTCTGGGGAGCCCGACCAACCCCGCCTCGGCGAATCCGAGCACGCCGGGCGGTTCCGGCACGGGCAGCCCGCTCGGCGCGCTCGGCAGTCCGAGCCGCTCCGGCAGTCCGAGCCGGACCGGCTCGCCGGGCAGCCCGAGCTCGCCCTCGACGCCACGTGCGGGCGGTTTGCCCGGCGCGGCGGTGCCGCCGGCGCTGCGTCCGGTCGCGGGCATGCCTGGTTCGTCGCTCGGTTCCGGCTTGGGCACCACCCCGGCCGGTGCCGGCAGCTCCAACTTCATGGGTGGTGGCCCCGCCGCGGCAGGCCAGCGCGGCAATGACAACGAGGAACACTCGCGCAACGTGGACCCGTACCAGAGCCGGACCGGCAACGACGATCTCACCGGACCGCTCGGCGAGTCCACGCCGGATGTCATCGGTGCGACGCACTCGGACGAGATGGTCAGCTCCGACTACGAGCAGGACCAGTTCTAACCCGAACGCAGGCAAGTGATTTCACGACGGTGCCCTATTCCCGGTCCGGGCGGAGGGCACCGTTCCGAGTGAGGGTGAGCTGGGCGGTCTGCCTGCTGTCTTCGAGCGGTTCGCCCTCGTCGTCGAGGAATACGACGACCACCGTCACACTGCCGCCCGTGTAGAAACTCGCCTTCGAGTCGGCGGCGGGGCGATGGCGGCCGAGTTGGTATGGCTGTTGCCGTCGCAGGTAGGCCTGCCCCATCATTCGGCCGTGGCCTCGGTGGTCTTGTCGTTGCGATTGCCAGCGGAACGCTACCGGCCGCCGCCGAGGGAATCGGGGAGGCCGGGAACGCGGTGTCGGATCAGCTCTGTACGAAGGAGTCCACGAGCTTGCGATAGAGGTCGGTGAAGCGCTGCCTGGCTGTCTGCTGCTCGGTGGTCAGGCCCTCGGTGAGCTCAGGCGCGTACATGATCAGGTGCACGTCCTGGTCCGCCTGCTCCGGCATGACGTCGATGATCTGGCTGCCCTGATCGGTCGCGCTCGGCATGCCGAGGTCCACCGTCGACAGCGCTCTGATCTCGCCGAGTGCCGCGTTCAGCACATCCAGCGGGACAGCGCCGTTCAGCCGCTGCGGTGGGGTGTCGGGGGCACGGTCCGCGGCGATGGCGTCGGGCGTCTTGACCGCGCGGCCGTCGGGGTACACCTCCAGCATCGGACGCAGGTCGACCCGGCTCTGCCAGCCGGTGGGCATGGTGGTCAGCGTGAGTAGCGCGATGGCGGGTACCGCGGGCGTCGGGGGTGCGGGCTCGGCCGCGGCGACCCCCCAGCCGCCGGCCAGTGTCACTACGAGAAACAGCAGTGCCGACTTCATTTTTCGCATGAAATCTCCATCGTAGTTGTGCCACAGGCAATCTGCCATCGGTCATCGCAGCGTGCGGGCTTGCTACAGCCCACACGTGCTGTGGCGTCGATCATCCGTCATCGGTGAGAGTTGTTGTCAGCGGGGTTCGTTCAGCGCAGGGCGGGCGGATTGCTCAGGTCCGGTGCGGAATACGTATCGCAGGCCTTGATCTCGCCGGTGCGGTAGCCGGTGAGAAACCACTTCTGGCGCTGATCGGAGGACCCGTGGGTCCATGCCTCCGGGTTTACCCGGCCTTGCGCGGCGCGCTGGATCCGGTCGTCGCCGACCGCCGAAGCGGCCGAGAGGGCGTCGCGGATATCGTTCTCGGACAGCGGCTTCAGGAACGGCTGGCCGCCGCCGGGCGCGGGCATTTTATCGGCGAAATGCGCCCAGATACCGGCGTAGCAGTCGGCCTGCAGCTCGGTGCGGACCGCGCCGGACTCCGGTCCACGCGGGTCGCGCTGGGCGCGTCCGATATCGCCGAGCTGGTTCTGGATGTGGTGGCCGATTTCGTGCGCGACCACATACTCCTGCGCGAGCGGGCCGCCGCTGGAACCGAAGCGGTCGACCAATTCCTGGAAGAAGCGGGTGTCGAAATATGCGGTCCGGTCGGCCGGGCAGTAAAACGGCCCCACCGCGCTGGTCGCATTGCCGCAGCCGGTCGAGACGGCGCCGGAGAACAGCACCAACTTCGGCTGCACGTAGCGCTTGCCCGTCTGCTTGGGTAGTTCGGCGCCCCACACCGAGTCGAGGCTCTGCGCGGTGAGCACCACGCGGCAGTCGACGTACTTATTGGCGTCCGCGCCGGTCTTGCAATGCTCCGGAGTGCCCGCCGTGCCCGGCTGCACCTGCACGTTTTCGGTGCCGTTCAACTGACCGAGCAGCGAACCGGGATCCCCGCCGAGCAGGAGACCGAGGACGAGCAGGATCAGACCACCCGCGCCGCCACCCAGCGCGAGCTTGCCGCCCATGCCGGGCCCACCGCCGGACGAAGCTCGGTCCGGGTCGATCTGCAGGCCCTCGTTGAAGGTCATCGCCGTCGCTTTCTGCTCGTCCGTCCGCCTCGGTCATGCCCCGCCGGTATAGCTTGGCACGGGTCCGGCGATATCGGTTTTCACTCGGGGAATGTGTCTCACTACGATGGCAACCGCACCGGGTGGCCTTTCCGGTGTCACATTCGTCGAAAGGAATCCCGTGCTGCGCACCCACTTGGCTGGTTCGCTGCGAAGCGAGCACGCCGGTCAGACCGTCACGCTCACCGGCTGGGTGGCCCGGCGGCGTGACCATGGTGGCGTGATCTTCATCGATCTGCGCGATGCGTCGGGCGTTGCGCAGGCGGTGTTCCGCGAAGGCGAGCCCGCCGCGCAGGCGCACCGGCTACGCGCCGAGTATTGCGTGCGGGTCACCGGTGTGGTCGAGCTGCGGCCGGACGGTAACGAGAACCCGGAGCTGCCGACCGGCACCATCGAGGTGAATGTCGCCGAGCTCGAGGTGCTCAACGAGAGCGCTCCGCTGCCGTTCCAGCTCGACGAGCAGCCGGGTGACGAGGCCCGCCTCAAGTACCGCTACCTCGACCTGCGTCGTGAGACGCCGGGCAAGGCACTGCGCCTGCGGTCGAAGGTCAACGCCGCTGCCCGCACGGTGCTGGCCTCCCACGAGTTCGTCGAGGTCGAGACCCCGACGCTGACCCGCTCGACGCCCGAAGGCGCCCGCGACTTCGTGGTGCCCGCACGCTTGCAGCCCGGCAACTTCTACGCGTTGCCGCAGAGCCCGCAGCTGTTCAAGCAGTTGCTGATGGTCGGCGGGATCGAGCGCTACTACCAGATCGCACGCTGCTACCGCGACGAGGACTTCCGCGCCGACCGTCAGCCCGAGTTCACGCAGCTCGACCTCGAGATGAGCTTCGTGCGCCAGGAGGACGTGATCCTGGTCGCCGAGGAGATCCTGGAGGCGCTGTGGAAGCTGGTCGGCTACGAGATCCCGTTCCCGATTCCGCACATGACCTACGCGGAGGCCATGCGTCGCTTCGGTAGCGACAAGCCGGATCTGCGTTTCGGTGTCGAGATCACCGAGTGCGCGGAGTACTTCAAGGACACGCCTTTCCGGGTGTTCCAGGCGGAGTATGTCGGCGCGGTCGTGATGCCGGGCGGCGCGAGCCAGCCGCGGCGTCAGCTCGACGCTTGGCAGGAATGGGCCAAGCAGCGCGGTGCGAAGGGTCTGGCTTACGTCCTGGTGCAGGAGGACGGCACCCTCGGCGGTCCGGTCGCCAAGAACCTCAGCGACGCCGAGCGCGAGGGCCTGGCCAAGCACGTCGGCGCGGTGCCTGGTGACTGTGTGTTCTTCGCGGCCGGTCCGGCCAAGGCGCAGCGCGCGCTGCTTGGTGCGGCTCGCGGCGAGATCGCCCGCAAGGTCGGCCTGATCGACGAGAACGCGTGGGCGTTCGTGTGGATCGTGGACGCACCGATGTTCGAGCCCACGGCCGATGCGACCGCGAGCGGCGATGTGGCGCTCGGCTATTCGGCCTGGACGGCGGTGCACCACGCGTTCACCTCGCCGAAGCCGGAGTCCATCGACACCTTCGACACCGACCCGGGTTCCGCGCTCGCCTACGCCTACGACATCGTGTGCAACGGCAACGAAATCGGCGGCGGCAGCATCCGTATCCACCGCAGGGACGTCCAGGAACGCGTCTTCAAGGTGATGGGTATCAGCCATGAGGAGGCGCAGGAGAAGTTCGGATTCCTGTTGGACGCCTTCGCTTTCGGTGCGCCGCCGCACGGCGGCATCGCCTTCGGCTGGGACCGTATCACCGCACTGCTCGCCGGACTCGACTCGATCCGCGATGTGATCGCCTTCCCGAAGACCGGTGGCGGCGTCGACCCGCTGACCGACGCGCCCGCGCCGATCACCCCGCAGCAGCGCAAGGAAGCGGGCTTGGACGCGAAGCCGGAGCAGAAGAAGAGCGACGCAGCCAAGAGCGACGCAGTGAAGGGCGCCGACGCGTAGCGGCGCCGACGCGGCCGTGATAGCGGCCGTGCTCGCCGGAACGGTACCTTCTGGTCGAGTTCGCTCCGTCGATCCGACGGCCGACGTCGACCATGAGGGGAATCCGTTGCTGCACCTGCGCATGATCAGTCCGCCGGAGTCGACCGACAAGGTGCTCGCGGTGCTGGCCGCCGACCCGGGCGTCACGCATGTGACCCTGGCTCGGGCGGCCGCGCTGGAGCCCGCGGGCGATCTGGTGCAGGCCGATGTCGCGCGTGAGGCGGCCAACGATGTGCTGGCCGACCTCACCGCGCTCGGCATCACCCATTCCGGCGGTATCACCCTCGGGCCGGTGGAGACCGTGCTCTCCGATGCCGGGGACCGCGCGATCGACGAGGCACCGGGGGTTCCGACCGATGCGGTGGTGTGGGAGGAACTGCTCGGGCAGGTGCACGAGGAGTCTGCGCTCAACTCCACCTTCGTCGCCTTTCTCACCATCGCCTGCCTGCTTGCCGCCATCGGCGTCGCGACGGACTCGGCGGTGACGATCGTCGGCGCTATGGTCGTCGGCCCGGAGTTCGGTCCGCTGGCGGCGTTCGCAGTGGGGTTGGTGCGCCGCGATTTTCGGCTCGCGCGCCGTTCGGCGCTCGCGCTGGCGATCGGATTCCCGGTGGCCATGTTGTTCACCCTGGCGGCGACGCTGGCGTGGGACAAATTCGGCTGGATCACCCTGGCCGGGATCCAGGACATCAAGAACGTCGACTTCATCTACGAAGTCGGTCCATTCTCGCTCGTTGTCGCGCTGCTCGCCGGTGGGGCGGGGATGCTCTCGCTGGTCACCGCGAAGTCGGCCGCGCTCATCGGGGTGTTCATTTCGGTGACGACGGTGCCCGCCGCCGGATTCGCGGTGGTCGCGGCCACCATGGGGGAATGGCGTATCGCGTTCATGTCGGCGGGTCAACTCGCGGTGAACCTGGCGGGCATCGTCGCGGCCAGTGTGATCGTGCTGGAGTTGCGCCCTCGCGCGGGCAGCGAGGGCGGACCCATCGCGCGCTTCAAGCAGTGGATCGGAATGCGGCCGCTGATCGGATAGCGACCGCGGGTGTTGCGGTCAGAGCGGTGCGACCATGCCGCCGGTCAATGTCCGGTACGCGTAGGTCACCGCGATCGTCGCCACCGGCGCCGCCACGAACAACCCGAGACCGCACAGGACAGCGCCGACGAAGGTCAGCACCATGACCGCGAGACCGAGCAGCAGCACCGGCCCGATATTGGTGACGACCAGGGTGGCGCTGGCCTTGATCGCGGCCAACGGGCCGAGATCTTGATCCACGACGTAATGCAGCGCGAACATGCACAGGAACCCGGCGATCAGCCCGGGCACGACGCACAGCGCCCACCCGATCCCGGTGAGCACGAACGCCAGCAGCGCGGTCAGCAACACATTGCCCGCGTTCACGAAATGGAAGTACGACCCGAAAACTGGTTTGTAGCCGTCGGTTTCGTACAGCGCGCCGCGGACGAGCGCGGCCTGCAGCAGCCAGATCCCGACCATCACTACCAGGAAGATCATCAGCAGCGACAGCAGCGACGTCGGGTTCACGATCCGGACGAGGAGCACGAAGGCGAGATAGATGAGCACCCCGACTGCCGTGACACCGAGCCAGGGCGCTGGATTCGCCCGGAACCGCTCCCAGCCATAGCTCAACGCGTTGCCGACGTCGAGACTGCGCGGGACGTCGGCGGCCTGGTAACCGTAGGTCGGCTGTGGGCCACCGGGCGGAGTCGGCATGATGCTGGGCGGTGGCGGCGTGGCGCCGGGATATGACGGCGCCATCCCGAGCGGCGGCGCCATCGTACCGGGCGGCGGACCCGCCGGACCGGTTCCCGGTGGACCGTAGCTCGGGTGTGGCGCGGGCTGTTGCGGCGGTGCGAATGGCGGCGCCGCGGTGTGTGGCGTCTGTGTCACCGGCGGCGGTGGCTCCACCGGTTCGCTGCCGTAATGGGCCGCGCCCGGGCCCTCGAACTGCGGGTATCCCGCCGGACCCGCCATCTCGTGGCGGCCGTGTCCAGCGCCGGTGTCCGGCGACTGTGGGTCGGGGCTTTCGTGCTGACCCGGCCGTGCGGCGAACTGCTCGCCACCGCTCTGCTCGGGAGATTTGCCAGCTGGATCGTTCGGTGTGGAAGACGGTGTGTCGGCCATTGTCGTAGACCTTTCGACGCAACTGGTTTGCGGTGTGGCGCACGGCAGTTGACGATGAGAAAACCGGACGCGCGCAATGGTGTCAAGCAAGGAGCGCTCGTTCCGCAACCTCGACCGAGACACGCCGAACGACGCGGAAAGGTTGTGTAACTGCTCGCTAGAAGTGACCCGGTGCGAGTAGCTTGAATGGCGATGACCGCACTATTGGCCGAACGCGCCGCCGAAGTCGTGTCCGCAGCGCAACAGTTGCTTTCCAAGCGAATGGGTGCTCCGGTAAAGCTGAGCGATCCTATCGAGCTCAGCGGCAGTGGCAGGACAACAGTCCTACGCGTACGTGTTTCAGAGAACGCCTTTTCGTTGCCGCGGACGCTGATTGTCAAGCAGGTCCGCGGCTCCGCCGAGGATCGCCACACCGGTGGCCTGGCCCCCGGCGTCGCCAGCATCGATTCCGCATTCCTGCGCGAGGCGGTGTCCTACCAGTTCACCACCGCGCTGAGTCGCGAGCAGCGCCCCGGCGCGTACCTGATCGCGCACAGCCTGCCGGACCGGCTGCTCATCCTCAGCGACCTCGGTGAGAACTCCAGTATCACAGCGGTCCTGCAGTCCGGCGCGGAACCGGCGACCCGCAACGGGCTGATGGCCTTCGCACAGGCGCTCGGCCGGATGCACGCGGCAACCGTTGGGCGCGAAGCGGATTTCGTCGCGCTGCTGCGCCGGGTCGATGTGGTGCATCGGGTCGACGGCATCGCTCAGCAGGCCGAGGCCGCCATCTCCGAGGTGCCCGGCATGCTGCAGCGCGAACTCGGCATCGAGGTGCCCGGTGAGATCGCCGAGCGGATTGTGCGCGGCAACCGCCTGTTCTCCGCGGGGCGCTTCCGCGCGTTCAGCCCGTCGGATCTGTGCCCCGACAATGTCATCCTCAACGAGGAGGGCGCGCGCTTCCTCGACTACGAATGGGGCGGCTTCCGCGATGCCACCCTGGACATCGCGTACGCGTTGGTGTCGTTCCCCGGTTGCCTGTGCGACTTCGAACTGTCGCGCGAACGCGCCAGGCAGATGGTCGAGGCGTGGCGTTCGGAGGTCGTCGGCGTTTGGCAGTCACTGGCCGACGACGAGGTGCTCGCCGAGCGCATCCTGGAGGCCCGCCTGATCTGGGTGTGGCTGTCCACCTACTGGTTCCTGCCAGCGGACCACGCCCGCATCGCGTCGGCCCGTGAGCACGGGCTCTCCGTGCCGCGCTCGGAGGCGTTGATCAACCGCTGGGCGGCACTCGCGGAGGATGCCCGCTGCACAGGCGACGACGCCGTCGGCGACTTCGCCGAGGATGTCTCGGCCATGCTCGAGGAGCGCTGGTCCGAATAGCGGTCCGGTCCGAATAGGGTTGGAGCGAAAAGGATTCGTCGGCGAATGTCGGGGTCGATGTGCCCGGCATTCGAGTACGGCGGTGACCGTGCGATGGCTACGGGTCGAGTTCGGCCGCACGCCTTTCGAGATAGGCTCGCTCGACGGTGTTCTCGGTCAGGAGCAGCGACGATTCATAGGCCGTCGCGGCCTCGGCGGTGCGGCCGAGTTGGGCAAGAAACGCCGCCCGTGAGGCCTCGAGGTAGCCATAGGTCGCCAGCGCCGGCTCCACCGCGAGGTCGTTCAACAGCGCGAGTGCGCGGCTGGGATTGCCGGAAAGCCCCACTGCCACCGCATAGTTGAGGCGGACCACCGGAGACGGCCATTCTCGAAGCAGCAGCACGTACAGGCCGGTGATTTCCCGCCAGTCGGTCTGCTCCCAGCTCGGCGCCTCGTCGTGCACCGCGGCGATCGCGGCCTGCAGCGTGTACCGATCGGTATGCGGCAGCGCGTGTTTCACCAATGCGACGCCCTCGGCGATGGCCGCGCGGTCCCAGCGGGAGCGGTCCTGATGCGCGAGGGTGGACAGTCCGCCGTCCGAATCCACCCGTGCCGCCCGTCGGGCGTCGGTGAGCAGGATCAGGGCCAGCAAGCCGGTCATCGACGGATCGTCGGGAACGAGCGCGTGCATCATCCGCGCCAACTGCAGTGCGCGCTCCACGAGATCGGTACGCACCAGCGAGTCGCCGGAGGGTGCGGTGTGGCCGGTGGTGAACAGCAGATGGATGACGGCGCAAATGGCATCGAGGCGTTGGGGGAGTTCCCGCACCGACGGCACCCGGTAGGGGATGCGGGCCAGGGCAATCTTCTTCTTGGCGCGCGTGATTCGGGCCGCCATGGTCGACTCGCTGATGAGGAACGCCCGCGCGACCTCCGCGGTGGTGATGCCGCAGACCAGGCGCAGGGTGAGTGCCACCTGAGCGTCGCGGGCCAACGCCGGGTGGCAGCAGGTGCTGATCAGCCGGAGCCGGTCGTCGGGAATATCGGTGGCACAGTCGAGGGCGGCGAGTGCGAGATCGGCTGTGTCGCCGTCGAGTTGGTCGGTGACCAACAACGGCAGGCTGCGCCGCATGGTCGAATCACGGCGCAGCAGATCCAGGCCGCGGTGCCGGGCGACGGTGGTGAGCCAGGCGCCGGGCTTCGCGGGCACACCGTCGGTCGACCAATCCGTCAGCGCCTTCGCGTATGCGTCCTGCACGCACTCCTCGGCCAGGTCGAAATCGCGGACCAGCCGCACCGTCGCGGCGAGCACGAAGGCCCATTCGCGACGGTGCGCCTGCTCGACGGCCGCGGCCGCCCGCTCGGCCGCTTCGGTGTCGATCGACATCGGTCTATTCGAACACCATGATCGGCCGGACCTCGACACCGCCGAATCGAGCGGGCACCTGCTTGGCCAGCGCGATCGCGGCATCCAGATCCGGCGCTTCGAGCAGGTAGTAACCGCCGAGCGCCTCTTTGGCCTCGCCGAACGGCGCGTCGGTCACGGAGAAATCGCCGGTGTCGCCCTTGCGGATCGAGGTAGCGGTGGGGGTCGGCTGCAGGGCATTGCCGCCTTGCAGCGCCTCACCCGCGATCTCCTGGAACGTCACATGGTCCTGGTAGATCGCGCCCATCACCTCCTGCGAAGCGGTCGCGTACGCGTTCTCGTCTTCGTAGATCAGCACCAAATACTGACTCATGGCAGCGCTCCTTCGGTAGCAGGACCCGCCGTTCGGGTCCCGTACTCATCCCGACGAGCGAGTTCGACGGAAATCGACAACCGTCGGCAAGAATTCTGCCCCGATTCGCGGTTCGCGTGCCGCGACTTGCCGGGCCGACCTCGGTGCGACGGCCGTCAGGGCAGCAATGGGCGACGCGGTTCGAGTCGGCCGCCGGAGCGGACGGCGTAGGAGGCGCCATGGCGGACGCCGGAATTCGGGTCAGCGACGTCGGTGAGATAGAACCAGTCCATCTGGGTCTGCTCGGGGTTGACCTCGAGGACGCCGTAGCCGTGCGAATCCAGTTCGACGTAGCGCAGGTGGTGGTTGGCGCCCTTGATCGACTCTTCCACCGGGATCGCGACCGTGCGCGAGGGCGCCTTCATGATTTCGCCGAGGCTGGACGAGGTGACGGACGGTACGACGAATTCCGCGCCGACGGTGGGTCCACCCGGGTAGTTCGCGGCGTCGACGGGCAGGTCGGCGGCCCAGGATGAGTGGATGTCGCCGGTCAGGAAGACCACATCGCCGACCTGCTGGTCGGTGATCGCACGGAACAAGCGTTGCCGATCGGCGGTGTAGCCGTCCCACTGGTCGCCGTTGGCCGGAATGCCTGCCTGCGGCACGCCCATCATGGTCGTAATGGCCGCGGTGGTTACCGGTTCCAGCGGCGGGAAGACAATCGGCGCGATCATCACCGAGTTTCCGACCAGCTTCCAACGCACCGGCGCGGACGCCAAACCTGCTGTCAGCCAATCCATTTGGGCCTTGCCGGTGATAGTGCGCGCCGGGTTGTCCGCCTCGCGCCAGCCCGCGCCCGGCTTCGTCTCCTGGTCGCGGTAGCTGCGTAGGTCGAGCATCGATAGTTCGGCGAGAGTGCCGAAACGCAGCCGCCGGTAGATCTGTACGTCGCCGCCGGAGCCGCTCGTGCGGACCGGCATCCACTCCAGGTAGGCGCGGGCCGACGCGGCACGCCGGGCCTGCCAATCGCCCTGGACGGCGGGGTCGTGGTGGCTGGAACCGCCGGACCAGGAGTTGTCGGCGGACTCGTGGTCGTCCCAGGTGCAGATGAACGGCACCAGTGCGTGCAGCGCCATCAGGTCGGGATCGGTTTTGTACTGCGCGTGCCTGATCCGGTAGTCGGCCAGCGTGACGATCTCGTTCGCCGGGTCGTGCGGGCGGACCGAGCCGTTGCGGCCGCCGTAGTGGCCGCGCCGGTACTCGTAGATGTAGTCGCCGAGATGGACGACCGCGTCGAGGTCGGTGCGCGCGGCCAGGTGCCGGTAGGCGCCGAAGTATCCGGCCTCCCAGTTCGAGCAGGAGACCACGCCGAACCGCAGGCGGTCGGGTGTGGCGGAGGCTGCGGGTGCGGTGCGAGTGCGACCGACCGGGGATTTCACGCCGAAGGCGGTGAAGCGATAGAAGTAGCCGCTGTCGGGCGCGAGACCGCTCACGTCGATCTTGACCGTGTGATCGGAATCGGCAGCGGCCGTGGTGGTTCCGGACGCGGCGAGTGAGGCAAATCGCTCGTCGGTGGCGATCTCCCAGCGCACCGCCGCCGCTTCGCCGACACCGGAACCCGGGGTCGCGTCGTCGGAGACGGTGACGCGCGTCCACAGGATCACGCCGTCGGGCAGCGGATCGCCGGAGGCGACGCCGTGCCGGAACACCGGTGCAGCGGCGGCGCGTGCCGGTGCGGCCACCACCATCGTGGTGGCGGTGGCCGCTGCCACGGCACCACCTTTCAGCAGGGTGCGCCGGGCAAGGGAACCGAGGGAGCCAGGGTCTGAAACGACCGTGTTTTCAGCCACGGGTAGTGATCACATCCGAAGTGTGGTCGACAAGCAAATCGAATCGCCCGCCGCCACAGCGGACACCGGCTGTCGCGGCTGCCGCGCAGCGGTGTCGGTGCGTCTCGGTAACCTGCTCAGCGTGAGCGAAGGCCTGTTCGACGTGCCCGGCGACACTGCGCCCTCGGAGCACACCATCGATAGCGTGGTGCGCCGCGATGCCGGCGCGCCGCTTGCGGTGCGGATGCGGCCCGCCTCGCTGGACGAAGTGGTCGGTCAGCAGCACCTGCTCGGCCCCGGGTCACCACTGCGGCGGCTGATCGAAGGGTCGGGCGCGGCGTCGGTGCTGTTGTACGGGCCGCCCGGCACCGGGAAGACAACCCTCGCCTCGCTGATCTCGCAGTCCACCGGTCGGCGCTTCGAGGCGCTGTCGGCTTTGTCGGCCGGCGTGAAAGAGGTGCGTGCGGTCATCGACGTGGCGCGGCGCAGGCTCAGCGCGGGTGAGCAGACCGTGCTGTTCATCGACGAGGTGCACCGCTTCTCCAAGACCCAGCAGGACGCACTGCTCGCCGCGGTGGAGAACCGGATCGTGCTGCTGGTCGGCGCGACCACCGAGAATCCGTCGTTCTCGGTGGTGTCGCCGCTGCTGTCGCGCTCGCTGGTGTTGCAGTTGCAGTCGCTGACCGAGGCCGACATTCGTCTCGTCCTCGACCGGGCGATCACGGACCCACGTGGTTATGGCGGGGCGTATTCGGTGACCGATGCCGCGCTGGACCACATCGTGCGGATTGCCGGCGGTGATGCGCGCCGGGCGCTCACCGCGCTGGAGGCGTCGGCGGAATCCTCGCTCGACGGCACCGTCGACGTGGATCTTGTCGAGGCGAGCGTGGACAAGGCTGCCGTGCGCTACGACCGTGCGGGCGATCAGCACTACGACGTGGTGAGCGCCTTCATCAAATCGATCCGCGGCTCGGATGTCGATGCGGCCCTGCACTATCTGGCGCGGATGATCAGCGCGGGGGAAGATCCTCGCTTCATCGCCCGTCGCCTGGTGATCTCGGCGAGTGAGGACATCGGCATGGCTGATCCGACGGCGCTGCAGACCGCCGTCGCGGCCGCGCACGTCGTGCAGCTCATCGGCATGCCAGAGGCGCAACTCACCTTGACCCACGCGACAATTCACCTCGCAACGGCCCCGAAATCCGGCGCGGTGCCGGCCGCCCTCGGTGCCGCTGTCGCCGATATCTCCGCAGGCAAGGCGGGCTCGGTGCCCCCGCATCTGCGGGACGGCCACTACGCGGGCGCCGCCGCCCTGGGCAACGCCAAGGGCTACAAGTACCCGCACGACGACCCTGACGGCGTACTGGCGCAACAGTATCCGCCCGACGAAATCGTCGGCCGGGACTATTACGCCCCGACCAACCACGGCGTCGAACGCGATATCCAACGCCGGGTCGAGAAGCTGCGCAAGATCGTTCGCGGCCGATAGGGCCGGGTGGCGGCCACCGGCTCCGTATGCGTGGGATCGGTCCAGAAATCGGCGACCAGCAACCAAGCGCCTGGACGGGCGCCATCCCGGATACGGCGCAGCAGCGATCGGTTCTGCTCGGAGGTCCAGTAGTGCACGAGATCGGCCGCCAGGAACGTGTCGAAACCGGTCGGCAGGTCGCCGGACATCGCATCGCCTTCGCGCACCGAGATTCGATCGGTGAGCCCGGCCACGCTGATGCGTGCGGGCGACCGCCGCGATTGCGGGCAGTTCGAGCACTGTGGCCTCGAGGTGCGGATAGTGCTGGACGGCGGCGATGGACCAGGAGCCGGTGCCGATTCGAGCAGTCGGCTGCGTCCCGGCAGATCGACGTGCTGGGCAGGCCTGCGACGGTCCGGCCCGAGGCGACGGGTGGTCGGCGCAAGCGTTGCGGTGGGCCGTACTGGACCCGGTGGAGCCCGGTCGCGACGCCGACGGGGTGACCAGTTCGCCGGGATAGCCGAATGGTGGCGGGGACCACCCCGGTCCCTGAAAATTCGGATGCGGCACACCGGTAGGCTGGATACCTGTGCAGACCCACGAGATTCGACGGCGCTTCCTGGACCATTTCGTCCGTGCCGGCCATACCGAGGTGCCGAGTGCCTCGCTGATCCTGGCCGACCCGAACCTGCTGTTCGTCAACGCAGGCATGGTGCAGTTCGTTCCGTTCTTCCTCGGTCAGCAGACCCCGCCCTACGCGACCGCGACCAGCGTGCAGAAGTGCGTGCGCACCGGTGACATCGAGAACGTCGGCGTCACCACCCGGCACAACACCTTCTTCCAGATGGCGGGCAACTTCAGCTTCGGCGACTACTTCAAGCGCGAGGCGATCACCTTCGCCTGGACACTGCTGACCAACAGCGTCGAGGACGGCGGCTACGGCTTCGATCCACAACGCCTGTGGGCCACCGTCTATCTCGATGACGACGAAGCCGAGCGGATCTGGCTGGAGGTCGGGGTACCCGCCGAGCGCATCCAGCGCCGTGGCATGGCCGACAACTACTGGTCGATGGGCATCCCCGGCCCGTGCGGCCCGTGCTCGGAGATCTACTTCGACCGCGGCCCCGAGTACGGCATCGAGGGCGGCCCCGAGGCCGACGAGGACCGCTACCTCGAAATCTGGAATCTCGTGTTCATGCAGAACGAGCGTGGCGAGGGCACCGGCAAGGACAACTTCGAGATCCTCGGCCCGCTGCCCAAGAAGAACATCGACACCGGCATGGGTGTCGAGCGCGTCGCGTTCCTGCTGCAGGGCGTGGACAACGTGTACGAGACCGATCTGCTGCGCCCGATCATCGACAAGGCCGAGGAACTGACCGGCCGGTCCTACGGCGTCACGCACGAGGACGACGTGCGGTTCCGGGTGATCGCCGACCACGCGCGCACCGGCGCCATGCTGATCGCCGACGGCGTCAACCCGGGCAACGATGGTCGCGGCTATGTGCTGCGCCGCCTGCTGCGCCGAATCGTGCGCTCGGCCCGGTTGCTCGGTGCGGAGAAGCCGGTCATGGGCGAGTTCATGAAGGTCGTCAGCGACCTCATGTCTCCGTCCTACCCGGAGCTCGCCACCGATTTCCGCCGGATCGAGACGGTCGCGGTCGGTGAGGAGACGGCGTTCCTGAAGACCCTGAACACCGGCTCCACCCTGTTCGACAACACGGCCGCGGCCGTGAAGGCCAAGGGCAGCAAGACCATTGCGGGCTCGGATGCCTTCACCCTGCACGACACCTACGGCTTCCCGATCGACCTCACCTTGGAGATGGCCGCCGAGGCGGGCCTCGCCGTGGACGAGGACGGCTTCCGCACGCTGATGGCCGAGCAGCGCAAGCGTGCCAAGGACGACGCGCAGGCTCGCAAGCACGCGCACGCCGACCTCTCGGTCTACAAGGAACTGGTCGACCGCGGCGCCACCGAATTCACCGGGTTCGACGAGCTGACCTCCGAGGCGCACGTGCTCGCGCTGATCGCCGACGGCGTCCGGGTTCCGGTCGCCACCGTCGGTCAGGACGTCGAGGTGATCCTCGATCGCAGCCCGCTGTACGCGGAGGCCGGCGGTCAGATCGCCGACCGTGGTTCCATCACCGCCTCCGGCGTGAAGCTGCGTGTGAACGACGTGCAGAAGATCGCCAAGAAGGTGTGGGTGCACAAGACCACCGTCGAGCAGGGCCAGATCACCGAGGGTGACGTCGTGCTTGCGCAGGCCGATCCGGCCTGGCGGCGTGGCGCTACCCAGGGCCACTCCGGCACGCACATGGTGCACGCCGCGCTGCGGCAGATCCTCGGCCCGAACGCGGTGCAGGCCGGCTCACTGAACAAGCCCGGCTACCTGCGCTTCGACTTCAACTGGCAGGGCCAGCTTTCCGAGCAGCAGAAGACCGACATCGAGGCCGTGTCCAACGACGCGATCGGCGCGGACTTCCCGGTGAACACCTTCGTCACCGACCTGACCAAGGCCAAGCAGATGGGCGCGATGGCGCTGTTCGGCGAGAACTACGGCGACGAAGTCCGCGTCGTGGAGATCGGCGGCCCGTTCTCGATGGAGCTGTGCGGCGGTACCCACGTGCAGCATTCCTCGCAGATCGGCCCGATCACGCTGCTCGGCGAATCGTCGATCGGTTCCGGCGTGCGTCGCGTTGAGGCCTTCGTCGGCCTCGACTCGTACAAGTATCTGGCCAAGGAACGTGCGCTGCTCGCCGGTGTCGCGTCGTCGCTGAAGGTGCCCTCGGAGGAGGTGCCCGCGCGCGTCGAGCAGTTGGTCGAGCGGCTGAAGGCGGCCGAGAAGGAACTCGAGCGCACCAAGGTCGCCGCCGTGCTGTCCGCCGCGGGCAAGTTCGTCGAAGAGGCCGAGCGGGTCGGCAGCGTGCTGCTGGTCGCCGCCGCCGCGCCGGAGGGTGTCGCCGCGGGCGATCTGCGCACACTGGCCACCGATATTCGCGGCCGGTTCGGCAGCAACGCCGCCATCGTGGTGCTGCTGGGTAACGCCGACGGCAAGGTGCCGTTCGTGGTGACCGTCAACAAGGCCGCACAGGATCTCGGCTTCAAGGCGGGAGATCTGGTCGGCAGCTTCGGGCCGAGCATCGCGGGACGCGGTGGCGGCAAGCCGGAGATGGCTCAGGGCGCGGGCTCGGATCCCTCGGGTATCGAAGTCGGCCTAGTCTCGGTCCGTGCTCGGGTGGCCGAACTCGCCGGGTGATGGCCGACTCGGAGAGTCCCGGAGCCGACCGGCCCGCCGCGGCGACTGATCCCGGTCGCGGTAGGCGGATTGCCGTCGATGTCGGCAGTGTCCGGATCGGCGTTGCCGCCAGCGACCCGGACGGCATCCTCGCCACGCCGGTGGAAACTGTTCCTCGAGCGAAGCAGAACACCCGCGGCGGCGGTCCGGCACCTGACATTGCCAGAATTGCCGAAATTGTGCGGGAGTACGAGGCCGTCGAGGTCATCGTGGGTCTGCCACGGACTTTGCGCGGGGAAAAAGGCTCCGCGGCTACCCTTGCTATGGCATTCGCGGATTATTTGCGGATGGCGATTGCCCCCGTGCCTATCCGACTTTCCGACGAACGTTTGACTACGGTGTCAGCTGCACGTGCATTGCGGGACAGTGGAGTTCGCGCGCGTGGCCAGCGGCAGGTAATCGATCAGGCGGCGGCCGTATCGATCCTGCAAGGATGGTTGGACGAACGGAGTGCGGTGTTGAGGTCGGTCGAAACTGCGTCTGATGTGCCGCGCTCGCGGCACGGAGCGGTGCGTCCCGCGTCGTCCGGGGACGATGCATGACGGATCGATGGACGCGGGCCGAGGAACGCTTCCGACAGCGTGAGGTCGAGTCGCGCCGCTATAAGCGAGACGACGCCGCCTGGGCTGCCTACGAGGACGACACGACGGTCATCCCGCGCTACACCGACGAGGAGCCGCTGGAGCCTCCCGCGCCGAAACGTGGCGGTGGCCAGCGTGCGCGCCGCGCGGTGCCGGAGAGTGACGACCAGGAGCCGCAGCGGTCACGTGGCCGTCGTTCGGAACCGCGTGGTGCGGAGTCTCGGGCGGCGAACCAACGTGGCGGATCGCGGAGGCGAGGCACCCGCGTCGCGTCCAGGAAGGCGGCCGAGCGTAAGCGGCGCCGCCGGAATCTGTGGGCTATCGCCAGCGTCTTCGTGCTGCTGTTCGTCGCCGCCGCGGGCTTCGCCGGGTACAAGTGGGTGAAATCGGCATTCGGGCCCGCCGAGGATTTCGCGGGACCGGCTGGACCGCTGGTCGTGGTGCAGGTGCAGCCGGGCGACACCTCCAACCAGATCGCCAACGCGATGCTGGCCAAGGGCGTCGTCGCGAGCAGTGCCGCCTTCATCGAGGCGGCCGTACGGAATTCGAACATGAACGCGGTGCAGCCGGGCTATTACGCGATACCGAGCCACAGTCCGGCCATGCAGGCCGTGACCGCGCTGGTCGGCAAGGAGTCGCGGGTCGGCAACCTGGTCGTCTCCGAAGGTCGGCAGCTGCACGACCAGCAGGACGTGAACACCGGGGCCCGCAAGGAGGGCATCTACCGCAAGATCTCCGATGCCAGCTGCGTCGGCACCGGGTCCGCGAAGAAATGCGTGTCCTACGAACAGCTCGATACCGCGGGTGCGAGCATGGATTTCGCCGCGCTCGGTGTGCCGTCCTGGGCGGAGCAATCGGTCCGGGACGTGCCCGACCGGAGCCGGCAGCTGGAGGGTCTGATCTCCGCGGGCACCTGGGATTTCGACCCGAGTGGATCGCCGGAGCAGATCCTGAAGCAGTTGGTGACCGACAGCGCGCGCAGCTACGAATCGACCGGGCTGCTGCAATCGGGCGCCGAGACCAAACTGAATCCGTATCAGACGTTGATCGCCGCCTCGCTGGTGGAACGGGAAGCGCTGCCACAGGATATGGGCAAGGTCGCGCGGGTGATCGTGAACCGGTTGCGAGTCAACCAGCCGCTGCAGTTCGACTCGACGGTGAACTACGCCCTCGATCGCACCGAGGTGGCCACCACCGACACGGACCGGGCCAAGCGCACGCCGTGGAACACCTACGCGATGCCTGGCCTGCCCGCGACGCCGATCTCCGCGCCGTCGCTGAACGCGCTGCGTGCCATGGAGAATCCGGAAGCAGGCACCTGGCTGTACTTCGTGACCGTCGACAAGCAGGGGACAACGCTGTTCACCGAGAGCTACAACGAGCACCTGCGGAATATCGAAAAGGCCAGGCAGAGCGGGATTCTCGACAGTGGGCGGTGAATCGGCCGCGCCGTCGGTCCGCAGGGCAGCGGTGCTCGGCAAGCCGATCTCGCATTCCCGCTCCCCACAGCTACACCTGGCCGCCTACCGTGCGCTCGGCCTCGACTGGACCTACGACCGCATCGAATGCACTGCCGAACAGCTGCCCGGCCTGGTCGACGGTCTCGGCCCCGAATGGGTCGGTCTCTCGGTGACCATGCCGGGCAAGGAGGCCGCCCTGGCGTACGCGACCGAGCGCACGGAGCGCGCGGTCCTGGTGGGTTCGGCCAATACGCTGGTCCGAATCGGTGTTGTTTCGAGCGACCTGCAAGCAGTCGCTAGCGGTGGCGGCTGGCGCGCTGACTGCACGGATGTGGACGGTGTCATCGGCGCCCTGCGCGGCGGCGGCGTCACCGAACTCGCCGAAGCTGTCGTGCTGGGCGCGGGCGGCACCGCGCGCCCGGCCCTGCTGGCACTCGCCGAGCTCGGCGCGCAGCAGGTCACCGTTATCGCGCGTGACGCCGGAAGAGCACGCACCGCACTGGATCTCGCGGAACGTCTCGGTATGACGGCCACGGTGCTCGGATTCGACCCCGCCGCGATCGGCGCGGCGTGCGCGCGAGCGGGCGCCGTAGTCAGCACGATCCCCGCCGAGGCCGCCGCTGGCGTCGCGGACCAGGTGGCCACCGCCCCCGTTGTGCTCGACGCCATCTACAACCCATGGCCGACCCCGCTCGCCGCGGCAGTCGCCCGTGCGGGCCACACCGTGGTCAGCGGCCTCGAGATGTTGCTGAACCAGGCCTACGGCCAAGTAGAACAGTTCACCGGGCGTCCCGCTCCGCGCGCCGAAATGGCCGCGTCTCTCGAGCCGCGCGAAATCTGACACCGGTTCTAGTTTGGATCCGCGCGGCGCAGGTTATTGTGTTGGGCATGAATGCTTGGGTGTTGCGAGCCACAGTGCTCGGTGCGCTGGTTGTCGTCCTGCGCACCGTGCTGGGATTCGCGATGGTGTACTGGCCGACCCACGGGGGGTGGATGCGGATGCTGGCCCTGGTCGTCCTGCTCGGCGTCATCGTGTGCTGGGGCGTGCTGGACGGTCGCAAGGATCGCGCCGCCCACCCCGACCCCGAGCGCGGCTCCGACCTGACCATCCTGTGGCTGAAGGCCGGGGTGGCCGGTGGCCTCGGTAGCAGTCTCGTCGCCTGGATCCTGGACTGGCTGCCCCGCTTCGACCTCGGCGACAACGGACTGCTCTTCGAACTGACCGCCTCCGCCTCCTTCATCGTCCTGCTGATTTTCGTGCCCGCCCTGCTCGGTGTCGCCATCGGCCGCATGCTGGCAGGCCGTCACGACAACCAGTCCGCGCCACCCACCGCGCTCACCAAGGAGCCGACCCCGGCCTGACCCGGACATCGGCAGGCACAACGAAACGGCGCACCTCCACAGGGAGATGCGCCGTTCAGCGTCTTCGGCTACAGCAGAATCGCGCCGCTGCTCGGGCTGCCTTCCTTCGCGATCGCCGAGTACGCGGCGGCGAGCAGCGTCGGGTCGGGGCCTTCGAGGCGGCCGGGTTTGGCCAGGCCATCGAGGACGACGAACCGCAGCACGCCGGAGCGGGTCTTCTTGTCGGTCTGCATGGCGTCGAGGAGCTGCGGGAGCGCGTCGGCGTCGTAGCTGGTCGGCAGGCCGACGCTCTGCAGGATGGCGCGATGGCGGTCGGCGGTGGCATCGTCGAGGCGACCGGCAAGGCGGCCGAGTTCGGCGGCGAAGACCAGCCCGACGGCGACGGCAGCGCCGTGGCGCCAGCGGTAGCGCTCACGCCGCTCGATCGCGTGGCCCAAGGTGTGGCCGTAGTTGAGGATTTCGCGCAGGCTGGCCTCCTTGAGGTCGGCGGCGACCACGTCCGCCTTCACCTGGATCGCACGGCGGATCAACTCGGGAAGAACCTCGCCCTTGGGATCGAGCGCGGCCTCAGGGTCGGCCTCCACCAGCTCCAGGATCACCGGGTCGGCGATGAAACCGGCCTTGATGATCTCGGCCATGCCCGCCACGATCTCGTTGCGCGGCACCGTTTCCAGCGTCACCAGGTCGACGAGCACCGCGGCGGGCTCGTGGAAGGAGCCGACCAGGTTCTTGCCAGCCTCGGTGTTGATGCCGGTCTTGCCGCCGACGGCCGCGTCGACCATCGCGAGCAGGGTGGTCGGCACGTGCACGATATTGACCCCGCGCATCCAGGTGGCGGCGACGAACCCGGCGAGGTCGGTCGCGGCGCCGCCGCCCAGGCTCACCACGACGTCGTTGCGGGTCAGACCGATGCGGCCGAGCACCTCCCAGCAGAAGCCCGCGACGGCCAGGTCCTTGCCCGACTCGGCGTCCGGGATCTCGATGCGGTGCGCGTCGATGCCGGTGTCGGCCAGGGCCTTCCGTACGGCTTCCGCGGTTTCGGCCAGCGGCGGCTGGTGAAAGATCGCGACCGTCCGCACGCCGGTGGTCGCGCCGCTGACCGCCTCGACCAGTTCGCCGAGCAACCCGCGGCCGATGATCACGGGGTAGGGGTCGGCGGTGCGGACCTGGAGACGAGTCGGCTCGGTCATGTGTGCTCCGATTCTGTTCGTGCCGTTTGATTGATCGCTCGTGCGCGGGCGCGTCGGGCGCGAGCACGCCGCGACCGGCTGCCTGGTGTCGGTGTGTCGCCGGACGTTTCCGGCGGCGCCGGTGTCGCCTCGGTCGTGTTCTGCTGCTGCGGCTCGCCCTGTGCGGCCTTGCGGCGAGCCGCGGCGCGCGCCCGTGCCGCGCGCCGGGCACGTGACCTGTTGCTGCCCTGCGGATTTCCGGTGCCCTGGGCGCGTGCCGCGGCCCGAGCTGTTGCGATGTCTGCCGGCGTGGTCGCCGCCGTGTCGGGCTCCGCGTCTTGGGACAGGACAGAATCCATGCCCAGCTTCGCCATGATCATTCGCACCACGCGCCCCGGGCTGCGACCGTCGGTCCGCACCCGGACCGAGGCCACCTCCCGGTACAGCGGCCGCCGCTTGCGCATCAGCTCCCGGTATTTCGCGCCGGGATCGGCGCCATTGAGCAGCGGCCTGCCCGTGCTGGCTCCGGTGCGGCGAAGTCCTTCGGCCACACTGATTTCCAGATAGACCACGGTGCGGTTGCGCAGCAGCGCCCTGGTGTCCTTGGACAGCACAGCGCCGCCGCCGAGCGACACCACACCACGTTCGGCCAGGATGGCGCGGCGCACCACCCGCTCCTCGATCTTGCGGAACTCGGGTTCACCGTCGGTGGCGAAGATCTCGGGGATGGTGCGCCCGGTCTCGCGCTCGATTCCGACATCGGTGTCATACAGCTCGACACCGAGTTCCCTGGCGAGCTTGCGGCCGATCGTGGATTTCCCTGCTCCGGGCGGTCCGACCAGCACCACGCGCGGTGCGCGCGGATCGGTCTGGACGATCATTGCGGCACGTGTGGGCGGGCGCTGATGCGCTTGACGTAGCTGGTGATGTTGTCGAGGGTCTCGGTCAGCGAATCGCCGCCGAACTTCTCCAGCGCGGCCTGCGCGACGACCAGCGCGACCATCGACTCGGCGACCACGCCCGCGGCGGGCACGGCGCACACATCGGAGCGCTGGTGGATGGCGACAGCTTCGTCGCCGGTGGTCATGTCGACCGTGGCCAGCGCGCGCGGCACCGTCGAGATCGGCTTCATCGCGGCGCGGACCCGGAGGGCTTCGCCGTTGGTCATGCCGCCTTCCAGGCCGCCTGCCCGGTTGGTCGAGCGCAGCACACCATCGGGACCCGGCTGCATCTCGTCGTGCGCCTGGCTGCCGCGGCGGCGCGCGGTTTCGAAACCGTCACCGACCTCGACACCCTTGATCGCCTGAATGCCCATCAGCGCCGCGGCCAGTCGCGAATCCAGTCGATTCTCGCCGCTGATGAAGGAGCCGAGCCCGACGGGTAGACCCGCCACGACGACCTCGACGACGCCGCCGAGGGTGTCCCCGTCCTTCTTGGCGGCCTCGATCTCGGCAATCATCGCGGCCTCGGCGTCCTTGTCGAACGCGCGTACCGGGCTTTCGTCGATGGCGGCCAGATCGCCCGCGGTGGGGACCAGGCCGGTGGTGTTCGCGGCGGTTCCGATGGAGACGACGTGCGAGACGACCTCGACACCGAACGCCTGCCGTAGGAAGTTGCGGGCGACGGTGCCCGCCGCGACACGCGCGGCCGTCTCGCGGGCGCTGGCCCGCTCCAGCACATTGCGGGCGTCGTCGAAGTTGTACTTGAGCATGCCCGAGTAGTCGGCGTGCCCGGGGCGTGGGCGGGTGAGTGGCGCATTGCGTGCCAGATCGGCGAGCTCGGTCTCGTCCACCGGGTCGGCGGACATGACGATTGTCCACTTGGGCCACTCGGAGTTGGCGATCTCGATCGCGACCGGTCCGCCCATGGTGCGGCCGTGGCGCACCCCACCGACGATGGTGACCTTGTCGGCTTCGAACTTCATCCGCGCGCCGCGCCCATACCCGAGCCTGCGGCGCGCGAGCTGCGCGGAGATCTCGTCGGATGTCACCTCGACACCGGCCACCATCCCCTCGAGGATGGTGACGAGAGCGGGACCATGGGATTCTCCGGCAGTTATCCAGCGCAACACGCTGTCCATCTTCCCATGTCGGCGCGGCTGCTCCGGCACGCGGCCCGACGTGATCACGGGCACGGTCGGCCGTCCGGCGACATGGTCACTGGACCACCCGCTGCCACCGGCCAGGTTGTCGCCGCGAGATTGCCGCCGAGCCCGAGGCGAAGTGGATCGGACCGGCGTGTCTGCGGTCGCGTCAGCTGCCGTGTGCCACGAGCAGAGCCAGCGTTGTCGCCAGGCACATCGCAGGCCCGTGCGGCAGCGTGAGTTCTTCCCCGCGGTCGGCGTCGGTGCGCATCCTTCGGACGGCCAGCGCCACCACGCCGAGCGCGGCGGTGAGCATCGGCGCGCCGAGCGCCGCCCACACCCACGCCTGCACGCCACCGAGCGCGGCCACCGCACCAAGCCCGATCGCGAGTTTCACGTCTCCGGCGCCGAACGCCCGCGGCGTCATCAGATGCACCATCAGGTAGGGGATCGCCAGTAGCGCCGCGCCGAGCAGCGCGGTTGTGAATTGTGTTGTGAACAGCGCGTATCCGAAGACGATCAGCGCACCCGATCCGGTGAGCGCGTCGGGCAGCCTGCGGTGTCGGATATCGATGACGGTGAGCACCCCGCACCAGGCCACGAGCAGGGAGAATGCGGCAAAGTCCATGGCTACCAGCCTTTGTCGGGAGTGGCCGCCGATCAAGCATCGTGCACGGAATGTTGATAGCCGATCGATATGTGAACAACGATCGGTCCGCTCGGCGCCGCAACCCGGCATTTCGAGTCGGCCGGTGCGTAATTGTGCGGGGCAGAGCGGATTTCGTTCGCGTCCTATTGCGGCGTTTGTCCGTATCCCGGGTGTGGTCGACCGGCCACCGCGTCACCCGAGGGGGATCCACCGATTGCGGGTGTACGTGTTGCGTGTCGTGTTGTGGTGTGTCGGCGGTAGCTTTGACACATGTCTGCTGATCACGCGGGCCGTGTGCCCGACTACGCTGCGCGTCGCGGTGCGCTGCGGAGTCTGCTGGTGGAGAACGAAGTCGATGCGCTGCTGGTCACCGATCTGGTGAACATCAGGTACTTGACGGGGTTCACCGGGTCCAACGCGGCGCTGCTCGTGCACTCCTGGGATATGCGCAATGCCGAGGAGCGCACGGTGATCGGCACCGACGGCCGGTACCTGACCCAGGTTGCCGAACAGGTGCCGGACCTGCGGGCCGAGATCGCACGGGCCACCGCCCGACGCATCGTGGAGCTCGCGGGGGAGTGGCAGCTCGGCCGGGTCGGCTACGAGAGTCACGTCGTCACCGTCGACCAGCACCATGGTTTCGTCGAGCAGCGCAGCGGCCTGGAATTCGTCGCCACTCCGGGTCTTGTCGAACAGCTGCGCATGGTGAAGGACGCCTACGAGGTCGCGCAGCTGCGCGCCGCGTGTGCCGCGGGCGATGCCGGGCTTGCCGCGTTGCTCGAACGCGGCGCGCTGCGCCCTGGCCGCACCGAAAGCCAGGTGGCAAGGGACCTCGAGTGGGCCATGTTCGAGCACGGCGCCGAGGCGGTGGCTTTCGAGACGATCGTCGCCACGGGCGCGAATTCGGCTGTCCCGCATCATCGGCCGACCGCGGCCGTGCTCGCCGCAGGCGACTTCGTCAAGCTCGACTTCGGCGCGGTGGTCGGCGGCTATCACTCGGACATGACCCGCACCTTCGTGCTCGGCGCCCCGACGGACTGGCACCGCGAGGTATACGCACTGGTCCAAGAGTCGCAGCGGGCCGGACGCGAAGCATTGAAGCCGGGTGCGCAGGTGGCCGACGTGGACGCGGCGGCGCGCGCGGTGATCGAGTCGGCCGGACACGGGAAGTTGTTCGTGCACGGTCTCGGGCACGGAGTGGGACTGCAGATCCATGAAGCGCCGGGAATCGCCAAAACCGGAACCGGTACACTTCTGTCTGGCGTGGCGGTGACCGTCGAACCAGGTGTGTACTTCCCCGGCCGCGGCGGGGTCCGAATCGAGGACACGCTCGTGGTGCGCGAGGGGGGCCCGGAACTGCTCACCAACACCAGCAAAGACCTGACCGTCGTCGAATGACGCCGGTTGCCGAGACCGTAGATATTACGAACGAGGAGATCCGAGGACAGTGGCGGACACCAGCGACTTCAAGAACGGCCTTGTGCTGAAGATCGACGGTCAGCTCCAGCAGATCGTCGAATTCCAGCACGTCAAGCCGGGTAAGGGCCCCGCGTTCGTGCGGACCAAGCTGAAGAACGTGCTGTCCGGCAAGGTTGTCGACAAGACCTTCAACGCGGGTGTCAAGGTCGAGACCGCCACGGTCGATCGCCGCGACATGACCTACCTGTACCACGACGGCTCGGACTACGTCTTCATGGACGGCGATACCTTCGACCAGATCTCGATCACCGAAGAGACCATCGGCCCCGGCGCCCGCTTCTTGCTGGAGAACATGACCGTGCAGGTCGCCACCCATGAGGCCGCGCCGCTCTACGTCGAGCTCCCGGTCACGGTCGAGCTCGAGGTGCAGCACACCGACATCGGCCTGCAGGGCGATCGCTCCACCGGCGGCACCAAGCCCGCCACTCTGGAGACCGGCGCCGAGGTGCAGGTCCCGCTGTTCATCAACACCGGCGACAAGCTGCGCATCGACTCGCGCGACGGCAGTTACCTCGGCCGGGTGAACTCCTGATCGCCTGTTTCGGCGCGACAGTAACGACCAACTACTGCCGCCATCGGGTACAGACGGGGATGATGTGACAGTGGCCGAACAGAAGCCCACGTACAAGAAGCTCGGCGCCAGGCACAAGGCCCGGCGTCGCGCGGTCGACCTGCTCTTCGAGGCGGAGGCCCGCGACGTCGACGCGGCCGACCTCGTCTCCGAGCGCGTCGAACTGTCCACCCACGACCAAGCCGTCGCCCCGGTGCACGCCTACACCAAGACCCTCGTCGAAGGCGTCGCCGACGACCTCGACCGGGTGGACGGCACCATCGAGTCCTACCTCAAGGACTGGGAGCTGTCCCGGCTGCCTGCCGTGGACCGGGCCATCCTGCGGATCGCGGTGTGGGAGCTGTTCCACGCCAACGATGTTCCGCCGGTGGTCGCGGTCGACGAGGCAGTGGAGCTGGCCAAAGAACTGTCCACCGACGACTCTCCGTCGTTCGTGAACGGCGTGCTCGGCCAGGTCGTGCTCGTCGCCCCACAGGTGCGCGCCGCCGCCGCGGCGACGCTGGCTCCTCGGCCGGAGCCTGAGGCCTGACATGGTGAACAAGTACCTGGTCATGGCTATGCGCACGCCGAACTTCGACCCCGCCGTCGTCGAGCAGCACCGCGCGTTCCTGGCGGATCTGCTCGAACGTGGCCAGCTGGTCGAGAGTGGCCGCTTCACCGACGGCACCGGCGGCGCGTACGTCATCCACGCCGACAGCCTCGATGCCGCCCGCGAGATCGCGTTCACCGACCCGGTGCACACCACCGGGTCGTCGCAACTCACGGTCTACGAGTGGGAAATCGCCGTCTCCGCCTGACCCGAACGTCCGTAACAGCCGCACACCGGAAAGGTGTGCGGCTGTTGCTGTTTCGGAGGCCAGTCGAACGGACTCCGATCACCTGCCGATCTTGTGGAGGCAGAAGATGAAAACCCGCTCGGTAGTTGGGCTGGTCGGCGACTATGGCTATATCGGCGTGCCGCACCCTACGCTCCCGCTGGTGGGTGTACGGGCCCAGCGGGAGCGAACCGCGAGTCGTCGATGCGACGATCGCGGATTCGGGTGTGCGGTCGAGGTCGGTTCACCATGACTGGTTCATGCCGTGCCTTCGGCCTTGCGCACGGTGTCGATCTTCATTCCTCAACTGCGCTCGAGGTCAAGCGATGTGGGGCAGGCCACCCCGCGTCGGGCATTCGCCATCTCCCCACCGGCGCGAACCCCTTAGCTCACGGTGCGGCAGCCGCCAGGCACCCCACCTGTCGTTCGCCACGAGTGGCATGGGGGCTTCTCGCGATTTCCCGCAGTCATGTGCCAGTTGCGACAGTAGTCGGGCGTTGGTCTGAGCTAGCTGGTGAGTAGCAGGGCTGTCACTGCACCCGTTGTTGCGATTGTTGCCAGGGCGAGGCCGGTGAGGACGAAGCGGAGCATGGGGACGCGCACCTCGTGGGTGCGGCAGAATTCGAGGCACAGCAGTGTGGCGAGAGACGCCCAGGGGGTGACCAGTGGGGCGATATTCGTGCCGATGAGCAAGGCCAGCAACTGGTTTCGATTCGCGTCCGGTATGACGGCCTCACCCGCGGTGTAGGCGGGCAGGTTGTTGGCCACGTTGGACAGCGCCGCGCCTGCTCCCGCGGCGCGGTACGCACCGAGGGCGCCCGGGTCGGCGCCGATCAGCCAGTGCATCGCGTCGGACAGTCCGAGCCTGCTCAGGGTTGGCACCACGAGGAACAGTCCGACCACGAAAACCAGCAGCTGCCAAGGGATCAGCGATAGCCGCAGTGCGGAGCGGTCGAAGATCGCGAAGGCCGCCACCGCGATGGCCGCGGCGAGGGTGGCGGCGACGCCGATGTGATCGCCGACGAACGGAATGGCCACGATGAACAGCAGACAGGCGCCCGCCGTCGTGTGTAGCAGCGCGCGCTGCTCGGCATTCTCCGGGCGGACCGGTTGCGGCGGCACATAGCGATCGGCATCGCGTCGGCCGCGCCGCCAGTACCAGACCCACAGGCAGATCATCGTCGCGACGATCGACACCAGCTGTGGCGCCCACATGCGTGCGGCGAAACCGGTGGCGCCCAATGCGATCCGGTCCGCCGCCAGCAGATTGGTCAGATTGGAAACCGGTAGCAGCAGGCTCGCGGTGTTGGCCAGCCACAGCGTGGTCATGGCCAGCGGCAGCGGGGGAATCCGGGCGGGCGTCGCGAGCGCGAGCACGACCGGCGTGAGCAGCACCGCGGTGGTGTCCAGATTGAGCAGGATGGTGGTGGCCGACGCGAACAGCACGCACAGCCCGAACAATGCCGGATAGTAGCCGCGGCCGAGGATGGCGATGCGGTGCGCGATCACATCGAAAACCTTTGCCTGTCTGGTGAGTTCGGCAAGCACGATCACACTGCCGAGGAACAGCAGGAGTGGACCGATGCGACGCATATTGTCGGCGGCCTCGTCCCGGGGTAGCAGTCCGGTCAGCACGCACAGTAGGCCGGCCAGCAACAGTCCGAGCCGGACCCAGTCCAGGGTGGTCGGTCGCCATCGCGGCGGTGGCGTCGTCGAAAGAGGGGGTGGTGCGGAGGAAACGATCTGGCCGTGCACGCTGGCCATCCTCTCAGAAAGGGCAATGACGGCCGCGGTTCTGTTTTCGAACGAGCTGGTTGCGGGCCGGGTGGTCGCCGGTCCGGTATCGCGTGCCCCCATCCAGTTCGACGATCACGGTTCTCCTGCAAGGGTTTTCGTGCGGGCCAAGTGCGGGCAAGTAGTATGCCTGAAACCACGGCCCGCCATTGACGGTGCCACTAACTAACGGTACGTTATGTGGGTCACGATTGGTGGTGTCGATAGCAATCGGCGATGCGGTTCCCAACTAGGGGTCGGTCGAGCCGATCATCGCTCGGTTCGTGATGGCGTTTGCTCCCGAACCAAAGGACGTGTCTCGTCATGGTCGCCATTAGCCTTGGGCTCATATTTCTATTCATCCTGGTGTCCGGTGGGCTGCGGTCCATCGAGGTCGGGTGTCAGAACACGCAGAAGATCTATGTGCGGAACGTGTGGCTGTGCGCGGTGTTCTCATATGGCGTTGCGTTGGCTGGGTTTTTGATTTTCCTGGCGGTATCGAGGGTGGTGGCACCGTCGGCGTGGCCAACCCTCGATGACGTGCGAAACATGCCGTGGTGGGCGCCGTTCGGTGGCCTGATCGGCGGTGTGGCCGTGGTCGGCATGATCACCGTTGCCAAGTATGTCGGCGTGGCAACGTTCAACGCGGTCATCATCGTGAGCGAGATGCTGGTCGCACTGGTGATGGACGACCTGGGTCTCATGGGGTTCGCCACCAGGGAGTTGACGGCACCCCGCGTGGTGGGCGCCATATTGATCACGGTCGCGGTCTATGTGATGGCCAGCGACTCGGCGAAGCAAGAACCCACCTCCAGCACCACAGTTCCTGTCGAAGGGATCGCCCGATGACTACCACAACCACAACCACGACCGAGGTCGAGACCCGCCCGACGCTGCCGCGCTCGGCACTTGCCCTGGTCTTCGTGTTCCTGCTGGCCGGCGGCGCGCTGCGGTCCATCGAGGCCGGGTGTCAGAACACGTTGAAGTTGGCGCTGAAGAACGTGTGGTTGTGCGGCGTGGTCTCCTATGCGGTGGCCCTCATCGGTGTCGGTATCATTCTCGTTGTCTCGCTTATGGTTTCGTCGAATCGACAGTGGCCGACCCGAGCCGACCTCGCGGCCATGCCCAAATGGGCGCCCTTCGGCGGCCTTACCGGCGGCGCGGCGATCTTCGCAATGATCACCGTCGCCTCCAGTGTCGGAATCGGCACGTTCAACGCCTTGATCATCGGCGGTCAGATGTTTCTCGCAACAGCGATGGACCACTACGGGGTGATGGGGTTCCCGCGTCGCCGGATCAATGCCCAACGAATCGCCGCGTGCGCCATGATCATCGTCGGCTCGTACTTGATGGCGAAATACTGAGATGGCATCCGATCGTCACGCGGCGGGTGAGCCGAGGCGCTGAATCGATCCGGCGGGGTAACCGACACGGCAGCCTGAGAGAGAGATAGTCTCCTTCTTGCAACGTTGCCGCGGGTGAGGAGATCCGGAATGGCCGAGACGAAGCGCACAGAGTCGGGGACCGCCGAGTTGGCGGCGCTGCAGGCCGGCGGGTGCACGCCACAGCAGGCGTGGCAGCTCTTCGATCGCCTCCCCGCCGTGCGGACCGCGGAGATCACGACCGGACGCTGGCGTGGCGAAGAATTGGACACCCGGCATCCGTTTGCCGGTGTGCTGGTCGCATCGGGCTGGTACGGCAAGCAGTTCGATACCGCCGATACCGTCCACCCGCTGTTGTTCGCCGACGAGTCCGGAACCGTGTTCCCCGTCGATCCGCGCCGGGTCCCGCTCGGCCTCGCCGGTCGAGTGCCGTTGGCGGGCGTGCGTATGGTCCGCAAATCGCTGCGCGTCGTCGGATCGGTGCTCCGAACCCGCACGCCCGCAGCACGTTTGCGCGATATCGAGTATCGCGGCGTGCTGAGTGCCGGGATGATCTACGACCATCTGCCGATCATCGATCACTTCCGGCGCGTCGACGAACGCACCCTGCTAGGGGTGATGGATCTGCGCGGCATGACCGAACCGTATTTCTTCGTGCTGCGCCGAGAGACCGTCTGACTCGACGTTCGGCCGCTACCAGCACGATTGTGGCCTCCCGCCGCGCGACCCGCACTACGATCGATCACAGGCTGAGCGTTATCACCGACACGTTTGCACATCGGCGCCTGTGACATGTCTTCGGGCGCGTGAGCACGGAGGAGGCCGGTCGATGGATCGCACGACATGTTTGGTGGTCGGTGGTGGCCCCGCTGGAATGGTGTTGGGACTGCTCCTCGCTCGCGCCGGTATCGACGTCATGGTGCTCGAGAAGCACAAGGATTTCCTGCGCGATTTCCGTGGCGACACCGTGCATCCCACGACCCTCGATCTACTCGACGAACTAGGACTCGGCGAGGAATTCGCGAAACTGCGCGCACGCAAGCTCGATCAGATCCAGCTGCCGATCGGCGGGTCGACACAGCCGCTGGCCACGCTGAAATATCTGCCAGGCAAGCACAAATACATCGCCATGGTGCCGCAATGGGATCTGCTCGACCTACTTGCCCGATCGGCCGACCAAGAGCCGAGTTTCCGGCTGCGCATGAATACCGAAGCGATGGAAGTGATCCGGGACGGCGGCCGGATATGCGGCGTCGGCTACCGGACCGCCGACGGTAACACCGGAGAAATCCGCGCCGACCTCACCGTGGCCTGCGACGGCCGCGACTCGATACTGCGCGCTGCCGCGGGCCTGCGCTCGCACAGTTGGCCGACGCCGATGGACGTGTGGTGGTTCCGCTTGCCGCGCACCAACATCGACCCTGCGGGCGCGATCGCCGTCGTCAACGCCAACCGCGCGGCGGTGCTACTCGACCGCGGCGACTACTGGCAGTGCGCGACCCTCATCGCCAAGGGCAGCGACCAGGCGGTCCGCGGCGGCCCGGTCTCCGAGATCGTGCGCAGCATGGCCGACGCCGCGCCCTGGCTGCGGGATCGCGTACACGCCCTGCACAGCTGGGACGAGGTGAAACTACTCGACGTCAAGCTCGATCGCCTGCAACGGTGGTACACCGACGGCCTGCTGTGTATCGGCGATGCCGCTCACGCCATGTCCCCGGCCGGGGGAGTCGGCATCAACCTCGCCGTCCAAGACGCTGTCGCCGCCGCGAGAATTCTTGCCGCGCCGCTGTGTTCGGGCACCGTGTCGGAAGCGCAGCTGGCCGCGGTGCAACGCCGTCGCACCGCACCGACCGTGGTAACCCAAGGCCTGCAACGCTTTCTGCACGCCAGAGTGATCCGACCGGCAGTGGCAGGACGAATCGACATCGCCAACGCCGCCCGAGCGCCGTTGCCACTGCGAATATTCCGCCGTACCCCCTTCGTCCGCGGCATTCTGCCGTTCCTGCTCGCGCGCGGCATACTGCCCGAACACGCCCCTGACTTCGCCCGTCGCGAAGCCTGATCCGCTCGGCCGCGCCGCGCCGACACTCGGTGCACGACTACCCGGTCCGTCGATCACAAGCCAAGGGCGGGTGTGAATCCCGCGACCGGGTGCGAGGTACCCCGGACAGGTTGTCGGACGGTTCAGTCAGCCGATCGGTTCCGTGGCTGGGTTGGCCACCCAGCCCGCGACGACGGCCAGCCCGGTCGGGCGGTGCACCGCGACAAAACCGAATGGGCGGTCGAAGACGACGGAGACGGTGGTGACGAGGCGTTCGGGAGGGAGGCTTGCAGCGCGTGCCATGTTGAACGCGGTGACGGTGGCGGCCTCGAAACCGGTTCGAGTGAATCGCGCGAGCACTTCTTGTGCGCCCTGCGTCACGTACAGCGGGTCGGGGGAGATCTCGGGGAAATGGCCGTGGGTGCTGTCGGTCGCTGTTGCCAGACCGAATAACTCGGGCTGTGCACAGAGGTTGTGCGCCGATCGGATCTCGAAGGGCGGCAGGCGAACTTCTAGCAGATCTCGCCGCGACCGCCCGGTGTGCGTGCGCACTGTGAGGCCGGGGCCGGTGGTTCCCTCGGGCAGCTCGGTGCGGATCGGCACCGCACCGCACAGCGCACCGAGACCGGCCGCGAGAACGACATCCGGGGTCGCCGCGCCGAGCAGCAGGTGCACGTCCACGTCGGCCGTGCCGGTCACGACCACCCGGGTGATCGGAGTCGGTCCATGGAGGATCGAGGCATCGGCGAGGCGGCTGGTGACGCGTTCGAGACCGGGCCCACGGTGCCGGTGCCAAGGGCCGGTTTCGAACGCCAACTCGACCGCATCGAACGGTGTTTCCCACGTGGTCTTCGCCGCAAGGGCCGTGGCGAGGACGAGCACGGTGTCGCGGTCGATGCGCAGCGGGAACTTCTCGATGAGTCCACCGGTGTGCTTGTCGGCCCACTCATCGAGGGCGCCCTGCTCTCCGAGTCGGTCGATGGTGCCCACAGGTAGCTGTCGCGCCCAATCCTCGTGCAGTGGTAGGTCAGCACGGACCCAGAGTCCGAGGGCGGCCGATACGTCCTCGGCGGCGGCGAGTGTCCCGAGCAGCTCCAGCGCCGCGGTGGTAGCCACGTCGGCAGACACCCCGATAGCGGCTTCCAGTTCGGACCGCGCCCGACCCTCCGCAGCAGCGGTCAGCAGCGCCAACAGTGGCCACAAACCGGCGCCGGACACGACGAAGTCGTCGTCACCTGCCGCGGCGCACCACCGCGCGGTCAGATCATTGGCCGCGACTACATGCGGCACCACAGATGTCTGCACCGCACCCACGATATTCGCCGAATCCGTCCGGCGCTTTCGCGCTGCCACCCGGTGTCGGGCGACGTGGCCCATCGAAGCTGATAGTGAGTGCCGCGATCGGAATCCGGAATTGTCTCGGCGGCGTCGCGTGATGCGGTGGGCCATTGCCAGGCAATGGCCCACCACGGGCTCATGCCTCGATCGACTCGGGGCGGAGGATGATCTTGCCGACGGGGGAGCGATCGTCAACCAGCTGATGGGCCCGGCTCGCTTCGCTCAGTGGCAGGACCGCGTCCACGAGCGCATGGAGGTTTCCGGAGGCCGCACGCTCGAGCGTTGCGGTGCGGGCTTGCGCGACTCGGGCCAGCCAATCCGGGCCTGCGCAGCCGGTGAGGGTCAGGCCGCGGGTGAGGAGGTCTGCGACGCCGACCTGGGCAGGTGCACCGGAGAGCCAGCCGTAGCTGAGCATCCGGCCGCGCAGCGGTGTCATGGCGGCGAGTACGTCGACGGCGGTGGGGCCGCCGATCGAGTCGAAGACGACGTCGACCGTGGCGTCGCCGAGTGTTTCGCGCAGCCGGGTCGGCCACTGCGGATCATTGTGATCGATCACCTCGTCGGCGCCGAGTTCCCGAGCCCTTGCGGACTTTTCGGGGCCGCCCGCGGTCGCGATCACGCGGGCCGCACCGTACTCCTTGGCGAGTTGCGTGAGCGCACTGCCGACACCCGTCGCGGCCGCCTCGATCAGCACCGTCTCGGTGCCGGTGAGGGCAGCGGTCTCCAGCAGCGGCAGCGCTACCGATCCGCTCATCAGCACCGATGCCGCGTCGACCGCCGAGACGCCGTCCGGAATTCGGACCGCGGAACCCGCGGGCGCGCACACCAGTTCGGCATAGGCCCCGAAACCCATGGTTTCCACGGCAACTCGCTGTCCGATCAGGTCGGCATCGACTCCGGGCCCGACCTCGACGACCACGCCTGCCGCCTGAAAGCCGAACACCAGCGGCGGCTCGACGGGCATCGGGAACTGTCCCGAGCGCAGCATGGTCTCCGGGAAGAGAACCGGAATCGCCTCGGCGCGGATCACCAGTTCACCCGGTCCCGGCCGCGGCGCGGGAACCTCGCGGGCGACCAGTACCTCGGGTCCGCCGATGCCCGTCATTACGATTGCCTTCATCGATAACTCCATAAGTTGACTGTCGGTCCAGATGTTGGCAACGATATGGACCGGCGGTCAACTTGTCAATGAAGGTGGTGGAATGGCCGACGAACGCCCAAGGGAGCGAGCGGATGCGGCGCGTAACCGGCGGGCGATCCTCGAAGCGACTGCCGCGCTGCTCGCCGAACACGGTGCCGACGCCCTGACCATGGATCGGGTCGCGGCCGCGGCGGGGGTGGGCAAGGGCACGATCTTCCATCGCTTCGGCAATCGCGCGGGACTGCTGCACGAGATGATCGCCGAGAGCACCTTCGCGCTGATGGACGCCGTTCGTACCGGTCCGCCGCCGCTCGGGCCAGGGGCTCCAGCCGATGTCAGGCTGGTGGCCTTCTTCGACGCGTTCGTGCGATTGATGACCGACAACATCGAGGTGACGGTCGCCTACCTGCAGGGTCCGCCGCACCCGCAGGCCGCCGAGATCCACGAATTCTGGGATGCGCACATCACCGCACTGCTGCGCGAGGCGCGCCCGGACGTGGACGCCGAGGTGGTCGGCAGGCTGCTGCTCGGAGCATTAGGCGGCGCAAATGTGCCGCAGATGGCCCGCTCCGGCGAAACGGAGCGGCTGCGCGCTGCGGTGCGGGAACTGGTCGAGTCGGTACTGCGCATACCGTGAGCGTCGCCGCTTGTCCTACTCGAGGCGAAACAGACTGCGGCAGTCGCGATTCGGGTCTGAACCGCGCATCCCGTCGCGTCGGTTCCCGCTCGGTCGTGCGCCAGGTTCGTGCCGAAAACCGACTTCGGTAGCGGCGATCGGGTCCGGATTGCGCAACCCGGTGGCTCAGTCGTGCGCCAGGATGGCGTCGAAACGTTCGTCGGCACGGTCGAGCTGGTCGAGGATGTGGCGTTTGACGTGATCGGCGAGCGGGGTATCCGCGCGGGTGACGAGCTCACGATAAACGTCGGTCAGCGGGCGGTATTTGGTGGCGAGCTTCGCCATGTGGGGGCCGTCGGCGTACAGGATGCCCACGCCGTTGTCGGTGAAGTCGGACAGCTTGACGACCCGGGCCCACGGCGCCCGATCGAGATTGGCCGCGACATGTGCTCGGTACTGGACGTGCCGGTCGATCGACGGATCCGGTTCCGGATTCGTCACGGCGGCAACGATGTCGGCCACCCGAGCGCCGAATCGTTCGGACAGCTCGGCCAGCGCGGCGGTGGTCGCCGGGCCGAGGCGGTCGCCTGCCAGCTCGGTCGCGTGATCCTCGACCGCATCGTGTAACAGGCCCGCCGCCACCAGATCGGCATCCCGGACCTCATAGTGGCTGATGATCCGAATCGCCACGCGCAGCAGATGATTGAGATACGGTTCCCGCCCGTAGCGGTCGTCGCGGTGCAGCTCGTCGGCCAGGTCGAGGGCTCGGGTGAGCCGTTCGGCCTCGGGTAGCTCCGCGATTTCCAGTAGTAGTCGCTCACGCAGTCCGGATTCGCCGTAGACCTCGCTGATCGTATGCAGCGGCATCACGGCCAAAACCCCCGCCCCAGGATTGCTCATACGGTCAATCTATCGGTGCGGCTGTGGACGGCGCTGTGCTCTGTGCCACTCCGGCGGAGTCGCCGAAAAATGCGTTGCCGGTTCCTGTGACTCGTGGTGTTCTGGTCAGGCACGCGAGGCAGGAACTGGAGGTGACCGTGGCCGCGCACGACAAACGGCCGCGACGAGGTTCGGCCACCGACGAGATGTTGAAATTGCACCGCCGCACCATGGTGCTGGACGGACGGGTCTATACGGTGATCAGCCTGCGCCCCGGCAGCGATTTCCGCTTCTCCACCAATCGTTTTCACGACACCTGGCACGTCTTGTCGGACTGGCGGGGTTCGCGCGTGCTGGCCAGGCTGCTGTGGGGTCTGGCGTATCAGCGACGGCCCGGCACTGTGGTGGTGATCGATCCGGAACACCTGGATCCGAACCCGTTCGACGCGGCACCCGCCGATCCGATCGTGTTGGTGCCCTCGGAGCTGACGGTATTCACGCGCGCCGCCGCGGTAGCGCTGCACCGGCAACTGCCGTTCCGGCAGCGTTCGGAGGGCACCGTGCGCTGGCAGACCTTCGGCCTGCGGCAGGCCGTTGACGAATTGCGGGAATGGCGATCGCGCGCCCCCGGTGAGCGGATCTGGCCGCACCGGGATCGCTCGCCCCGATCGGCCTGGGTCGATCGCCTCGGCGGGCAGATCACGATCTTCGGTGCACCCGATCAATTGCGTAGTTGGGCAACCGATCTCGCGACACTCGGCACCTATGCCTACGACGGCATGGACTACACATACCTGGACGAGGCCGACTACAACGGCGAGGTCCAGATATTCCGCCAGTATCGGCGGAAGGTGAACATCGCGAGCCAAGCTCGGGCCGAGGTGCTCGCGCGCGGGAACGGGAATATCGAGGATTTGGACAGCGCCATATGGTCGCACGCCGCGACAGTCCGGCGCCGCCGCTTCCCGGCAATCGAGGAACCCACGGTAGTCGACTGATCACGCTCCAGCGCGAACAGCGCCGCAACAGCGAAATCTATTGCGGCGCTGTCCTGTATGCGACCGCCGGCAAGGTTCTCCGCCAGATGATCCACCGACGAAATGCCTGGAACGGGCAGCACGACAGGCGATCTGCGCAACGACCAGGCCAGCGCGGTCCGCACTGGATCCGTCCTTATCCCGCCTGCGGAACCAAGGTGTTCTGCCTGGCCGCAGTCCACCACCGGCCTTCCTGCTTCACCAGCACATACAGCGCGATCATCGCGGGATCGATATCGATGAGCTCGCCGTCCGCGGTCGTCGCCCGCGCGACCTTGTGCGCGATCGCGACATCGGGCCGTAGGAACACGATGTCGGTGACCTCGTAGTGCACATACTCGTTCTTCAGGAATCCCGCCAACCCTTGCCGATTCGCTTCCAGCAGCGCCGCTGTTCCGGTGATCTGCACGCCGACTGCATTCACCACAGCCGCATCGGCAGTGAAATCGGCGGTCATCAACTCGGCGTTATTGGTGTTGTAACCGGTCTCGACATTGGTGATGATCTGCCTTATCGCGGCGATGTCGGAGGTGTGGTCGACGGTGGTGTCCGCGACGACCGGCGGTTGAATCGTGGGTGTGCTCATGGCGATCAGCCTTCTACCTCAACTATGGTTGAGGTCAAATGTGGTCGCGGTTGTCTGGATCACAGCCGATGATCGGCGGATGCCAGGTGATGCGGCGGCCGAGCGCGCATACGGGCGTCGAGATCCGTTAGTCACCACAACCTTCCGGCCCGGAGTCAGCGCACATTGCGAGGGCGGAACTGAATGCTGATTCGCGGTCCCGCAGGCTTGCGGGTCTTGGGGACCGCGTGTTCCCAGGTGCGCTGGCAGGAGCCGCCCATGACCAGGAGGTCGCCGTGGCCCACCGTGTAGCGGAGGCTCTCGCCGCCGCCGCGTGGCCGCAGCAGTAGAGCGCGAGGTGCGCCGACCGACACGATCGCGACCATCGTGTCGTGGGTGGCGCCGCGGCCGGAGGTGTCGCCGTGCCAGGCGACGCTGTCACGTCCGTCGCGGTAGAAGCAGAGGGCCGCCGTCCGGAAAGGTTCGCCGAGTTCGCGCCGGTAGTGCTTGCTCAACGCGTCGCGCGCATCGTCGAGTATCGGATCCGGCAGCGCGTGGTCTTCCTCGTAGAAGCAGAGCAGCCGCGGCACATCCACCACTCGGTCGTACATCGGTCGCCGCTCGGCCTGCCATGGCACCTCGTCGACCAGGCGCTCGAACAATGTGTCCGCACCGCTGAGCCAACCCGGCAGCACATCCACCCAGGCCCCGCTGCTCAGCTGTGTCCGTCGGATCCGGTCGAGCGTCCCGACGTGGACATCATCGAACCCGTCGAGCAGCGAACCCTGGAATGGTGTCGACATGACGTCGAATCTACGTCGAATCGAACGTATGTGCTAGTTCCATGCTCGGAATGTCGCAGTATGGAAAGGTGCTGGACGGTGCGTCGCGCGCGGGCGCCGGCGACGCCGAACTCGACCGTCATATCTCGTCGACGGTTGTATCGGGATACCCGTCGGGCGGCGCAGCGCCGCGGGTGCCCGCGACGCCGACCGAATTGTCCGTGCCGGGAAGTCGTTTCCGTGGCCGGGCCCACAGCGGCGTCGTGGCCGGGCTCACAGCCCGATATGCCTGGTGAAAGCGGTGCTCGGAGCGCTGCTAGGCTGCTTGCCGTAAGACATCCTTTAACGGACCGTCCGGTGAGGCGGGGAAGGAGGTCGGCATGGCCGTGCCCGAAGATCGGGCCGCCAAGTCCGGCGCTGGCGAGGGATCGCAGCGACACGCACCCGAGTGGGTGGAGGCGGGACGCGAGCTGCTGTCGCCGTCGGATGTCGGCCGGACCGTCGCACGTATCGCGCATCAAATCATCGAGAAGACCGCCCTGGATTCGGGCGATCCCGACGCCCCGCGCGTCGTGTTGATCGGAATCCCCACCCGCGGCACCACGCTCGCCGCCCGGCTGACCGAGAAGATCGAGGAATTCTCCGGTGTGCGCCCGGCGCTCGGGTCACTCGACATCACCCTCTACCGCGACGATCTGCGCAGCCGCCCGCACCGGCCGCTGGAACGCACCTCCGTGCCCGAAGGCGGCATCGAGGACGCGCTGGTCGTGCTTGTCGACGACGTGCTGTTCTCCGGCCGCACCGTGCGCTCCGCACTGGACGGGCTGCGCGATCTCGGCAGGCCGCGCAGCGTGCAGCTGGCGGTGCTCATCGACCGCGGCCACCGCGAACTGCCGATCCGCGCCGATTTCGTCGGCAAGAACGTCCCGACCTCGCGCAGCGAGGACATCTCCGTACTTTTCACCGAGCACGACGGCCGCGATGGCGTCTATTTGCATCAGGAGGCAGAAGCGTGAGGCATCTGCTGACGGTGACCGATCTGGATCGCGTCACCGCGACGGAGCTGCTGGACGAGGCCGAACGTTTCGAGCAGGCCTTGCTCGGCCGTGAGGTGCACAAGCTGCCGACGCTGCGCGGTCGCACCGTCATGACGGTGTTCTACGAGAACTCCACAAGGACCCGGGTGTCGTTCGAGGTCGCGGGCAAGTGGATGAGCGCCGACGTGATCAACGTCAGCGCGAGCAGCTCCTCGGTCTCCAAGGGAGAATCGTTGCGCGACACCGCGCTGACACTGCACGCGGCGGGCGCCGACGCGCTCATCGTGCGGCACCCGGCCTCCGGCGCAGCGCATCAGATCGCGCGCTGGATGGATGCCTGGGCGGTGCAGTCGGGCCGTGGCTCGGGTCCGGCGATCATCAACGCAGGCGACGGCACTCACCAACACCCGACCCAGGCGCTGCTGGATGCGCTGACGCTGCGGCAGCGCCTCGGCGACATCGAGGGCAAGCGCGTGGTGATCGTCGGCGACATCCTGCACAGCAGGGTCGCCCGGTCGAATGTCTTCCTGCTTGCCACGCTCGGCGCCGAGGTGGTGCTGGTCGCGCCGCGCACGTTGCTGCCGGTCGGTGCGGAGAGTTGGCCCGCGCGGATCTCGAGCAGTCTCGACGCCGAATTGCCCGGCGCCGACGCGGTGTTGATGCTGCGCGTGCAGGCGGAGCGGATGAACGGCGGGTTCTTCCCCTCGGCCCGCGAGTACTCGGTGAACTACGGACTCTCGGAGCGGCGGATGGCGCTGCTGGACGAACACGCGGTCGTCCTGCATCCGGGGCCGATGCTGCGTGGCATGGAAATCGCCTCGCCCGTTGCGGACTCACCGAAGTCCGCGATCTTGCAACAGGTGACGAACGGAGTGCATATGCGGATGGCCGTGCTTTTCCGGCTGCTGGTCGGCACCCAGGAGGCGGTGGCATGACAGAGCTGCTGCTGCGGGGTGTTCGTCCGTACGGCGAGGGGGAGCCGGTCGACGTGCTGGTGCGCGACGGTGTGATCGCCGCGATCGGTACCGATCTCGACACGGGCGACGACACCGAGGTGATTTCGGCGCAGGGTCAGGTTCTGCTGCCCGGCTTCGTCGACCTGCACACCCACCTGCGCGAACCAGGGCGTGAGGACACCGAGACCATCGAATCCGGTTCGGCCGCGGCCGCACTCGGCGGATACACCGCGGTGTTCGCGATGGCCAATACCAACCCGGTCGCCGACTCGGTGGTCGTCACCGACCACGTGTGGCGACGCGGCCGAGAGGTCGGACTCGTCGACGTGTACCCGGTGGGCGCGGTCACCGTCGGCCTGGAGGGCAAGCAGCTCGCGGAGATGGGCACCATGGCCGCCGGAGTCGGCGCGGTGCGCATGTTCTCCGACGACGGCCACTGCGTGTACGACCCACTGCTGATGCGCCGCGCGCTCGAATACTCGAACTCGTTGGGCGTGCTCATCGCACAGCACGCGGAGGAGCCGCGGCTCACCCAGGGTGCGGTCGCGCACGAGGGCCCGACCGCCGCCCGGCTCGGCCTGGCAGGCTGGCCACGCGCCGCCGAGGAGTCGATCGTCGCCCGCGACGCGCTGCTCGCCCGCGATGCGGGTGCCCGCGTGCACATCTGCCACGCCTCCACCGCCGGCACCGTCGAGTTGGTCAAATGGGCAAAGGCGCAAGGCATTTCGATCACCGCCGAGGTCACCCCGCACCATCTGCTGCTCGATGATTCGCGGCTGGAAACCTACGACGCGGTCAACAAGGTGAACCCGCCGCTGCGTGAGGCTTCCGACGCGGCGGCGCTGCGTCAGGCGCTGGCCGATGGCATCCTCGACTGCGTCGCCACCGACCACGCCCCGCACGCCGAACAGGACAAGTGCTGCGAATTCGCCGCCGCGCGTCCCGGCATGCTCGGCCTGGAGACCGCGCTGTCGATCATCGTGCAGACCATGGTCGAGCCGGGGCTGCTGGACTGGCGCGGCGTTGCCCGCGTAATGAGCGAGCGCCCCGCCGAAATCGTCGGACTAGACGAACACGGCAGGCCCATCGAGGTCGGCGAACCGGCGAATCTCACGCTGGTCGACCCGGAGGCGACCTGGACGGTGCGAGCTACCGAGCTCGCCAGCATCTCGAACAACACACCGTTCGAGGCGATGACGTTCCCGGCCCGAGTGACAACGACGTTGCTCCGGGGCGTGGTGACTGCCCGTGAGGGCAAAGCGGTGGGGAACCGAGGAGGTCCGTAAGTGGAAAGAACGCTGTGGGTGGTCGGACTGCTTGCGCTGTTCGCGCTGTGTGTCTGGCTGATGTACCGAGGCTGGCAGAGCCGGGCCGAGCGCCAAGCGGCGAGCATCGGTGAGCTGCCGAGCGTGCCGGCCGACTGCGGCGCGCAACTGCTGGAGCCGACCACCGGAATGTATCTCGGCAGCACCTTCGCGCCCAGCTGGCAGAACCGGATTGCGGTAGGCGACTTGGGCTTCCGGGCCACAGCGGAACTCACGAGGTTCGAACGCGGAATTCTGCTCGAACGCGACGGTGCGACGGTGATCTGGATTCCACAGGAGTCCATCACAGCCGTGCGCACCGAACGCGGGCACGCGGGCAAGGTCATGACGGAAGATGGTGTGCTGGTAATTCGCTGGAAGCTGCCCACCGGAACCGAGGTAGATACCGGTTTCCGGGGCGACGACAAGACGGTGTACCCGGCTTGGCGAGCGGATCCGACCAGCGCGACGACGGGAGAAGACGAATGAATGCAGGATCGCGCAGCGATTCGACGGGGGGCGGTGGTCCGGCGACGGGAGGGCCGGCCGAAGCAGCAGCTCTGGTACTGGAAGACGGGCGGGTGTTCCGCGGCACGGCCTACGGCGCCGTGGGTGAGACGCTGGGTGAGGCGGTGTTCTGCACCGCGATGACCGGGTACCAGGAGACCCTCACCGACCCCAGCTATCACCGGCAGATCGTGGTGGCAACGGCTCCGCAGATCGGCAACACCGGATGGAACGACGAGGACGACGAGTCCTCGAAGATCTGGGTCGCGGGCTACGCGATCCGCGACGCGTCGCGGATCGCGTCGAACTGGCGCGCCACCGGGACACTGCAGGACCAGCTGGATCGTCAGCGCGTCGTCGGCATCGCGGGCATCGACACCCGCGCTCTGGTGCGCCACCTGCGCACCCGCGGTTCGATGAAGGCGGGCATCTTCTCCGGTGCCGCGCTTGCCGACACCGACCAGTTGCTGGCCAGGGTGAACGGTCAGCCCTCGATGCTCGGCGCGGATCTGGCCCAAGAGGTCAGCACCGATGCGCTCTACACCATCGAGCCGGTCGGCGACCCCCGCTTCACGGTGGTCGCGGTCGATCTCGGCATCAAGACCAACACCCCGCGCATGTTCGCCGAGCGCGGGATGCGGGTGCACGTGGTGCCCTCGACCACCTCGCTGGACCAGATTCTGGCGCTGAACCCGAACGGGGTTTTTCTGTCCAACGGTCCCGGTGACCCGGCCACCCAGGACGGTGCGGTCGCGATCACCCAGGGCGTGCTGGAGAAAGGCCTGCCGCTGTTCGGCATCTGCTTCGGCAACCAGATCCTCGGCCGGGCGTTCGGTCGCAAGACCTACAAGATGAAGTTCGGCCACCGCGGCATCAATATCCCGGTCGTCGAGAAGGAAACCGGCCGCATCTCGATCACCGCGCAGAACCACGGCTTCGCGCTGGAGGGTGAAGCGGGGGAGCAGTTCGACACGCCCTTCGGCCGCGCTGAGGTCAGCCACGTCTGTGCCAACGACGGCACCGTCGAAGGTGTCCGTCTGATCGACGGCCGCGCGTTCTCTGTGCAGTACCACCCGGAGGCCGCCGCGGGACCCCACGATGCCGCTTATCTCTTCGACCGTTTCGCCGGTCTCATGGAAGGAGCCTGATGCCTCGCCGCGAGGATCTCAAGCACATCCTGGTGATCGGCTCGGGCCCGATCGTTATCGGCCAGGCCTGTGAATTCGACTATTCCGGCACCCAGGCGTGCCGGGTGCTGCGGGCCGAGGGCCTTCGGGTTTCGCTGGTGAACTCCAACCCGGCGACCATCATGACCGACCCGGAGTTCGCGGATTCCACCTACGTGGAACCGATTACGCCGGAGTTCGTCGAGAAGGTCATCGAGAAGGAACGCCCCGACGCCATTCTCGCCACCCTCGGTGGGCAGACCGCGCTCAATACCGCTGTCGCCCTGCACGAGCGCGGTGTGCTGCAGAAGTACAACGTCGAGCTGATCGGCGCCGACTTCGACGCCATCCAGCGCGGTGAGGACCGCCAGAAGTTCAAGGACATCGTTGCCAAGGTCGGTGGCGAGAGCGCACGCTCCGCGGTGTGCCACACCATGGACGAGGTGCGTGCCACCGTCGCCGAGCTCGGTTTCCCGGTCGTCGTTCGCCCCTCCTTCACCATGGGCGGCCTCGGTTCCGGCATGGCCTACAACGACGAGGATCTCGACCGTATCGCCGGCGGCGGCCTCGCCGCCTCGCCCACCGCGAACGTGCTCATCGAGGAATCCATCCTCGGCTGGAAGGAATTCGAGCTCGAGCTGATGCGTGACAGTCGCGACAACGTCGTGATCGTCTGCTCGATCGAGAACGTGGACCCGATGGGCGTGCACACCGGTGACTCGGTCACCGTCGCACCGGCCATGACCCTCACCGACCGCGAGTACCAGAAGATGCGCGACCTCGGCATCGACATCCTGCGCGAGGTCGGCGTCGACACCGGCGGCTGCAACATCCAGTTCGCGGTGGACCCGCGTGACGGCCGTCTGATCGTCATCGAGATGAACCCGCGCGTCTCGCGTTCGTCTGCATTGGCTTCCAAAGCAACGGGTTTCCCGATCGCAAAGATCGCCGCCAAGCTGGCCATCGGCTATACCTTGGACGAGATCGTCAACGACATCACCAAGGAAACCCCCGCCTGCTTCGAGCCGACCCTGGACTACGTGGTCGTCAAGGCGCCGCGGTTCGCGTTCGAGAAGTTCCCCGGCGCCGACCCGACACTGACCACCACCATGAAGTCGGTGGGCGAGGCAATGTCGCTGGGCCGCAACTTCTCCGAGGCTCTCGGCAAAGTGCTGCGGTCGCTGGAGACCAAGGCCGCGGGCTTCTGGACACAAGAAGACGGCAAGTGGACCGATGTCGAGTCCATCCTGGAGGATCTGCGCACCCCGACCGAGGGCCGCATCTACCAGGTGGAGCGCGCACTGCGCCTCGGCGCGAATATCGAGGACGTCGCCAAGGCCTCCGGCATCGACCCATGGTTCGTCGCCGAGGTCGCCGGACTGGTCGAGCTGCGCCAGGAGATCATCGACGCACCCGTGCTCGACGAGTCGCTGTTGCGGCGTGCCAAGCACTACGGCCTTTCCGACCGTCAGATCGCCGCGCTGCGTGCGGAACTCGCGGGCGAGACCGGCGTGCGTACCCTGCGCCACCGGCTCGGTATCCGGCCGGTCTTCAAGACCGTCGACACCTGCGCCGCCGAATTCGAGGCCAAGACCCCGTATCACTACTCGACCTACGAGCTGGATCCCGCCGCCGAGTCCGAGGTGGCACCGCAGCGTGAGCGCGACAAGGTGATCATCCTCGGTTCCGGCCCGAACCGGATCGGCCAGGGCATCGAGTTCGACTACTCGTGTGTCCACGCGGCGACGACCCTGTCGCAGGCCGGCTACGAGACGGTGATGGTCAACTGCAACCCGGAGACCGTCTCCACCGACTACGACACCGCCGACCGGCTCTACTTCGAGCCGCTGACCTTCGAGGATGTGCTCGAGGTCTTCCACGCGGAGTCCGAATCCGGCACCGTCGCCGGTGTCATCGTGCAGCTGGGCGGGCAGACCCCGCTCGGGCTCGCGCAGCGGCTCACCGACGCGGGCGTCCCGGTGGTCGGCACCAGCGCCGCCGCCATCGACCTGGCCGAGGACCGCGGCGAGTTCGGTGACGTGCTCGTCGCCGCGGGCCTGCCCGCGCCGAAGTACGGCACCGCGACCACCTTCGCCCAGGCCAAGAAGATCGCCGCGAGCATCGGCTACCCGGTGCTGGTTCGACCGTCCTACGTGCTCGGCGGGCGCGGCATGGAGATCGTCTACGACGAGCAGTCCCTGGAGGGCTACATCTCCCGCGCCACCGAGCTCAGCCCTGAGCATCCGGTGCTGGTCGACCGGTTCCTGGAAGACGCCATCGAGATCGACGTCGACGCACTGTGCGACGGCGAGGAGGTCTACCTCGGCGGCGTGATGGAACACATCGAAGAGGCGGGCATCCACTCCGGCGACTCCGCCTGCGCGCTGCCGCCGATCACCTTGGGCCGCAGCGATATCGAGGCCGTCCGCCGGTCCACGATCGCGCTTGCCAAGGGTATCGGCGTCAAGGGCCTGCTGAACGTGCAGTACGCGCTCAAGGACGACGTGCTCTACGTGCTCGAGGCCAATCCCCGTGCCAGCCGTACGGTTCCGTTCGTGTCCAAGGCCACGGCGGTGCCGCTGGCCAAGGCCGCCGCGCGAATCACGATGGGCGCGTCCATCGCCGAGCTCCGCAAGGAAGGCATGCTGCCCGCCGAGGGCGACGGCGGGCACGTCCCGCTGGACGCGCCGGTCGCGGTGAAGGAAGCGGTGCTGCCGTTCCACCGGTTCCGCAAGGCCGATGGCACCGGTGTGGATTCGCTGCTCTCGCCGGAGATGAAGTCCACCGGCGAGGTCATGGGCATCGATGCCGACTTCGGCACCGCGTTCGCCAAGAGCCAGGCCGCCGCCTATGGCTCGCTGCCCACCGAGGGCACCGTGTTCGTCTCGATCGCCAACCGCGACAAGCGCGCCATGGTGTTCCCGGTGAAACGCCTGCACGACCTGGGCTTCCGTATCCTGGCCACCGAGGGTACGGCGGAAATGCTGCGCCGCAATGGAATTCCGTGTGAACAGGTGCGCAAGCACTCGGACCCGGCATCCGGAGGCGAGGTGCCGATCGCGTCGATCGTGGAGCAGATCCGCGACGGCGAGGTCGACATGGTGTTCAACACCCCCTACGGCAATTCCGGACCCCGCGTCGACGGATACGAAATCCGCACCGCCGCGGTCGGTGTGAATATTCCGTGCATCACCACGGTGCAGGGCGCGGCCGCCGCCGTGCAGGGCATCGAGGCGACCATCAACGGTGGCATCGGGGTGCGCTCCCTGCAGGAACTGCATTCGGCGCTTCGTGGTTGACGATCGCTCGAATGATGAAGGAGACGGTGCGATGAAGACGTTCGGTACCCGGCTGCGGCACGCGATGCGGCATTTCGGGCCACTGTGCGTCGGCATCGACCCGCATCCGCAACTGCTCGACGCGTGGGGCCTGACCGATGATGTCGACGGACTCGAAGCGTTCGCCGAGACCTGTGTCGAGGCCTTCGACGGTCGCGTTGCGCTGGTCAAACCACAGGTGGCGTTCTTCGAGGCCTATGGGTCTGGTGGTATCGCGGTGCTGGAGCGCACGATCAGCGTGCTGCGTGCCTCCGGCACCCTGGTGCTGGCCGACGCCAAGCGCGGTGACATCGGCTCCACCATGGACGCCTATGCCCGTGCCTGGCTCGGCGACGGCGCGCTCGGCTCGGACGCGGTGACGGTGTCGCCCTATCTCGGATTCGGCTCGCTCGACCCGGCATTCGGCTTGGCCGAGCAGAACCACCGCGGCGTCTTTGTCCTCGCGGCCACCTCGAATCCCGAAGGCGCCCAGCTGCAGCGCATTACCGCCGCCGACGGCCGGACCATCGCCCAGGCCATGGTCGATGCGGCGGCCGAACGCAATGCGGGCGCCGAGTTCGGTTCCGTCGGAGTCGTTGTCGGTGCCACCCTCACCGAGGCCCCCGACCTGAGCAAGCTCAACGGGCCGATCCTCATGCCGGGCGTCGGCGCGCAGGGCGGGGGAGCTGACTCCATCCGCGCCCTGGTGCCCGCCGCGAGCCTCGGTGCGGTCGTGCCCACTGCCTCGCGTGAAGTGCTCGCGGCGGGTCCGTCCGTCTCGGCGCTGTGCGCGAGGACGGCTGAGCTCCAGGAAGCTTTCGCGTTCCTGCAGCGCTGAACCGGCTGACATCAGGTCAGGCCGAACGTGGCGGTGGTGGCCGCCACCGGGTCGGCAGGTCCGAGGCTCCGGCCGAGGCGACCACCACGGTCAGGACCGACGCCGGGCAACTGTTCGGCGATCTGTCCGTCCAGTCGGATCCGCCCTCGTCCGCCAGCTGTAGCACTACTGTCCCGACGAATGTCTTTGCGACGCTGCCGATTCGGAAGTGACTGTTCGTGCCGAGCTGTCCACGATGGGCGAGACCAGCCGTGTTTGCCGCACCCACCCGTGCGCCCGCCGTATCCGACACTCGCAGTACGACATCCGTTGCCGACGTTGCCGCGACCCGCGCCGCGCCAGCGGCCATGGCTTCCTCCCGTGGCGACGCCGTGACCTGCGCGAATGTCAGTGCCGACACGAAGATGAGCGAGCCGGGCACCGCCGCGATTCGAATCGGTTTCTTGTGCATGGTGTTCGACGCTCCGGCCGACCGAAACACCACGACGATGCGGTAATCCCCGCGATGTGCTGCGGATGCCGCACCCCTTGCTGCGGTCGGACCGACCGGACCAGGGTGGTCGGCTCTACTGTCCGGATGCCGCTGTGTTCCCAGCGTCGAGGACATGGATACGACAATGGATTCGAACGGCAGCGAACTCACAGGCATCGCAGATTGGGCGGTGGATGTGATGGGGAATGGCGCTGCGTCGCCGGCCGTCCGGTCACCGCGCGGCAAGCTGACTCGCAGTGCGCGTCGTGCTCGGCGTGTTGATCAGGGTGATCCGAGCGCTGCTCGTGGAGGTGCCATGCGCATAACGCCGGCCGACGATTCGACACTGCTGCGTGAGCGCCGAGGTGATCTGCGATGAGTCGTACGTCACCCGTAGCGCTGTGCGAAGCGCATCGACGCCGTCTTCACCGAGCTCGACCTGCCCGAGTGCGGCGCACAACCGACGCGTGCTTGCCATTCCCGAGTATCTCCGTGCCGACGCCGCCGCGATGTGATCGGTCCGGTGCCGAGATGGGGCGTGTGGGCGGCTGGCCGCCCGGCTACGCCGGTTTCGGGCCGAAGGGGCACACGGATGTGGTCGCCGGGATCGGGCGGCTCTGCGATCGATTTCGGCGGTTCGCGGGCGGACTCATAGCCCTGTTCTCGGCGTTCGGAGCGCCCCGACACGCGAAAGGCGGCGCGACACGCGGAAAAATCCGAGAAAGTTCCTGGTCGGACGGGCGCCCAGTTGCTGGGGCCACACGTCGTGCCGTCGCAATCTCCCCGCTATCCCTATGTGAGACTGAAAACGCCCTGCGTACGGGGCATTTCGGTGATTCGGCGGTAGTATCAGCGCAGCGAGCGAGAGGCCGGACGGATCCGGCCGGGTCCGCCCCTACGACATCGGCGAATCATGCGCTGACCTGGGGGGTGGGTTCGCAATCGGCGGACGTCGTGGGTACGGTCGCTGAGACTGCTGGGTTACCGGCAGGAGTTAATGCAATGAACGATGAGACGGAGGAACCGTGGCCCTTCCCCAGCTGACTGACGAGCAGCGCGCCGCTGCTTTGGAGAAGGCGGCTGCCGCTCGCCGTGCTCGGGCGGAGCTCAAGGAGCGCCTGAAGCGTGGCGGCACCGACCTGAAGCAGGTCCTCACCGACGCCGAGTCCGATGAGATTCTCGGCAAGATGAAGGTGTCGGCACTGCTCGAGGCTCTGCCCAAGGTGGGCAAGGTCAAGGCGGCGGAGATCATGAGCGAGCTGGAGATCGCCCCCACCCGGCGTTTGCGCGGACTGGGTGACCGGCAGCGCAAGGCGCTGCTCGCCCGATTCGACTTCGCCTGACAACGAAGGTGATCGGACACACGCGGAAGGGTCGACTGGTTGTACTGGTCGGCCCCTCGGCCGTGGGTAAGTCCACTGTGGTGCGCTGCGTCCGTGAGCGGCTGCCCCACTTGGTCTTCAGTGTGTCGGCAACGACCCGGGCCCCCAGGCCCGGGGAGGTCGACGGCCGGGACTATCGGTTCGTCACGCGAGAAGAGTTCGACGCCATGATCGAGGCGGGCGAACTACTCGAGTGGGCGGACATCCACGGAGGATTGCAACGTTCCGGTACCCCCGCGGGTCCGGTGCGTGAGGCAATGGCCGCCGGACTGCCGGTGCTCGTCGAGGTGGATCTCGAGGGTGCGCGGTCGGTGCGCAAGGCCATTCCCGAAGCGCTGCTGGTGTTCCTTGCCCCGCCCAGCTGGGACGAATTGGTCGCCCGGCTGCGGTCGCGCGGCACCGAATCGCCCGAAGTAATCGAGCGCAGGCTGGAAACCGCCAGGACGGAATTGGCGGCCTGTGACGAGTTCGACATCGTCATAGTGAACGACGAGGTGACCAGCGCGTGTGAGCAGTTGGTATCGTTGTTTGTTAGCACAAATTCGAGTTCGTGACCCCCCACCCCCGCAGGAGCGCACCTAGTGAGCAGTACGGACATCAAGCCCGCCCCGGCATACGACACTCCGATCGGCCTGACCAACCCGCCGATCGACGAGCTGCTGGAGCGCACCTCGTCCAAGTACGCCCTGGTCATCTACGCAGCCAAGCGGGCCCGTCAGATCAACGACTACTACAACCAGCTCGGCGACGGCATTCTCGAATACGTCGGTCCGCTGGTCGAGCCGGGTCTGCAGGAGAAGCCGCTGTCGGTCGCGATGCGTGAAATCCACTCCGATCTGCTCGAGCACGCCGAAGGCGAGTAATTCGAGCAAGACGCAGTGACCACATCTAGGCCGGAGGCGTAGTGACCACCACACGGATCGTCGTCGGCGTCGGCGGAGGGATCGCCGCCTACAAAGCCTGCTCGATAGTGCGCCGGTTCACCGAGACCGGGCATCAGGTTCGGGTGATCCCCACCGAGTCGGCGTTGCAGTTCGTCGGCAAGGCAACCTTCGAGGCGCTGTCCGGGAACCCGGTGCACACCGGTGTGTTCGCAGATGTGCCCGAGGTACCCCATGTGCGGCTCGGCCAGGAGGCGGACCTCGTAGTCATCGCCCCGGCGACCGCCGATCTGATGGCGCGCGCCGCGAGCGGCCGCGCCGACGACCTGTTGACCGCCACGCTGCTGACGGCCCGATGTCCGGTCGTGTTCGCGCCCGCGATGCACACCGAGATGTGGGAGCATCCGGCCACCGTCGCCAATGTCGCGACGCTGCGTGCGCACGGTGCGATCGTCATGGAGCCCGCGTCGGGCCGGCTCACCGGCGCCGACACCGGACCAGGCCGGTTGCCCGAACCCGAGGAAATCTTCGGGCTTGCCACGTTGCTGCTCGAGCGGGCCGACGCGATCCCGCGTGATCTGGAAGGCCGCCGCGTGGTGATCACCGCGGGCGGTACCAGGGAACCGCTGGACCCGGTGCGTTTCCTGGGCAACCGCAGCTCCGGCAAACAAGGCTATGCGCTGGCAAGGGTCGCCGCTCAGCGCGGCGCCCACGTCACGCTGATCGCGGGCAACACGATCGAGATGGCCGCTCCCGCTGCCGTCGACCTGGTGCACATCACCACCGCCGAACAGCTCAAGACCGCCGTCGAGAAGCACGCGGTCGGCGCCGACGCGGTGATCATGGCGGCGGCGGTTGCCGATTTCCGGCCGACCAACGTTGCCGCGGCCAAGATCAAAAAGGGTGCCGGCGAGCCGGATGTGATCGCGCTGACCAAGACCGACGACATTCTTGCCGGTCTGGTGCAATCGCGACGCGACGGCCAGCTGGCGGGCACCACGATCGTCGGCTTCGCCGCCGAGACCGGTGACGAACAGGGCGACGTGCTCACCCACGCGCGAGCAAAGCTAGCCCGCAAGGGTTGCGATCTGCTGGTCGTGAACGCGGTCGGCGAGGGCAAGGCGTTCGAGGTCGATACCAACGACGGCTGGCTGCTCGGTGCGGATGGCACCGAACAGGCACTCGATCACGGGTCGAAGGCGCTGTTGGCAAGTCGGGTGCTCGACGCGCTCGGTCCGCTGTTGCATTGAGCCTTCGTGCGCCGATTCTTCGGAGCGTTCGAGTCTTGTTGCGGGGCCGTACGGATTGCGGCGTCGAGGTAATCGCCGACGCGGACTGGTTGGTCGCGGTGCAGATATTCAGGTAAGTGACGCGATGTCGGGATGAAGATCCGGTAGTTCGCGTCGATCGCCGAATAGTCTGAGACAGCGTCTGGGCGCGAGTCCATCGCGTCGGTGGTTTGGAATAGTCTGAGATGAAGGTTTGCGCGGTGGTGGCATCACGCTACTGTCGCAAACCGATACGAGTAACCCGTTGAGGGAGAGGGAAGAACTGTGCGCACGTCCGGCAGCCGGCTATTCACCAGTGAGTCCGTGACCGAAGGTCATCCGGACAAGATCTGTGATGCCATCAGCGATTCCATTCTCGACGCTTTGCTCGCGGAAGATCCGCGCAGCCGGGTCGCGGTGGAAACCCTCGTGACGACCGGTCAGGTCCACGTCGCGGGTGAGGTCACCACGTCGGCGTACGCGGACATCCCGCACATCGTGCGCGAGAAGATCCTCGAGATCGGATACGACTCGTCCGCAAAGGGTTTCGACGGAAACTCCTGTGGCGTCAATATCGCCATCGGCGCGCAGTCGCCCGATATCGCGCAGGGCGTCGACACCTCGCACGAGGCGCGCACCGCGGGTTCGGATGACGAGATCGAGCGCCAGGGCGCGGGCGACCAGGGCCTGATGTTCGGCTACGCGAACACCGATACCCCCGAGCTCATGCCGCTGCCGATCGCGCTGGCGCATCGCCTCGCGCGCAGGCTCACCGCGGTCCGTAAGTCCGGCGTGCTGCCCTACCTGCGTCCGGACGGTAAGACCCAGGTCACCATCGAATACGACGGTGACCGCCCGGTTCGCCTCGACACGGTCGTCATCTCCACCCAGCACGCCGCCGATATCGACCTGGACAACCTGCTCGCTCCCGATATCCGCGAGAAGGTCCTCGATTCGGTGCTCGCCGATCTGGACCTGCCGAGCCTGGATATCTCGAACATCCGGCTGCTGGTCAACCCCACCGGCAAGTTCGTGCTCGGCGGCCCGATGGGTGACGCGGGCCTGACCGGCCGCAAGATCATCGTCGACACCTACGGCGGCATGGCACGCCACGGTGGCGGCGCGTTCTCCGGCAAGGACCCGTCGAAGGTGGACCGCTCGGCCGCCTATGCCATGCGCTGGGTCGCCAAGAACGTCGTCGCGGCCGGGCTGGCAGAGCGCGTCGAGGTTCAGGTGGCCTACGCCATCGGCAAGGCCGCTCCGGTCGGTCTGTTCGTGGAGACCTTCGGCACCGAGAAGGTCGACCCGATTCGCATTTCGACGGCCATTACCGAGGTCTTCGACCTGCGCCCCGGCGCGATCATCCGCGACCTGGACCTGCTGCGCCCGATCTACGCGCCGACCGCCGCGTACGGCCACTTCGGCCGCACCGACGTCGACCTGCCCTGGGAGCACACCGATCGTGCCGACAAACTGCGCGCGGCAATCGGCCTGTAAGTCGACCTGGCCCGCGTGAACCAACCCACGGCGGACCTCCCCGCCACTCCCACGGACGCCGTTTCCACGGGAGCAAGGGCGGCACACGATTCGACAGCAGCGGGAGCACCCATCGCACGGGTGCTCCCGCTGTTGTCGCCCGCCCACCTGGACCGCGACTTCGACTACCTGGTTCCCCCTGAGCTCGACGCCATCGCCCAACCCGGCGTCCGAGTCCGCGTCCGCTTCGCGGGCCGCCTCGTCGACGGCTACCTCCTGGCTCGACTGCCCCGCAGCGACCACTCCGGCAAGCTGGTCAAACTCGAACGCGTCGTGTCCCCCGAACGAGTCCTGACCCCCGAAATCCTGCGACTGGCAACCACCGTTGCCGCCCGCTACGCGGGCACTCGCGCCGACGTGCTGCGCTTGGCCATCCCACCTCGCCACGCCCGCACCGAAACCGGCGGTTCGAAGAAGTCCGCCGACCCGGTAGCGGCACAAGCAGATTCGCCCGCGCCCGCTGGTGCGCAATCGGAGAACTCGGCCACGCCAGGGCATGCCGATGACGCCGGTCGGATCGGGGGAGCCGCGACGTCCGAAGCGCCCGCACCGAATGTCGCGGCCCCGACAACGATCGCGACATCTGTTGCCGCCGAGTCCGGTTCGGACGAAGACGCCGGTGCGATCAGTGGATCCACCACGGCCGCAGCGCCCACGCCTGACGATGCACCCGCAGTGGTCGACAGCACGCCCGCCGCCACGGATTCGGCTCGTGTGCAAACGAATTCCCCCACAGGTGCCGCAGGGTCCGATGCGGCGCCACTCTCGGCTGAGACTTCAGCGCCGCAGCCGTATTCGCCGATGGTCGGCAGTTCGCCCGGTGAGAGTTCGGTCACTTTTCGGACGGATTCGTCTGCCTCCGTGCCGGATTCGCGGTCGGCGAGCACTGCTACCGCGACAAGTGCGCAGGTAGCCGAGGTAGACGGTGCGGCGGAGGCCGAGTCCGCCGATCTGCCGCGCCGTCGCGCACGAGGTGTCGTTTCCGCCGATCCGGCTGCGGTCGTGGATCCGGATATCCGTCGAGCGCAGGGTGCTGACCCCGGCGACAGTGATGGCGGGAATGTGGCCGGGACAGCTGGTGTAGCAGCATCCACTGCCGCGTTGCCTGTCGATCCGGCGCTGTGGGAGCGGTACATCCATGGCACCGCGTTCCTGACCGCGCTCGGGCAGGGCAGAGGGCCCCGGGCGGTGTGGCAGGCGCTGCCGGGGGAGGAGTGGGCGCGGCGGTTGGCGGAGTTGGCCGCTGTGGTTGTCGCGGGTGGGCGCAGTGCGATTCTGATAGTGCCCGATCAGCGGGATCTGGATCGCGTGTTGGCGGAATGTGTTCGGCTGGTGGGAGATTCGGCGGTGGGGCTGGCTGCCGGGTTGGGCCCGGCCGCGCGGTATCGGCGGTGGCTTGCAGCGTTGCGCGGGAACGCACGGGTGGTGGTCGGGACGCGTAGCGCGGTGTTCGCGCCCACCACCGATCTGGGTCTGATCGCGATCTGGGATGACGGTGACGACACCTATGCCGAGCCGAGAGCGCCGTACCCGCATGCGCGTGAGGTCGCGATGCTGCGTGCGCACGAGACGGGTGCGGCCTTCATCGCGGCGGGTTTCGCGCGGACGGCCGAGACGCAGTCCGTCGTCGATTCGGGGTGGGCGCACGATCTGATACCCGACCGTGGGCTGGTGCGCAAATTCTCGCCGCGGATCAGCGCTCCGGGGGATACCGACATGGCGATGGAGCGCGATCCGGTCGCGCGCGCGGTGCGGATCCCCGGGGTGGCGTTCGCGGCCGCGCGTCAGGCGCTGAAAGAAGGGGCCGCGGTCCTGGTGCAGGTGCCTCGGCGCGGTTATATCCCGTCGCTGGCCTGTGCGAAATGCCGGACGCCGGCGCGATGCCGCCACTGCAACGGTCCGCTTGCACTCCCGGAGGTCCGGTCGCCGCGCGACGATGTCGCGCACAGTCCGAGCTGCCGCTGGTGCGGCATCGTCGAGGCGGCCTTCCGCTGCGCGAGCTGTGGGTCGCGGGCCCTGCGTGCGGTGGTGATCGGTGCCGCCCGCACCGCGGAGGAACTCGGTCGCGCCTTCCCCGGTGTGCCGATTCGTGGTTCCGGCGGTGGCGCGATGCTGGATACCGTCGAGCCGGGGCCGCAGGTCGTGGTCGCGACGGTCGGCGCGGAACCGGTGCTGCCCGGCGGCTACGGTGTCGCGCTGCTGCTCGACGGCTGGGCGCTGTTGAGCCGCGCGGACCTGCGCGCCGCTGAGGACACGTTGCGCCGGTGGATGTCCGCCGCCACCCTGGTTCGTGCGCACGGTCAAGTCGTCGTCATGGCCGAGCCGTCGATTCCCACCGTGCAGGCCCTGCTCCGCTGGGATCCGGTCGGCCATGCGCACGCCGAGATGGCCGGTCGCACCGAGGTCGGCTTCCCGCCCGCGGTTCGTATGGCGGCCATCGATGGATCCGCCGATGCCGTCGCCGAATTGCTCGCTGCCACAAACCTTCCCGACGGTGTCGACGTACTTGGCCCGGTCCCGCTCCCGCCCGGCGCCCGCAAACCCTTTGGCGGCGACAGCCCCGCCGAGGTCGAACGCATGCTCCTGCGCGTCGACCGCATCTCGGGCGCCGCGTTGTCCCGAGCCCTCACCGCCGCCCAGGCGGTCCGGAGCACCCATCGCTCCGACGCACCTCTGCGCGTCCAAATAGACCCGGTCGACATCGGCTGATAGACGCGCGTCGAGCGAGTTCGTCGACGGTTCGCAGAAATCTCGTGGTTGAGTGGGGAAATGACGACTCACCCGCAGTACCGGATCATCACGATCGCGTGCGTTGCGATCGCGGCGTCCATCACGTCGGGATCCTGCGCTACCGCCGACCCCGAACTGCCGAAATCCAGCCTGGAGCTGACTATCAGCACGGGTGAGCAGCCAAAGCCCGATGCTCAGCGAATCTCCGTGACGTGCGAACCGGCAGGCGGCACGCACGAGCGCCCGGAGGCTGCGTGCGCCGCCCTGGACAAGGTAAACGGCTCCTTCGGCGATCTTCCCGCCGATCCCACCGCCGTCTGCATTCAGATCTACGACCCGGTGACTGTTGCAGCCACCGGCACCTGGCGCGGCACGCCGGTCCAATGGCAGCGGACCTTCGCCAACAGTTGCGAATTGCATGCCGGCACTGCCGGGGTCTTCTGACCAGCACCTGCCCGGTCTGCTGACCTGGCGCCACACGGCAGGTGGACGGTGTTCGCGGGCGCGAACACCGTCAACGCACCGAACTACTTGAACGCGACGATGTTTCGCCGAGCCCAGTCCGCGAAGCTGTGCGGTGCGCGACCGAGCACCCTTTCGACGTCGGGGGAGATCTGCTGCTCCGCCGGGGTGGGCGCGCCGATGATGGTCAGCGTGGTCTCGACGACGGGTTCGGGCATGAACTGCACCATCTGCGCGTGCGCCTCCGCGCGGGTCTGCTCGACGAACCGAACCGGCTCGCCGAGTGCGGCGCCGAGATCATCGGCCCGCTGTCGAGGTGTGCTGAGCGCGGGGCCGGTCAACGTGTAGATCTGCCCGGCGTGGCCATCCTGGCGCAGGGCCGCAGCGGCAACCTCGGCAATGTCGGACGGATCGATCACCGGCAAGCCGATGTCGCCGAACGGCGCCGCGACGGTGCGTTGGCTACGCGCCGACTCCACCCATGCGTACGCATTGGAAGCGAAGGCGCCGGGCCGCAGGATCGTCCACTCCAGGCCTGACGCTCGGACGGCCTCCTCGAACGACCGCCCCAACTGCCCGTGCGAGGCCGACTCCGGCCGGGTGGCGACTCCTTGTGACGACAGTTGCACAACTCGTTGAATGCCAGCGGATTTCGCGAGCTCGAGGATGGCACGGGGGTCCATCAAATGTGCACTGGTACCGGTGTCGTGCAGGAAGAGCGCCGTCGCGCCAGCGAAGGCGGGGGCGAGGGTTTCGGGCTGGGTCAGGTCGGCCTGCTGGTGGCGTACGCCGTCGGGCAGCGCGGGCTCGGTTCCGCGGGACACGGCGGTCACCTGTTCGCCCGCCGCGGCGAGGGTCTGCACGAGGGTGCGTCCGACATTGCCGGTTGCTCCGGTCACTACGATCACGTTCACTCCTGAGTTAGTTGACTGACTAACAGGAACCTAGTCGACGGACCGCCGGTCTGTCTATAGTTAGTTGAATGACTAACTCAGTCGAAGGAGGACGCATGACGCCGGCGGCAGGCAAGCGGGAGCGGCTGGCCGCCGCGGCGGCCCAGGTGTTTCACCGGCAGGGTGTCGAGAAGGCGACGATCGCCGACATCGCCGCGTCAGCCGAGGTGCCGGTCGGCAATGTGTACTACTACTTCAAGACGAAGGATCAGCTGGTCCAGGCGGCGCTGGGCGCGCACGCGCGGTCGCTGCGGGATCTGATCCTCGTGCTCGAACAGCACGAAGCGCCGCAAGATCGGCTGAAAGCGCTGGTGCGGGGCTGGGTCGAGCAACGTGAGGTGGCAGCGCAGTTCGGTTGTCCCACCGGAACATTGGCCACCGAGCTGGGCAAGCGTGCCGATGGCCTCGATCGTGAGTCGGCGGCGAATATGCGGGCGCTGATCGAATGGGTCGAGCGGCAATTCGCGGCGCTGGGTCGTAGCGATGCGGGGGAGCTCGCGGTGGCCTTGATTGCGTCATATCAGGGAATATCGTTGCTTACCAACGCCTTCCGTGACCCCGAGCTCATGCGCACCGAGGGCCGTCGCCTCGAGCATTGGATCGATTCACTACAGCCATGATCTCGTTCCGGTCGACGGCTCCGCCCGGCTGATACGCCGTGGGGTAGTCGATCATGTGTCACTTAGCAGGTCGCGCATCGACACGGTGCGCGGCCTTCGGTCTTTCCGTCCGGTGGTTTGTGTCCGTTCCCACTCTTGTCTTCGATGCATTGACGATATATCGTCGATAACATGAAACGAACACGAAGGCCTGAGGAGGCAATCATGGAAAACATGGAAAATCGAGATTTCGGACGGCGTGGCCGGTGGAACCGGCCGGGGTCGGAAGAGTGCGGGCCCGAGCGGCATCAGCGTCAGCATCGGCGCGGCGGACGGCACGGCTTCGGCCCCGAGTTCGGGCCGGGCTTCGGTCCCGGATTCGGACCGCATTTCGGACGTGGGCGCGGCCGAGGTGGCCGAGGTCGGCGTGGCGACGTGCGTGCGGCAGTGCTGCTGCTGCTCACTGAGCGGCCGATGCACGGATACGAACTCATCCAGCAGATCAGGGAGCGCAGCGACGACGTCTGGCGGCCGAGCCCCGGGTCCATCTACCCCGCGCTGGCGCAGCTGGAAGACGAGGGTCTGGTGCTCATCGAGAAAGTGGCGGGTCGCAAGACCGCGAAGCTCACCGAAACCGGCACCGAGTACGTCACAGCGAATCGTGACGAGCTGGGTGACCCGTGGGCGGACATCAAGGAAGACGTCGGCGCACAGGCCATCGATCTGCGCGGGCTGATCGGTCAGCTGATGGGCGCGGTCGGCCAGGTCGCGGCGGCGGGCACTCCCGAGCAGGCGACCAAAGCGGCCGAGGTCCTCACCGAGGCGCGCAAGGCGTTATACCGCATCCTCGCGGAGGACGAAAGCCCTGAGAAGTCATAGCCCTCGGTGCGTAACAGAAGTGTGAAACACCCCTTCCCGGCGCGCATTTCACCCCCTCTCGGGTAGATCATTGTGAGATGGAACAGTCACGTGGATTGTGGGGTTGGGGTTATTCACAATTGTGCCGAGTCGCGCTCGTTTGCGCGCTCGCCGGCGCCATCATCGTCGGCTCCGGCGCGGCACCGACGGTCGCGAGGGCCGAACCGGCCGGCTATCGGCCGCCGAACGTGCCCACCGCAGCCGCTCCGCCGCAGCCGGATCACCTGGCCGCCGCGGCGTATCTGAAGACCCATCCGAACGCGGTTCCCGCGGGCACCAACAATTTCGACTGCGCCCCGAGCGCCACCCACCCCCGGCCGGTCGTGCTCGCGCACGGCACCGATTCCACCGCGTATTCGGACTGGTCGGCCATCGCGCCGCAGCTCACCGCGGCAGGCTTCTGCGTCTTCGCGCTCAACTACGGTGGCAAGCTGGGCGCGGACAGCTACGGCACCGAGGACCTGTGGTTGAGCGCGCACCAGGTCGGCGCGTTCGTGGACGACGTGCTGGCCGCCACCGGTGCCACGCAGGTCGACCTCGTCGGATTCTCGCAGGGCGCCAATGTGACTCGCCTCTTCGTCAACAAGCTCGGCGGCGCACCCAAGGTCGGCCAGTGGGTCGGCATCGCCTCCCCGAGCTACGGCGGTGTGATGTACGGGCTGGTGCCGGTGGCGCAGGTGATTCCCGGCGGGCTGCAGGCGTTCCAGTTGGTGACCTCGCTCGCAGCGGTAGAGCAGGCGCAGGGCTCGCCGATCATGACCGAACTCAACGCGGGCGGTGACACTGTCCCCGGGGTGCAGTACGTCACCATCGGCAGCCGGGTCGACGAGATGATCCAGCCCTTCGAGAACATCGCATTGCGCGGTCCCGGTGCGCGCAATATCGCACTGCAGGACCTGTGCGCGGAGAATCTGACCGGTCACTTCCACATGGTCTACGACCCGTTCGTGCAGCAACTCCTGCTCACCGTTCTTGATCCGGCGCACGCCCCCGCGCCGACCTGCATGCCCGTCGCGCTCGGCACCGGCATTCCGGAAGTGATCATCGCAGGAAACTCCTGAACGCGGGTCGGGGCGGCCGGCTGACGGATTGCGGCGTCGTCGCGATCGTCTCAGGGTGCGGCGGCGAGGGCCAGGGCGTCGGCGGCGCGGTGTTCGGCCGCGGGTAGGTCGGCTACGCAGGCTGCCAGGGCGTTGAGGTCGGGGGAGTCGGTGGTGGCGAGCGCGGCGAAGCGGCTCCAGATGTTGGCGCAGTCGCGGTATGCGTCAGCGGCTGCGCGGTAGGGCTTGTCGCCGGTCAGGTCTGCGACTTCGTTGCAGAAGTCGGATTGCAGGCGGCGGAAGAAGCCACCGCCGGTGCCTGCCTTCTCGACGAAAATGCGGACGGTGCGCAATGCGATGCCGAGTTCGTCGGGGGTGAGGTCCGCAGGCCATCGGGCGACGTCGTGGCAGAACTTCTCGACTCCGGCCAGACCGAGGGTGCGGGTGGAGCCGGGCGGGAGGGCCGCTTCGGCCGTCCCGATCGGTTCCTGGGTAATGCCGTGCAGGTTCGCGACGGCGGCCGCCGCGGCGTCGCGGGCGGCCGAGAGCAGGTCGGGGAGCCGGTCCGGGAAGCGCATCGGATAGGTGGCGTGCTGGTTGGGGTCCGGAAAGCCGTTGGAGTAGCGGGCTTTCGCGAGTGCCTGTAGGGGGACCGTCTGTACTTCGTCGCGGTCGTTGTCGACGATGTAGGCGATCTCGGCGTCGGTGTCGTAGCCGATGACGACAATGTCGTGGCGGGTATTGGAGAGTCGGACGCGCAGGTAGGGGAGTTCCATGATGTCTGCCCAGACCATGACCGGTCGGCCCGCGTCGAGTTCACCGGTGACCCATGACCAGGCGAGGGCGGGATCGTCGGTCTGGTCGCGGCGGGTGTCGATGCCGAGGCGGGCGCACAGATCCAGCTCCATATCGGCCGTGCGGCCGACGAAGTAGAGCGGCGGCATGAGGCCGGGGATCTGCAGGTATTGGAAACTCAGCCCGCCGCCCATGCCGAAGACCAGCGCCTCACTGGGCGGCCCGGCCCAGCCGAGTCCGGCCCATTCGATGAGGCCGCGCAGGGCCCCGGAGCCGCAGTGGCCGCCGAGGCGGTGTGGGTAGTCCTCGATCAGCACACGTGCCACGCCGTTCCTCCATTGTGTTAACAGTCTTGCGTAGTTTGTAATGGAATAGCATGGGTTCGGCGCAGTGCGATGTCAACCGGAGGTGAACCGTGTCGGTGCCGATGACCCCGTGGGGTCCGGTGGCGGCGGACCCGCCCGCAGAGGATCGCAAGAATCAGATCCTGGACACCGCATGGCGTTTGGTGGTGGCCCAAGGCGTCTCGGCGACGTCGATGTCACAGCTGGCGGCCGAGGCGGGCATCTCCCGCGTACTGCTCTACCGTCACTACGAGAACCGGGACGCGGTCGTGCGCGACCTGCTGGCCCGCGAGCTGTTCCGGTTCTATGCCGAACTGCATCGACTGCCGCAGCCCGGCGACGCGGTCGAGGGTGCCGCACGCAATATCCTGCACACCATTGCCTACCTGCGGAATAGTGTTCTGCTGCGCAAACTTCTGGTGGCCGAACCGGCACTGCTGCCGTATCTGACGCTGGAGGCCGGGCCGCTGTTGGAGGCGTCGAGCCGGTGGTTTGCCAGCCAGATGATCGAATGGAGTGTGCCGCCGGGGCGGGCGGTTCGGGCGGCCGAGATGCTCACGCGCTTCGTCGCCTCGGTCGCGCTCACGCCGCGTGTGAGTGTCGATTTCGATGATGTCGCCGAGAGCCGCGAGGTGGTAACGGCGCTGGTGCGCGGGCTGATTGGTCCCGGCGCTTCGATGTGACCGGCTGGGCGTCTGTCCGATGAGGGCTTGACACGCCGCGTTCGTGGACCGAGTCTGTCTGTTAACAACAGTGCATGGTGTGTCAACAGATTGGCCGCGCTGTCGGAGAAGGAGCATGCGCGATGACCGCTACCGATCAGCCGCAATCCCCGGCGGGACAGCTCTTGGCGGAGGTGCTGCTCACCGACTTCGGCGCCGCGGGACCCTATGACGGCTATCGGCGATTGCGGGAATTGGCCCCGGTATTGATTACCGGTGGTCGCACACTCGTGCTGTCCCGATACGCGGATTGTGATGCCGTGCTACGTAATCGGGCGATCGGCAAGGCCGACGAGTCGCTCGGCTTCCGGCTCTCGCCGATTCCCGAGGAACTGCGGCAGCGGGCCGCGCACCGCTTCCGCCGGACAATGCTGTTTCGCAATCCGCCGGATCACACGCGGCTGCGTCGGCTGGTGTCCTCCGCGTTCACCGGACGTCACGTGGAGGAATTGCGTGCCGCCGTGGTCACGCAGATCGAGACACTGCTCGACGGCTTGGCCGAGCACGATACCGTTGACATCATTTCCGAACTGGCGCTTCCCCTTCCGGTCGGCGTCATCGGCGACCTGCTCGGCGTACCCGAGGGCGACCGCGCCGCCGCCGCGCCATTGATTCGCGCCATGCTCGCGCCACTGGAGCCGAGCTCGGACGCCGCAGCCGTCGCCCGCTCCGCCGACGCCGAGGACGAACTGGCCGCATACTTCGCCGACCTGCTCGCGGCCAAACGCCGCCACCCGGCCGATGATCTGCTCAGCCGCCTCGCCACCGCGCTCGGGGACGACGTGCTCGACGACGACGAATGTGTAGGCAGCGCCATCCTGCTCTTCGCCGCCGGATTCGAAACCACCACCAACCTCATCGGCAATGGCCTCGCCGCCCTGCTGGCCTTTCCAGATCAACGCGAACTCCTGTGCAGCAGACCGGAACTCGCCCCCGGCGCGGTCGAGGAGCTGCTCCGCTACGACGCCCCCGTCCAGACCGACGGCCGCACCGTCCTGGAGCCGACGACCGTGGCGGGTATCGAGTGCGAGCCGGGCCGCACCATCCTCATGCTGCTCGGCGCGGCCAATCGCGATCCGGATCGTTTTCCCGATCCCGACCGCCTCGATCTCACCCGCTCCGGCTCCCCGAACCTCGCGTTCGGCTCGGGCATCCATTTCTGCCTCGGCGCACATCTGGCCCGCATGGAGGGCATCGAACTCTTCCCCCGCCTGCTGGCCCGGTTCCCCGCCATAGCGCCTGCGGGAGAACAGATATGGCGATCGGGGCTGTCCTTCCGTGGGCTGCAATCGCTACCGGTCGCACTGAGCTGATCAGGAGTCGAACAGCTCAAACGATTCCTCCACGCCTGCTCGGTCCCCACCCAGGTTCAGGTCCAGCGGTGCTATCGATGACGAGTGCGGCGAAATTTGATCACGGAGCGGATCATCCACGGCGCGGCGAGCCCGGCAGTGATCGCGGTCAGCGGCACGATGACATGACCCCATATGCCATGGATCGGGTGGTAGCGCGCGACGCCGTGACTGATTTCGATGTAGCCCACTGGGCGTACATCAGCGCCTCCGCCTCCGCCGTCGCCCCCACCAGCGAATCCGAAGCCCGCGCGCGCAACGGGGACGATGGTGATGCCGTCGGCCGTGATCGGTTCGCCGAAAACCGTTGCTGCGCAGGTTCGTCCACCGATCGAGTCCACTATTTGCTTCAGCATTGCCGCGGAGGAATCTGCGGCATCAGGTGCAATCGGCCCAGCTGTCGGGGAAGCAGGATCCTGCGATGCATGCATGATTGTTGACCTCCGTAGCCGTTGAAAATGTTTGAGCTAGAGGCTAACTGGAACCAGACGCAAGCTCCGAACGAAACCGGTGTCGTTCGGAGCTTGCCTGGCCGCTGGTCACGGTGTCGACACCGAAGGCGGCCACTCTTGGGGTTCGACATTCGGTGGCTTGCCGACACCGTCGTCGCGCCAATCGAATTCCGGTGGCGGCGGCCCCACTGCTCGAGGCTCGGTGAAAACGACTCGTCCGGAACCGAAGTTGGTCGCGGCGAAACTGGTCCGGCCCGCGAACGTAACTTTGTCGAACTCGGTGTCGACGCGGAATGCGGCCCCGCCGAACTCGACGATGTCGCTGAACCTGGCCCCGCCGAACCAAGCGATGCTGAACGTGGCCTCGCTGAACGAGGCGTTGCCGCTGAACGTGGCCCGCCGGAACTCGGCGATGCTGCGGAACGTCGCCCGCCGGAACCCGGCGTTGTGGCTGAACGTGGCCCCGTAGAACTCGGTGGTGCCGCAGAAGGTGGCCTTGCCGAACCAGGCGTTCCCGCTGAAGCTGGCCCCGTTGAACTTGGCCGTGGCGCTGAACGTGGCCCCATCGAACGAGGCGTTGCCGCTGAACATGGCCCTGCATCTCCGGGGAGGCTCGATGGGGAAGGTGTGGTGCGTGCAAACCTTCGGTGTCCGATATTGCGGAATGTATTGACCCGCAGCATGTTTCGTCCGCTGGACGCGCGACACGCAATATTGGAGGAGGGCGTCCGCCGAACTCTCGCTCTGCGTCCGGTACGGTCGCCGCAGCGTAGCAGGGGCTGCTGCGGTTGAACGGATCTCAGTCGGCGAGATAGCGCAGCATCACCACGGTGTTGAAATGCCTCGTCTCGGCCAATCGGAGCTGGATGCGGGTGTTCAGCGATGGGAAGAACGGTGTGCCGCCGCCGAGCATTACGGGCAAGAGGAACAGCTGGTACTCGTCGATGAGCCCGTGTGGCATCAGCGAGGCCGCGAGGCTCGCGCCACCGACCTCGATGACGCCATCGCCTCCAGCCTTGAGCCTGCGGACCTCCTCGACCGCGTTCTCGCTGATCAGCGTGCTGTTCCAATGGACCTCGGTGAGCGTCCGGGAGAAGACGACCTTCGGCTTCTCCGTCCAGAGCCTGCCGAACTCACGCTCGATGCGCGGCGCGTCCTCGGGCACGTGCGGCCAGTACTCGGCCATCAGCTCGTACAGGCGACGGCCGTGCAGCGAGACCTCGATCTCGCGGTAACGGTCGTTGTGGAACTGGTGCAGTTCCTCGTCCGGATTGGTCCAGTCGATGTTGCCGTCGCGGTCGTTGATGTAGCCGTCCAGGGACACACTTAACCCATAGATCAGTTTCCTCATGACCGGGTAGACCTCCTACGCGCTCGAACTCATCGGCGCTCATCGGACAAAACTGGTCCTGACAAAATCGTCGGACATGGCGGTAGCAGATGACGCAGGTGGTGAGGCCGAGGAAGGCTTCGTGGCGACCTCGGGGTAGTAACAGTAGCTTGTGGTCGGTTATTCACGGCTTCCTCGACGAGATGGTCTCTGCGCGCTTTCCTGCGGTGCTCCACCAGCTCCCGAAACAGCGCTGCGAGGGTCTCTTGGTAGGCGTCGTCGTAATAGACCGGGAAGGTGTTCGACGGCATCGGTCGGCCGAAGCCCTTGACATCCCAGTCGTATTCGGCGTTCGTACATCCATTGCCCGTAGTTGCTCGTCGGTTGGAGGGTGCATGTCCAGACCCTGGAACTAATTGCGGAGCAGGGTCACACCGGAGCACAGAGACCGCCGAAGAGATCCTCGAATTACTCGTTCAACGGATTTCAGGCGCAGGACACCAGCTACTTGTCCCTAGAAATAGTGCCTGGGGTGCGGCTGCCTGGGACGTGGCCCGCCAGTCCCCCGCGGAGTTGGCTCGGCGTGGTGTCGAAGCGTCGACGGAAGGCCTTGTTGAAGCTGCTGGCCGAACCGAAGCCCAGGTCCGAGGCGATATCGGTGATGCTGCAACGTTGGTAGGCGGGGCTGCGCAGGCGGTCGCGCGCCAACTGCAGGCGTTCTTCCCGGATGACTTCGCTCGGCGTGGTGCCTGCGGCGCTGAACGCCAGTTGAATTTGACGCAGTGACCAGCCGAGCGCACCGGCCACGCGCGTGCCGGTGAGGTCCGGGTCGCCGGCATGGTTGTGGATATACCGGCGGGCGGTCGCTTCCACATCGGCGAGCTGGGTGGATGAGCTCGCCGGATCGCCGAGAATCTGCATGCACAGCAGATCTACCAACCGTTCGGAGACCGTGTCGAATTGGCGGTCGGTGAGTGCGGCGCATTCGGTGTACAGGCCGCTGACCATCCCGGCCGTCACGCGCCCGAGTCCGGTCGTGAGATCCAGCGGGCGGGTGGGCGGCGCGACGTGGTTGAGACGATGCCGCATCTCCTGCCGCGGAATGGTGATGATCAGCCCTCGCGTGCCGTCGGACATGGACATCGCGAAGGGCTGGTCGATGGCCACCAGGCACATCGTTGCCGGAGTGAGGATCCCGTGCCCGTCGTCGGAGCCGAAGGTCAGCCGCCCGGCGAGAGGAACGATCAGCCGATAGTCGTCATCGGGGTCGGCACGGATGAGCTTCGGGTTGCGAAGGTAGGTGACGGCGTCCGATTCCCATCCGACGAGCTGGTAGGCGTCCGTGCGCCGCAGTCGAGTGTGCCCCTGGAAGTCGGTGCGGCTCGGGAACCGGTAGCCCAGTCGGCAGTGGTACATGTTAATCAAGTGGGCCCAGTAGTCGGCGCGCTCATGTGGATCCACCACACTTGTCGTGGCCGAGTCGGCAATAGCCGCTTGGTCCATGAATACCGTCTCCCGGCTCGGCGATCATGGGTGGCCTGGGCACCAACCCAATTCGAGCAGAAGTGTACGGCGGAACCCGCGCGGACCACAGCCGGATCAGCACCGCCGCTCTTCGAGTTCTACGCACTCGGACAATGCTCGTGCGTTCCGAGACAAGCGGGTATGCGTGAGCGGTGGCTACGGTCCGAATAGCTGATGCCCGGATCGGCAGGTGTGGCTATCGGTGCCGACCCGATTCAGCTGGTTGCGGACGATAATAAGGAGTTCACATGCGCAGAATCGTGGTCGGCGACGACGGAACCGGACAGGGGCGGGTACTGGCAGACGACAGTATCGACCCGCTCACACTGGCGCTGCTGCCCGGCGCTGAGATACATCGGATGTGGGAACTCGACGAGCTACCCGATCTGCCGGTCGACCGGATGCCTTCGCAGACCGATACGCGCTACTTCCCCGTCCCGGGCGGGCTGCGTTTCGGATTCATCTCCATACCTCCTGGGCTGACCTATGAGCCCGACGCCGACCTGTCCGAGGAAGCAATAGCCGCCGTCACCACGGAAGCGGAGACGAAACTACCTGGGATGATGGCGGCCTTCGACCCCGCTGCGCCCGGCATGCACAGCACCGCGAGCATCGATTTCATTGTCGTGCTCGGCGGCCAAGGCCGAATGCGCCTCGGCGACGGTGTCGATGTCTCGCTGCGATCGGGCGATTGCTTGATCCAGAACGGCACACCACACGCATGGTTCAACGATGGTGCGGTGCCATTCGTCTTCAGTTACACCCTCTGCGGTGTCGCCGACCGGAATGTGCCGACAAAACCATGACCCACCCCCAGCAGCGGAGGTCCCCTGGATGAGGTTCGTCGGAAGTCCGGATTCAGCTTCCCTGGACATCCGTTCGGCCAGTGCAATGTTCGCAGATTCGGTTCTCGGGCGCGGCGCGACGCCGATGGCGACGGAGTTGACCAGCGCCTTCGGTCTGGCCAGCTGCTAGGAGGATTCAGCCTGTCCCAGCAGCGCGCCTGCCCGTTCGTCGAACTGGCCACCGACATGCTTGCCGTCGCCGGCGAACATCTCACCGACAATCGCCCCTGACCGGGTACCGAGCCAGCCTGCATGGTAATCGGATGTGCGCGCGTTCAGGACCGCGCGATGGGTGGCATAGAAAGACGTTCTATGCCACAGCTCATGAGATGCGACGGCATAACCAATGAGAACTGGCCTGTCCGAGTACCAACCCTGACGAGATCAGGTCGGAATGGCGCCGAGTTGTTGCATCTGTGAGAAGACGTCGACGACCCCCCAGATCTCAGCGATTCGGCCGTCGGTGAAGCGGACGATGAAGATCTCGTTGTACGTGACGGATTTGCCGGTTGGCGGCAGGCCCCTGTACTCGCCCTGGTGGGTCCCGGTAACCGTGTTCCTGAAGACGACCTTGTCGCCGTCGGCGATCTCATCCTCGACCGCAACGTGAATGTCGGGGAACGCGCGAAGGAGCACCGCCCACACTTGCTTCAGTGCCTGCGCCCCCGTCGCACCCATCGGTACCGGCGCGTGGAACAGCATGTCCGGCTCGACGACCTCGTCGATCGTCTTCGAGATGACCTCCGCGTCGCCGCTGTTGACGGCGTCATGGAGGCGGCTGAACGTCGCCTTGTTGCTTGTTGCTCGGGCTGTCGACATGTGGCTACTCCTCGGGTTGACATGAACATTCGGGTGGTTATCGCTGTTCACAGCGGGCTTGGTTGCTTGCGTGCGGCAGTCCGCCGGGGTCGGGTCACTTCACTGCGGCTTGTCGGCTCCCTATCGGCTGATCTGACGCGGAACCGCCACGGTGACGAGTTTGTCCGGGTTGCGGATGGCGTAGAAGTTGGTGATCTTGCCGTCGATGATCTCGATCAGGAAGACGCCTTCCAGGTGGTCGTCGCTGTAGACGATTATCGCGGGCATGTTGTTGCAGTTGACCATCTCGATCCGCAGGTTCGGCGTCCTGCTCGCCCGGTGGAACAGGTCCGTGAGGCACCAGGCCACCTTCTCCGCGCCCACCACCGGCCGGCGCGCCGCGATGGCCTTGCCGCCGCCGTCGGCAATCCAGGTGGCGTCCTGAGCGAGTAGCGAGAGCAGCCCCTCTGTATCACCGGTGGTCGCCGCTGTCATGAACTGCTCGGTGATCTGCGCGATCTTCGCCGCGTCGACGGGCTCGAAGCGTTGACGTCGCGCCTGCACGTGCTCGCGGGCGCGGTGCGCCACCTGGCGCACCGTCATCGTGGATTTGCCTACCGCTGCGGCGATGTCGTTGTAATCGAAGCCGAACACCTCGCGCAGCACGAACACCGCACGCTCGTCGGGAGTGAGTGTTTCGAGCAGCACGAGCATCGCCATGGATACCGACTCGGCGAGCACCACGTCAGCCGACGCGTCGTGCTCGTCGAGCAGCAGCGGCTCGGGCAACCACGGGCCGATGTAGTCCTCGCGACGGCGCGCGCTGGCCCGCAAGGCGTTGAGCGCCTGACGGGTCACCAGCCGTGCCAGATACGACTTGGTGTCCCGCACCGTCACCAGCTCCACCGCGGCCCACCGCAGATAGCTGTCCTGCAGCACGTCGTCGGATTCGGTTGCCGAGCCGAGGATTTCGTAGACGATCGTGAACAGCAGCGGCCGCAGCAGGGTGAACCGCTCGGCATGCTCGTCGGTTGTCATGGGGACGGGACCACCGGCGCAGCGCCGGTCGGCTGCTCGGGCCGCGGGCCCCCCTTGGGCCAGATCAGGGAACCTGGCTCGAGGGCCTCGCGGCGGATCTTGCCCACCCCGACCTTGCAGGTCACTTCCTTGATCCTCGCGCCCATGCGGCCGCCGACGTAGAGGTTCACCGCGGTGTCGTCTTTGCGATCGAGGGGCAACTCGTCCAGCCTGGCGCGCAGTCGCTGCGCGGACTCGAATTCAGCGATGGAGAAAGCGAACTCGGCCGCGCCGGACGTAGACGGTATCGCTGCGGTGCTGCCGACCGCGTAGATGACGTGGTCGTAATCCAGCGCGCGCGACCCGCCGCCAGCTGCACCCTACGGGCGGCGGTGTCGATGCGCGTGGCGCTGTCGACAACCAACTGGATGCCCTCGCCGAGCAGAGTGCCGTAGTCGACCGTCGTGTCGCCGGTGCCGGCCACGAACTGGTGCAGCCGGATTCGATCGACGAACTTCGGGCGCGGATTGACCAGCGTGATGTCGACATCGGTACGCATCCGCAGATGGTTGGCCGCGAGCGTTCCGGCGTAACCGCCGCCGACGACGACGACCTTGTGGGGTGTGTCTTGTTCAGGCATGCCTTCGAGACACCGCGGACCGCCGAAACGTGACACGTCGCGGCGTGACGTGCGTCACGCCACTCGAGAGCGTGGGAACACTTTGACGGGGCCCATCCCTGGATTGTGGAGTTGGGACAAGGCCGACCTGACAGATCCGCGCAGCAGCCGGACCGAGCATCCTGACTCGGCATTTCCGCGTGTCGCCCGACCACGGCGCTGTTGCATCCTGTGCCGGGCGCAGCCTCAAAGGTCATCGGCGGTAGTGCGAGGTGACGGAGTCCTGTCCGGTGTAGTTCGGTCCTGCATGGTTGTCGGCGCCGAGGTACCGGAACTCCCAGCGAGGCACGCCGTGTCCCGTACGAGTGAGTCGATGGTTCCTGGCGTCGTACTGGAATCCGTTGCGACGCAGCGAGGTAGTGAATGGCCGACCGATCGGGGAGCCGTCGGCCCACCGGATCGAGGAGGCATCGAAGTTGGCGACGAGCTGTCCGTCGGCGGTGAGCCACGACGCCATCCGGGTCAGCGCAGCGATCTTGTCACCGACGTAGTGCAAGACGTGGACGGCAGTGATGAGGTCCACTGGCGCCTGCGGCTGCCACCTCAGCACCGACCCGGTGATCAGGTCGACTTCGGGGTGGTCGGGTCCGGCGAAGTAGTCGACGAGGTCGAGGCCGATGATCTCGACATGCCCGGACAGCGACGCTGCCGCGTCGAAAAGAGCACGACCACTACCGCATCCCACATCCAGCCACCGCTGCGGTGCCGGCCGCGCTGCCAGCCATGCTGTCGGGTCGAAGCCGAGCTCTCGGCGATATGCGGCGATGCGGCGCTCGCGGTTCATCTCGGAGTTCGCCACTACCGCAGTCCGTTCCAAGCGAGCGTCGTCGAGCAACTCGGTCACATCGACATCCTTCCCGGCAAGCCGATCGGGTGCCCCCCGCGGACACCGCTGTTCTGTGCACGATCAACGGCCAGACCGTCGAAATTCGCGGCGCCATGATCAACGGTGTCTTCAAGATCGGCACCGCGTACATTCCGTGACGTAGCGCGAGAACCGAGGAGAGGCGATGAGTATTACCTCGATTGAGCCGCGGGCCCTGACCGAGCTCGAAACCGGCGTCGTCACCAAACTGCTGTCCTCCGGCAAGGCTGGTGCTGGCGACTATCTGGCGCAGATTCCGTTTGCACAGGTCAACGCCACCTGGGGTGTCGGTTCGCCCAGCGTCGATGTGGTGGTGCCCCCTGGCGTGGAGACCGCATCCGGTTCGGCGGACGGAATCTTCGCCAGTGGAGCGGTCACCGACCGCAACGGGGCACCGATCGGCGAGGTCATTCTATGGGTCGAGCACGGCAGGCTCAGTGGAATCGAGTACGCCTGGTACACGGACGTGCGTCCACAGACGCTGCCCGAGCCTGCGCAGATCGAGGTCGTGTAGACCATCTGGGTGCACCTCGAGGCAGGATTCGCTGGCGGAGTGTCGGTGCCCCGTCGTGGGACCACCACGTTGCCACTCGTGGGACCACCTACAGCTGGCCGGAAGTGAACGGGTTATCGCGGAGGGCGCGGTCGATGTCGGTGTAGGTGCCGTCGGAGTTGATGAGGGCTTCGAGGCGGTCGGCGACCTTGCGCAGTCACTACATTGATGATCTCAGCGTTCGGTGCCTTCCAGCAGTGCAAGATACCGGCGTCCGAAAAGATAGGCGTCTCCTGGCCAGCGTGCGGAGAGATAGTTGCGATCTTCGACGATGAAGGCGGGGGTGTTGTCGGTGGCGGTGCCGCGTCTGGTGAGTTCGAGTGGGCCGCGCTGGAATTGGGTGTCCGGGTTGTCGAGAGCCGCGCGGACCTCGTCCTCGACATAGGCCGGATACGTGCGGTAGTAGCGGCCGAGTCGCCATGCGGTGCTGAAATACGCGATGCGCTCCATGTATTTGGGCAGGCAGGTGGTGCGGCGCTGGGCGAGCACGCTACGGCCGGTAGCGGGATCTTCGGACCGGGCGAGGACGAGGACACCGTGGCAGATGGCGCCCACCGGCCGGCCCAGGGTCCAGAACTTTGCGACCTGCCGCTGCAGTGTCTCCGAGCCCAGGTACTGCAGCATGCCGGGTGCATGTCCGCCGGGTAGGAGCAGTCCGTCGAAGTCGTCCACGTCGACCTCCGACCAGGAGACCGTGGCGGTGAACTCCGGTGTGCCGGTGAGCTGCTGGTAGAAGGTCCGGGGCTCGGCTTCGGCACCGAGTTGACCGAAGATGACTCCGGTCAGTAGCCGCGGATCCGCCGCGGGCACCGTACCCGCTTGCTCGGTGGTGAATACGACCTCGTGTCCGGCGTCGGTCAGGATCCGCCAAGGCACGGCGACCTCGGTGACGTCGAAGTCGTGGTCGGGAACGGGCATGAGTACGCGCATACGCAGATCATCGCAGCCGGCACTCGTTCGATTCGGGAAGCGTTCGGCGTGCGCCGTTACTGTGGCTGAACCCCCACGGCACGACCCTTCGCCGGGCCGGCCGGCGATGGTCCGCCGAGGTTTGACTGCTCCGCTCAGAATGTTCAGCTGGGCGGCCGGTTCATCGGGCTGACACGAAACAGCGGGCAATGGGCAGCGGGCGTCGCGTGGTGTCCGTGCGGCGTGATCGCGACGGTGATGTCTGTCGCTACAGATGCCCTGCCCTGGATCGAGTTCCGCTGACAGGAGCAGGGTTTGGGCTCTGCGTTGGCGCTGCCGCAGCCGCTGTCCGGGGAGTCGGACGGCATCCTGTCCCCTCGGCGGCGGTCCCGGCTGACGCCGGAATCCGTTCCCGCCGTGGGTGATCCACCTGATCACCCACGGCGGGCGAAGATCCCGGCACGACCTCGCCGGTGCTAGATTTCAGCGAATGTGCTCCAAGACAAGGCTCATCGGGGGTATCGGCCTTGCAGTGGCTGTCGGGGTGCGTTCGGCAGCGTCACGATGATCGACACGAATACCCGCAAGGTGACCGCCGTGCGCCGCTCCGGTCGGTCCGGACACTGCACTTGGGGAATCGCCGTGGATACGGCAACCCATCATGTTTACGTTGCGAATTGTCAGCCCGACCGAACCGTGGAAGTAATCGCGCATAAGTGAGCGACCCGAGGAGCGGACCCCGGACCGTCGGCGTGCACCGGCACCGGCCACCCCGACGCCACCGCGGCCACGCACACCGCTACGACACGGAATCCGCTCCGGCCACGCCATTCTCGATGTCGCCCGCCGTCGGCCCGCATCCACCAGGAAGTTCGCGGCGGGCACGGGCCAGCCGAGCCGCCCGATGCACGGCGGGCTCAGCGGCAGCGTGATTCACGGGGTCAGATCCCAGGGCATCACGTAAATGGTTGTGGCTGTTGGTATTTCTTGCCGGACCCGCTGTCGGCGTTGGTCGCGGCGACGGATTGGGCTCGGCTTGCGAACCTGATGCCGTGCTGCTACCCGGCTAACCAACAGTCGATGAGTTGCTGATCCCGCCGACTGCTGGTTGGCCCGACTACGGCGACCCCGACCTTCGAGAGCGGGCTGCTCGTGGCCGAGGCGTTCCACCACCGCGGGTAGCTCAGTCGCCGACGTGCACGTGGGCGGCCCACCGGGTCGGCACAGCTGGATAGGCGTTCCGCATGCGGCGCAACGTTTCGGTGAGCGCGGTGGCCGCCTCGGCCGTGTCGGCAGGGCGGGTGCCGTGCGCAGTGAGCGCCCCGTAGACCGCCTCGGCGGTCTCGGTGCTGTCCGCGGTGTGCCACAGCGTGCCGATGACGCCGCGGAAGCCCGCGAGGTGGAACGCCGACGCCAGGTTCAGCGGCTCGTCCAGCAGTGCCGGGTCGGGGCCCGCGGTGTCGCACGCGGACAGGAACGCGAGCTGTGCCTGCGTGGTGCGCAGGTCGCGCACGAACGAGGGCACGAACATCCCGTCGCTGAGCACCAGTCCACCTTGGTCGGGGTGCTTGGCCGAGCTGACCGCCTGGCCGTGGCAGGCGAAGTGGGCGATCGCGTGCTCGTGCAAGCCCTGCTTGATGGCCTTCAGGTCGGCTGCGGAGTCGATGAGCACAGTGGAGCCGGGCAGCAACCTCGCCACCGCCTCGGCCTCGGCGCGGGCGCTCGGCAGCACGGGCACGCCTTTCCGCTCGCCGACACCGACGACGAGAGCGGTGTGGCGGGCATGTTGCGGCCGAGGCGTAGTCAACGTGTCGGCGAGCGCGGTCAGCGACGGCGTGTACGAGGAGACGACGCGGTCGAACACGGTCTGCCCCGCATCGTCGCGGTGCCTGCCTGCCGCGTGCAATGGCAGCTGGGCCGTGATTCCGATCGGGCACCACCACAGCCGTGTCGTCGTGACCCGGTCCAGTACCGGCCCGGCCATGGTGTCCCACAGCCATTCCAGCACGGCGTGCACCTCCAGCTGGGCCTGCTCGCGCCGGTCGAACGAGCACGCCGGGTCCTTCACGTCGGGGAGCGCCGCTCGCAGCCGCCTGACCTGGGCGCGGGCGGTGGTCTCGGTCATCTGAAGTAGCGGCACAGCCTCGACGGGCTGCCAGTAGTCGGCGGGAACCACGAGCGCGGTGCCCGCGGCGCTGGCGACCACCGCGGTGTGCCCGGCCGTGCGCGTGCGCAGGACTTCGAGGTTCGGCGGCGCCAGCAGATCCTCGAACCCCGGCATCGCCCGCGCCTCGGCGAGCAGCCGGTCTCGCCGCACCGCGAGCTGCCGGATCTGTTCGACGGCCTGTGGTCGCGGGTCCCAGTCTCGGGTGGAAGTCCGGCCGTCGAACTCCACCTCGATGTGGAACTGCACGTCGGCGTACCCGTCGGCATCAGCCAGCTTGCGCTCGACCTCACTGAGCTCATCGGCCAGCTGCGGCCTTGTCTCGCGCAGTCGTGCCCAGCCGCGGCGGATACCCCACGCGTCGCCGAACAGGACGCCGCGGCATTGTTCGACCAGCTCCAGCGCCCGGTCGAGCTGGCCCGACCGCACGCCCGCGTCCACCACCCGGTCGGCGAGTCCGTCCAGCTGCCGCACGGCCTCCAGCCTGCGGTACCGCGACAGCGCCCGGCTGACCGTCGCGGGGATGGCGGCAATCACGCGTTCCTGCGCGTCCAGCCATGTCGCCGGGTCTGCCTCGGCGAGCATCGCGGCCTGGGCCTGTTCGCAGATCATCTGGTGCTGCGCGCTGGTGGCCGGGTGCGCGGAGACGGCCCGGTAGTGGGTGATCGCGAGCTGGCGCAGCTGGTCGGCACGCGGCCCTCCGAACATGGCGAGCTCACGGGCCGAGCGCGCGAGTGCGATCGCCCGCAACGGCCACCAGTGGTGGGCCTGCGGTGTCTGATCGACGGCTTTCTCCGCGAGCTCGAGCGAGTCGTCCAGCGCGTCTAGGTCGCCGCACTGCCGGTACCGGTGGTACAGCACGTCGGCGATGGTGCTCTCGATCCGCGGAACGTCGGGGTGATCGGGACCAACCAGCGCGAGTGCGGCCCGGTAGGCGCGTTCGGCCTCGCGGAACGGTTCCGCGTCGGTCACGTTCGTGTGGACCGCCTGGGTCTGCACGGCGCCAGCGTAGTTGTAGAGCATGCCGATCCGGCGTACATCGTCCGCCGGGATGGTGGCCACGGCGGACGCACCCGCGTCGACCGCTTTGGTGAACATGCCGTGGTCACCGGCCTCGGCCACCTTCTCGGCCGCACTGGACAGCGTCGACCAGCGCAACGGGAGGTTCGAGTCGCCGGGTGGGGTCAGCGCGACGGACTCCTCCGCGACGGTGACGGCCTCCTGGCCCGCCGCGGGGTTACCGCCGACTTGGAACTGCATGATCAGCGCGGACGCGAGTGTGGCGAGCCGGAGTGCGCGCTGGCCATGGTCTGCGGTCGGCAAGTCCAGCGCGGTGCGGGCGGCGTCGACCGCATGCTTCGCCTCGTCGCGGGAGCCGGTCCGCATGGCGGCCGTCGTCGCGGAGTTGGCGAGTGCCTCCAACAGCTCCGCTCGGCCTGCGTCCTCCGGTGACGTGGTGAGCAGCGCTTCGGTCACCGTGTCGTAGGCGAGCGCAATGGCATCGGTGTCGCCGCCGATCTCCCAGAGGTCGTTGTGCGCGTGGTAGAGGTCCAGCAGTGCGTCCAGCCTGCCGTCGTGGTCCAGCGGCAGCCCGATGGCGAGCACCCATGCCTGGTCACGTCGCTGCATGAGTACATCGAGCGTGACCGACTGCTGCTGCAGGCTCCCGATCAGGTCGTACTGCGTCTGGAGAGCGCGGGGATCGCGATGGCATGTCAGCAGGAACCGCGCTATTTCGGGACCGATCCGGCTGCTTACCTCTTGCTCGAGCGGCTGGAGCGCGGGCACGGTAGCCGTGTCGCCGAAGGCCCGCTCCAACGCGTCGGCGAGGTCACGGCATGCGACCAGCGCACCTGCCAGGTGGATGGGCGCCCCACCGCCCGCGTAGAGATCGGACTGGTACTGGGCGAACTCGAGCACGATGTCGCGCCACACCGGGCGTTCTCGCAGCGCCAGCTGGGCAGCGGCCCGGTAGTCGGCGAGGATCTTCCCCGGCCGCCTGCCCGCGTTCACCTGTGCTCGGGCGCGGTCGACCAGCCTGCGGGCGCGCTGCGGATCGTCGCGGGGTGTGTGTGCGATCGTCCAGTTCAGCCCGTTGAGGACGATCTCGCGGTAGGCGTCCGTACCGTCGTGCTCGTCGAGCATGAGCAGTAACTCGGCGTGGTCGGCGGTGAGCGCGGCCTTCATTCGCTCGTCGTCCAGCGCGTTCATCAACGTCGTGTAGGCGTTCGCGAACAGCGCCAGCGACTCGCGGTCCTGGTAGTCCTGGAACTCCTCGCGTGCCTCGTCCAGCGCCCGGTACTGCGGCATGGCGGTGACGCGCGCGACTGTGGGATCACCCGGCCTGCCGGCGATGGCGGCCGCGATCTCCCGGTCGACCAAGCCGGTGAACCCGCTCTGCGCCTGGAACCGGTGCCAGTGCGCTTGGGCGAGGTGCGGCAGCAGGTGCCGAGGGCACTGCTGCGGTGGCGGCAGGCCGGCGGCGAGCAGTGCGCCGACGTCGCCGGTGTCCTCGAAGTTCTCGACTATCAACCGGACGTCGTCGTACACGCGCCGCCCCCAATCCCTTTCGGTCCACGGTAGCGTGATCTGGTTCGCGGAGAAGGAGGTTCGGAGCCGGCATGGCACCAACGACGGGTCCTCGGGTCGAAGTCCTGTGCGAGCAGGCCGGAGAGGCGCTGGCCGAACGCGCTTCCCGCTACGGCGTCGCGGACGTGCTGGCCAGAATCGTCGCGGCGGCCGAACGAGGCGAAGTATCCGAAGCAGACCTCGACCTGCTCGACAGCGCCTTCGCCCGGCACGGCATCGACAACCTGACGCGGGCGCACCGCGGCTTCGAGCCATGGAAGGGAGCGCGGGGCGTCGTGGTCACCGCATGGGTGTGCCCCACGAGTGCGTGCACGCGTGCCGCGACCGACGAACGTGCGTTCTGCCGGCTCATCGGGCAGCCGTTCCGCGAGACCAGGATTGACCTGTGAACCTGTTCTCACCGAGCTCGGCAAGAACCTGGCTACCCGCTGGGCTTCCGCGCTCGCGCTACCCGCCGCCGTGTTCGTTGCCGTTGTGGTTGTGGCGGTCGTGCTCGGGCCCTCTCACGCACTCGATGTCAACCTGTTGCGGACGCGGGTGACGGCGGTGTCGACCGGGCCCGCGCTGGTGTGGGCCGCGGCGGCGTTCCTCGCCGCGACCGCGGTGGTGGGGTTGGCGATGACCGCGCTCGGCGGCGTCGTGATCGCCGCGTGGGGAGCGACAGGCACGGGTGCCGGCAGGCCGTTCGTCGCGCTGCGCCACCGCCGTTGGCGGCATGCGGCGGCGAAGGCGGACGCCGCGGTCAAGGCCGTGCTGGCCGACCGATCGGACCGGCGAGCCAAGAGTGAAGCGCGTCGGGCCGTGCTGCGGCGCGACGCGATCTCCGAGATCGAACCGGCATGCCCGACGTGGGCGGGCGACCGGCTGCGGACCGTGGACGACCGCGTCAGCCGTGGCACGGGACTCGACCTGACCACGACGTGGCCGCGGTTGTGGCTGGTGCTGCCCGACGCGGCGCGGACCGAGGTGACGGCGGTCCAGGAACGGTGTGCCTCCGCCGCCCGCACCCCGGTGTGGGGTTTGGCCTATCTGGCAGTCGGTGTGTACTGGTGGCCAGCGCTCGTGTCGGGGGTGTGTGCGTTGCTGGTGTCACGCCGTCGGATCCGCCGTGCGGTGGGGGTATACGCGGACCTCGTGGAGGCCTCGGTCGACCTGTACGCCTGGGACGTCGCCAACCAGCTCGGGTTCGAGCTGACGGGCAGGTTGACACCGGAGATCGGCGAGCAGTTGACCGAGGTACTGCGGAAACGGCCTAGGTAGCTGGGTAGCGGTTCTCATGGCTGGTTACAACGGCGGCTCTCATGCTCCCGCCTGCCGCGGCCGATCCTCGCTGTTGACGCCCATGCCCTCGTACCGGAGCGATACCCTTGAGCAGGGAGGTTCGGCGGAAAGGAAATAATGTGGGGCAACTACGATACAAGGCCGCATCGCGCGTAGCCGCCATGTGATCGCCTCGGGCTGATCTCCGAGCTACCGATGCACGAGCCGATCGATCTGGTCGATACAGCTGAACGAACCCGCTCAGCGCTTGCCACTGTCGTGGCACGGTTTTCAGAGGCTTGGGCGTCCGGGTCCCCACCCGACCTGTCAGGATATCTACCCCGCGAACCGGCTGAGCGGCGCACGATACTGATCGAACTGATCAAGATCGACCTCGAATACCGCTGGCTTCGCTATCACTTTCCCAAACGACTGATCGAATACCGAGCGGAATTTGCAGAGCTGCAAGATGGTCCGCTTCCAGCCGAGCTGGTCTACGAGGAATTCCACGCCCTACGCCGCGGTTCGCACGCAGCCGATGCGGCTGCCACGGTCACTGAGGTTACCGCCAAGGCGGCCGGCCCTGAGCTCGCAGAGCTCACGAGCGACTACCGCAGCACGATAATCGCTCGTCCAAGTGCCCAAGTTGTTCTCGACGCCATCGATGTCGGCGACCATGTCGACGATTTCGACCTCCTCATGAGGATCGGGGCCGGCGCCTTCGCCCAGGTGTATCTCGCTCGGCAACAATCAATGCAGCGACTGGTCGCGGTCAAGATTTCCCACAACCACGGCATCGAGCCGCAGACCCTCGCCCAATTGGACCACGAATACATCGTGCGCATTTTCGACCAGCGACTCATCGCCGATGGCGAGCTGAAGCTGCTCTATATGCAGTACCTACCGGGGGGAACGCTGCTCGACGTGGTGCGCTTACTGCGCTCGACGCCTTCGGAGCACCGCAGTGGGCAACTGCTGCTCGATGCCATCGACGAGGTACTTGCCGATAGGGGCGAGGTTCGGCCCGCCGAATCAGCTGTTCGAACACGGACCGCCGCACTGACATGGCCGGAGACTGTCGCCTGGCTGGGCCGCCGACTCGCGGACGCGCTTCAGCACGCATCCGAACGAGGGGTGTTGCATCGAGACATCAAACCCGCGAACGTGCTGCTGAGCGCCGAGGGAATTCCGAAGTTGGCCGACTTCAACGTCAGCTCCAGCAAACGCATCAAGGGCACAAGTCCCCTGGCGTACTTCGGCGGGTCGCTGGCGTACATGTCGCCCGAACAGCTCGAAGCCTGCCATCCGGACCTGCCGGCGACCGCCGCCGACCTCGACACTCGAAGCGACATCTTCGCGCTGGGTGTCATGCTGTGGGAGTTGCTCACCGGACGTCGCCCATTCGCGGATGAAACCTCTGCCGGTGAGTCGGAGACGTCGCTGGCCCGCATGCTCGAACTGCGGCGCAGACCCGTCGAGTCGAAGTTCCTGTCGGAGCTTCCGCCGGATTGCCCGATGGCGCTGCGCCGAGTGCTTCTCAAGTGTCTGTCGCCCGACCGCGAAGACCGCTACTCGTGCGGTTCGGAATTGGCCCAGCAGCTCGACTTGTGCCTCGAGGAGAGGGCCCGCGACCTTGTCTATCCGCCGCCGAACAGTTGGCGGGCGCGACTTTCGCGATGGCCCACCCCCGTCCTGTGGTTATCTTCGCTGGTCGGCGTCGGGCTGGCTACGGTCTATATGGCTGTGCATGTGCAGGAACTGATGCGAGAGCGCCTGTCCGATGCCACCAACTCGCAGCTCGACAGGGGCGTCATCGTTTTCATCCTCTGTGCCCTGCCGCTGGCCGTCCTCATCTACGCATACATGTCGCGTGATTTGCTCGCGGTTCCTCGCGGCTTGCGCGATGGCAGACGCTACGACGAGGCAATGCTCGCGCGGGTGCGGTCGCGAACACTATTTTGGGGCGACCTGTGTGCGCTGAACACCCTTCTGACCGCGGTCTGCGCAACCGTGACGGGGGTGATGTTGCTTCGCTGGTTCACCGACCTTCCGGCGCGGCTGCTGGTGCATGCGGCGACGACCGTTCTGGTAGCGGGCACCATCTCCGTTGCCTACACGTTCTTCCTTTCCACGTTCTACGTCGTCCGCTGTGTCTATCCCATCTATTTGCGCCACGGCCTCACGACGGCGCACGACTTCGCCGTTCTGCGCGCGCTGCGTCGAAGAACCACGGTCTACCTTGCGGTAACGGCGTCGGTGCCGCTGGTCGGGGTGCTGGCCGGTTTCAGCGCCCTCGAACCTGCGGAGCTTCCGCTCGTGCGCGATTCGGTTCTGGGGTTGTGCGCGGCCTCCGGGCTGGCGTTCGTCGCCGTTTATTGGTTGTTCAGGAAGCTGGATGCAGACCTGCGCGCGCTTCAGCGAGTGGTCTAGCAAATCAGCCGCGGCTTGACTTCGACCTCGAAACCCGCAGACACCTACCGGCAACGCCCGTTGGTTGCTGAATAGGAACTAGATCCGGCATTCGAGATCTGCGGGCAGTCGACCACGCCGATGCGGCATCCGCATGCCAGCGTGGCGTGGTGTGCGGTGAGCTCGACCGTAAATCCATGGCGATGCCGCAGAAAGTGAACGACTTCGGTTGGGGTGTAATAGGATTCGTACACGACCATCTCGTCCTGAAGTCGCCGCTGGATGTCATCGCGCTCTTGGGTTCGGGCACCGCCTCGGTGACGCTGCTGTATCGTCACCATTACATTGCTGCATCATTGCTGGTATTGCTTCGGCATGGCCGCTCATTCGGCGGCGGAGACCGTAGTCTCGGGCTCGCCGAGTGAATGCGGGACGCCGACGTCCTGCGAGGAGGAGGCGACGCGAGATGCCCAAGTATCTGTGGCGGGTCAGCTACTCCCAGGAGGGAGCGCGTGGCCTGCTCGCGCAAGGCGGCAGCGCCCGCCGAGCGGCCATCACGGAGATGGTCGAAAGCGTGGGTGGCAAGGTAGACGCTTGTTATTTTGCGTTCGGTGAAGACGACCTGTTTGTGATCGGCGATGTTCCGGACGAGGTCGCTGCCGCCGCACTCGCAATCCGCACGGCGGCATCTGGAGCAGCGGTCTCACACACCGTGGCTCTATTGACCCCGGAGCAGGTCGACGACGCTGTCGCGCGCGAAGTCACGTACTTGCCGCCCAAGGCCTCGCCGTAGTCTTTTCCGGCGTCAGCGGCATGGGCGACCGGCTGAACTGACTCACCGGTTTCCGGAAGCGCCCAGAAACACAGCACACTCAGGCACGCAGCCATGCCGATATAACCGGCGACCGGCCACGCGTTGCCGCTGTTCTGGGTCAGCGCGGTGGCGACGATCGGAGTCATAGCACCGCCGAGTACACCGCCGAGGCCGTAGGAGACTGCGGCACCGGTGCAACGGACCCGGGGTTCGAACAACTCGGTCAGGTAGGCGCCGACGGCGGACAGCATCGTGATCAGGCCGAGCATGGCGACGATGAAGCCGAAGCCGATCAATAGCGGTGCGCCGGTTTGCAGCAGGAACATCATCGGGAAGGCCCACGCCCCCATGGCCGCCGTGCCGACCAGGCACATTCGTTTGCGCCCGTAGCGGTCGCCGAGCATAGCCATCAGCGGTGTGCCGAAGCCCTTGGCCGCCATCGCGACCATCACGCAGCCGAGCATCGTCCCCCTGCCAACGCCCACCTCCTTCGTACCGTAGTACAGCGACCAGGTGGTGATCGCGTAAGAAACCACGAATCCCGTTGCGACACCGCCGGCGCCGAGCAAAACGACTCGCCAATGCTCGCGCAACAGTTCGACCAATGGGACGCGCACCGTCGCCCGCTGCTCGGCCAACGCCGTGAACACCGGGCTTTCCTCGATCGTGAGCCGCAGCAACGCCACCAGCACGGTCAGCACTGCCGCAAGCCAGAACGGAATCCGCCAGCCCCACGACAGGAATTGGTCGTCGGCCAGCACCGCCGACAACACCAGCAACAGACCGTTCGCGAGCAGGAAGCCGAAAGACGGTCCCGCCTGTACCAATCCGACCCACAGTCCGCGCCGTCGCGCGGGCGCGTACTCGGCGGTGAGCACGATCGCGCCACCCCATTCGCCGCCGAGCCCGAGGCCCTGGATCAACCGCAATGTCACCAGCAAAACCGGCGCGGTGACGCCCAACTGAGCGTAGGTCGGCAGTAGCCCCACCAACATCGTGGCGAGCCCGCTCAGCAGCAGGGATATCAGCAGCACCGGCCGTCGCCCGTGACGATCGCCGAGGTGGCCGAACAACACCGAACCGACCGGCCGTGCAAGGAAGCCGACGGCGTACGAGGCGAAGGCCGCCAGCGTCGCCGTGGCAGGTGCGAATGACGGAAAGAACAGCGGACCGAAGACGAGCGCCGCCGCTGTGCCGTAGAGGTAGAAATCGTAGAACTCGACTGCGGCGCCGGAGAACGACGCGACCGTGATGCGGCTTCTCGACATACCGCGCGCGGCCGTTGGGTCGCTTTCCGGCCGGTCGACAGAGACGGGCGCAGACATCGATCGGGATATCACTCGCCTTTCCTTGGCAGTGACGAGAGCAGAACCCGAACCTCGTGCGCTTCGGGAAGTTCGAGTTCGACGTAGAGGTCGAGCGCGTGGGTGGCGTGCTCACGCGCAGTGTCTATTCGGCCCAACGCGCGGTGGGCATGTGCGAGTCCATCGTGGGCGCATGCCGCTTCGGGCATATTGCCCACCTCGCGCGCCAACGTCAGCGCCGCACCGTGATCGGTTACCGCCTGGGCTGCGTCACCGGTCGCCCGAGCCACCGCACCGAGCCCGTTGAGGGCTTCGGCCTCGTCGCTGCGGTAGCCGAGCTCGCGATACAGCTCGAGCGCTTGCCGATGGTGGGTGCGAGCCTGCTCGTACTGACCGAGCCGCCGGTACACCAGCCCGAGATTGTCCAGCGCGTCGACTTCGCCGTGCGTGCTGCCGATCTCGCGGTAGATATCCCTGGCCCCACGATGATGGTCGAGCGCTTCGGCGTAGCGTCCCTGCCGCTCGAAAACGGTCCCCAAGTTGTCCAGCCCAGCGGCCTCGCCCACCCGGTCACCGATCTCGCGGCACAGGGCAAGCGAGCGGGTATATCGGTCGTGCGCTTGGGCGTAGTCACCTTGGCGCCATGCCCCGAAGGCAAGGCGGTTGTGCGCCAACGCCTCACCGAGCCGATCGCCTGTCGCGCGTGACAACTCCAAGGCGCACCGCGCATCCGCCATGGCCTGCTCGGGCCTGCCCTGGCGCCAATGAACTTCGCTGAGATCGATCAGCGCACGTCCCTCACCGGCGGTGTCGCCCCGGCTGCGGGCGGCGTGCAGCGCTTCGGTATGCAGGACCATGGCATCGGAGTGATGCGCGCGCCGGTCCAGGAAATGGAACAGGATCGTGGCGAAATCGCCTGCGTGGGAGGGCCATTCGGTCCTGGCGCAATGCGTGGCGACCGCGAGCAGGTTGGCCCGTTCGGCTTCCAGCCAGCGGACTGCCGCGTCCTGGTCGCGCGGGACTTCATCCGGTGGGTCCGGCTGTGCGAGTTTCGGCATTCGGTGTCGGATATAGGGGTAGAGCAGGTCGATCGCGGCTGCCGCACGATACCGATAGCTGTCGAACAGGCTGGTCTTGGCCGCATGCCTGGTTTCTGGACTCTCCTGTTCGTCGGCGCGACTGTGCGCATGCTCGCGCAGCAGGTCGTGAAAGGTGTAGCGGGCTGGCTCGTGCTGGGCCAGGACGTGCGCATCCAAGAGATCTTCGAGGACTTGTTCGGCACGCTCTGTGGAGATTGCGGCCAACGCCCCGGCGGCCTGCGCGTCGATGTCTCGGCCGGGATGCAGTCCGAGCAGCCGGAACATGCGCTGCTGGAGGGGATCGAGTTGTCGGTAGGACAGCGTGAACGCGGCGGCGACGCTGCGTTCGGAGGTGGACAGCTCCGAGAGCCGGCCACGTTGCTGGCGCAACCGGTCAGCCAGGTATCTGACAGTCCAGCGCGGCCGATGGTGCAGGCGGGCTGCGGCGATCCGAACCGCTAAGGGGAGAAACCCGCACAGTTGCAGAACATCCAGGACGGCAACAGGTTCCGCGTGCGCCCGCTCCCCGACGATCCTGGTGAACAGGTCGATGGAGTCCTCGGCGGGCAGCACGTCGACCGACAGTGCACGGGCGCCGTCGAGGCCGATCAGCCGTCTGCGGCTGGTGATCAGGAACAGACTCGCCGACGTCCCCGGTAGCAGATGCTTGAGATGGTCTGTGTCCAAGGCGTTGTCGAGGACCACGACTACCCGCCGATCGGTCAGCTCGGCTCGCCACAACGCGGCGCGGTCGACCAGTTCCGGCGGAATGCGTTCGGCGGACACACCCAGCTGCAACAGCAATGTCTCCAGCGCCTCGCTCGGCGCCACCGGCCGCTGCCCGCTGGTGTGTGCCTGCAGGTCGACGAACAACTGCCCATCGGGGAAGCGGTCGCTCGATCGGTTCGCGACATGCACGGCGAGCGTGGTCTTTCCGATCCCCGCCATTCCGTCGAGTGCCGCAATCTGCGCCCGGTCGCCGGGTTCGCCGGCCAATCGGTCGAGTTCTGTCGACCGCCCGGCGAAATCGGGTGTGTCATATGGCAGGAAGTTCGCCCGCCGCGCCGGTCGGATCGCGGGTTCGGCGCGAGAGGTTCGGCTCTCGACGCTGACCGCGTCGAGAGTCAGTCCGGGGTCATCGCGTAGTACTGCCGCTTCGAGGGTGGCGAACGCTCGCCCGGGATCCAGACCCTGTTGGTCGGCCAGCGCCTCGCGGAACGTGCGAGCGACCGCAAGGGCGTCGGCCTGCCGTCCCGCGCGATACAACGCAAGGACAAGATGACCGACCAATTTCTCCCGGAGGGGATGCGCCGCGACCTCGGCACTCAACTCGTCGACGAGTTCCTCGTTGCGGCCGAGGGCCAGTTCGAGCTCGGCGAGCCGTTCGACCGTGGTCAGCCTGCGATCGATCAGCCGCGCCCGAGCGCTGAATACGTAGTCGGCCTTCACATCGGCGAGTGGTTCGCCACGCCATAGTTCGAGCGCCGCCCTGATCTGCGCAGCGGCATCCTCGCGATCTGTGCTGTCGCCCGTTGCCACCAGGGTGTTGAACTCGTCGAGGTCCAGTTGCCCGGCCACCGGGCTGATCATGTATCCACCAGCTCGGGTGTCGATGACCTGTTCGACACCCGCCTCGCGCAGTACCCGGCGAACCGCGGTCACCGCCGCGTGGATCTGGGCTCGTGCGCTGTCGGGCGACGTCGGTCCCCACATGGCGTCGATGAGCCGGTCGAAACCCACCACGGTCCTGGCGTTGATCAGGAGATAGGCCAACACCGCGCGATGACGGGGCGCCATCCCCGCTAGCTCGCGGCCTTCGACGGTCACCGCCACCGGCCCCAGGACTGTGAACCGTCCATCCAGCATCAATCGAACTCCTTCGCTGGCAAGTATTTACCGCGCCGCAGCAAACCGGCGATCAGGTTTGGTCTCGGTTGCCCGGCCATAGCAAACGTGCACTATCGAACCAGTTCTGTGCTGATTCAGCCGTGTGCGTCGAAAGGTCCGCACTGATCCCGGAGCGGGAACGTCGGCGGGTGACCTCGCCCTGCTCCGACCACTCGGTCGCTACCGGAAACAGTTGGCTAACCCATCCGGCGCGGGCCGGCGTTTCATCCACGAGTGGCGGCGGCGGCACCGGAAGCGTCCTGTGTTCAAAACGACAATCCGATACTGAGTTGGGAGAGGCGGTCCCAAGCTGGGGATGAGGCTCCGGGCTGGGACAGCGCTGCCAGCCGGGCGATGGTCGGGTTGTGGACGGAGCGGGTCTCGGATCGGGTGTGGTGGTTGGCGAACCAGTTCCGGGTACGGTCCGCGAGAGCGGGGAGGCGGGGGTCGTTCGGCGACCAGTCGTAGGCGGCGTCATGTTCGAGGTAGATGGCCCGGAATTCGGGATGGGCTATGAGCTCGCGTTTTCGGCGATCCACACCGCGGCGTCCTCGGGTGAGGCTGTTTGCATGAGGATCCAGCCGTCGCGTTCCAGGTGGATCTGGCGCTCGCTGACGCCGAAATCGCGTAAGTCGTCGAGATAGTCGGCGACTTCCGGGGAGACGAAAAGCCGGTCGCCGCCACGCAACTGGGCGAGTTGATCGCGGGTTCGCCCCAGCTGCGCGATGCGGTCTCGGAGGTTGTGGTCGATCTCGGCGATGGCTGCCGTGAGCGCGTCCGGGTTGGCGTCGAGGAGGTCCTTGATGCGAGCCAGTGGCACGCCCGAACTAGACAGTGTCCTGATCTTGACGAGGGTGATGGCGTCTTGGGCGGTGTAGCGCCGATAGCCCGACGCGTCGCGGTCGGGCTCGGCGAGCAGACCGCGCTCGTGATAGTGGCGGATGGCTTTGCTGGTCACTCCGGCGTAGTCCGCGAGCTGGCCGATCGTGAGCATGCTCGACATCTTTCCACTCGGCGGTCAGGTCAGCCGGAACGGTCAGGCCCGTCTGGTCAGGCGGTCGGCGCAGTTGCGGAAGCGCGCTTGGCCGTCGCGGACGTCGTGGTAGGAGACAAGCAGCAGTCGCAGGTATCCGTCGAAAGTCTCCAGTGGGTACCCGGCGGGCGCGAAAAGGCCGGGCCGGATCGGCACGTAGCGCTGCGGCGGGGCGGCGGTCATGCCGCCGGCGAACTGGGTGAAGATGTGTTCCTGCGTTTCGTCGGCCGGTTCGTAGGTCGCCCGCTCCTCGAGCTGACCGTCGACGATGCTGACGTCGATGCGGAGCTGATTGGAACGGTAGACGCCCACGTAGGGGGTGAGGTCGACGTCGGGCTCCGATTCGGTGATCAGAGTGGGGATCTGGATGCCGAGATGGTCGCTCAGGAGCCGCTGCAGGATCTGGTCGTGCAGCATGCTCGCCCCCGAAGTATTGGCGAACGCGGTGAAAACCAGGTCGTGTTCGGGTATGACGCACAGGATGGACCCGCCGCCCGGCGATGCGCCCGACATGGCGAGGACGGTCGTGTCGCCGAACGGATACAGCACCCAGCCCAGGCCGATCGGCGGGACGTTCGGGCTGGCCATATCGAACGCGACCTGCTGCATCAGCGCGGTCGACTCGGTCGAGAGGACGCGTGCGCCGGAGGGGGACACACCGCCCGCGAGATGGGTGCGTCCGAAGGCGAGCAGGTCGGCGATGGTGCCGATCGGCGTGCCGCCGGCCGGCCCCCAGGTGTCGGGCAGCGTGAACATGGCGGTGGGCTTGGCCGCCATGGTCTCGGGGTCCGGGAAGTGCCCGACAGCGGTGCTGCGCAGGATGGCCTGCTCGGCGGAGGTGCTGGAGTCCTTCATGCCGACGGGTGCGTAGATATCGCGCTCGAGCAAGTCGGGAAAGGACAGGCCGGTCACCACTTCCAGCAGGCGGCCCGCGACGATCATGCCGCCGTTGGAGTAGCTGAGCTGCTCGCCGGGTTCGAACAGGGTGCCGCAGCTTTTCGCGAGGCCCTCGACGTAGGTCCGCACGGCGTCGCGACCCTTGGCATCGGGAAAGAAGAGGTCGGCGTCGATGCCGTTGGTATGCGAGATCAGGTGCCGGACCAGGATCTTGTCCGCCGCGTCCGGTGCGTTCATGGCGAATTCGGGTAGGTACTTCACTACCGGTGTGTCGAGGTCGAGGAGTCCGCGGTCGACCTGTTGGAGGACCAGCGTGGTGGTCAGGACCTTGGTGACCGAGCCGAACAGGAATCCGGTGTCGTGGAGCATCGGTGTGCCGGTGGCGACGTTCGCGGTGCCGTGTGCGACGACGATCTGCTCGCCGGCGTGATAGACGCCGGCGACGAAACCGGGGACATCGTTGGACTCGCAGTAGGCGGCGGCCTGCTCGCGGATCTGGGCTTCGACGATGTGCAGCTTGCTGTTCATGCACACCATCGTCGAACCTTGCCCCTGGGGCAAGGTCAAGCCCCGAACGAAGACACCAGGTGAGCACTTTGATCGTCATCTTCAGGCGGCCGGGCGGAGGGGTTGACACCCCGCCCGGACCGCACTGGAGTTCTACCAGCTTTCGACGCGTGTGTCGGGGACGTCGGGATAATCGGGGCGCCTCACTAGAATGAGACGACCGTGTTCATTCGTTTCCGGGAGTTCGCCGTGACCATTCAGCCCGTTCGCCTCTTCGGCGACCCCATCTTGCGCGCCCGTGCTGCGGAGGTCACCGAGTTCGATCGTGAGCTGCGTCAGCTTGTCGCCGACCTCATCGACACCATGCACGACGACGGCGGGGTCGGGATGGCCGCGCCGCAGATCGGCGTCGGCCTGCGGGTGTTCGTCTACGACACCGGCGACGCCGCGGGTCATCTGGTGAACCCGACGTATGTGGTGGAGGGCGAGGAGGAGCAGGTCGGGCCGGAGGGCTGCCTGTCGATTCCCGGAGTGCGCTACGACACGCGGCGGGCGCTGCGAGTGCGTGCGTCCGGGTTCGATGTGGACGGTGCGCCGATCGAATTCGCGGCCGAGGGCCTGCTCGCCCGGTGCGTGCAGCATGAGACCGACCATTTGGACGGGGTGTTGTTCCTCGACCGACTGGATCCGGCGTCGCGCAAGGAGGCGATGCGCACTATCCGCGAATCCGATTGGTTCACAGCGGGTATCACGGTGCGCAGCTCGCGCGCGCTCGGGACAGGCCAGGCCGGCCCGTTCGGACGTGGTCGCTGATGCGCATCGTCTTCGCGGGCACACCCGAACCGGCGGTGCCGTCGCTGCGTCGATTCATAGATTCTCCGCGCCACGAGGTGGTCGCCGTGCTGACCCGCCCGGACGCGGTGGCTGGGCGTGGGCGCAAGGTGACAAGGTCGCCGGTCGGCCGATTGGCCGACGAGCACGGCATCCAGGTGCTGACCCCGCGCCGCCCGTCAGAGCCCGAATTCATCGAGCAGCTGACCGCGTTGGCGCCCGACTGTTGTCCAGTGGTGGCCTACGGTGCGCTGCTGCCGCAGCAGGTGCTCGACATCCCTCGGTTCGGCTGGATCAACCTGCACTTCTCGCTGCTGCCCGCCTGGCGCGGCGCGGCGCCGGTGCAGGCGGCGATCGACACCGGTGACGAGTTCACCGGCGCCTCCACCTTTCAGATCGAGGCGGGCTTGGACACCGGACCGGTCTTCGGCGTGATCACCGAGAAGATCGCGGTGACCGACACCGCGGGAACGCTGCTCGAGAAGCTCGCCGTCAGTGGTGCGCACCTGCTCGAGACGACCCTCGACGGTGTGGAAGACGAGACGCTGCAGGCGGTTCCGCAGCCGACCGACGGTGTCTCCTACGCTCCCAAGGTGGCGGTCGAGGCCGGTCGCATCCGCTGGGATCAGCCTGCGCTCGCCATCAGCAGGCGGGTCCGCGCGGTCACCCCGGCCCCGGGCGCCTTCACCGAGATCGGTGGCGCCCGCCTGAAGGTCGGACCGGTCGAAATGGTCGAGGACGAACTGCCGCCGCGGGTGATCGAGGTTCGCAAGTCCGGCGTCTTCGTGGGCACCGCGACCACCGCGGTCCGCCTGAATCAGGTCCAGCCGCAAGGCAAACGAGTAATGGCGGCGCTCGACTGGGCACGCGGCGCGCGCCTGCAGCCCGGCGCGGTGGTCGAATGACCGCCCAAGATCGCAGGCGGGCAGCCGAACGCAGGCGGGCAGGCCAGACCGGCGGAACCGGTCGCGACGACGCACTGCCGATGAACAGCCCGGCGCAGCGGAAGGCGGCGTGGGAACAGGACACAGCGCCGCGGGCACGCACCGATGAGAACCGAGGCCAGTCGTCTCGGACCCGACCAGAGCGGCGGAATATGACTGCAGAGCGCAAGACCGCGGCACCGGGCGACAGTTCAGCGCAGGGGAAAGGTGGGCCACGCAGGCAGCCGAGGGATTCGGCGCAGCCCAAGGGCTCTCGTAGGCAGGCGGATGCATCGAAGCAGCGCGAAACCCGAGGTGGGCCCGCGAACGAGGCGGCCGGTAAACGCACCGGAACGCGGACCGGTGACCGGGGCGCGGTGCAGGCCGCCGGGTCTGTGGGCGGGCGTGCGCAATCGAACAAAGGCGGCGCGGACCGTGCGGCTGGGCGTCCCGCATCGAAAGGTACTGCGCGGCAGAAGGACTCGAAGGCCGGTCGAGATGAGCGTGCTTGGGCCGCCGCGGTGGATCCGGTGCGGCTCGTTGCGCTCGATGTGCTGCGGGCGGTTCGTGAGCGCGACGCGTACGCGAATCTCGTTCTGCCAGCGCTGCTCAGGGAGCGCAAGATCTCCGGTCGGGATGCCGCGCTGGCCACCGAGCTCGCGTATGGCACCTGCCGGTCGCGGGGTCTACTGGATGCGGTGATCGTCAGCGGTGCCGGTCGGTCGGTCGACGAGATCGATGGTCCGCTGCTCGATGTGCTGCGGTTGGGTGTGTATCAGCTTTTGCGCACTCGGATCGGGGCGCATGCGGCGGTGGACACCTCCGTGGCGCTCGCGCGTGCCGAATTCGGTGCGGGCAAGGCGGGATTCGTCAACGCGGTGCTGCGCAGGGCGGGCGAGAAATCCGTCGACCAGTGGGTGGACACGCTCGCACCGCGAGATCCGATCGGCCGGTTGGCCTTCGAGTTCGCGCATCCGACCTGGATTGCGCAGGCGTTCGCGGATGCGCTCGGCGCCGAGGCCGGCGAGCTGCGAGAGGTCCTGGCGGCCGACGATGCTCGCCCGATCGTGCACTTGGTCGCGCGCCCCGGTGAGATTACCGCCGAGGAGTTGGCGCTGGTGACCGGCGGCGAAGAGGGCCGCTGGTCGCCCTACGCGGTGTACCTCGAGGGCGGCGGCGACCCCGGGAAACTGGAGCCGGTGCGCGAGGGCATGGCGACCGTGCAGGACGAGGGTAGCCAGTTGGTCGCACTCGCCCTCACCCGCGCCCCGCTGGACGGTCCCGACAACGGCCGCTGGCTCGATCTCTGCGCGGGTCCGGGCGGCAAGGCGGCGCTGCTCGGCGCTCTCGCCGCCATCGATGGCCACCGCGTCGACGCGATCGAGCCGGCCGAACACCGCGCCGAGCTCGTCCGCAAGGCCGTGCACAACCTCCCCGTCGACGTGCACGTAGCCGATGGTCGCAGCAGCGGTCTGACTCCCGGATACGACCGCATCCTGGTCGACGCACCCTGCACCGGCCTCGGCGCCCTGCGGCGCAGGCCCGAAGCCCGCTGGCGCCGCACCCCCTCCGACGTGGCCGACCTGGTGGTCCTGCAACGCGAATTGCTCTCCGCCGCATGGGATCTCCTGCGACCCGGCGGCGTCGTGGTCTACTCGACCTGCTCGCCACACCTGCAGGAAACCGTCGCGATCGTCGCCGACGCCGTACGCCGCACCGGAGCAACCCAGCTCGATGCCCGCGACCTCCTCCCCGGCGTCACCGACCTCGGTGACGGCCCCGGCGCGCAAATGTGGCCACATCGCCACGGCACCGATGCGATGTTCCTTGCGGCACTGCGCAAACCAGTCGAGTAGCAACCCGAGTGGGCCGAGTCGCCGCCCCACAACCGGGCGGCGGCTCGACAACCAACCGCCTCATCGCACTGGACGTTATGAGCTTGTGGGCTGGAACAATCCGATGTGGCGTGTTCAGTCCCGTGCGGACTGCTCACGCAGCCGGGCAAGGGTTTTCGCCAGAATACGGGAGACGTGCATCTGTGAAATGCCCATGCGCTGGGCGATCTGGGTCTGCGTCATCGACTCGAAGAACCGCATCGTGAGGATGCGGCGTTCGCGTTCCGGCAGGCCGGCCAGCAGCGGCCGGATGGCGACGTATTCCTCCACCCGGTCGAACTGGGATTCCTCCTCACCGAGGGTGTCCAGTAGCGAGGCATCGGTGTCGCGGCCGAGCGAGGCGGCATCGATGGAGCTCGGCTGGTAGGCGTTGCCCGCGATCACAGCCTGGGTCACCTCGTCCGGATCCACGTCGAGCTCCGCCGCGATCTCCTTCGCGGTGGGGGACCGACCCAACGACTGGGAGAGTGCATCGATGGCGGCGCCGATACGCAGATGCGTTTCCTTCACCCGGCGCGGCACCCGCATCGCCCAGGTGTTGTCGCGGAAGTACCGACGGACCTCGCCCATGATGGTCGGTACGGCGAAGGACAGAAAGTTCGAGCCACGCGAGACGTCGAATCGGTCGACCGCATGCACCAACCCGACTCTCGCGACCTGGGTCAGATCGTCGAACGGTTCACCGCGCCCACTGAATTTGCGGGCGATGTGATCGGCGAGCGGAATGCAGCGGCCGATCAGCTGAGCGCGCAGCGCGGTGTGTCTCGCGGTGCCTGGCGTGCTTGCGGAGAGTTGCTCGAAGAGTGCGGCGACGTCGTCGTATCCGCCGCTCGATCCGGCTTCTTGGAGGGTTTCGGCCACCTCGGCGGAATCCTCCACCGGGGCGGGTTCGACCTCTTCCTCGTCTTTGTCCTCGGCATCCGACACAACGTTCTCGTCCGGCGCAACCTTCTCATCCGACACGGCGCCTTCGTCGGACACAGCGGTTTTGTCCGACACAGCGTTGCTCTTGTCAGACACAGCGTTTTCGTCCGCCACTACGCTTTCCCCCGGACCCGACGGAACTCCACCGTCGTCGGATATCCGGAGACGGTCGAATCGTACGAATCCTGTTTTGCCTCCACCGCATCGGTGAGCGTGCGCAGTACATGCCACCCGAAGCTGCGCTGATCCGGCAGCCCCTCGTTGCCCGCCACTCCGCTGACCCGCACCAGCAACTCGGTCTCACCGACGGTGAACCGACAGTGCAGGCTGGTGTCCGGCGCCGCGACCGCGATGAGCGTCGAGCACACCTCGTCCACCGCGAGCCTGATGTCGGCTACCTCGTCCAGGGTGAAATCGCTGAGCAGGACGAGGGTTTCGGCGAGCCCACGCACAATGGGCAGCTGTGTCACCGACGCAGCCACCCGAATCTCCACCGGGGTGCTGTAAAGCCCCTGTTCCGCCGAAATGTTGATCACCCTATGCAGGCTACCCACTCCCGGCCGAGGCAACCCTCACTACCGTTAGACTCCCGCGGTGTGTCCCCTTCGACGTTTTCACGCCCGGCCGCTCCGATGATCGCCCCGTCCATCCTCTCCGCCGACTTCGCGCACCTCGCTGACGAGGTAAAAGCGGTGGAGGGCGCCGATTGGTTGCACGTCGATGTGATGGACGCGCACTTCGTTCCGAACCTGACGATCGGGCTCCCGGTGGTGGAGAGCCTGTTGAAGGCGACCGACATTCCGCTCGACTGCCATCTGATGATCGATGACCCGGGCCGCTGGGCGCCGCCGTATGCCGAGGCGGGCGCGCATAACGTCACCTTCCACGCCGAGGCGACCGACGATCCGATCGCGGTGGCCCGCGACATTCGTGCTGCGGGGGCCAAGGCCGGGCTCTCGGTGAAGCCGAACACTCCGATCGAGCCGTACCTGGAGATCCTGCGCGAGTTCGACACCCTGCTGGTGATGAGCGTGGAACCCGGTTTCGGCGGGCAGTCCTTCATCGCGCACGTGCTGGAGAAGGCGCGGATAGTGCGTAGGCTCGTCGACGCGGGTGAACTGCGGCTGATCGTGGAGATCGACGGCGGCATCAACAACGACACGATCGAAGCGGCGGCCGAGGCCGGAATCGACTGTTTCGTCGCCGGGTCCGCCGTCTACAACACGGCCGATCCCGCCGCCACCGTGGCAGCGCTGCGGCAACGGGCTGCCGCGCTGCGCGTCTAGTCGCTCGGGCGTCCGGTCTCACGGCGCCCGAATCTCTTTACGATGCGCGAACTTTCATGGCGCCGAGGGCGCGGGTCGCTTCGACGACCGCACTGAGCGGCGGCAGCGTGGTTGCGTTCTCCGGCGGCTGGATCCAGGTCCGGTAGCCGGTGCGCTCGTCATCCGGTGACGGAAGCACGACCTGGCTTCCGGTGCAGGCGACGGTGGCGTACAGCCGGAACAGCTCGGCGGACACGGCGGTGCTGAGTGTGTCGGGCCGGGTGGGTCCGGTGATGAACGTCCAGCGTCTGGCGCGCGGGTGGTGCACGACCGGCGCGGCGATCTGGGATTGGGTGAGCTTCTGCTGTACTCGCTCGCCGAGATCAGCGGGCATCGTGATGGCACCGTAGTGCGTGCCTATGTGCAGCAATATGCGGCGCGACGTCGGATCGATTGATGCCGGCATATGGAATTCGCGCCGATACTGCACGCAGCGAACTTCCAGCGTCGAATCGAGAAGTGTGGTCACGCAACACCCCCAAGTGTGTTGAACATGAATTGACCCAATGTGCTGTCTATTTGACCCACGGCGCTGTTTCGTCTTCCTCGAGTGGTGGATTTCCCTGGATCGAACTCCCTGGGGCCGCAACGGACCTCGGGTCGAACCGCTCCGCACTGAACTGCTCGGGTCGAAGTTGAACGTAAGGAATCAGCTACATAACAATATTGCATCCAATTTTGCTCCGACGCAAGCTCGCGGTGTAAGCGAGTGTCGGCTGGGTACCCATCCAAATCCGACATTATGAGCCGTGAGTGAAATTCTTCCGCTCGGTATGGGAAATGCGACTCAATATTCATCGCCGATAGGTAAATGGCGATATTTCCGCATGCTTATTCAGCATCTGGTCGCGAACAACCGCGGGCGTCGTGTTCGAGGCGATCGCACCAGCCTCGTGGTCTGCTTCTGTCAGGTGCTGCCGGGTCGAGGTTTCGCCCGGCCGCTGGATGGAACCGTGGTGGCCGCGCCGATCCTGCCTCATCGCGCGGTGCCCTCGCCTGCTCGTCCAAGCGCAGGACTGACGACGGGCGCGATCTGCTGCGCACATTAGGCTGGGAGCGCACCGACCGCGGGAATAGCGGCCCGGTCCGAGCTGTTCCGCAACCGGTAGAAACGACGCGACAGGGAGTCAAGGCATGTTCACAGGCATCGTCGAGGAACTCGGCGAGATCGTCGCCACCGAGCAGTTGGCCGACGCCGCTCGACTGACGATCAGGGGCAAGCTGGTGACCTCCGATGCCGGACACGGTGATTCGATCGCCGTGAACGGGGTCTGCCTGACCGTGGTCGACGTGGTCGACGGCGACTCGTTCACCGTCGACGTCATGCAGGAGACGCTGCACCGCTCCAGCATCGGCGGCCTCGGCGCGGGCTCGCGGGTCAACCTGGAGCGGGCCGCGGCGCTCGACAGCAGGCTCGGCGGGCATCTCGTGCAGGGACACGTCGACGGCACCGGCACCGTGCTCGCGCGCACTCCCTCGGAGAACTGGGAGGTCGTGCGGATCTCGCTGCCGGACCCGATCGCCCGCTATGTCGTGCAGAAGGGCTCCATCACCGTCGACGGCATCTCGCTGACGGTCTCCGGCCTCGGCCTCTCGGATGAACCGGCCGCCGACGGCAATCGTGATTGGTTCGAGGTTTCCCTGATCCCGACCACCCTCTCGATGACCAACCTCGGTGCCGCGACGGTAGGCACCACGGTCAATCTGGAAGTGGACGTGATCGCCAAATACGTCGAGCGCCTCCAGCAACGCGGCTGACCGGCCGGGCGCGTATGCGCCGCCGGAGACATACGGCCGAGGCCGTAGTGTTAGTGACGCACCCTTTTCGAGATGGAGCACAGCAGACGTGACCAGGTTCGACACCATCGAGCGCGCAGTCGCCGATATCGCCGCTGGTAAAGCGGTCGTCGTCGTGGACGACGAGGATCGCGAGAACGAGGGCGACCTCATCTTCGCGGCGGAAAAGGCGACGCCCGAGCTGGTGGCCTTCATGATTCGCTACACCTCTGGTTACATCTGCGTGCCGCTGACCGGTGACGACTGCGATCGGCTCGGCCTGCCGCCGATGTACGCGATGAACCAGGACAAGCACGGCACCGCCTACACCGTGTCGGTCGATGCCCGCGAAGGCATCACCACCGGCATCTCCGGCGCGGACCGCGCAACAACCATGCGGCTGCTCGCCGCGGCGGAAGCGAAGGCCGACGATTTCACCAGGCCCGGCCACGTGGTGCCGCTGCGCGCCAAGGACGGTGGGGTGCTGCGTCGTCCCGGCCACACCGAGGCCGCGGTCGACCTGTCCCGGATGGCTGGCCTGCGTCCCGCCGGTGTGATCTGCGAGATCGTCAGCCAGAAGGACGAGGGCCATATGGCCCGCACCGAGGAGCTGCGCGTCTTCGCCGACGAGCACAACTTGGCGCTGATCTCGATCGCCGACATGATCGCCTGGCGGCGCAAGCACGAGAAGCACGTGATTCGGGTCGCCGAGGCGCGGATCCCCACGGCGCACGGTGAGTTCATGGCCGTTGGCTACCAGAGCATCTACGACGAGGTCGAGCATGTCGCGCTGGTGCGCGGCGACATCACCGACGGCGAGGACGTGCTGGTGCGGGTGCACTCGGAATGCCTCACCGGTGATGTGTTCGGCTCGCTGCGCTGCGACTGCGGTCCGCAGCTCGACGCCGCGCTGGAGATGGTGGCCCAGGAGGGGCGCGGTGTGGTGCTGTACATGCGCGGGCACGAGGGCCGTGGCATCGGCCTGATGCACAAGCTGCAGGCCTACCAGCTGCAGGATTCCGGTCACGACACCGTCGATGCGAACCTGGAACTCGGATTGCCCGCGGACGCCCGTGATTACGGCACCGGCGCGCAGATCCTGGTCGACCTCGGTATCCGGTCGATGCGGCTGCTCACCAACAATCCGGCCAAGCGCGTCGGCCTGGACGGCTATGGGCTGAAGATCACCGACCGCGTCCCGATGCCATTGCGCGCCAACGCGGAAAACCTGCGGTACCTGCGGACCAAGCGGGACCGGATGGGCCATGACCTGATCGGCCTCGACGAGCTCGACCTCGGCGAGACCGCACAGTGACCCACGCTGTCGACGAGAGCCCGAAAGGACTTCGATGAGTGGTACCGGCGTACCGACATTCGCGCTCGAGGATGCCAAGGAGCTCAAGCTCGGCATCGTCGCGTCGCGCTGGCACACCCAGATCTGCGACACGCTGGTCGCGAACGCGGAGCGGGTCGCCAAGGAAGCCGGCGTCGCACACGTGACAGTGGTGCGTTGCGCGGGCGCGATGGAGCTGCCGGTGGTGGCCCAGGAGCTGGCCCGCACGCATGACGCGGTGGTCGCCCTCGGTGTCGTCATCCGCGGTGGCACGCCACATTTCGAGTACGTCTGCGACGCGGTGACCGCCGGACTGACCCGGGTCTCGCTGGACGCGGGCAAGCCCGTCGCGAACGGTGTACTGACCACCAACAACGAGGAGCAAGCCCTGGACAGGGCCGGGCTGCCCGGATCCGCCGAGAACAAAGGTGAACAGGCCGCCGCGGCCGCGCTGGACGCCGCGCTGACCCTGCGCACCCTGCGTCAGTCCGCGTAGGCCGATGCCAGTCGTCCGGATCTGGCGAAGGAACCCGCACGCTGGGAAAGCCACGCACGCCGCTTCGGCTGCGGCACAGGGCGACACACCCGAGTGGGAACTCGAGGTGCGCCCGCGTCGCTCGGTCCGCACCGCCTGGATCGTCGCGGTGCTACTGGCCGCGTTCTTCATCGCGGGCGGCATCTGGCTGCGCACCGGCTCGACCGGCGTGAACTTTCGACCCGCCGATCAATTGGCGATGATGGGCATCGGCCTGCTCGCCGCCGCCGCGGTGTTGCTGTTGACCAGGCCCCGCCTGCGCGTCGGTGCGCGCGGAGTCTCGGTCCGAAACATCCTCGGCGACACCGAGTTCCCCTGGGAACACATCCGCGGCGTCTCCTTCCAGGATAAAAAGTCCTGGGCCCGCCTGGAACTGATCGACGACGACTACGTCCCCCTGCTCGCCATCCGGTCCAATGACAAAGAGCACGCGGCCCGCGCCCTGGATCGCCTCCGCGAACTCGGCGCGAAATACACCGCCCCGCCCGCCGAATAATGCTGCGTCACTGATCGCCGCAACGATTCCGGCGCACACCTGCGAACTCACCTGGTGGCCAGCAGACCGCTGGCGCCGAGTGGCACAACTGTGTGCCACTCGGTGCCGGCAACCGAGACAAGAAGAGCGCGAGCTGCCGGTCTGAGCTGCTCGCGCTCTTGCGTTTCCTATGCTGAGGTCGGCGGATTGCGATTTCCGAAAGCTGGTGTCCGAGTTCGGGAAGTGCTCCCCGAACTCGGACACCGATCGGTCAGTGTGTGTCGCCGAGGACAGCGCCTTCGCGGCGGGGGTCGGCGCCGCCGACCCAGCCGCTTGTCCCGTCGCGCTGCAAGGCGCTGAGCCCGCTGGTCTGTGGCGCAACCGAGACCTGGTGGCCCAGTTCGCGTAGGCGGAGCACCAGCGGGTCGTGGTCACCGCTATCGGTGGCGTTGATGGCCGGGTGTTCGCCGCCGACGTTGGTGGCCGGAGTGTTGGCCGCGCCGAAGTCGACGCCGGATACCGCCTGCTGCGGGTCGAGGCCCCAATCCAGCACGCCGATGAGGGACTTCAGCACGAACTGGATGATCACCGAGCCGCCGGGGGAGCCGACGACCTGGGTGAGGTCACCGCGGGAGCCGTCGGCGGCGCGATCGAAGACCAGGGTGGGGCTCATCGAACTGCGTGGACGCTTGTTCGGCTGCACACGGTTGGCCACCGGCGCGCCGTCGGTGCCGAGCGGATCGGCGGAGAAATCGGTGAGCTGATTATTGAGAACGAATCCGTCGACCAGATGGAACGAGCCGAACGCCGCTTCCACCGTCGTCGTCATCGAGGCGGCGTTGCCGTACTTGTCGACCACCGAGATGTGGCTGGTGCCGTGCTCGGGCGGCTGCGGGCCGACGCCGACCGGGACCGGGCCGAAATCACCCGGCTGCGCGGTGCCCATGCTGCGACCGGGATTGATCAGCGAAGAACGCTGCTTCAGGTAGTCCTTGTTCAGCAGCGTCTGGGGTGAATTGCCGGGCAGCGGAATGAAATCCGTATCGGCCACGTACTTGTTGCGATCGGCGTAGGCGAGCCGCTCCGCCTCCGAGATGAGGTGCACGGCCTCGGCCTTCGGCTTACCGCCGTTGCGGTCGATACTGTCCGGCCGCAGTGCGGCCAGGTCGAAGTTCTCCAGAATGCCGAGCGTGGCGGCGACGGCGATGCCGCCGGAGGACGGTGCGGGCATTCCGCAGATCTCGTGGGCGCGGTAACCGGTGCACAGCGCGGACCGCTTCTTGGGCTGGTAACCGGCCAGGTCGTTCGCGGTGATCAGGCTCGGGGTGCGGCCGCCCGACGCGGAAGTGGCCGCATCGACGATGTCGCGGGCGATAGCGCCGGTGTAGAACGCCTGCGCGCCCTCGGAGGCAATGGCGCTCAAGGTCTTCGCCATCGCCGGGTTGGCCAGCTTGGTACCGGCGGGTTTGGCGGAGCCGTCAGGGTTGAGGAAGTACGCCTTCGCGGCCTCGTCGATGGCGAGATCCTTGGCCGAATCGGCGATCTGCCCTGCCAGTCGCGGGCTGATCGAGAATCCCTGATCGGCCAGCGATACGGCGGGATCGAACAGCTCGCGCCAGCCGGTCTTGCCGTGTTCCTGATGTGCGAGTTCCAGCATGCGCAGCACACCGGGGACTCCGATGGAGCGGCCGCTGGCGCGGGTGTTCGGCTTGGGTTCGGTCCGGTCGGTGTCGCTGACCCAGCGCAGATAGTTCTCGGTGGCGGCCGCGGGCGCGACCTCGCGCCCGTCATAGGCATCGACCGTCTTGGCCGCCGCGTCGTAGTAGAGCAGGAACGAGCCGCCACCGATCCCGGACGCCTGCGGCTCCACCAGACCGAGCACCGTTTGCGCGGTGATCAGCGCATCGGCCGCGGTGCCGCCGTTGTTCAGCACCGCACACGCGGCCTCGGTGGCGAGGGGGTTGGCTGTCGCGACGGCGTACGAACTGGTCCGCACCGCGGTCATATTGCTGCGGTACCCGGACGCGATCTCAGGGTTGGTGCTGATGTTCTGCGAGGTGGTGGCACCCGCTGCGCCGGGCGCGGCCGTCACCGGCGTCCCATTCGGCACACTCGCACATGCCGCCGCCTTGCCGCTATCGGACGAACAACCTGTCACCAGTCCCACCGTGAGGATCAGGGCCGCGCAGGCCCCAGTCCAGATGTGTCGCACGCGCATCCACGGACTGTATCGCCCCGCCGCCGCCCACAGCGCGGTTTTCCCCGCCGCTGGGAAGGTCGTGACGGTCGGTAGGCTGGCTCGGTGACGGTAGCCGCGGTGCTCTTCGACTTTTCCGGGACGCTGTTTCGGCTGGAGGATGACGAATCCTGGGCCGATGACCTGATCGACACCGATGGGCAACCGTTCGATGTGCACGAAACGGCCGAGATCATGCGGCGGATGACGGCCCCGGTCGAGCAGTACGTGCAGTTCGATGCCGAAGGCCAGATCGCTTGGGAGCAAAGGGATCTGGATCCACAACTGCATCGGAAGGCCTATTTCGAGGTGCTGCGGCAGTCCGGGGTGCCGACGGTGCGGCAAGCGGAGCGGTTGTACGGCAGGCTCGTCGACCCGATGTCGTGGACACCGTATCCCGATACCGAGGATGTCCTGAAAACGCTCGCGGCACGGGATATTCCGGTCGGCCTGGTCAGTAATATCGCCTTCGACGTGCGCCCCGCCTTCGCCGCGCGGGGTTGGGACCGGCTGGTCGGCAGCTTCGCGCTGTCCTTCGAGATCGGTGCGGTCAAACCGGATCCACGAATCTTCCGCACCGCGCTCGACGAGCTCGGTGCGCCTGCCACCGCGACGCTGATGGTCGGTGACAGCGCGGAGGCCGACGGCGGCGCGACCACCCTCGGATGCCGCTTCGCCCTCGTCGACCCACTGCCGACAGCCCAGCGCCGGGACGCGCTGCTGCGGGTTCTGGAGCATTACGAACTCGGCTGATCGAACGCTCGCTATCGGGGCCCGTGTGCGGGTGATATAGACAGACCAGCTTGAATGTGTCCTGCGTCACAGTAGTGCGGGATAGCAATGCCTGGGCCACCGCACAGATTTACCGTGCGAATTGCGTGCCCGTCGGGGGTGTCGCTGGTTTCATCGTTGAAATGGGGGAGCGCCGTGTACGCGGACTCTTCTGCGGAGAATCATGCCATCGCGGTGGCCATCCGAATGCTGGGTGGCACGCCCGTGCAGGTTCGTGAAGCCCGTGAGGCCGCCTGGGGCATGGCGGGATTCGGAATCGCCTATCCGGCGATCATGGGCCTGATCATCGGTGCCGACGCGGCAAGGGCGGCGTCGATCCAGTTCTCCCTCAGCTGGATATTGGGGCTTGTCGCCTTCGGATTCGCGGGCCGCCGGTACCGGGCGGACACCATCGCGATGGTGTTGGCGATCCTGCAGGCCGTCGTCTGCTTGCGAGCCCACGACGACGCCATTCCATCCCTGCTCTGGATTGCGACGGTGCTGTACTCCATGGGTGTCTGCGCGGCCATCGCCTATTTGCTTCGGCGACCCGTGGCAAAAGCGTGGTTTGCCACGGGTGTCTCACGACCGATGTGCTGAGCGAAGGGTTTCCGCCGCTCAGCGCCCTCGTCGGCGAGTGTCATAGCGGCAGCTTCCGTCGCGACACGGGACACATTGTGGGGCTTGTATTTCGTGGCGAATCGGTGGGCGATCTTCTTGCCGCTGCGCGGAGATATGTCACGTGGGTCACATTATGTCGCCCGTTGAACGTCGCTGTGGGCCTCATCATAAGCGCACTTACTCGATTGTAAGCAGAGCGAACGTTCCGATAGCGTCCGATTTGCACGTCGGTAAGGCTGTGGCACAAAGCTCGATGAGGAGTGATCGTGGTTTCGAATGTTGCTGTCGTGGACAACGCGAAAGCTGTTCCGGTAGTCGGGGATTTGTCCAAGGTTCGCCGAATGGTCGATGCCAGCACCACGATCCGCCATTTCTTCAGATTCGCCGTCGTCACCTCGAACATGCCCGATGCGGTGCGCAGGGTGCGGCTGGGGGCTGGGTTCTTGGTGGCTTTCACCCTCGGCCATTTCCTGCTCGGCCTGCTCGACAATGTCGAATCCGCAAGTGCCAGTTCCGCTGAGTTCTTCGCCAGCTGGGTGCTCGCCGCCAACGTCCTGATCTTCGGGCTGCGGGAACTCTGGGTCTGGGTGACCGCCGTGATCCTCGCCAGTGTGCAGATTTTCATCGGAATCTTCACGATCATCACCGGGCTGCCGTCTCAGGTGGGAGTCCTCCCGGTGCTCGCGGTCGTCCTGGGCGCGGGCGCGATCGTCGCGCTGCTGTTCCGTTCCGCGTCGACCGGATGGTTCTTCCGCACGGCGGTCTGATCGGGCCATTCCTCTCGTAGCGACGGTGGCGCGGTTGGTGGGTGTCGGCCCCGCTCGGCCTGTCGGACCCGCTCGATAGGCTTGATGGGTGGCAGATCCAGCGACGTACCGGCCTGCGCCCGGCACGATTCCCGTCGAACCCGGCGTGTACAAGTTCCGGGACTCCTACGGGCGGGTCATCTATGTCGGCAAAGCCAAGAGCCTGCGCAGCAGGCTGAACTCGTACTTCGCCGACGTCGCTTCACTGCACCCCCGGACCAGGCAGATGGTCACCACCGCCGCGAGTGTGGAGTGGACGGTCGTCTCGACCGAGGTCGAAGCGCTGCAGCTGGAATACAACTGGATCAAGGAGTTCGATCCGCGCTTCAACGTCCGCTACCGCGATGACAAGTCCTATCCGGTGCTGGCGGTCACTCTCGACGAGGAGTACCCGCGGCTGTTCGTCTATCGCGGCGCGCGCCGCAAGGGCGTGCGGTACTTCGGCCCGTATGCGCACGCCTGGGCGATCCGCGAGACGCTCGATCTGCTGTTGCGGGTTTTCCCGGCGCGCACCTGCTCCAATGGAGTCTTCAAGCGGCACAACCAGATCGGACGCCCGTGCCTGCTCGGCTACATCGACAAATGCTCGGCGCCGTGCATCGGCAGGGTCAGCGCCGAGGAGCACCGCGACATCGTCGATGACTTCTGCGATTTCCTCGCCGGACGCACCGACCGGATGGTGCGCCAACTGGAACGCCGCATGCTCGACGCCGCCGAAGATCTCGACTTCGAGACCGCCGCCCGGCTGCGTGATGACGTCCAAGCGCTGCGCCGGGCGCTGGAGAAACAGGCCGTCGTGCTCGGCACCGGCACCGACGCCGACGTGATCGCCTTCGCCACCGACGAGTTGGAGGCGGCGGTGCAGATCTTCCATGTCCGCGACGGTCGGGTGCGCGGCCAGCGCGGCTGGGTGGTGGACAAGTCCGGCGATGCCATCGACGCACCGGAGTTCGGTGGCGAAATGGCCGCCCTGGTGGAGCAGTTCCTCACCCAGTTCTACGGCGAGCAGGTGGCGCAGGTCGAGCAGGGCGAGGACGAGCAGCCCGCGAACGTGGTGCCGCGCGAGGTGCTCGTCCCGGATCTGCCCGCCGACGCCGAGCAGATCCAGGAATGGCTGAGCAGGCTGCGCGGATCGGCGGTGCACCTGCGGGTGCCGCAGCGTGGGGACAAGAAGGCGCTTGCCGAGACCGTGCAGCGCAACGCGATGGAGGCGCTCGCCCAGCACAAGCTCAAGCGCGCGGGGGATCTGACGTCGAGATCCCAAGCTCTGCAAGATATTCAAGACGCACTCGATCTCGACAGCGCGCCGCTACGAATCGAATGTGTGGATATCAGCCACGTGCAGGGGACCGATGTGGTGGCGTCGCTCGTGGTGTTCGAGGACGGTCTGCCGCGCAAGTCCGAGTACCGCCACTACGCGATCAAGGAGGCCGCGGGCGACGGCCGCTCGGACGATGTCGGCAGCATCGCGGAGGTAACCCGCCGCAGGTTCCTCCGGCTGCGCCGCGACCGGGACGCCGCCGAGCGCAGCGAACTGGACGCCGCCCCGGGCACCGTCGTCGTGGCGGAACGCACTGAGCTGGAGGTCTCGGCGTCCGGCACGGTCGTCGACCTCGAAGCAATGATGATCGACCTCGAATCCGAGGACGCCGAAGCTGAACCCACCTCGCGACCCGGCATCGATCCGCGCACCGGACGCCCGAAGAAGTTCGCCTACCCGCCGAACCTCTATGTCGTCGACGGTGGTGCACCTCAGGTCGCCGCGGCGGCCGAGGTGCTCGACGAACTCGGCATCACCGATGTCGCGGTGATCGGCCTGGCCAAGCGACTGGAGGAGGTGTGGGTGCCGGGGGAGACCGACCCGGTGATCATGCCGCGCAACAGTGAGTCGTTGTATCTGTTGCAGCGAGTCCGCGACGAGGCACACCGATTCGCGATCACCTTCCACCGCAGCAAGCGTTCGCGGCGGATGACCGCGTCCGCCCTGGACTCGGTGCGTGGTCTGGGCGCGGCGCGGCGGACCGCGTTGGTTACCCACTTCGGTTCGGTGGCCAAGTTGAAGGAGGCGACGGTCGAGGAGATCACGGAAGTGCCGGGTATCGGCGTGGCGACTGCCAAAGCGGTACTTGCGGCGCTTCGAGAGGAGTAATAAGGAACAGCGTCCTCGGAACCGCCGGAAGTTCCGTGTCGCCTACGTTGTGTGTCTGCGCCCGATACCGGAACCGGTGCGGGATGATCGACAGGCACCTGAAACAGATCCGGTAGGACATGACACGCGTCGAATCGAACAACAGTGCGGGCAGCCCGCGGCCGACCGCTGGGCGGGCCGGCCCGATGGATGCTGAAGCCGTACCGGTCGAGGGGGGTTTGCCGCAGGTGGAGGCCGTCATTGTGACGGGCCTATCTGGTGCGGGCCGCGGTACCGCGGCCCGGGTGCTGGAGGATCTCGGCTGGTATGTCGCGGACAACCTACCGCCCGAGCTGATCGGGCGGATGGTCGAACTCGGCGCGTCCGCACAGCCGCCGATCCGCAGGCTTGCCCTGGTCATGGACGTACGCAGCCGGTTCTTCACCGGTGATCTTTCCGTTGTCACCGAACAGTTGCAGGCCCGTGGCGTGCGGACCAGGGTGCTGTTCCTGGAGGCCTCCGACGACGTGCTGATCCGACGCTTCGGCTTTGCCCGCAGGCGCCATCCGCTGCAGAGCGAAAGCACAGACGGCACCCTTTCGGCGGGTATCGCCGCGGAGCGGGTCCGCCTCTCCACCGTGAAAACGGCCGCCGACCTCGTCATCGACACCACCGAACTGTCGGTCCACCAACTGCACCGCAAGCTGGAAGAAGCCTACGGCGGCGGCGCGCCCACCGCGCTGCAGGTGACCGTGCAGTCCTTCGGGTTCAAGTACGGGGTTCCACTGGACGCGGACATGGTGTTGGATGTGCGTTTTCTACCTAATCCACATTGGATACCGGAACTTCGGGAACATTCGGGACAGGAGACCGTGGTCAGCGAGTACGTGCTGTCCCGCCCCGGCGCGGACGACTACCTCCGCACCTGCCACCACCTGGTCGACCTGACGACGAATGGTTACCGCCAAGAGGGGAAGCGATACATGACGGTGGCAGTGGGCTGCACCGGAGGTAAGCACCGCAGCGTCGCGATTGCGGAAGCGCTGGGCGAATTGATGAGCGCGGCGACCGGTGAATCCGGTCCCGCCGATGTCGTGCGGATCGTGCATCGGGATCTGGGGCGCGAATGACCGGGTGGGAATCGAATCCCGCCATCGTTGCGTTGGGTGGCGGGCACGGCCTGTACGCGACGTTGACGGCGGTGCGACGGCTGACGACGAAGATCTGCGCGGTGGTGACCGTCGCCGACGATGGTGGCTCGTCGGGCAGGCTGCGCGCCGAACTAGGTGTACCGCCGCCGGGTGACCTGCGGATGGCGCTGGCCGCGCTGGCCGCCGACAGTGACGACGTGCTGACGCGGACCATCCAGCATCGGTTCGGCGGTACCGGCGCGCTGGCCGGACACTCGGTCGGCAACCTGATACTGGCCGGTCTCACCGAGGTGCTCGGTGATCCGGTGGCCGCGCTCGACGAGGTCGCGAAGATGTTGCGGGTTACCGGCAGAGTGCTGCCGATGTCACCCATCGCGCTCGACATCGAGGCGGATGTCTCTGGGCTGGAAGCGGATCCGCGGGTCAGCCGCTGTATTCGCGGGCAAGTTGCCATCGCGACGACACCGGGCAAGGTGCGGCGGGTGCGGCTGATTCCGTCGGATCCGCCCGCGAGCCAGGAGGCTACCTCGGCCATCGAGCACGCGGATGTGATTGTGCTCGGGCCGGGATCGTGGTTCACCAGCGTGATTCCGCACGTGCTTGTGCCCGAGCTGCGCGACGCGCTGGTGTACACCAGGGCCAGAAAAGTGCTGGTGCTCAACCTCGCCGCCGAGCCAGGTGAGACGGCGGGGTTCTCCGCGGAGCGGCACCTGCATGTATTGTCCCAGCACGCACCGGAATTCGTGGTCGACGAGGTATTGGTCGATTCCGGGTCGGTGCCGGAAGGTCGCGAAAGAGAACATGTGGCCAGGGCTGCCGAACAATTGCGGGCGCGAGTAACCTTCTCCGATGTCGCCGAAGCGGGAACAGACCGGCATCACCCCGGAAAGCTTGCCGCCGCACTGGATCAGCTGATCCGGCAACCTCGGCCACACATGGCAGGGCTTCGAGTCGAGGGACGTCACATGGGTCAGGATGTGCGTTCCGGGTTGGGTGGAAAGGAGCGCGTCTCGTGGCGATGACAGCCGAAGTGAAGGACGAGCTGAGCAGGCTCACGGTCTCGCAGGTGAGTTCTCGCAAGGCGGAACTGTCGGCGCTGCTGCGGTTTGCGGGCGGCCTGCACATCGTCGGCGGGCGGGTGATCGTCGAGGCCGAGGTGGACATGGGTTCCATTGCGCGCAGGTTGCGCAGGGAGATCTTCGAGCTATACGGCTACGGCTCCGATGTGCACGTGCTCGGTGCGGGTGGTCTGCGCAAGACCTCGCGCTATGTGGTGCGCGTGTCCAAGGAGGGCGAGGCGCTGGCCCGGCAGACCGGGCTGCTCGACGTGCGCGGTCGTCCGGTACGCGGACTACCCGCCCAGGTGGTCGGCGGCAGCATCGGCGACGCCGAAGCGGCTTGGCGCGGAGCGTTTCTCGCGCACGGCTCGCTCACCGAGCCGGGTCGTTCGTCGGCGCTGGAGGTCAGCTGCCCCGGTCCCGAGGCGGCGCTCGCGCTGGTCGGTGCCGCGCGGCGGCTCGGCATCACGGCGAAGGCGCGTGAGGTGCGTGGCACCGATCGGGTCGTCGTCCGCGACGGCGAGGCGATCGGCGCGCTGCTCACCAGGATGGGTGCTCAGGACACCAGGCTCACCTGGGAGGAGCGCCGGATGCGCCGTGAGGTGCGTGCCACCGCGAACCGGCTGGCCAACTTCGACGACGCGAACCTGCGCCGCTCGGCCCGCGCCGCGGTTGCCGCCGCGGCCAGAGTGGAACGCGCGCTGGACATCCTCGGCGAGGACGTGCCCGACCATCTGGCGGCCGCTGGCAAGTTGCGCGTCCAGCATCGCCAGGCGTCGCTGGAGGAGCTCGGCCAGCTTGCCGACCCGCCGATGACGAAAGACGCTGTGGCGGGCCGGATTCGGCGTTTGCTGTCGATGGCTGACCGACGTGCCAAGGATTTGGGCGTGCCCGACACCGAATCGGCCGTCACCGCCGAGCTACTCGACGACGCCTGATTCGACGCTCTGCCGCACCCGGCGTCCGCCGGTACCGATTCGGTACAGCCGGACGGAGTCCCTCGACAGTCCGCGCTCGGCCGAGCACACCGCCTGTCGGCACTCGTGCCCGCGGGTTGCCGCTGGGTTCCGGCTTCCGCCGCAACGGCGAGTGCGTCGTGCTACGTGAGGTATCCCGAGCTCACAAATCCAAGGTGCGTGTCGGAGAGGTTACGGGCGGGCATTAGTGTGGTTATGGCATCGGAATGAATCCGCTTGAAAGCTGAGGAGCGATAACGTGACTGTCCGGGTAGGCATCAACGGCTTCGGTCGTATCGGACGTAACTTCTTCCGGGCGGTGGAGGCGCAGAAGGCGCTCGGCACCACCGACATCGAGATCGTCGCGGTCAACGACCTCACCGACAACGCGACCCTCGCGACCCTGCTCAAGTACGACTCGATCCTCGGCCGTTTGCCGCAGGACGTGTCGCTGGACGGCGACGACACCATCGTGGTCGGCGAGCAGCGGATCAAGGCACTGGCCATCAAGGAGGGCCCGGCGGCCCTGCCGTGGGGTGACCTGGGCGTCGACGTGGTCGTCGAGTCCACCGGCATCTTCACCGACGCGACCAAGGCCAAGGGCCACATCGCCGCGGGCGCCAAGAAGGTCATCATCTCCGCGCCCGCCAAGGGCGAGGACCTGACCGTTGTCATGGGCGTCAACGACGACAAGTACGACGGCAGCCAGAACATCATCTCCAACGCCTCGTGCACCACGAACTGCCTCGGGCCGCTGGCGAAGGTCCTCAACGACGAGTTCGGCATCGTCAAGGGCCTGATGACCACCATCCACGCGTACACCCAGGACCAGAACCTGCAGGACGCCCCGCACGCCGACCTGCGTCGTGCCCGCGCTGCCGCGCTGAACATCGTGCCAACCGGCACCGGCGCCGCGAAGGCCATCGGTCTGGTGCTCCCGGACCTGAACGGCAAGCTGGACGGCTACGCGCTGCGCGTGCCGGTCCCGACGGGTTCGGTCACCGACCTCACGGTGCAGCTGTCGAAGTCGGCCTCGCTCGACGAGATCAACGCCGCTTACAAGGCTGCCGCCGAGGGTGCGTTGAAGGGCTACCTGAAGTACAACGTGGACCCGATCGTGTCGAGCGACATCGTCACCGACCCGCACTCGTGCATCTACGACGCGCCGCTGACCAAGGTCATCGACGACCAGGTGAAGGTTGTCGGCTGGTACGACAACGAGTGGGGCTACTCCAACCGCCTCGCCGACCTCATCGGTCTCGTCGGCAAGTCGCTCTGAACCGCATGACTGTCAAGACACTCCAGGATCTGCTGAGCGAGGGTGTCGAGGGTCGGGGTGTGCTGGTGCGCTCCGACCTGAACGTCCCCCTCGACAGTGCCGTTTCGAGCGACCCGCAAGCGATCGCTAGCGGCGGACAGATCACTGACCCCGGCCGCATTATCGCCTCGGTCCCCACCATCAAGGCACTGGTCGAGGCCGGCGCCAAAGTGGTCGTTACCGCGCACCTCGGCCGCCCCAAGGGCGAGCCGGACCCGGCGCTGTCGCTGGCTCCCGTGGCCGCCAAGCTCGCCGAGGAACTGGGCCGCAATGTCCAGCTCGCCGGTGACGTGGTCGGCCAGGACGCGCTCGCGCGTTCGGAAGGCCTCACCGACGGCGACGTGCTGCTGCTGGAGAACATCCGCTTCGATCCGCGTGAGACCAGCAAGGACGACGCCCAGCGGGCCAAGCTCGCCGCGGCGCTCGTCGAGTTGGTCGGCGACGACGGGGCGTTCGTCTCCGACGGCTTCGGTGTCGTGCACCGCAAGCAGGCCTCGGTCTACGACGTCGCGAAGCTGCTGCCGCATTACGCTGGCACGCTGGTCGCCGCCGAGGTCGAGGTGCTCGCGAAGCTGACCGAGAACTCCGAGCGCCCGTACGCCGTCGTGCTCGGTGGCTCGAAGGTCTCCGACAAGCTCGCCGTCATCGAGGCGCTCGCGCCGAAGGTCGACACGCTGGTCATCGGTGGCGGAATGTGCTTCACGTTCCTTGCCGCACAAGGACTTCCGGTGGGAGCGTCGCTGCTGCAGGAAGAGATGATCGACACCTGCAAGGGTCTGCTCGAGCGCTACGCCGACGTCATCCACCTGCCGCGTGACATCGTCGTCGCGGACAAGTTCGCCGCCGATGCGGACACGAAGATCGTTGCGGCCAACGAGATTCCGGACGGCTGGCTGGGTCTGGACATCGGCCCCGAGTCGGTAAACCGGTTCGCGGCACTGCTGACCGAGGCGCGCACCGTCTTCTGGAACGGCCCGATGGGTGTGTTCGAGTTCGAGAAGTTCGAGGCAGGCACCCGCGGTGTTGCCGAGGCGATCGTGACCGCGACCGGCAAGGGCGCGTTCACCGTTGTCGGCGGTGGCGATTCGGCCGCGGCCGTGCGGGCGCTCGGGCTGCCCGAGGACGGTTTCTCGCATATCTCCACCGGCGGCGGCGCGTCGCTGGAATACCTGGAGGGCAAGGAACTTCCGGGCATCGCGGTTCTGGAGGACTGACACTATGGCACGCAAGCCGCTCATCGCGGGCAACTGGAAGATGAACCTCAATCACCTCGAGGCCATCGCTCTGGTGCAGAAGATCGCATTCGCGTTGCCGGAGAAGTACTTCGCCAAGGTCGACGTCACCGTCGTCCCGCCGTTCACCGATCTGCGCAGCGTGCAGACGCTGGTGGAGGGTGACAAGCTGCTGCTCACCTATGGTGCGCAGGACGTATCCACGCACGACGCAGGCGCATACACCGGCGAGATCAGCGGATCCATGCTGGCCAAGCTCGGCTGCACCTTCGTGGTCGTCGGGCACTCGGAGCGGCGGCAGTACCACCTCGAGGATGACGCCACGGTGCTCGCCAAGGCGAAGCAGGCGCTGAAGTACGGGATCACCCCGATCGTCTGCATAGGTGAGGGCCTCAACGTCCGAGAGGCAGGCACACACGTCGAGTACAACCTCGAGCAGCTGCGCGGATCGCTGAAAGGTCTGACGGTCGAAGAGATTTCGAAGGTCGTCATCGCCTACGAGCCGGTATGGGCGATCGGCACCGGCAAGGTCGCCACGCCAGCCGACGCGCAGCAAGTGTGCGGCGCGATACGGGCCGAGCTGGCCGAGCTGGCGAACCCGGAGGTCGCGGCGGGTGTGCGCGTGCTCTACGGCGGTTCGGTGAACGCCAAGAACGTCGGTGAGCTCGTCTCGCAGACGGACATCGACGGCGCGTTGGTCGGTGGCGCTTCGCTCAAGGGTGACGAGTTCGCCACCCTGTCGGCGATCGCCGCGGGCGGCCCACTGCCGTAAGCGTTTTCGTGACGAAGAGCCGGGCATCGATATGATGCCCGGCTCTTCGTTTCGACGGCCCTATTCGGCGCGCAAGGCCAGGCCGTTGCCCTTGTCGTTGCGCAGGGTGAGGGTGTCCGCGTCGATGGTGGCGGTGGTCTTGCCGTCGAGGGCCTCGAGGACGGCGGTCTCGACCTCCATCACCTCTGGCGGACACATCATCCTGGTGCTGGCGACCTGGAAGGTGACGTCAGCGCCTGTGATGGTGGCGCTGCCGGTCAGCCGGTTGCAGCCGCCGCTTCCGGAGACGGCGCCGTCGGGGGCGATGGTGAGGGTCGGTTTCACCTCGTCGATGGTCTGCGATCGGGTCCTGGCGTCGGGGGTGATGGTCTCGGTGACGATCCAGGTGGTGCCGGTCAGCGGCTTGTCGGGCTGGGCGACCTTCTTGTCGAGCAGGTGCACGGTGGAGTGGGCGCCGTGCAGGGTGAGTTGGGTGTCGTCCAATTGCCAGCCGGGCGACGAGTTCAGCAGGTTCGTGAGCCATTCGTCGGTGCCGGCGCGGTCACCCGCGCAGGCCATCAGGGTGCCGGCCAGGGTGGATACCTTCAGCTTGTGGTCGTCGAGGGCGACCGCGCCGCTGTAGGAGTTGCACCCTGCGGCGGCCGAGATCCGATCGGCCGCGAACGTGAGCGTCAGCGGGCCGCCACCAGGGATGGGCACACCTTCGACATCGGTGGAGACGTAGGTGTGGCCCATCGGGGTCGGCGCATGCTCTGGAGATTTCTCCGAGTCGCTGGTGCAGGCAGCCGCCCACAATGCGAGCAAGAGGATCGGACCGAAACGCACGAAGTTAGCCGACATGTTGCGATCCTACCGACGTTACGGTGCCGAAACCGGTATTCGCGACCCCGCCGGGCATTCCGATCCAGCTCGCCGACCGGGATATTGTCGGTGGCCGGGGACCGGGTGCGATCCGATTGTGTACCGCCGGACCGGCATTCCCGGCGCCGAGGCAAGGGTCTGACCGAGTGCGTCGACGAACGCGCCGATTGCGCGATCGGCTCTCGATAAGAAGAGGTCGTCGTTTCCTGACAGGCGGGTCGACTGTAAAGTGCTGGGCGACACTGCATCAACGATCACGTAGACCCGCTGCGCACCCTGGCCGGACCCACCGGGCAGGATGGTCAGCCATGACCGGTAGCGCCGAATCCCCGCGTCCGCGTCGCACCCAGCAGGAACGCCGCGCCGCGACAGTGGCCAAGCTGGTCGACGCCACCATCGCCGCGATCGGTGATATGGGTTATCAGCGTGCCACGGTGCAGGAGATCTGCGGGCGTGCAGGGCTTTCGGTCGGTGCGATGTTCCGGCAGTTCGACAGCAGACTGGATCTGATCGTGCGGACCTCGGAGGAGGTCTTCGCTCGGCAGCTGGATGCTTACCGGGCGTTGATGGAACACCTTGGGGCACAGGATGATTCACTCGATGTCGCGCTGCGCTTCCTGCGTGAGGCGCAATCGTCCTACCTCACCTACGCGCTGCGTGAGATCTACCTGGCGGCCCGTTCCGACGCGGAGCTGCGTACGAGGATCGAGCCAACGGTAGCGAGCTACTACGCCGAGGTCATCGCGGGCGTCGAACAAACCGGCGTACTGCGCCGGTTCCCGCCGCACCTTCGCGAGGCCATGTTCTTCCTTGTCCTGCACCTGTTTTCGGGTGAGGCAATCGTTCGTCCGGTGTACTCGCGCCCCGACCTCGAGGCATCGATGCTGGCATTGGTCGAGGACATGCTGACGACGTACGCCGATTCCCTGCCCAGTGAGGACTAGCGGGCGATCCGCGCATGGCGAAAATGGCGTGCCCCCCACATTGAGCAGGGGCTACGGTCGTTCGATCGGGCAAGCAGCACCTCGGGCAAGCGGGCGTGCCGGTGGAATCGGCTGGAGCGAGCGTCGTGCCCGCACGGAGCGATCGGCGATAGCTGGAGGGCATTGATGCGGTTGTGGACGTTGCAAGCACCGGAAGTCGTCGCCGCGGTGCGGTCCGATGGGCGCTACCTGGCCGAATGGGATCGAGTGATCGTCAACTGGCGGCCCGCGTTCCGGGCGATGGTCGCGGAGATGCGGCGTCGGGACATCATCTCCGATAGCGCGCCGCCGCCCATATGGTGTTGGCCAGGTCGGGCGCTGCGGCGCAACCGAATCCGGCAGCAGGCGAATTCGCTGCTCGGCGATGACCAGTGGGCGCACGGCGTCTGGCTGCTGAAGCTCGACGTCCCCGATTCCCAGACCCTGACCACCTCGTACTCCCGATGGAACGACTACCTCGGCGTCACCATGGACCTCCTGCGCACCAGCGGTCTGTCGGACGGTCCCGCCTTCACAGCCGGCGCCGCACCCATGAATTGGGGTCCTGAACTGGAAAACGACTGGGACCAACCCCAGGTCGTCATCCCCGAGCTGCGCCGCGAGTGGCTTCTCACCGCCCGCCCCTATCCGCCGGACCCCGAGACCGCAGTCCGAATCGCGGCCGACCCACTGCTTCGTGCCTAGCCGAATGCGTCTGGCGCGACTGGTGAATAGGCGCAATCCCTGTCCTGGTGCGCTCGGCGAGCGCAGCTAAGCTCAGCCCCGTGACCACCGCCGACGCAACGATCCCGCTATCCACCTGGGCACCGCTGCGATCGCCGGTCTATCGGGCGCTGTGGATCGCGCAGCTGGTGTCGAACCTGGGCACCTGGATGCAGACCGTGGGTGCGCAGTGGATTCTGGTGGACGAGCCGAATGCGGCGACGCTGGTTTCGTTGGTGCAGACCGCGATCACGCTGCCGGTGATGTTGCTGTCCATCCCGTCGGGGGTGCTCGCCGATCTGGTCGATCGGCGCAGACTGCTGCTCGGTGCGCAGTCGGCGATGGCGTTGCTCGCCGCGTTGCTCACGGTGTCGACCGCGACCGGGCATACCACGCCCGCGGTGCTGCTGACGCTGCTGTTCCTGCTCGGCTGCGGGCAGGCCCTCACCGCGCCCGCGTGGCAGGCGATCCAGCCGGAACTGGTTCCGCGCGAACAGATTACGTCCGCCGCCGCGCTCGGCAGCATGAATATCAACATCGGCCGGGCGGTCGGTCCCGCGGTGGCCGGTGTGCTGGTGACGGTGTCCGGGCCGACCCTGGTCTTCGCGCTCAACGCGGTGTCGTTCGGTGGGATCGTCGCGGCGCTCGCACTGTGGCGCCGCCCGCGGACCGGCCAGAGCCTGCCGACCGAGCGCCCGCTGGCGGCGTTGCAGGCGGGCACCCGCTTTATTCGAGCGGCTCCCGCGATTCGCCGCGTGCTGTTGCGTGCGATCCTTTTCATCGCGCCGGCGAGTGCGTTGTGGGCATTGCTTCCGGTCATCGCGCGCGACCGATTCGGTCTGTCCGCGTCCGGTTACGGGCTGATGCTGGGCGCCCTCGGCATCGGCGCGGTGCTCGGCGCACTTGCGTTGTCGCGATTGCGCTCGATGCTGACCCCGACGCACCGGCTGGCCGTGGCCGCGGTGCTGTTCGGCGCAGCGACGGTGGGCACGGTATTGCTGCACTCGGTGCCGGTGGTGCTTGTCCTGCTGGTCGGCGCGGGGTTGGCCTGGCTGATGGCGATGGCCACATTGAACTCGACCATGCAGTTGTTGTTACCCGCGTGGGTCCGGGCGCGCGGGCTGTCGGTGTACATGCTGGTGTTCATGGGCGGTCAGGCGATCGGGTCGCTGGTCTGGGGTCTGGTCGCCGGTGCTGTCGGCTCGGTGTCGACCATGCTCATTTCTGCCGCGCTGCTCGCCTGTTGCGCGGTTAGCACGCTCTGGCTGCCGATCCGGCACAACGCCGAAGAACTGGACCTGACGCCGTCGGCCTTCTGGCCCGAGCCGCAGCTCGTGGTCGAGCCGGATCCGGCCGACGGCCCGGTACTGGTGTTGCGGACCTATGACGTGCCCGCCGAGAACGTCGACGAGTTCATGGCTGCGATGGCCTTCGTCGGGCGCTCGCGGCAGCGCACCGGCGCGATGGAGTGGCGGTTGTATCGCGACGTCGGTGTGCTCGACCGCTATGTGGAGGCGTTCGTGGTGCGCTCCTGGGCCGAACACATGCACCAGCATCAAGTGCGGCTCACCGCCCAAGATCAACTGCGGGAACGCGCCGTGGCGGCGTTCACCAACGGCGACGACAAGATCACCCATCTCGTCGCGGTGGAGCCGCATTAGGTACGGCAGGGGCTACCCCATAGACTGTCCGACATGCGGATGTTCCTGGATATCCTCCTGATCGTCACCAGCGTGCTGCTGGTGCTGCTGGTGCTGCTGCACCGCGCCAAGGGTGGAGGTTTGTCCAGCCTCTTCGGTGGCGGTGTCCAGTCCAGCCTGTCAGGATCCACTGTCGTCGAGAAGAACCTCGATCGCGTCACCATCTTCACCGGCCTGGTCTGGCTCATCGCCATCCTCGGCATCGGCCTGGAGATCAAGTTCGCCTGACCGGCACGCCGGTCTTACGCCGCAGCTCACAATTCGAGTGAGCTGCGGCGATTTGTGCTGCGAAGCGAAAGTCGGCTGGCCTCCCGTACGACAACGACGGCCGCGGCCGAAGCCGCGATGAGCACTACCGTCGCGATCACGAATGCCACCGTGTAACCGTCGCCGATGACCGGCGCAACCACGAGCGGTCCGAGCATCTGCCCGGATCCGTAGCCCGCGGTCAGCGTCGCCGCGGCTCGGTGGTCCGACAGTTCGGTGCCGACTCGGATCGCGAGCATGGTGATGCCCATGAAGGTGCCGCCGAACAGTGCCGCGGAAACAATGGCGGGCCAGATCGCGGTCGACAGAGTGAGCAGGGCTGCCGATCCGCACTGCGCCAGGAGCGCGACAACCAAGGCCGCCGCCGGTGTCCAGCGGCGGGCGGCCATGCCCCACAGCACAACCGGCGCCGCACCCGCACCGACGATCACCCACATCGCCGAGCCAACGGTCGGGCCGCTGTATGCGCCGACCGCGGCGACAAGGAACGTGCCGATCACGATGTAGCCGACACCCTCGAGGGAATAGGCGACGAGCAACGCACGCCAAGCCCGCGTCGATCGTTGTCTGCTCGAGGTCTCGGTGGCCCGATGACCCGGATGGATGTCGAGTCGGAGTGCGGGAACCAGCAGCACCGCCGTCAATCCCGCCGCTCCCAGCCAGAGCGCCTGCCACGGCAGCACCGGCCGGGCGGCAAGGGCAAGCAGACCTGTCAGCGCAATACCGAGGCCGACGCCGCCGAACGCGATGCCCGCCGCGTGCCCGTGCCCGCCGAGCCGGGCGATCGCCCCGGCGCAGCCGACGAAGAGCACCGCGCTGGCCACCCCGGCGATCAATCGAAGCGCGGTAGGGAGCACCGTCGGTCCCGGCATCACCAACAGCGCTTCGCTCATCACCAGAGTTAAGGCGGCGAGGCGAAAAGATCTGGCGTTGTTCAGATCTGGTCGCCGAGCCAGTAGAAGGGCTCCGGCCAGATAGCCCGCGTAGTTGGCGGCGGCGATCAGCGCTCCTTCGTGTGCGTCGATCCGGTGCGCATCGACCATCGCGGGCATCAGCGGGGTGTAGGCGAAGCGGCCGACTCCCACCGCCGCGGCCAATCCGGCGCCTGCCGCAAGTGCCGGTCCGACGGTGCTACGTGATGCGGGAGCTACGGCTGTATCGGTCACACCACCTGACCGTACGGACCGCCGACCAGGCCGTGAAATGCTTTCTACGCACGATGTATACGCTCGATGCATGGATATCGAGTTGCGGCACCTCAGGGCGTATCTCGCGCTGTGCGAGGAGGCGAACTACACCCGCGCCGCAGCCCGTCTGCACCTCAGCCAGCCCGCGCTCACCCGGACTATCCAACAGCTGGAGCGGCTCGTCGAATGCCGGTTGATCGAACGTTCGTCGCGGCGCTTCGAGCTGACCGAAGAAGGTGCGGAACTACTGACGCACAGTAGAAGGATCATCGCCGATATCGACACCGTCCGTGACGAACTGCGCTCGCGTGCCACCCTCGACGTCGGTTTCTCCTGGCTGCTTCCCGATATCTGGTTCGCGCAGACACGAACTCGCTATGAGGCACTCGGGGGCCGCATCTCGCTGCATCGCGTCGAGGATCCGTTGGCCGCGCTGGAGGACCGCTCGATTGACATAGCGATCCACCGCAAGGAGATTCGACTCCCGCGCCACCTAGCGTCGCGTGTCATCGGGACCGAGGACCGCATGCTCGCGGTCTCGGTGAACTCCCCACTCGCACACGCCGACGACCTGCGCTGGGCAGATCTCGCCCGCTACCCGTTGGTCGTCAATGTCGTATCGGGCACGATCCACGCTGGTTCGTGGGATCCACCCGACCCGGATCGCACCATCATCACCTGCACGAATTTCGATGAATGGATCGAACTCGTTGCGGCGGACCGGGGCATCGGCGGCGTCCCCACACTGGCTCGCACCCGCGCTCCGCACCCCGGCGTGGTCTATCGCGACATCCCGGATGCCCCACCTTCGAATATCTATCTCACCTGGCGCGCGAAGCCGGCCCCGTCGCGGTCGGTGCAGCGTTTTCTCGGGATCGCTTGAGAGGCAACGCCAGTCGAGACACGGGCAACACTGCCGCAGAGTATTACGACTGTGGCAACGCACAGTGCGTCCGTGCTCGTACCGCGCCTTCGAGGGTCTGGATGCGCAGGTGAGGTGCGCTGGTCCGGGAGTCAGTCGGCGCGCGGGATGCGGCCGTCCACGTCTGTGAATCCGTACTGCTCGGCGAGATCGGCGATCCGCCAGGTCAGGCCGGTCCTGGCGCGGCGGTCGGGGTCGGTGGCGAGGGCGACGACCGCGCGGCCGGGGAATCGGGGGGATTCGGCGGCGTCGAGGTCGAAGGTGCCTTCGCCTGGCAGCGTGACCAAGCGCCGGCCCTGCTCATCTGCCGGAACCAGCTGCAGTAGTTCGGTATTCACGATCCCTGGCCACAGCGAGACCACGGTGACGCCGGTATCGGCGAGATCGTGGGCCATATCGGCGGTGAGCCGGTCCAGTGCGGTCTTCGCGACGCCGTACACGGCATTGTGCATGTAGCGCTGCGAACCCGGCGAGGAGATGTTGGCGATCAATCCCGCCGACTCGATCAGCAGTGGCGCGGCGAATGCGCTTGCCACGTAATGGGATCGGACGCCGACATCGAACGTCTCGTCCCACGCGGTCGGCGGCACCTCCCAGAATGGTTTGCCGAGCCAGCGGGCGGCGGCAGGGGAGTTGTAGACGTTGTTCACCAGCACGTCCAGTCGGCCGCGCTCATCGCGCACGCGAGTGAATAGGCGCTGGACCGCGTCGTCGTCGCGATGGTCGCACACGAACGGTATCCCGTGGCCGCCGAGGGCATCGATCTCTGCGGCCGTCTCATGCACCGTCCCCGGCAGCCGTCCGGCCGCGGCCGAGCGCCCGGTGACATACACCGTCGCGCCTGCCGCGCCCAGTTCCAGCGCGACGCCCTTGCCGATTCCGCGGCTGGCTCCGGTGACGACGGCTACGCGGCCGCCGAGTAAGTGAGGTATTCCGTTCACGATCTCGGGACATTACCTTGAAATAAGAACACGTTCTATGCTTTGGAGGCCGCAGTGGAGTTGACCCATCGGTTCGTGGCGACCAATGGCATTCGAATGCACGTCGCCGAACAGGGCGAAGGGCATCCGGTGATCTTCTGCCACGGCTTCCCGCATACGTGGTTCATCTGGCATCGCCAGCTGGCAGCGGTCGCGGCGGCGGGCTACCGGGCCATCGCGCCGGACCTGCGCGGCTATGGCCGCACCGAAGCCCCTGCCGAGTTGGAGGCATACACGAATCGCGCGGTGATCGACGACCTCCTCGGCCTGCTCGACGATATCGGCGCGGAGGAGGCCGTGTTCGTCGGCTTGGATTTCGGCGCCGCGTTGGTCTGGGAGCTGGCATTACGCGCGCCGGAACGCGTGCGCGGCATCATTGTGCTCAACAACCCCTTTGCCCCGCGCCCACCGCGCGCGCCGTCGCAACTGTGGGCCAAAGCCGCGCAGCGCCACTTCCTGCACCTGCATTACTTCCAAACGCCCGGTGTCGCCGACGCTGAACTCGGCGCCGACCCGAGGGCATTCCTGGCCCGCGTCTACTACTCGCTCAGCGCCGACTATCACTATCTGGACACCTGGCGCTTCCCACCGGAAGGCACCGGCTACCTCGACGTGCTGCCCGAAGCCCCACCGCTGCCGTGGGGCTGGCTGTCCGGCGACGAATTGGACATCCTGGCAAAGGATTTCGAACGCACCGGCTTCACCGGCGGCCTGAACTGGTACCGCGCCCTCGACCGCAACTGGGAACTCACCGCCGACTACGCGGAAGCCACGGTAACCCCGCCCACCTACTTCCTCTACGGCGACCGCGACCCCGATATGGAGGGTTTCAGCGGGCGAGACCCATTGGCCACCCTGCGAGACAACGTCCCGGACCTCCGTGATGTCACCAAGATCGACGGCGCTGGCCACCTGGTTCAGCTGGAGCGGTCGGCAGAAGTCAACGCCTTGATCACCGCCCACCTGCGCGAGCTCGCTCCGGTACCTGTTCCGGAGTGACGATCGGGGAGAAATGCGGCGCCCAACGCTCCCACGACTCCGATGCCGGCCAGAGTGTAGGCCGTGTGCGGCCGGACGGTTCGGCGCGCGCCGCGCCGCGCCTGAGCCCCGAATGGCTGATCAGGCCGACAAGTCCGAAGGATGACTACTTGTATTCGGAGGCCAGTTCCGGATATTCGGGCCACTGGGGGAGCGGCTGCCGGTCCAGGTAGGCGGTGAGGCGGTCCAGGAGGTACTGCCAGCGCGGCCCGATCGTGCCGGCGTCGGTGGGGCACACATGTCGGCGGATCAGCTCGACATTCGTGACAACGCCGACCTGGGTCATGCGCACCTCGAGGACACACCCGTCGATCCGCGCGACCAGTTCGTGCGGCGCGGTGCACTCCTCCACGTGCACCGTGATCGGCCCGATCGCCGGGCCATCGATCGGCTCGATCGTCAGGTCACCACCCGCCCCCGACACGGTCCCGAACCAGCGCCCCAACTGCCGCCGCTCCGTGCACGCCGACCACACCTCCAACACCGGCCTACGAAACGACCGCAAGTAATGCAGCAACACCAAATCGCCGTCGGTCGCGCGATCGTGCTCGGGCCGCACCTCGCCGAGCATGGACATCGTGGTCATCGCCGTGCCCTCCCACTGCCGGTTACCGTTCTACCCACTGTATTTCCAGTTGCCACCAACCGAATCCGAATCGCCCAACAGTCTGGAAACAACCGCATCCCTTCTCGAGGTCCGTACCCAAGTGCCCGCGGAGAGTGCGGAACCCGACAAAGGATGCGGATGGTCGAGGTGGGGGAGGTCAGTCGTCGGTTTGGGTCCAGGCGGCTACGGGGAAGTTCAGGTAGACGCCGAAGTCTTCGAGGAGGGTGGCTTCCGAGACCAGGTGGTGGAGCAGGTCGCAGCGGTCTTGGCGGTTTTCGGCTCGGCTCTGGAACCACTTGGAGCGGACCTCGATGACGGCGTCGAGGCCGCTTTGGTCGAAGGGGCCGAGTTGGCGGAAGCGGATTTCGATGTCGCCGGGCTGGAGGTCACCGTCGTAGGGCTCTTCCGGGCATTCCACGGCCACCGACACGATATGCGGCAGGTGCTTTCCGAGGTCGCGCAGGACGGACTCTGGGACGTGGGGAGCGTAGGTGACCTCGACTAGTGGCACGGCTTCAGCCTAGCCAGGTGGTATCAGGGCTCGGCAAGGAGTTTTCCGGCTGCGGCTTCGATGTGGTCTTCGTCCAGCAGGACCGTATCGGCGGCAGGGCCGAGGGGGACGAAGCTGTCCTCACTGGTGACGCGGGCGAGGCGACCGGCGAAACCGGCGTCGATGAGGGCGGCGCAGATGGGCTCGGAGACGCCGCCGGAACGGCGGGTTTCGTCGGCGACGAGGACCCGGCCGGTGGCGCGGGCGTGGTGGAGTAAGTCTTCGATAGGCAGCGGCGCCAGCCAGCGCAGATCGAGTACCCGGGTAGCGATGCCGCGTTCGGAGAGTCGCCGGGCGACGCGCAGACTCATCGGCACACCGTTGGCGAAGCTGACGATGGTGAGGTCGGTGCCGTCGCCGTAGACGCGAGCGCGGCCGATCTCGACGTGATCGGCCGCGGGCTCGGCGAGCCAGCCGCCGTCGCCGGGCTGGTGCAGGTCACGGGTGTGGTACAGCGCAATGGGCTCGAGGAAGACGCACACGCGCCCGTCGACGCGGGCGGCGGAGACGCACGTGCGGAGCATCGCGGCAGCATCGTCCGCACGGGACGGAGACGCCAGGATGATGCCGGGGATGTCACGCAATGCCGCGATCGAGTTGTCGTTGTGGAAGTGCCCGCCGAAACCCTTCTGGTACGCATAGCCGGCAATGCGGATCACCATCGGATTCCGGTATTGCCCCTGCGAGAAGAACTGCAGCGTAGCGGCCTCGCCGCGCAGCTGATCGGCCGCGTTGTGGAGGTAAGCCAGATACTGGATCTCCGGAATCGGGACGAAACCGGCAAGCGCGGTGCCGAGGGCGGTGCCGAGCACGCTCTGCTCGTCGAGCAGCGTGTCGAAGACTCGCCGTGCGCCGAACGCTTTCTGCAGTCCCTTGGTGACGCCGTACACGCCACCCTTCCGCCCGACATCCTCACCGAACACCAGCACGTCGTGGTCGCGCGCCAGCAGCGCACCGAGGGTGTGATTGATCGCTTGCGCGAGCGTCATCGAATCGACAGCCGTCGCGTCCTGATTCGTTTGCCGGCCGTGTAGTGCGGGAGCTTTTGCATCGGTGTCGATAGGATCTCGCCGAAGCACATCGGCTTGTACAACGTCCGGATGCGATGGCGCGAGCGGCGCCATGACCGCGGCGGCGGAGGTCAGTTTGGTTTCGCGCCAGACCAATTCGGCCGTGGCGGCGACGCGGCCGCGGATGTCGTCGTAGATGTCGATGACTTGGTCGGGTGTCGTCACGCCGACGGTGACGAGCAGTCGGGCCGTTTCGGTGACCGGGTCGCGCAGGAGATCGGTGGCGATATCGGCGGGGCGGCGGTATGCGGCTTCGACGTCGGAGCCGGCGTGTCCCATCAGCCGCACCGTGCGCAGGCGCAGGAAGGCCGGCTTGCGGGTTTCACGAACCCAGTCCGCGGCGGCGTTCGCGGTTGTCATCGCGTCGAGCGCATCCCAGCCGTCCGCGCAGAAGTACTCCAGACCGGGGCGCAGGCCGTAGGCGTCCTCGATCCAGTCCGGTGGGGTCGGTACGCTGATGCCGATCCCGTTGTCCTCGCAGACGAACAGGACGGGCATCGGGATCCCTTGGTGGGCAGTATGAATCGCGGTATTGATCGCGCCCGCCGCGGTGGAGTGATTGGCCGACGCGTCGCCGAAGCTGCACAGCACGACGGCATCTGTCGGCCATTCGCTGGTGACCCCGAGTCGGGCCGCGCGACCGATCGCGAATCCGAGCCCGACCGCGCGCGGCAGATGGGACGCGATCGTCGAGGTCTGCGGAATCACACCGGCCGCCTTGCTCCCGAAGACCTTGTGCCTGCCCCCCGATATCGGGTCTGCGGCCGCCGCGACAACGCCGAGCAACACGTCGCGGATCGGGTCGAGACCGGCCACCTGGCGTGCGCGATGCACGAAGAACGCCCCGGAACGATAGTGCAGTAACGCGGGATCGGTCGGTCGCAGCGCGGCGGCAACAGCCGCGTTGCCCTCATGTCCGGACGATCCGATGCTGTAGTAGCCGCGTCGGGCGCTGCCGAGCCTGCGCGCCGCGAGATCGAGCTGCCTGCTCGTCGCCTGCGATTCGAACAGTTCCAGGCACAACGCGCCCGTAACCTGCCCACCCGGGTCGATCGGCTGCTCAGCCGGACGACTCGGACTCGACGTCAGCGCCGCGATCTCGGTGCGAAACCGGCCATCGAGGTCGACTCCCTGCTCGGTCATCGAACGATCATCCCGGACTCGGCGCCGCTCGGTCGACTCATTCGGCGGTATTTTTCCGGGCTCGGACTACTGCAGCCTCGCCGCCGCGTCGGCATCGAGCAGCCAGGTGGTGGATTCGAGTCCCTTGGCGCCCGCTGCGGGAATATCTACCGGGTCGGCGCCCGCGAGCGCCGCCGCGACCGCTTCGGCCTTGGCCGCGCCGCCGACGACCAGCACAACGTGCCGGGTGCGGCGAATTGCGGGCAGCGTGATGGTTACTCGGACCGGGGGCGGTTTCGGCGAATTCGTCACCGCGACAACGACTTCGTGTTGTTCGCGGACCGCGTCGGTGTGTGGGAAGAGAGAATTGATGTGACCCTCGCCGCCCATGCCGAGCAGGTGCAGATCGAACGCGCCGTGTTCGGCCAGATGGGCGTGTACCGCAGCGGAGTACTCGGCAGCGGCCTCGATGGGATCGGGGTATTCGCCGTCGGAGGTCGCGACCGGGTGGACGCGGGCGGGATCGACCGGGACGTGATCAAGCAGGGCACGGCGGGCCTGCAGGTCGTTGCGTTCCGGGTCGCCTGCCGGGACGAATCGTTCATCGCCCCAGAAAACATCGAGCTTCGACCAGTCGATGGCGCCGGGCGACTTGCGCACCAGTTCCAGCAATGCGATGCCGGTACCGCCGCCGGTCAGCACCACCGATGCTGATCCGCGCGCAGCCTGGGCCGCCGCGACGACCTCGACGAATCTGGTCGCGGCGGCAGTCACCAGCGCGTCGGTGTCGGAGAGGACTTCGACCGTATCACTCATAGGTCACCTTCTCGATTCCGGCGAGCGCCTCCGCGTAGATATCGTCGGCATCGAGCCGTCGCAGCTCCTCCGCGAGGCAGTCGCGAGTTTCCCTGCGGGCCAAGGCGATTCGCTGGACGGGATCCCCGGTGCGGGTGAGTGTCGCGGTGCGGCCGGTCTGTGGCCTTGCGATGGCTATCGAAACCGACGGCCGGTGCACCTCCACTCGCAGCTCGCCGGTGCGCCGCTGCACGGGGCAACCGAGCCGTGCGGCCAGCCAGCCCGCGAGCATGTCCAGCGCGGGTTCCTCGCGCAGCCCGGACACCGTTACCGATTCGACCGGTTCATAGGGCGGTTCGTCCATGGTGGCTGCGAGCAGCGCCCGCCAGTAAGTGATCCGGCTCCACGCCAGATCGGTATCGCCGGAGGCGTGGAAATCGCGCCGCTTCTTGATCGTCGCTTGCGGATCGGGCGCGAAGGTGGCATCGGTGATGCGGCGAGTAGCCAAGCGCCCCACCGAATCCTTGGACGGGAACTCCGGGGCGCCGCGCGGCCACCATGCGACCACGGGCGTGTCGGGGAGCAGGAACGGGATGACGACGCTGCTCTCGTGGTTGATCAGTTCGCCCTGCAGTCGCAGCACGATCACCTCGGCGGCGCCCGCGTCACCTCCGACACGGATCTGGGCGTCGAGGCGCGTCTCGGCTTCACGATCGCCACGGGCAAGAACAACCACCCGGCAAGGGTGTTCGCGGCTGGCGTCATTGGCGGCGTCGATGGCGTCTTCGGCCTCGGAGCTGTCCAGCGTGCACACCACCAGGGTCAGCACCCGGCCCATGGTGATCACACCGTTGCTTTCCCGCAGCCGCACCAGCCGTTTGGTGACCTCGGAGGTGGTGGTTTCGGGCATGTCGACGATCATGGCCGCCGCCATTCGCGCCCGGTGCGGGCGAGTATCTCGTCGGCCGACGACGGACCCCAGGTCCCCGCCTCGTACGGTTCCGGCTTCCCGTCAGCGGCCCAATGCTCGAGCACCGGATCCAGAATGCGCCAAGACAATTCGACCTCCGCGTTCACCGGGAACAGGGACGGCACCCCGAGCAGCACGTCGAGGATCAGGCGTTCGTAGGCCTCGGGGGAGGACTCGGTGAATGCCTCGCCATAGCTGAAATCCATATTGACGTCGCGCACTTCCATGCCAGACCCCGGCACCTTCGAGCCGAATCGAGTGGTGATGCCCTCGTCCGGCTGCACCCGGATGACCAGGGCGTTCTGACCGAGCTCCTCGGTCATCGTCTGGTCGAACGGCAGGTGCGGCGCCCGCTTGAACACCACTGCGATCTCGGTGACCCTGCGGCCCAACCGTTTTCCGGTGCGCAGGTAGAACGGCACGCCTGCCCAGCGCCGGGTATCGACCTCGAGGGTGATCGCGGCGTAGGTCTCGGTGCGCGACTGCGGGTCGAAACCCTCCTCGTCGAGCAGTCCGACCACATGCTCGCCGCCCTGCCAGCCCTCCGCGTACTGCCCGCGGGCTGTGGTCTCGTCCAGCGGCTCGACCAGCTTCGTCGCCGAGAGCACCTTGATCTTCTCGGTTTGCAACTGGTCGGGCTGGAAGCTGATCGGCTCCTCCATCGCGGTGAGCGCGAGCAGCTGGAGCAGATGGTTCTGGATGACGTCGCGGGCGGCGCCGATACCGTCGTAATAGCCTGCGCGCCCGCCCAATCCGATGTCCTCGGCCATGGTGATCTGGACGTGGTCGACGTAGTTGGCGTTCCAGATCGGATCGTAGAGCTGGTTGGCGAAGCGCAGTGCCAGGATGTTCTGCACCGTTTCCTTGCCGAGGTAGTGGTCGATCCGGAACACCGTCTCTTCCGGGAACACCCCGTTCACCAGTGCGTTGAGCTCCTGAGCGCTTTCCAGATCGTGCCCGAAGGGCTTCTCGATCACCACTCGACGCCACGGCTTGTGGCCGTTGACATCGGTGCTGGACGGTTTGGCCAGTGCGTGCTCGGAGAGCTGGTCCAGCACGACCGGGAACATATTCGGCGGAATCGAGAGATAGAAGGCGTGGTTGCCGCCGGTGCCGCGCTCCTTGTCCAGCGTCGCCAGCGTATCGGCGAGCTTGGCGAAGGCCGCGCCGTCGTCGAAGGTGCCCTGCACGAACCGGATTCCCTCGGCCAGGTGGTCCCAGACCTCCTGGCGGAAGGGTGTGCGCGCGTGCGCTTTCACCGCCTCGAGTACGACTCGGGCGAAATCCTCGTCGGCATAGTCGCGCCGCGCGAAGCCGACCAGCGCGAAGCCGGGGGGCAGCAGCCCCCGGTTAGCGAGGTCGTAGATGGCCGGCATCAGTTTCTTGCGGGACAGGTCACCGGTGACGCCGAAGATGACCATGCTGCATGGTCCCGCGATGCGGGGGACCCTTTTGTCCCGTTCGTCGCGCAGCGGGTTCTTCCAGACCGCTGCCGCCGATTTTCCTGCCGCTGCTGTGCCGGCCATCCCGATCAGTTGCTTCCGGAGGTTGCGGCGTTCAACTCCTCGGCGGTGGCGGAAAGCAGCTCCGCCCAAGACTTCTCGAACTTGTCGACGCCTTCGCGCTCCAGCACGTCGAACACGTCGTCGAGGTCGACGCCGACCGCGGCGAGCTTGTCGAAGACGCCCTTGGCGGCCGCGGCGGTGCCGCTGATGGTGTCGCCACGGATCTCACCGTGGTCGGCGACGGCCTCGAGGGTCTTCTCCGGAAGCGTGTTCACCGTGTTCCGCGCCACCAGCTCGGTGACGTACATGGTGTCGGAGTACTCCGGGTTCTTCACACCGGTCGATGCCCACAGCGGCCGTTGCCGATTCGCGCCTGCCGAGGCAGCCAGGTGGGCGTAGGTGGAGGTGTGCGCGCCGCCGTCGAACACATCCTGGTACTCGGCGTATGCGAGGCGGGCGTTGGCGATTGCCGCCTTGCCGCGCAGTTCCAGGGCCTCGGGCGTGCCGATGGCTTCGAGGCGCTTGTCGATCTCGGTGTCCACCCGGGACACGAAGAAGGAAGCGACCGAATGGATCTTGGCCGGATCGTGGCCTGCGATCTTGGCCTTGCCGAGGCCGTCGAGGTAGGCGCCCATCACTGCGCGGTAGCGCTGCACGGAGAAGATCAGCGTCACGTTCACGCTGATGCCTTCCGCGATCACCGCGGAGATTGCGGGCAGGCCGGCTTCGGTCGCCGGGATCTTGATGAACAGGTTCGGCCGGTCGACGATCTTCCACAGCTCGACGGCCTGGGCCGTCGTCTTCTCGGCGTCGAACGCCAGCCGCGGGTCGACCTCGATGGAGACGCGGCCGTCGACACCACCGGACGCCTCGAAGACTCCGGCGAGCACGTCACACGCGGCGCGCACATCGTCGGTGGTGATGGTGCGGATCGCGGCGTCCGCGTCCGCACCCTGGGCGGCAAGCTCTTTCACCTGCGCGTCGTAGGAGTGGCCCTGGCTGAGCGCACCCTGGAAGATCGTCGGATTGGTGGTGACGCCGACGACGCTGCGGGTGGCGATCAGGTCGGCCAGGTTGCCGGATTGGATCCGGTCCCTGGACAGATCATCGAGCCACACCGAGACACCGGCCACAGAAAGAGCTGCGGTGTTTTCGTTCTGTGCCATGAGCGCTTATCCCTTCACGTTCTCGAGCGTGCGCTGCGCGGCGGCAACGACGTTTTCGGTGGTGAAGCCGAACTCGCGGAACAGGGTCTTGTGGTCGGCCGAGGCGCCGAAGTGCTCGATCGACACGATCTCGCCCGCGTCACCGGTGAACCGGTGCCACGGCATCGCGATACCGGCCTCGACGGCAACCCGAGCGGCGACCGCGGGCGGGAGCACCTCGTCCCGGTAAGCCTTGTCCTGTGCGTCGAACCACTCCACACACGGCATGGAGACCACGCGGGTTCCGATGCCCTGCGCCTCCAGCGTAGTGCGGGCCTCGACCGCGAGCTGAAGCTCCGAACCGGTAGCGATAAGGATTACCTGTGGGGTGCCGGTGGAGGCCTCGGCCAGGATGTAACCGCCCTTGCGGACGCCCTCGTAGCTGGTGCCCTCCTGGATCGGCAGATCCTGACGGGTCAGTGCCAGCGCGGAAGGGCCGTCCTGGTGCGGGAGCTCCGACACCGAGAAGTGCGAGGTGTGCTCGCTGCTGTCGCGCTCGAGGATGGTGCGCCAGGCGTAGGTGGTCTCGTTGGCGTCGCCGGGGCGGACCACGTTCAGGCCCGGGATGGCGCGCAGCGCGGCGAGGTGCTCGATCGGCTGGTGCGTCGGGCCGTCCTCGCCGAGGCCGATGGAGTCGTGGGTCCACACGTAGGTGACCGGAATCCGCATCAGCGCGGCCAGGCGGACCGCGGGGCGCATGTAGTCGCTGAACACCAGGAAGGTGCCGCCGTAGGGGCGGGTCGGGCCGTGCAGCGCAATGCCGTTCAGAATCGAGCCCATAGCGTGCTCGCGGACACCGAAGTGCAGCGTGCGACCGTACGGGTTGGCCTTCCACATACCGGTCGAGATCGACTCGGGGCCGAAGCTCGCGGTGTCCGGCATGGTGGTGTTGTTGGACTCGGCGAGGTCGGCCGAACCGCCCCACAGCTCCGGGAGCACCGGTGCCAGCGCGGCGAGCACCTTGCCGGACGCCTTGCGGGTGGCCATGCCCTTCGGATCCGCGTCGTAGGTGGGCAGATTCGCGGCCCAGCCGGCCGGCAGCTTCCGCTCGGCGAGCCGGTCGAACAGCGCCTTGTTCTCCGGGTTGGCTTGCGCCCACCCGTCGAACTGCTGCTGCCAGGCCTGATGCGCCTGCTTGCCGCGCTCGATGACCGCGCGAGTGTGCGCGATGACCTCGGGTGTGACCTCGAAGTTCTGCTCCGGGTCGAAGCCGAGGATCTTCTTGGTGGCGGCCACTTCGTCGGCACCGAGTGCGGCACCGTGCGCGGCGCCGGTGTTCATCTTGGTGGGTGCCGGGTAGCCGATAATGGTGCGCAGCACGATGATCGACGGCTTGCCGGTCTCCGCCTTGGCCGCGTCCAGCGCCGCGTCGATCGCGATGACGTCCTCGCCGCCCTCGACCACCTGGACGTGCCAGCCGTACGCCTCATAGCGCTTGGCCACGTCCTCGGTGAACGCGATGGTGGTGTCGTCCTCGATGGAGATCTTGTTGTCGTCGTAGATGACGACGAGGTTGCCGAGCTGCTGGGTGCCCGCGAGCGACGACGCCTCGGAGGTGACGCCCTCCTCCATATCACCGTCGGAGGCGATCACGTAGATGAAGTGGTCGAACGGGCTGGCGCCCGGCGCGGCATCCGGATCGAACAGGCCGCGCTCGCGCCGCGAGGCCATCGCCATGCCGACCGCGGAGGCCAGACCCTGGCCGAGCGGGCCGGTGGTGATCTCGACGCCGTCGGTGTGCCGGAACTCGGGGTGGCCCGGGGTAAGTGAGCCCCACTTGCGCAGGTGCTTCAGATCGTCCAGCTCCAGACCGAAACCGGCCAGGTAGAGCTGGATGTACTGGGTCACGCTGGAATGTCCGCAGGACAGGACGAAACGGTCCCGGCCGACCCAGCTGGGATCGGTGGGGTCGATCCGCATCGTGCGCTGGTAAAGGGTGTACGCGAGCGGCGCCAGGCTCATCGCGGTGCCGGGATGGCCGTTTCCGGCGTTCTGTACCGCGTCCGCGGCCAGCACCCGTACTGTGTCGACGGCCTTGGTGTCCAGATCCGTCCAGTCGTCCGGGTAGTTCGGCTGAGTGAGGGCGCGGATGTCGTCTGTGACTGACACGACCGAGGTTCTCCTGACATTGGTTTCGTCGACGGTGGTGGTTACTGGCGGCGGCGATGACGCGCGGCGGCGGCGAATGCGCACCGGTGTACCCCAACTACCCTAGATGTGCCCGATGACCGGCTGGGCGGGAACCCGGCTTACGGGTCCTGAATCGGGCGCTCCGATCCCGGCGTGCGCCATTTCGTGCCGTCGAAGGGGTCGATTCGCGGCCGTGTACCGACCGGTCGCGCCGGGCTTTGCGCGCGGCCGCGCGAGGGGGCGATGGGGGGAACACCACCGGCGTGGGTCTACCATCCTCTGTAGTAGTAGCCGCGCCGTGCAGGTCGCGCGCTGCTTGTTCCATTGCCGGATGTGATGCACAGCGTGCGAGGAGAGACAGTGCGGATTGGGCAACAGCCGGGTGGCAATGGTGCGCACGGCTCCTCCGCGACGGCGCTGGCCGACCGGTTCACTGGTGATGGTCTGCTGTCCCGAATCCTGCGGAAACCGCTGGCCTACATTGCGCTCACCAAGCCGCGCGTCATCGAACTGCTGCTCGTCGCGACCATTCCGACGATGCTGCTTGCCGACCGGGGCACGATCGATATTCGCCTCGTCCTCGCGACGCTGTTCGGCGGCTGGATGGGCGCGGCCAGCGCGAACACGCTGAACTGTGTGGCCGACGCCGACATCGACAAGGTGATGAAGCGGACCGCGAAACGCCCGCTCGCCAGAGAAGCCGTGCCCACCTCGCACGCCTTCGTCTTCGGTGTAGTGCTCGGCATCGGGTCCTTTGCCTGGCTGTGGTGGCAGGCGAACCTGCTCAGTGGCGTGCTTGTTGTCGCGACAATCCTGTTCTACGTCTTCGTCTACACCCTCGGTCTCAAGCGCCGCACCTCGCAGAATGTGGTGTGGGGCGGCGCCGCAGGCTGCATGCCCGCCCTGGTCGGCTGGTCCGCTGTCACCGGCAGCATCGGCTGGCCCGCGATCGCCCTGTTCGGCGTCATCTTCTTCTGGACGCCGCCGCACACCTGGGCGCTGGCCATGCGCTACAAGGAGGACTACCGCGCGGCCGGGGTGCCGATGCTGCCGGTGGTCGCGACCGAGCAGGTGGTGACCAAGCAGATCGTCATCTATACCTGGCTCACCGTGCTCACCACGCTCGCCCTGGCACCCGCGACCGGCGTGATCTACACCGCCGTCGCGCTGGTGGCCGGAGCGTGGTTCCTGCTCATGGCCCACCAGTTGTACTCAGGCGTGCGGCGCGGCGAATCGGTGAAGCCGCTGCGACTGTTCCTGCAGTCGAACAACTACCTGGCCGTGGTGTTCTGCGGTCTTGCGGTGGACTCGGTGCTCGGCTGGGACACCATCGGCAGCTTCTTCGGCTAGTCGTCTAACGGTCGGCAGCGGCGTGCCGAGCGATGTATCCATCTGGCCGGACTTGGACGATAGTGCCGTCGACCGCGTCGTAGGCGGCAAATGCGTGGCCGTCGACATCCACCACATAACGGCCGGTCGCCATGTCGCCCGGGCGGACCACCGTATACGCCCGCACGCCCGGCCGGCGCGACGTCAGGGCGCTGACACGCTCGGTTACGGCAGCAACACGATAGAGCCGGTCGTCTTCCGTCCTTCGAGATCGCGGTGCGCCCGGGCGGCCTCGGCAAGGGGATAGGTCGCACCGATCCGGACGTGCAGTGCGTCGTCGGCAATCGCGGAGAGGATATCGCCTGCGCGCCACAGCAATTCGGCGCGATCGCGGGTGTAGTGGACCAGGCTCGGGCGGGTGACGAACAGCGAGCCCGCGGGATTGAGACGCTGCAGATCGAATGGCGGCACCGGCCCGCTTGCCCCGCCGAACAGCGCGAGCATGCCGCGTATGCGCAATGAGGCCAGGCTGGCTTCGAAGGTCGCCGCGCCGACACCGTCGTACGCGGCGGCGACACCGACACCGCCGGTGAGCGCCCGCACCTGGTCGGCGAGATCGTCGCCGTAGCGCAGGACCTCCGCCGCCCCTGCCTCCCTGGACAGCTTTTCCTTCGCATCGGACGAAACCGTGGTGATGACTCGAACCCCGCGGTTGGCCGCAAGCTGGGTGAGCAGCAGGCCGACACCGCCCGCGCCCGCGTGCACCAGCACAGTCTCACCGGGTTCGGGCTTGTAGACCGACTCGATCAGGTAGTGCGCTGTCATGCCCTGCAGCAGGGCGGAGGCGGCGACCGGCGGGTCGACCCCGTCGGGCACGGCCACCGCGACCGCGGCATTCACCGCGACACGTTGGGCGTAGCTACCCGGCGCCGCCGCCCAGGCGACCCGGTCGCCGATGGCGAATTCGGTCACGTCGGCGCCGACCTCGGCCACGACCCCGGTGCCCTCCGCGCCCGGTATATAAGGCACTGCCTGGGGGTATCGCCCCGTGCGAATATAGGTGTCGATGAAGTTGATCCCGATGGCCTCCGTGTCGACCAACAGCTGACCTAGGCCGATCTGCGGGTCCGGAACCTCGACGAACTGCAGGACCTCGGGACCGCCGTGCTCGGAAACCTGAATCGCGCGCATGAGATCCGTTCTACACCCACAGCCGCTGGACCTGAACGTACCGGTCAGTAAACTAACTCCCATGAGTGCTCCTGTCGCCCCGACCCCAGTGCAGCTGTCGGGCTCCCTCGTGGACTCCGTCAAGAGATTCGTCGCCGAGCACGGCGGCTCCGCAACCGCCGTCCTCCAGCCGATCGGCCGACTGGGCGTCCGCGTCACCCTCGTCGGCTCCGACGGCATCCTCGGCGACCAGGTCGTCCCCGACCTCGCCACCGCCAAGGAGCTGATCGCCACCATCGACGGCCTCACCGAGGCCGACGAATGGAACCGCGAGCTGACGTCCATCGTCACGCCGCGCAAGGGCCACTGGGCAAAGATGGCAGGCTGGGTCGCCCGCCAGACGCGTTTCCCGAAGGCGCGCAACGACTCCTGAGCCTGGTCCAGTCGCGTACTCACGTGTGGCAGGTAATGCCACACGAGTAGGCGAGACGCGGTTGAACGACACTCGCGAGTTCGGCGCCTGGGCTGATTGGATCGGCATGCCGTGCCACACGTTGTCGGAGGTCCTCAGCGCAGTGACCGCCGAGGGGCGCACGGACTCCGTCGCGTGAGCGCCGCGTGGTGCGAAGGTAACCGGCGTGGTCAGCTTGTCCAAGGCGGTCGATCTCATGTGGTCGAGGTGATCTCGTACCAGGGTCCGTCGATGTGGATCCAGGTGAAGTTCGCGAGTCCGGGCGCGGGGAGGCCGTTGGGTGCGTACGCCCAACCGCTGCTGTTGGTGTATCCGGCGCCGTCGGCGTCGATGAAGTAGACGACGCCGTCATCGGTTTCACGGACCGAGATGATGTCGATGGGGCCGATTTCCAGGTCCTGGCGCGTTGTTTCCGGCCCGGCGAGGAGTTCGGCTGCCACCTGCTCGAACTGCGGGCGCAGGTCGGTGAAGCTCCGTGGCGGTATCAACGCCGCGGTCGTTGCGGCGATGAGCACCACGGCCGGGATCGGCACGATCCACCACGACCATCGCCGGTCGTATCCCAGGACGTACAGTGTGCGAATCGCCCAGATCAGCATCGACCCGGTGAGGACGAGCAGAGCGAGCCCCCCGCACAGCAGGGGGTCCAGCCAGTTCAGGTCACCGAATCGGGAGGGCCACCAGTCGTAGTAGAGACAGACCAACACACCGATGGAGAGGGCCGCGAAGCCCCCGAGTCGCGGGCCGGGAGGTTTGCTCTGTCGGCGGGCGCTCACCGACTGCGGCGAGAGCGGCTCCGGATTCGTCATCGGCTCACCGTAGGCCACTCCACCACTCCGATGTCGTCGGGCCCAATCACCTACGTTCACAACGCACGTCAGCACCGCACGGCAACGACACTGCCGCCACCGCCGCCCTCACAGATGGGCGAAATGCATTGCACCGTGGCCCCGTTGGGACCTCCGCCTTGCAAGAAGGATGCCGTGCACATCGCTGCCGCCGTTCGGTGTCGACCTGGCCGTCACCGAGTGGATGCTGCCGGTGGCCACGTACTGCTGCGTTGCCCAGCCACCGCATGGGAAATGTCGAGGACGGACCGCGCGAATTCGGCGGGGTGGGCCAGGGGTAAGTAGTGACCCGCTCGCGGGGTGATGAGGAGTCGGCCGTTGGTGCTCGCGGCCAGGAATCTGCGTTCGTGGGAGCGGAAGTGGTCGCGACTGCCGTTGATCAGCCACAGGGGACCGGGGTACGCGGCGAGATTGGTGAGCGGGTCGAACTGGGTGCTTGCTCGAATCACATCGGGGATGACCTCGGTGGCGATCCCGCCGAGTTTGATCGCCGCGGCCACCTGCGGTGGGAGCATGGCGTCGAAGATGCGGCCGCTGGCTCGCTCGCCACCGTCCGGTTGCCTGGAGAGTACTCGATGGATCAGCGTGAACGGAGTCGTAAATCCTCGATTGGGCACGCAGCTCGCTCCTGCAACTACCAGCCCCGCTACCCGCTCTGGATGGCGAGCGGCTGCGGCGATGCTCACGTATCCGCCGAGAGAATGTCCGACCACCACGGCGCGGCCACCCACGTTGTCCACTGCTTCGGCGACGGTATCGATGGCGGCGGCCAAGGTGAACTGTTCGCCGCGACGCGCGCCGTGGCCGGGCAGATCGACGGCGGCAGACGGGTGCTGGCCGAGCTGCTCACGTACCACCGACCAGGACATACCGCTGAGCCGAATGCCGTGCACGAATATCAAAGGAAGACTCATCCCAACTCCAATCAACAACGCAACGTTGCGTTGCATTTGACGGTATAACGTCGGGCAGTGCAACGCAACGTTGCGTTGTAGTATCGAGCGGTGAGCGAACAAGGAGCACGTGCCTCAGGAGGGCCCCGGCAAGCCTCGGCGATTTTCGCCGCGACCCTCGATCTGCTGGCAGAACAGGGTTATGAAGGTCTGGGGATCGAGTCGATCGCCAGCCGCTCCGGTGTCAACAAGACCACCATTTACCGGTGGTGGCCTTCCAAGGACGCGGTACTGGCCGCCGCGCTGGTGCACTCCGATCTGCTTGCTTTCGCAATGCCGGATACGGGCAGTCTGCGCGGCGACCTCCTCGCGTTGACGCGGGAGATCACCCAACTGCTCACCGGAGAGCAGACCGCGCCGATCGTTGCCACCGTCCTCGCCGCCGCACCCCGCAGGCCAGAACTGGCGGCAGTCGCGCACACGTTCTTTGCCGAACGGCTCACACGTGAACAGCCGATGTTCCAGCGCGCGATCGAACGTGGCGAACTGCAACCCTCGGTGGATCCCGCCATGATCATGGATCTGCTCGCCGGCGCGATTTGGTTCCGGATCCTGCTGCGCGATCAGCCGATGACTCCGGAATACCTCAGCAGCGCAGTCGATCTCGTATTGCAGGGGACCGCCGCTACGCGCTGATCAGCGACCGGAAGCGCAGACAATCGGGCAACTGTGCGCGATGGGCGGAACGCTGGTTTCAGGGTGCGGGTTCGAACCACACCGACCCATCCGCCAGTGCCTGCTCGATGCGCAGCAGTTCGTAGTCGGGCAGTTCCGGCAACGCGGACACGTCGAACCAGCCGACTTCCAGCGACTCGTCGTCGTTGACCCGTGCCTCGCCGCTGATGGCTCGGCACCGCATCGTGATGTCCATGAACTGGCAGATATCGCCGTTCGGGTAGGTGTGCGGCGGCATGGCGCGGACGATCACGATGCGCTCGGCGACACAGCGAACAGCTGTCTCCTCGTACACTTCTCGAACCGCGCACGCCGCGGGCTGCTCGCCGGGTTCCGGCATCCCTGCGATGACCGCCCACTTACCGGTGTCGGCCCGCCGCCCCAGTAGGACCCTGTCCTGGTCATCGAGGACAACGGCGCTGACCCCGGGCAACCAGAGCAGTTGCTGGCCCGCGTCGGCCCGGATGGTGTGGATGAAGTCGGGGGTTGCCATAGTTCCGACAGTAAACCGATCGACGGGAGTTCCCCGCCCGCAGTCGAGTTCGTGAATAGGCGCAAGCACTGATGAGGGACTGGCAGATGCGGGCGCAGCTCACCCCATGGTGTGCGACTCGGTCGAGTCGAGGTGATTCGCGGCAGCAGCGTATTTGTCCAACACCGAGTGGGTTTCATCGGTGGGTAGTGCGTCGAGGTTGAAGATCACGCGGTGCGCGCCGAGATCGGCCAGCCGGTCCAGGGCTTTCGAGGCGTCGTCGGCGGGCACAGCGGTGGTCACGACGACGGAAACGTGCATCTGCCCGCGCCCCTTTTGCTCGGCGAGGTCGTTCAACTCGGCGATCCGGTGCGCGAGCTTGTCGATGGCGGCGACCGAGGACACGAACGGCATCCATCCGTCGGCGTAGTCGACCACGCGCTGGAGCACGGTGGGGCCCATGCCGCCGATGAGCACGGGCGGGTGCGGGTGCTGTATCGGTTTGGGCCACTGGAACATCGGATCGAAGTCGACGAATTCGCCATGGAATTCCGCCTGTTCCCGCGTCCAGAGCTCCTTGATGGCCAGAACCCGTTCGCGCAGCAGACGCGTCCGCGTCCCTGGGCGGGTGCCGTGGTTGCGGATCTCCTCGATATTCCACCCGGCACCGACCCCGAGCTCGAATCGGCCACCGCTGATCACGTCGAGAGTCGCCGCCTCCTTGGCCAGAATGATCGGATCACGTTGGGCGACAAGCGCGATCGCCGTCCCGATCCGTACGCGTTCGGTCACCGCCGCGATAGCCGACAGCGCGACGAAAGGGTCCAGCGAACGGAAGTACGCGCGTGGCAGCTCGCCGGAGCCGTAGGGCGTCTCCCGCGCGACTGGAATGTGCGTGTGCTCGGCCAGGAACAGTGCCGCGAAACCGCGTTCCTCGACGGCCCTGCCGAACTCTGTCGGGCTGATGCCCTCGTCGGTCAGGAACGTGCTGAACCCGATTTCCATACCTGCTCGATTCTGTGGACAGCGGATCGTTCTCGTGCGGCAGAGCCGGCCCGATGGTCCAGATGAACATCAGGCCGACGGCCCCCAATGGATGTGGGGGCGATGGCCTGACGAACACCGGCCCGATGCCGAGAAGGCACCGGGCCGACGTCGAACCGGGCCGACAGCCGCACCCGCAGTCGGCGGGGTCCGCTGCTCAACCATGATCAACCCGGCGCCCACGCCTCGCGGCGCCGCCCCCGCGTTCAGGAGGGGCTGGACACTCAGACGGCCGCGCTCAGCGCCGCGAACTCCTCGTCCGTGAGAGTGATGGTCGCGGCCGCCGTGTTTTCCTCGACGTGGGCAACGCTCGAGGTACCCGGAATGGGCAGGATGACCGGCGACCGGCGCAGCAGCCAGGCCAGCGCCAGCTGGGACGGGCTCGCGCCGTGCTCCGTGGCGAAGGTGTCGAGCGGGCCGCCGGGCCGGGCGAGTTCACCGGTCGCGATGGGGAACCACGGGATGAAGGCGATGTTCTCGGCCGTCGCGTAATCCAGCACGTCTTCGGCGTTGCGGTTGGCGAGGTTGTAGAGGTTCTGCACCGAGACGATATCGGCGATCTCGCGGGCCTGCTTCAACTGCTCGACGGTCACCTCCGAGACGCCGATGTGGCGGATCTTGCCCTCTTGCTGCAGCTCGACGAGCGCGCCGAGTTGATCGGCGAGCGGGACGGCCGGATCGATACGGTGCAGCTGGTACAGATCGATGCGCTCGACGCCGAGGTGGCGCAGGCTCAAATGCAGTTGCTGGCGCAGGTATTCGGGCCGGCCCACCGGCCGCCAGTCGCCGGGACCGGAGCGAGTCAGACCGCCCTTGGTGGCGATCACGATATCGTCGGCGTACGGATGCAGAGCGAGACGGATGAGGCTCTCGCTGACGAACGGGCCGTAGGAGTCCGCGGTGTCGATGAAGTTGACGCCGAGCTCCACGGCGCGGCGAAGGACGCGAACGGCTTCGGCCGGGTCCTTGGGGTCACCCCAGACGCCGGGGCCGGTGATCTGCATGGCGCCGTATCCGAGGCGATTGATCGGCAGGTCGCCGCCGATGGTGAAGGTGCCCGAAGCGTCGGCCGGGCGAGACGTTGTCTGTGCGGTCATACGGTAACTCCCTGATCAAGTCGTCGATTCATCGAATGTCGCGCGTATGTCGTGGTGTGAGCGGCGTGGATCGCACGGTGCACCATTGCCAGAACGCATTGTCGGCCTCGTCTATGCCCGGAACTCGGTGTGGCATCAGGTCGAGCCGAGATCCAGCGACGGATCGGATGTCGATTGTGGCCCGCAGGCGGCCGCGGTTGGCGATATGCTCGCATCTCGTCGACCTAATTCACGGGGGTGTGGTGTCGCGTATCTTCCTGAGTCATTCGAGCCGCGATTCGCTGCGGGCGCGCGCGCTGAAGCAGTGGTTGATCGAGCAAGATCCGAGTCTGGCGGACGACATCTTCCTCGATGTGGATGTCGATACCGGGATCTCGACCGGTGTGAAGTGGAAGGACGCCCTGCGCGACGCGAACACCAGGTGCGAGGCGGTGATCGTGCTGCTATCGCCCGAGTGGGAGTCTTCGGGCGAGTGTATCGCGGAGTATCGAGTCGCCGAATATCTGCACAAGCCGATTTTCTGTGCGCGACTCGAGCCACTCACGAGCCGCGAAAAGACCGGGGAGTGGCAGCAAGTCGACCTGTTCGGCACCGGAAAGTCGATCACGGTGACGGTTGGAGGCGACCATGTTCGCTTCCTCGAAGATGGTGTGCTGCGGCTGCGGAAAGGGTTGTCCGACGCCGGGATCGGCGCGGAGCACTACGACCGGCGGTTTCTGGTCCTGGATATCGTCCGACCCGAACGCGCCGCTGTCACAGGCGATCACGGGCTCGCAGCGGCGATCCACGCAACGCGGATGGAGCTCGAACTTACCGACATGACCCGTCAGGCTGTCGAGTCGGTCTGTCTGTCGGATGTCGACAATCTGCCCCGTATCGCCTCCTTTTGGCAGCGCAAACAACACTGTGGCATATGGCTGTTGGAAGATCCGCGTCTGAGCGAGGCCGAAAGGCTGGCCACGAAGGCACGATTGGGCGATCGGTTTCCCGCGGTCCCGAAGCTGCTGGAGGCGTCGCGTCGGCGGGAGCACAGGCGGCGAAAGTCGGCCCGCCGACGAATGCTGATCGGCCGCACCGTCGTAGCGGTGATCGTTCTTGTCGCGGCCACCGCTGTCGTCGGATTCGTGCAGGCGAGCAACGCACGCGACAACGCCGACGCGCGTACCCGCGAAGCGATCGCGCGACGTCTGCTCGATCGAGCACCGCGCATGATCGAGGGCGATCTGCCAGGCGGTGACCTGCGGGGTCTACAGGAAATGCTGACCGCCTACACGCTGCATCCCGAGTCGACCGAAAGCGGAATGCTGGCCGCCGTCGTCGGCACGCCGCACCTGCGAAAGATCACCAGCATTCCAGCACTTCGCAACCGACGGGCGACATTCAGTGTCGACGGGCAGCGCGTCGCGGGCGGCGTCGGCACTGCGATCGAGGTGTGGAATGTCGATACCGGCGAACTAGGCCACTCGATGCCGGTGTTCAACATTTCGTTCAGTCCTAAGGGCGATGTCTTCGCCTCTGCTGGAATGGATCACGCCGTCATCGTGTGGCCGGTGCCGGGCAAGTGGCGCGACATCTTGTGCGCGAAACTGTCGGCCAATATGAGTAGGAAACAGTGGAAGGAATGGATCTCTTCCGAGAGCGACTATGTCTCGGCATGTCCGGGGCTGCCCATCGCCGCCGACGAGCCGTAACTGTATTTCTTGTGGCAATCGAATGAGTAGGACGCATGACGAACGACGATGAGATCGTTCAAGAGATCTGGGCGACTCGTGTCTGCTGGTCGAGGACGGCCGATCGGCTGAAGAAGCGGGTCGACACGGCACGCGCGGCGGCGTTGATCCTCAGCGGTCTCGGCGCGATCGCGACGACGATGACCGCGACACTGTTGAGTTCGGCGGGCGTCGCCCGAACGATCGTCGGTATTGTCGGTGCCGTCTGCCTGGCGTGCGCCACCATCACGGCCGCGCATTTTCTGACTCCCACGGCAGTCCGCGACTGGACGCGAGCACGAGCCGGATCGGAGGGCATCAAGCGCGCCGTCTATGAGTTTCGTGCGAGTGCCGGATCCGGTATTGCCGAGCTGCGCGGCAGTGTCACCGAAATCCACACCGCGGCAGCGGATCTGCTGCCGGAGTTCGTGCAGACCGCCGTCGTTGTCGAAGCGGCGCCGAGGGCGCTGACTCCTGAGGAATACATCAGCGATCGGGTGCAGGCCCAGATCGACTCGTACTACCGTCCGATGGCGCGCGCGAGTGCTGTTCGTTCCCGGCGGCTGCGTCGGGTCGGCTTCGCGCTCGGTCTCCTCGGCACGATCGTCGCGGCGGTCGCGTCGGTAGTGCCGGGTAGCGGCGCGACGGCGCTCGCGCCATGGGTTGCCGCACTCACGACGCTGAGTGGCGGTGTCGCTGCCCATCTTGTCGCCAAGCGATATGACTACATGATCATCACCTATCTCGCCACCGCCAGTCGCTTGCAGAGACTTGTCGAGGACTGGCGGCTCGGCGCCGCGGCCGACTGGCACGGGTTCGTTCGCTCCTGCGAGGACGTTATCGCCACCGAGAACAACGGCTGGATATCCAAATGGTCCGAACCCGAAGGCGCCCAGGGCCGTTAGTCACGATCCTCTGGTGGTGAAGGCGACATCGGTCGATGCGCCGAGCCCGGAGACCGCGGCCTCGACGGCAGGGCGCAGCAGTTCGGTTCGGTCTGTGCCGATCAGTCCGACGAGCATGGCCAAGCAGATCTCGGCCGCGTCGCCGGGGCGTGGTACGTCCGTCTCAGCGAACACGTCGGTGAGCATCGCGAGCAGTTCGGCGGTGAAGTCGCGGCAGATGTCACCGCTCAATCGTGCTTGCTCATCGAGCAATTCGGCGGCGTGCGGGGAGTCGGCGAACGGGCCGGTGGCGAGATCGAGCTTGGCCGAGAGGATCCCGTACACGCGATGCGCGACGGGGGTGTGCCCGGCCGCGGCAACCTTTGCCCGTTGTAATGCCTGGTTGTGCAGGCGTGCGCTCAGCTGGCGGACCGCGTCCTCCTTGTTGCGCACGTATTGATAGACCGCCGACCGTGACATGCCCATTTCACGGGCGATGTCGTCCATCGTGGTGCGCCGCACGCCGTAGCGCGCTAGGCAGCGCCGCGTCGCGTCGAGCACCTCGTCGGTCCGGTCGGCGGCCATCGCGGTCAGTCCAGTGCTTTGAGGAGTTCTGCCGCCAGTGGCGCCGACGACGCGGGGTTCTGGCCGGTGTAGAGGTTGCGATCGACCTCGAGGTGCGGAGCCCACGGCTCGCCCTCGCGGAAGTCCACGCCCAGGTCGACGAGCCGATCCTGCAGCAGCCACTTGGCCTTGTCGGCGAGGCCGGCCTGTGTTTCCTCGGCATTGGTGAAACCGGTGACCCGGTAGCCCGCGAACGGGGAGTCGCCGTCGGTGGCGGTCGCGAGCAGTGCGGCAGGTGCGTGGCAGACGACGCCGAGCGGCTTGCCCGAGGCCAGCGCAGCATTGAGCAGCGCGCCGGAGTCGGTGTTCACCGCCAGGTCTTCCATCGGGCCATGCCCGCCGGGGTAGTAGACGGCGTCGTAATCGGCGAGGGCCACGTCCTCGAGGCGTATCGGCTGCCGCAGTTCGGATGCCTCGTCGAGCACTTTCGCGATCTCGGCCGCGCCCTGCTGGCCGCCGTTCACCTCGGGCGCCAGGCTGCCCTTGTCGACCGTCGGTACCACGCTGCCCGGGGTGGCGACCACGATTTCGTGGCCTGCCGCCTTGAACGCCTTGTACGGTGCGACCACTTCTTCGGCCCAGTAGCCGGTCGGGTGCTTGGTGCCGTCTGCCAGCGTCCAGTAGTCGACGCCGGTCATGACGAAAAGGATCTTCGACATCATGTGCCTCCTGTTCGGTGATTCGGTCGACGTGCTGACATTTCGTAGACAGATCGTCAGTTCGTCGCTAGGACCACGGTAGGCAGCCAATCATCGGAGCACCAATAGGATTGGCGATAAGAGACATCGAAATTCTGATAGCTCGGGATGGCGCGCCGGAACCACGATCGCGGCATGGTGTCCGGCTACCTGGAGCACCGGACGCCGACTGAAGCCGAGATTCCCGCCGAGCGGACGATGATCCGCTTCAGCACCCGGCCACCGGTCGGGCTACGCCGACTGAGCGGCGGATTCGGGCACAGTCGCCGGGACGCGTTCGCGGCTGCGCAGCGCCGCCCAGAGGGCGGCGGTAGCTGCGGTGCAGGCGGCGGCGCCACCGACGTGGATCGCCACAAGGGCGGCGGGCACGTCGGTGAAGTACTGGACGATGCCGATAAGCGACTGGGCGCCGACCAGCCCGAGCAGGACGAACAGGCGGCTGCGAACGGCGGGGGTGATGCCGGCCGCGAACAGCCCGAACGCCAAGCCGATGAGTAGGGCCAGGTAGCCGACCAGTAGTTGCGAGTGCAGGTGGACCAGGGTGACGATCTCGACCTGGAGCCGTTCGACCTGCCGCTCGATGCTCTTGTCGCCAGCGTGTGGTCCGGCGGCGGTGACCAGGGTTCCCGCGATAAGTACCGCGGCGAGGGCGACGCCGCTCAGAATGGTGAGCCAGCGCAGTGGCGCAGGGGTCTGGATGACTTCGATGCCGTCGTCGGGCTCGCTGACCTTCGCGAACATCACGACCGAAACCCAGACCATGAGCATCGACACGAGCAGGTGCACGGAGACGGTCCACCACAGCAGGCCGGTGCGGACGGTCATGCCGCCGATGATCGCCTGCAGGACGGTGCCACCCGGCATCAACCACGCGTACACCAGCACCTCGCGGCGGCGACGGGCGCGGGTGACGGCGAGCACGATGAGTGCGGCGCACAGGGTCACCGCGAAGGTAAGCAGGCGGTTGCCGAATTCGACGGTCTGGTGCAGTACCGGGACCTCGGAGACGCCGATCGGTGTGAAGCTGCCAGGAAAGCACTGCGGCCAAGTCGGGCACCCTAGACCAGAGGCGGTGACGCGGACGATCGCGCCCGTGACCGCAATGCCTGCTTGCGACAGGATGACGGCGAACGCGATCCAACGCTGCACCTGCAGAGCGGGGAGCGGAAGCTTGTCGACGAGTCGCAAAAATGCGCGATACAGCACGCAACGATGGTAGCGGGACAGGTTGGGGGCCGAGCACCCGGTCTACTACATTCCGTCGTTGGTCGGCTGCGCGTTAGTCGAAGCGGAAGAAGCGCGTCGCGAGTAATGCGGAAATCGCGCCCCACGCGGCGAGCACGGCGATGCCGAACCAGTCGACGCTGCTGCGCATCGCGTCTTCGAGGGTGACGGCCAGCGCACCCGAAGGGACCAGCCGAGCCAGCACGTTCACCGCGGTCGGCAGATCATCGGAGGCGAACACGATGCTGGCGATGCCGAGCATCACGAACCACAGGATGTTGGCCAGGGCGAGCACGATTTCCGCCTTGAGGGTGCCGCCGAGCAGCAGTCCCATCGCCGCGAAAGTCGCTGTCCCCAAAGCGATCACCAGCGCGCCGAGCGCGAGTCCGCCGAGGTCCGGCCGCCAGCCGAGCGCGAATCCGATGGCGCCGAGCAGCACGGCCTGCAACACCACCACGATCAGCACTGCCGCGCACTTGCCGCCCACGATGCCCCAGCGCGGCAGCGCGGTTGCGCCGAGACGCTTGAGCGCGCCGTATCGACGGTCGAAGCCGACAGCGATGGCCTGACCGGTGAACGCGGTGGACATGACGGCCACCATCATGACCGCTGGCACGAGTTTGTTCACCCGATCGTCGCCGAGATCGCCGAAGGGCAACAGGCTCAGCCCGACCAGCAGCGTGATCGGGATGAACATGGTCAGCAGCAGCTGTTCGCCGTTGCGCAGCAACAGGATCAGTTCGAGCCTGGTCTGCGCCCGCATCATCGAGACCCAGCTGTTCGGGCGTGGGTCGGGGGTGAAGGTGCCGGGCGTGAACCGGTTTTCGACAAGGTCGGGCTGGTTCATCCGCGTAGGTCCCGTCCGGTGAGTTCCAGGAAGACGTCTTCGAGGCGGCGCTGGTCGATTCGGATGTCGGTGGCCAGCACGTTGACCCTGGCGCACCACGCCGTCACCGTCGCGAGCACCTGCGGATCGATTTCACCCTCCACCAGGTACGAACCCGGCGTGGTCTCGCGTGGCGAGAAGCCTTCCGGCAGGGCCGTTTTCAACAGCTGGAGATCGAGTTTCGGTGGGGCGGAAAAGCGTAGCTGCCCGGCGGCGCCGTGCGCGGTCACTTCGGCGGGCGTGCCCGAGGCGACGATGCTGCCGTGATCGATGATCACCAGCTGGTCGGCGAGTTGCTCGGCCTCGTCCATCAGGTGGGTGGTGAGCAGGATGGTGACCCCGTCGCGACGCATCGCGTCGATCAGTTCCCACACGATGAGCCGGGCCTGTGCGTCGAGACCCGCTGTGGGTTCGTCGAGGAACACGATCTCCGGACGGCCGACCAGCGCACAGGCCAGCGCGAGCCGCTGCTGTTGACCGCCGGAAAGTCGGCGGTAGGGCGTGCGCCGGTTGTCCTGTAGGCCTAGGGTTTTCAGCAGCCATTCGGGATCGAGCGGGTCGGCGGAGTAGGCCGCGACCAGGTCGAGCATCTCGCCTGCGCGCGCGCCCGGGTAGGCGCCGCCGCCCTGCAACATCACGCCGATGCGTGGTCGAAGTCGATCGGAGTCGGCGATCGGATCCAGGCCGAGTACGCGCACCGATCCGGTGTCGGGCGTCACGAAGCCTTCGCACATTTCGACGGTGGTGGTCTTGCCCGCGCCGTTCGGGCCGAGCAGCGCGAGCACCTGCGCCCGTTCGACATCGAAGCAGATCCCGTCGACCGCGGTGATCTCGCCATAGCGCTTGACGACACCGTCGATGCGTACGGCGGGTCCGGAGGCTGCGGTCACGATGACACACCGTAGGACGTCGGCTGCTGTGACGGAGCCGACACCCCCGACTGGCCGCGCCACGGCAGCGCATTGCGGGTGATCACGATGAACAGCAGGCAGACGATCACGGTGACGATCGCTGAGCCGACAATCTGGAAGACCTCGAATTCACCCCCGCGCGGCATCTGCAGGACGCTGACGATCGCCGAGAACAGGATGGCGGGCACGCGGAAGATCGGGCGGGTCGCCCACGCCGCCAATGGCACGATGGCCCAGAGCAGATACCAGGGCTGTACCACCGGGAACAGCAGCACGATCGCGCCGAGCGAGACACCGAGCGCCCCGACCGGATGCAGTCGCCCGGTACCGGTCGCGACCAGCATGCGCACCGTCACAAAGGCCGCCACCACCGCCGCGATCGGCCGGGTAATGCTGAGCAGAGCCGTGGTGTGGTCGCCGAGGCCGAGCAGCACGCCGCCGAATCCGGTGACGATGCCGATAGCGGTTGGTAGCGACATCCAACTGCGTACCGCACTCGCGGTATTGAGCGTATGGATCCATCCGAACCCGAGGCCGCTCAGTGAACTGATCAGAGCCGTGGTGCTGAGGGCGATCGCACCGAGTAGCGCGGCCGAGATGACGAGCGATCGGATACCGCCGCCCCACTTGCGGGCCAGCGCTACCCAGACGAATCCCATCGTGACAATCGAGGTGACCTTGATCGAGGAGGACAACGTGATGACCACCGCCCCGCCGATCAACAAAGCGTAGGCGCGTCCGTCGAACGGTTCGATGTCGATCGCGCGCAGGCAGAGCTCCAGTCCGGCGAGCATCAGCCCGAGCATCAACGCGTCGTTGTGCACGCCGCCGACGAGATGGAACAGCACCAGCGGGTTGGCCGCACCCAGCCACAGCGCGCTCACCGGTGCCACCCCGCAGCGTGCGGACAGTCGCGGTAGCGCCCAGACGATCAGCGCGACACCGACCAGGGCGAGGATCCGGTGCATCCAGACGCCCAGAATGATGTTGTCACCGGTCAACTCGGCGACGCCGCGTCCAACCCACAAGAACAGCGGGCCATACGGGGCGGGCGTCTCGCGCCAGATGTTCGGGACATTTCTGGTCAGCACATTGTCGTTCCCGAGCGCCTGGGCGGGTCCCATCTCATAGGGATCGATGCCGCGGGCGGCGATCTCGCTTTGCGCCAGATAGGAATAGACGTCGTTGCTGAACATCGGCGGCGCGATACAGAGCGGGACGATCCACAGCAGCAGTGTCCGGTCGAGCTGCGAACGGGTCAGGCGGTGAATCGGCGAACCACCCAAACCGCCTACCGCGAAACGGCCGAGCAGCAACCACGCGAGCACCACCATCGTGGTGCCGACCATGCACACGGCGAGCGATCCGGTGTGCGCGCGGCCGAAGATCGCGATGATGCGGATGCCCGAGGTGGGATTTTGCAGCACCGGTTGTGCCCCGACGCCGAGCGCGCTGATCACCATCAGCACCGTCCCGGTCGCGCCGAGCAGGCGAATCCGGTCGAGCTGCGCCATCTCCTTGCGGTCGAGCTCGGGCACCTCCGATTCGTCGCGATGCAGTACCGCGACAGAGTGATCGGCGGCTGGCGCGTCGAGTCCGAGTACCCGGCGTCCGAATGCCTTTGTGCCGCGCCGCGCGCGCTCGAGTACCGCCACGAGACGAAGCCTAGAGGAATGCGGGTGCTGCCACCGTGGCGGACGGTAGCCGACGATCCCGAGTCGTTGACCAGCGTCGGTGGAGCAGAATTGGCGGCATGGTTTCGGAATCGAGGCGACGGATCGAGGTCGCGGCGGCCGGGTTGCTTGCGCGGCGCGGGTATCACGGGTTCGGCTTGAAGGCATTGAGTGAGGCGGCCGGCCTGCCGTACGGGTCGATCTATCACCACTTTCCGGGCGGCAAGGAAGAGATCGCGGTCGCGGCGATCACGGGGACCGGGGTGGTCTCCGGGCGGCTGATCGCGCAGGCGCCGACGGATGTGTTCGCGACTACAGCGACGATGTTCGAATTCATGGTCGCAAAGCTGGCCGGTTCGGACTGGACCGACGGCTGCGCGGTGGGCACGCCCGCCCTCGACGGCGGCAGTGACGTGGATGCGGTGCGTTCGGCCTGCGGCGCAGCCTTCGAGGAGATCGAGCGCGCGTTCGCCAGCCTGCTGACCGAGTTGGGTTTGGCCGCGGGGGAGGCCGAGGAGCTGGCTACCACGGTGGTCGCCGCTTATGAGGGCGCCACGATTCTGGCTCGGGTGCGCCGCTCGGATGCCCCGTTGCGGACCGTTGCGGTGGCGATGGAGCGGTTGATCCGGATGACGCTGGCGGATGCGGGTGTTTCGAATGGCCTCGGTACGACTCGCCGCAGTGGCATTGACTAGAAAGAACGTTCTAGCCAGACTCGGACGATGAAGCGATTGACGTTGTCCGGACCCGGCGCGATGCGATGGGAAGAGGTGCCTGAGCCCGAGCTGACCGAGCCGGGTCAGGCCCTTGTCCGACCGGTGGCGCTGGCCACCTGCGATATCGACCCGGCGGTGCTGCGCGGGGCGTTCCCGCTGCCTGGGCCCTACCCGTTCGGGCACGAGGGTGTCGCCGAGGTCGTCGCGATCGGCGACGAAGTCCGCACCGTAAGGGTCGGCGACCTCGTCGTGGTGCCGTTTCAAATCTCTTGCGGTACTTGCGGCCCCTGCTTGCGCGGCCGAACCGGCAATTGCGCCGACCATCCACCGCTGTCCACCTTCGGGCTCGGCACCGTCGGCGGACTCGGCTGGGGCGGCCTGTGGGCCGACCTCGCGCTGATCCCGCATGCTGATGCGATGCTCGTGCCGCTTCCTGCCGGTGTCGATCCAGTTGCCGTTGCCAGCGCCAGCGACAACATCCCCGACGCATACCGTTCTGTCGCACCACAATTGGCGGACTACCCGGGCGCGGAGGTGCTGGTGATCGGCGGCCCTGCCGCCCCATCGATCGGTCTGTACGCGGCAGGCCTCGCAGTAGCCCTCGGAGCCGCGCGAGCCGTCTACCTGGATACGGATCCGGCGCGGCTGGAAATCGCGAGGAAGTTGGGCGCCGAAGTCATCGAGGGCGCCCGCGATGCTCGGGTGGGTCGCTTCCCGATCGTCGTCGAGGCGGCCGGTGGCGCCACGGCGCTGCGGGCTGCGATCAATGCGGCCGGATACGACGGATGGTGCACCAGCGTGAGTGTGCAGCTGAGTGATGTGCCGCTGCCGATCTTCGACATGTATATGCGCTGCTGCACATTCCACACCGGCCGTGCCCATGTCCGCCCAGCCATCCCCGCCGTCCTCGATCTCGTCGCCACCGGCCGTTTCGACCCATCGTTGGTGACCACGGCGACGGCCAAGTGGGACGAGGCTGTCGACGCGCTGCTGGAGACGCCCCTCAAACTTGTTGCGGTGCGGTGAGGTGATTCGGGGCGGGCGTCGTCGTGCTCGACCCGGGCCTCGAAGTTCCTGTAGTAGTCGACCGTGTCGCCCATGGCGTAATCATTGGTCGGCGCGGTATAGGGAACAGTCGCACCAGCCACCGCTGGGGAGCCCAGTGCAAATGCTGTGGTCATTGTCGCAATGATCATCGCCGACGCACTCACCGAGTGAGTGGCAAACTTTTAGATACCGATGATTCCCTATTGAGTTGATTCGCAGTCTTGGCAGTTTACGACGCTGATATTGGTTGCAGTAGTGCAGTGTTTTCGATCACACAGAGGGCAGGTAGAGGCCCTGAGCAAACTTCTGGAATCCGAAGAATCGGGCGATTGTCGGGCTCGGAGGGGTTCATTCGCAGGTCATAAGCACCCTGGGTCAGGGCACCCTTATTAGATTCCAGGAAGGAATTCCGCCACACTGGTGTTGTGAAAACCGTGGGTTTGCCGCATGACGAGGACTCGGGGGCCGGTCGCCGTACCGGCGCCGCGTTTTCGGCTGGCCCCGCGACCCTCGTCGCGGGCGGCGAGGGGCATACGCGAGCGTCCATCGTTCAGCTGCTGCTGGAAGACGGACCGATCACCGCGACCGCCATCGGAACCAAGCTGGGTCTGACCCCGGCGGGAGTCCGTCGCCACCTCGATGCGCTCATCGACTCCGGGCAGGCGCGGGCCAGCCGGTCGGCACCCTGGCAGCAGAAGGGGCGCGGTCGGCCCGCCAAGCAGTATCAGCTCACCTCGGTCGGCCGCGGCCGATTGGGACACGCCTACGACGACCTGGCCGGAGCGGCCATTCGGCAACTCGGCGAGATCGGCGGCGAACAGGCCATCACCGAGTTCGCACGCAGTCGGGCACGCGTCATCGTGGCAGGCATCGAGCCGGTCGGTCAGCACACGCCGGAGACGACCACCGCGAAGGCGGAAGAGATCGCCGAGGCGTTCACCGACGCCGGTTTCGCCGCAACTACCCGCAAGGTGGGCGCGGGTGTACAGATCTGCCAGCATCACTGCCCGGTCTCCCACGTGGCGGAGGAATTCCCGCAGCTGTGCGCGGCCGAGCTCGAGGCTTTCCGGGACCTGCTCGGGACTCACGTTCAGCGACTTGCGACGATCGCCAACGGCGATTGCGCGTGCACCACGCACGTGCCGCTGCTCGTTCCCCCTAATACCGAAACGAAATCAGCTTCCATATCAACCGCTGCACAGCCCGCAGCGGTACGTACGAACGACTCCGGAAGGAGTGCCGAATGACGACAACCACCGACCAGGTGCAACCGCTCACTCAGGAAGAGACCATCGCTTCGCTGGGCAAATACGGTTACGGCTGGGCCGATTCGGATGTGGCCGGTGCCAGCGCACAACGAGGCCTCTCCGAGGCGGTTGTCCGCGACATTTCGGCGAAGAAGAGCGAGCCGGCCTGGATGCTGGACTACCGGCTCAAGTCGCTGCGCATCTTCGATCGCAAGCCCATGCCGAACTGGGGCTCCAACCTCGAGGGCATCGACTTCGACAACATCAAGTACTTCGTGCGCTCCAGCGAGAAGCAGGCCGAGACCTGGGAAGACCTGCCCGAGGACATCAAGAACACCTACGACAAGCTCGGCATCCCCGAGGCGGAGAAGCAGCGCCTCGTTTCCGGTGTCGCGGCGCAGTACGAGTCGGAGGTCGTCTACCACTCCATCCGTGAGGACCTGGAGAAGCAGGGCGTCATCTTCCTCGATACCGACACCGCGCTGAGGGAGCAGCCCGAGCTGTTCCACAAGTACTTCGGCACTGTGATCCCGGCCGGCGACAACAAGTTCTCCGCGCTGAACGCCTCCGTGTGGTCGGGTGGCTCGTTCATCTACGTGCCGCCGGGCGTGCACGTCGACATCCCGCTGCAGGCCTACTTCCGGATCAACACCGAGAACATGGGCCAGTTCGAGCGCACCCTGATCATCGTCGACGAAGACGCCTACGTGCACTACGTCGAGGGCTGCACCGCGCCGATCTACAAGTCGGACTCGTTGCACTCCGCGGTCGTCGAAATCATCGTGAAGAAGGGCGGTCGCTGCCGCTACACCACGATCCAGAACTGGTCGAACAACGTCTACAACCTGGTCACCAAGCGGGCCAAGGCCGAGACGGGCGCGACCATGGAGTGGGTCGACGGCAACATCGGCTCCAAGGTCACCATGAAGTACCCGGCCGTGTGGATGACCGGCGAGTACGCCCGCGGTGAGGTGCTCTCGGTGGCGTTCGCCGGTCCGGGTCAGCACCAGGACACCGGCGCGAAGATGCTGCACCTGGCGCCGCACACCTCCTCGACCATCATCAGCAAGTCGGTGGCGCGCGGCGGTGGCCGGGCCTCCTACCGCGGCCTCGTTCAGGTCAACAAGGGCGCGCACGGCTCCAAGTCGACCGTGAAATGTGATGCGCTGCTTGTCGATACGATCAGCCGCTCGGATACCTACCCCTACGTCGACATCCGTGAGGACGACGTGACGATGGGCCACGAGGCCACCGTGTCGAAGGTGTCCGAGGACCAGCTGTTCTACCTGATGAGCCGCGGCATGACCGAGGACGAGGCAATGGCGATGGTGGTGCGCGGGTTCGTCGAGCCCATCGCCAAGGAACTGCCGATGGAATACGCACTGGAATTGAACCGGCTCATCGAGCTGCAGATGGAAGGGGCCGTCGGCTGATGGCGACTGGTGTTGTTGGAGCGGTCGAGGGCGAGAACCCCACGGCCAAGCCGATTCAGAACCCGGGTGCCGGCTCCGCGACCAACAAGGGTGAGGTGTTCACCTCCTACGACGTGAACGCCTTCGAGGTGCCCTCGTCCAAGGACGAGGCGTGGCGGTTCACGCCGTTGCGTCGGTTGCGCGGCCTGCACGACGGCACCGCGGTGCGCGACGGAAAGGCCACGGTCGAGGTCAGCTCGGTCGCCGATGTGAACGTGGAGACCGTGGCGCGCACCGACTCTCGCCTCGGCGAGGCCGGTGTGCCGTCGGATCGCGTTGCTGCCCAGGCGTACTCGGGCTTCGAGACTGCGACCATCGTGTCGGTCGGCGCGGAGACCGAGGTCGCCGAACCGGTGATCGTCACGGTCACCGGCCCCGGCGAGGGCAAGACCGCCTACGGGCACCTGCAGATCCGGCTGGCCAATTTCGCCACCGTCACCGTGGTCATCGACCAGCGCGGCAGCGGAACCTACGCCGAGAATGTGGAATTCGTGCTCGGTGACAGCGCGAAGCTGACCGTCGTCGCGGTCCAGGACTGGGCCGACGACGCCGTGAATGCGACCGCACACCACGCGCTGCTCGGCCGCGACGCCACGCTGCGCCATATCGCGGTCACGCTCGGTGGTGACCTGGTTCGCCTCAGTGGAACCGTCCGCTATGCCGGTCCCGGCGGCGACGCCGAACTGCTCGGCCTCTACTTCGCCGACGCGGGCCAGCACTTCGAGCAGCGCTTGCTCGTCGACCACTCGCAGCCGAAGTGCAAGTCGAACGTGCTGTACAAGGGTGCGCTGCAGGGAGATCCGCATTCGCCCAAGGGTGACGCCCGCACTGTGTGGATCGGCGATGTGCTGATCCGCGCGGCCGCAGAGGGCACCGACACCTTCGAGGTGAACCGCAACCTGGTGCTCACCGACGGCGCGCGCGCAGACTCGGTGCCGAACCTGGAGATCGAGACCGGCGAGATCGTCGGCGCGGGTCACGCAAGCGCTACCGGCCGTTTCGACGACGAGCAGCTTTTCTACCTGCGCTCCCGCGGTATCCCGGAGGATGTGGCGCGACGCCTGGTGGTGCGCGGCTTCTTCCAAGAAATCATCCAGAAGATCGCGGTCCCCCAGATCCGGGAGCGGCTGGAGTCGGCCATCGAGGCCGAGCTCGCCGCTGTCGGCGTCTGATCCCGAACCACTTACCCCCACAAAGGAACTCGAATTCGATGACCACCCTGGAAATCAAGGACCTGCACGTCGAGGTTGCCAACCCGGACGAGTCCGGTGAGCCCATCAAGATCCTGAAGGGTGTGGATCTCACCATCAAGTCCGGTGAGACGCACGCCATCATGGGCCCCAACGGCTCCGGCAAGTCGACCCTGTCGTACGCGATCGCCGGCCACCCCAAGTACACGGTGACCTCCGGTTCGATCACCCTCGACGGCGAGGACGTCCTCGCGATGTCCGTCGACGAACGTGCGCGTGCGGGCCTGTTCCTGGCCATGCAGTACCCGGTCGAGGTGCCCGGCGTCTCCACGTCGAACTTCCTGCGTACCGCTGTCACCGCGGTCCGCGGTGAGGCACCCAAGCTGCGGCATTGGGTCAAGGAAGTCAAGGAGTCGATGAGCGAGCTCGAGATCGACCCCGCCTTCGCGGAACGCAATGTGAACGAGGGCTTCTCCGGTGGCGAGAAGAAGCGTCACGAGATCCTGCAGCTCGGTCTGCTCAAGCCGAAGATCGCCATCCTGGACGAGACCGACTCCGGCCTCGACGTCGACGCGCTGCGCATCGTCTCCGAGGGCGTCAACCGCTACAAAGAGCGCGAGCACGGCGGCATCCTGCTGATCACGCACTACACCCGGATCCTGCGCTACATCAATCCGGAGTTCGTGCACGTCTTCGTCGGCGGCCGTATCGTCGCCGAGGGCGGCTCGGAACTGGCTGACGAACTCGACGCCAACGGCTACGTCCGCTTCACCCAGTCTGCTACCGCAGGAGCCTGATATGACCGCCACGGTCCCCGCGCTCGACGTGGCCCGCATCCGGGCCGATTTCCCGATCCTGAGCCGTACGGTTCGGGACGGGAAACCGTTGGTGTACCTGGACTCCGGCGCGACCTCGCAGCGGCCCGTCGCGGTTTTGGACGCGGAACGCGAATTCCTGGTTCAGCACAATTCGGCCGTGCACCGCGGCGCGCACCAGCTGGCCGAGGAGGCGACCGACGCCTACGAGGACGCCAGGGCCGATATCGCCCGGTTCGTCGGCGTGCATGCCGGTGAGATCGTGTTCACCAAGAACGCGACCGAATCGCTGAACCTGGTGACGTACTCGTTCGCCGACAGCCGGTTCCCGTACCACGTCGGCCCCGGCGACGAGATCGTCATCACCGAGCTCGAGCACCACGCGAATCTTGTTCCGTGGCAGGAGCTCGCGCGCCGCACCGGTGCAACGCTGAAGTGGTACGGCATCACCGATGACGGACGGATCGATCTCGATTCGCTCGAATTGTCGCCCGCCACCAAGGTTGTCGCCTTCACGCACCAGTCCAATGTCACCGGCTCGATCGCGCCGGTAGCCGAACTGGTGCGCCGGGCAAAGGAAGTCGGTGCCTTGACGGTGCTGGACGCCTGCCAGTCGGTGCCGCACATGCCGGTGGATTTCCGCGAGCTCGGTGTCGATTTCGCCGCGTTCTCGGGTCACAAGATGCTCGGCCCATCCGGTGTCGGCGTGCTCTTCGGCCGCCGTGCGCTGCTGGAGGAGACCCCGCCGTTCATCACCGGTGGCTCCATGATCGAAACCGTCACCATGGAGGTCAGCACCTACGCTCCGCCGCCGCAGCGGTTCGAGGCGGGCGTGCCGATGACCTCGCAGGTGGTCGGATTGGGTGCCGCGGTGCGGTATCTCGAGGCGATCGGTATGGAAGCCGTTGCCGCGCATGAGCACACGCTCGTCGATGCGGCGCTGGCCGGACTCGGCGCCATCGACGGCGTGCGGATTGTCGGCCCGACCGAGAACGTCGACCGCGGTGGCGCGGTGTCGTTCGTGGTCGATGGCATCCACGCGCACGATGTCGGCCAGATCCTGGACGACGAGGGCGTCGCTATTCGGGTGGGTCACCACTGCGCGTGGCCGCTGATGCGTCGCCTCGGCGTGCCTGCGACCGCCCGTGCCTCCTTCGCGGTTTACAACACCCTCGACGAGGTAGACAAGCTGGTAGCCGCAGTGCGGAAGGCTCAGAGCTTCTTCGGAGTTGCATAGAACATGCGCATGGAGCAGATGTACCAGGAAGTGATCCTGGATCACTACAAGCGCCCGCATCACCGCGGGCTGCGGGAACCGTTCGGTGCCGAGGTGCACCACGTGAACCCGACCTGCGGTGACGAGGTGACCCTGCGCGTCCAGCTCGACGACAACGGTGACGTCGCCGACGTCTCCTACGACGGTCAGGGCTGCTCGATCAGCCAGGCGTCGACGTCGGTGCTCACCGATCAGGTCATCGGACTGCCGCTGCAGCAGGCGCTGAAGGTGGTCGACTCTTTCAACGAGATGGTCGCCAGCCGCGGCACCGTCGAGGGCGACGAGGACGTCATCGGCGACGGCATCGCCTTCGCGGGCGTCGCCAAGTATCCCGCCAGGGTGAAGTGCGCTTTGCTCGGTTGGATGGCGTTCAAGGACGCGGTGGTCCGGATAACCTCCGCCGCGGAAGCCAAGCGTCCGATGGGCAGTGATTTGCCAATGAATGGGGAAACGGCATGAGCGAGACACCAGTAACCGAATCCGCCGAGCAGATCGAACAGGTCGAGCTGTCGGCGGAGGACATCAAGCGCCTCGAGGACCTCGAAGAGGCGATGCGCGACGTCGTCGACCCCGAACTCGGCATCAACGTGGTCGACCTCGGCCTGGTCTACGGCCTGGCCGTCCAAGACGAAGTCGCCATCCTGGACATGACCCTCACCTCGGCGGCGTGCCCGCTCACCGATGTCATCGAGGACCAGTCTCGCAACGCCCTCGTCCGCAGCGGCCTTGTCGACGACCTCAAGATCAACTGGGTCTGGATGCCCCCGTGGGGCCCTGACAAGATCACCGAAGACGGCCGCGAACAACTCCGCGCCCTCGGCTTCACGGTCTGACCCGATCGCACGAGCCGCACAACACCCCGACCTCGGTCGGGGTGTTGGCGTTTGCGGCGGAGTAGATCAGGATCGCGTGAATGGCTTCGCGTGGTGCGGCTCCCGCACCCGGACGCCGACCGGATGGCGAGTATGTGAGTCGTGCTGTTGTCCTGTCGGGATGTTCGGCGGCTGCGATGATGAGCGGGGGGAGTGCGGAAGAAGCTGCGATGTTCTGGTTGGAGATCCACGAGTTCTCACGAAACCGTCAGCCGCGGTGGGGGTTGGTGGCGATCATCCTGGCCGCCGTGGTGGTCTTCGCCGTGATGGTGATGGTGTTGGTCAGCACCGGCGATTTCGGGGACGGATCGACGACGACAGTTCCGTACACCCCTGGTTCGTGTCAGCCGTTCTGCACCGGCATCACCACCGCGCCGGGCGACGGGCAGTGAGGTAGGCCGCCGAGGGGGATGCGCCGAGCGGGCCCGATCGCCCTTGTCGATGTCGCATGCCGGGGCTATTCGACTGTCCTGCAGGCGCAGTGGAAGTACGATCGAATATTCCGACCCCGCTCGCCCAGCTGAGCCGTGGGTCGACGCGAGGCCGGAAAGGGGAGCGGGATGGCAGCGCCTGCACTATCCGATGCGATACCACCGTCGGATTGGCGCCCACGCCTGGTGGCCCTGGATATCGACGGCACGCTGTGCTCGGGGCATGGAGTGAGTCCAATCCTTGCGCACACCACGATGAGTCCCGCGGTGCGCGCGGCCGTCGGCGCGGTGTTGCGCTCCGACACCCACGTGGTGTTGTCGACCGGCAGGTCGACGATCGCCACGCTGCCCTTCCTGGCCGAGCTCGGGCTATCGGTAGGTACCGCAATCTGCTCGAACGGCGCGGTATCGATCGACGCGGCAACCGGGGCGGTATTGGATCAGTCCGTGTTCGATCTGGTCGAGCCGGTCGCGGTGCTGCGGAAAGTGTTGCCCGGTGCGGTATTCACGGTGGAGGAGGTCGGTGTGGGGGAGCGGACCACCGTGCACCTTCCCGGTCTGGAGGATTTCGGCGGGACCTTGCGGGTGGTGGACCTCGACGAATTGGTGTCCACCCCGAGCACTCGGCTGACGGTGCACTGGCCCGACCGCTCCCGGGTCGAGCTGGCCGCCGCGCTCGCGGGCGTCCAGGTGCCGGGCGCACATTGCGTATACGAAGTGGACGGGGCGTGGATGGATATCAGCCCTATCGGCGTCACCAAAGGCTCTGCGCTGGAAGCGCTTCGCGTCCGTTTGGGTGTGTCCGCCGACGACACGCTCGCCGTCGGTGACGGCACCAACGACCTGGAGATGCTGGCGTGGGCCGCGTACGGGGTGGCCATGGGCCAGGCGCCGGAGGTGGTCCGCGCGGTGGCCGACGAAGTCTGTCCACCGGTTACCGAGGACGGTCTGGCCACCCTGCTGTCCCGCTGGTTCTGAACTGGAACCTACTCGCCGGGCGGCTGTCACATCCTCCGGCCGCCCACGGTCATAGCGGTGACGGGATGTACCCGTCGTCGCCACGACAGGTGGTGAGGCACTTTGGAGGAACGACATGTCGCGACGCTCAACATCGGCCTGGCTGCATACGGCCATCTACTGGTTTCTCGGGTTCGAGTTCTTCGTCGGTTTCGCTACGAAATTCTGGCCGGGGCCGACTTTCTTCGGCCCGGCGTACTCGGAGAAGTTCGCCGAGTGGGGCTTGGACCCGAACATGCGATTCGTCGTCGGCGCACTGGAGCTGATTGCTGCGGTGCTGCTGGTGATTCCGCGCAGGCAGACCCGATTCGTCGGCGCCGCGATGCTGGTCCTGGTACTGACCGGGGCCGTGACCACGCACATTATTGATGACGGCGCGATATACGAAGAGGTTTCCGCGCCACTGCATCTGGCGATCATGTTCGTCGTCGCGCTGGTGAACTGGCCCGCCGACTGGAGAGCGGTTGTCCCGCTGCGGAATCGAATGATGTCGCGATGATCCCGAGGTTTGGACAATCGGTGACGGCTGGACGAGGATCTGGCCGGCGCGATCAGTCAGCTCGGCCCTGACCCGCCACCGGTGCTGGCGGCCGTGGGTAGCGCGCCGCCGAGCCGCGGAGATCGTCACCTCGGAGGGCACGGCGAACGCGCACTGACCACCCCATCGATGCGCGCGGCGAACTGTCTCACGACAACGTGCCGCGTGCGTCGATGTTCAGCGGCGCAATACTTTTCTGGCCAGAAAGTTGCCGAAGAACTGGATGCCCTGGACTCCTGCGATGATGATCAGCGTCGCGACCAGCGTGACCTGCCAGTCGAACCGCTGGTAGCCGTAGACCAACGCGAAGTCGCCGAGTCCGCCGCCACCGACGGTGCCCGCCATGGCCGACATATCGACGATCGCGACGATCACGAAGGTGTAGCCCAGCACGAGCGGGCCGAGTGCCTCCGGGATGAGCAGCGTCAGAATGATCCGCAGCGGACCCGCGCCGACGGCCCGCGCCGCCTCGATGACGCCGGGATCGACGGTGACGAGGTTCTGTTCCACGATGCGCGCTATGCCGAACGAGGCCGCGACGATCATGACGAAGGCGGCCGCCTCGGTGCCGATGGTGGTGCCGACCACCTCCAAGGTCACCGGTCCGAGCGCCGCGAGCAGGATAATGAACGGAATCGGCCGCACCACGTTCACGATCACGTTGAGCAGGAAGTAGATCGGGGCGTTCGCGAGCAGACCGCCCTTACGGGTGGTGTACAGCGCGGTCCCGACGAACAGCCCGATCAATCCGCCGATCACGAAGGTGAGCAGTACCAGGTAGATGGTGGTGCCGATCGCTTCCTGCAGCACCGGCCGTAGTTTGTCCCAATCGGTATGCATGGGTGCTTGCTCCTCTCAGGCCGATCGGCGATCGAGCTCGTCGACCACCTTGTCGACGGCATCATCGGGCCCGTGCAAAGCCAGCGTGACGCTGCCGAACGTCTTGTCCTGCAACGTGCTCACGCCGCCGTACACCACCTCGAACCGGACGTCGGCGTTGGCCGCCGTCGCCAATGCCGCGCCGATCCCGCGCTTGTCGTCGATGTCGACGGTGACCAACCTGCCGCCGTGCAGGTCGCTGAGCCTGCGGAACTCCTCGTCGCTGGGCCGGTTGTGCAGGACAGTGTCGACGAAGGACCGGGTCGGCGTCGCCTGCGGGTCGGCGAAGACGTCGAACGTGCGCGCCAGCTCCACGATTCGACCCTCGGCGAGCACCGCGACACGATCGGCCACCGCACGGATCACATCCATCTCGTGGGTGATGACCACGATGGTGACGCCCAGTTCGCGGTTGACCTTCTTCAGCAGCCGCAGCACTTCCTGGGTCGTCTCCGGGTCGAGTGCCGAAGTCGATTCGTCCGCGAGCAGCAACGATGGCGAGGTGGCAAGGGCACGGGCGATGCCGACCCGCTGCTTCTGGCCACCGGACAGCTGATCGGGATAGCTGCGAGCCTTGTCGGACAGGCCGACGAACTCGAGCAGTTCGGCGACCCGCGTCTTGCGTTCTGCCCGCGGCCACCGCGCCACCTTCAGCGGATATTCGATATTTCCTGCGGCCGTGCGTGATCGGAACAGGTTGAACTGCTGGAACACCATGCCGATATCTCTGCGAATCCGTCGCACCTCGGCCTCCCGCACCCCCGTGATGGGGGTGCCGGAGACCTCGACGGTGCCGCTCGTCGGCTTTTCCAGGGCATTGATCAGCCGCACCAGCGTGCTCTTGCCCGCGCCGGAATAGCCGATCACACCGAAGATCTCACCCTTTTCGATCCGCAGATCGATGCTGTCGAGCGCGACATGCCGATCCGCCCCCTTGCCGAAAGCCTTGGTGACCGAACGAAATTCGACCGCGGGGACCTGCTGCTCGGTCACTTACCGTCGCGGATGGTCTGCTGCACCCGCTGCAGGATCTGCTCCAACTCGGGACCGCTGCGCCGCACCTCGACCGCGGTGCCCTTGGTCACCTCGGAATGAGCCCGCTGCACCTCGGGGGAGTGCCATAGCTCGACGAGCTTCTGGTACCTCGGGTTGTTCTTGTCCTCGGCCCTCGTCACCAGCGCGTTGATGTAGGGCTCGGCGGACGGGTTCTTCGGATCGTCCTTGTACAGAGCCGAATTGGGGTCGATGCCGGAGCGATCCAGGAAGGTGTTGTTGATGATCGAACCGTCGACCGACGCCAGCGACAATGCTGTCTGCGCCGCGTCGACCGGCGTCACCTTGACCTTGGACGCACCTTTGTCGATATCGGCCGGCGAGGGCGCCTTGGTGTCCGACGACAGTTTCAGCAGGCCGGCGGCCTGCAGCACGAACAGCGCCCGCGCCTGATTGGTCGGGTCGTTCGGGATCGCGATCTCCGCGCCCTGCGGCAGGTCGGCGATGGTCTTGTGCTTCTTGGAGTACAGGCCGAGCGGCACGATGTAGGTGGAGCCGATCGGAGTCAGATCCGCGTTGTTCGCGACGTTGTATGCGCCGAGGAACTGCAGGTGCTGGAACAGATTGATGTCGATCTGCTTCTGCGACAGCGCGAGATTCGGCTGCTTGTAGTCCGAGAAGTTGGTGATCTTCAGGGTGATGCCCTGTTCCTTCGCCTTCTCCTCGAAGACGTCCCAGGCCTTGTCCTTGTCGGTGGTGCCGATGCGCACTACCGTGTCGGAGGAGGCCTTGTCGTCGGAACCGCACGCCGTGAGGGCGAGGGCCGCGGTGGCAACCAGGACCGGGATCGCCAGTACCCGATGGAATTTCACTCGTGCTCCCGAATGCTTGTCGCAACATGTGCCCGGCGGACCCGTGTCCGGTCGAGCGTTTTCTGAACCCGGTAATCCAAGCGATGTCTCGCGGGGCGCGGCAACGGTTTGAATTGTGCTGAGCAAAACTCTCGCGAACTCTTGGACGGGCGTCTAGTTTGCGAGCAATGCGAGTACTGCGCCGTGTTGCGGTGATCCCGATCCTGTTCGCCCTTGCCGCCGGTGCGGTCGCATGTGGTGACGAGCGCAGTCCGGACGTGGTCCGTGTCGGTGTGAACGACATCGCACTGCCGCACTGGGAGGTCTACAAGAAGAAGGCGGCCGAGCAGGGCATTACGGTCGAGTACGTCAACTTCACCGACTACAACCAGCCGAATCCGGCGCTGGCGCAGAAGCGGATCGATCTCAACAAGTTCCAGCACGTGCGATACCTGGCCAACTACAACGTCCGCAACAACGACACTCTGGTGCCGATCGGCGCCACCGAGATCTTCCCGCTCACCCTGTACTCACGGAAGCACAAGTCGGTCAACGACATTCCGAAGGGCGGCCAGATCACCCTCAGCAACAATCCGGCCAATCAGGTGCGGCCGCTGCTCAGTCTGGCCGCGGCGGGCCTGATCGTGCTCGAGGGCGGTGCGAGCTGGGACTCCAAGATCGAGGACGTCGACACCGACGCCTCCAAGGTGCGCCTGACCACGATCGAGCCGACACTGACCGCGCCCTCGCTTGACAGCGCGGACGCGGCCTTCGTCGACGACACCTTCGCAAGGCCCGCCGGTCTGACCAAGAACGAAGTGATCTTCACCGACGATCCTGATCGACCGGACCTCGAGCAGTACATCAACATTTTCGCCGCCCGCGCCGCGGACAAGGACAACCCGAAACTGATAGCTCTCGCGAGGCTGTACCACGACCCCGAGGTCGAGGCGGCCGTGCGCGCCGAGACCGGCTACCAGGGTGTGTTCAAGACCAACGATCCCGCGAACCTACAAGCCACGTTGAAAGAACTCGAGGCGAAGTTCCGCAAGTAGGTCTCACCTGTCCATCGCGGACAGTACTCGGGCAGCCTCGCGCTGTGCGTTCGTATTCGGTTGCAGCGCACGCGAACCGGCCAGCTTCGCCTGCACGTGCTCGGAGACCGTGATGGGCGCGTACTTGCTGCCCGCACCGATGCACGAAGGCAGCGTCTCGATCACCGCGTCGAAATTGCCGTCGTGGAAGAACGCGGCGCTGCGGCGGCGTTCGATGGTGCCGTCGACGATCGGCGGCATCACCCGGTGCAGGGTGGAGAGCCACCGTTCGTTGGTCCAGCGCGCTATCAGGTCGCCGAGGTTGACCAGCAGTGCGTCGGCGGCGGGCTGCACGTCGTGCCAGCGTCCGTCCGCTCCGAGTACCTGCAGGCCCGGGACCTGGTCGGCCCACAGCGCGGTGACGATGCCGTAATCGGTGTGCTCGCCCATGCCCTTGAGTTCGCCGTCGAGGTCGACGGTGCCCGGTGGCATGGCGTAGTTGTTCATCCGCAGCACGTCCAGCGAGTGATCGGTGAACCGGTCGAAATACCCGGCGGGCAGGTCGAGGGCGTCGGCGAAGATGGTGGTGAGGGTACGCACGACGCGCGCGGCCTCGGCGAAGTACGCCTGGACCCGCTGCCGGAATGTGGACAGTTCTGCGGGCCAGACGTTGTCGGCATAGCCTGCCGCCGCGGGCAGGTCCAGGTCCGGGTAATCGGCCGTGGTGGTGCCGACATTGAACGCTTCGAAGTAATCGTTCATCCGCGTTGCCGAGGTCACCCCGAGACTCGAGCTCAGGTTCTCGCTTTTCGGCGGCGTGTAACCGCGGTTGAACTCGACGGCGGTCCGGTACCGCTGTTTGGTCGCCGGATCGAGGGAGAAGAAGTCGTCGAGCGCGGCGGCGAAGTCGTCGAGGACCGACCGCGCGATGCCGTGCCCGCGAATCTGCATGAACCCGACCGTGCTCGCGGCCGCATCCACCTGACGGGCGACCGCGGCCCGCTCGGCATCGCTTGCCTGGTCGACGTAGGACGAGATATCGATGACGGGAACATGGAACTCCATCATGTGCGTGTCCTTTCCTGGCCGAGCGGCATACATCCAGCTTGTCGCCGGATGCATGCCGCGTTCGGTCATTCGGGTCACGATCGCGTAAAGCCGCACGGCGGCATGTCACTCCGGATACGCGGGGCTCGCACCCGGAGGCTACAGCACGCCGTTCAACGGCACCGACCCCGACAGGCTCACCGCGTTTGCGGGGCAGACGCGCCGACGAAGCGATCGACGTCATGCGCCTGCTGTGGTCGGGCGGGCCGGAGGGGGTCGGCTATCACGGCGAGTTCTTCGACTTCGACGATCTGTGCAGCTTCCCCGAAACCCCAAGGGACGAGCGAGCTTCCGATCCACATCGGTGGCAGCAGTCGAGCGGCGGCGCGTCGGACCGGTCAGCGCGGTGACGGATATTTCGCCGGTGGGATATTGCCCGAGCCCGAACGCGACATTCAGTGGGAGCTGGCCAAGGCGTCGGCTGTGGAGGCAGGCCGCGATCCTGATAAGGGAATTGCAGAATCAGCACAGCTGACTTCCGCCGGAACTCGACAACACCTCGGCAGCGACTTCTGGCGCGAATTCACCTTCGGTCGTGCGGAAGACGCTTGGTGACGACGAGCAGTCCTCAGGAGGCGGTGAACTTCGGCGCGCGGCGTTCGCCGAGCGCGCGGATACCTTCCACGAAGTCGGCGCTGTGCATCAGTTCCGCCTGCTGGGCGGCCTCGTGATCAGTTGCGGCACGGACCTTTTCGGCCAGATCGCCGCGCAAGGTGGTGCGGATCGAGCGCACCGCGAGCGGCGCGTTGGCCGCGAGCTGCGCAGCCAGTGCGATGGCCTCGTCGCGGAGTGTGCTCGCGGCGGTCAGTCGATCGCACAGGCCGATGGTTTCGGCTTCGGCCCCGTCGACGGCCCGGCCGGTGGTCAGCATGTCGAGAGACTTCTGTGCGCCGATGACCGCGGGCAGCGTGACGGTAAGTCCGAATCCGTGGTGGATGCCGAGCCTGGCGAAGTTGGCGATGAATCGCGTCTCGCGGGTGGCGACCCGGAAGTCGGCCGACAACGCCAGCCCGAGCCCACCTCCGATCGCCGCGCCGTGCACTGTCGCCACGGTCGGAGTACCGACCTCGAACAGCCGCGCGGCCTCCGCATACAGCTCGCGCGGATCGCCGATCCCCGGCCCGGCGAAGTCGGCGCCAGCGCAGAAGTGTTTTCCGGTGGAGCACAAGACAATTGATCGGCAGTCGGGGTCTTCGTCCAGCGCCGCGTACGCATCGGCCAGGGACCGGATCAGCGCGGTGTCGAAGTAGTTGTACGGTGGCCGCGAGAATTCCACCACTGCCACATGATCGTCGCGCAGCTCGATCGCAAGGTCGTCGCTCACTCGGGACTCCAGAACGTTGCGGACAGTGACTGAGCGAACCTTAACGGAGTCCGGGAACTGCGGTGCGGGGCAGGGGATCCCCTCGGACCGGCCAGAAACGGCATCGAACCAGCACTTCCTTTCCCGCGGTGTCCCCTCGCGTGCGGTGTCGCCCATGCTCGGTGGTTTGCGGATCGTCAGGTGCTTGCGACAGCGATGAACAGGTTCGGTGTGACCGTGATCAGTATCCGGTCGCGGGCGACATCTCGTTCGGCCATCCCGGAAACGCTCCGGCCATCGAGGTACTTCTCCCGGATCCGCGCGGTCCAGATGCCGTCTCGGTCGGTGGCGAGTTCGGCGTCACCGATGACGCGGACTTGCCGATTGGGGCGTTGACAATCCGCCCGCAGCCCGGCTTCCCGATCGATGACCAGGCCGACGCGCGGGTTCGAACGGATCCTGCGCAGATGTGGCCGCCCCGCATAGCTGGTGAGACGGAAGGCGCCGTCGTCCCAGAGGAACCAGATCGGCGTGACGTGCGGATATCCCGACGCATCGACCGTGGCCAGATGCGCGACGATGTCGTTGGCCAGCAGCCCGGCGATCTCGGCTTGGCGAAGCGCCCGCATACCCGACTCCCTCCGGTTCGAACGTGTGTTCGATACTACCAGCCATCCGACAGCGACTATGCGCTCGCCGCGTAATCACCCTCACTCAGCGAGAGCCGTGCCCAACGTGAACAGCACCTTCGGCACCCCCCTCGCCTTCACCGGATCCCACTCGTTGTGCGCCAACTGCAGATACGTGACGGTCCCGGTCTTGTTCTGCCGCTTGGTCGTTCGCACATACGCGACGCCAGACCAAACCCGCATTTGGGGGTGGGGGCCCGGGCGTTTGGCGATGGTGACGCCGATCTCGGCGATGACCGCTCTGTAGCCCCAGGGGCTGTTTGCGGGCGCCCACGAGGATCGCCGACATATCGGGGTCGGCGGCGGTGCCGAGGACCGGGAGCAGGTCGGGTCCTCCAGGGCCGGTGCCGAAAAGCGTTGGCTGCCATCACTTGTGCGCAAGCGTCGATGCGATCTGCGGCATGGTCGGCGTCCGGTGCTTCGCCAATCAACGCGACGTACTCCAACGCCAACGGTGACGACAGTCTCGAGTGAGTTCAGATCTGGCCGTTCGAAGTGCTCGACTCTATTGCCTAAGATAGCGGGTTAACCCGATGCAGAATTCAGCAACGCGGCGCAACTGTTCATCGGTGAGACTCAGTCGGCCGCTGGGAGTCCGTGCGTGCTCTCCACTTATTTGGATCACCCCTCGCCGCTCGTTGCTGCGGGTAGTAATATCGACAAGTCCATATGGGCGGCCATCGAAGATCCAGGTCGGTTCCGAGGTGCCGCTCATCGGCTTCATCATCGGGGTGGGCGTCCAGGTTGTGCTTGGATTCTTAATAAGCGCGATTGAAGCGTATGCAACCATTTCGGAATTCGCGTCGACAAAACAGGCTCCAGCCCCATATATCGCCCTTCCAGGATCATCGTCTGCCCTGATCCTAAGATCTTGCACCATCAGATCGTTAGCAAAGAAACTCGACAATGCATTGCACATATCTTGCACTGTGAAAACTGCTGGAGGGCTTGAAACAGACGGGGTGGCAGTAGGTGCTGGCGTAGATTCTGTGCACGCCGCCGAGAGTGCTAATACTACAGCGTGCTGAACGGGCTGGCCGACCAGATCGGCGCCCTTGCCGGAGACGCTGAACTGGCTCGAACCCATGAGGTTGCCGCTGGGTGAGGCGCCACGGCGCGTCGCCGGTTCGTGCGATGTGGCGCGGTGCACGGGTCAGTGTTCGACGCCGTAGGTGGTGTGCGTGTGCACCACGTCGATCGGACCGAGTATCAACCGGCTACGCCCATCTTGGACACAGTGCGCGGGCTGCTCTATTCCACCGACACCGGGCGCGATGCCACGCTCGCCGTGTTCTGGTGTGTCGGTCTCGCCGTGATCAGCTTGCGAGCGCCGTGTTCGGCTGGTTGGCACACTGCTGAACAGTTACGTAGTCGGCGCTCGGACGATTTCGGTGTCGAAACACCTGCGGGCGATCTGCTGACCGGCAATGATTCCTTGGGTGGACGAGGCAAAGTACCGGGAGACCCGGCTGGCATTGCATGCCGCGGGGGAGTTGTTGATCGCGGGCCCGCAATATCGAATGTTCGGAACCATTCGCTTGCGGTCGGTGCTCGGCGGATTCGGGGGTGTGCGGTGGCCGGTCTCGGTGGTGGGCACCGACCTGGTGTCGGCCGAGTGGCGCATCCCGCTGGTAGGCACGTATCGCGAGGTCGCGGCGAAAGCGGGCTTCGAACCGCAGGCACCTGACGGGGTGTACAAAGACACCACCGGCGTCGACCTCGATGATCCGATCCGGGTCGACGCGGCGGCGGCCGCGGTGATCGCCGACTGGTTCGCCCTCGGTAATTCGGCACTGCGCTGCTTGGCGCCCGATGCCACCGCGGTGCTGTGGCCGGAGCATTTCGACCTGTCGGCCACCCTGAACGAGGTCAACTACGGTGTGTCGCCCGGCGACGACGCACACCCTGGCCCCTACGCCTATGTCGGCCCGTGGACGCCGCGCAGCGGTGAATTCTGGAACGCCTCGTTCGGAGCGCTGCTCCCACGCGCTGAGGTGAATGCCGAGGCGGACCTGCTTGCGTTCTTCGAGGAGGGCCGGGTACGCGCCGCGGAGACCGCCTGATCAGCGGTCCGCGCCCGACGGAACCGGCAGCGCCGCAGCACGATCCATGGCATCGCGCGCGAGCGCGTGCAGATAGTCCGCGGTCACGGCATCGGCGGGAAAGAACGACTCGACCGCGATCTCGTCGAGCGTGACGTCGAACGCCGCGCCGAAGGTCATGATCGTGCTGAACAGCGACAGATCCGTGCCGCCGTGCCGCAACTGGATGGTCAGCGCGACATCTGCCGGGTCGAGGCGCACCGGTTCGGTATCGGTGGCGTACCGACTCAATTCCTCGTGCAGTGCCGCTAATTCGGGATCGCCGGTATGTGCGGCCTGGCGCGCCAGGCGCGGCAGCAGGAAGCCGCGCACCTGCGCCAGATTGCGCACGCGCGGTGCGAATCCGCTGGGGTGCAAGCCGAGTCGCATCATGTTGATCGGCGGCTCCAGCAACCCCGCGCCCACGTCCTGAAAGAAGATCTCGGCGGCCGAATTGGCGAACAGTAGATTCCAGCGACGATCGAGGGCCAGCGCCGGGTATGGCTCCTGCGCGTCCATGACCCGCCGCACCGCGGCCTCGGCTTCGGCGAGGTCAGGATCATCCAACGGCCGCTGCCGATAGGCGGGCGCGTGCCCCGCCGCGAGCAACAACCGATTGCGTTCGCGCAGTGGGATATTCAGGTGCTCGGCGAACCGCTCCAGCATGGCCGGGCTCGGGATGGTACGGCCGGTTTCGACGAAGCTGACGTGCCGGGCGGAGATCCCGGATCGGATCGACAGCTCGAGCTGACTCAGCGCGCGACGGGTACGCCACTCGCGTAGCAGTGCGCCGACGGGGCGATCGTGATCCATCGAGTCAGTATCGCCGCCCGGTGCGATCGGCTGCCATTACATGACTGGTAATCGACAGGCATACCTCGCGGTTGCGACGGTTGCGGCATGACGAACGACAAGCGGGCAACCGACAACAAAGAACTCGTCCTGCATGGTCTGGCCGAATTCGCCAAGGGCAATATCGAAGTGCTACGCGACCTGTTGCACGAAGACTTCATCGAGCACAGCCCCGGCAACCCGTCCGGCCGCGACGCCTTCATCGAGTTCATCGCGAAGTCGCCGGTGGCCGCGGCGCGGCTGGAGATCAAACGGGTGATCACCGATGCCGACTATGCGGTCGTGCACTATCAGATGATTCCGCCCGGCGATGATTGCGGCCTCGCCGTGATCGACGTCTGGCGATTGGTCGAGGGACGCATTGTCGAGCACTGGGACGTCGTGCAGCCGGTGCCCGACGCAGCCGAAATCCCGCACGGAATGTTCTGAACGGACCGCGCTCAGCGAGCGCCCCGCCCTTCACCGGCAAGGCGGCCGCGCCGGATGAGTGCTCGTTTGGTTCCCGGTGCGACCGCGGGAAGGGCTTCGTCGGGATCTGGTTCGGGTTCGGTCGGATTGGGGCGGACGAACAAGGTGACCGTAGCGGCCGGGGTGAAGCCGCTGCGGGTCATCAGCGCCGACGATGCGGCATTGCGGTTTTCCACGTCGGTGACGATGCGCTTCGCGCCGCGGGCGAACAGTGCCTCCGAGCAAACGTCGACCAGGCGGCGGGCGATGCCGTGCCCCTGCATGTCGGGGGAGACCGCGATCCATTCGAGGTAGGCCCAGTCGTCGCGGTGCTCGAATTCCATCGAGCCGAGTACGAAACCGACGACCCGGTCGGAGTCGAGGGCGATCCAGCACGCGTTGTCCGGGCTGTCGAGGTGTTCGGCCACCGAGGTCAACGACCACGAGGTGTACGGCTTGGCGGTGATGTCGAATACCTCGTGTCCGAGATCGAGCACTTGGCGGAGGTGTCCGAGGCCCATCGGGACGATCGCTATGGCGGGGTCCATAGCTCATAGTTTGCCAGCAGGTCACGCGCCCTTGCGGGCCGCTGCCTTCTTCACCGGTTTCTTCGCCGGTTTTTCGGCGGTCTTCTTCGCAGCCTTGGCGGCGGTTTTCTTGGCCGGGGCGGTTTTCTTGCCATCGCTGTCGCCATTGCCGGACGCGGCACGGCGACCGCTGGCCTCCAGGCTGCGCTGCAATGCGGCGACCAGGTCGACCACCTCGGCATCCATTACGGCGGGTGCTGCCTCGGGCTGGCTGGCCACCTTGCCGGTGCCGCTGGCAATGGCCTCGTCGAGCACCCGCACGAGTTCGATCTGGTATTCGTCGGTGTACTGGCTCGGATCGAAATCATCGGACATGGTCTCGACGAGTGTCTCGGCCATCTTGATCTCTTGTGGCTTGGGTTCGGCCACTCCGTCGAGCGATTCGAATTCGGCGGCACGGACCTCGTCGGGCCACAGCAGGGTCTGCAACACCAGTACCCCGTCGCGCACTCGCAGCGCCGCCAGCCTGGTCTTCTGCCGCAGCGTGAAGTGCACGAGAGCGGTCCGATCGATGCGCTCGAGCGTCGTCGCGAGCAGCACATAGGCCTTCGGTGTATTCGAATCCGGCTCCAGGTAGTAGCTCTTGTCGAACAGGATCGGATCGATCTGGTCGGAAGGGACGAACTGCAGCACCGGGACCTCATGCTTCTCCGCCGCGGGCAGCTTCGCGAAATCCTCGTCGGTGAGAATGACCTTCTCGCCCTCGGGTGATTCGTAAGCCTTGTCGATATCGGCGTACTGCACGGATTTCCCGCAGACCGTGCAGACCCGGTCGTACTTGATCCGCCCGCCGTCCTTGGCGTGCACCTGGTGGAACCGGATGTCGTGGTCCTCGGTGGCCGTGTAGACCTTCACGGGGACGTTTACCAGCCCGAATGCAATCGAGCCCTTCCAAATAGCTCGCATCATTCCATGATGAACGAACCCATTCGAATACGCGAGCGAACCGGAATCCCCACGGTCGCAGCGGCGATTCGGCGCCGTGGTCCGGCAGGAAGGGCGGAGAACAGCGCCCGCATGGCGCCGGCAGTGCCGCCGAGGTCGGTGCGTCCCGAGAGGTATGCCCGCTGCAAGGCAGGCGGCAGTGTGAAGAAGGCATCGAAGAAGACCGGAACATCGGCGGGCGGCAAGGCGAGCAAGGCACGCAGACCCGCCATCCGCAGCGCGTGCACCGCCCGCGCCGAGGCGGGCCACGGCGAGGCCCCCGTTACTACCGCGTCGGCGGCGGCGAGCGAGGCCGCGACACTGTATCCGGTGGCGGGATGGGTGAATCCGCCTGCCGCGCCGAATGTTCGCCGTCCCGGCCGACCGCCCTGCACCGGGAAACGCACTCGCTCGACAGGTTCGCTGCCGGTGAGTTCGATTCCGCGGGAACGCAATCGGTGTTCCAGGCGGTCGCGCAGCACCGCGCCGTCGAGTGCGGGCCGCCCGGCGAGGCAGGTCTCCTCGAGTAGCGTCGCGCCGCCGCCGAGCGGCACCGAGTACAGGAAAGACGGCGGTGCTTGCGGGTGCGCGCCGTTATCCGGGCGCCAATCCATGAACAGCGGATCGACGTGGTCGCCCTCGACAACCACCCCGTATGCGGTCTGCTCGGCCAAGGCGGGGGAGCGGGCGATGCCGCGGGCGTCGACGACTCGCTTGCCGTTGAGCACCGTCCCTGAGGCGAGCGACACGGAGTGGCGCCCGAGGTCGACTACCCGATCGGCGACGACCTCGGCGTCGGTGATGTCGAGGGCGTCTTGTAGTCGAGGCGTATCGAGAACGGCATAGCGTCGCGCTATTCGGTGGCACCTGGTGCCCCACGCCGTCGGCTGATCGACCGTCGCGCCGACCGCCGCCGGGTCCAGCCAGGCGGGCAGTTCGTCTTCCCACGCGGCGTAGGTCGCCGACCAGAGTCGATCGGGGTGCGGATCGATGGCCGTGACCGAAAGGCCATGGGCGAGACCGCGATGTGCCAGCACCCGACCTGCGGGGCCGAGGCCGCACACGATGAGGTCCGCGGTCATGCCGCGCCTGTCGTGAGGTGTATTCGCCGCTGATGTGCGTATTCGGATCGAGGCATCGGTCGCGCGCGTCCTTTCGTCGGGGCGAGCTTAGTGGTGGCCTACGACAGCGGAGATTTCCGGTGACGGTTAGCCGAACAGTTGCGGGAATTGTGTTCTCGCTCACCGGGTTTGCTCGTTCGTTGTTACGATCTCGGGGCGCCGACGCCAGCGCCCGATGCCCGGTGTCGCGGTGATCAACGGTGATCGGCGCGCTGGTCCACCCTCGGCAGTTGCTCGAGGCGGGAACGGCCAGGTAGGTGGCGAAAGCCGGGCGAGCCGACGCGGTGTCACAGGACCCGCTGCGGCATAAGGAGTTAGGGGTAAGGCAGTGTTCGAACTGACCAGGCGGCGTAGCTGGCAGATCCTGGCCGTGTTCGCGGTGTTCGCGCTGGCGATGGGCATGCTCAGCTCGACGCTTTTCGACCGCGTGCAAGGCGGCGGATACTCCGACCCCGGCGGTGAATCCAGTCGAGCCACCGAGATCCTGCGCGACAAGTTCGGCCAGGCGTCACCCAATTTCGTGCTGCTGGTGCAGACCGAGAAGTCGGTCGACGACCCGGAATCGGTGGCCGCCGCAACCGAGTTGGCGCGGCAGCTGAAGAACGAGACCAATGTTTCGGGTGTCGCGTCGTACTGGACCGACGGCAAGCCGCCCGCGCTGGTCAGCGCCGACGGCGCCGAAGGCCTCATCGTCGCCAGCATTCTGGGTGCGGAAGCGGACGTCGATCGACAGGTCGGCGGCCTCGCGGACAAGTACGGCGGCCGCCACGGCGTCCTCGACGTGCGCGTCGGCGGGTACGCAATGCTCTTGCACGAGACTGTGAAACAGAGCGAGAAGGACGCGATACTCGGCGAATCCATCGCCTTCCCGGTTACCCTGCTCGCGCTGCTGTTCGTGTTCGGCGGCCTGGTCGCGGCCAGCCTGCCGCTGGTTGTCGCCATCATCACCGTCATGATCACCATGGGCGCGTTGTGGTTGATCACCCTGTGCACCGATCTGGCCGCGACCGCTACCAATGTCGCCACCCTGCTCGGGCTCGGTTTGGCGATCGACTACAGCCTGCTGATCATCAACCGCTTCCGCGACGAACTGGCCACCGGCGCGCAGCCTGCCGCCGCGGTGCGCGCGACCATGCGCTCGGCGGGTCGGACGGTCGCGTTCTCCGCTGTGACGGTCGGCGTCGCGCTCTCGGGGCTGCTGTTCTTCCCGTTGCTCGCGGTGCGCTCGATGGGGTACGCGGGCCTGGCGGTCGCGGTTATCGCGGCAACGGTCTCGCTGACCGTGCTGCCCATGATCCTGCTGTTGATCGGCACCCGCATCGACAGCGGCCAGCTCGGCTGGTTCCTGCGTGCGCCGCGGCCCGCGCCCGGCGAGGGATTCTGGCATCGCCTCGCGACATTCGTGATGCGTCGTCCCGTGCCCATCGGTCTGGCGGTCACCGCGGTCCTGTTGCTGCTCGGCACCCCGTTCCTCGGGGTCAAGCTCGGTTTCCCCGATGAGCGAGCACTTCCGGAGTCGATGAACAATCGGCAGGTCACCGAGATCATCCAGCGCGACTTCACCGCCACCGACGCCAACAGCCTGTTCGCCGTATTGCCGGACAGCGCACAGGGACTCGACGACTACGCCAGGAAACTCTCGGAGGTCGAGAATGTCCACCGGGTGGACACCGCCACCGGAAGCTACGCGCACGGTGGCTTCCTCGCACAGCCGACCGAGCAGCACAAACGCTTCGCCGCCATCGACGCCGCATACCTCGCGGTGCTTCCTGATACGACCGACCCCGGCACGCTGGACCGGGTGGCGAGCGACGTGCGCGCGGTCGCGGCACCCTCGCGGGTATTGGTCGGCGGCATCGCCGCGGCCAACGCCGACGCCATCGATTCGGTGATCTCGACCCTGCCGATCGCACTCGGCTTCGTGGTGCTCGTGATGCTGATCGTGCTGTTCCTGCTGACCGGCAGCGTGGTGCTGCCGCTGGTCGCCATTGTGCTGAGCGTGCTCAGCCTCACCGCAACCTTCGGCGCGCTGGTCTGGATCTTCCAGGACGGGCATCTGTCCGGGCTGCTCGGCTTCACCGTGACCGGCGATCTGCCGCCGACGGTGCCGGTGATGCTGTTCGGCGTCGCGTTCGGCCTGGCGATGGACTACCAGGTATTCCTGTTGTCCCGGATTCTCGAGGAGTACGAACGCACTGGCAAGAATGAGTCGGCGGTGGCGTTCGGACTGGAGCGAATCGGCCGCATAGTCACGGCCGCGGCGGTGCTGATCTCACTGGTATTCCTCGGCTTCCTCGCCTCGGACATCACTTTCATGAAGGCATTCGGTATCGGCCTGCCCTTGGCCGTGCTCGTCGACGCGACCCTCGTGCGCGGATTCTTGCTGCCCGCGGTGATGAAGGTGCTCGGCGACTGGAACTGGTGGGCGCCGGGGCCGCTGGAGAAGTTGCACGCACGATTCGGCTTCGATGAAGGCGGTTCGGCACCGCCGATGCCCCGCCAGGACGAACGCAGGCAGCCCGCCCGGGTCTGACGATCCGAAAAAGCCGAATTCGACAATGGCCGTTCGGTATTCGCCGAACGGCCATCGGCGTCGTCCGGACGGGTCAGATTCCGCCGGTGGACAACAGGCCGCCGTCCACCCGGACGGTCTCGCCGGTGATCCATGCGGCCTCATCGGAGACCAGGAAGCCGATCAGCTTCGCCACGTCCTCCGGCGCGCCGAGGCGCTTCAGCGGATACACCGAAGCGGCCGCTTCCTCGTCCGCGGAGTAGAGGGCGTCGGCGAACTTCGTCTTGATCACGCCGGGGGCGACCGCGTTCACGCGGATCTTCGGGCCGAGCTGCCAGGCCAGTTCGTCGGTGAGGCGGATCAGGGCGGCCTTGGAGGCGCCGTAAGCGGCGATCACGCCGGAGGAGCGGATGCCCGCGACACTGGCGACGTTGACGACCGCGCCGCCGTTATCGCGCATCCATGCCTTGTACGCCTCCTGGATATAGCCGAGCGCCGCGACGACATTGACGTCGAAGATCTTGCGGACGGCCTCGAGGTCCGCCTCCATCAGCGAGCCGTAGACCGGGTTGATGCCGGTGTTGTTGATCAGGATGTCCAGCGAGCCGAACTCGGAGACCACGCGCCCGACCGCGGCCGCCCGGCTTTCCGCGTCGCCGGAGTTGCCCGCGAGCGCGACGACCTCACCCTGGTGGCCCAACGCGCGAAGTTCACCGGCCGCCTCTTCGAGCGGTTCCGGTTTACGCGCGGTGATCAGCACATTTGCGCCGCGACTCAGCAATTCGGCTGCCACGGCCTTGCCGATACCCCGGCTGGCTCCCGTGACCAGTGCGCTCTTGCCCAACAGATCGGTACTCATGTGACGGCAGGTTACCTCTGTCACATGATCTGAGCGAATTCGCTCGATCTGTGGGGTTCATAGCGGCACACCTGACCGGGAGTGATCCACCATTCTCGGCGCGAGTAGATGGCGTAGGGCGCGAGCGTGCGGTCGACCGGTCGCAAAGGTCGACGCTTCGGCGAGCTCACGAGACCTGAGCTGAATGAAGCCCGAAGTGCTGCCCGAACAGTACTCACCGACGTCTGGAAAATCTCGACGACGTACGAGCCCGGTGCGCGAACTGCGCCTCTGGCGGCCACACTATTCGTCGTCTAGCATTTTTACTTGTGCTGTAGCCGGTGGACAAAAGAAAAAGCGTCGGATGCATGAGTGGCGTTGGCTTCCTCCCGATTTGCATTCGTGTGGTCCTGTCCTGAACGTGCGGAGCCATCGACGGTGACGACTCACGGAGCGACTTCACCATTGCAATCTGTTGCTCTTTACGGAATTTCCAGCGGCGCGCCACGCAATTCCTGTCCGGCAGAGCAAGACCGCAGTGAAAGGCAATTTCGACCAACGAGGAGCCTACGTGCCGGCCGGTGCGTCGCATGCCGGTCAGCGAGATGGAGGACCGTGCAGATGTCGCCGAAGGAATACAAGCCGGGAACTGCTTTTCCCGGAATCATCGGGCGGACGACCGACGTGTCGAGTCCGGCTTGGCCTCAGCCGGTGCGGGCCGTATCGGGGGCGCCGAACGTACTTTTCATCGTGCTCGATGACACCGGGTTCGGACAGTTCGGCTGTTACGGCAGTCCCATAGCCACGCCGAACATCGACGCACTGGCCGAGGGCGGGCTGCTGTACAACAGCATGCATACGACGGCGCTGTGTTCGCCATCGCGTTCGTGCATCATGACCGGACGCAACCACCATGCCAACGCGATGGCGGGCATCACGGAAATAGCCACGGGATATCCGGGCTATAACGGCAACGTTCCGTTCGAGAACGGGTTCCTCTCGGAGATGCTGCTGCAGCACGGATACAACACCTACATGGTTGGCAAGTGGCACCTGGTGCCCTCGGAGCAGGAATCGGCTGCCGGCCCGTACGAGCGTTGGCCACTCGGCCGTGGTTTCGAGCGGTTTTACGGCTTCCTCGGCGGCGACACCAGCCAGTGGCACCCGGATCTGGTCTACGACAACCACCAGGTCGAGCCCCCCGCCACCCCTGAGGAGGGCTACCACCTGACCGCGGACCTGGTCGACAAGGCGATCTCCTTCATATCGAGCGCGAAGCAGGTCGCTCCGGACAAGCCGTTCTTCTTGAACCTCTGCACCGGGGCGACGCATGCCCCGCATCACGTGCCGAAGGAGTGGGCGGACCGTTACCGGGGCCGGTTCGACGACGGCTGGGACGCTTACCGCGAATTCACTTTCGACCGGCAAAAGCAACGGGGCGTCGTGCCACCTGACGCGCAGCTCTCCCGCCACGACCCGGATGTGCCGGACTGGGACTCGCTGCCACCGGACACGCGCCGCCTCGCCGCGCGGATGATGGAGGTCTATGCCGGATTCCTCTCCCACACCGACCACCACATCGGGCGGCTGCTGGATTTCCTGAAGGAGACCGGCGAGTTCGACAACACGCTGATCATGGTCGTCTCCGACAATGGCGCCAGCGCCGAGGGCGGAGTCACCGGGACCACGAACGAGCTGCAGTTCTTCAACAACGCCCCCGAACCGATCGAGGACAGCCTCCGAGCGATCGACGAACTCGGCAGCCCGAGTACGTTCAACCACTACCCGTGGGGCTGGACCTGGGCGGGCAACACCCCCTTCCGGCGGTGGAAGCGCGAGACCTATCGCGGCGGCGCCAGCGATCCGTTCCTGGTCCACTGGCCACGGGGCATCACGGCACGGGGTCAGGTGCGCACTCAGTACGCGCACCTCGTCGACATGGTCCCCACAGTCCTCGACGTGCTCGGAATCGAGCCTCCGGCCACCATCAAAGGCGTACCCCAGTCGCCCCTCCACGGCGTCAGCTTCGCTCACACCTTCGACAACCCGGCCGCGCCGACTCGGCACCGCACGCAGTACTTCGAGATGCTCGGCCACCGCGCGATCGACCACGACGGATGGCGGGCCGTGTGTCCATGGCCGGGCCCCTCCTTCGCCGAAGCGGGCAAACCGTTCGGCACCCCCATCACCGCAGAGGGCCTCGGCGAGTTGGACGCCCACCACTGGGAGCTCTTCCACATCGACGAGGACTTCGCCGAGACCCGCGACCTCGCCGCCGAGCATCCGGACAAACTCATCGAGATGATCTCGATGTGGTACGTGGAGGCCGGCAGGTACAACGTGCTGCCGATCGACAGCAGTACGTTGCAACGACTGATCGCGGAGCGTCCCCAGATCACCCCGGCGCAGACCAGCTACACGCTCCGTGCGGGCACCGATTCGCTGCCGGCGGCTGTCGCACCCCGCGTGCTGAACCGGCCGCACAGCATCACCGCCGATGCGGAGATCCCGCCGGGCGGCGCCGAGGGCATCCTGCTCTGCCAGGGCACCAACGTCGGCGGGTGGACCTTCTACGTCAAGGACGGCCGCCTGCACTACGCCCACAACTACGTTCGGCGCACCATATACCGTGTCTACTCCGCGGACATGGTCCCCGAAGGCCGCCACGAGCTGCGCTTCGAGTTCGAACCCACCGGCATGCCCGATATCGCCCACGGTAAGGGCACACCGGGCCGCGGCCAGCTCTACATCGACCGCCGCCTGGTCGGCGAGGCCGAGATCCCGGTCACCACGCCCGTCGCCTTCAACCCCGGTGGTATGACCTGCGGCGCCAACCCGGGCTCCGCGGTGGCACCCGACTACGCGCCGCCCTTCCGGTTCACCGGCACACTGCACACCGTAACCGTCGACCTCTCCGGGGACCTGATCACGGACGTCCCGAGCGAAATGCGCATGCACATGGCCCGGCAATAGGGCAACGGCTCCACGATCACCTCGCCGTGTCGCCTCGTGATGGTCTCCGGACTCATCAGCGTTCGCTCATACTCGTAGCCCATTGGCGGCCAAATAGCCGGTGGGGTCGACAGACTGGCCCCCACGGCGAACCTCGTAATGCAGATGGTTGCCGGTGGAGTTGCCGGTCGATCCGACCGCGCCGATCGGGGTGCCCGCGGGGATCTGGTCGCCGACATTCACACTGATGCTGCCCGCGGTTTGGTGCGCGTAAATGGTCTCGGTGCCGTCGGCGGAACGGATACGCACGTGATAGCCATAGCCGCCCTTGTTACCGGCGTAAGTCACTGTGCCACCGGTAGCGGCGTAGATGGGGGTGCCCGCGGGGGCCGCAAAATCAATACCGCCGTGGTGATCGCCATTGCGGGGGCCGTATTTGGAACTGACCCTGTACGTTCCGGAGTCGAGGGGCAGCCGGGCTCGGCCGTCGCCCGGCCGCGCAGTGCCGCTGATCGCTGTTCGTCTTCCAACTAGCCCGTTGAGGTACTGGTTGGTGAGCTGGTTGACCGCGGAGGCGGTCACCGAAGCGTTGGCTTGACCGTTTCCGACAATCGACTGGGCTTTTTGCAGTGCGGCGGTGAGTATTCGGTGCACTGTTCGCTGACCGGCCTTGGTGTAGGCGTTCGGCCCGAGCTCGGCGAGTTCCACGTTGACTTCGCGGATGAGCCGGAGTACGGCTTTCTTGTCGACTTTATTGGATCCAGCCATGCTCATGAGGTGTCTCGCGAGGCCGTTGTCGAGGGTGTTGAACGCCTGTGCCGCATTCTTCTGGAACATGGACTTTGCACTGATGGCCTCTGCCGTGGCACCTGAGCCTTTGACCGCGGCGGGTCGTGTCTGCAAACCGTTGGTGCTCGAGGGTGTGTCGCCCTCGTCGCCGTACAGGGCAGCCAAAGATCCCAACGCCGCGAGCGCTTGTTGCGCTTCGGGGGTCAGGCCGCCGCCGGTGGTTGCCGCAGGCGAGGTGACGGAGTTGGACGCGGTGGGGGAGCTGGAATCGCTGTTGGACAGCCCTGCCAGCGCGGAGGCCAGCATCGGCAGTGCCGACAGCGCCGCCGAACCGGCGTTCATGGCCGTCGGCGCAATGTCGTGGAGCATCTCTGGATCGACACCCGCCGGTGCCGGCGCCGCAGCGGCAGGGGCGTTGGCCGGCGGAAGTGTGGTCGCGACCGAAGGTTGCGCGGGAACCGTATGCGGAGGTGTTGTGCTGTCACGCGCCATCGGCGTCGGACCGTTGGGCCCAGCGGCCGTCGGGCGGACCGCAGGCAACCCTTGCCAAGGTGCGGTCGAACTCTGCGGCACGGTGGACCCGGGCAGATGCTGTCCCAGATTCGCAAGAGCCAGAGCCGTTTTCGCTGTGGCATCCGACTGTCGGTCCGGCGTCGACGCAGATTGACCCGGCACGGTGGGCTGGTCTGCGGTCGCCTCGTCGTCGGTCGCCTCGTCGAGGTCTGTAGTCAGCTGTGGCCACTCACTGCTAGTCAGCGCAGCCTCCCCATGCCCCAGATTTCATCCGACCGCTCCTCTGACGCCGCTGGTTTCACCATCGATTGTGACTTCTTCACCCACGGGCCAGGTCTTCATCACTGGGAACGGCAGGTCGGGACAACCGAGAACGAGTCCGCCGGTATCGTCGTCGCGATCCTTGACTAGGACAAATGTTCTATATAGCCTCGAAACATCTCGCCAGGACAGTTGTCCGCGACTTGGATCGCGAGGAGCATCATGCCTGATCAGTCGCCTATTCCGCCCGTGCTGCCGAGCCGGGAGCGATGACGGGCCTGACTTACGACGACCAGCCCTACTGGCGGAATATCCAGCGCCATCTTCCTGAGCGCCTGCATCTGGTCGGGGACGAGCTGCCGAGCGAAGAGCAGTGGGCGTGGCGCGGGCACTCGGTGCATATCGACCGCTACCCGCGCCCCGCCGCGCCGGTGAAACTGGTGCAGCTGCACGGTGTCGGTACCAACGGGCGCATGATGACCACGATCGTCGGAGCTCCCATGCGTGATCGCGGGGTCGAGCCGATCGGAATGGATCTGCTCGGCTACGGGCAGACCACGGTGGCGAAGGGCCACAACTGGTCCTATGGCGACTGGATCGACCAGGTCGTCGACTTCCTCGCCCATGAGCGCACTCGGGACGACCGGCCGATCGTGCTCTACGGGCTGAGCGCGGGCGGCATGCTCGCCTATCAGGTCGCGGCCATCGACCAGCGGGTCGCGGGCATCGTCGGTACCTGCTTCATGGATCAGCAGGTGTGGAAAGTGCGTTGGCAGACAGCGCGTTTCGGCCCGGTGGGCGCCTGCTTTCCCCTGATCGGTGGTCCGCTCACCAGAGTCGCCGGAGTGGTGAAGGTGCCGGTTGCGCTGGCGGGCAAGATGAAGGCGCTCGTGAACAGCCGAGCCGCACTGCGTGATTGTCTTGCCGACCCGACCTCCGCGGGCAATTGGGTTTCGGTGAAGTTCCTCGACGAGTACATGAACGCGGTGCCCGCCACCGAACCCGAGGACTTCGCCGTCTGCCCGATCCTGCTCACTCAGCCCACCGCGGATCGCTGGACGCCGCTGAACATCAGTACTACCTTCCTCGATCGAGTGCGGCGAGTTCCGGTCACCGCCGTCATGCTGGACGGTGCGGGCCATTACCCGCTGGAGGAGCCCGCTCTCACCCAACTACCGGATGCGATCGACGAATTCTGTCGGAAAGTCGGATGACCACCGGGTTCGGGGCCCGAATCGGCGATGCGTGGCCGGTCAGGGACGCGGCGACGAATTCCGAGTGAGCTCGCATCGACATCGCGTTCGACGTTTACCGCAGTCCCTGAGCGTTACGGCGGTCACACCGAGCTCGCCGAGTGCAAGAGTGGTCTCCCGGGCCAGGTAAAATCGGTGGTTCTTGTGCTGATCTCGTCGCACAATCGAGCAGCAACCGACCAGCACCATGTATCCGTGAGGAGAAGCCTGTGATCACCGCGACGGACCTGGAGGTCCGGGCCGGAGTCCGCACCCTGCTGTCGGCCCCAGGGCCCGCACTGCGGGTGCAGGCCGGCGACCGGATCGGACTGGTCGGGCGCAATGGCGCGGGCAAGACCACCACGCTGCGCATTCTGGCGGGCGAGGGCGAGCCGTACGCCGGAAAAATTCTGCGTTCCACCGACATCGGATATCTGCCGCAGGATCCGCGCGAGGGCAACCTGGACGTGCTTGCCCGCGATCGCGTCCTTTCCGCCCGCGGCCTGGACGCGCTGCTGCGCGATATGGAGAAGCAGCAGGCGCTGATGGCCGAGGTGGCCGACGACGATGAACGCGACAAAGCCGTGCGCAAGTACGGACGACTGGAGGAGCGCTTCTCCTCGCTCGGCGGCTACGTCGCCGAGAGCGAGGCGGCGCGTATCTGCAACAGCCTCGGCCTGCCCGACCGCGTGCTCGGCCAGCCGCTGCGTACCCTGTCCGGTGGTCAGCGCCGCCGAATCGAGTTGGCGCGCATCCTGTTTGCCGCCTCCGACGGCAGCGGCGGCCGCTCCGACACGGTCCTGCTGCTGGACGAGCCGACCAACCACCTCGACGCCGACTCCATCACCTGGCTGCGCGGTTTCCTGCAGAACCACGACGGCGGACTGATCGTCATCAGCCACGATGTCGAACTGCTCGGCGACGTGGTCAACAAGGTGTGGTTCCTGGACGCGGTGCGCGGCGAGGCCGACATCTACAACATGAGCTGGAAGAAGTATCTCGACGCCCGTGCCACCGACGAGCAGCGCCGCCGCAGGGAGCGCGCCAACGCCGAGAAGAAGGCGAGCGCGCTGCGCGTTCAGGCCGCCAAGCTCGGTGCCAAGGCCACGAAAGCTACTGCGGCGCAGAACATGGCCAAGCGCGCCGACCGGTTGATGGCGGAACTCGATGACATCCGGGTCGCCGACAAGGTGGCGCGGATCAAGTTCCCCGAACCCGCGCCCTGCGGCAGGACGCCGCTGATGGTGAACAACCTGACGAAGGTGTACGGCTCGCTCGAGATCTTCACCGGCGTGGAGTTCGCGATCGACAAGGGCAGCCGGGTGGTGGTGCTCGGACTCAACGGTGCGGGCAAGACGACGCTGCTGCGGCTGCTCGCGGGCGTGGAGACACCGGATTCGGGCGGACTCGAAGAAGGGCGCGGTCTGAAGATCGGATATTTCGCCCAGGAACACGACACGCTCGACGACAACGCGTCGGTGTGGGAAAACATCCGGCATGCGTCACCCGATGCGGGGGAGCAGGAATTGCGCAGTCTGCTCGGTGCGTTCATGTTCACCGGTCCGCAGCTGGACCAGCCTGCGGGAACGCTGTCCGGTGGTGAGAAGACCCGCCTCGCGCTGGCCGGACTGGTGTCTTCGGCGGCGAATGTGCTGCTGCTGGACGAGCCGACCAACAACCTGGACCCCGTATCACGCGAGCAGGTGCTCGACGCACTGCGTAGCTATGCGGGTGCCGTCGTGCTCGTCACGCACGATCCTGGGGCGGCCGAAGCTCTGAACCCGGAGCGCGTGATCTTGCTTCCGGACGGCACCGAGGATCACTGGTCCCAGGATTATCTGGAACTTATTCAGCTCGCGTGATTTTCATCACAAGGAACTGTTGATCACGGCCCGCTGAGTGCTTAGCCTGAATAGACGCGGCTCGGCGACTCGGAGGAAGCCATGAGCGACAGGCCCACACAAGTCAAGGCCCCATTGGGTAAGGGCACACGCGTCACCGGCAAGTCACGCGATCGGCTACAAACCCAGTTGAAGAAGCAATACGAGGCGGGCGCCAGCATTCGTTCGCTGGCCCGGACTACCGGCCGATCGTACGGCTTCATCCACAACGTGCTGGTGGAGTCGCATGTGCAACTCCGCAGCCGCGGTGGTGCAAACCGCAGGAAGAGTTCGTAGCACCGTCGGCGTGGATCCGGTGTCCGCGGCGCGACTGCGCCCCGACACCGCGATGAGTTCTTTCCGCACGACCGGTCTGCATCTTCGATGCAGTTCGTACGTGAGGAAGGGCGATCGACATGCGGGCACTGATTCTGCACATGATGGTGACGCTGGACGGCTACGCGGCGGGACCGGATGGTGATCTGGACTGGGTCGGGGTCGATGATCCCGAGCTGGACGCATATCTTGCGGAGCTGCTCGGCAGCGTCGGCGCGCAGATCTTCGGCCGGGTGTCCTACGAGTTGCTCGCGGGGTATTGGCCTGAGGCACAACGGAATCCGGCGACACCGGGTGACGCTGTGCTCGCGCCGCTGGTCAATGATTTGCCGAAGCTGGTGCTGACATCCGAGCCGGAACCGCGGCTGCCATGGCAGCCGGCACGGCGGATCGGTGCGGACCTCGCGGCGGAGGTTGCCGAGCTGAAGGCGGCGCCGGGCAAGCCGTTGGTCGTGTTCGCCGGAGCCTCGACGGCGCAGGCGTTCGAGCGGTTGGACGCGATCGACGAGTATCGGCTGCTGGTTTTCCCGGTGTGTTCGGGCGCGGGGCAGCGCTTGTTCGACGGCGGGTCACGCCAGGATCTGCGGCTCGTGGCCACTGAGACATTCCCGAAGTCCGGGGTCGTGCTGTTGCGCTACGCCCGCTGAGCCGGTCAGTACCCTGGCACCGCGCCGTCGCCGTGCATCAGGAGGTTGCCGAGGCTGCGGAAGATCGGCAGCCCCGTCTTGATCTCCAGGTAGGCGAACTGGCCCTGCGGGTTGACCTCGAGGAAGTAGTACTCGCCGTCGAGGCCGAGCCGCAGGTCCAGAACGCCGAAGCTCAGGCCGAGCGCGCCCATCAGGGTGGCCAGCGACTTACTGACCGATGCGGGCAGGCTGGCGGGGACGAAGTCCACAGTGGTGTCCAGGCGCGAGTCGACACGGCCGACACCGGCCTGTGAATCGATTCGGACCGTCCATTCGACGCCGTCGACCCACACGATGCGCAGATCGCACTCGGCCTCGACGTAGTCCTGGAATGTGGTCGGCGCGGAGCGGATGCCCGCGAGCCTGCCGAAGTCGGACCTGGTGATGATCCTGGTTTCGGCGAATTCGGCGCGTCCGGTGCCGGTGCGCTTGTAAACGACTGCACCGGAGCGCGATTCGACAAAACTGCGGGCCTCGTCCGGATCGTTGGTGATGAGTGTCTCCGGGATGGTGAACCCGGCCCGCTGCGCGGTCTCCAACTGCACGATCTTTCGGGTCGCGGTGCGGTCGGCGCCGGGGTCGTTGACCCAGTTCGCCGGAATCGACCAGAGCAGTCCCTGGATGAACCCGTCGCATTCGGCCTGACGGTAGGCGTCATCGGACGCGCGCACGCCGACTGGAACTCGCGTCGGATGCGGTCGTCGCCACCACACCGAACGCACATCGTCGATCCCGATCAGGTGCGAAAGTGAGCGCGCGGTACCGAACCGGTCGAGCCGGAAGCTTCCGGATTCGCGCGGGAAGTCGCGTAGGTCGAGGTGAATCGGGCTGAGCCCGTGGTGTTCTCGCAACGTCGCCGCCATGGCGGTGCCGTGCAGATCATCGGATTCGGTAACGATCAGGACCGAACCTGTACGGCGCGCCGCCATGCGGGGTCCCGTTCAGTCGAGACTGTCGCAGTTGATGCCGTCGTCGCTACTGTCGAACGATTTGGTCTGGCAATAGGTGAACGTCGCACTGTTGACGCCGGGGCAGTCCACGAGCTCGAGCGAATCGGCCCACGACGTCGTGAGTTGTTGCAGCAGTTCATCTCCCAGTGCGAGCGACGGCTCGGCCGCGATGGTCATGGGCCGCTCGACGAGGTCGACGCGCAGGCGGCGGGTGAAGTCGGCGGTGGCGCCGGGGCGAATGTCGACAAGTACCGGACGACCGTCGGAATTCGCGGCATGATCGTCGGCGAGCACCCGCAGCACATCGTCCCTACGGAACGTCCAGGTGCCCTCGGTGACCCGGACGGTAATAGCTCGTTCCGACTCGGCCACCAGTAGGCCCTGCAACGCGGGAACGCGATCTCCCGTCGGCGCGGTACCGGGAAGGTGGATGGCGTCGGTCATAGTGGATTCTCCGATCTGCTCGCGATTTGCCAGGGCCCCCGAGCGTGAACTGAAGCATAACGTGCAGGGGCCCCTGATCGGTTCGGATCGAAAGATTTCACGGCGGCTGGCAAACCGGATACGGCGTGGGATGCGCTTGAGCCGAAAGATTTTCGGCGCGACGAATAACGATGGTCAGCAAGCGTCAAGCTATCGGAATACGTAGGTATGCCTAGTGGTATTGCCGAGTGTTGGCGGTCGTACAGCCGACCGTGCGGTTCAGGCCGGAGCCGACCGGCCGCGGGGCGGGTACGTGAGCTCGTTCAGACGCCGAGCAGGTCCGGTCGTTCGGCGAGCGCGCGGAAGCATTCACCAGGCGACTCGACGAGCTTGCGTGCGGTGAGGTCCAGGACGCCGCCGATGACCGAAACCTCGGCGGCGACCGTTCCATCCAGCTTGCGGATCTCCTGATGGATGCGGAAGGTTTTGCCCTGCTGCCAATCGAATTCGCAGGTGATGGTCACCTCGTCGCCGCCGCGAAGTTCGCGACGGTACTTGATGGTGGTCTCCAGTACGACCGGTCCGACGCCGGTGGCCAGGAGCTTGTCCTGGCCTACTCCGGCCGCGCGCAGCAATTCCCAGCGGGCGTGCTCGGCGTATTGCAGGTACACGGCCTGATTGAGGTGGCCTTGTGTATCGAGCTCATAGCCGCGCACCACGACAGGGACGGAAAAGGTCATGTCAGGGAAAACTTCGCGTTCGCCGCGGATTGTTCCCGTGCAGGCTGATGTTCTCGCCACATTTCGCGTGATCGGGTATCGCTCTGTCGGTTGGAGTCCGCATTCGGTGAGTGTCGGAGTCAACGCCGGTTCGCGTTGCGCTCGGCCCACCAGGCCGGTGCATCGATGAAGTGGTTGTCGAATTCCTCCTGGGACGCCGCGAGTTCCTCGAAGGTCGCCTCGCCTTTGGCGAGCCGGTCGAGCAGTCGGAAGTAGCCGAAGCGTTCGACGGCGGGCATGAGGGCGATCAGGATTCGTGCCGAGCTGTCCGGGGTGGCACCGAAGGCGTGCGGCATGAGCTTGGGCACCACGATCGATCCGCCCGCCCCGACGGTGATGATCTCGTCGCCCGCGAGCACCTGCAATTCGCCGTCGGCGACGTAGAAGAGCTCATCGGACCTGGTGTGGTAGTGCGGGGCCGCCCCGTCGGCGCCCTGATTCATGCTGACCTCCAGGTGGCTCACCGCGCCGCCCGCCTCGCTCGAGTCGATGAGCAGTCGCATGGTGACCGAGTCGGTTCGCAGCACCTCCGCGTCGTGCGGCTGACGGATGGCGAACGTGCGGGTGGTGGTGTCCATGATCTTCTCCAACTGGTTCGGTCGTTGATAATTCGCTACCGAACTATATCTCAGCGAATAGAATCTTGTCCATGGTTGAGATGAATCAGGATCCCGTCGACGCGATCGTCGAGCAGTGGCGCAGGGAACGACCGGACCTCGAACTCGACGCGATGGCGGTGATCGGTCGCCTCGGGAGACTCCTCGTCGTCGCACAACGGGAGATCGAGGCCGTCTTCACCGCACACGGCCTGCAGCGCGGCGAGTTCGATGTGCTTGCGGCGCTGCGTCGTTCGGGAGAACCCTTCGAGCTGAACCCGTCGGTGCTCGCCGACACGCTCATGCTGTCCCGCGCGGGCATGACCGGACGACTCGACCGCCTGGAGTCGGCCCGGCTGGTCCGACGCATCGCCGACGCCGAGGACCGCCGCGCCATCCGCGTCGCACTCACCGATGCGGGACGCACGCTCATCGACACGGTGGTCACCGCGCATACGGAGAACGAAACCCGCATCCTGTCGGTGCTTTCGGCAAAGGAACGTCGCGAACTCGACCGCATCGCCCGCATCCTGCTCGGCAGCCTCGAACACGCCTGACCTGCACGAAATGAAGTAGTCCGTTACTCGCGTGTCGGGTGCGGGGCGGTCCTACGCTGAGCTTCCAGACAGCGCACGGACATGGGGGTAATACCGATGATCGACATCATCACCCTCCGCGGCACGGGTGAGCCGCGGAATACCGACGGGACACCGACGGGCATGCTTCGCGACGTCACCAAGCTGCTCGACCCGGATCGTTTCACCTCCTTCGAACCCGACTGGCCCGCGTCGGTCGGCCCGACTCCGGACGTGTGGGGTCCATCCTTGAACACCTCGATCCGCCGCGGCGTCGAGGCGGGCGTGCAGGCGATCCAGGACTCGCCGAATGTCTGTGGCCTGCTGAGCTATTCACTCGGCGGCATCTGCGCGAGCAAGATCCTGGAAGGAGTGCGGTCGGGCGAGTACACCAACACCGACGGCTCCCCCCTCGAGATCGCTTTCACGGTGAACATCGCCAACCCGCTGCGCAAGCGCGGCCAGTCGGTCGGCAATCTGTGCCCCGCAACGACTTACGGCCTGCACGGAGAACGCGGCAACTGGCCGGTTCTGGACGTCCGCGAATACGCGAACCCGCACGACATCATCACTTCGTCACCGGGGAACTCCCCACTGCGAGTGATCGACGTAGGCATTTCGCCGTTCTCCTTCGTCGAAGGCGCCCGCGTCGGCAACGTGGCACCACTGATCTTCGCGGAACTGCTGAACTTCCTGATGAAAAACCCCATTGCCAACCTCAACCGCTATGCCACAGCGGTCAACGGAGTCATCGGATACCTCACCCCATGGCCCGACGGCCAACACGTCCTCTACTCCGGCCACAACATGCCAGGCACCGACATCCTCTGGACAACCCACGCCGCCAACTACCTGAACGCCAACCACTGAACCCGGCGGGCGTGTGGCTCGATGCGGAGAATTCGTCGATCGGGCGGGGTGACTTGTCTTCGATGTGGGGATCGGACCCGATCGAATCGGGTCGTGCGGTGCCGGGTCACCCCTGCCGGTGCGATTGATCGATGGCAGCCAGCACCTGCCGTAGGAACAAGCCCGGCGGCCGGGTCTTTTCGTCGGACGCCTTGGACAGGGTCTCCAGCACCGGAGCGATCGCGGGTCCGCTGTCGACAACGGTTCGGACCAAGCCGAGTTCGGCACAGCGTCGCAGCAAGGGCGCGAGCAGCGCCGCCGCCGTGTCGGACCTTCCGGATGCCGACAGGCAGCAGTTGTACAGGAGTTGAGCGTGCAGCAATGCCCGTGGCCGCTGCTGGGACTCGATTACCCGCACCAGCTGCTCGGCTCTGGCGGTGGCGGACCGAATCGAGGCAACGGAATTCTGCGCGAGCAGCAGGCGGACGGCCGAGTCCTGAGCGAGCTCGGAGGTGACGGCGAGGATGGCGTCCGGTTGCCGACGATAGGTCGGGAGGTGCTCGAGTTTCTCGCGATCGGCCTCGGGAATCGGCAGGTCTTGGCGAACCCGTTCGTTGAGGATCCGGGCCGCGACCCGAGGCTGCATCAGATGGTCGGCGATCCGCTGCCCTTCGTCGAGCCGTGCCTCGGCAGTATCGAGATCGCCCCGCAACGCCGCCAGCCGCGCTCCGGTGCCGTAGACGGCGAGCAGGACCTCGATGGTGCCGCCTTCCATTCCTGGCCAGGGTGCCAGCAGCTCTTCGGCCTCGACGAACTGCCCGGTCTCGTACAGCAGATCCCCGAGTAATGCGCTGGACTGGCGAGTGGCGTGGGATTGTGTGCCGGTCTCGAGCGCAAGGCGCAACGCCGTCCGGTAGCTCGCCTCGGCGTCGACGATGTCGAGCCGATCGAATGCCGCGAGTCCGGCGATGCAGTGGCTGTAGACGGCGCCGAACGGACCGGTGGTGCGCGTCCGATAGGGCGCGGCCCACTCGTGCCATCGGGCAGCGCCTTCGAAGTCGAAGCGGCACAGCGCAATCGCCGATGCGGTGGCGGCCAGGGCATTGGCCAAGAACGGCCTGATCGGCGCCTGCAAGCGTGCGGTCACGTCGTCCGGCAGTTCGGCGCATCTGTCCATCACCATCGAATCGGCCGCCCGGGCTACCGCGGCCTCGGCGCGAAGATCGGTGCCGAGCGCATCGTCGGCGGGCAGCGACGCTATCGCGGAGTCGACCCGCTCCAGCGCGGTGCGGGTCGCGGGGGTGCGTTGCAGGGCAATGGTCGCCCAGGCGATCGCCAGTTGCAGCCGGGGGTTGTCGATACCGAGTGAGGTGGGCAGCTTCGCGACGAGACCGAGGAGGGTGGCCATCCGAGCGTTCTCGAGCAACTCGTCGGCATGCTCCTCGATCAGGCGCACCGCGCGGTCCGGCGTACCCGCCGCGAGCGCGTGATCGACCGCTTCGGCGAGCATGTCGTGGGCGGCGAACCAGGTCGACGCGGTCGCGTGCAATTGCTCGATCAGGCCGGGATGTTGCCGAATCAGCCTGCGGCGCAAGTAATCTGCGAACAATCCGTGATATCGGAACCAGCGCAGGTCACCGTCGACGCTGCGCAGGAACAGATCCTGTTCATACAGGTCCTCCAGCATTTGCTGCCCGGACGGTACCTCGGCCAGCACTGCCGCGAGGTCTCCGCAAATCGTGGCGGTGACCGTGGTCCGCATCAGGAAATCGAGGACCGGGGGATCGAGGGCCGCCACGACATTTTCCATGAGGTATTCGCCGATGGTGTAGTGCTGACCCGAGATCTGGTCCAGATACTTACCGGGCCGGTCCTTTCCGCGTAGTGACAGCGCGGTCAACTGCAGTGCGGCAACCCACCCTTCGGTCGATTCACACAGGTTGTCGATTTCGGACGCGTCCAGTTCGACGCCCTCGACCCCGGCGAGGAACCGCGCTGTTTCCGCGGTATCGAATCGGAGCTGTCCTTCGTCGATCTCGACAAGTTCGTCCTGCACCCGCATCCGTCCTAGCGGGAGCCCCGTCCTGTTTCGGCTGGTGATGATCATTCGCAGGTGATGGCATCCGTTGTCGAGCAGGAATTCCATCGCCGCGATCGTCGCAGGGCTGGTTATCAGATGCCAGTCCTCGATCACCACGGCGACCGTTTCACCGTGGGCGTGGATCTCGTTGATGAGCATCGTCATCACATGCCGGGCGGCGTCGCTGGCGCGTTCTTCGAGAATCTGGGCCAGTTCGGCGGCAAGCGTGGGCCGTACGTGTCTCACCGCCTCCACGAGGTGGGACAGGAACCACACGACATTGTCGTCGTCGGTGTCCACCGTGAGCCAGGTGACGCTCAACCCGTCTGCTTCGAGGATGTCCGCCCACTGTGTCGCCAGGGTGCTCTTGCCGAAACCGGCGGGTGCGTGGATCAGCACCAGGCGTCGTGACTGCCCGTCGCGCAGCAGCCGCAGCAGCGCTGGGCGTTCAACCAGGCGGTGCGGTGACGTCCGTGGCCGATACCTGGTGGTCGGCGTCGACGCGGCGGTCACCGGCGTCTGCGATGTGCGCGAAACCGCGTGCGCCGTTGCGCTGGCTGTTGCTTCGGCCCCGATCGGGACAGCCAGCGTGTCGACCGGCAGACCGCAGGCGAACTGTAGGTTGCGCAGCCGCTCGCCGAAGTCTCGGGCGGATGCGGGCCGGTCCGCCGGATCGGGTGCCATTGCGATTTCGATGGCGGCGTGCAGCAGGGGAGGCACGCCCTGCGCCTGCAAGTCCGGCACCGGTTCAGAGGTGATCCGCACGAACTGCGCGACCATCGATTCGCCATTGCGCCTTGCGAAGGCCGCGTGACCGGTGAGCAAGCAGAACAGCGTCGCACCGAGACCGTAGACGTCCGATGCCGCCGATGGTGGTGCGCCCTTCAGAACCTCGGGAGCGGTATACGCAGGTGTCCCGGCCACCAGCCCGGTCGCGGTCTCGAACATATCGCCGATACGGGCGATACCGAAGTCCGCCAGCTGTGGCTCCCCGTAGTCGGTCAGCAGGACATTGCCCGGATTCACGTCACGATGCACCACGCCGACGGCATGTGCCGAGGCCAAAGCGCCCGCCAGCTTCACGCCGATCGACAGCACCTCCTGCCAGGGCACCGGCCCGGTGGTTCGAATGCGGGAATCCAGGGATCCGCGGCGATGAAATGGCATCACGATGAACGGACGGCCGGTTGCGGTGATGTCGGCGCGCAGCACCTGCACGACATTCGGATGCCCGGAAAACCGGCCGAGTGCCCGCTGTTCGCGAAGGAAGCGAGCCCGCCCGTCGACGTCGACCTCCGTCGACAGGACCTTGACCGCCACCGCGCGGTCGAGAGCATGCTCGATACACCGGTATACGACCCCGAAGCCGCCGCGGCCGACCTCTCGGGCATCGTCGAAGCCGGCCTCGGCCAACTCCGCCGCGATACCGAACCTCAGGTCGCGCTGCGTCCCCTCGATACCGTCATCGGACACCGTGCACTCTCTCGTAGGCCGGAGTGGATCTGTGGGCCGCACCGATCTCCGCCGAATATTCGCGGCAGACCAGGCCCTGCGTCGAACCGCCACCGCTCATGGCGTCCAGCGCTCGAGGCGAAACTCGAGCCCCGACGTACTGATCATAATCCCGGCCGGTAGCACCCGATGCGACCTTTCCGGCGCGTACACCGCGGCTGGATGAGACCTCCAGTCGCCCGAGCATCCGCCGGTCCAGCCCGTCGGCGCTCGCCAACCTCGGCTCCAGCGGACCACAGACGACGACGCGTCACCAGGTGGCGTTGCGGCGGTCACTCCCTGCGGCGGACCGAAGCTTCGACGAGATCCAGTACCGCTGAGAGGTTTTCGTTGGTGTGGCCGGAGGCGATGCGGGCGATGAGGCCGTCCAGGACCAGATCGAGGTAGCCGAGGAGGACATCGGTGGGGACGTCGTCGCGCAGTCTGCCCTCGGCCTTGCGGCGCTCGAGGCGAGCCAGGGTGGCGGCGGTGAGCTCTTCGGAGCGCTGCTCCCAGTTGGCTCGGAATTCGGGGTCGGTGCGCAACCGCCGCGCGATCTCCAAACGTGTTCCGAGCCAATTGAATTGCTTCGGGTCGGCGAGCATGTCCCGCATCACCTGCACCAGACCCTGGTGGGCGGCGACGTCGGCCATGCGCTCGGCGTCGTCCTGCGCGAGCGCCAGGAACAGGGCGTCCTTGTCGCGGAAGTGGTGGAAGATCGCACCGCGCGAGAGTCCGGTGGTCTCCTCCAGGCGGCGCACCGTGGCGCCGTCGTAACCATATTCGGCGAAGCAGCTGCGTGCGCCGTCGAGGATCTGGTTGCGCCGGGCGGCGAGGTGATCGTCACTGACCTTGGGCACACAGTCTCCGTTTCGTGGCTAGAGTCTTCCTGGCGCTCCGCAAGCTCCGCGCCGTTGCCGCAAACGAACTGTGCGTGAAAGTTCGAGCCTAGCCTTTCACAAGCGGGGCAAGAACTTTCACGCACAGTCACCGTGATCGTCCGGGTGTTATCCCTTGATCATGTTGCGCAGCACGTATTGCAGGATGCCGCCGTTGCGGTAGTAATCGGCCTCACCGGGGGTGTCGATCCGGACCACGGCGTCGAAGGTGATCTTGTCACCGTTCTCCTTGGTGGCCGTGACCTTCAGGGTCTTCGGAGTCGCACCCTCGTTCAGCTGGGTGATGCCCGCGATGTCGAAGGTCTCGGTGCCGTCCAGCTTCAGCGACGCGGCCGACTCGCCGGCCGGGAACTGCAGCGGAATGACGCCCATGCCGATGAGGTTGGAGCGGTGGATGCGCTCGAAGGACTCGGTGATGACGGCCTTCACGCCCAGCAGGCTGGTGCCCTTGGCGGCCCAGTCTCGCGAGGAACCCGAGCCGTACTCCTTGCCGCCAAGCACGACCAGCGGGATGCCCGCGGCCTGGTAGTTCTGCGAGGCGTCGTAGATGAACGCCTGCGGGCCACCGTCCTGGGTGAAGTCGCGGGTGTAACCACCCGAAACGTCGTCGAGCAGCTGGTTGCGCAGCCGGATGTTCGCGAAGGTGCCGCGGATCATCACCTCGTGGTTACCGCGACGCGAGCCGTAGGAGTTGTAGTCCTTGCGCTCGACGCCGTTGGTCTCCAGGTACTGCGCGGCCGGGGTGCCGGGCTTGATGTTGCCCGCCGGGGAGATGTGGTCGGTGGTGACCGAATCGCCGAGGTACGCGAGCACGCGCGCGCCCGTGATATCCGTGACCGGGTTCGGGGTCTGCGGCATGCCGTCGAAGTACGGAGGCTTCCGCACGTAGGTCGACTGGGGATCCCACTCGAACGTCTTGCCCTCCGGGGTGGGCAGGCCGCGCCAGCGCTCGTCGCCCTTGAACACGTCGGCGTAGGACTTGACGAACATGTCCTGGCTGATCGAGGTGCCGATGGTCTCCTCGATCTCCTTCGAGGAGGGCCAGATGTCTTTCAGGAAGACATCGTTGCCGTCGGTGTCCTGGCCGAGCGCATCGGTCTCGAAGTCGAAGTCCATGGTGCCCGCGAGTGCGTATGCGATGACCAGCGGCGGCGAGGCCAGGTAGTTCATCTTCACGTCGGGGGAGATACGGCCTTCGAAGTTGCGGTTGCCCGAAAGCACCGCGGTGACCGAGAGGTCGTTGTCGTTGATCGCCTTCGACACGGCCTCCGGCAGCGGGCCGGTGTTGCCGATGCAGGTAGCGCAGCCGTAGCCGACCAGGAAGAAGCCCAGCTTCTCCAGGTAGGGCCACAGGCCTGCCTTGTTGTAGTAGTCGTTGACGACCTGCGAACCCGGCGCCATGGAGGTCTTCACCCACGGCTTGGAGGTCAGGCCCTTCTCGACGGCGTTGCGGGCGAGCAGCGCGGCGCCGAGCATGACCGACGGGTTGGAGGTGTTGGTGCAGGAGGTGATCGAGGCGACCACCACCGCGCCGTGGTCGAGCACGAAGTCGCCGTACTCCTCCGAGGAGACCTTGACCGGCTTGCTCGGACGGCCCGTCGCGCCGTTCGCGGCGGACGGCACGAACTCCGAGTCGTCGTCGGCGAAGGACAGCACCGCCGGATCACTGGCCGGGAAGGACTCCTCGATGGCCTCGTCCAGGTGCGTGTGCGGGGTCACGGCGGCGGGGCCGCTCTCCGCGTCGCTGGTGTAGTTGTGGATGTCCTTGCGGAAGGCAACCTTGGACTCCGACAACAGGATTCGGTCCTGCGGACGCTTCGGGCCTGCGATGGACGGCACCACGTCGCCGAGGTCGAGCTCCATGTACTCCGAGTACGCGGGCTCGTGGTCGGCGTCGTGCCACATGCCCTGTTCCTTGGCGTAAGCCTCGACCAGCGCGAGCTGGTCGTCGCTACGGCCGGTCAGGCGCAGGTAGTCGATGGTCACCTCATCGATCGGGAAGATCGCTGCGGTGGAACCGAATTCGGGGCTCATGTTGCCGAGGGTGGCGCGGTTCGCGAGCGGAACCTCCGCGACGCCCTTGCCGTAGAACTCGACGAACTTGCCGACGACGCCGTGCTTGCGCAGCATGTCGGTGACGGTCAGCACCACGTCGGTGGCGGTGACGCCCGGCTTGATCTCGCCGGTCAGCTTGAAGCCGACGACGCGCGGGATCAGCATGGAGACGGGCTGGCCGAGCATGGCCGCCTCGGCCTCGATACCACCGACGCCCCAGCCGAGCACACCGAGGCCGTTGACCATGGTGGTGTGCGAGTCGGTGCCCACACAGGTGTCGGGGTAGGCCTGGCCGTTGCGGACCATGACGGTGCGGGCCAGGTGCTCGATGTTGACCTGGTGCACGATGCCGGTGCCGGGGGGGACGACCTTGAAGTCGTCGAACGCGCCCTGACCCCAGCGCAGGAACTGGTAGCGCTCACGGTTGCGGGAGTACTCGATGTCCACGTTGCGCTCGAGTGCGTCGGCGCGGCCGAACACATCGATGATGACCGAGTGGTCGATGACCATCTCGGCGGGCGCGAGCGGGTTGACCTTGTTCGGGTCGCCGCCGAGGGTGGCGACGGCCTCACGCATGGTGGCGAGGTCGACGATGCAGGGCACACCGGTGAAGTCCTGCATGATCACGCGGGCCGGGGTGAACTGGATTTCGATGCTCGGATCGGCCGACGGATCCCAATCCGCGATGGCGCGAATGTGATCGGCGGTGATGTTGGCGCCGTCCTCGGTACGGAGCAGGTTCTCCGCGAGGACCTTGAGTGCGTAGGGAAGTTTCTTGGTGCCGGGCACGGCGGAGAGGCGGAAGATCTCGTAGGAGTTGCTTCCGACCTCGAGGGTGCCCTTGGCGCCGAAAGTATCGATACTTGTCGTCACGTCAGCTCCACTCGTCTGTGAGGGTTGCCACCGGCGGGGCTGTGCCAGTGGCTGGTTTAGCGATACGTCTATGGAGGGCTCCAGCGCTGGAAGGTGCTGGCTCCTCGCGCCTTCGAGCCTAACAGTACGCTTGTCCTGTGAAACGCGCGGGGGCCGTACCGTGTGCCGCGTGAGGGCGGCCCGACACACCGTCGCGTACTGTGCTTTCGAGTTGCAGGGGTGGCCGGTGGGCATGTACCGGCTCAGAGCATCGCTCACCCCGCAGTGTTGGATGCCCGTCGCCTCGCGTGCGGCTCGACAGACCGGATGGAAGATGACCGTCTCGCACACCTCGGTTTTCACACCCATGGCCGCCGACCTGCCGCCCGGGATCGACGACAAATCCTTGGACGCCATCAAGAGGGACGTAGCGGACAACCATGTCGCCACACCCAAGGGCAAGGATCAGAAGGCGTTGGAGGCGGTCGTCGCCGATGCTCGGTCCCATGGAATCGAGCTCAGCATCGTGGTGATCCCCGGCAATCCAGGCCACGACTCCAATTTACGTGACCTTGCCACCGTGGTCGGCAAGACCGAGCACGGAACCGTCGTTGTCCTCAGTGACGACTGGGTCGGCACCTACAGCGACTCGATCAGCCGGGTCGAGTTGGAGCGGGCCGAAGACGTTTCGAAGAGTCAGCAGGCGCATTCCGCACAGGCAGCCCAGCTCTTCGTGGATCAGCTGGAGCGACCGGACGCCATCTCCTGGACCGCGATCACCAGTGTGTTGCTGGTCGGTACGGCGATCGTGGTCGGCGGGCTGTACTGGATCAAGTCTCGGCGGGCGTCGCAGGAATCTGTGCCGGTCGGGGTTTCGGGTCGAGGCGACGACCAAGATTTCGCGCACTGACTGATATCCGTTCGGCTACTTTTCCTGACGGTCGGTTTGTTTCAACCGAGTGAACCCTTGTGCGCATCCGGCTAATTTCGGGCAAAGGGAAAATTACGCGGCTGTGATTCTGTTGCTGGAGTTTCTTTGGTGACGGATGTGTCGTACGGTTCGAATGATGACTGATGGGGAAGAAGTGTCGAGAGAGCTGTTTGCCGACTACTGAGCTCGATGGTTCGGCTGATGCTCGTGAGGCGAAGCCGAGCCGGGTCCTTGGGAGGTGCGATGCGCAACAACGGCGTAACCGGATCTCGGCGTCCGCTGTGGGTCGCTCTGGGGTTGCTGGTCTCGGTTGTCGTGGTGGTGACGTCGGGACCCGCCGCCGCGGTGCCACCGGCCCCACCGAACCCGAGCGACGGGCAGATCGCTGATGCCGGAGCCCAAGTCGACGCCAGAGTGACCGAGGTCGGCGGATTGATCAACCAGATCGCCGCGGCCGACCAGCAGTTGCAGCAGCTCGACGACGCCGTGGCGCGCAAGCGCGAAGAGGTCAACAAGGCCCTTGTCGATCTGCAGAACGCTCGTGCCGCCGCCGACGCGGCCGCCGCGGTGGTCGTCGCCACCCAGCGCGAACTCGCCGATGCCGGAATCAAAGTCGGTGAGGCGCGACGCAACTTCGACCAGTTCGCCACCCAGGCCTATACCCGCCCCGGCTCCAGCGCGATGGTCACCTATCTCACCTCCGCCACCCCTGACCTCGCCCTCGACCGTGCCCAGGTGCTGACTCTGGTATCGAAGAACCAGCAGCAGGTGCTCGACGGCCTGCGGCGCGCCCAGATCGATCAGGCCAACAAGAATTCCAGCGCGCGCCAGGCGAAATCCGAGGCCGACGCCGCGGCCGCGGTGGCCGAGCAGAAGAAGATCGACGCGGCGAACGCGGTCGCCGCGGCGAAGGCCGAGCTGGATCAGCAGACCGTGCTGCGCGACAACATCGTCCGCGAGCGCACCGCCGCCCAGGGGCGACTGGATGCCGCGCGCACGAATGTGGCCGGGCTGCAAGGACAACGAGAAGCATTCCTGGCCTGGGACGAGCAGCGTAAGGCCGAGGAAGCCGCGATCCGCGCCGCCGCGGCGGCCGCCGCCGCCCGCGCTGCCCAGGACGCCGCCGCCAGGGAGCGCGCGGCCCAGGCGGGCGAGGGGAAGCGCCCGCACATCCAGATGGAGGACTCGCCGCCGCCGCGGTCGAGCACGCCGCGGACGAGCCCGAGCCTGCCGTCGATCGGCGGCTCCGACGCTGTCGAGACGGTCGTCGACCGGGCCATGTCCCAGCTGGGTGTCATCTATGCCTGGGGTGGCGGTGACGAGGACGGACCGACCCTCGGCATTCGCGACGGCGGTGTCGCCGACAGCCACGGCGACTACAACAAGGTCGGATTCGATTGCTCGGGGTTGATGATCTACGCCTTCGCCGGAGTCGGCGTTTCGCTGCCGCACTACAGCGGCTACCAATACAACGCGGGCACCCGGGTTCCCGTCGGCGAGCGCGCCCGCGGGGACATGCTGTTCTGGGGACCCAACGGTAGCCAGCACGTCGCGCTGTATCTGGGCAACGGAAAAATGGTGGAGGCGCCACAATCCGGTGAGGTCGTCCGGGTGTCCCCGGTACGCGAGGGCGGCATCATGCCGTACGCGGTGCGTATCGTCTCCTGAGGGTTGTGGCGTTGCGGCGTAACCAGGCTGGCGAATCCACCGGATTCCCGTACTGTCGGAGCCGGTTGCGGCGTTTGCGGCCATTACCTGGAATAGTTGTGGCAGCACGCACAGGACCAAAGCGAAAGCGGGGATGTTGGTGACTTCGACGGACGGTGTGAGCGGGGCAAGCTTGGCGAAAGAGGCGCCTGCTCCCGTGCCAAGCACCCTGGAGCGTGACGTCCAGATCCTGGAGAAGGCGATCTACGAGGTCAAGCGGGTTATCGTGGGCCAGGATCGACTGGTCGAGCGGCTGCTCGTCGGTGTGCTCGCGCGTGGCCACGTCTTGCTCGAGGGTGTGCCCGGTATCGCGAAGACCCTTGCGGTGGAGACCTTTGCCAAGGTCGTCGGCGGCTCGTTCTCCCGGGTGCAATTCACCCCGGACCTGGTGCCCACCGACCTCATCGGTACCCGGATCTACCGGCAGGGCCGCGAGCAGTTCGATACCGAACTCGGACCGGTGGTCGCGAACTTCCTACTCGCCGACGAAATCAACCGCGCGCCCGCCAAGGTGCAGTCGGCACTGCTCGAGGTGATGGCAGAGCGGCACGTGTCGATCGGTGGCAAGACCTACCCGATGCCCGATCCGTTCCTCGTCATGGCGACGCAGAACCCGATCGAGAGCGAGGGTGTGTACCCGCTGCCGGAGGCGCAGCGCGACCGCTTCCTTTTCAAGGTCGTCGTCGACTACCCGTCGGTCGAGGAGGAGCGCGAGATCATCTACCGGATGGGTGTCACCCCACCGGAGGCCAGGCAGATTCTCGAACCTGACGAGCTGATCCGGCTGCAGAAGCTGGCGGCCAACACGTTCGTGCACCACGCGCTGGTCGATTACGTGGTCCGGGTGATCGCGGCGACCCGCACGCCTGCCGAATTCGGCATGCAGGATGTGGCGAGCTGGATCTCCTACGGCGCCTCGCCGCGTGCCAGCCTCGGCATCATCGCCGCGGCCCGCGCGGTCGCCCTGATCCGCGGCCGCGACTACGTGGTGCCGCAGGACGTGGTCGAGGTCATCCCGGATGTGCTGCGCCACCGCCTGGTGCTGTCCTACGACGCGCTGGCCGACGAGGTCAGCCCGGACGATGTGATCAAGCGCGTGCTGCAGACCATCGGTCTGCCGCAGGTCGCGCCGCAAGCCATGGTGCCGGGCGCGCAGGCCGCGCCCGCTCCTGCCGCGCCGCCCGCGATGGGTCCGCACGGTGCGCCGCAGCTGCCGCAACAGTCGATTCCGCAGCCCCCGGTCCCGCAGCAGCAGGCGGTCCCGCAGCCGCCTGTCGGGCAGATTCCGCAGACCGCCGGCAATAACCAGCCCAAGTGACCCGAGCATCCGACCCGGTTCCACGAGTGACGATGTCATCACACGCACCGCCGTCGTTTCGAGCAGGAGAGCTGACCGATCCGAAGTTGTCGGCGGCGCTGAAGTCGCTCGAGCTCACTGTGCGTCGTCGGCTCGACGGCGTGCTGCACGGCGATTATCAAGGTCTGATTCCCGGCCCCGGCTCGGAGCCGGGAGAGGCCCGCACGTATCAGCCGGGTGACGATGTGCGGCAAATGGATTGGTCCGTCACCGCCCGCACCACCCATCCGCATGTTCGGCAGATGATCGCCGACCGGGAACTGGAAACCTGGATGGTCGTCGACCTGTCGGCCAGTCTGGATTTCGGCACCGCCTACTGCCAGAAGCGCGATCTCGCGATCGCCGCCGCGGCCGCGATCACCCACCTCACCAGTGGCGGCGGCAACCGGATCGGCGCGGTCGTCGCCACCGGTGAGCAGTTGGTCCGAATTCCCGCGCGCAGCGGTCGTGTGCACGCCCAGTCGCTGCTGCGCAGCATCGCGACCACTCCGCACGCCCCCGACGGCGTGCGCGGTGACCTGCGTGCGGGCATCGAGTCCCTGCGCCGTCCGCAACGCAAGCGCGGCCTCGCGGTCGTCATCAGCGATTTCCTCGGCGACATCGACTGGCAGCGCTCGCTGCGCGCGATCTCCGCGCGCCACGATCTGCTCGCGGTGGAGGTGCTCGATCCGCGCGACCTGTCGCTGCCCGACATGGGTGATGTGGTGCTGCACGACCCGGAGACCGGGCGCACCCGCGAATTCAGCGTGACGCCGACACTGCGCGCCGATTTCGCGAGCGCCGCACAGCGGCACCGTGAGCAGGTCGAGCAGGCGTTGCGCAGTTGCGGCGCGCCGGTCATGACGCTGCAGACCGATCGGGACTGGATCGCCGACGTGGTCCGGTTCGTATCCACCCGGCGCCATGCCTTCGGCACGCCGACCGGAAAGGTGGCGCGGCAGTGAGTATTTCGCATTTCACCGCGCTCATCTGGCTGGGCTTCCTCGCCGTCATCGGGCTGATCGCGCTCGGCTACATCCTTGTTCAGCGCAGCAGGCACAAGCACATGCTGCGCTTCAGCAACATGGAGATGCTGGAAAAGGTCGCACCGGCGCGGCCGAGTCCGATCCGGCATGTGCCGATCGCGCTGATGCTGGTCGGGCTGATGTTCCTCACCATCGCCGCCGCCGGACCGACGGCGGTCAAGAAGGTGCCGCGCAATCGCGCGACAGTCGTTCTGGTGATGGATGTTTCGCTGTCCATGGAGGCCACCGACGTCGAGCCGACCCGACTGCAAGTGGCGCAGAAGGCGGGCAAGGAATTCGTCGACGGGCTCACCCCCGGTATCAACCTCGGTTTCGTCACCTTCGCGGGCACCGCCTCGGTGATGCAGCCGCCGACGACGAATCGCGAAGCCGTCAAGGCCTCTATCGACAACATCAAGCTGGCCGAGCGCACCGCCACCGGTGAGGGCATCCTCACCGCGCTGCAGTCGATCGAGACCCTGGCGCAGGTGCTCGGCGGCGCCAGCACACCACCGCCGGCCCGCATCGTGTTGATGTCGGACGGCAAGCAGACCGTGCCCGACGACAAGGACGTCGACAATCCGCGGCACGGATTCACCGCGGCCCGCCTCGCCAAGAACAAAGGCGTTCCGGTGTCGACGATTTCGTTCGGCACCCAGTGGGGCACGGTGGAGATCCCGGACCCGGACGGCAAGGGCGGCGCACAGCGGGTCAAGGTTCCCGTCGACGACGACTCACTGCGGGAAATCGCCAAACTGTCCGGCGGCGACTTCTATACGGCGTCGAGCCTGACCGAGCTCACCGCCGTCTACGACACCCTCGAAGAGCAGATCGGCTACGAGATGACCCGTGGCGATGCGAGCAGGCCGTGGCTTTTGCTCGGCATGTTGCTCGTCGCTGCGGGTGTCGTGACCGGATTGCTCTATCGTCAACGCCTGCCGTAACCGATGGCCTCGCCTTTGAGCGACGCGACTGTGGCATCACACCGAATGTGTGGTGCCCGGGCGCGGCGCACGAACTCGAACAGATAGGTTGGTCTTTATGTCGAACATCACATCCCGATCGGTACTGGTGACCGGCGGCAACCGCGGCATCGGACTCGCGGTCGCCCAGCGTCTGCTCGCCGACGGTCACAAGGTCGCCGTCACGCATCGTGGGTCGGGGGTGCCGGACGGGCTGTTCGGTGTGAAATGCGATGTGACGGACAGCGAATCGGTCGACGCCGCCTTCACCGAGGTGGAGCAGCATCAGGGACCGGTCGAGGTATTGGTCGCCAACGCGGGCATCACCGACGACACCTTGCTGATGCGGATGACCGAGGACCAGTTCACCAAGGTCATCGATGCCAATCTGACCGGCGCGTTCCGCTGTGCCAAGCGGGCCAACCGGGCCATGCTGCGGGCGCGTTGGGGGCGGATGATCTTCCTCGGCTCCGTCGTCGGTCTCGGCGGCGGCCCCGGCCAGATCAACTACGCCTCCTCCAAGGCGGGCGTGATCGGGCTCGCGCGCTCGATCACCCGTGAGCTCGGCTCGCGCTCGATCACCGCCAACGTCGTCGCGCCGGGGTTCATCGAAACCGATATGACGGCCGAACTGCCCGACGATCTGCGCGACACCGCCAAGAAGTTCATTCCGCTGCAGCGGCTCGGCCAGCCCGAAGACGTCGCGGCCGTGGTCAGCTTCCTGGCCTCGGAGGATTCGCGCTACGTTTCCGGCGCGATCATCCCGGTCGACGGCGGCATGGGCATGGGCCACTGAGCTAGCGGAAATCCGGGTGGCGCCGACACCGTCGGCGGCCGCAAGCAACCTACACACGACTTTCAGGAGAACCGAGAACTCATGGGCGGACTGCTCGAAGGCAAGACCATTCTGGTCACCGGCATCATCACCGACGCGTCCATCGCCTGGCACGTCGCCAAGGTGGCGCAGGAGGCGGGCGCGAAGGTGCTCATCACCGGGTTCGACCGGCTGCGGCTGATCGACCGGGTCGCGCAGCGGCTGCCCCAGCCGGTGCCGCCGGCCATCGAGCTGGACGTGCAGAACGTCGAGCACCTGGCTACGCTGGCCGACCGCGTGCGCGAGGTCGCGCCCGAGGGCATCGACGGTGTCGTGCACTCCATCGGGTTCGCGCCGCGCTCCTGCCTCGGCATCGGCGGCGAGTTCCTCGACGCGCCGTGGTCGGATGTCGCGGTGGCGCTGGAGGTTTCGGCCTACTCCTACGCCGCGCTTGCCAAGGCGCTGCTGCCGGTGCTCAACGACGGCGCCTCCATCGTCGGCATGGACTTCGATCCGCGCCAGGCGGTGCCGTTCTACAACTGGATGGGCGTCGCCAAGGCGACCCTGGAGTCGGTGAACCGCTACGTCGCCCGCGAGGTCGGCGATCGTGGCATCCGCTCCAACCTGGTTGCGGCGGGCCCTGTCAAGACGCTGGCGGCCAAGGCCATCGCCGGTGCCGCGACGGGCGAGGCCAAGAAGCTCGAGGCGCTCAACACGGTGTGGGACGAGAACGCCCCGCTCGGCTGGGACGTCAACGACCCGACACCGGTTGCCAAGTCGGTCTGCGCGCTGCTCTCGGACTGGCTGCCCGGCACCACCGCCTCCATCGTCTACGTCGACGGCGGCGCCAGCCACAACTGGTCCATCCCGGCCAGCATGCTCGGCGAAGACGCGCCGGTGAGCGAAACCGAGCCGGCGAACGCGTGAAACTCCCGGCGTCCGGGCGTATGAACCACCCGGCATCCGGGCACGGGGTATCCCCGTCGCCCGGATGCCGGCGTTTCGGTCGGCCCGGCGTCGGAACTTTCGCACGGGCGGAGGTACTCGCAAGCGGATTCCGGCGGGCGCTGGCATGAGGATGGGTCGAGCATGAGTTTTGATGCGCTGCTGCTGCTTTCCTTCGGCGGCCCCGAACGCCCCGAAGACGTGATGCCGTTCCTGGAGAACGTCACTCGGGGCAGGGGAGTACCGCGCGAGCGTCTCGACGAGGTCGCCGAACACTATCTGCACTTCGGCGGCGTCTCGCCGATCAACGCGCTCAATCTCGACATCATCGCCGCGGTAAAGGCCGAATTGGCCACTGCCGGAATAGATCTGCCGGTGTACTTCGGCAACCGGAACTGGCATCCGATGGTCGAGGAGACCGTCGCGCGGATGGCCGCCGACGGCGTACGCTCGGCGCTGGTGTTCCCGACCTCGGCGTGGGGCGGCTACTCCGGTTGCCTGCAGTACCACGAGGACATCACCAGGGCGCGTGCGGCTTTCGGTGCGGGTGCGCCGGAATTGGTGAAGCTGCGACAGTATTTCGACCATCCGCTGCTGATCGATTCCTTCGCCGATGCGATTCGTGCCGCGGTGGCGGAACTTCCGGCCGACCGCCGCGATCGGGCGCGCCTGGTGTTCACCGCGCACTCGATCCCGGTCTCGGCCGACGCCACCGCGGGCCCGCCCGCCGACGGCGGCAGACTCTACAGTCGTCAGGTCGCCGAGGCGGCTCGGTTGTGCGCGGCCGCAACCGGATTCACCGACTACGACCTGGTGTGGCAGTCGCGTTCGGGCCCACCGCAGATCCCATGGCTCGATCCCGACATCGTCGATCACCTCGACGACTTGTCCGGCAAGGCTGTCGATGCCGTGGTGGTATGCCCCGTCGGCTTCGTCTCCGATCACCTCGAAGTGATCTGGGACCTGGACAACGAGGCGAAAGGCAAAGCCGCCGAACTGGGTATGGCGTTCGCCAGAGCAGCAACTCCTGGCACCGATCCGCGATTCGCTCAGTTGGTCGTCGAATTGATCGGCGAGCACGTGACAGAGACGGCCGCGCGCAGACTCGGCGAGGTGCCGGGTTATGGATGCACACGGAACGGGGATCCGTGCGCCGTCGGTTGCTGCGCTCCCCCCCGTCGCAGGGCCCCTGCGGGTCGGTGAATCCGCCTCTCGCACAGCGGCGCGGATCCAGGTGCCGGACTGCTCACATCGGCTGCCCATCCTGGGGAGCATCAACAATGTTGCGATAACATCCCTTTCGGCTTCGGTAAGAGGGCCGAATCCGCGCGAAGGGGGAACCCGATGGTCTATGTCGACCTGCTGACCAATGCAGGCCTGCTCGATACCCACGTCTGGTCCGATAGCACCACATGGGCGTCGGCATTGGACTCCTACGACGCACGGCGTCGTGGCAGCAGCAGCAGCGGCGGCGGCGTCAGTGTCGGCGCCTATGTAGTCGGCATCATCTGCCTGATCATCATCGTCGTCGCGATCGTCATTGTCGTCCGCTCGTCGTCGAACAGCAGAAACCAGAACCAGCTGCCGCAGAACCCGCCGCCGTACCCGCCGCAGCAATACCCGCAACAGCAGTACGCGCCGCAGCCCTACCCGCAGCAGACCCCTGGCCAGCCCTACCCGCAGCAGACCCCCGGCCAGCCCTATCCGCAGCAGCAGTACGCGCCGCAGACGCCGGGCCAGCCGTATCCCCAACAGCAGGCGGGCCAGCCCTACTCGCCGCAGCCGTACCCGCAGCAAGCGCCCGCACCGGGCTATCCGCAACCGTACGGGCAGCAGCCGTATCCTCAACAGCCCCAGCAATACCCGCCGCAGCAGCCGCCCACCTACTGACCTGCGGGGTCAGGGGCGTATCGGGTTTGCCGACAATCACCAATCCAGGTGTGGGAGTGCATAGACACCCGGGAAGCCGGGACGCGCGCTGCCTTTGCCCCATGAGGTCAGTCCCGCAAGCCCGCCGCCGACGAGCAATGGTCCGCCACTATCGAGTTGGCCGGTGTCCGCTTCGGTAGAGCCTGCGCAGAGCATGTCGCGTGGATCGAAGGCCGAGCCGTACGCGGCGGCGCAGGCGCTGTCGGAGACCAGCGGGACGACGGCGGCGCGCAGGACGGTATTGGAGTAATCACCCTCGGCGGTCGCGCCCCACCCGAGGATCGTGCCGAAATCGGCTCGCTGGGTAGCGATTTCTACGAACGGTCCCGGTTGTGGCCGGTCCAGGGTGAGGATCGCGACGTTGTTGTGGTGGACGGTTTCGCCGTCGAAGTCGGTGTCGTGGAAGCCGGGGTGGATGCGAATGTCTCTGACTCGCACGGTGTCTCCGTCATTCGAGCGCAGGTCGGTGCGGCCGAAGGTGACGGTGAGCGCCTGTGGGAGCAGCTGGGCGAGCTGGACGCAATGCGCCGCGGTGACCACCTGATCCGGTGCGACGAGCGCGCCGGCGCAGAACTGTCCCGACGCGCGGGTGAGGAAGAGTGGGCTGCCGATCGCGGCGAGCCACGGGTACGCCGTCGCCGCGGCGGCGCTGCCACCCACGATCGCCGAGGCGGGAACCGCCGCGGGAAGACCGAGGCTGATCAGCGCGGCGGCCAGGATCGCGCAACTGCGTTGTGTGAGGACCATTGCGCACCGCCCTGAGTCGGAGAGCCGGGTTGGTCGGCCCCATTCAACCAGAAGGGGGCCACCACCTGGTGAGCGATCAGATCGATGGTTTCGCCCGACTCAGGACGTGCCGCGGGCCGCCGCGTGCACGGCGACGAGGCGGGCGGCGCGGAGGGCATCCCAGAGTGGGCGAAGCAGGTCTTCTTGCGCGCCGATGGCCGTTGCCGACGTGGGGGAGGACGCCGGTTCCCGCTGCGCGACTGTGAGAATGGCGGCAACATGGTCGGCCGTGTTCAGAATTCGCCTGGCACGCAACGGAATCGACTCGGGGTAGTCGTGCTTGGAGTAATCGGCGAGCTCGGCCTCGATGAGTTCGCGCGGGTCGGAATCGGCGGCGTTGACCGAGGTGGTGTGCAGCTGCATCAGAGCGTCGGCGGCGTCGCGGACGGCTTCGCGCATGGCGTATTCGGCCTCGCCGAGCGACATGTCCGGACCGGGGGCCGGCGGGATGGGTGTGCTGTAGAGGGTCCACTGCAGGGTGTCGTCGTCGGTCCATTGCGGAATCAGGCCGGTGCCATCGGCTCCCGGGACGCCGATGAGCAAGCCCTCGCCGGTGTCGACGGCGTCGGCGGCGAATACGGTGCCGGTCGGCAGGCCGCGCACATCGCCCGGTACCGGCAGCACCAGTCGCAGCTGTGCGCCCGGTTGCGCCATGGTCTCGCGAATCACCTTGAGCAACGCCATGACTCCGGTACCGGGCAGGTTGCCACGCGAGGACCACGGCAGATCGTCGCGACCGCCGGTCACCGGGTCACCGGCGGCAATGGTGTGCTGCGGCGCCCAGGCGTACAAAGCCTCCAGGATGTCGTCGGGCGCGCTGCATCCGGCCAGCCATGAGCCGGCCCACACCGTCAGCGTGGCACTAGGAGAGCACATAATCATCGAGCATAAAGGGTGATCGCTACTCGGGGGCATCCATGCCGGGTACCCCGGTGAGCTGCGTGCATCGATGGCCCGACTGATTCGAAATGTGCATGGTTAACTCATTGGTGTCAGACCATGCGGAACACTGCGCGCCAGCGATACGCGTCCGGCCTGGTAGGGAGGGATACCTGCTCGATCCGAATAGGTTCGAGCCCGTCGACCGCGAACGATTCGATCTCCGCGCGGGTCAGCGGCCATGGCGGTCCGTCCACATGCTCACCGTCCACCCGGATGCCGGAGATCACCAAGAGCTCACCGCCCGGCGCCACCATGCCCGCGACATGCGCAATCGCGTCGGCGCGGACGGACGGCGGCATCGACTGCACAGTGATGGACTCCACCACGAGGTCGAATGCGCCGGTCCACTCGGCGGGCGGATCGAGCAGATCGGCCACCACATAGTCCACCGGAGAATTGGGGAAGCGCTCGCGCGTGGTGCGAATCGCGGTCTCCGAAATATCGAACGCCGTGGTGCGGAAGCCGAGCCGCACAACATGTTCCGCGTCTCGCCCGAGCCCACTGCCGACCACGAGTGCCCGCCCGCCGACGCCCGCGGGCTCATGCCGCTCGGCCCAGTCGACCAGCAGTGGATTGGGTTCGTCGGCATCCCACGGCACGATGGCGGAGCCAGCCTCCGCGGCGGCATACAGTTGCTCGAACCATCCGGTCGGATCGCCTTGCGCGAGCGAATCGGTAGCGAGCCGGGTTGCGTCCACGTCACGATGGTCGGTCACCCGTCGAGTCTTGCAGAGTGCGGCGGCGCGGTCGGATCGACGTCCCGGCCAGGTCGGCCGCCCGAGCGAGAGTTTCGGTGAAATCGGATAAGTCGGGCGCGCCGTCTACTCCTCGGGTTCGGTGACGAAATCGATGAGACGCTCCACCGCGCCGATGAGCGGGGATTCGAGGTCGCGGAAGGACTCGACGGCGTTGTAGACACGCCGCCAGCCCTCCTGGGGGGTGCCCCAGCCGAGACGGCGGCAGATGCCGGTTTTCCAGTCCTCGCCGCGTGGTACGGCCGGCCAGGCTTCGATTCCGACGGTGGCCGGACGGACCGCCTGCCAGACATCGATGAAGGGGTGGCCGGTGACGAGGACGTGCGGGCCGAGGCCGGTGGTCAATTGGGTTTCCTTCGAGCCGGTGACCAAATGGTCGACAAGCACGCCGACCTTGCGGCCGGGGCCGGGATCGAATTCGATGAGGCGCTCGGCGAGGTTGTCCAGGCCTTCCAGATGTTCCACTACGACGCCCTCGACGCGCAGGTCGTGGCCCCAGACCCGTTCGACAAGGGCGGCGTCGTGCACGCCCTCCACCCAGATCCGGCTGGTTCGGGCGACGCGGGCGCGCAATCCCTCGACCCGGGTGGAGCCGGACGCCGAGCGGGTGTCCTTTTTCGACGTGGTGGCGGTGGGCCGGATCAGAGTGACGGGTCGGCCGTCGATCAAGAACGCGGCCTCGCGGAGCGCGAACAGTCGGACCGCGCCGCGCGCGTCTTCCAGCTTCACGAATTCACCGTCGTAGCTGCGATCGAATCCGACCACGGCGCCGCAGAATCCGGTGGCCGCATCCTCGACGACAAGATCTCGCTCCGCCGCCACCTGCGGTACTGTCCGCTGCTGCTTGCGCGAGTGCCCGCCGAAGATGTCGTTGCCATACATGTCACGCGAACTCACGGGCCCGAAGCTACCGTGCCTGGGCCGCTGGGTGGGCCATCTGGGCCCGGCGCGGCGGGCAACCTACGTCCACGGCTCGGTGAGCGGGAGGTTGCGTCCGGCGTCGGTATGTCTCTACCCATCGGTATTTCGGCGGCAGCGGGGTCTGATCTTATGTCTGTCGCGCCCCAGATGAGGTCCGGACCACTACAGTGGTTTTGTGGCCGCAATTGTTTGGCTGGTCGCGGGGATTCTGCTCGCGGCGGCGGAGATGCTCACCGGTGATCTCACTCTGCTGATGTTGGGTAGCGGCGCGCTCCTCACCGCCGGAATCAGCTTCGCCGCAGACACATCGGTGATTGTGGACGCGATCGTCTTCGCGGTGGTGTCGATCGTGCTGATGCTGGGTGTGCGTCCGGTTCTGTTGCGGCACTACGGAAAGCCGCCGCTGATACCGACGAATGTGGACGCGCTGCCCGGCAAGTCCGCGCTGGTGCTGGAACCGGTGACCGAGCACAGCGGGCAGGTGAAGCTCGGCGGCGAAGTGTGGACCGCCCGCCCGCTCGATCCGACCGAAGAATATCCGGAGGGGACCAAGGTGTTCGTCATGAAGATCGACGGCGCGACCGCCGTCGTCTGGAAGGGGCCGTAATGGCTGTACTGATCGTTGCCGCCGTCCTTGTGTTGCTGGTAGTAGTGGTGGTCTTCAAGTCGATCGCGCTGGTGCCGCAGGCCGAGGCGGCCGTCATCGAGCGGCTTGGCCGGTATTCGCGGACCGTGTCCGGCCAGTTGACGTTCCTGGTGCCCTTCGCCGATCGGATCAGGGCGAAGGTGGATCTGCGCGAGCGGGTGGTGTCGTTCCCGCCGCAGCCGGTGATCACCGAGGACAACCTGACGCTGCACATCGACACGGTCGTGTACTTCCAGGTGACCAGCCCGCAGGCAGCGGTGTACGAGATCAGCAACTACATCGCGGCGGTCGAGCAGCTGACCGTGACGACACTGCGCAATGTGGTCGGCGGCATGACGCTGGAACAGACGCTGACCTCGCGTGACCAGATCAACGGGCAATTGCGCGGCGTGCTGGACGAGGCGACCGGGCGCTGGGGTCTTCGCGTCGCGCGGGTCGAGTTGAAGAGCATCGATCCGCCGCCGTCGATCCAGGAGTCGATGGAAAAACAAATGAAGGCCGACCGCGAGAAACGCGCGATGATCCTCACCGCGGAGGGCACGCGGGAGTCGCAGATCAAGACGGCCGAGGGCACCAAGCAGGCCGCGATTCTGTCCGCCGAGGGCGCCAAGCAGTCGGCGATCCTCGCGGCCGAAGGCGAACGGCAGAGCCGCATCCTGCGCGCCCAGGGTGAACGCGCCGCGTCGTACCTGCAGGCGCAGGGTCAGGCGAAGGCCATCGAAAAGGTCTTCGCCGCAATCAAATCCGGTAAGCCGACGCCGGAACTGCTTGCCTACCAATATATGCAGACGCTGCCACTGGTCGCCCGCGGTGATGCGAACAAGGTGTGGCTGGTGCCGAGTGATTTCGGCAAGGCGCTCGAAGGATTCGCGCAGAACTTCGCCACCAAGGGCGAGGACGGCGTGTTCCGGTACGAGCCGGCGCCGGTGGACGATGTGGCGAGCAAGCCGGAGGACGATTCCGATGTCGCTGGCTGGTTCGATATGACTCGCGATCCGGCCATCGAACGCGCGGTCCGCGCCGCCGAGGCGGATGCCCGCACTCCGGTCGAAGGTACGGCCCCGCCTCGGCGCTCATACGAGCCTTCCCCGCATCAACCGGTGCTTCCCGTGCACGAGGCGTTCCCGCCGGACCAGCCGCAACCACCGCAGCAATACCGACCCGACGATCCCCATGGTCGCCCGTGGCAGCAGCCGGGCGACAACCCCCAGCAGTAGTTTCCGCACGCCGACCGCCCCGGAGTCCACCAGGACACCGGGGCGGCTTTCATTGTCACGGTGGCCGATTCATGCCGTGCGCAAGCCGTTCATGGCGAGATCGATGAAACGCTTCCAGTCACCGCTGCCGGTGCGGATGGTCGCGGACAAGGCCCCGACGAGCATGTAGACGTCCGAGACCGTGGCGTCGGCCCGGAGAGTTCCCGCGGCCTGCCCGTCGGTGATCAACACCTGTATCGCTGATTCGAGTTCGACAAGGGCGGGGCCGCGTGGTTCGGTCTCCGATGTCGCCCGGGTGGCTTCGATGGCAGCCGAGAGGCCGCGGTCGCCTGCGAGCACCTCGCCGACCCTGGTCAGATACAGCTCGAGGCCCTGGCCCAGTTCGGGCGCGCTGCGGCATTCGGTGCGCGCGTACGTGGCGAGCTCGGCGAATCGGTGCTCGGCGGCAGCTTCGACGAGTGCCTGCCGAGTGGGGAAGTGTCGGTACACGGTGCCGATTCCGACGCCCGCCGCCCGCGCCAACTCCGGCATCTGTACCTCGTCGCCGCGTTCGGCGAATAACACGCGCGCCGTCTCTAGTACGCGTAACCGGTTGCGCTGCGCGTCTTTTCGGCCGGGAGCCGAGGGGGTTGACAACTGCTGCACTCCTCCGTGTTAATTGAAACGGAATCGGATTCCGGTTCCAGTATCGCACAATGGGGGACAGCTTTCCATGTCAGAAGACCGCTTCATCTTTCTCGAGCCCGCCCAGGTCCGACCGGGGCGCGTGCCGATGCCGCCCGCATTCGCCGTGAAAGCGATGACCGCAGACACCGACGGCCGGTTCTCGCTGCTCGAAGTGACTGTCGCCAGGGACATTCCGCGACACATCCACCACACGGCCGACGAGGGCATCTACGTCCTCGAGGGCGAACTGGGGATCGACTACGACGACCGCACCTACACCGCGAAGCAGGGGACGTTCACGTTGTTGCCGCGCGGCATTCCGCATGCGCTGCGCTGCGTCTCGACGCCGCCCCCGCGCGTTCTGCAGATTTCCTCGCCCGGAGGCTGGGAGCACTACCTCGAGGACCTGTTCGAGGCCGGGCCCGCCGTACTGACCGATGGCGAACTGGACCCGGCGAAGATCAACCCGATCGCCGCCGCCTACGACATTCGGTACGAAGAACGCTGATCGAGTTCGTGCCACAGCACCGGCGGCGCAGGACGGCCGAATGACGCCGCCGGTGCGCAGCCGCTCGCCGATGCCTATCTGCCGCACGGAAATTCCGGTTTCGGCGCCATGGGCTCGCCGGTGAGCATTCGGTCGACCGGCGCTGCACGCAGACCCGGCGCAGCGCCGATGGTGTGATTACATTTCACTATCGATCTCTCATTGTCCTGCCTTCCCCATGCTGGGAGGTGTCGGGCAGAGTCGAGTGGCACAGGTTTGCGAGACAATCAGTCGACGCACCAACGTGAGATCGGAACGCTGGGGCACGAACAGACTCGGCACGATCCTGACCGCCGGACCGACAAGCAGGAGACACCGGTGAGTCAGTCGCTACGGATCGATTCGGGCGAATTACGCGCGATGGTGTCGGCCCTGGAACGCCTCATCTCGGAGGCGAATCGAACCGTCGCCGAATTGAAGGCCACCATTGCGAGTGCTGAGGCACACTCGGACGCTGACCAACGCGATCGAGACGCCGACGCGCCGATCCCCGCTTCCCACCACTCGATACCGTCGCCCGTCACGGCCCCGACTGCGGTCGTCGTGAATGTCAACGGTCCGGTCGGCCGAGACAGTGGCGTCGTTCGAAAGGCGAAACCTACCCCCTGGTCTCGAAGTTCAGCGGAAACGCCGTGGTCGAAACCTGTCACACGCTGTGCACCGGCGTCCACTGCGCCCTCCCGCGCGTCTGCGCCCCATGTGCCGAGTACGCCCCGCGCGTCGGGTACGTCGCATGTGCCGAGTCAGTCGCATGTGTCGGGTACGTCGCATGTGTCGGGTACGTCGCATGTGCCGGGTCAGTCGCATGTGTCGGGTACGTCGCATGTGTCGGGTCAGTCGCATGTGTCGGGTACGTCGCATGTGCCGAGTCAGTCGCATGCGTCGGGTACGTCTTATATGCCGAGCCAACCCCATTCGTCGGGTACGCCTTATGCGTCGGATACACCCCACGTGTTGAGTGCTGGGGCTAGGGCCGTACCGTCTCCACCTGGTCGTTGGCGGGCGCCATCTCGCCACCCGGATTCCGTAGTGTCTCGTCGGCCGACCAGCACCGCGACCGATGGCGAAATCATGCGGATCGCACGGGAGATGGCAGTTCGGCACGACCTGGAGATCGTCGGATTCGATAGTGCGGGCGTCGATGAACCCACCGTTCGCGAGATCGCGGTTGCAGTCGACGAACTGCTCGCGAAGTACCCGATCCCCTTGCGCGGCATCGAGATCGCTGAAGGCGGCGACGGCATGCCGTCGCGCCTGGTGCGGGATCGGGTTTCGGGCGCAGGGCAATCGGGCCCCCCGGCGACATGGATCGTCCTCGACAAGGCTGCCGTCGCGAACTGGGGCCGGCCTGCGGGGTCGATAGCCGGAACAGGTGCCGATCGGCGCGGCGACGACGAGCGGCCGGTGTACACGACGATCGTTCGCGAGTTCGGACGAGCACTCGATACCGCGGGTAACTTCCGTGCGCGCCAGGAGGCGCAGCGCACACTGATCACCGAGAGTCTGCGTGGCGGAGGAGGTTTCGGTGGCGGTCTGCTCGACCCAGGTAAGGCATTGGTCGAAGGGTTCACCGAGGTCGTGCTCCGCGGGGAGCGGGCCGGCAGCCTGGCGACAGTGCTGCACGGAGTTCTGGTGAAAATGGCGCAGGTCGAGTCCACCGACTCGACCGAACCGGAATCTTAACCGGCGGCGAGAAAGACGTGGGCCACGGCTTCCAAGCCGTATTGGTCGATCGCGTCGAAGCGGTCCGGACGCGGGCTGTCGAGATCGAAGACACCGATGAGTTCGCCGTCGCGGATCAGCGGCACCACGATTTCGGAGCGAGTGTCACCGTCGCACGCGATATGTCCGGGAAAGGCGTGCACGTCGGGCACGAGTTGGGTTTCCCAGGTATCGGCGGCGGTGCCGCAGACACCTTTCCCGAGTGCGATTCGGACGCATGCCGGTTTGCCCTGGAACGGCCCTACGACCAGTTCGCGCCCGTCGTAGAAGTAGAAGCCGACCCAGTTCAGGTCGGGCAGTGCGTGGAATACCAGCGAGGCGAGGTTGGCGGCATTGGCGATGCGGTCGGGCTCGCCGGTAACCAGCGCTTCGGCCTGTTCGACGAGCTGGCGGTACTGCTCGGACCGGTCGCCGGAGAGGTCGGGAACAGTAAACGACATGGGTGAATCCTAGGACATTTGCATCGGAGCAGAGCATTCCGTTTCTTCCCATTGCGGCGGCAGCGGATCTCACGTCGGTCGCGACGTCCGCGAATACACCGATCCGATCGCACAGATTCAAACCCTCGTGCCGACCGGATTCCGGTGTTGGAGTAGAAGGAGCGCCGGGTGCACGGCTTTGCCCGGCCTCCGATCGACGGGTTCCCCCACAACATTGGAGCAGCCATGACCACGGAGAACATCGCCGAGCAGATCCGGTTCGCCTACTGGGTGCCCAATGTCAGCGGGGGACTGGTCACCAGCGATATCGAACAGCGCACCGGCTGGGATTTCGAATACAACAAGAAGCTGGCACAGACCGCGGAGAACAACGGCTTCGAGTACGCGCTCTCACAGGTGCGCTACACCGCCTCCTACGGTGCCGAATTCCAGCACGAGTCGACCTCGTTCAGCCTGGCACTGCTCGGCGCGACCGAGCGGTTGAAGGTTATCGCTGCGATCCATCCCGGACTGTGGCACCCGGCTGTACTCGCCGAGTTCGGCGCCACCGCCGACCACCTCTCGAACGGCAGATTCGCTATCAATGTCGTATCCGGTTGGTTTGCGGGCGAATTCACCGCGCTCGGGGAGCCGTGGCTCGAGCACGACGAACGCTACCGGCGCAGTGCCGAATTCCTCGAGGTGATCCGAAAGATCTGGACCGAGGACAATGTGAACTACGGCGGCGACTTCTACCGCATCCGTGATTTCACGCTGAAGCCGAAGCCGCTCAACATGGACTTCGACGGCGTTATCGAACAACTGGACGATGTGCGCGCGGTTGCCAGGGCGCACGACCGGGAAGTGAAGTTCGGACTGAACGGCTTCATCATTGCCCGCGACACCGAGAAGGAAGCGCGCGACACCCTGCGCGAAATCGTGGCGAAGGCCAACAAGCCTGCGGTCGAAGGATTCCGGGAAGCGGTACAGCAGGCGGGCGCCGCCACGAAGGACCACAAGGGGATGTGGGCGAAGGTGCTGCCGCTGGTGCGCGAACTGGAGGCGGCGCGCACGCCTGCCGCGGTGGGTAGCCGATGACCGCGGTCAGCGCCGACCGTCTCGAGTCCGCGGCGCAGGCACGGTCGATCGCAACCCAACTCGCGGCCGACTTCGCGTCGGGGGCGGCCGCGCGCGACCGCGATCGGGAGTTGCCGCACCAGGAGATTGATCGGCTCGCGGCCAGCGGGCTGCTCGCCGTGACGGTGCCGTCGCCGTATGGCGGCGCAGATCTACCGCCGAGCGCGGTGGCCGAGGTGGTGCGAATTCTCGCCGCGGCGGATCCGAATATCGCGCAGATCCCCCACAGTCACTTCGTCTACCTGAATCTATTGCGCCTGGCGGGTTCCGAGGCGCAGCGGCGGCGCTATTTCGCGAGGGTGCTCGACGGCGGGCGGATTGCCAACGCACAGTCCGAACGGGGCAGTGCGACGGTCGCCGATATCGCGACAACCGTACGGCCGACTGCCGGCCGGTTCCGCATCGATGGCGTCAAGTACTACTGCACCGGTTCGCTTTTCGCGGATGTGCTCGCCGTACTCACGCGGCTGGAGGACCCGGACACTCATAGCGGTCTGCCTGCGGGGGAATACATCGCCTTTCTCCCGGTGGACACGCCGGGCGTGCGCATCATCGACGACTGGAACGGCCTCGGGCAGCGCACGACCGGTAGCGGGACCGTGTCATTCGAGGGCGTTGTCGTGGAGCGTGACCAGCTGATCGCGCGCTCGGCCGCGGTCCACGCACCCACTGGATACGGTGCCTTCGCCCAACTGCTGCATGCGGCGATCGACGCGGGCATCGCCCGTGGCGCACTCACGGCGGCAACGGAATTCGTCCGGACTTTCAGCCGTCCGTGGTTCGAAGCGGGCGTCACCCGAGCGGTGGACGACCCCCTGCTGATCCAGCGATTCGGCGAGCTGTCCGTCGCGGTTGCCGCGGCGGAGGCGACGCTCGCCGCGGCGGGTGCAGCCGTCGATGCCGCGACGCATGGCTTGTCGGGCGGTGTCGACGCACCGGAATCGGCTGCGCAGGCATCGCTAGCCGTCGCCACGGTCAAGGTGCTCGCCGACCGAGCTGCGAACGAGGTGTCGGCCGCATTGTTCGAAGTAGGCGGAACACGCAGCGCCGCAGCGGATCTTAATCTGCACCACTATTGGCGCAACGCTCGCACCCACACCCTGCACGACCCGATCCGGTGGAAGTACCAGCACATCGGTCGTGCGCTGCTGCATGACACGCCACCACCGCTGCACGGGGTGATCTGACCCACCCGCAGCCGAAAGTAGTTGAGCGAGAGAAGGATACGAAAGTGACAGTGACAGTCGTCGTCGGCAACCCCAAGCCCGCCTCTCGCACGTCGACCGCGGCCACGCTGGTCGCGAAGGGACTGCGCCCGGACGTGGAGCCCGCGGTCATCGACCTCGTCTCCTTCGGTGCCGGCCTGTTGTCCTGGGGCGACCCAGCCGTGGCTGCGGCAGTGCAGGCCGTGGCGGCCTCGGAGTTGGTCGTTTTCGCCAGTCCCACCTTCAAGGCCACCTACACCGGACTGCTGAAACTGTTCCTCGAACAATTCGACGGTGGCACCGGACTCGCCGACGTCGTCGCCGTTCCGGTGATGCTCGGCGCGGGACCCGGCCATGCGCTCGCCCCGGACCTGTTGCTCAAGCCGGTGCTGGTCGAGCTCGGCGCGACGGCGGCTCTTCCTGGTCTCTACCTGTCGGACCGGACATTCCAGGAAGACGGCGTGATCGAGCGCTACACCGACCGATGGCACGCCGTCGCGCAGGCACTAGGCACGAGGACCGCGAATCATGCATGACCTTTTCGAATTTCCCACCGACGGTGCGGGCCTGCGCCGTGCATTCGCCAGTTTCCCCAGCGGTGTGGTCGCGGTATGCGCCGAGATCGATGGGGTTCGGCACGGCTTGGCGGTGAGCACTTTCGTCCCGGTCTCGCTCGACCCGCCGCTGGTCTCGTTCTGCGTGCAGAACAGCTCGGCGACCTGGCCGAAGCTGTTCAACGCGACGCACCTCGGTCTGAGCCTGCTCGGCACCCATCAGGAAGACGCGGCCCGGGCATTGAGCACCCGCAACGGCAACCGCTTCCACAATGTCGATCTCTATCGCGGGGCCACCGAGGCGATCTTCGTCGACGGCGCCTCGGCGTGGATCGAAGGCGTGGTCGAGGTCCAGGTACCGGCGGGCGATCACGCGGTGGTCCTGCTTCGCGTCAACCGCTTGGCCGCGCCCGGCGACGTCGATCCACTTGTCTTTCACGGCAGCCGGTTTCGTAGGCTGCATCAGCACAACGAGGTCAGTGGGATCGCAGGCTGACAGGCGGTTGCCCTATCACGGGCTGCCGCCGGGACCGCCGCAATGCAGGTAGGGCCCCACGTGGCGTGGCTCACTCCGCCGAATCACCGATCGCTCCGCAGCACGTTTCTGGAAGCGGGCGCCGCGCGTGCCCGTCATGATCGCACCAACGGAAATCGAGGAGAAGGTATGCGATCGCGACAATGGGGACATGGGCTGCTCGTGGCGGCCGGATTGCTCAATGCCCTGCCGGTGATCGGTGCGGTATCGCCGTGGTGGGCTCGTTCGGCGTACGGGATAGAAGTGGTGAGCCGCGATGTCGAGGTGTTGTTGCGGCATCGGGGGGTGCTGTTCGCGGTGGTCGGCGTCGGTTTACTGGTCGCGGTCTTTCGCCCGCACCTGCGCAGCGCCGCGGTGACGGCGAACGCTACGAGTTTCGCGAGTTTCATCATTCTCGTACTGGCCGAGCGTCCGGGGAATCCGTCCCTCGTGCGGATTGCATGGTTCGATGTCGCCGGGTTGATCGCGCTCGCCGTCGGGTTCGCACTGGTGACGCCACGACATGACGCATCGATCCGCGATCGCGTGGCGGTGCCCCGATGAGAACCGGAGCTATTGCCGGTGTCGGTGTGCTTTTCTGTGCCATGGGTGTTTTCGCGATAGCCGCTCCGGCGGCGCTGGCCCGGCCTTTCGACATCACTGTAGAGACGCCGACGAGCCGGTCCGAGATCCGGGCGGTATATGGCGGATTCGGGATCGCCGTGGCAGCCATACTGTGGTGGGCCGCCTCGGGAAACACTGACATGCATGCTGGAATTGTGATCGGTGTCGGAGTTTCGTTGGCGGGCATGGCATTCGGCCGCTTGCTGTCACGGCTGTTCGACACCGCGACATCCTTCTATCCGATCTGGTTCTATTTCTGTGTCGAGGCCCTCGGCGCGGGATTGCTGATCACGATCGCATGATGCGTTTCAGTGGTGCGATCATGACACGTATGGACAGCCGTACGCGCCTGGTAACTCCGCGAGAGTCGGCACCCACGATTTGGCTGTGGCCCGGTCACGCTGCCTACCTGGGGCCGTCATTCCATCTCGACGCGCATGCCACCGCTGTGGATTGTTTCGCGATGGGAATCGATGCTCCGTTCGTATTGCGAGCGTCTGGGTTCGCCGAACGAAACGTCCACACCGCCCTGATCCCTGCGCGAACCATGCATCAGATCGTTTCGGACAGTGGTCGAATGCTGTTCTTCTACCTCGACCCCGGCTCGGCGCGATCCCGAAGCATCCGGAATTTGATGCTCGAACAGTCACCGACTATCTGCCTCCACCACCGAGCCCAATTTCCGATCATCCGGCACCTCCGTGACTCCGATTCACCGAACCTCGGACAGTTGCGGGAACGGATTCTCGGTGCGCTGGAATCCCAGAAGATCGACGAGCGAATTCACGCCGCCATGGTCACGATCAGAGACCAACCGGCGGGCAATCCCGCCGCCGCCGAACTCGCGGCTAGAGCGGGTCTATCCACCTCACGATTTCTCCATCTCTTCTCCGCGCACGCCGGTACCAGCTTCCGCCGATACCGTATGTGGGCACGAATGCTGTACGTAGCCGCAGCGCTCAGCAAAGGAATGGACCTCACCCGGGCCGCCACCGAGGCCGGATTCGCCTCTCCCAGCCACTTCAGCGACACATTTCACACAATCTTCGGCCTGACGGCAACGGCTGTGATCTCGACCGGTGTTCAGATCGTCGCCGAGGATTCGTGAACGCTGACTCCGCTGTGCTGCAATCGCTTTCGTGAAGTCTGTGCCAGCTGCCCTCGATGCGGCCTCGCCATGCCATTCGCTTGTCCATGGGGTCTCGGGATAACTTGGTCGGGTGATCAGGAATTCGGCACCCACGGTGGCAGCAGCATGGCGGGCAGATGACGGCGCCGCGGTACCGTTGCGTGAGGCGACGGTGGCGTGGGCGTTGGCCGCGCACGCCGAACTGTCCGAGATCGCCACTGGGTACGGGCATTTCATCACTGTCAGCGCGCTGGCCGAGCGGGTGCAGGAGACGTCCGGCGTGCACACCGAGGCGCCGACGCGTACCTGGATGGATGCCATCCTGCGCAAGGTCGCCCGGCGGTGCCACAGCGCGGGCGAGCCGCCTCTCACCGCACTGTGTGTGCGGCAGAACCACACCGTTGGCGACACCTACAAATACGTGCTGGAACTCGCCGGATTACCGATCCCGGACGATCTGGAGCTGCACGCCGCCTACGCCAGGTGGCAGTGCTACCAGTATCACGGCGCAGACATACCGGCCGACAGAGGCATCCCGCCGCTGACTCCCAAGGTGGCAAGCCGCCGTTCGGGTAGCGCCACCGGGCAGGCCGAGACCAAGCCGCAACAGACCCGCGCTGCGGTGTGCACCCAGTGCTACATTCAGCTCCCTGCCAGTGGAACCTGCCAATACTGCGTGTAGCCAGCTTCCGCCAGGTTGTTGCCGGGAGCCGGGGCCGGGTCCTCAGGGCTGCGGGCTCACGGCTGGGGGGTTGGAGGGGCTCTCGCCCGGGCCGTTCACGCGCCAAGTTGCCCAGCGGCAGCCGAGGTTCACGGCGTGCGTGTACCAGGTATCCGCAATTCCCGACCACTTCTTGGACTCTGCGATATTGCCCGCAGCGTACTCGGCGGCAGCTCGGTCCGAGGCGAGGTTGCTCATCTTTCGGTAGTCCTCGCACTTCTGCTCATTGGATTGTTCGCCCGGCGCTACCGGCTTTGCCTGAGCGGAGGCTGGCAGGGCAGCCGAGATGCTGAGCGCCGCGAAAATGGCGATGAGGGGAGCTGCGACGGTGGTCCGGGTGTTATGCATGAATTGAGCTCCTCAGAATCGGCCAGATCGACTTACATGACCAGCATCTACTGGGGTCACGCGCACCAATAGACACCCCACGGTCTGGATCTCCCACCCTCCGTGTCGATTCCGGTGAGATTTAGGCATGGAACCATGGACACCATGGCGGTTGTCCTGGCGTCCGGAGTCGACATCGGCGACGCGGACCTCTATCACGACGTCATCTTCCTGCGGATCTGTCCGGCCACCTCGAATGTGGCTCAAAAGTGTTGGCCTGACTGACTGCCAGGTAATGAGCGATCAGGTAGTGATGTCGGTGCAGCCGAGTTGGCCGGTGACTCGAGAGGGGATGTGGTCTCGCCGGAAGATCACGCTGTGGCTTCGGCGCGGGCTGGTAGCAGGTCCATGAGTTGTTGGGTGTGGCCGGGCAGCTCCGCGTCCGCGAGGCCGGTGATGATTTCTCGCAGCGGCATCGGCCGATCGACCAGGACGGTGTTGTTGGACAGGAGCAGGGCGGGGACCAGTGTGTCGAGTTCGGCGTCGCTGAGCAGCTCGCTGAGTTCGCACAGGACATTTGCTTGGCGGCGGATCCGGTCGCGAAGCCCCGTGTTCCCGCCGGCGAGTGTGGTGAGGCGTTCGATGGTCCAAGTGTCGAGTGCTCGGCGGTTGTCATAGGTCGTGTTTTCTCCCGACGCGACCGAGGCGGCAGCGGCGATGGTGGCGCCGTTGACGAGGGCGACGTGCGCGAGGATCTGGTCGGCGTTCCATTCGCCGGTCGGCGGGACAGGGCTCGAGCCGGAGTCGGCCACTGTGGCGGCCGCGTTGTCCAGTGCGGTGTATGCGTCCCGCAGCGCGGTGGTGTCGATCATGGCTTCTGCCTCCAGTCGTGCGTGAGTTGCGTGAATTCGGTTGGGGCCGTTGCCGGTTGCCGTCTCAGGCGTGGGCGCGTGACATGTCCCAGGGGGCCTGCGGGAGAACGGTGCCGGTCTCGAGTAGCGATTTGAGATTTGCCAGTACGGCGGGCCATCCGTGCGAAATCCCGTTGAGCATCTCCTGATTGGGGAGGTTTTCGTGGGTCACGGTGAGGCGGACGATGTCGTGATGTGGTTCGACGACGAAGGTGACTACCGACGGTTCTCGTGCCGAGGCGATGTCGGGGGCGTCGTCGAAGGTGATGACCAACCGCGTCGGCGGCTCGGCCTCGAGCACCTTGCCGACGACATCGACGTGGCCCGATCCATCGACGCGCCGGTGTTCCCACGCCGAGCCTGGCTGCCAGTCCGAGACGTTGGCGTGTCCCCAGTACTGCGTCGTCAGGTCGGCGTCGGTCAGGGCCCGCCACACCTGCTGCGCGCTGGCGTGGATGTAGGTGACGTAGACGTAGGTCGGCACGGACACGGGGCTGTCGCTCATGGCGTACTCCTCTGCTCGGTTCTTGATGGCGCTGATCACTTGCAGACGGGGCTTGTCGAACCCCGAGATCCAGCGTTGTTCGATCTCGTGGATCGGCGCCGGGTTGAGGTAGTGGAGCCGTTCCCGTCCGCGCCGCACGACGGTGACGAGATTGGCCCGTACGAGGATGTCGAGATGCTGTGTGGCGGACTGACGCGCCATGTCGAGGTGTTCGCACAGCTCTCGAAGGGTCTGGCCGTTGTGCTCGCGCAGTCGATCCAGCAGTAGCCGCCGGGTCGGGTCGGCCAGTGCTTTGAAGATCGAGTCCATCTCTCGCGGCTCAACGCTCACATCGAGATTATGCAGGTATTTACCTGCATAAGTCAACGGCCGGGTCGACCGCGACCGGTCGGCTGATCGAAACTCGTTGAGCCACTGGCGGATGTCCACGGTGCTGCGAGACATCGCGACGGGGGCGTCGAGCTCAGGTCTTCGCCGCGGGCGAGCCATCCGACGAGAACCAGGCAATCTCGGACGACGCCTCCGCGGATCGCTCGGGACTACTTGGGGAGGGCGTTTTGCAGTTCGCCGAGCACGTGTTGTGCCATTGCGAGGACATTGTGTTCCTGTGCCAGGTAGTCCGCCCACCCTTGTTCCTGCGCTGGGCGCAGGTGGGCTGGAAGTGGCTGGTTCAGTTCGGCAATGGCTTGTTGCAGTAGCGGTTCCATCTGGGCGCGCAGATCACCGTTACTTTCGGCTTGGTTGTCGAGTTCGAGTTGTCCGCCCGCCACTGCGTAGTCGTAGAGCTCATGTTCTTGTTCGCGCGCCGGGTCTACTTCTATTCGTCCATTGACGAAGTGCGAATATGACACATATTTCGCGTCGGCGGTGCGTACCGCTGCGACGTGTGCGGGCGCACTCTGGTTGAAGAGCACCGCCGCCTCTTCGATGGTGGGTTCGTCGGTGGCGTGGACGATCCAGGGCCGTCCGGGTTTGCCTCCATCGCGGCACAGGGCGGCGATGTCGAGGCGATCGGCGAGGTGTGCGTACCTCGCTTCCCCGCGCCATGCGCTCCCGCCCGAGGCGATTGGGTCCATCGGGGCCACCACTGGATGTCGTGCGGATTGACCAGCGACACCGTGCAGCACCACGGTGCTCGACCTGCTTCCGCTTCGAGCCATCCGATGAATTGGTCGACGATGGCCGGGTCCATCTGCAAGCCTTGTCCGGGTGCCCCGTTGGGCGACGGATAGGTGCCGCCCGCGAATCCGTAATTCGCCAGCGACCCCGGAATCGTGTCCGAATCATGGCCGAGATGCCACTGCCCCACCACGTCGTCTCATATCCGTGTTCGCGGATCATCGAGCCCAGGTGGGGAACAACGGCGACAATGTCGACTGCGAGGTCATCATGCAGCCGGTCTGATGGGAGTACAAGCCGGTCAGCAGGACCCCGCGCGACGGTGTGCAGTCGTTGGCCGCGGTGTAGTGCTGCTCGAATGACACAGCGCCTCGGCGGATTCGAGCGATATGCGGCAGTATCCCGTCCAGCGCTTCTTGGTCGGGGAACCACATCGGCGCGCGCATCTCGTCCACGAGCACAATGAGGATATTCGGCCGATCAGGGTCGACATCGGCGCGGGCTTTGCCGACCCCCATCACGCCCGACGCCGCGGTGGCAGCCGTTGCGGCCGCGGCACCGCTGGCGAAGAGACCACGCCTGCTGATCGTCACGCTTCTACTCCATTCACGGAATGTTGCACATGTCGATTCCTGGGATGTGGTCAAGCAGTCGGAACCCATCGGAAGTGTCGCTACAGATCCGGGGGAGCCTCACCCGGTGCCGAACTCGACCGCAATCGGCACTATAAGGGAATGATCACGCGGAAGGGTTCAAGGCGGCCGTGATTGTGGTCGCGTCCCTTCAGGCGCTTGCCGCACCGTCGAGGACTCGCAGCGTCACGCGGGCGGCGAGAGGTTCGTAGTGGTCGGTGAAGAGCTTTGCCACGAGTTCACCGCGACTGGTGACGCCGACCTTGTCGAAGATGGCTTTCACATGGTCGCGGACCGTGTGCGCGGAAAGGGTGAGCTCGGCGGCGATTTCGCCGGTGGACCGGCCGCGCGCAATCAGTTCGGTGACCTCGAGTTCGCGGCGGGTCAGTTCGTAGGCGGCGACCACCAGGGACATGACCTCCGACGGGGTGGCCACATCGATGACCAGCGCGGTCATTCCGGCATTCCCGTCGGCATCACGCAGGCATGAGGCGTGGCAGATCAACCAGCGGCCCGTCGTGGTCCTGATGCGGATCCGGGCGCTCTCGCCGGTCAATCGGGCCCGGCCCGCGGTACTGAGAATCCAGACCGGTAGCGGCAATTCGATGCCGACGCCCGTCGTCGCGGACGGTCCCGGCGGCATCTCGGCGAGCAGGTGACGGGCCTCGTCGTTGATCGAAACCAGCCCACCGGTCGCGTCGAAGAGCAGCATGCCTGGAGCGTCGCCGCGGTGCGTCGAAGCCGGTGCCGAGGGCTGTGCGAAGCCGCGCAGCCGCCGGGCCATCGGGGCGGACAGAGTATGCACCAGCGCAATGTCGTCGGCTCGGAACGGCTTTCGCCCGCGCTCCCGGAACAGGCTCAGCTGACCCCACTGCTGTCCGTCGACGCGCAGCACCGCGCGCAGTTCGTCCTCGAAGCCACGCGGGCACATAAAACTCCGGTACAGCGGGCTCAGGCTGGGGCGATTGCCGGTCACCTCGCGCAACCCGGCGACCGGTACCCGGGCTCGCGCCAGGTCGCGGAAGAGATTCACGTGTTCGGCGAAGAGTTCGGATTCCCAATAGGTTCCGCAGCCACCCTCGTGCAGGTTCTCGACCCGCACCGGCGCGGTGGTCAGCCCGTTGATCGGATCGGTCGCCACCCATACCGCGGCATCGAACGGCGCGATCCGGCGTAGCCGAGCCGAGGTCTGCGCGAACAGCGCATGGGCGTCGGGCGCGGTGGCGATGCCCGACAACAGTGCGCCGACCGCGTGCGGTGCCGGAGTGCTCATGCTCGCCATCCTGCTGCCGTACGCCCGCAATCGCCATCCCGCATGTGAGGGGGAAGCCATAGGACGGCAGGGAAATTCCCGCAATCGCGGGATATCGCGCGCGCCGCCGACGGATGACGCTGATCCGCATCGCCCCGACAGCCGGTGCGGATACGAACCAAGGGAGATTCACCATGCACATCGGCATCATCGGCGCCGGCGCGGCCGCGGTCGGCCTGCTCGACGCACTCGCCGGCATCGATTCGACGCCAGGCACCATTACCGTGTTCGATGGTTCGCCCGCGGTATGGCGGGGTCGGCCGTACCAGCCGGACCTGGAGGCGGTGCGGGTGAACGCCCCGCCTGCACTGATGTCGGTGCGAGCAGGCGACCGGAGCCATTATGAGCGCTGGTTGGATGGCCGCGGCGATACGGCGCGCTACCTCGACGAGGGTCTCGGGCAGCCACTTGTCCCGCGTGGCGTGTACGGCGAGTATCTCGAGCAGAGCGCGCGGACCGCGATCACGCGGCTGCGACGCAACGGGTGGCAGGTGAGCGTGGTGAATGCCCGCGTCACGGGATTTGCCGCGGACGGCGGCTGTGCGCTGTACACCGACGGCAGCACCCATGCGGTCGATCGCGCCGTCCTCTGCGTCGGAAGTGGCCGTCCCCATGACCATTACGGACTGACCGGCGCGCCCGGATACACCAATGAGCCCTATCCGCTGGCCCGAACATTGACGGCCGTCCGGCCCGAGGCACACGTCGCGGTTATCGGTAGCGGCCTGACCGCGGTCGACATCGCCGCTGCCCTGACCGCGAACGGCCACACAGGTCCGATCAGCCTGCTGTCCCGCAGCGGTGTCCTGCCCTTCGTCCAGCAGCGCCCGCTTCCGCTGGCGCCGAAACACCTCATTCCCGCCAACGTGCTACCGCTGGCCGAACACGGCACCGTCACCTTCACCCAGCTGGTCGAGCTCATGCGCGCCGAACTTGCCGACCTCGGACAGGATTTCGACTCCTTCGCCGCCGAAATTCTGGAAACCGACACCGAGGAGCCGCTTTCCCGGCTGCGCCGCCAACTAGCCGCGATCGACTCCCCGCACCAGGGCCGTCGTTTGCTGGCGATGGCGATCCGCACCATCGGCCCGATCCTGTGGCCCATGCTCACGGAAGAGGACAGAAGCCTGCTTCGCACCGCGCATTTCCGCACTATCAGCAGCCTGAGCTCCCCGATGGTCCCGCACAACGCGAGAATCATGCTGCGCCTGCTGGATTCGGGACAGCTCCGACTTCGCACAGGGGTCACCAAGATCGAGGCGCGTGCGGGCGGCGGCTTCACGGTGTTCGACGCCGCCGAGTGGATCGCGGACACCGTGTTCAACGCCGTCAACCCGCCTGCCTACACCACACCGGTGGAAACCGAACCGTTGGTCAGCGCCCTACTCGCCTGCGGCGCAGCCGAACTGGCACCGACCGGCGGCCTACGCGCCGAACCGGGCACCCGCCGACTCCTCGTCGCCGACCGACCCGACCCGACCTGGCACATCCTGGGCAACCTGGCCACCGATTCGATGTTCATCGCCACCAATCCCCCTGGCCTGGCCGCCGAAGCCGCCTCGCTGGCTCAACACCTGGCCAACGGATAACCGCCACCCAGCCCGAGCTCGCCCGCCTCGTCGCGAGAATCGGGCCGTGCGAGCTCGGGATCGTTCGGGCGGTGAGCCAGTCGGTGCCGGGTGATGACAACACCATGCGTCTGTCGGATCCGCGGACGGCGGCGTCGGTCATCCCCGGCGAGCAAGCTCGGACTCGTAATGCCTGGTGAGCAGGTCATAGATCACAAACTCTTGCCGATTCGTCGCCGCCCGTAGGATCCGGTTGATCTGCATGTGCACGATGCTTGCCGCCCAACTGTGCCGGAGCTCTGCGTCCACGGTGTCCGGTAGCCGGATCCGGACGGCCCGCAACGCGGCGCTTCGTGCCGCGAACGCCGCCAGCGGGCCTGCCGGGTCGTGCATTGCCCGCTCCAATCCGGCGCGCTCGATGCGGTAGCGCTTGCCCAACTGCCGACGCAGTGGCGTGTCGACCCGGAATCGTCGCGCGAACCTGGCTCGGGCGGCGCTGACGACGGCATGACGCTCGACCAGATCCAGGCCTAAGTCGGTGAGCAGCTGGTGGGCGCCGACGAAGGCGAACTGCCAACGGGCATCGGCGGTTTCGTCACCGTCGAGCCGCTCCACCACACCAAGGGCAGCTTCGCTGTCGGCGAAGAACACACGTTCGGCGAGCAGAAGACCGTTCGCGCCGCCGTAGCGTTCCACCTCTCGCTCGTAGGTGTCGACCTGCATGCGCCAGATCAGCCCGTCCTGTAGACGCGCATCGCAGCACGCAGTCAATGCGGGTAGCACTTCACCGAGTAGCTCCGCACCATCGCCATGCAGGCGGAGACGAAGGTGCCAGTCCGGATCGCTGTACCGGACGAAGAACCATTCGTCGACCGTGCCCGCGGCGAGCGCGTCGGAGACGATCGGCCGTACGACGGAGCGCAGCACCCGGTCTGCACTCGCGGCCCCGGTGTACAGCTTGACGAATAGCCACTCCGATCCCGGCGCCAACCGCCGCACCAGCGGTGGAGCGCCTGCCGCGGTCCTCGACTGCGCATCGTCGCCAGAAATCGGTGCTGCTGCCGTATTGCGCATCGGAACGATGAGCTCGTGTGTGTAGGCGCCTTCCGGCCCGGACGCCAGCAGTTCGTCTGGGCCGAGGAACAGTTCGACGAACGAGAGTTGGCCGCGTTCTCGCGCCAGACCTGCGACGACGTCGACAAACACCACGTTCGCCAGGTCCACTGCGATCAGCCGGTCCCCATCTGCCACCGCGACCCAGCGCGGCAGTCCGTGCGCGGCCCGCAACGCCCGCATTGCCTCGAAACGCGCGACGCCGCTGCCTTCGCGCACCGGTGTCAGCTCGCCTGCGCCGATGGTCCAGCGTGCGCGCGACAGTATGAACCGATCCGTCGATACTCGGGGCAGGAACTGCGCGTTCCTCAGCGCACCGAACGAGAACGACAGCCACGGTGTGATGGCCTGATGTTGCAACGAGCCCAGGAACCGGTAGAGGGCGATGTTGCCACGGCCGGTGAAGTTGTGTGCGGCGGTCAGCCGGGGAATGATCTCGCGTTCCAGTCGTGCCGATCGCAGCACGACCCGCCCGGCCCGCACCGAGACGCGCAGATCGGCGGCGGGAATCTGGTTGTCGGGTGCTGCGCCGGACTGACCAAGGTAGACAATCTCGTACCGGCGCAGCACCGGCCGGGTCAGCACGTTGCCGAGGCGAGGTTCGGGTAGATGGACGATCTCGGCGAACACCGCGTCCGGCTGTTGATCTTCTTCGGCGCGCAGATACGCCCGAACCCTGTCGGTGAGATCGTCGTCGCCGCCGCAGAAACGGCCGAGCAGATTGGCGCCCGATGGACCTGCCGCGCCCGACAGGTAGACGCGATAGTCGCCTCGGGTAACGGCTTCGGGGCCGGATGCCAGCACAGTCGCCATCGCGCTGAGCGAAGAAGGCAAATCCGCAGTCCTCGGCGTTACCCGCTCGAGTTCGGCGACCTCCTCCGGCCCCAGGACCAGCTCCCGGCGGCCCTCCCGCGCCGCCGTCAGCAGCCATCCCGCCAGGAGAGCGTCCCGCGGGCCGAAAAGGTCAGGCGCCGGGTCGTCGATCGAGGGGAATTGGAGTCCCTCGAGCAGCGGCTCGGAGCCGGCCGATACCGGCCCGGGAATGGCGGGGTCGGGGAAGCCGACGCCGTAGTCGGCGTCGAGTGCCTCATACAACGACACCTCACGGTCGCCGTAGCGGCGCATGAACGCGGTTTTGAAGGCGCGCAGCGGATCCCCGCCGGTTGAGCCGCCGATTCGCGCCAGCAGGTCGACACCATTGCCGATCACGGTGACGACCTCGGCGCTCAGTGCCGCGTCGGCGGGCTTCTCGAGATCGCATCGCACGAGCCGGGCCGGGTCCACTGGTACGGGCAGGGGCCGCAGCGCCTCCGCAATCATGTGGATGTGTCCGAGACCCGTTCCCGCAGGTCGGGAGTCGAGGTCGCGCACGAGCGAGCGGGACCTTTGTAAGGCCTCGAGTACGTCGGCCGATGCCACCCCCGCCAGCTTCTCGATAAGTGCGTCCAACGGATCCGGCCCGGTCACGAACCGGTCCAACCCGCCGATCAGAATCTGCTGTTCGATGAGTGTCCCGACATACTCTGCGGCTTCGTCGAGTTCTATCCCGTCGTCGGTGTCGCGCACTGTCTCGCTGAGCACGCCGGCGGTGGCGCCGAGCCGGGCGTGCTCCAGCACCCGTCGCAATGCCTTGTCGGGGGTGATCGCGACGAGGTCGACTTCGCGGCCGCGCGCGAGCACGTAACGCAGCCGGTCACCCGCCTCGTACAGGGTCGGGTTCGGCACGAAGTGCAGATTCGCGGCAATCGACGGATCGGCGAGCAGGGCTTCACCCAGTGAAACGAGGAATCCGCTATCGAGGCTGGTGCGGCGACCGTAGGCGTGCGTGGCCGCAAGCTGAAGTCTGGTGTCCGGACCGAGTTCTCCGCTCGACCACCCGGCGAAGAGCCCGAACGGCGTCGCTCTGGTCGCCATGCGGGAGGCGTAGGACAGCAGCGCACGTTCGATACGCGAGGCCGATGGAGCCGCGGGGGCATTGCGCCAGTTCTCGAGCCGGCGCGACAACGACGGCGACGCGAGGTAGAGCGCCTCGGCAATGTCAGGGCGAGCGAACAACTCGTCGAGAAAACGGTGCACGCGCGCGCGGTCACGTTCGAGCGTCGCGGCGTCCGGTACGCCACTGTCGGACTCCATGTGGTCCCCGAGCGCCAACAGCGCCTTCGCGGGAAGATAGGGAGTGCGCAGGATGAAGAATCCCGCCGACTCCATGGCCCCCGAACTTCGCTGCGCTGATGGAGATCTCATCATTTGACAACTCCCATTCGAGCCAGTGCCAGCGCTCTGGCCCGGCGTAGCAGGTGCGGCCACACTCCGGGCGTGGCCAGCCCGTGCGGAAACGGGCGACGCCAGAAGACGTTCACGTTGGTCGCCCACCCGGAGACGATGGTGGTCTGGTGGTACCACCCGACCGGTATGTAGAGCGACTCGCCGGGTTCGAGAGTGCATTCCCACCCGATCGCCCGGCGCGCCGACGGGAATGAGTCGAAGTCAGGGAGGTTCGGATCGAAGCGGCAATGTGTTCGACCACTGATCGGGTACAGCAATGGAGACTGATCCGGCGCGAACAGGATAAAGCGTTTGCGACCGATGACCTGGACATTGCAGTTCGGTGACAGATCGCAGTGCAGCCCGCACGATGTGCCGAACACCCCGCACCACAGGGTGATGGTGCGGACGCCGGAGCTAAACCAATCCGGCACCCGGATGTCCCTCAGCAACGTGGCCGACAGCGTCCCGAGACCAGCGTCGAGATAGTAGGAGCACTCGAACCCAAGCGTTGCGACCAGTTGATATATCTCTGCCGGACCCAGGTCGCATTGGCCATCACCATGGGAGTCGAGTTTTTCGGAGACATCGGCGTCGACCTCGAGAACCCAATCCAAGAATTCCCCGAACGGAATTACGCCCCCCTCGGCCGCTCTCTGATAAATGTTGATCGGTGGGCCCGTGGTCTCACGTACCGCCACCTCACGGTCGCCCACTATCTTCTCGAGGTAGCTGGGCCGCCAGCGCCGCACGGCGTCCCACTCCTGGGCTGCGTTCACCACGACGCATGGCTTACCGCCGGCTAGCGGGACTCGGAACTCGTTGCTGCGCAGGCGTGGTACGGCGTATAGCCGCATGCCGGTTCAGACCTGATCGCGCGGGGTCTCGTGGACGTCGATGTGAACCTCGACCCGAACACCGTCGACCTGAAAGTAAGTGGTTTCAGGATCGTCCCGCGGGATGCGGTCGCCGGGACAGGTCCACAGGCTTTCGGCCTGCAGATTGAACAGGTCGTCCCTGAGATGTTCGATTGTCTCCCGCCGTAGCTTCAGCTTCCTGCGCACCGGTTCAGGCTGTGCGGAGCCCGATTCCGCCGAATCACTCATTGTCCACTCCAATCTTGGTCGGCTATCAACCGCAAACCGGGCGTCCAAGCCAGCGGCTTCCGTCGCCTCTGGTGGAAGCCGGAGCGACAGTTCGACCATGGCTGCGGACTGAATGCCGGATGGCTAGGGAATTCGAATTCATGAATTGGAAACCGTGAAAGGCCCTCGCGCAACGCCTACCGAACGCTGGCTTTCTGGCCCCGATCCCCACAAAAGAGCAAGCCGTTTCCTATCCGACCAATTGAACCCCCGTTCCCAGGAGATAGTCAGCTCACCTCTGGAACGAGCCTAGCAGCGGTACGCCTGATCGCGTCGTCGTATTGTCGTAACGATCGCAAGGTCGCCGCATCGCCATCGGAGCCTGGCCGGTCCCAGCCGCCGTAGGTCATTATCGGCCGGTTGCTGCGTCCATTCTTCGATTGGCTGGTAGACCGGTGGCCATCGGGCGGCGGCGCAGTGGCGGTGTGTGATGGCGGGTTCGCCGATGACGTCACCGGTGGGCTCGTGGGTAAGGTGCTGGCATGGCGATCTTTGCGCTTCCCGCTGGCAGGTTCGATACCGAAGTCCTTCAGCGGCACTGGATTACGCTCTCCAAGCCTGACATCGATACGGCCGCGGTGCTTCGCGAGCGGTTGGGTGTGGACTTCGCGGGCACCGGGAGTGGGGTGGGGGAGAGCGAGAGCTTCCTGTATTTGCCGGTGGCGATGAACGTCAAGCGCGGCGACGTGATCGAACGGAACTCGATTGTGTTCGCGCTCGGTGCGGAGTTCTTGGTCACGCTGCAGCCGGACGAGCACTTCACCCTCTTCGACAAGGCTGTCGCGAAGATGCAGCGCAACCCCGCGCTGACCGCTTCATCGCACAGCGTCATGTACGCGCTGCTGTGGGCTCTGAACGAGGAGTCCGCGGAAGTTGTTCGTCACGGCAGCGATGCGTTGGAAGCGATGAACGACGAGATCGAGATGGTCACAACAGGATTCGACCAACGCGGGCGTGAGATCGGTGTCGCGGACATCCGCGAGATCATGTCGCGGATGAACGAGACCGAGGAGATCGTGTCTCGCGTCCAGGAAAGTCAACTTCAGCTTGCTCGCGCGGCGCGTCATCTGATGGCAGATGCGCCGGACACCCTGGAGGGCCTTGGAGCGTTGATTGCTGTCCTGGTCGCCGACATAGACGGGGTGAAGGAGCATGCCAGTTTCGAGCACGACAAGGTTCGCTACCTGCAGCAGTCGCTGACGACCTGGTTGGACGTGAAGCAGAATCAGATCGTGAAAGTGTTCACGATCATCACCGCGGTGTTCTTGCCACCAACCCTGATCGCCGCCTTCTGCGGCGTGAACTTCACTTGGATGCCGGAAATGGAGTGGCAATACGGCTTCCTGGCCACCACGGCGATGACATTGGTTGCGGCGGTGATTCCGTTGGTCTACATCAAGCGGAAGGGTTGGCTGCGCTGACGACTCAGCTCGGATGAGTCCTCGGTCGGGAACGGAAGTAGGAGTGGTCCGGAGTGACGCGGCCTGCGTCGACGAGCGTGGAGAATGCGGCTGCCTTGCGTGCACACCTGTCGACTCGACAGGTCATGTGCTGTTGCATCACCGTGTGCGCCTCGTCGATCGCCAAAGTGGTTTCGGGGGCGGCATGGGCGCTCGCGGCGGAAACGGGCGTTCTCGGCACGCGGCGACTGTCGTCTCGTCGGGGCGGCGGTATGGGTGGCAAAAAAGCGATCGGTCCGTGGATTTTTTGGGTACTGGGCCACATGACTATGGTTGCGAACGCAATCACTACGGTGACCAGGGAAATATGCAATGGGGTCATCGAATCGACCACCTGTCTTGCGGGTTACGGAATCAACACTGGGTGCAGGACACCAGGGGAGCGCATCGCACTCGGGCAGCGGCATCGCTGTCGCCGGTACCTGCCCGGTACCGACCGAGACTCCAGCAGGGCCGATCAATATGGACGCCCAAGAGAGCCGACCGTGTTTGCCGCAGGGTGACAGCGGCGGCGCGGACACCCCTTTTGGGGGTGGTCAGCATCCTCGCAGCGTACGCGGAAGCCGCTGCCGATAGGGCGTTATGGGCATTTAATTGAGAATTCAGTAACCACTAGGACAACAGTTAGCCGGTAGCGCGGTTGGCGGGCCCGCGCCATCCGGCAGCTGACGAACTCGATCACGAGCCGTCCACGGCATCGGCGTAGTACGGGGATAGTCGGAGCATCGCGCGTTCCGCGAACGGGCGGGTGAGCGGCATCAGGTGGCGCTTCCAGCCGAGGGTCGCGGCGATATCGGCGGTGATGGTGTCGAAGTCGCAGCGCTGATACCAGAGCATCCGCTGGCCGGCCTCGGTATCGAGCCAGTCGGTGGCGTAGGTCTTGTCGCTGAACGCCGCCTCCGGCAGCATCCGCAAGCCCATGGCATTGAGCACTCCGGCGACGAACTGCCGATAGGTGACCTGACACGAGGCGCCGCCGCCGATGAACATCGTCGTGCCCCAGATCAGCTCGGTCTCCAGCGCATTGGCCATGGCCAACGCGGCGTCCGCGGGATGGAGCACTTCGATCCGGTTGTCGAGGCCGATCTCGAACATGATCGGCTCCGCCCTGCGCACACCGATGATCGGCACGTCGGCGAAACGGGGGATGAACCAGGTCAATTCGCTGCGCCGCACCAGCGCCTCGCCCTCGATCTTGTGCCTGCTGTAGGCATCGATGGCTTCCAGCGGATCGTCGATCCGGCGTGGTGGCGGCTTGTCCAGGGTGCGACCGTGCACGTCGAAGGTGGATGCGAAGATCAGGCGCGGCGACTTCGGCTGTGCGCGACAGGCGGCGATGACGTTGGCGGTGCCGTCGACATTGACCTGCCGGGCGTATTCGGGATCGTCATCGCTGGCGGGCGGAATCACCGCCGCGAAATGCAGTACCGCTTCGACACCGGCCACCGCGTCGGCCACCGCGCCCGCGTCCCGGATGTCCGCCCAGCGGACATCGGTCACGGACGCGAACCGTGCCGCACGGTGCTCGTCCGCGGGTGTCCGCGCGGCCAAACAGCGGACCTCGTGTTTGCGCCGCAGCAGCTCGGCCAACACATGCGAGCCGATATTGCCGAACGCTCCGGTGAGTAACAGTTTCACTACCGCACCACATTCTCGCAGGGCTGACTTTCGGTCCCACGGTATCCGCTCGGCCGGGTGGCGGCCGTGACGCGGTGTGGCCGAGTTGAGTCGAAAAGCTTGCAGTTTCTGAAATATTGCAGATTGTGCTAAATTTTCAGTCATGTCTCAGGCACCGCGCGACGAGCCACCGATGGGTCTGCGTGCGCAGAAGAAGCGCCGGACCCTGCTCGATCTCTGCCTCGCCGCGCGGCGTCTGGCGGTCGAGCGAGGGCTCGACGCGACGACCGTCGATGACATTGCGAAGGCGGTCGGGGTCTCGCCGCGCACATTCTTCAACTACTACGAGACGAAGATGGACGCGGTGGTCGGGCCGGTCGGCGAGATCGGCACACCGGAACTGCGCGAGCAGTTCATCGCCGGCGGCCCGACCGGCATCCTCATCGACGATCTCACCTGGTTGTTCGCCCTGGGATTCGAGCCGGAACGCGAAGTGCGCGAGGGTATCTCGTTAGTGACCGAGATCATCAAGACCGAGCCGAGGGTGCTCGCTGCCTTCGTCGCCTCCGGCGTCCGGCTGGAGGCCGCCATCGGTGAACTCCTCTCGGCGCGGATGGGTACCGAGGTGTCACCCGAATTCGTCGCGCTCACAGCGGGACTCATGACGACCATCACCTCGAGGGCGGCGATGTCCTTGTCCGGCGACCCGACCGGGTCGCTGGCGACCGCAATACACGATCACTGTGCAATGGCCGCTCGGCTGTTCGACCAGCCGGTGGGCCCGAAAAGGAGACGTGTCGATGACCACGACGGCTGATTCGCCGCCAACCCCCATTGTCTTGACCCAGAAGCGGATCTGGCTGATCTTCTCCGCGCTGATCGCGGGGATGTTCTTGGCCAGCCTCGATCAGATGATCGTGGGAACCGCGATGCCGACCATTGTCGGCGATCTCGGCGGCATCTCCCACATGGCCTGGACCGCCACCTCGTATCTGCTGGCCACCACCATCGTGATGCCGATCTACGGCAAATTCGGCGACATGTTCGGCAGGCGTTGGCTTTTCCTGTTCGCGATCACCGTGTTCACGGCCGCCTCGGTCGGTGCGGCCGCGTCGACGGGTTTCTGGGAGTTCATCGTCTTCCGCGGGCTGCAGGGCGTCGGCGGTGGCGGCCTGATGATCCTGGCGCAGGCCATCATCGCGGATGTGGTGCCTGCCAAGGATCGCGGCAAGTACATGGCTCCGATGGGCGCCGTCTTCGGTATCACCTCGGTCGCGGGTCCACTGCTCGGTGGCTTCTTCGCCGATCACCTCGACTGGCGCTGGTGCTTCTGGATCAACGTGCCGATCGGTATTGCGGCGCTGGTCATCGCATTCCGCTACCTGGACATCCCCAGCCACCGCCCCAAGACCCGGCCCGACTATCTCGGTGTCGTATTGATGTCGTCCGCGACCACGCTACTCATCCTGATCACCGATTGGGGTGGCAAGCAGTACACGTGGGGCTCGACGGCGATGGTGACGATGATTGCCGCATTCGTGGTCGTGGTGGCGGCATTCGTCATGGTGGAGGCGCGCGCCGAGGAGCCGATGCTGCCGCTGTGGCTGTTCCGCAATCGGACCTTCGTGTTGACCTCGGTGATCGGATTCTTGCTCGGTCTGGTGATGTTCGCGGCGATCGGCTTCATCCCGACCTATCTGCAGATGGCCACCGGAGCATCCGCCTCGGTCTCGGGTCTGCTGTTGATACCGATGATGGTCGGCCTGATGATCACCCTGGTGACGTCGATGGCGGCCGTCACCAAGACCGGCAGGTACCGGGTGTACCCGCCGCTCGGTGCGGCGCTCATTGCTCTCGACATGCTGTGGCTGACCCGGCTGGACGCGAACACTTCGATGTGGGTGGTGTCGGCCATGCTCTTCGTGATGGGTGCGGGCCTCGGCTTGATCATGCAGATCATCGTTTTGGTCGTGCAGAATGCCGTGGCGCCCAACCAGATCGGCACTGCGACCAGCGCCAATAACTATTTCCGGGAAATGGGTGGCGCGCTCGGTGGCGCGCTCTTCGGCTCGATCTTCACCAGTCGGCTGACCGAGGGATTGACCGATGTGTTCCGATCGCACGGACCGGAGACGGCCGCGGCGAAACTCGATCCGAGCGCACTGGTGCCATCGGTGGTCAAACAGCTGCCCGAGAACCTGCACGACGCGATCGTCGGAGCATACGTCGACGCCCTCGTCCCCGGTTTCTGGTACCTGATCCCCGGCGCGCTGATCGCGCTCCTGCTCGCCCTGTTCATCCCACACCTGAAGCTCTCCGACGAGGCGGGCATGGTCGCCCGCGGCGAAGCGGTGATGGAGGAGCCAGAAGATCTCGAGCAGAATCCGCAACTGATAGCCGAACGCTGAGATGACAAGCGCGGCACCGCCATCGAACACGGGAAGTTTGTGCTCGATGGCGGTGCGTGTCGCGGTGGGCGGGCAACGGACGCCGAGCCGCACCCCGCCTGTATCAAATAGCGGGGCTAGCTGTGGTGATGGCCCGCTCCGGGCGGCTCAGGCGCAATACCGCGTCACGTAGATCGTCGCGGCGTTCGGCGGCGGTGAGTTCGGCCAGCGCGATCTCGGCGATCGATGCGACGAGCAGGACGGCGATCGGTTCCGGGGCGGTCCATCCGAGTGCGGTCAGATCATCGGTGATGAGTTGGGCTGCTTGATGATTGCGCGTGGCGACCTCGTCGCAGAGCCCTGCTTCGGTGCGGGCTTGGACCAGCAGCGCCTTGGTCGCGGGCTCGGCCAGACAGCCGTCGAGGTAGGCGTGCATGCCGACGGCGAGGCGATCCGCGCCGGGAGTGAATCCCGAGATTGTCTGCCGCACCCGCTCGAAGAGGTCCTCGTGGAAGGCGCGGTGCAGCGCGAGGATGTAGTCGGCGCGGCTCGGCCAGTGTTGGTAGAAGCTGCCCTTCGCCATACCGGCTGCGGCGGTGATCGAGTTCACCGAGAGCTTGCCGAGATCCGAGCGAGCGAGCAGGTCCTGTCCGGCGCGCAGCAACGCCCTTCGGCCCGGCTCCGCAGGCCTCATGATCGCGCGCCTTCTCGGCGGGTGAAGAAGGGGATTACGGTGTCGAGGAACGTATCCGGATCTTCGCTGAAGGGTTCGTGTCGGGTCGGTAGTGTCACGACCTCGGCCTGGGGGAGCGCGCGTGCGATGCCGCGCCGGTTCAGCGGCCAGGGGTTGATCGGGTCGCGGGTTCCCCACACCACCTGCACCGGGATCCGCGGAATCAGTGGAGATTCGGCGACCAGATCGCATTGGGGATCGGCGAGGCTGCGCCAGAGCGCGCAGTAGACGTCCAGCCGCCGCGGATCTCGTGGAATCTGCTTGGCGCGTTCGTAGGTGGCTTGCTGGCTCGCCGTTCGACGTGGCCCGAGATACATGCGTGCGCTTGGTGCGACCGCGTACCGTGCGATCGCGCGGGTCCCCATCAGACGGCATACCGCCCGGGTGCCGGGGTTCACTCCGGCGAACCCGGCGGGCTGAACCAGTACGACCGCGGTGATCAGGTCCGGCCGACGCTGTGCCAGCCGAACCGCGACGTACCCTCCGACGCTGTTGCCGATCACTGAGATCTGCCGGAATCCCTTGGCCACCAGCGTATTCAGGACGGCTTCGGCCGCATCCACCAGACCGGCCGCGGTGACCGACCGTGGGTCGGCGGCCGTGGACCGGCCGTAGCCCGGCCAATCGACCGCCACCAGCGACCAGTCTTTCCCGAATTCGGGTATCACCGCATCGAAGTCTCGGTGATCACCCGGATTCGCATGTAGCAAAAGGAGGGTCGGAGCCGATTGGGGATCCTGCCCGGTCACCATGGCCGCGACCTCGCCGAGGGGCGTGTCGACTCGGAGAATCATGGCGCCACTCCTTCATCGCGTCGCCGCGGAAGGGACGCGTTGCATTAATCGTAGGCATGACCGACCGGTCGGTCAAGGGGTGAGGCGGGTCGGCCGAATCATTACCTCCGGCGTAATCGACTCGGTGATCGGAACCCGGCATGGTTGAGGCATCCGGTTCGAGCGATCGCGTCGGATGGTCGAAACCATTACGACAGAGGAGAATTCATCATGTCGCAGTATGACGATGCGGTGGCCCGCTACTTCGCCGCGTGGAACGCCACCGACGCGGACGTGCGGGCGAAGGCCGTCGCCGACGCCTGGACCGAGGACGGCTTCTACACGGATCCGCTCGCTGATGTCAGTGGGCACGACGCGGTCGCCGCCGCGATCGGCGGAGTGCACGAGCAGTTCCCCGGTTTCGAATTTCGGCAGACCGGCCCGGTGGACGGGCATCACGACACCGCCCGCTTCTCCTGGGAGCTGGTGTCCGTGGCGGACGGGAGTGCGCCGGTCGCGGGCTCTGATGTCATCACATTGGCGCCCGACGGGCGCATCATCAGCGTGTTCGGCTTCCTGGACCGGGTGCCGGGCGCGTAATCGGATGCCGGGCCGAGTCGCTTCGCGTTGACAGCTCGGTAGCGCCGCAACGACGATTCGGCACCAGCGCCGTGCCGCGGTTCGAACAGCGTTTGCGCTGCGTGCTGGACGGATTGGCACACGATCGGGCCGCCGGTGCGCCGGCGGCCGATTGTGCCCGAGGCGAACAGGGTGCGCGATCGGGTCCGGCGGGCGCATCCTGGTGAGAAGAAGTAATTCAGGCAGCAGGATGGGGGCCGTCGTGGACGACGAGTCGATTCGGTCCTCGGCGTGGCGCTCGGAAGACGCTGCGATGGATGCCTATTCGCGCACGGTCATCGCGGTGGCGGCATCGGTGACGCCGCATGTGGCGAGCGTGCGGACGCGGCGAGGGACCGGATCGGCGGTGGTATTCACCGACGACGGTTTTCTCCTGACCAACGCGCACGTTGTCGGCTCGGCCGGCAGTGGCGAGGTGATGTTCGCCGACGGGGTGGAATCGCAGATCGATGTCGTGGGCATCGATCCGCTGTCGGATCTCGCGGTGCTGCGCGCACGAGCCGGGGCGCCGGGCGCGGTCGTACTCGGCGACGCCGACAAGTTGGTCGTCGGCCAACTGGTGGTGGCGGTCGGCAGTCCGCTGGGGTTGGCGGGCTCGGTCACTGCGGGCGTTGTCAGTGCGCTCGGCCGGGCGGTGCCGGTCGCGTCGCGGCGGGCCGGGCGGGTGATCGAGGACGTGATCCAGACCGACGCCGCGTTGAACCCCGGCAATTCCGGTGGCGCACTGGCAGATTCGTCGGGTCGAGTGGTCGGGGTGAACACCGCGGTGGCGGGCGTCGGGCTCGGCCTTGCGATTCCGATCAACACGACCACCCGGCGGATCATCAGCACCCTGCTCAGCGAGGGCCGGGTGCGCCGCGCCTACCTCGGCTTGGTCGGAGTGCCCGCACCACTGCCCGCGACTGTCGCCGCGCGCACCGGGCAGCCGGCAGGCGTGCGCGTTGTCGAGGTGGTGCGCGGTGGTCCCGCCGACCATGCCGGATTGCGCCGAGGCGATCTGGTGCTCAGCGTAGCGCGCTCGGAAGTTCGTGATGCGCAAGGCATTCAGCGTCAGCTGTTCGCCGACGCGATCGGGGTCTCGCTACCGGTGACGGTGCTGCGCAACGGAGCGATGGTGGACGTATTCGCGGTGCCGATCGAGTTGACTGTGGACTGACGCGCCGTCGACGGCCAAGGCCACCCGCGCTCATCTGTGGGCTGCTACTGGATCCCTCGCCCGCGACGAACGGCGTCGAGTCGCCTCGGCCATCACACGGGGTGGCAGCGGTCGAGTGTGATGCGGCAGTGCAGTCGGTGTGCGCGGCTACTCGGGTACCGAGACTTGCGCGGGCGTGGTGACAACCGCAGCCTGCGCCGGTTCGTGGGTCCGCGTCCACCGCGCATCGACGACCAGGCCGATGATCCCGACGGCAATGCAGACGGCGGACACCACGAGCATCGCGGGATGGGTGCCGCCGGTGAGTGCATCGCCGAGGATGACGGTGCCGACGGTGCCGGGCAGGATGCCGAAGACGGTGGCGAGCATGTATGGCCAGAATCGGATCGAGGACAGCCCGCAGCAGTAGTTGATCACCGAGAACGGCGCGAACGCGATCAGCCGCAGCGACCCGACGGCCAGCCAGCCGCGGCGTTCGAGGCGATTGTCGATGGCGCGCACCGCCGGATGGGTGAGATGCGCTGCCACCCGGTCCCGGTCGAGCGCGCGGACGAGCAGGATCGCCAAGGCGGCGCTGACGGTGGTGGCGGAGACCGCGAGTGCGATACCGAGCGCGGGGCCGAAAAGCAGCCCGGCACTCACCGTCAACACCGTGCGCGGCACCGGCGCTACTGTGACGAGTGCGTGGACCACGAAGAACAGCAGCGGAAAGAGCGGGCCAACGGTGCCGGCCCACTCCTGCATCTGCTGCGGGCTCGGTAGCGGGACCAGCATGGCCGCGACGAAAACCACGATGCCGCCGACGAGCAGCGCGACGATACGCGGGTTACGGATCAGCCTGGTCACCCGCGTCAGGTTACCGGTTGGTAGTGGCGGCCAGGATCAACCGACCGGAAACCTCCCGCTAGCATCAAAAGAAACGGGACGAATGCTCGTTAACCTAAGTGCTCGCTGAGCTGGGCGAATACGACGGTATCGGGCGCACATAGTGGGTGCGCCCGTAATCGAGTGGAAGAGGAACAGCAGCTATGCCGATTGCTTCAGATCCGACGGCGGATCCGGTACCCGAGTACGCCGCATGGCGCAAGGGCGTGGCCGGGGTGCTGGCGAAGGCCCGTAAGGTCGACGCCGCCGATCTTCCCGACGAGCCCGAGCGGCTGCTCGCGGAAACCACCTACGACGGGCTCACCGTCAACCCGTTGTACACCCGCCGCGACGAGCGGCCGGAACAGCCGCTGCCTGGTGCCTTCCCGTTCGTGCGCGGCCGGGACGCCGCCCGCGACGTGAACCGCGGCTGGTATGTGAGCGCCTACGTCGGGGCCGCCGATGCCGCGGCGGCGAGCCGCGAGATCATGTTCGGTCTGGAGAACGGCATCAGCGCAGTGTGGCTCGGTGTCGGCGAACGTGGCGTGCCGGTGGCCGACGTGCGCACAGCCCTCTCCGGGCTGCTGTTCGAGCTGGCTCCGCTGACCCTGGATGCGGGTAGCGCGGCCACGGCGGCGGCCGCGCAGATCTTCACCGTCCTCGATGGCTACGAACTCTCCGCGCGCAAGGACATTCAGATCGGGCTCGGCGCGGCCCCGCTCACCAGCCGCTTCTCGGGCACCGCCGACGTCGACCTCGCGGAGGCGCTCGTACTGGCCGAGCAGGCGATCGCACGTGCCGAGACAGTTCGTGCAATCACCGTGGACGGTACCGTCTTCCATGATGCGGGCGCCTCGGACGCCCAGGAACTGGGTGCCGCGGTGGCAGCCGGTCTGGAGTACCTGAGAGCCCTCGCCGCGGGCCATGACATCGCGGATGCGCTCGGCCAGCTCGAGTTCCGTTTCGCCGCGACCGACGACCAGTTCGCCACCATCGCGAAATTCCGTGCGGCCCGCCAGCTCTGGGCCCGCGTCGCGCACGTGTGCGGTGCACCCGCGTTCGGTGGCGCGCCGCAGCACGCCGTGACCTCCGCGGCCATGATGACGCAACGTGACCCGTGGGTGAACATGCTGCGCACCACGCTTGCCGCGTTCGGCGCCGGTGTCGGCGGCGCGGACACCGTGACGGTGCTGCCGTTCGACTCGGCTCTGCCCGCGGGCGAGCTCGGCGTGTCGAAGCCGTTCGCCGACCGCATGGCTCGCAACACGCAGCTGCTGCTGCTCGAGGAATCACGCCTCGGCCACGTGCAGGACCCGGGCGCCGGTTCCTGGTACGTCGAGGACCTCACCGCCGCGTTCGCCGCCAAGGCGTGGGAGTTCATGCAGGAGATCGAGGCCGCGGGCGGCTACCGGGCGGCGCTGGAGTCCGGCTTGCTCGCCGAGCGGATCGCCGCGACGAGAGCCGCAAGGGATTCCGATGTGGCGCACCGCAAGACAGCGGTCACCGGGGTGAACGAATTCCCGAACCTGGCCGAAGCGCCGCTGTCGGAGGCCGCGCGCCGGGACGCGCGGATCGCTCGCTACGGTGCCCAATTCGAGGCGCTGCGCAACCGTTCGGATGCCTACCTGGCGGCCAACGGTGCCCGGCCGCGTGCACTGCTGGTGCCGCTGGGCTCGGTGGCCGAGCACAACGTGCGGGTGACCTTCATCGCCAACCTGCTGGCTTCCGGCGGCATCGAGTCGATCAACCCCGGCCCGCTTGCGGCCGACGGAATCGGTACGGCGGCAACGGAGTCCGGCGCCACGATCGCGGTGCTGTGTGGTTCGGACAAGCGCTACGGCACCGATGCGGGCGCCGCGGTCGACGCATTGCGTGCCGCTGGAGTCGAGACCGTGCTGCTGGCCGGCGCACAGAAGGCGGTCGCGGATGTGACGGGCGCGCAGCGTCCGGACGGTTACCTCGCGGCTCGCATCGATGCGGTTGCCGCGCTATCCGGCCTGCTGGAGAAGGTGGGAGCCTGATGACACTGAGTGGGATCGAACGACAAGGTGGAATCGAGCACGTGATCGGCAGTTTCGCCGATGTGCCGTTGGCCGAGCGTCCCGCGGAACCCGCTGCGGTGGATGCCGCGCAGGTGGACGCTTACATTCAGGGGGCGGCCGAGGCGAACAACTACACGCCCGAGCAGCTGGTGTGGTCGACACCGGAAGGCATCGAGGTGCCACCGGTATTCACCAAGGCGGACCGGGATGCCGTTGCCGCGGAAGGGTATCCGCTCGACAGCGTGCCCGGCATCGCGCCGTTTCTGCGCGGCCCGTACCCGACGATGTACGTCAACCAGCCGTGGACCATTCGCCAGTACGCCGGCTTCTCCACCGCCGCTGACTCGAATGCCTTCTACCGCCGCAACCTGCAGGCCGGGCAGAAAGGTCTGTCGGTCGCTTTCGATCTGGCGACGCACCGCGGTTACGACTCCGACCATCCGCGCGTCCAGGGTGACGTCGGAATGGCCGGTGTCGCCATTGATTCCATCCTCGACATGCGCCAGCTGTTCGACCACATTCCGCTCGATCAGGTCAGTGTCTCGATGACCATGAATGGTGCGGTGCTTCCGATCCTCGCGCTGTATGTCGTCGCGGCGGAAGAACAGGGCGTCACGCCGGAACAGCTGGCCGGAACCATTCAGAACGACATTCTGAAAGAGTTCATGGTCCGCAACACCTACATCTACCCGCCGAAGCCCTCGATGCGGATCATCTCCGACATTTTCGCCTACACCAGCTCGAAGATGCCGAAGTTCAACTCGATCTCCATCTCCGGCTACCACATTCAGGAAGCGGGCGCGACTGCCGACCTGGAGTTGGCCTACACGCTCGCCGACGGTGTCGAATACATCCGCGCCGGTATCGCCGCGGGCATGGAGGTCGACAAGTTCGCGCCGCGGCTGTCGTTCTTCTGGGCCATCGGCATGAACTTCTTCATGGAGGTCGCCAAGCTGCGGGCCGGGCGCCTGCTGTGGAGCGAGCTGGTCGCGAAGTTCGAGCCCAAGAGCGCGAAATCGCTGTCGCTGCGCACCCATTCGCAGACCTCCGGCTGGTCGCTCACCGCGCAGGACGCCTACAACAATGTGGCGCGCACCTGCATCGAGGCGATGGCCGCGACCCAGGGGCACACCCAATCGCTGCACACCAATGCTCTCGACGAGGCGCTCGCGCTGCCGACGGACTTCTCCGCCCGCATCGCCCGCAACACCCAGCTGCTGATCCAGCAAGAGTCCAACACGACTCGTCCGATCGACCCGTGGGGCGGCTCGTACTACGTCGAGTGGCTCACCCATCAGCTGGCCAACCGGGCTCGTGCGCATATCGCCGAGGTCGAGGCGCACGGCGGCATGGCGCAGGCCATCGGCGAAGGCATTCCGAAGTTGCGCATCGAGGAAGCCGCCGCCCGCACCCAGGCGCGCATCGACACCGGCCAGCAGCCGGTGATCGGCGTCAACAAGTACCAGGTCGAAGAGGACCAGCAGGTCGAGGTCCTCAAGGTCGAGAACTCGCGGGTGCGCGCCGAGCAGATCGAGAAGCTGCAACGGCTACGCGCCGAACGTGATACGGCCGAGGTCGAGCGGGCGCTGGCCGAATTGACCCGCGCCGCTGGTTCTTCCGAGGGCAGCATGGAAAACAACCTGCTCGCACTCGCCATCAACGCCGCGCGAGCCAAGGCGACCGTCGGTGAAATCTCCGACGCGCTGGAGAAGGTGTACGGCCGCCACCAGGCCGAAATCCGTACGCTGTCCGGTGTGTACCGCGACGAGGCAGGGAAGGTCACCAACATCAGCAAGGCGATCGAGCTCGTCGAGGAATTCGCCGAGGCCGAAGGTCGTCGACCCCGCATCCTGGTCGCGAAGATGGGCCAGGACGGTCACGACCGAGGCCAGAAGGTGATCGCTACGGCCTTCGCCGACATCGGCTTCGACGTCGATGTGGGTCCGCTGTTCCAGACCCCGGAAGAGGTGGCGCAGCAGGCGGCCGACAACGACGTGCATGTTGTCGGTGTGTCCTCGCTCGCGGCAGGCCACCTCACGCTGGTGCCCGCCCTGCGACAGGCATTGGCCGATGTCGGTCGACCCGACATCATGGTCATCGTCGGCGGTGTCATCCCGCCCGGTGACTTCGACGAGCTGTACGAGGCAGGCGCGGCGGCGATCTTCCCGCCGGGCACCGTCATCGCCGACGCGGCGATCGATCTGTTGAAGAAGCTCGCTACCGAGCTCGGACACGAGATCGGTAGCGGCGCTGTGGACTCCACCAGCGCCGAATGAGCAAACGCGTCATCGACGTAGACGCACTCGCCGAGGCGGTCCGCGGCAACGAGCGGGCCGCCCTGGCGCGAGCGATCACGTTGGTCGAATCGACACGGGCCGATCACCGTGCCCTGGCACAGCAACTACTGCTGCGGCTGACCCCCGATGCGGACACCGACAACACCGTGGTGTCGAATCGTGTCGGTATCACCGGTGTTCCCGGCGTCGGCAAGTCGACGTTCATCGACGCGCTCGGCATGGACCTGATCGGCAAAGGCCACCGGGTGGCAGTGCTGGCCGTCGATCCGTCCTCGACCCGCACCGGTGGCTCCATTCTCGGCGACAAGACCCGCATGGCACGACTGTCGTTGGAGCGCAACGCCTACATCCGCCCGTCACCGACCGCGGGCACACTCGGCGGGGTCGCGAAGGCAACACGCGAAACCATCGTCCTGCTCGAGGCCGCAGGGTATGACGTGATCCTGGTGGAGACCGTCGGCGTCGGCCAGTCCGAGGTGACGGTCGCCAACATGGTCGACGTGTTCTGCTTCCTCACCCTGGCCCGGACCGGAGATCAGTTGCAGGGCATCAAGAAAGGTGTCCTCGAACTCGCCGACCTGGTCGCGGTGAACAAGGCCGACGGCAAGCATGAACTCGAAGCCAAGTCCGCCGCCCGCGAACTGGCAGGCGCCCTGCGTCTCATCCACCCGCACGACGCCCTGTGGCGCCCACCGGTCCTCACCATGAGCGGTCTGGAAGGCCATGGCCTCGACAAGTTCTGGGACACTGTCCTGGAGCACCGCCGAGTCCTCACCGACGCAGGCGAATTCGACGAAAAGCGCCGCCGCCAGCAGATCGACTGGACCTGGACCATGGTTCACGACCAGTTGTTGCGCCGCCTCGCCGACAACCCGAAGGTGAAAGCCATTCGCGCCCAGATAGAAAAGCAGGTCCGCGACGGCACCCTCACCGCTGCGCTAGCGGCCGAAGAGATACTCGACGCCTTCGATAGTTGACGGTCACCGGGCGCACTACACACTGGCGTGGTCGCTGAACGTCCCGAATGTCAGAGGCTGTCGACGATCGTCGCGACCTCGCGTGCGCAGCCGTAACCGATGGTGATGCCGGATCCTCCGTGCCCGTAGTTGTGGATCACGGGTGTGCCGGACGCGGGGGATCCGTCGAGCTCGAGGCGAACCTCGCTTCTGCCCGGCCGTAGGCCGACCAGTGTTTCGATCACTCGGCTGTCGGCCAGTTGTGGGGCGAGGTCACGGCATCTATCCAGGATCGACTGTGCCAGAGTGGGATTCGGTGTCACATCCCACTGGTCGGAGTCGAGGGAACCGCCGAGGATGCAGTCGTTCTCACGCGGGTGGACATACGCGCGGCCGAGCGGATGCGCCTCATCGCGGACCGACACGGACAATCCCGGATTGGTCACGCGAACGATTTGTCCGCGAATCGGATAGACCGTCTGATCGTCGACCAGTTGTCCGGCGCGCAACCCGGCACAGTTGACCACGACGTCCGGTGCCAGCTCGGCGACATCTTCGAGTCGGTGCACCGTGCGCCTGACCCACCGCGCCCCCGCTGCGGCGACCTCGTCGTGCAGATGCGGCAGAAAGACAGGCATCTCGACAAGCGGAACGGTGAACCTGAAGCCGAAGCTGTAGCCGGGCGGGAGTTCGTCGGCTTCGGCGGCACGAAACGCACGTACCGTGCGCGACCACGTCGGAGTCGGGGGTTCGCTCCGATAGAGGGCAAGCGATTCGCACATGCGTACTCCGGGCGTGCGTGCGGCGGCTTGTGCTTCCAGATGCGAGAAGGTCTCAGTGCTCCACGCACCGACTCGATCGGCCGGGCCCGCCGCAGTCGGAAACCACACGGCCGCAGCAAGAAACGATGTCGTCGCACTGATCGGTTCCGCACTCACGACAGTCACATCATGGCCGCCGCGTAGCAGCTCGGCCCCTGTCGAGAGACCCGAAATCCCCGAACCGATGACGACGACGTGCATCTGGCCGAGCCTACCGCCCGATGCGGGCGTGGCAGTGCCGTCGGTGGGAGGCGCGTCCAACCGGATCAGACATTCGCGCGCGCGGCGGTCGCCCACGGATGGTTCTGGGCGGTGGGCGCTAGCTGGGACCTGTTTTTGCTGTCTGCGGGCGGGCACGGAGGTGTGCGCGTTCGCCCTGCTTGCCGAACAGGCTGAGGAACTCGACCGGTTCGGCCTCCGCGGCGCCGAACCAATGCGGTACGCGGGTGTCGAACTCGGCCGCTTCACCGGGTGCGAGCACCAGATCGTGCGCACCGAGGACGACCCGCAGTCGTCCGTTGAGGACATAGAGCCATTCGTAGCCCTCATGGGTCTGTGGATCGGGTTCCTTGCGGTGGCTGCTTGCGGGGATGACGAGCTTGTATGCCTGGATGCCGCCGGCGCGGCGAGTCAGGGGCAGCATGGTCATGCCGTGGCGGGTGACCGGGCGCAGGTGGATGCGCGGGTCGCCGGTGGGTGGCGCGTCGACGAGTTCGTCGAGGGTGACGCCGTGCGCTCTGGCCAGGGGGAGTAGTAGCTCCAGTGTCGGTCGCCGGGTGCCGGACTCCAGGCGGGACAGGGTGCTCACCGAGATGCCGGTCGTTGCCGACAGGTCGGCCAGCGTGGTCTCGCGCTGGCGGCGCAGTGCTCGTAGCCGGGGTCCGACCGCGTCGAGCGCGTGATCGAGGTCGTCGTCCATGTCCGTCAGTTTGCCATATCGGCAAAAGAGTTTGCCGGAATTGCCCGTGGTCTCGCATGGTGGTCCGAGAGGAGGTGGTCATGGTGACCGATCGACTGAGTGATGGATATGACGTGGTGGTGGTCGGCGGTGGCGCTGCCGGATCGAACGCGGCGCTGATGCTGGCTCGGGCGCGGCGGTCGGTGGTGGTGATCGACGCGGGCGCGCCGCGCAACGCACCGGCTGCGGGTGTGCACGGGCTGCTGGCGCGGGACGGGATGCCGCCGGAGGAATTGTTGGAGATCGGTCGGGCCGAGGTTCGTGGCTATGGCGGTCACATGGTCGCCGGGGAGGTCACGGCTGCGGTTCGGGAGGCCGAGGGGTTCAGGGTGGCGCTGGCCGATGGCAGGTCCATCCGCACGCGTCGTCTGCTGGTGACCTCCGGGCTCGTCGATGAGTTGCCGGATGTGCCGGGGCTGCGGTCTCGGTGGGGTCGGGATGTGCTGCATTGTCCGTACTGTCACGGTTGGGAGGTCCGCGACCAGGCCATCGGTGTGCTGGCCAGTGGTCCGATGGCGGTGCACCAGGCGTTGCTGTTTCGTCAGTGGAGCGCCGACGTCACGTTCTTCTCCCACATCATGCCGCCGCTGACCGCTGGGGAGGCCGAGCAGTTGGCTGCCCGCGGCATCAGCGTGGTGGTGGGTGAGGTGGCTGCCCTGGAGATCGCCGAGGACCGCCTCGTGGGAGTGCGGCTGAGCGACGGCACGGTGGTCCGCCGGGCCGCGCTGGCCGTCCAATCACGGATGGTGGCGCGCGCCGCCTTCCTGGCATCGCTCGGACTACGGCCCACGCAGCATCCTTCAGGGCTCGGCGAGCACATCCCGGCCGATGCGACCGGCCGTACCGAAATTCCTGGAGTGTGGGTCGCGGGCAATGTCACCGACCTGGCCGCCCAGGTCGGTACCGCCGCCGCGGCGGGCGCTGCCGCCGCGGCCCAGATCAACGCCGACCTGGTCGCCGAAGACACCCGACAAGCGGTGGCCGCCTACCGGGCGCAGCGAGACCCGTTCTCGCCCGAATCCGAAGCACATCTCTCCGAACTGGTGATGGGCGACCGACGCCACGGCTGAGAACAAGCTCGGGGCATAGCTACCCGGTCTCGACGATCTACTCAGTCCTTGGCCGTTCGTGCCCGGAAGGGCCGTGGGAGTTCGGGTCGGGCTCTCGGGATGAGGCGGATGATCGGGCCCGCGAAGATACCCGCGAGGCGCGTGTAGGGCCAGATTGCGATGAGTAGCAACAGGATCAGACCGCGGGCCTGGTAGATCAGCGGGGCGTGTCGCATCGCCTCGGGGTAGGGATGGAGTGTGAACAGCGAGCGGAACCAGGCGAAGAGTGATTCAGCGGTTCGGTATCCGGCGTCGGAGGAGTTCGGATCGAATCTGATCAGCACGCCGGACAGCAGGCCCGCGATCAAGACCGGCAGCGTGATGCGGTCCAACCGGGTGATCGCGGGCCGGGCGGGGCTGGCGATCAGATCCGGGAGAAACAACAACGCCGCGCCGATCATCGCCGCTACCCCGGCGATGATCTCGACGATAAGGATGACGACATAGATCGAGCCTTCGGGGCGGCTGTGTGGTCCCGAGGCGATCATGTCGGTGATGCGTGCGCCGACCACGATGCCGAAACCGATTCGAAACGCTGTCGATCCGAGGCGTTGTGTGCGATCCATGTCCGGGCGCGCGGTGTAAGAGTGGAATCGGTCGCGGCGGTATCGCCATAGGTGACCTACGGCGAAAGAGAGAAAAGCGCTGTAAGGCAAGATGATCCACAGCAGCGATAGCACCGTCGAGTCCGCCTTCTTCCGCTTCGTACTGACGGGCCATCACTTTCGCAGACGCCTGGACGGCAAGCAAGGGGCGAAAGGCTCTGTCGCCGGTAACTGGCGGGCGAGTGCGGCGCCGGGGCAGATGAAGACAAGCATGAGACCTGCTTCGTCGCAACGTGTCCCGCGCCGTCGCCGAGCCTCACCGAGCGGCGCCGCCGGTTTACGGCTGAAGCCGCGCTGCCTCGATGAAGGCGCGGATCAGGTCCGGGGACTTCACACCCCGCTCGCTCTCCACTCCACTGGAGACATCGACACCCCACGCGAGGGTCGCTTCGGCGGCCTGACGCACGTTGCCAGGGTGCAAGCCGCCCGCCAGGAGCCAGTGGCCCGTGGGTGCGGTGAACTCCGGTGACGCCCAGTTCCACGGCTTGCCCGAGCCCGGATCCGGGGCGTCGAGCAGCAGCAGGTCCTCGCCGAGTTCGCCACATCGAGCGGGGACCTCCGTGGCGGCGGTGGCGCGGATAAGGGTGCGGCCCTGTGCGCGCAGCGCTTCGTAGTACTCCGGGCCTTCGTCGCCGTGCAGTTGCACCGCGCGGATACCGCTGTCCTGTGCCAACCGCTGGACCTCGTCGACGGACTGGCCGCGGAAGACCCCGACGGTCAGCACCCGGGCAGGCACGTGTTGCGCGAGGCGGCGGGCGGTCGCGGCGTCGACCTGACGTGGACTTGCCGCGAAAACGAAGCCGATCGCGTCGGCTCCGGCCGCCACCGCGGTGTCCACGTCCTGCTCGGTGCGCAGGCCGCAGATCTTGACGAAGAGATCGCTCATACCTCTGAGTGAACCAAACCCCGTTACGTGCCCAGCTGTGTGGTCAGCGCGCCGGCGATCTCGGTCGCCGCGGCGGCGTGTAGCGCGTTCGGGGATTTCGCCGCGAGCCTTGCTGTGTTCGATCGTGTCGACCAGTGCGCCGCGGTGGACGAAGCCGCCTGCGGCATGCGATGCTGCAAAGGCAAGTATCAATCAAAGATCGTCAGCACCAGGTAGGTCGGTGGAGCGTGCTGGCGTGCTCGTTCGGTTTCGAGCACGGCAGGCTCCCGACTTTCGGGGTTCGTTGCTGTGTTTCGGGACCGGCATCCGTCTCGAAAGGACATACCATGAACACCGACCAATTCGGGCTTGCCGGCGACGATTACGTGCCCGACCCCGACCGTGATTCCGCGGCGATCGTCGACGGGTTCTTCGACCACATCACTGCGGCGCTGCGCAATCACGATCTGCCCGACGGACTGTCCACCGCGATGCGGACACGGCTCGCGGAGTTGGAAGCCGCGAACGCGCATCACATCGTGGACGCACCCGCTGAATACAACCTGCGTATGACCCTCGCACTGGTGGTCGCATACCGCGAACTTCGGCCTCGACTCGGCCGCGAAGCAGCCATCGCCATCCTGCGCGCGGCATTCGTCGAACCCGTCGGCGAATTCGTCGCGGACAGCACCCGGGCGATGCTGGATGTGGCGCCGGATCCGTTCGCGGCCATGGTCGCGGTATCGAAGACGCGGGAGGAGCAAACGTTCGGCGCGGGCTTCACCTTCGTGCGACCGGTCGACGACGAGCGGAGCTATCACGTCGATGTCGTCCGCTGCTTCTATCACGACGTGCTGGTTGATCATTCGGCGGCGGAGCTGACGTCGGTGATGTGCGAGTTCGACGCGAACTGGATCGGTGCGATCCAGCCGCGGCGGGACGGCTTCCGGTTCGACCGCGCCACCACGATCGGTTTCGGCGGCACACACTGCCCGTTCCACTTCGATCGGGTCGACACCGAATAGTGCTGCGGGACGGGGTCCGTCGCCGAACCTGCGCTCGGACCAGTGCAGGCGAGGGCATCGCCTAACAATGCGCCAACAAGACCGAGACAGCTGTTGATTCACTGTCTCAGTCGCCCTACCGTGGTGGGATACGGCCTGGCCCGGGAGGTTTCAATAGTGAAATCCGATTCGCTGTTGCGGCGCTACGCCGCCGACGTGCGCTCGCTGCTTCCCGGGACGGCGGCCGGTGTCATGCAGCTGATGTATCCGCAGCTGGGTGCCGGTGTGGAGGAGCACTCGGACTTCTTCAATGAGCCATTCGAGCGAATCACACGTTCGGTGCCGCAGATCTGGGCGACGATTCTCGCGCCTGGCGGCACCGAACGTGCACACCACATTCGGGATCTGCATCGGGGTATCGGCGGTTTCGACGCGCGAGGCCGCCGATATCACGCGCTGCAGCCGGAGACATTCTGGTGGGCGCATGCCACCTTCACCTGGGAGATCTTCCGGTCGGTGCAGTTCTTCCAGCCGCACACGCTGACCGTGGCCGAGCAGGAACAGCTCTACGCCGAAACCGTCGAGTGGTATGAGCGCTACGGCGTGAGTGCCCGGCCGATACCGCCGAATTACGCTGCGTTCCAAGCGAAATTCCGTCGCATCTGCGCCGAGGTGCTGGAGATGACGCCGTCGGCGGCGCGGGCGTTGCACATTGCCGAGCATGGTGGGGGCACACTGAATGTGGTGTGCCGATGGCACCGGATCGTCTCGGCCGCGCGGCAGGTGTGGTGCTGTCGCCGCCGTTGCGCTTGCTCACCTACGGCTGCCTGCCGGAGCTGGTGCGTGACCGCTTCGACATCCCATGGACGCTGGCCGACAGCGCTGCCTTTGCCGCTCTCGCCACCGCGTTCGCGCAGGGTGGTCGAGTCGTTCCGGGGCGTGTCAACCAGTGGGGTTTGCGTACTGCGCTGCGAGTGGTCGGGGCGAATACCCGCGCCGAGCGGTATCGCCCGGCCGCTTAGAAACCCGCGGTAGTACGGGTGTGCGAGTGGAGCCGAATCAGGCGGATTCGCCGAAGGATTCGAGCAGCGTGCGCAGGGTTTCGGCGAGTGCATCACGTTGCGCGGGGGACAGCGGAATCAGTAGTCGTTGTTCGGTCGCGACGTGGTCGGGGAGCGCGGCGTCGATGACCTCGTGACCGGCTTCGGTGAGCGTCACCAGGATGCCGCGTCCGTCGTGTTCGCTGCGGGCGCGGCTCACCAGGCCGCGTTCCTCCAGCCGGTCCAGGCGTTGGGTGATGGCGCCGGAGGTCACCATGGCGGAGCGCATGAGCTCGGTAGGTGTCAGGCGGTGCGGTGGGTCGTTGCGGCGCAGCGTGGCGAGCACATCGAAAGAAGCGGCGTCGAGGCCGTGTGGGGCGAAGGTTTTGCGGAGCTCGGCGCTGACGAGTTGCGACAGTCTGGTGAGCCGTCCGAAGACGGCCATCGGGGAGACGTCCAGGTCAGGCCGCTGTGCTTGCCACTGCACGAGCACCTGTTCGACATGATCGGTCACCTGCGCAGCCTAGCGAATATCTCAGCGGTGAGTTATCTCATAGGGAAGTTGCTTATCGCTAAGCTATATTCCTTAGAGCTAAGCAAGTGGATCGGGCAGTGGCCCGGAGGAGGCAGGAATCATGCGCATCACAGTGTTCGGAGCGGCGGGCGATGTGGGCAGCAGGGTGGTGGCCGAGGCGCTCCAACGGGGACATGAGGTCGTCGCAGTGGTCCGCGACCCGGCGCGCGCGGCCGCGGTGCCCTCCGGCGCGGCGATCCGCACCGGAGATGCTTCGAATCCGGTCGATGTGGTGACGCTCAGCGCGGAGACGGATGTGGTGATCACCGCGACGCGTCCGGCGTCGGGTCGCGAGCACGAACTACCCGCACTGACCACGGTGCTGCTGGCCGGGTTGGCGCAGACCGGCGCCCGATTGCTGGTCGTCGGTGGTGCGTCCACCCTGACCGTGCCGGGCGCCGATGGCGCCATGTTGCACGAGATCCCCGACTTCCCGGCCGAACTGCGGCCGATCGCACAGGCGTGCGCCGATCAGCTGGCGATCTGCCGTGCCGAAACCGACGCCGACTGGACCTATCTGAGCCCGCCCGCCGAGCTGGTGCCGGGCGAGCGGACCGGTGCCTACCAGCTCGGTGCCGACGAACTGCTCGCAGGCGCCGACGGGATCTCGACGATTTCCATGGAGGATTTCGCGGTCGCCCTGCTCGACGAGGCCGAGCACCCTGCGCACTCCCGGACCAGGTTCACCGTCGCCTCCGCCTGAGGACTCCGACGATCATTCGATCTCGAAGAGCCGGGCCGCGTTTCGATAGCAGACCTGCTGCAACCAGGTGTCGCCGAGATCGAGCCGCTCCAGCGCGTAGATCGAATGACCGTAGGAGTAGGGAATGTTCGGGTAGTCGCTGCCGAAGAGGATGCGGTCACCGAAGTAGTGCAGCCTGCCGTGCTCGGTGGCGGGGAAGGGCGAGTCGGCCTCGCTGAAATCGGTCCACACCATCGTGGTGTCGAAGTGGACTCCGGGGTAATCCTGGGCCAGATCGAGGAATTCGGAGTACTCCGGATTGCCCATGTGGGCGATGATCAGCCGCAGTCGTTGGAACCGGTGCAGCAGAGCCGCAATGGGTTCCGGGCCGGTATATTCGCCGGGCGCCGGACCTGAACCGCAATGGATCAGGACCGGGATCTGGGCGTCCTCGACCAGCCCCCAGACCGGATTGAGTAGCGGATCGCAGGGATGGAAGTCGCCGACCTGAATGTGCACCTTGAACACTCGGGCACCGCGCTCGATGGCCGCCTCGACGTAGCTCGCGGCGTGGTGTTCCGGGTAGAACGTGGCGGTGTGCAGGCAGTCCGGGGTGCGTTCGGCGAAGTCGGCGGCCCATTCGTTGAGCCACGCCGCCATATCCGGTTTGTGCGGATACACCAGCGAGGTGAATGCGCGAACGCCGAAGCCGCGCAACGTCTCGAGCCGGACCTGCTCGTCGTCTCGGTAGGCGATGGGCCAGGCTTTGCCGGTCAACGGACCCGCGGCATCGAAGTACGCCCACACCTTGTGCATCACCTGGTCGGGCATGAAATGCGTATGCACGTCGATGATGCCGGGCAGATCGAGCCGGGTGCGGAAGTCGGCTAGGTAAGAATTGTCGTCGTCGTTGTCGCCGATCATCACGCATCCTCGGGTGTCGCCGGCGGGTGGACGGCTCGGGCGTAATCGCCGACCCTGGTGATCATTCGCTCGAAGAACGCCGTGGGATCGGTGCCGATCACGATGTCGGCGTTGGGTTCTCGGCCCCACATCCCGGCCCAATCGGCCACCGTGGTAGCCCGGGTCAGTGCTCCCGTCAGTTCGACATCGACCGTCGCCGGACGGGTGCGGGCGAGCGCGGGGTCCAGGGCGACCGCCGCCGCGAACGGGTCATGCATGTGCGCCAGATAGCCCTGGTCGTAGAGCCGGTGGAAGTCGAAGTAGAAACGCACCGCATCGGTCAGATATCGCACGATGGGGTTGCTCGCCGCGGATCGGGCATCCACCGAATCGGCTTCCGAAACGATCTCCACGGGTAGGCTCCCCGCGCGTTCGGCCAGCAGCGCAAGGTGTCTGGGGTACATCTCGATGGTCTCGGTGATGTCGAGCGCGCACACGATCGGTCGACGGTCCGGTGCTGCGGCGGAGAAGGCGTCGAAAACCTCCTTCGCCGCCTCCGGGTCGACGTGCACGTTCCATTCGTTGGTCGGCGTCGTATTGCCAGGATGGTTGAACGCGCCGCCCATGATGACCAGTCGCTGCAACAGTCGGGGCAGTTCGGGTTCCACCCGGAGGGCAAGCGCGAGATTGGTCAGCGGTCCGGTGCACAGGCCGACGATCTGTCCGGGGCGCTCGCGGACCAGCTCGACCCACATCTCGGCGGCCGAACGACGCGAAAGTCGGCGCGCGGATTCCGGCAGCTCCGCGTAGCCGACGCCCTGCAGTCCGTGCGTGTCCTCGGTGGTGCGCAGTGGGATAGCCAGGGGCTCGGTGGCGCCGAGCGCGACTTCGATGTCGGGCGCCCCGCACACATCCAGCCACGCGAGGTTGTTCGCCGCCACGCGAGATGCGGGCACATTGCCCGCGGTGGCGGCGATGCCGACGACCTCGGCCTCCGGGGAGGCCAGCAGATAGAGCAGCGCGAGGGAATCATCGATCCCGGTATCGACGTCCATAATGATTTGCTGCCGCACCCTGCGAGCGTAGCGAGCGGCGGCGGGCCATCCGGCTCGAGGCTCAGTAGGTAGGCAGTTCGTAGTCGTCGGTGTTGGTCATCATCTTCATGATCAACGGCTTGAACAGTCGTGAGGTCATCAATTTCATGCTGGCGTGGGCCACCCTGGTCCCCAGGCGCGAGTTGGGCAGCATCATCTTGATGCCACCGCCAGGCAGTTCCTTGGCCTTGGCGAGGAACGGCGTGACGATGGCCTCGTAGCGGGCCAGCGCACCGGCGAGATCGTCTGGGGCTGCGGCTATTTCGCCAGCGAGTACGTAGGCGCCGACGATGGCCATCGCGGTGCCCATACCGGTCATCGGGGAGCCGCAGAACCCTGCGTCACCGAGCAGCGTGACCCGTCCTGCCGCCAGGGTCGGCATGTCGACGCGCGCCAATTCGTCGAAATAGAAATCCGGCGTCGTTGCCATTGCGGCAATCACCGCGGAGGCCTCCCAGCCCGCCTCGGCGAGCATGTCCCGGATGAGCTGTTGCTGTGCGGCGACATCGCCCCGCAGGGCAGGGTCGGCGTCGGTGCGCAGCGTGATGATCGCCTTCGAGGTGGCGGGCTCGGCGTCGGGACGGATCGCGACGGCGGCGCGGGGGACCGTGTGCATCGTGAACCAGCCGGGTTCGGAACCGGCGGGTGTCGGCATCGTGAAGAAGGACATGTAGCCGCCGAGGTAGGTCGCGAACTGTTCTTCCGGACCGAACGCCAGCCGTCGTGTCGCCGAGTGCACGCCGTCCGCGCCGATGACGAGATCGAAGCGTTCGGTGGAACCCGATGCGAAGGTGACGTCGACACCCGTGTCGTGCTGCTTCAGACCGGCGATCCACTCCCCGTAGCGGTAGTCGAGTTCGCCTCCCACGGTAGCGAGTTCGGTGAGCAGCACCTGGTTCAGATCGCCGCGGGTGATCTCGATTTCGGCGACCGGGCCCTTGCCGTCGAACATTTCGGCGGGAATTCTGGCAAATTCCCTGCCGTTCTTGTCGACGTAGGCGATGCCGCGCTCGTCGAGCTGGTACTTGCGAATGCCAGGCATCAGTCCCATCCGCTCGGCCGCCTCGCGGCTGGGTCCGCGCAGGTCGACGGCCTGACCGCCGGGCCGTGGCTCGGCCGCCCGCTCCACAACGGTGGTGCGGATGCCCGCGCGCAGCAACTGCATCGCCACCGCATTGCCTGCGATTCCGCCACCGCTGACGAGGACGTGGAGCGTGCTGGTGGTGCTCATATTCTCAATTCCCGTCTGAAGAACATTCGTATTAGACATATGTCTAACACGAATGTGGCACGTGTGTCTAGCACGAATGTCTAAGACGTTGTATGGTGAGGGCATGGGAAACCGAGAAGATCTACTGGCGGGAGCACGGAAGGCCATCTTGGAACGCGGTGTCGCGAAAACCACCGCGCGGGATATCGCCGCGGCGGCCGGGGTGAGCCTTGCCGCGATCGGCTACCACTTCGGCTCCAAGGAACGGCTGATCACCGAGGCGCTGGCGGAGGCGCTCGGCACCGGCATCGGTGACAGCATGGAGGCGTTGATCAACGACACCAGCGGCACACCGCTGCTGGCGGCGTTCGCCCAGATGTGGGACGGCATGGGGGAGGTATTCGAGAACAACCGCGAGGGGATGCTGGCGAGTCTGGAGAACCTATTGCGCGTCGCGCGCTCACCGGAGTCGCAGGAATTCATGACCGACAGCCTCAGCGGCGCCTACGAGGACCTCGCGCGGTCGATGCGAGAGGCGCATCCCGCACTGGATCACGACGCGGCGCGGGCGATCGCCGAGCTGTATTTCGTTCTCACCCAGGGACTCGGTGTGCTGTGGATGATCACTCGGGGCAAGAATCTGCCCGACGGCGCCAGGCTCACCGAAGCGATCGCGGTGCTCGCCCAGGATTTGCGCACCTGACCGGTCAGTCCTGCTCGGGTGCCCCGGCCGGAATATGGCGAAGTCGAATCACCGCGATCACCGAAATCGCCAGTGCGGCAACGGCAGCGATGCCCGCGGTGACGTGCACGCCGTGCAGAAACGCCTCGCGTGCCGCCAGCAGGACAGACTCTCCGATTTGCCCGGGCAAGGCGGCGGCGACCTCGGTGGCAGCACCGAGGGTGTCGCGCGCAAACCGGTCGGCCTCGGCGGGTAGTCCCGCGGGCAGCGACTCCGTGAGGTCGCCGCGGTAGAGCGCGATGCTGATGCTGCCGAGGATCGAAATACCGAGCGCGCCACCGAGTTCGGCGCCCGTCTCCGACACGCCGGATGCCGCGCCCGCCTGCTCCGGTGGTGCCGACCCGACAATGAGCTCGGTGGTGATGCCGAATACCGGGGCAAGCCCGAGCGAAATGATCACCGACGCGACCACCGCCAGCGCGAGGTCGCCGGTTACCGAGAGTTGCAGCATCAGTAGCAATCCGACACCGGAGGCCGCCATCCCGGCACCGATGAGGTAGGCGGGTCGCACCACTCGGACGATGCGCGGCGCCAGCTGCGACCCGACGATGAAGCCGAGCCCGGATGGTGCCATCACCACACCCGTGGCCAGCGGCGAAAGGCCGAGGACCAACTGGAAGTACTGTGCGACGAACAAGAAGTATCCGAAGGCAACGAAGATGCCGATCATGTTGATCAGCAACGCGATCCGGAAAGTGCTGAGCCGGAACAGTCGCAGATCCAGCATCGGATCGGGGCGGGTGAGCTGGCGGCGGACGAAGAGCGCGCCGACAGTGCCGCCGCCGATCATAGCCAGCAGCGCGACGCTGCCGATGCCGTCCTGCGCGATCTTCTTCATACCGAAGACCAGCGCGATCATGGTGGCCACGCAGAGGGCAGCGCTGACCGGATCGAGTCTGCCCGCGTTCGGATCGCGGAACTCCGGCAACACCTTCGGGCCGAGTACCAGCAGCAGTGCCATCACCGGGACGGCAAGTAGAAACACCGAGCCCCACCAGAAGCTCTCCAACAGCACGCCGCCGAACAGTGGCCCGACCGCGCCGCCCGCGGAGAACGCGCCGACCCACACGCCGACGGCCACCGAGCGCTGCCTGGTGTCGCGAAACATGTTGAAGATCAACGACAGGGTGGACGGCGCGAGTGTCGCCCCTGCGATACCGAGCATGGCCCGGCAGCCGATCAGAATTTCCGCGGTGGGGGAGAATGCCGCCACGATAGACACCACCGCGAAGGCGGCCGCGCCGATCATCAGCAACCTGCGCCGCCCGATCCGGTCGCCTAGGGTGCCCATGGTGATCAGCAGGCCGGCCACCATGAAGCCGTAGACGTCGATGATCCACAGCAGCTGCGCGCTGGTCGGGTGCAGATCCGCGCTGATCATCGGCACGGCGAGATGCAGCACTGTCAGATCCATCGCGTAGACCAAGCAGGCCAGCGCCAGCACCGCGAGCCCGATCCACTCCCGTCGCCCCGCGAGCGGCTCGGCGGCCGAGCTGGGCAATGGGCCGATAGTGGTGGCCACAGTGCTGGTTCCTTCCGGCGCGATGTCATCCATGAGGTACATGTCGGTGCAGACGATGTAGGGACCACCATCTCATCGCCCACCGACAAGAAATCGCAAACGAATTTTCCGCCAACTACCCGCACACACGAACGCAGCGCCCAGCTACGCATCGTCGATGCGTAGCTGGTCTGCTGGATGGGTGCCGGGTTAGGTCAGCGCATGCGGACGGGCCAGGCGGCTGCGTCTGTGCCGTACGCGGGAGCTGGCCAGGCGTAGTCGGGATACTCGGGCAGTGCGGGAGCGGCGGTGACCACGTTTCCGTGCATCACGGTCGCGGCGGGATTCGGCGCGGCGGCCTGCGGATGACTCGGCGCGCGATTCGGTGCGGCCAGCAGCCACGAACCGGTGCGCGCGAGGGCAACTCGGACGTCGCGGCCGATACCGTCGGACGCCCGGGCGACCAGCGCATCGATCACACCGGCGGCGAGCAGGTAGCCGGAGGCATGGTCGAGGGCCTGCGCGGGCAGCGCGCCGGGGACGGCAGGAGCGCCCTCCACGATCGAAATGCCCGCCGCCGCCTGCACGATGCTGTCGAAACCGCGGCGATTGCCCCACGGACCTGATTCGCCCCACGCGCTGACCCGGCCGTGCACGAGTCCAGGTCGGGTGGCAGTGCTCAGTCCCGCGTGCTCGAGCGCGCCGGGCCGGTATCCGGTGATCAGCACGTCGGCGGAGGCGAGTAGATCGTCGAGCACGGCGAGTTGGGTGCGCAGGTCGAGGAGGGCGGAGCGTTTGCCCTGGCTGGTGTCGGCGAACTGCCACGGAATCTCGGGCAGCTGTGGTGGATCGATGCGCAACACTTCGGCGCCGAGCAGCGCCAGCGCGCGGGTCGCGACCGGCCCGGCGATCACTCGGGTCAGATCGAGCACTCGGACGCCGCGCAGCGGCTGCAAAGGCGTTGCGCCGATAGGCAATCCGGACTCGCCACGATCGTCCCTGGTTTCGATCGCGACCAGCGGTCCGGCCGCGGCCGCCTGCCCCTGCGGGCTTTCGGCCCATTCCTGTTCGGTGCGGACCCGCACGGCGATCGCACCCGCCTCGGCGGCGCGCTCCTCGATATCGGATGCGCGGCTCATCGCCATCTGCGCGACGGCCAGATCGATCGGGATGTCGTCGGGCAGACCGAGGGCGGCGAGGAGCCGGGTGCGGTGGTGCGGGTAGTTGGCGTGCGTGCGGACCCAGCCGTCGAAGGTGGGGAAGAAGCCCGACAGATCCGCGAACATCGTCGGCGGTCGTCCGTCGACTCGCAGCAGACGTTCGCTGGAGAAGGCAGCGGTGATGCGGTCCGGGTCGAGCCGATACGCCACCGGGTGCAGGCCGTGCGTGACCCTGATTCGATTCGCGGCGGTGTTCAGCGCCGCGACCGATCCGGCGGCCAGCGCCCAGACCGGCAGTGTGGCGGCGAGATATCTGCCGGGAACGAAAGACGGCGCGATGCTGGAGCCGCTGATACCGATTCCGGATTCATAGTCGTGGACCAGCCGTTCATGCGCGTTCACCGGATCGAACATTTTGGATGCAGCGGCTTCGCGACTCACGAGTTCTCATACTGTCACAGCACACGGTGGTGGTCTCGTTGGCCCCCAACGACTTCGGCGTGGCCGGAATGACGATCTCGGGCGGCCTCGCGAACTGGCCCGAGTGGACGACAGGGAGGGACGGTTGCGCGTCTTCCCGGATGTCGCGAGTCCGCCGCTGCGCGGCCCGGCGATCCTCGGAAAACAGGCATCGGTGCAGCGGTCCTTGTCGAGGTGTTGTCCCAGGGTGTTCACTGGAACCGGATGGGGCTCTCGGATGGCCGAGTCGAGGTGTGCATGCCGGTATGGCGGTTGCGCGACTTTCGCGATGACGACTTGGACCAGGCGATTCAGATCTGGGATCAGAGTCGAACCCCCGGATCTGTTGAACCGGTCTTTGCCGTTGCCGAGGTGATGGCGGCCGCCAGGAAGGGACAGTCGGCGGTGGTCGCCGAGGTCGGTGCCGAGATGGTCGGGATGGCTGTTGCGGAAGTTCAGGGCGAGCGTGCCTGGGTGCTGCTGGTCGCGCTCGGGTCGCGCTGGCGGCAGCGCGGCATCGGCAGTGCTCTGCTCGCCGAGCTCGAGCGGCGACTACGGACGGCCGGTGTCCGACGGATCTGCGCTGTGCTTCCCGACGGTGCGACGGGCGCCACTGCCTTCGAGAATTCCGGATACCTGCGCCGTGACGGACTGGTCTACTACGAGATGCTCGAGCGCCTCGGGCCCCAGCAGACCAACCTGCTCACCGAGCTGGGTGGGCGTCTGCTGCCGCCTGGCCTGTGGCAGTCGATGGCAGGCATGGACCGTGAGAAGGACGTCATCGAACGCCGGATCGTGCTGCCACTGGCGAACCGGGACACCGCCGAACGCTATGGCGTGCAGACGCCGAAGAGCGTGATCCTGTTCGGGCCGCCGGGCACCGGCAAGACGAGTTTCGCGAAGGCGGTGGCGTCGCGGCTCGGCTGGCCGTTTGTCGAGCTGTTCCCGTCGAGGTTGGCCGCGGCCGCACAGGGCGGCTTGGCGGCCTCGCTGCGTGAAACATTCGATGACATCGCGGAACTCGACGAACTCGTGCTTTTCATCGACGAGGTCGAGGAGATCGCCGTCGCACGCTCCGGTAGCGCGACCAGCGCCGCGCACGGCGTCACCAACGAGTTGCTGAAGCTGATCCCGGCTTTCCGGGAGAAGGACAGCCGCCTGCTGGTGTGCGCGACGAACTCCGTGCGTTCGCTGGATTCTGCCTTCCTGCGGCCGGGGCGGTTCGACTATGTGATTCCGATCGGACCTCCGGATGCGCCCGCCCGCCGCGCAATGTGGCGTCGATACATCGGGCCCGCCGGTGATCACATCGATCTCCACCAATTGGTGAGCGCGAGCGCGCTTTTCACTCCCGCCGATATCGAGTTCGCGGCGCGCAAGGGCGCACAGGCCGCGTTCGAACGCGAAATGCTGGACGGCAGGGGTGAACTCGCGAGTACCGCGGACTACCTCACGGCCATCGCGGACACACGTCCAACCCTGACGCCCGACATCTTGACCGCCTTCGAGCAGGACGACGAGAACTACACCCGGCTCTGAGCCGGCTGCACATGGGCCGAACCTCCCGGACGCCGAGAGGTTCGGGTCAATCGCGTAGTGCTTGCTCTCGCAGTGTGTTGAGGGTCTTGGAGAGGATGCGGGAGACATTCATCTGGGAGCAGCCGAGCTGCTCGGCGATCTGGGCTTGGGACATGGATTTGAAGAAACGCATGATCAGTACCTGACGCTGCTGCTCGGGCAGGGCGGCGATGAGCGGTTTGACCGCCAGGTAGTCCTCGACGGTGCGGTAGTTCGGTTCGTCGGAGCCGAGGGTATCCAGGACCGACGCCGCGGCTCCGTCGTCGCCGCTACCGGGTGCGGGGTCGATGGGAGAGGTTTGGTAGGCATTGCGGGCGATGAACGCCTGGGTGACTTCGGTCAGATCGGCGTCGATTTCCTCGGCGATCTCCCTGGCCTTCGGCATACGGCCGAGGCGCTGCGCAAGTGCTTCGGTGGTGGGGCCGATTGTCTGTTGAATTTCCTTGAGCCGCCGTGGAACTCGCAGCGCCCAGGTGTGATCGCGAAAATGCCGCCGTACTTCGCCCATGATGGTCGGCACCGCGAAAGACAGGAATGATGCACCGAAGGACGGATCGAACCGGTCGACGGCCTGGACCATGCCCACCCTGGCGATCTGCAGCAGGTCGTCGAAGTTCTCGCCGCGGCCGCTGAATTTGCGCGCGATGTTATCGGCCAGCGGCAGGCAGCGCTCGATTACCTGCTGGCGCACCGCTTCTCGGTGCGGATCGGCGGCGTCGAGTGCGGCGAGCTCGGTGAGTAGTGGCCCGATATTGTCGTAGGGGTCGCCGCCTGAACGAGCTCGCCGCGGCCTCGGCGCCGGTGGCGAGGCCTGCTCATCGGCCATCGGTGCCACCTCGCACCCATTGGAAATCGACGACGGTCGGATACCCGCCAACCGCCGTGTCGAGCGGGGCTTGAACCGCGTTCACCGTGTCGGTCAGTGTGCGCACGATGTGCCAGCCGAAGCTGTCCTGGCCCGGCACGGTGTTCGCCGCGGCGACGGAGGAAACCTGAACGAGCATCGCGGACTCGCGATAGGTGAACCGGCAATCGATGGTCGAGTCCGGTACGGCGCCGAGGATCAGCTCGGTGGCGATCTCGTCGAGCGCCAAGCGGATGTCGGTGACCTCGTCGAGCCCGAAATCCGCAATGAGAGCGACTGTTTCGGCGAGCGCCCGCAGCATGACCAGTTGCTCCAGCAGCGCGGGCACCCGAATCTCGATCGTGGTCGATCCACTGGACTGCTCTGTCGTCCACTCCGTCATACCTACCGCCTCGTCGATACGAACAGCTCACCGGAGCAGCAAGAATAACCCGGCAGAGCAGGGTGTCGGCCCAACGGCAGACCGGCGAAGTTGCTACAAAGGAATATCCGCCTACTGGTTGTTCCACACAGAAGGAGATCGACGTGCGCCGAACCATCGCAGCCACGGACTGGCTGCGCGTGCTGCGGGCCGACGCCGCGGCCCGCCACCAACTGGTGTGCATGCCGCCGGGCGGCGGGTCCGTCACCGCGTATCGCGCGCTGGCCACGAAACTCGGTGCCGGGATCGCCGTTGCCGCCGTGCAGTATCCGGGCAGGCAGGATCGGCTCGGCGAACCCGCGATCTCGGATATGGACACCCTCACGGGTCGGATTGCGGACGAAATCCTGCGCCAGGGGCCGGTCGAACGGCTGGCGCTGTTCGGCCACAGCATGGGCGCGACCGTGGCCTTCGAAACGGCCCGCCGCCTGGAGCGCGCCGGGCAGCCGGTGACGACGTTGTTCGTCTCCGGCCGTCCCGCACCGACTTTCATGGAACCAGGTCGCCTGCACCTCGCGTCGGACGACGAGTTGATCGGTGATCTGGAGCGATTGGCGACCGATCCGACCTCGGTGCGGATATTGCGTGACGAACCCAGCCTCGCCGAGCTGGTGCTGCCCGCCGTCCGCAGCGACTACCAGGCGGTGGAGACATACGTCTACCTCGCGGGTGACCCGCTTGCCGGGGATATCGCCGCACTGGTGAGCACCGAGGACCCCACGGTGGTCCCGGAGCAGGCCGCCGAATGGCGCGACCACACCACGGGCAATTTCGAGCGCGCGGTGTTCCCCGGCGGTCACTTCTACCTGGATGAGAAGGTGGCCGAGGTAGCCGACTTCCTCACACAGAGCCTGGCACGACACCATTCCGTGCCGTGAGTCCCGCTCAGGGCGAGCCGGTTCGGATCGAAGCGGCGCACGCCTACCCGGACGCGCGGACCCGGCTACCCGCCCGCTGTCGCGACAACCATACGAACCCTACCCAGGACACCGCGACACACACCGCAACCAGCACCCGCACCAACCCCAGCGCACTTTCCGGGTAGATCACCCCGGTCAGATAGTGGTCGATGAACCCGCTCGACGGAAGCCCGGCCATCCCGGCCCGATGGCGTGCCCAGTCCTCCAGATAGGTCAGCGGGCAATCGACCCCGAGCAGGATCGTGCTGAAGCCCCACCCGAACGCGATCAGATGCAGCCAGATGGTGCGCGGCCAGCGCCACGCGAGGAATCCGCCGATCACCACGTAGGTCACGAATGCGAAGTGCACGGTGGCGGTGGCATCTGCAAGCAGCCGGTACAGCATTTTTCCAGCGTAATCGCTCGCGGACGCGGCGCGGGCGGCATCTTGCCTGCCGCGCTCGAAGGGGCGAGCGAGGCTACGGAAGTTCAGCCCAGATATTCGGACTCGAGCACAAGATCGGTGAGCAGTGATTGGTATTCGACATGTGTCTTGTGCTCGATGGTGCGCCAGGAGATGCCCTCCTGCTCGCGCATGTAGCGCCGATAAGCCGGTGCGCCAGGCATTTTCACGTTGTCGGCAACCACAATCGATCCGGGATGCAGCCAGTCCGCCGAAATGATTGTCTCCAGGTCCGGCAGATATTCGGTCTTCCAATGATCGATGAATGCGAAATCCACTGACCCGCTGGTGAATCCGTACTCGTCGATCAGCCGTTGCACCGTTGCACCGCCGTCGCCGATCTTACCGACCACGACGCTGACCCGGTCCGCCAAACCGGCGTGTTCGATGACCGCTCGTCCGATCTCGGCGTTGGCGGGGCTGGCCTCCACCGACACCAGCCGGGCGCGCGCTGGCATCAGCCTGCCCGCGCGCACCGCGCTGTATCCGCAGTAGGTGCCCAGTTCGAGCAGCAGTTTCGGCTCGGCCCGCCGGACCGCGGCGTCCAGCAGCAGACCCTTTTCGTCCCCGACATTCATCAGGATGCTGCGGTTGCGGGCGAAGTCATCGATGGCGGCGAGCACACTCTCGGGATCGCCCGCCGTGGCGTGGCCGAGGACGTGGTCGCGCAGCGCTGCCTCGCGCCCGTCACCGACCTGCCCGGTGCGCAGCAAGTGTGCCCCGCCGAGTGCGAAGCGGATGGTCGACCAGCGCAGGAACGGCAACCGGTCGCGCAGCAGCGCGCCGAGCCCGCCGTGATTCGCCATGGTGCCCCTTCCGGTCGTCGTATCGAGTTCGATGCGATTCTGCCCGCAGTGGGGGTTACTCGGCGGCGATTCACCAAGGAGAAGGTTGGTAGTCCTTCAGGAAGCAGCCGTACAGGTCGGTGCCGCGCTCACCCTGGACGATCGGGTCGTAGACGCGAGCGGCGCCGTCGACCAGGTCCAGCGGCGCGTGGAAGCCCTCTTCCGCCAGGCGCAGCTTCGTATAGTGCGGGCGCTCGTCGGTGATCCAGCCGGTGTCGACGGCGGTCATCAGGATCGAATCTTCCTCGAGCATTTCCCTGGCGCTGGTGCGGGTCAGCATGTTCAGCGCCGCCTTGGCCATATTGGTGTGCGGATGGCCGGGGCCCTTGTACGCGCGGGAGAACTGACCCTCCATGGCGGAAACGTTGACGACGTATTTGCGCCGAGCCGGGGACGCGGCCATGGTCGGGCGCAGCCGGGACACGAGAATAAACGGTGCGACCGAGTTGCAGAGCTGCACCTCGAGCAGTTCGGTGGGGTCGACCTCGGCGACGGTCTGCACCCAGCTGTTGGTGTGCGCGAGATCCGGCACCAAACCGCCGGCGTCGATCGCGACGCCACGTGAAATGCGTTCCGGTGTGGCCGATCCCGCGACCAACGCCAATTCGGCGACGTCCGCGGCGGTCAAGCTCGGCGCGAGCGAGGCGGTCAGCGCGGTCGGGTGTGCCTGCATCGTCTTGCCGAAACTCACGACGTCCGGCAGCGCGCCCGCGGGCAGCGGGCCGGACTCGGCGTCGACGAGCGCGCTGTAGGCGCCAGGGGAGCGGCGCACGGTCTGCGCGGCATTATTGATGAGAATGTCGAGCGGGCCTTGCGCGGCGACGTCGTCGGCGAGGGCGACCACCTGGGCGGGGTCACGCAGGTCGATGCCGACGATACGCAGCCGATGCAGCCAGTCGGCGCTGTCGTCCATGGCGGCGAAGCGGCGGATGGCATCGTTGGGGAAGCGCGTGGTGATGGTGGTGTGTGCGCCGTCGCGCAGCAGTCGCAGCGCGATGTACATGCCGATCTTGGCACGGCCTCCGGTCAACAGGGCGCGGCGGCCGGTGAGATCGGTACGGGCGTCCCGCTTCGAATGGCTGTTGGCGGCACACTCCGGGCACAGCTGGTGGTAGAAGGCATCGACGCGGGTGTAGCGCTGCTTGCACATATAGCAGGGGCGCGCCCGCAGCAGAGTGCCCGCACTGGCGCCCGCGGCGTTGGAGGTCAGTGGGATACCGGCGGTCTCGTCATCGATCCGATTCGGCGAGCCGGTCGCCGTCGCCGCGACTACCGCACGATCCGCGGCTGCCACCGCGTCCCTTGCCTCGCTGCGACGGCGCAGCTTGAGCTTCTTGAACATGTGCCCGACCGCGCGCTGCACGGCGATGGAGTTGGGGTCGTCCTTGTCCAGTTGCCCCGCCTGGTCGAGTACACGCAGGCAGATGGCCAGTTCGGCCGGGTCGATGGCCTGGGTATCGGGCAATGTCGACGCGGTGTTCTCGGCCATCGGAATGCGAGCTTATCCTTCGTGAACTGGGGCGGTTGACGCATCCATTGTCGCATCGACGGCTCAGCCCGCCGGTCGCACCCCGGGAGTACCGTCCAGGAAGCTCGTTACCCGTGTAGCACTCGAGCCAGGTCGACCCGACCGCACGCGGTGGCACGCTCGGCGGCCTTGGCGCTGATCGCGGTCGGTACCAAGGTGGCGGCGGCGATCTGTTGGAGCGGCCGCGACGCGCGGCGGGTTACCGGCGCGGGATCGTCGCGTCGGCCGCGTGCAGGTCTTCGACGAAGTTGGCGATGGCCTCGGCGACGAGCAGTGGCTCGGTCACCGGGAGCCAGTGGTCGGCGGGAATTGCGCAGCGCCACAGGCGATCCACCCACGGGGCGCTGCTGTCGTAGAGGAACGGTGGGACGAACACGTCGGTGGTGTCGACCACCAACTGAACCGGCACCGCCGTCTGCCGGTCCCGCGGCCGCAGCAGATGGTGCAGCAGGTTGGCCCGGACGATGCGGGTCCCGGCGAGCAGGTCGGTGCGCCAGGTGGCGGCGATCGGCGCATACGCGCGCGGGACTCCGCCGAGCTGCTCGATCAGCCAGGAACGGACCCGTGGTGGGTAGGCGATCCGTTGCGCGGCGGCGGGCGCAGACCCGGCACCGCGCAGCCACCACATCGGGTCGGTGGCCAGCCTGCGCAGGTGGCGTGTCGGAGATGCCATGTCACGCAACAGCATTCCGACATGGTCGAGATTGGGACCGGAGATGGCGGTGAACGATGCGATCCTGGTATTCGCGCGTGAATCGCACACCGCTTCCCACGCCTGCACCGCACCCCAGCCGTGGCCGCACACATGCACCGGAGTGCGCGGGCTGACCGCGTCGATCACCGCGTAGAAGTCCGCGGCGAGCCGCTCGAGTCGATAGTCCGGCACCGCAGTCGGTTTCGCCGACCGGCCATGGCCACGCACGTCGTAGGTGATCACGCGGAAGCCGTCGGCCAGCAGCGCCGCCACCTTGGCCCAGGCTCGGTGGGTGTCGGTGACGCCGTGCACCAGCACCAGTGGTTCGGCGGCGGGATCGCCCCATTCGAATACGGCCAGCTCGGCACTCTCGACGGGCACGGTCGACTGTCGGTCCGGTCGCCGGATGTCGGTCGGGTCGGTGCTGTCGGGCTGTTCGGTCATGTTCGCGCCTCGATCGATGAGCTGTCGCAGATGCTGATGTACCGCCGGTACGTGATCCGATACTGACAGTACGAAGTACTGGAAATCAATGGGCATGGCTGTCGATGAATATGAGGTAAGTCACGTATAGTGCGCCAAAGTTGCCAGTTCTGTCTGGTCTTGCCTGCGCATCTCATTTCGTACTGTCGGTACGTGTAAGCTCCCGACTGTGCCCAGATCCGACACCAGATCCGCTGCGAGGACGATCACCCGCGAGGAGATCGTCGACGCGGCAATTCGGGTGATCGATAGGGACGGCCCGCGGCCGAGCATGGACGACATCGCCCGCGAGGCCCACATCACCAAACCTCGGTTGTATCGCCAATTCGCCGATAAGGCGGATCTGTATACCGAGATCGGTAATCGGATGGCCAAGGCTGCCGGGGCCGCGGCGGGCAACGATCTCACCCTCATGCTCCAACCCCCGCGCACCGCGCTGCGCCGCATCCTGACCGGGTACGCCGACAGCATTCTGGAACACCCCAACGTTTTTCGCTTCCTCGGCCAGGCGCACGTCACGCAGCACGCCGACGGTTCGGTACTTCAATTCGACCTCGGTCGCGCCGCGGCGGGCCGCTTCGCCACACAGGCGCGCGAGGTCGCCGAATCCATCCCGATCGACGCGACCGGTATCGACTACCTGGCCCGTGCGGTGGCGGGGGTGGTCGTCTCGATCACCGATCTGTGGTTGGGGGACTCGCAGGCGCCGCGCCCGGTGACGACCGCCGAATTCGTCGACCAAGCCACCGAGTTCGTCTGGGGCCTCATCGATGGGTTCCTGCGCCGCCAGGGCATCTCGGCCGACCCGGACACACCGATCTTCACTTCCTTGGCGGCGGTCAACCAGTCGCAACAGTCTTCGACCTGACCCGCGTCCCCGCGAAAACAGCCTCCGTATCGGCCGGTTGACCTGACGTGTGCCCGGCTTGTTGACATCATGCCAATAGTGGTGGAATCTGATGACGAGGAGCCGGCGGCGAGGCCGGCCGAGGCGAGCAAAGGATCCGACGATGGCACGCGCCGCGTGGAGTGATGACGAGGTCGAGGCGGTACGGGACCTGGCCAAGACTTTCTTCGAAAAGGAAGTCGTCCCGCACGAGGAGAAGTTCGTCGCTCAGGGACATCCCGACCGCGCGCTGTACAACCGGGCCGGTGAGCTCGGTCTGCTGTGTACCGCGCTGCCGAGCGAATACGGTGGCGGCGGCGGCACTTTCGCGCACGACGCGGCCATTATCGAGGAGCAGGCGTTCGCCGGTGACGGCGCCCTCGGCATGCCTGTGCACAGCTCGATCATCGCGCCCTACCTCAACGAATTCGGCTCCGAGGAGCTCAAGCGGCGGGTGCTGCCCAAGGCTGCCAGTGGCGAAATGGTGCTGTCGATCGGCATGACCGAACCCGGCACCGGCTCGGACCTGCAGAACATCAAGACCAGGGCGGTCCGCGAGGGCGACGAGTACGTCATCACCGGCTCGAAGATCTTCATCACCAACGGCTGGCTCTGCGACGGCATCATCATCGCCGTGAAGACCGACCCCACCAAGGGCGCGGCGGGCGTCTCGCTGATCTTCGCCGAGGTCGGCGACGACACCCCGGGCTTCACGCGCGGCCGCATCCTGAACAAGATCGGCGGCAAGGCCCAGGACACCGCGGAACTGTTCTTCGACGGCCTGCGGGTGCCCGCGTCGAACCTGCTCGGCGAGGCCGAGGGGCAAGGCTTCTACCAAATGATGCGGCTGCTGGCCCAGGAGCGTCTGGTGACCGCGATCATCGCGGTGGCCATGATGGAGAAGGCCGTCGGGCTGACCGTCGACTACACCAAGGGTCGCGAGGCGTTCGGCAAGCCGCTGTTCGCCATGCAGAACACCAAGTTCGAGCTGGCCGAGTGCGCCACCATCGCCACCGTGAGCCGCACCTTCCTGGACGACTGCATCGTCAAGCACTTGCGCGGGGACTTGGACATCCCAACCGCGGCGATGTCCAAGTATTGGCTCACCGATCAACTGGGTATCGTGGTTGACCGCTGCCTGCAACTGTTCGGCGGCTACGGCTACATGACGGAGTATCCGATTTCCCAGCTCTACACCGGCGCCCGCGTCCTGCGCATCCTCGCGGGTAGCAACGAGGTGATGAAGGATCTCATTGCCCGGTCTCTCTGATATACGGAGCGAGACGGCTTCGTCGGCGGACCCGTCCTCCGACGAAGTGCAGCCGCGCAGGCGCAGGCTGGAACCCGACGAGCGGCGCGCGCAGATCCTCGCCTGCGCGATCGATATGTTCGGTGAGCGTCCATACGCGGCCGTGTCCACCGCCGAGCTGGCCCAGCGTGCCGGAGTCGCGCGCGGCCTGATCAATCACTACTTCGGAAACAAGCGCGACCTCTACCTTGCGGTGGTGCGCCGGATGGTGACATTGCCGCGGCTCGACGACATGGTCACGCCGAGCGGCACCGATCGAGAACGCGTGGACGCGAGTGTGCACTGGCTGCTGGACGTGATCTCCGAACATGGCAGCACCTGGGTGAAGGTGACCAGCCACGAGGGCGTCGGCGATGACCCTGAGGTGCAGCACATCCTCGATCAGGCCGACGACGCGGCCGCCGAGCGCATGCTGCTGATGGTCGGGCGCGCCGATTCGACACACAGTGTGGAGTTGCGCGCCATGGTGCGCGCATTCGGCGGCCTGGTGAAAGTGGCCGGACGGGAATGGATCACTCGCGGCACACTCACCCGTGACCAGGTGCACATGCTGCTCGCGGACATGCTGATGACGTTGATGACCGAAACCATGCCGAAGGTGGACCGCAGGCGCTGAGCGCGCATGCTGCCCGCTGGGGTGCTAGTGCGGCAGCTCGTGGGCGGGCTCGCCGGAGGTCGCGATGCCCGGCTGCGCACCGCTGTAGCCGACGTGACGCACATGTCCGGGTGCGTGCCCCTGTCTGCCGTACTTCAGTTCGATCACTTCCGCCCGGCGGTGCTCGACCACCAACGCGCCGATGCCCGCTATCCACAGCGTGGCGGTCGCGATCGCGCCGATTTGAGTCCAGCCGGTGAACCCGTATCCGGCCGCGGTCAGCGTGCACGCCATCGCCACGATGCCGAGGGCGCACAGGATGAGGCCGGGCACGTTGTAGTCGTCGCCGAGGAGATCACCGGCGTGGGCGTGCCACGGCCGCCCTTCGGTCGAATCGGTACTACCGAACATGGACCCTCCTATCGAGTCAACACATGATCAGCGATTTGACCTCGTGATCAGCATGAACCTCCGCCCCGCGATCCGCGAGGGGGTTGCTGGTTTGTTATTCCGAGGTGGCCGCGGCGGATATCCGAACTGTTCCCACCGCTGCGAAATGTTGCTCCGCGTTCGTTATTACGCTTTGATGACGGCCGATTGGACGTTTCGGATGATCCGGCGGCTGTTCGCCCCTATTCTGTGTCGATATCGGGGCGGGTCCGGGCAGTCCGAGGCTCTTGCGCGGTTTTGCGGTGTGGAGAGGGACTGGCATGGCACGGACAGAACGCCGTGAGAACGAGCGTTGGCCGGCGGCGCAACACGAGGAGAGCTGGCAGGAATCGGAATCCGAGGAGCGTTGGCCGGAGGCGGAAGCCGAAGGGCGCTGGCAGGAGCCGCCCCAGCCCGGTCGCCGTCGGACCGGTCGGCTGCGGGTGGAGATTCCGCCCATTGTGAACCCGTATGCGATTGTCGCGCTGGTCGCCGCATTGCTCGGGCTGTTTCCGGTGGCAATCGTGTTCGGCTTCATCGCCTTCAGCCATCCTCGTGGCAAGGCGATGGCGGTGTCCGCGCTGCTGATCGGGGTGGCCGAGGTGACGGCGATCGCGGGATTCGTGGTGTTGTCGGGAAGCGCGTTGACCGATTCGGTATCTCGCGCGAACAAGGTCACCGAAGTGTCGACGATTGCCCAGCCGACCACCGCCGTGACCACGGCGGCGCCGACCACGGTCGCGCCACCACCCGTGACGACGACGCCGGCGGCGACCAACCTGGTGACTCCGAAAAAGGGAACGGTGTGCTCCGACCCCGCGCTCATCGGTACGGGCGCGGATGGGAACACGCTGCTATGCCTGGCCAATTCGGGCAGCGGCAGCTACCAGTGGAACGGCCCGTACACCATTGCGACGACCGTGCAGCAGGCCGGGACGAAGTGCGAAGCTTCCGGCAGCAAGAGCGCGCGCACCGCGGACGGTCATGCGCTGGCGTGCGAGAGCAAGGTGTGGGTGCTGTGGACCGAATAGCTCTTGACTAGCCGCTATTCGGCTTTCTTTGCTCGGCTCGGCTGGACGCGGGGCGGCTCGTTGGGCATCTTCGGGTACTGCGGCGGCCACGGCGCGTCCATCAGACCCGCGGCCATATCGCGTTCGGACATCTCGAGCAGCGGTGCGATCGATTGCGCCGCACGGTCCGCCCACGGATCGCCGAGCTCGGCCAACCGCGCGGGCACGGTCGCGATGGTGAGCTCGTCGGGGACGACGGTGTCGAGCTCCGACCAGGCGATCGGCGTCGACACCTGGGCACCCACCTTGGGGCGCACGCACCAGGCACCGAAAACCGTTTTGTGCGGGGCGTTCTGGTTGAAGTCGATGAATACGCGACTGCCGCGTTCTTCCTTCCACCATTGCGCGGTGATCTCGTCGGGATGGCGGCGCTCCAGCTCGCGCGCCAAGGCGACGGCGGCGGAGCGGACCTGGTAGCCATCCCAATTCGGTTCCAGCGCAACGTAAATGTGCAGCCCTCGCGAGCCGGAGGTTTTGATCGACGATTCGATGCCGAGTTCGGTGAACAGTTCGCGCGTCGACACGGCGGCATGCTTGAGATCGTCGAAGGTGATGCCGGGAGAGGGATCCAGGTCGATGCGCAGCTCGTCGGCGATCTTCAGATCGTCCACCTGATTGGGCCAGACGTGGAAACCCAAGCAGCCCTGGTTCACCGCCCACAGGATGTGCGCGAGATCGTGCGCGACCAGGGCGTCGCTGGTGGTGCCGTTGGGAGTGGAGACCTCGACGGTGTGCAGCCAATCCGGCGCGGATTTCGGCACCCGCTTTTGGAACCATGATTTCCCCGACGCGCCATCGGGATAGCGCTCGAGCAACAGCGGGCGATTGCCGACCACGTTCAGGAACGGTTCGGCTACCGCCTGGTAGTAGTGCACGAGGTCGAGCTTCGTTTCGCCACGCTTGGTGAAATAGATCTTGTCGGGATTGCTGATGGCGACGGTTCTGCCGTCCACCTCGATATCGACGGACGTGCTCATCATTTTCCCTGAATTTCAGTAAAGAGGGTGCTCAATTCGGCGGGCGCGACCTCGTCGAGCTGGGCGTACGTACACGATTCCGGGGTGCGGTCGGCCCGGAAGCGAACCAGCCTGCCGCCGTGGCGCAACCGGCCCGACTGCACATGCTCGTAGCGGACCTCGGCGACCAGTTCCGGGCGCAGCGCCTCCCAGGACAGGTCCTTGCCACCGGTCCAACGGCTCACCCCACCGGGCATTTTGCCGTCGGCCTTCGCCTGTGCCGCCGCGTCGGCCCATTCCCGCCATGGATGGTTTTCCAGTGCGTTCGCTCGCAACGGTTGCAACTCCTCGACCAGCGACTTGCGTTTGGCCGCTGTGAAGCTGCTCGCCACCCCGACGTGATGCATGTGCCCTTCGTCGTCGAAAAGGCCGAGCAGCAGTGAACCGACTCCCTCGCCGTCCTTGTGCCACCGGAAACCGGCCACCACACAGTCCGCGGTGCGCTCGTGCTTGACCTTGAGCATCACCCGCTTGTCCTGGAGGTAGGCCAGATCGTTCGACTTGACCATGACGCCGTCGAAGCCAGCGCCCTCGAACCGGGTGAACCAGTCCTCGGCGATATCGGGATCCTCGGTGATCGGCGTGAGGTGCACCCGGGCGAACTCGGTATCGAGAATGGTCTCCAGCAGCCGCCTGCGCTCGGCGAAAGGTTCACCGGTCAGATCCTTGTCGCCGAGCGCGAGCAGGTCGAAGGCGACGAAACTGGCCGGTGTTTCCTTGGCCAGTTTGTTGACTCGGGAGGCGGCCGGGTGTAGCCGGTTCTGCAGCGTGTCGAAATCGAGGCCCTGATCGGTGACCACCACAATTTCGCCGTCCACCACGCATTTCTCTGGCAGCGCCTGCTTCAGCAGGTCGGCGACCTCGGGAAAATACCTGGTCAGCGGGCGGTCGTTGCGCGAGCCGAGTTCGATCTCGTCGCCATCGCGGAAAACGACACAGCGAAAGCCATCCCATTTCGGTTCGTAGCTCAGGCCCGGCTCACGCGGCACCGACGGCGCCGTTTTCGCCAGCATCGGCCGGACGGGTGGCATCACCGGTAGGTCCACGCGCTCCTCCTCGGGGTTGTTCCTCTCCCATATCGACGCCGTAACCGACGAAGATTCATCGGTGACGGCCGGCAGAGGCTCCGGCTCGATCGTAGGTCCCGGGTCCGACAACATCGTGAACTTCGGGCAACCGGGCCGCCGAGGTCTCCGGGTGGGCACACTCGAGCGTGGTTACCGTCGAGCGGGTGCGGTCAGTCGAGCCAGCCGTGCTGGTCGGCGTATGCGGTGAGCCGGTCCCGGATGGTGAGGATCTCGCCAGCGGTGAGGGCCGGGCTCGCGTCCAAGAGCAGCTCGGTGATCTGTCGTTTGTGTTCGGCGGCCGTCAGCTGGCCCGAGGACGATGATCGGTCCTTCTTGTGCCGAGGCGGTGGCGGAGCCGACGGCGCCTGCTGACCGCCGACCACGGTCAAATTGACCGCTTTGGGTCCACGGTCGCCCTCGGTCACATCGAATTCGAACACCCGACCCTGGCGCAGCTCGTCCTCATCGAGACCGATGTCGTTCACGTGTACGAACACATCCGGACCACCGTCATCGGGACGAATGAACCCGAAACCCCGAGAGCTGTCGAACGACACCAATTTCCCGATGGACACCAACACCCGCTCCTCGCCGTTGCTATTCGGCCACTTTAGCTCGCATTTTCCCCGTCGTTGGATGAAAGCGCCTTTTGTAACGAATTGAAGACGGTGAGTCCCTGGCCGACCATTCCGTTGACCAATTCACCGACGCCGTCCGGCCCGTTGAGCACCGTGAGGTTCGCGTTCGCGAGTCCGTTCGATGCCTGCTTGACGATCTCCGGCAACTGCTCGATCAGCAACTGGTCCAGAGCGATTCGATTGTTCGAGGCGGCCGCGTCGGCCTGGATCCTGGTCCGGTCGGCTTCGGCCTCGGCGAGGATGCGTACCCGTTCCGCTTCTGCGAGTGCGGGTTTCACGACCTCGGCCTGCAATTGTTGTTCGCGCAGCTCGGCTTCCTTGCGGGCCTGCTCGGCCTGCGCGGTCAGCACCTCCTGCATGGCCTTGGCCTCGGCGAGCGGCCCGGCCTGCGCCGCCTCGGCATTGGCCTTGTCGATATCGCGCTGGTACTGAGCCTTCAGAATCGCGGTTTCCCGCTGGTACTCGGCCTGGCGGCGCAGCGATTCCTGCTCGGCCTGTGCGGAGAGCTGAGCGGCCTGCGATTGCGCGATCTGCGCGTCACGCTGCACCGCGGCGTTGTGCGGGGCCGCGAGCGCGGTGATGTAGCCGAGGTTGCCGTCATCGATGGACTGGATCTGGAAGGAATCCACCCACAACCCGATATTGCTCATCTCGACCTTGGACGCCACCAGCACCTCGTCGGCGAGGCGTTGCCGTTCCCGGATGATCTCCTCGACCGTCATCGAACCGACGATCGAGCGCAGATGACCGGAGAAGATGCGTCCGGTGAGTACCGACATCTCCTGCTCCTGTTCGGACAGGAACCGTTGTGCCGCATTGACGATCGACTTCTCGTCGTTGGCGACCTTGAACGCGATCACCGCGCGCACCTCGAGCTGGATGGCCTGCTTGGTGACGCACCGCTCCTTGATCTCCGCCTCGAACATCGCCAGCGACAGATAGCTGACCTTGCGGAAGAACGGAATCACCCATTTGCCGCGCCCGATCACCACGCCGAACGGCACATCGTCCTTGCTCTTGGCGCCACTGACCAGCATTGCTTCGTCCGGATCAGGTACGTGATACCCCAGCACGTTCGCTCCCTACTCTTTTACATTTTCCTGGGTAGATCCGTCTCCAACGGAATCCACGGAACAACATCGACAATGCGCCCTGGATTGACGGTGATGATCAACACGGTGGCTCCGGCCGAAATCGGCTCCTCCGCCCGCGCGATATACAACTCCGTCCCCCCACGAATCGCCACCAATACCTCACCCAACATTCCGGCACCCCGAATTGCCGACGTAAGCGTACCGGTCAAACCCCGTACGGGGTCGGTCATCTCGGTGAACTCCTCGGATTAGACGCCAGGGCTGTCAGCGTACGCGGCGAAGGGCAATTCGGTGTCGGGCCGACGACTACGAGGGCTGCTGGTCGGCGAGCGCTTCGGCGACGATCCGACCGACCGATCGTTTGGTGAGATAGTGGGCGGCGTCGTGCGGTTGGGCACCGTTGTCGATGGCTGGATGCGTAGTCGGCACCACCACGCGTCCGGGCGCGGGCGGGAAGAACGGCGCCAGGTCCAGGTGTGCGGCGACGATATCGTCTCGGTCGGCCATATTCTCCCACCGGGTGAGTGCGGGCGGTACGGTCGGTGGTTGGGGACGCAGGCGCGGATAGATGATCGACTGCAATGCGAGCGGGGAACCGAGCGTGATCAGCGTGATCGGCTGCTGGGTGTGGTGCAGCGCCTCGTAGGCGACGACCGAACCGAGCGAATGCCCGATGACCAGCCGGGTCTCGGGTCCTATCAGGTCGAGCACCTGCTGCTGGGCATGCTTGCGCACCGTGTCGTCGGAGAGGTATCGGGTGACCTGCGCCAGCGACCGATTGACGAACTTTCCGGCGAGTCCGAATCCGAAGGGCGCGAACCACTTCAGCCTGGTGAGCGCGTTGGCCGCGAGCCTGGCCTTTGCCATGACCCCCTGTTCGCCCTTGTCGCCGAGCGCCGCATTGTCGAGGTAACGCTGTGCCTCCACCTGGTCCCGCAGGTCGTTCGCATGTGCTGCTGCCGTCGCAAGCCATTCACCGGCGAGCTTTTCGGAGAGTTCCGGATCGTCGTCGTCGACAGGAGCGGTACCACCTTGCGCACCGGGATCCAGAAAAGCGTTGCCGTAGAAGGCCATTCGGACCTCGGGCGCTCCCGGCAGCGGCCCGCGCCACAACCGATCCGCCAGCTCGGGATGCCCGGCAGCGCGAACCCCGCCCGCCAGTGCGGGAATCCACTGAGCTTCCAACACATCCGCGGCATACTGTTCCTGCGCGATTCCGTGCACCAGCACTATCGCTGCCATTCGCGGCCCCCGGTCGTCACTCGCCACGGTGTGGCGCTCTAGTACGTTCCTATCACGGCGGGAAGTCCGCGGTGGGCCGTCCGGGCGAAAAGGTGACGTCCAATGGTCGGGTTCCGAGGGACGGTAGGTTGCTGGCATGGGAGGAAGGCTCGCGCTTGTCGTCGGATCCGAGTGCGTGGCGCTCGGGGAGCTGGGGTTCACCGGTGACCTTGCGGGCGGGCTGTACGCCGCGCTGCGCGAGGTCGGTGGCTGGGAATCGGCCATGGTTGAAGACCGTGCCGTGCTCAATCCCACAGCCGCGCAGTTGGTTTCAGCGATAGACGATGCATTCCAGGTCGCTTCCGCGGCGCGGGCGACGCTGCTGATCGCCTTCGTCGGGCACGGCATCGCGACCGGTGACGGAGACTTCTTTCTGCTCGCGCACGATTCTCCGGCGATGCCTCGTTCGCACACGGCGTTTCACCTCGCCCAGGGTATTCGGGAGCGGCTCAATGAATCCGCCGTGGACGGACTGGTCGTGCTGGTGGACGCCTGTGAAACCGAACAGGGTGTGCGCGGCGCCGCTCGGCGATGGACCGACGTACTCGCCGACTCCGCCGGACGAATGGAGTTGCTGGTCGCCGCAGGCTCCGGGCCTGCCTATGCGGGCTGTTTCACCCGCACCATTCTCGCCACCTTTGCCGACGGGCTCCCGCTGCGTGGCGAGAATCTGTTGCCGTCCGACCTGGTTGGTCCCGTTGCCGACGCCTGCACTCGGCAACGCCCGCAACACCTCTCGTTCACAGCGGGCACGGTCTCGGCGGTGCCCGGCGGGGATCCTGGTCTCTGGCTGGTGCCGAATACCGCGCGACGCGGCGACGCGGTCAGCGGTCGTCCGGCATCCGGCTTCGTCGACCACCTCACCCGCAGCTTGGTCCTGACGGACACGATCCGCGAGCGACTCATCGAGATCGTCGAGTCGGGTAGCTACCGACTACGCGGAGTTGTCGGACCCGCGGGCTGCGGGAAGTCCACCCTCATGGCCATGCTGATTCGCCCGAGCCTAGTTCGCGGTCTACCCATTGGACCCGAATATGTCAGTGCGGCAATATTTCTCACTGTCCACAGCTCGATCGAGACCGTAGCGATGGAGCTGTCCGCGCAGCTGACCGCCCGTGTTCCCGGCTACGCCGAGGCGGTGCGCGCGGCCCGAGAGCTGTTCGGCTCCAACGGATCACACCTGGACATCTTCGATATCGAGGTGTGGCAGCCGTTGATCGCCGTCAGCAGAATCGGCACCCGTATCACCATTGTGGTGGACGGATTGGACCAGCCGGAGGAAGGCAGTCGACGACTACTGATCGCCGCGGTCGCCGATCTGACCCGGTACGAGCGCCTGCCCCATGTGCGCGTCATCGCATCGATCCGCGAGGGGAGCGGCGTCGAGTCCGCCCTCGACCTCACCCACATGCACCGCATCGAGCTGGCGGAGCCCGCAGCTGTAGACGTCGCCACCATCGTGGGAGCTACCCGCGAAGGCGTCGTTTCCAGAGCCCATGCTCCCGCGCTCGTGAGACCGGAGCGGGGGCGCGATGTAGTTCGGCAGCCCACGGCGCCCAGTATCGCGTTTCAACCCCAGGGCTGGCGTACGCCGCCTGGCTCGTTTGGTTCGGTCCCGCCCACGGTCCCGCCCGCCGCGGATCCGCAGGACCACCGAACGGGCTCGGGTCGGCCACCCCGGGCCGACCGAAATAGACGTGGCAGGCGCTGGGGGCGCGAGCCCGGGCCTGAGCAGCGCGAGCACCGAGATATCCCGCCGCTGCCGCCGTGGATTTCCGACGGCGATGTGCAGGCGGACGACAAAGCGCCGATGAGGGACCTGTCGGACGAGGACACTACCGACGAGGCAGATGTGCGGCTCAGTCGGAATGTCGTGCAGGACAGTTCGTCCGCGGTTGGCGGATGGCTGTTCGCGCGCTTGCTGATCGAGCTGGGACCTGCCGCGACCGACGGTGTCACGGAGTTCGACGTGGCGGTCGAGCAGCGGGTTCGCGCCGCGATCCGATCGGGGGATCCGGAAATAGCCGGTGCGGTTGGTTCGTTGCTCGCTGTTCTGGTCGCAGCGGGCGTGGGTCCGGTGCTGCCGCTCGAGCTACTGGAGGCCGCGATGGCAGCAATGGGCGTCGCCCTCGAGTCGGCCCGGATCCGCGATCTCACAGTCGGCCTCGGCGTCTTGGTCAGCCGCAGCGACCCCGGCACGTCGCACGAATCACTCGGGGTGACGCATGGCCGACTGGTCGCGGCGCTCCAGATCGAATGCGACCGTCTCGGTGTCACCGTTGTCGACGCGCATCGAGCGATACTCGCGGCGATCGAGCGCACCGGCGCAGATCGGGCCGCGCGATACGCGCGGGGATCGGCGCCGCGCCACTATCTCGCGTGTGGAGACACCGCGGCGGCGGTGGAATACCTCGTGCATCTCGAGACATCGAGAGCCGCGGACAACCGCGATCTGTGGACCGCGTGGCTGCCTTCGATTACGGCGGTTTCCGGCGAAGACCACCCGGATGCCTTGGCGGCCAGAGGTCATCTGGCATTCGCCCGTGGCGCGAGCGGAGATCTGGCGGGCGCGATCGCCGAGTACGAGTGGCTGCTCGTCGTGCAACTTCGCGTGCTGGGAGCAGGTCATCCGGATCTGCTGCGCAGCCGCGACAATCTCGCGTACTGGCGTGGGCAATGGCGCGGCTGAGCGTTCGGTCGGCCCGAATTGTCTTGTGGAAGTTGGGCATTGCGTGGTTCCGGCATTCGGAGGGAAGGTAGGTTGCCTGAATGGGAGGAAGGCTCGCGCTGGTCGTCGGGTCCGAATGCGGGGCGCTGGGGGAACTTGGTTTCACCGGTGAACTCGCTACCGGGCTGTATGACAGTTTGAAGGCCACGGGTGGTTGGCAGGCGGCCACGGCCACGGGTGGTCCGCTGCTCAATCCAACTGCGGCACAACTGAGTTCGGCGGTGGGTGAGGCATTCGCGGCGGCTGCGAAGCAGCAGGCCACGCTGTTGATCGGGTTTATCGGGCACGGGACGGCGACCAGTGCGGAGGACTTCTTCCTGCTCGGCCAGGACTCGCCGTCGATGCCCGACTCCCACACGGCATTTCATCTGACCCAGGAAATTCGAGAGCGGCTCAACAGGTCGGCGCTCGATGGGCTGGTGGTCCTGGTGGACGCATGCGAAACCGAGCAGGGTGTCTTCGGGGCGGCCCGCCGATGGCCCGAATTGCTCGCCAGGGCGGCAGGTCGGATGGAGCTGTTGGTCGCGGCGGGCGACGGCCCGGCATATGCGGGATGCTTCACCCGAACACTGCTGTCCACCTTTGCCTCCGGGCTGCCATTGCGTGGCGAGAACCTGCTGCCTTCGGATCTGGTCGATCCCATCGCGGCAGTGTGCACCCGGCAGCAGCCGGAGCATCTGTCGTTCACCTCGGGCACCGTCACCTCGAGCGAAGGCGGCGACGCCGGCCTTTGGCTGGTGCCGAATATCGCGCGTCGCCGGGATGCCGTCACCGACCGCCCGGCAGCGGGTTTCGTCGACCAGCTGACGAGCAGGTTGTTGCTCACCGCCGCGGTTCGGGAGACACTCGACGACATCATCGAATCCGGCAGCAACCGTTTGCGCGGCGTCATCGGCCCACCCGGCGTCGGCAAGTCGACGCTGCTGGCCATGCTCATCCGGCCCAGCCTCGTCGACACCTTGCCGATCTCACCCGAATACATCACCGCCGCCATCTTTTTGACGGTGAACAGTTCCGTCGACGCGGTAGCGGCCGAGCTATCGGCTCAGTTGAGTGCCAGGTTGCCCGGGTTCGCCGCGGCCGCGAAGATCGCGCGCGAACTCGACGAGCACAACGGCACCGCGCACGACGTATTCGATATCGAGGTGCGACATCCGCTGGCGCGGTTGGGAAAAGACGGTCGGCGAGTCACCGTCATCGTGGACGGGCTGAACCATCCGGAAGTCGGCACCCGACAGTTGCTGATCGATGTTCTCGCCGACATGACGCGCAGTGACGAGCTCCGTCATGTGCGGGTCATCCTCGGCATTCGCCAGGGCATGGGAATCGAGGATGATCCCGCGCTCTCCCACATGCATCGCATCATGGTGTCCGAGCCGGTTGCCGAGGACATCGCCGCGACGGTGGAGTCGGCGCGTGACAGTCGTATGATGCTCGACGAGCGCGAGTGGACGGCATGGACGGATGTGTTGTTGGCCGAAACACCCTCAGCCCGTGGTGATTCCGACTCGGTGACGGCAGGCTGGCTGATGGCGCGGCTGTTGACCGAAATCCCCGGGACTGTCGCCGATCGGGCGATGGCGGAGGACATCGACCTCGACGGTGTGGTGGCATTACGTGTCGGTGCCGCCCTGCAGGTCGCAGGCCCGGCAACCGCAAGGACCATCGGCGCGCTGCTCGGTATCCTCGCGGCGGCCGGCGTCGGTCCAGCGCTGCCGATCGAACTACTCGACGCGGCGATGCAGTGGATGGGGTACGAGACGAAGATCGCTCGCCTGCGTGACCTCACGGTCGGTTTGGGCTCGTTGGTCACCCGCAGTCGTCCCGGCACCGTTCGTGAGGCGGTCGGTGTGACCCATGCCGCGCTGCTGGCCGGGCTGCGTGCCGAATGCCTCAGGCTTGGAGTGGAACTCGAAGACGGCCACCGGGCGATCATCGCGGCGATCGAAGACAACGGCAGCAAGAGTGCCACCACCTATGCCCGTGGTGCGGCCGTCCGGCACTACCTGGCCTTCGGCCATTCTTCGGCTGCCTTCGACTTTCTCGAGCAGCTCCAGACGCCGCGCGCGGCGGACAATCGTGACCTGTGGTCGGCGTGGCTACCGAGCTTCACCGCCGTCACGGGCGCGGAGCATCGCGACACCCTCCGTGTGCGACACCGCCTTGCCAACAGCCGCGGTCGCAGCGGTGACATCAATACCGCCATCGAGGAACTCGAGAAACTGGCCCGTGACCAGGCGCAAGTGCTGGGTGACCAGCATATCGACACCCTAACCACCCGCCTCGACACCGCGGATTGGCGCGGACATACCGGCCGTCTGGAGCGCGCTGTCGCCGAACTCGAACGGCTCGTGATCGATCACATCCGCGTGTGCGGCGCCGACCACTCGTGGACCCTGCGGGCGCGCAACAGCCTGGCCTATTGGCGCAGCGAACGAGGCAGCCTGCGCCGTGCCATCCTCGAATTCGAGCAGATCATCATCGACCAGTCGAGAATTCTCGGCACCGCCGACCCCGAAACCCTGCGCGCTCGTCACGATCTCGCCAGAAGCCGAGCGATGGCGGGCGAAATCGACCGCGCCCTCACCGAATTCGAACTGTTGCTCGCCGATCAGATGCATATGCTCGGCCGCGACCACGCCCAAACCGTGCGCACCCGCAACAGCATTGCCCGCTGGTTGCGGGAAGGCGGCGAAACAGCCAGGGCAGTAACCGAATACGAATCCTTACTCACCGACCAGATCCGTATCTTCGGCCCCGACCACCCCGATACCCTCTACACCCGCAACTGCCTCGCCGCCTGCCACGGCGAAGCGGGCGACATCACCGGCGCCATCGCCGAATACGAACAACTACTCGCCGATCAGGAACGAATCCTCGGCCCCGACAACGCCCACACCCAACTCACCCGAAGCAACCTGGACTACTGGCGCGCCCAGCACGGCGAGTAGCAGCGCAACAAGGTCATGCGTGCGCACCGCGTGCCGTCTCGGGGACCGAAATGTGCCAGCCGACGCTGGTCACCGACGGCTCCAAGCTCAGCCTGCTCACCGCCGATTCCATCTGCCGGTCATCGCGTTGGTCACCGGTCAGCTCAGCCCGTACCTCCACCCGACCGGGAACATCGGTATTCGCACTGGCCACCGAAACCAGTCGGAAATCGGTGCGAGTCAACGCCTGCACCAGCAGCGCTCGAAGATGCGCCTCCTGCTCGTCATCGGTCACCGCGACAAAGACATACGACGCGGGCTGCTCATCGGAGGCGTCGGGCTGCCGATCCACCGCCCGCCCGGCAGCCCGCAAGGCAATATTGACCACGACGACCGCCACGGTGCCCGCCAGCGCGGTGGTGAGCATTCCCGCTCCGGACAGCGCACCGACGGCCGCCGAACACCAGAGGGTCGCAGCGGTATTCAGGCCGCGCACGTTCAGCCCGTCACGGATGATGACGCCAGCGCCGAGAAAGCCGATTCCGGACACGATCTGGGCCGCGACCCGGGTCGGATCGGCGGTGGCGCCCTCGAACCCGTTGGCCGACAGCAGAACGAACAGGGTGGCGCCCGCCGAGACGAGGGCGTTGGTGCGCAGGCCCGCGCCCCTGGCCCGATACTGCCGCTCGAAGCCGATCACCGTGCCGAGGCCGACGCCGGCGAGCAGCCGAATGACCATTTCTACCGTTGACATCACGCACTCCCTGACTGGTCGGCGCGCCATCGAACAGCAGGCTACGAGGGTTGTCCCGCTCGCGAATCGGCTGTTGAGGTGTCGCCGGGTGAATAATTGGCTAACAGAGTTTCGGGACTATCTCCGCCGGGCATCCGGCTCACCTCCTTCGGCTGTTGTGCGCACGGCAAAGCCGAGCGCGGCATCGCAATCGTGGCAGGGCATGTATGAGGATCCCGGCAAAACCACCGGTGGGAGCCCTCCTCGTAAGACCTTTGACACTTCACGGCGTAAACCCGGCAGTCGTCGGGAGCCAATCGGGATCACCCCTCGAGCGGGGAGACCTGTCCTGACCCGGGGCGTCTCTCGACGTTCGGGGTCGCTGGCCTGTATCCGTGAAGGAGCCTCAGCGAACGATCGGCACCTTGCGTTGGCCAGTAAACACCCAACCGGAAGTATTGGCAATCCGAATGTGCGACGTCCGGACATTCGTCCGTCCAGGCGCTTCCAGGATTCATCGCCAACTGTGGCTGGCCCAGCATCCGGGTGGGGCGGGTCTATTGCTGTGTGTGGTGGGCTTTCGCGGCTCAAGACCGATACAGGGAGCGGTAGGCGGCGATGGTTTCGGCGCAGTGGTCGATGATCTCTTCGCGGGTGGCACGTAGCGAACCGTTGAGCCACGCGGAGAACATGCCCGCATTGCCGCTGGCCATCGTGACGGCAGCCAAGCGGCGCCGTACCGGGTTCTCGATGTGGGCGAACAGGTGGTCCTGCATCAAGCGGGTGAAGACCGGCATGACGGCGATGGTGGTCTGACCGAGGCCGGTGCTCGAATACGGCTCGACCAGAAACAGTCGCGACTTGCGCGGATCCGCGAGCACCTTGTCGACGAGCACTTCCGACAGTGCGTGGTCCCGGGACGGATTGTCCGTGGCGGCGAACGCGGTCATCGGCTCGAGGAATTCGTCGGCGACTTGGCGATAGAGCAGGTCGAGCAGTTCGTCGCGGCTGGCGAAGCTCTCGTAGAAATACCGATCGGTGAGATTGGCCCGCCGACACACCGCGCGCATGGTGACTCCGGCGGCGCCGGATTCACCGATCAGGTCGAGCGCGGCCTCGAGCAACGCGGCCCGCCGCGCCTCCCTGCGCTCGGTGAGCGTCGTACCGCCCCAGATCCGGGGACCGGCGTCGTCGTCTGATTCCTGCCCTGTCTGCACCGCCCTACATTAATAGGCGTCGACCGCAAGGCGTCTTTCGCGGCTGTCAGGGTGTCTGGAATGTGCCGCAGGTCGGCAGGGTCGGCCGTTGCTCAGGGCAGGACGACGCAGGCCACGCCCAGGTTCGTACCGGTCCCGACGGTGGCGTTGGTGGAGACGTGGTCGGTCGGGGACACACGAGTAATGGGCCGACTCATGTGCCCCGCTCGAGGGGGAGGCCGGTGTCGCGCCAGGCGACGATGCCACCGGCGAGGCTGTAGGCATCGAAGCCGGCCGTGCGTGCGGAGGTGGCGAAACGCAGCGAGAGCTCACCGACGGGACACACGAACACGACGGGGCGGGAGCGGGGGAAGGGGATGCCGTGGGTGAACATGTCGTCGAGTTGGTCGTCGCGAATGTTGATGGCGCCGGGAACGTGGCCGATGCGGTAGGCCATGGCGCCACGGGTGTCGACGATGGTGGGGCGGTCGGTGCGGTCGAGGTCGGCGAGTTCGTCGGGGGATAGTGTCGGTGTCGCAGCCAGCTCGGTCGCGGTGGGCGGCGTGCGACGGTCGGTGCGGTCGAAGAGATCCGGCCTGCGCTTCTTGATGTAGGACAGATACGGTTCCAAGCGATCGCAGACGATGAAGACCGCGACGAGCGGGCCGTCGTTGGTGGAAGCCGCTGTGGTGCGCAAGGTTTCGAGTGCCGCGGCATAACTGGCGCCGCTGGTCGGGCCGGCCAGAATGCCATAACCGGTGGCCAGGGACAAGGTCGCGTCGACGGCGCTCGGCGCGTCGACGGTGACGATGCGGTCGTAGAAGTCGGGTTGGAACAGGCCGACGTCCCACATTTCGCTTTCCGAGCGGATGCCGGGGATGAAGTCGGTGCGATCGGAGACCACGGCGATGGTCCGTAATTCGGGATTATGTTTGCGCAGGTAGGTGGCGGTACCGCGGGTGGATCCGGTGGTGCCGAGGCCGCCGATCAGATAGTCGACGCGGGTGATGCCGTCGGCGGCAAGGTCCTCGTGGATTTCGCGGCCGGTGCCGTGGTGGTGGGCCTCGATGTTCTTCTCGTTGGTGTACTGCGAGGCGTGAAAGTAGGTGTCAGGATCCTTGGCGATCGTCGCCTCGATGACCGAGTACACGTCGTTCGGCGTGGTCGGGTCCGGGCATTCGGACAGTCCGGGCAGCTCCACGATGTCGGTGCCGAACAGCTGCAACAGATCCCGTACCTCGGCGACCTTGATCCGGTTGGTCACCGCGCGCAGCCCGACGCCGTACACCGCGCCCAGAATCCGCAGTGCCTTGGCGGTATTGCCGCTGGACGCCTCGATCAGCGTCTGCCCGTTCGCCCGGATCTCGTCGAGATCGTCGCGGATCATGCCCCACGCCACCCGGTCCTTGACCGAGCCGAACGGATTGTGCGACTCGAGTTTCGCGTACAGCTCGACGTTCTCCAGTCCGTGCACGGCGGGATCGAGGCGCAGCAGCGGAGTGTTCCCGATGAGTTCGGTGATGTGGTCGTAGCGCATTACGGCGCTCCCTCGTTGTCAACGTGGGAAGGTCGGCGCGGCACCGGCGGTCGGTGCGGGCCGCGTGGGGGAGTCCGGCGTGCCGGCGGTAGGCCCACCGAAACGTGCGGTTCGTAGTCGCCGTCGCGATACACCTGGAAACTGCCTGCCCGGTGTGCGACGGCGAGTTTCATCGGCACCGGATGCATCGACGCCGTCGCTGCCGACAGATCCATGTGATAGGCGCCGGTATTGGGGAAGACCACCAGATCGCCGGGCCGGGGCCGTTGTGCAAGCCACACCTTGTGATTGGTGATCAGATCTCGTTCCAAGCACAGCCGACCGGCGAAATACACGGCCACCGGGCCTGTTTCGTGCATGGGATGCGGGGTGGGCGCGGTGTCGGCGGCGCTGCGCAGCGGCGTCACCGCACCGTCGCCGACCGGCGCGTCCGAGTCGTGCGCACTGCTCGACAGCACGATCGGGTCGATCATGACCTCCTGATCCGCGGGCGTCACCGAATCACGGCTGATATCGAGATTCACCAGCACGGTGCCGTCGGCGAGCTCCTTCACGAATTCGACTCTCGCGACGGTCACTCCGGCGTGGTCGACCAGAGCTTTGCCGGGCTCCAGCCACAACTCGAGCATATTGTCCCCGGCGACCTGCGCCACCGTGCGCCCACCGTGGCGCTCCAGTGGCGCGGCGAGCAGGTCGGCGAGCATCTTGGTCGCGGGAACGGTGTTGGCGTACTTGTGGAACACCGGAATCCCGTGCACGGCACCGCCGTCGACGTGATAGCCGAAGGTATTGTTCCCCCAGCTCATCTGCTCGCCGCGGCTGAGCAGTGCCTCGCGCAATGCGAGTACGTATCCGTCGAAGCGATCCGCGTCGGAGGTGAAGACCTGCCGGAATCCGCCGCCGATATTCAGTACCGACGGCATCAGACCGTGGCCGTAGGCCTGCTCGACCAATGCCAGGCAGGCGTCGATGGCCCGAATACGCTCGGCAGGCTCGCCCGAGTCGATATGAAAGGCGAAGCCGAGGAAGGAGATTCGGCTACGATTCGCCGACAGCAGATCGAAGGCGCGGTCGATATGCGCCAGTGGCACGCCGAACCGGCTTACCGACCCATCGTCGAACCCGGAAACACGCAGTAGTACAGGTACTTTCGCGCGATCACCGGCCAGTTCAGCGATCCGGCGCAGCTCCCACAGATTGTCCACATTGATGGTGACGCCGCAGTCGATCAGATCCCGCAGGAAAGCTTCACCTTTCGGCCCGGTCACCTCGATGCGCATCGAACCGAACCCCGCACCGATGGCGCTGCCCAGCTCTTGTGGCGAGGCGACGTCGATGGCGATGCCGGCGTACTCGGCGGTGCGGACAAACGCGCGCGACTGGTTCACCTTGTGCGCGTAGCAGATTCGATATCGCGGAAGGTGTAGGTCTAGAACAGCGCGGAATCGCTTCAGGTTCTCGGCGTATACCTGCGGGAACACCAGGTGTATCGGCGACCCGAAGCGAACCATGGTCTCTTCGAGTGCGTCGCGGGTGTCGAGGAAGGCGCGCACCAGCGGATGGATCTTTGCTGGTAGCGCCGGTAGTGGCGCCGTCATACCGCAGTTTCCGAGTGTTCGGTGGTCGAGGCCGCCGGCCTGTCCGCGGCCGGGTTGTAGCCGCCGTCGCGAATGGCCTCGAACGCACGGAGCCGATTGCGCGGGCTGCGGAATTCGGCGACGACCCGTTTGCTGATCAGATCGATGTCGACGACCTTGATCCCCATCGACTCCAGCACCCCGGTGATCGTACGGACACAGTGCTTGCAGTTCATGTCCGGCACATAGAACACCTGGTCCTCGGCGGTGGCCTCGCCATCGGCAGTCAGCTCGTCGAGCTCCGAGCTCACCTCGGTGATCTCGCAGCGCCCGGCCAGCTGGCCGAAGACCGTGACGAACTGGTCCACCACCAGCGGCAGCAGGCTGTAGTGCCCGCCACCGAGGTGGTGCGGCATCGCGGCCAGGCAGGCGGGTCGAGTATTGGACGGCAGCAGCGCGTATTGGCGGGATATGAGGTCGAGATCGTCGTGGTACTTGGCGATCGCGTCCTCGACGCTCAAGCCTTCTACCCTGGTGGCGCGCCGCATGACATTGTGCGCGTCCTCGATGGTCGCGTCTTTCATCGCGCGCAGCGTCGCCACGCTGTCCGCGGTGTAGCGCACGGTCCCGTCGGGCTGCGTGGCCAGGGTTACCGGGATCATTCCGCGCCGATAGGTCGAGGCTTGCAGCTCCCAGTACCAGCGGGTGGCGACCGCCGCGAAGAGGCCGGAATCGCGCATCCCCTCGGCCAATTCGGCCGCGCTGCGATACGGCGTCTGCCGGGCCAGCAACGCGTGCTGGGCCAGCGTCCGCCCGATCGCTTCGACGCCGACACGGAGGATGTCCATCGGCTCGTGGTCGGTGGTGGTAGCCTCCAGCACCGCGTGCTCGCGCGGGCCGAGTGCCCTGATGCGTTCGGCGAGAGCGGAATTCGCGGCCAAGGCGTGCCACAGCGTCAGTACGGTTTCCCGCATGGCGATCGGTATCAGCGGCCCGAGTCCGTCGGACCGGAAGTGCCCGGTGTTGGGTATCCCGTCACTGTCGGTCCAGGCGATCCGGTGGGTGGCGCTGGTGACCTGGTAGGGACGACAGGGGCGCATGAACCGCTCCAGATACAGCCGCTGCGAGAAGGTGAGATGGCTGTTCGGTTCGGGACGCAATGTGGCACAGGTGTATTCGATCCTGGTTCTCGCCGGAACGGGTATGGGCGTTGCGAACAACCCCGGCTGGGCGAGTCCGGCCAGCACCCGGGAAGCGGCCCGCCGGTCGTAGCGCGGGATGCCGTCGATACTCATCGGACCTCCATGGCGATGGTCATGACACATTCCGTGAAGCGGTCTATCTCCTCGACCGTGTTGTAGATGTGTGTGCTGACCCGGACCGAGTCGGCTGCGTCGTCGGCGGCGGCCGCCGGTGTGCAGTGGGCGCCGGTGCGGACAAGGAAACCGAGCTCGCTGAGCACGAATCCGAGGTCGGTCGAGGAGATTCCGGCGAGGGTGAACGACAGGATCCCGTAGCCGATCGCACACGGCGCGTGCGCGGGCCCCGGCAGGAATTCCAGGCCGGGCACCTGGCGCAGGTTGGCGATGAGGCGCAGCGTGAGCTCCCGATTGTGCGCGGCGATCGCCCCGATATCGAACGACTCGAGGACTTCCAGCGCACTGCCGAGTGCGAGTATGCCCGGGATGTTCTGGGTGCCGCCCTCCAGGAGATCCGGCATATCGGTCGGGACGAGTCCGGCGTCGGTCAGTTGCACCCCGGAGTTGCCGCCCGGCAGGAACGGCAGCAGCTGATCGTGAATTCGGCGGCGGCAGTACAGGATTCCGGTTCCGGGCGCGCCGAACATCTTGTGCGCGGCGAACACCGCGAAGTCGGCGCCGAGTTCGGCCACATCCACCGGCAGGTGCCCGCCGCTCTGGCTGCAGTCGAAACACAGCAGTACCGAGGGATCGAGCCTGCCGCGCAGCTCCTCCAGGGTGGTCAGGCCGCCGAAGACATGATGCAGGTGGCTGGTGGTGATCAACCGAGTGCGTGGGGTGAGTTTGGCCAAAATGTCGGCGGTGTCCGCCTCACCGAGCTCGGTCACCCGATAGGGGATCAAATCGATGTGCCGACCGAACCGGGCGAGCACTCGGCGCAGGTGGTGCCATGGATGGACATTCGAGGCATGATCGCGTGGGCTGTAAAGAATTTCGTCGCCGTCCTCCAGCGCGCCGAGCCCCCAGGACAATGCGACGGCGTTGAGCGCGGCGGTCGCGCCACCGGTGAAGACGACCTCGTCGGGGTGTTCGGCGGCGATGAACGCGGCGGTTCTCGCCCGAATTCTGCTGATCTGCCCGGTCAGACTGGTCGCCCACGGATAGGTGCCACGGCCCGCATTCGCGGTGCGTGAGCTGTGATACCGGTGGATGGTGTCGATGACCGGCACGGGTTTCTGCGTGGTGGCCGCGCTGTCCAGGTAGACCTCGGTGGATTCGGCGAGGGCGGGAAAGAGTCGGCGAACGGCGGCTGGAGTGGACATCGGCGGACCCGGCGTAGCCGGTACGAGCGACCGGGTGGCCGCAGGCCGGGTGAGGTGCGACCCGGACGCAGATGCACGCAACGTGCCGCCCCCTTCCGAGAAGCGCTGGACGCCACCAACGATACGCACTTTACGAAAGGTGTTCGAAGGTTTCTCGCACACAACGTCTTTCACGCGCCACGGGCACGGCGGTCGTTCAGTATCTGCCCTGCAGGTAGTCGACGAGATGCTCGCGCTCGGTGGCGAGCTCGGAGATCGCGCTCTTGACCACGTCGCCGATGCTGACGATGCCGATCAGCTTGCCGTCGTGCACGACAGGCAGGTGTCTGATCCGATGCTCGGTCATGGTGCCGCGCAGTCCGTCGACCCGGTCGTTCGGCGCGCAGGTGCGCACATCGGCGGTCATGATCTCCGATACCGGGGTATCCAACAGGGCCGCGCCGCGGGCGTGCAAGCTGCGCACCACATCGCGTTCGGAGACAATGCCGTCGATCCGGCTGCCATCCGGCGACACGACCACCGCTCCGATGTTGTGTTCGGCGAGCGTGGCGAGCAGGGTGCGCACTGTCGTATCGGGTGGCACGGTGGCCACTTCGGTGCCTTTTCTGCGCAAGATCTCCGCAATTCGCATGATTTCCACCCATCCAGATGTCGCGGCAGTTCTAAGGATCTCTCGTTCGTGACCGTGTGACCAGCACAAATCCGCATCAGGTCGCAACAAGGTCTCGAGACGAGGCCGCGGGGACTTACAGACGCCGCGCGACGCTGCGGTCGAGATCGCGGGCCAATAGCGCGATCGCCGCCTGGGAGATACCCGCCGAGGTGGCCAGGTCGATGGTGGTGAGCTGGGAGATACGGCGCAGTCGGTAGTCGACGGTGTTCGGGTGGACATACAGCTGCTTCGCCGTGAGTTGGCGGTTCATATCGTTGCCCAGATAGGCGCGCATGGTGTCGAACAATTCGGGGTGTGCGTCCAAGGGCTCGAGGATGGTGGCGATGCGGCGGGTCGCCGGGCCGCCGCGGGTGAGCTGGTACTCAACGGCCAGGTCGGCCATCTGGTACAGGCCTGGCGCCCGGCCGCCTACACGGACCAGATTGAGTAGCTCGTGCGCCTGATCGGCGGCCTCCGGGATCTGATCGGTGTCACCGATGACCAGGGTCGCGGTCAGCGGTACCCCTGCGGCCTCGGTGAGCAGCCCGAGTACCTCGACGGTGAGCATGACCGAGCCTTCGTCGACCGGGGTCAGTAGCGTGCCGCCCTTGGTGCTGAGCAGGGCCAGCGCGCGAGCGTCGAAGACGGTGGCCAGTTCCGACTGCAACCGGCGCAGCTTGCGACGGGCGGCCACCTGCGTATCGACCCGCGCGTCGCGCTCGTCCGGATGTTCCGGAATGGACAGGGCTACGACCTGGTACGACGCGGCGATGGGGATGCCCGCCTGGCGGGCCAGTGCGGAGCTACCGCGTCCGCTGAGCAGCGCGGAGGCCAATGTCTGTGCGGCGGTTTGGTGTTCGCGCGCAACGAGATGCTGTTCGTCCACGTAGGCGTCCGACACCGCGGCGGTGATGGCTTCGAGGAGTTCGAGCATCAGATCGGTGGCGACCAGCAACTCGTCGATGTCGTCGGCCTTGGCGCGCGCGGTGACAAGACCGAACGCGATGCGTAGTCCTTCGTGATAGGCACGCAGGATGGTGCCGAGCGGCACGGCTTCGCGTGCCCACTGCGCCGCCGCCTCGCGGACCTCGTTCAGCTGCTCGTCGTCGGGAACCGCGCGCTTGTCGAACATTTCGGCGGCCAGCGCGAGACAGCTGCGGGTCAGTTTGGTGACATCACCGCGCAATTGCTCGCCGGGCAGGGTGCGACAAGGAGCCATACAGGTCGCGAAGTAGCCAACCATGCGCGAGGCCACCCGGTCGGTGTTCTGCAACGGAACCGACGCCGGTTGCCCGCCGATTTCCAACGCCGTATCAGGCGTGTTGATAGACAGGTCCAGCGTCGAAAAGGTCATACGCGTCGCTCCAGTACCACGTCGGGCGTAATAGAACTGAGCCCGAATCGTGTGCATCACTATACGAAATTGTGATGAATGTGGGTAGCGATCTCTGAGATCCGTTGTGTGACCGCCGATTGCGGGTGAAATATATCCCGGCCGGTCTGTTTTTATTGCATGCCAACCGATATGGCGACTATTCGTCGTCGAGCCCGGCCGAGAGGTACGCGGCCGCGGCGAGCCACTGCCTACATTGCGGCCCGTGGACATCGTGGATGTGCAGAATTTCGCGGGCCTGCCGGTAGGTGAGGCCGCGCGGTTCGGTGCCGCAGTCCGGCGGCGCGAAGTCGGGAACCGCACGTGGCCGCAGAATATCCATCCCGGTTGCGCCGGCGATCGCGACCCGGTGGGGAGTTCGGAATGGCTGACTCATCGACCGCCCCTCGCGTATGGCTATGGGAGGTTGGTTGTGGCGACGCCGGCGCGAACTCCCTGCGTACCTCCCGGATTGTGGCTCTGAGTTTAGGCCGCTGTCGCTTACAGATGCAAGTACATTTGCACGAACGCCAGACAGAAAAGCACCGGCGGACATTGGTCGAAGGGCCAATGTCCGCCGGTGCGGAACTACCGTTTCGAGACCGGCTAGGGCTTGCGCGCAACGGCGCAATACGCGGAGATGGGCCGAGTTTCGCCCACCTCGGTTTCGCCCGCCCGCCACTGCGTGATGGAGACGAAACCGGGCTCGACCATCTCGAAGCCGTCGAAGACGGCCTTGATTTGTGCCTGGGGCCGTGGAACATAGGGGTCGCCGCCGGTGCCGGTGTAGTTCTCGCACAGCGTGACGTAGGCCTGGCTGTCGTCGGTGCCGTCCCACATGACTAGGTAACTTCCCGAGGGCACCGCGTCCAGGACCGTGCGCACGATCCGCAGCAGTTCGTCGTAGGTCTTCGCGTGGCCGAGGACGCCCATGAACATGACGCCGACCGGCTCGTTGAAGTTCAGCACGTTCTTCGCGTCGGAGACAATCTGCTCCGGGTTGTGGAAGTCGGAGTCGATGTAGGTGGTCACTCCCTCGTCGGAAGTGCTGGTCAATAGCGCCCTGGCGTGTGTGAGCACCAGCGGATCGTTATCGACGTAAACGATTTTCGCCTCGGGTATGACGCTCTGGGCGACCTCGTGGGTGTTCTGCATGGTGGGTAGGCCGGTGCCGATGTCCAGGAATTGGCGAATCCCTTGCTCACCCGCAAGGTATCGCACGGCGCGGATCAGGAACTGCCTGGACTGCACTGCCATGGTGGTGATGTCCGGGTCGACCTCGACACCGGCGTCACCGGCGATCCGGTCGATTTCGTAGTAGTCCTTACCGCCCATCCAGTAGTTCCAGATTCGCGCCGAATGTGGAATGTCGGTCCGGATCAACGGGCTGTGGTCGTCGGGCATGAGAGTGGGCTCCTCAGCAAGCGGGTGCGGCACGCGGGGCGAGCTGGCGCGGCGGGTGTCGCTAATGACTGGTACATCCGATGTGCACTGTGACAGTACAAGATTCGCGCCTGGGAGACAGCCGGGATCGGCGAGCTGAGCACGGTATTTCGCTGGTCGAGCCGGACGGCGTCACAGAGCGGACCGGCGGGTCCGAAATTGTAGACGCGCGAGGGTGAACTTCGTGCTATCGTCCCCATTGTCAGTGCATATGCAAGAACGTTTGAGAGTGCATCTGCAAGAACTGACTCGAGTTGATCCACTGGCGTAACTGAGGAGTGGGGAAATGTCGGACACATCCACGAACAAGATCGATGGCAGCTGGCGCAAGAGCTCGTTCAGTAACCCGAGCGGGAACTGCGTCGAAGTAGCAGAGGCGACCAATGGTCTAGTAGCCGTTCGGAACTCACGGGACCCGGAAGGTGGCGTGCTGTTCTATACCCGTCCGGAGATCGATGCGTTCGTCCGCGGCGCAAAGGCCGGCGAGTTCGACGATCTGACTAGCTGAGCGGTAACATTGGCGGTCGGTGCGGTGTGTTTTCGAGCAGGGGTGTTTGTGACACACTGTGGTCAAACCCGAGTATCGGAGATGACTTCATGATCGCAGAACCCGATGACGACGGTCGTGTGCAATCGGTTGTCGCGGAACGTGGTCCGACCGTGCTTCGGATTGCACTCGGCGGCCAATTGCGCAAGCTCCGGGAGAAGGCGAATATCACCCGGGAGGCTGCGGGCGACGCCATCCGTGGTTCGCACGCCAAGATCAGTCGGCTCGAGTTGGGCCGCACCGGCTTCAAAGAACGCGACATCCGTGACCTGTTGACCCTCTACGGCGTCAGCGACGTCGAGGAGCATGGACGATTCCTGGACCTGGCGAGGCAAGCGAACGAACCGGGCTGGTGGCATCGCTACAACGATCTGCTGCCGTCCTGGTTCGGCACCTATCTCGGTTTGGAGCAGGCGGCCAATAAGATTCGTACCTACGAGGCGAATCTGATTCCTGGACTGCTACAAACCCCCGAATACGCCAGGGCCGTCGTGTCGCTAGGTTACGAGGACGCTGACATGGATCGGCGGGTCGCAGTGCGGCAGCGCAGGCAGGAGATCCTGCACCGGCAGGATCCGCCCATCGTGTGGGCCGTGATCGATGAGGCCGCCCTGCATCGGCCGGTCGGTGGCGCGCGAGTCCAGCGCGAGCAGATGGAGCATCTGATCAAGCTCGCCGGATTGCCCAATGTCACCATTCAGGTGCTGCCGTACGCGGCAGGGGAGCACGCGGCCGCCGGTAGCTCATTCAGCATTCTGCGGTTCGCCGAGCCCGAACTGCCCGACATCGTCTACCTCGAGCACCTCACCAGCGCGCTGTACCTGGACCGTCGGCAGGACCTGGCAACGTACCTGTCGGTCATGGACCGCCTCAGTGTGCAGTCCGAGCGTCCGGAGAAGTCCGTGCAGATTCTCGGAGAGTACGCCAAAGGGGAGTGACGGTCGCAGGTGCTTCGACCCCGGGCCGACCGAGCGTTGGGCGGGGAGCCGACCGATGGCTGTCGCACGGCCCTGTGTTATGGCCTGGCAAATTGGCGCCTCGGGCAGGTTTCGGGCATACCTACGACTTGGCGCAGCTGCGTGTGTCGACCGCGGATACGTGCGAAGTCAGCTGAGGCGCAGAGTCATTCGGATGGAATGATCGGTCGCGTGCACGTACGTTCGGATGTTGTCGCACATGGCGCAACGCGGCGAGAGCGCACCTTGGACAAGCGCGCACCGCAGGGCGGGGGAGCGCTCAGTATTGTCTGATGGCACAGCGGTATTCGGTGCCCGACATAGAGCGCGCCTTACCTCACTGTTTGATGAAAGTGGAGGCGATGCGCCAGAAGGTATCCGGCTGCAGGACCTCGAGATCCCAGTCGTCGGCCAACGCGTGTGCGGTGGTGACGATCCGGTCGATGTCGAAATCGTGGCGGGTTGCCGCACCGGTGGATTCGACGGCGTGTATGACGAACGCGACGGCAGTTTCCCGCGTGAGTGCGGTAGTCTTTTGGCCGGATCGTACCGAAGGTGTGCTCATAGTTTTACCGTTCGCTGGCTGGTCGGCCAGTGCGGCGTCGGCAATTCCGAGCCGGCCGCTGTGAAGTGGTTGGTCCATTCGAACGCCCCTGACGTCTGGCGGCAGCAAACCCACGGCGACATTGGCCTTTGGCTCGCCCACGCGGCCTCCCCTGGTTGTCCCCTATATAGCGTTTATAAAGCGTTGCGGGACTGAGTTTAGGGCGGTGCGCCTTTCAGATGCAAGTGCATCTGCACGATCGATTGTGTGTGCGCAGAGCGGATTTCGTGTCTGCTAACCGCCCGCGAACACGTAGCCGAGCGCGATCTGCCGGGTAACTCAGTTGGCGTTGACGAGGACGTCGGTGCTGTAGTGAACCTGGGTCCCCGGCTCCACATATCGGTCCGCCGCGCTGCGCCAGGCAATGAAATGTTCAGTGAATCGATGGGCCTCCGCTGCCTCGTCGTCGACATACACCTGGTACAGGAAGAACCGGTGCGGATCCACGCGGTCGGCGCAGACATCGAACCGCAGGCAACCCGGCTCATCGCGCACCGATGCCGTGGCGCTGCGGCCGACGGCGGCGAGAAATTCGGAGCGAGAGCCGGGTCGGATCTTCATGGAAACGATGCGGCTGAACACAGTGACGGACTCCAATCGGGGATGTGCACAAGTCAGTCGGCGGGGGCGGCACCGCCTTCGGCGACCGACTGGTTATCTAAATTTTCGATCGCCGATGCCACCGGTGTGTCACCCGAGATGAGCTCGAGCGTCATGCCGGCGGTCGATGCGGCGTGCAGGATCTCCACAAGCACGGCGGCGACATCGACACGCGGAATGCTGCCGCGGGGCAGCGGCGGCGGACCGAGCGCGACAAGGCCGGTGGCGGGGGTGTCGAGGAGATGGCCGGGGCGCACGATCGTCCAGTCCAGATTGCGAGCACGCAGGTCGTCCTCGGCTTGGGTTTTGGCATCGATGTAGGCCGCCCAAACCTCGTCGGTGCCCGCCGCGGGCGGTGCTCCGGCGCCCATCGTCGAGATCTGCGCGAAACGGCGGACACCTGCCTGCTCGGCGGCGGCGGCGAGCAGCACCGACCCGCCCTTGTCCACCGTGTACTTGCGCTCCGCGCTGCTGCCCGGCCCCGCGCCCGCGGCGAAAACCACGGCGTCGCAACCCTGGATGGCCGCGGCCACGTCGCCGACGGCGGCGTGTTCCAGGTCGAGCACGACGGCGCGGGCCCCCGTGGCGGCGATGTCGCCTGCCTGCTCCGGTTTGCGGATGAGGCTGTCGACCTTGTCACCACGTTCGGTGAGCAATGCCGCGAGCAGCAATGCGATCTTTCCGTGGCCGCCTGCGATGACGACGCGCATCGGTGGTCCTTTCTGGTCGGTGCCGCTCGGTGTTCGGTGCCGTGGTCAGCGTTCGGGGCCGCCGGGGTTGCAACTGGCTTGGACGGTGGCCTGGTGGCCGACGGCCGGACGCCAGGGTTCCAGATTCCAGCTCGGTTTGTTCGGTGCCACCATGCGGGCCCAATCCCAGTGACACACGAACTGGTCGTGCATGCCGGGAGCGTCGGCGTCCGTGGACTGCGCGAGCACTTCCTGCCATGCGCGTTCCTCGGAGCCGGGGAAGGTGGTTTGCCGCCCGGCCGGTGTCGGGAAGACGAGTAGCCGGGGGCCATCGATGGCCGCTGTCCACTCGACATGGTCGATGAGTGCTTGACCAGCATAGGGATCGACGGTGGGCACCGTGGCCGCTGGCGGCGAGATCGACGGTGCCGTGGTGGCGACGGAGGTCGTAGTGGGAATGTCGGTTGTTGTGCCGGCCGCCGAGGTCGGCTGATCGCTTCCGCAGCCGCTGGCTATGGGCAGCAGGGCTGCGCAGAGCACGACCACCGCGCCGGACCGCGCAGACGGGCGCGGTAGGCGCCCGCCGGGGTTCGGCGAAATCGAGTTCCGCTGTGCCACTGCCGTTCCTCCCGCATGGTCGTTGCCAACGAGCGTAGCCAAGCTCCACCCAAGCGGCATTCGACCCGCACCCCGCGCCGATTGTGGTGTCTTGCCCCGGTGGCGGCCTACCTGGCAATCATCTCTCGAGGATGCGGACTCGTACGGCGGGCACGCATCCGTATCTGGATGGTCCTTCGCAGGCGCGCAGCGTGTGTGAACAATTGCTGAGCAAGCAGCTGTCGGGTCCGGCGCTGGAGACGCCGTGCGGGCGATGCCGCGTATTCCGACGGAGGGCCAGATCTTGCCGCGGAGGTGCTCGACTTCCCGCACCGGGCGCTCGACCAGCCGTGACCAGGGTTCGGCGCCGGCGGGTCTATATCAGTGCCACAGCGAACGGCATGGTAGCGGCCGAAGCTCGGGCCGCACCTTGCTGTCCACAGTGACCACCAGCCCGGCGTGCACCGCGGCCGAGGTGAATTCCCACGCCTCGGCTCGGGTGGCCGCGTATTCGAGGATCAGGGCGTCAGCGGGCGTCGGTCCGTCGAAATAGACGGTGATCCGACGGGTCGGCGCCTCCTCGGCGTACTCCCGGGAGGTCAGTTTTCGCGCAGTGCCGTCCATGCCACTGTCTCCTTCCGCCACGGCGAATGGCGCCGGTATATGTGACGGTAAGTCCCCACCATTGTGGGGAACATGTTCAGTCTCGGTGGCTGGACATGTCACAGATCACGTGCTGGGTGGTCAGGGCGTGTCACCAGGACCGATGCCAGATGGTCACAGGCCGGCCACCCGAAACTTGTGAATTGTCAAAATGTTTCGCTCCAAATGTGTCACTCTGGTCCGTTGTTGTAAACGATGGTCACAACGTTGGACCCATTCTGGAGGCATCGTCGATGAGGCAGGCCCTACGTTCTATGAGCAAGAAGAGACCCGGCAGGGGGGTGGTACGCACAGTAGGCGCGATGGCCGTCGGTCTGCTGATGGTGGTTGCGGTCGCTGGGACCGGCCACGGCGCACCGATTTATCCGGCGGCGGACCCGGATCCGTTCTATGCGATTCCACAAAATCTCGCGGACATGAAGCCGGGCGACGTCATCGGTACGCGCACGATGCCGCCGCTGATGATCTTCCCGGACACCACCGTGACCGTGGTGCGGTTCCGGTCGACCAACTCCCAGGGCAAGCCGATCGCGGCGATCACCACGGTGCTGACGCCGCGCGGACACAAGAAGGACGGCCCGCTGCTGTCCTACCAGCACATCATCAACGGTCTCGGCGCGGAATGCTCGGTGTCGCGGGTGCTCTACACCGACGACCCGAACCTGATGGTGCGCGAGGCGCCCGCGTGGAATGTGCTGCTGCAGCAGGGCTGGTCGGTCGCGCTGCCTGATCATCTCGGTCCCCAATTCGCCTATGGGGCAGCGAAATTGGGTGGCCAGATCACTCTGGATGGGGTGCGCGCCGTCAAGCAGGTTTCCGAGCTGCAGGTGGAGAACAGCCAGGTGGGGATGGTCGGCTATTCCGGCGGCGGCATGGCCACCGCGTGGGCGGCCGCGCTGGCACCACGGTATGCGCCGGAACTCGACATCGTCGGCGCGGCGATGGGCGGCGTGCCGATGAACCTGGTGAAGATGCTCGAATCCCTCGGTCTCGGTTCGCACCCGGTGTTCGGGCTGGCGCTGGCCGCCGGACTCGGCCTGGAGCGCGAGTACCCCGATCGGTTCCCGCTCAGCGAGCAGTTGAACGATCGCGGGCTCGCCGCACGCGCGGCCATTGCCAACAGCTGCACCAATGACATCCTCGCCGCGGGTGCGGGACACGGCGCGATGGACTTCGCGAAGACAACGTCGATGATCGACGACGGCGACGCCCGCGCGGTCGTGGAGGAGAACAGCCTCGAGCTCTACGACGGCGTGCCGAAAGCGCCGGTCTTCGAATGGCATTCGCCGATCGACGGACTCATCCCGGTCGACGCGATCACCAACACCGACCGCCGCTGGTGCGCGGCCGGGGCTCGGGTGGAGGCACAAGTGACGCCGGTGCCCGATCACCTGACCGCGGCGGTGCTCGGCCTCCCTGCGGCGCTCAGCTGGCTGAACGCCCGCTTCAAGGGTGAGCCCGCGCCGAGCAACTGCTGAGGGCGCGCTGGAGCTGCCATCGAGCCGAATGCGATTCCAGCGGATCGCATTCGGCTCGGTTGTTGCGAAATGGCGACGTGATACACACAACTCGGGCATAGTGACGTCTCCGGCCGAGCACGGCGGTTAGCCTGGCCCTCTGGCCCCGGTACGACAGGGGGCATTTCGGGGGTCGACGAGCCGCACCATCTCCCCGGGGGTCAGGTAACCGACGTCGCACCCAGAGGCGTGTTCATGAGATTTTTGCGTGCCTTCTTCTTCGTGTTGTTACTCACGTGCCCGCCGATGGTCGGGCAGGCGGCCGCGCAGCCGCCACCGGACCCGCCCGCTCCGCCAGGATCGCCCTGGCTGCCCGATCCTTCGCGACTGCCCGGACTGTTGATTCCGGACGTGAACGGCTCCATCCTGCCCGGCCTGCACGAATGGATCGATCGGGTGGTGCCGCCGCCACCGATCGCGCCGTCCCCGCCTGCCCCGATGCAATCGAGCGTGGGTTTGACACCCGCGCTTGCCGCACTGCGGCAGGCGGTGTTGCCCGCACCGGTCGGTGATCCGATCTTCGACGCGTGGCCGGTGGATCTGGAAGCATTCGGCGAGGGCCAGGTGCTCGAGGTCAGGGACATCACCCCCTCCGCCGCGCCGATGATGCTCGTCCCGATCCGGCAGGCGCTGCTGCTGAAGTTCCGCACCACCGACGCCCACGGGCTGCCGTCCTACGCGACCGCGACGCTGGTTGTTCCCACCACGGCGTGGCCCGGCCCCGGCGACAGACCGGTGGTGGTGAACAACCTGCCGATCAATGCGCTCGGCCGTGACTGCACGCCCGGCTACAGCTTCGCGCACGGGTTTTCGACGAAGACCAGCCTCACCGACTTCATCCCGCCGACAACACAATTAGCGGTGCTGCGCGGTTATGCCGTGCTGATTCCTGACCATGAGGGACCGTGGATGGCCTACGCGGAGCCATATGTGGCCGGTCATGCCGTGCTCGACGCGATCCGCGCGGTGCGTGGACTGCGGCCGGAGGAATTCGGGGAGAGCAGGTTCGCCATGACCGGGTACTCCGGTGGCGCGATCGCCACCCATGGCGCGGTCAAGCTGATCGACAGTTACGCACCGGAATTGGCCGAGGTGATCGTCGGTGCGGCGCTGGGTGGGGTGCCCGCCGATTTCGAGATCCTCGCGCGGAGCATGAACGGCAATCTCGCCTCGGCGGTGTTCATGGCCGCGACCTTCGCCGTCGGCCGGGAACGCCCCGAGATCCTGGCCAGGATGAACAATCTGGCGCAGTGGGTGACGACCTCGCCGCTGAAAGATTTGTGTGGCAGCGGCTTCGGCATCGTCGGGGTGCTGATGCTGCCGATCGATGTCGCCGCGAACTTCGCCGACCCGCTGCACTCCGAGCTCGCCGCGGCGATCTACCGGGTGACCAGGATGGAAGGCATGAAATCGGCGACGCCGCTCTACATCTACAACGGCGAGCAGGAATTCTGGATTCCGGCCGAGGGCGCCCGCAATCTCTATCGTGAGCAGTGCGAGCTCGGTGTCCCCGCGGTCTATCGCAGCGTGCTCGGCGAGCACGTCATCGCCGGGGGCCTCGGCTATCCGGAGGCAATGGGCTGGCTGGATCAGCGACTGCAGGGTGTGCCCGCGCCCGACGAATGCTGAGAACTGTGTATCTGCCGGACCCCTCTCGTTGCGCTTGCCGCGGTATCTGCGATCTATCACACGTGACGGTATTGCCGGATCGGCGAAAAGAGGCAGATGAACAACACCGTGACCGTTGGGTCGGAGCAGGCATCGGAACAGGCCAGGGCAATGGTCGGCCGCCATTATCGGCTGACCGATCACTACGAGGTCGGACGGGAGAAGATCCGCGAATTCGCGCGCGCCGTGCAGGACTACCACCCCGCACACTGGCAGGAGTCGGCGGCGTGGGATTTGGGCTACGACGCGCTGATCGCGCCGCTCACCTTTCCCTCGATCGTCTGGCTGCTGATGCAGCGCAAGATGTTCGAGTCCGTGATCACCGGCTACGACATCAGCCAAATTCTGCAGACCGAGCAGACCATTCAGATGCATCGGCCGCTCGTCGCCGGTGACCAGCTGCGCTGCGACTCGTTCATCGAATCGTTTCGACAGTTCGGCGACAACGATTTCATGGTGACCAAGAACGTCCTCACCAACCAGCACAAGGAACTGCTGCAGACCGCGTGCACCACGGTGGTGGCGCGCACCGGCACCGAGGTCGGCCCCCATATCGCCGCGGTGGTCGACGGCGTCATCATGAGCGGCCAGGCGCTCGCCGATCGGCGCGGCGCGGCCCAGCCGCGCGAATCACTGATGGCGGACACCGGCATCGTCGAATGCTTCGACGACCTGCCCGCGAGATCGGTCGATGAGACGCAGGTGCGGGTACCGTCCAGCGGCCCCTCCTTCGACGAGCTGCGGGTCGGCGCCGAACTACCCACCCGTGTCGTGTCGTTCACCCGCGGAGATCTGGTGAATTACGCTGGGGTGTCGGGTGATTCGAATCCGATCCATTTCAGCGACCACGTCGCGATCGCCGCGGGCCTACCCGATGTGGTGTCGCACGGACTGCTGACCATGGGCCTGGGCGCGGGATATATCACCGAATGGGTGGGTGATCCGGCCGCGGTTACCGAATACGGGGTTCGGTTCGCGGGGTTCGCTCCGGTCGCGCAGACCCAGCACAGTCGGATCGAGTTCGGTGGCCGGATCAAATCGCTCGATCCGAGCCGTCGCGCGGCGACCATCGCCCTCACCGCCACTTGCGGTGGCAGGAAGTTGTTCGGGCGCGCGACGGCGGAAGTCCTCCTGCGCTGATCCACGACGGCCGGTGGCGAGATCGGGGGAGGCCGCCCCGGCGGTGCTTCGCGACATAGGCGCGTGGGTGCGCAACCGGGGCGGCCTCGGGTGCGGCTTCGATTCCCCTCGTCCACTGGGTAGGCCTCTGCGGGAAGGCCGGTGTCGAAGCCGTGAGCTGAGCGTATTCGTCCGGCGCGCCGATCGAGAGGCTTCGGCGATGGAACTGTCCGATATCCAGCGCCGCTGGGGATTTGCGTGGAATTGTCACAACGAACCTGGTGGTCACCCGCTTCGTGGGCGACATATTTGCGGCGGGCCGGGTGCACGTGCAGCTGTGCGAATATCTGTGCGGTTGAGGCACTTTGGCCGTAGAAAGTCGCGGTCGCGGCATGGCAGACTCAGTGCATGCCCGCATCGGAGGTACGACAAGGGGATGGCGCCCCGTTTGCCGGAAGTGTGGCCGCCGACGGCGGACCCACGGTGCTTCGCATGATTCTCGGTGGCCGCATGCGACGGCTGCGGGAGGCGTGCGGGATCAGCCGTGAGGACGCGGGCGATGCCATTCGCGGATCACATTCGAAGATCAGCCGTCTAGAGCTGGGCCGGGTCGGGTTTCGACAGCGCGATCTCGTCGATCTGCTCGCCTTCTACGGGGTCACCGATCCCGAGGAGCTGGCGGAGTTCATCGAGCTGGCGCGGCAGGCCAGCGCTTCGGGCTGGTGGCACCGTGACACCGACTGGCTGCCCAAGTGGTTCGACACCTATCTCGGTCTGGAACAGGCCGCGCGGCTGATTCGCTGCTACGAGCCGAGGGCGGTGCCCGAGCTATTGCAGACCGCCGACTACGCCCGGGCCCTGCTGACGCTCGCGCATCCGGATGAGAAGGACGAGGCGATCGATCGACGGGTGGCGTTGCGAATGCGCCGGCAGCAGATCCTGGAGCGCCACGATCCTCCGCATTTCTGGGTGATCGTCGACGAGGCGGCGCTACGTCGTCCGATCGGCGGTTCGACCGTGTGGCGCGACCAGTTGGACCACCTGGTACGGCTCGCCACGCAACCGCACATCAGTGTCCAATTGCTCGCCGATCATGTCGGCGGACCCGCGATCGCGGACGGCGCCTTCACCATGTTGCGCTTCGCGGAGCCCGACCTACCCGACATCGTCTATCTCCAGCAACTGACCAGCGCCCTGTACCTGGACAAGCGAGCCGACCTCGATGCCTATCTTCGGGTGGTGAACGTGTTGTCGGTGCATGCCGCGCCGCCGGAATACACCGTCGGCCTGCTCGAGGCACTGCGGGAGCGGCTACCGCGGACGCTCGATCGGCCGTCGTATACCGAGGGTCGGCTCTAACCACCGTCGCGCGGCACGGCCCTGGCGATCGTGCGGTCGACAACGGCCTGGACCAGCGGTGGACCGGGCGTGTGCTGAGGTCCGCGCATCTGGGAAGGCGGTGGGTGCACTGATGAGCCTGCTCACGTTGCCTCGTTCGCGTCAGGCCCACCGAGCAGTCGTTTGAGGATCTTCCCGGTCTCGCCGCGCGGCAGGTCGTTGAGGAAGGTGACGTCGCGCGGCACCGAGAACCGGCTGAGGCGGTGTCGGATATAGCTGCGGACCATATCCGAATCCAGTCCTGCGCCTTCCCTTTTCACCACGAACGCAGCCAGCCGCTGCCCGTATTCGTTATCCGGCACGCCGACCACCGCCACCTCGCTGACCTGAGGGAGATGGGATAGGGCCTCCTCGACGGGCCGGGGGAAGACGTTCTCGCCGCCGGAAATGATCATCTCGTCGTCGCGGCCCGCGATGAACAGCCGTCCCGCGGCATCGAGGTAGCCGAGGTCGCCGGTATCGAGCATGCCGTCGGCCTCGTTGGGCGGTGCGGCATTGACATAGCCGTCGAACAGCATGTGATTGCCGACGAAGATATGCCCGGTCGCACCGACCGGTAGCGGGCGCAGGTCGGGCCCGAGGACGCCGATCTTGGTGCCGAGCGGCGGACGGCCCGCGGTGGTCGGGGCGGCCCGCAGATCGTCCGGGACGGCGATGGTCGCCCAGGAGACCTCGGTGGAGCCGTAGACGTTGTAGAGGATGTCGCCGAAGGTGTCCATGAAGTTCAGCACGGTCGCGGCCGCGAGCGGTGCCCCACAGCTGGCGACGACCCGCAGGCTGGAGGTGTCATAGCGAGCACGCACGGGTGCGGGTAACTCGAGGATCCGGTGCACCATGATCGGAACCGCGATGAGCGTCGTCACGCGATGCTCGGCGATCAGGCGCAGACAGTCTTCGGCGTCGAAATGCTCCGGCAGTATCACCGTCGCGCGCAGCGGAGTACTCATCTGCAGGGCCGCCAGGCCCCAGGTGTGGAACAGCGGGGCGGGGATGAGCATGGTGTCGTTCATCCGGAACGGAATCCGGGACAGCAGGGCGGCGATGGTGCCGAAGCCCTTCGGGTGCGGGCGCCGCGCGCCCTTCGGTGTGCCGGATGTGCCCGAGGTGAGCACGATCAGTTTGCCCGGCTGCGTAGGCTTGCGAAAGTCCGTGTGCCCCCTCGCTATCAGATCTTCGATCGTGGTTCCGCCCGGTTTCGGCGGCGTGGCGTCGGTGGTGTAGCGGGGGATATCGGCGTGTAGATACTGGACAAGCGGATCGAATTCGGCGTCCACGAACAAGGCCGACAGTTTGTCGCGCTGCACGATCTCTTCGATCCGGCGTGCCGGCAGCCCGGTATTCAGCAGCACTGCATCGATACCGAGTTTTCCTGCGGCGACCATGGTTTCGACCATTCCCGCGTGATTGCGCGCCAGCAGCCCGACCGCGTCTCCAGCGTTCAGTCCGAGCGCTGACATCGCGCCTGCCAAGGCCTGGGTGCGGTGATGCATTTCGGCGAAGGTGCGCTGCGCTCCACCGTCGATGACGGCCGTACGGTGCGGCGATTGCACGGCCGCGGCCGCGTAGCCACCGGCGAGGTTGAATCCCCATTCGGCGAGGCGACGCAACTGTCTGATGGCCGTGTCCGGACGATAGGTGCGTCCGACCCCGGACCTCATGATCTGTTTCGCGACTCCGGCCCTGCGCCGCATCGGCGAGTTCTCGCCGTTGACGATCACCGAGGTCGGCGCGGCGAGGACGAGGTCGGCGAGCAGCCGCAGTCCGGCACTTGTCCAGTCGGTGATCGCGGCATTGGACAGCTCGGCCAGGTGTGGATGGACCCGGCCTGGAGCGAAGTAGGTGACGCAGATCCTGGTCTGTTCCTGGTCGCCGAGCAGTCGCACCGAGGCAAAGCTGCCCAGCATGGGGAAGCGCAGCTCGAAGCTCTCCAGTTCCTGACCGACAATCAATTGCATAGTGTGGGAACGGATTCCGGCATCCGCCGAGCCGACCCGCACCAGCAGCACCGGATGGCCCGCCACGGTCTCCAAGGGCTCGCAGGCGCCGACGCCTTCGAATATTCGTGGATAGGTTTGCGGATCCAGGAGCAGATCCCACACAGCTTTGCGGGCGATCGCGAATTCGGCGACTACATCGATGACATCGGTAACCAACTACGTGCAATTCTGGCAGGCGGTGTCGAACACTTGCGGGTCCGGCGCCGCGGTCACATCGGGTACAGGTTGTGCTTGCGAGGGTTTGGTTCGGCTCCGGCTTCCTTCTCCCTGAGCAGCCGCAGCGCGTGCCGAATTTCCAATCGGGTGCGGGCGGGTTCGATGACGGCGTCGATGTAGCCGCGTTCGGCGGCGATCCACGGTGTAGCGACAGTTGCGTTGTAATTGCTGATCATGAAGTCTCGCACGGCGGCCCGCTGGTTGGCGGGGACTTGGGCCAATTGGCGCTTGCCGACTATCCCGACCGCACTCTCCGCGCCCATCACCGCGATCCGCGCGGTGGGCCACGCGAGGCTGATGTCGGCCCCGAGCTGCTTACAACCCACTCCAGCTTGTCTCCCGTGCTTGTCATGCCGGATGCCGCCTTTCGACCTCGTCGTCCTACGGCCGACGCTATCCATCGCGACATCTACGATCGAGCGATTCCACGGCCTCTTGTGCAGCTCACAGCGTCGACCGAGGGGAGTTGGACGATGTCACGACAAGCAATTTCCGCTGCGCCACAGGTGTGGAAGCTGTTGCGGCGCTGCTGATCAGGCTGAGTGTGCCCCGAATCGGTCCATCGATCTGACCTCGATCGCATCCGTTAGCGAGCCTGCTATCTGCCGCCCGCCGTGTCGTCTGCTCCGGAAGGCTCATGGTGGATTTTGGGTGCCGCTGGGCAGATGTGGCGGTCTCGTCACTTGGCATTTACGGCATATCGCGCGGCCACGCCTTCGTCGAGACAACCTGAAGGGGAATCGAATATTGCGATAGCCGGCCCCAGGCACCGCTGCTTCGGTGGACAATTCGATTGTGACACGGCTCGGCTCATCGCTAGCTCGTCCTGATTTCTTGATGCCTGCCCCGAGTGCAACCACGCGAAGCAGGACTGAACTGACAGGAGAGGACGCCATGGCTGATTTCGAGGGCGAAGTCATCGTTCACGACCGGGCGAACAACGAGCGGATCACCCTCATCGGTAACGAGGGTGATATCCGAGTGAAGAATGCTGTCGGCGAACTGCGGCTCCACTTCGACGGCGTGGACGCTGCACTCTATCTCGGCGGTCAAGGCAACGAGGGCGATCTCATCATCCGCGACGAGGCCAACAAGGAGCGGATAAAGCTCGACGGCGGCGCTGGCCACATTTGGGTGAGGGATGCCGCTGGCAAAGAGCGCGTCCGGTTGAGTGATAAGGGCAATATCGCGGTGCGGGACGCTGCCGGTAACCTGCTGTTCCAGTTCGACGTCAACAGCAGCGCGCTCCATCTCGGCACCCGGCCGCCCCGCACCGGCATTGAGGTGGACCCCTTCAGGGAGCGGATCAAGCTGGACGGTGCCCACGGTGACATTTCGGTGAAGGATGCCGCCGGCAATGTGCTGTTCCGCTATAGCAATGTGGCCGCGACCCTCTATCTCGGCGGCAAGGGCGCTGGGGGGAGTGGTCTTATCCTTCGCGACGCGCTTAACAAGGACAGGGTGAGGCTGTCCAGTCGCGAGGGCGACATCGGGGTGCAGGACGCGGATGGCAATGAGGTGTTCAGGTTCGTCAGTGGAAGCGCCAGTCTCGATATCGGCGGTACTGGCAAAGCGGGTAGTCTCGTGGTCCGCGACGGGGCGAACAAGCAGCGGATCAAGCTGGTGGGCGGCGAGGGGGACATCATCCTCAGCAATGCGGACGCTGCCGAGGATTTCGAGGTCGCTGATGCTGCGGAACTGGCTGCGGGGATGGTCATGGTGTTGGGGCAGGACGGCAAACACATTCCCTGCTCCAGCGGCTATGACCAGACGGTGGTGGGCGTCGTGTCCGGCACCGGCGGGTATCGACCGGGGATCGTGTTCGACCGAGGGGAGAAGTCCGACGATCACCGGGTGCCTATCTCGGTCATGGGCAAGGTGGCATGCCGCGCGGACGCGGGCTACGGCAGCATCCGCGTCGGGGATCTGCTGACGACATCGCCTAGCCCGGGATGCGCCATGAAGGCTGAGGATCGGGGGCGCGCCTTCGGAACGATCATCGGCAAGGCCCTCGAGCCCCTGCATGAAGGCGCGGGCCTGGTGCCGATTCTCATCAGCCTGCAATAGGACGGTGATACGAGCCTTGCACATTCACGTTGGTTGTGCCTGTCAGTGCGCCTCTTGCCGACGAACGCGGGCGACCGTGCGAGAGATTCACAGTCACGAAAGGTGAAGCGCGATGGTAGAACTCAGCCTGAGATGGCACCTTGCGCAGATCGGCGAGCCAAAGTCGACCGCCGGCATGCGAATTCCGGGGGATTTTCAGTCTCGTCCGCCGTCGGGTCGCTTGCGGGACCTCATGAAGGCGATGCGGTCTCCTAAGCCCGAGCAGTGGACGAAAACGAACCAGGGAGTCTTCTCCAACAAGGACTGGACAGAGGAGTGCCAGGGAGTGACGCACGACCAGTTCTACTGGTACGTGTCCAGCAACCATGCCGGTAAGCAACGCGTCTACCGCCTTTCACCAGATGGCGACGTCGTCGACCACGTCAAGCTGGCGGGTAACGGGAGCGAACACCTGGGGCATATCGACTATCACGACGGCCGCATCTATTGCGCGATGGAAGATCCGGCGGATCCCCCGAAGATCGTAGTCATCGACACTCCGCCGTTCACTGGATGGCGAAGTGTGGCACTGGTGGGTGAGTCGGGCGGGGCGCCGCCGCAGACCCGGTGCGCGTGGTGCGCGATGAACCCCTGGAACGGATTGCTCTACAGCTGGAACGGGACACGGAGCAAGCACGCAGACCGGCTCATAGCCTATCGATTGGATTCGGACGGTGCGCGTTTCGTGCATGTGAAGGAGGCGGACATCAAGCTGCCAGAGCCGTTGCTATTTGTGCAGGGAGCGGTTTTCTCCAAGAACGGCCACGTCCTTCTCGCTCGAAATGCACCGGCCTCTCTCGAGGCTTCATTACTCGGCGACACCAGCGACATCCGCTGCTACAGCGTTCTCAACGGCACGTATTTCGGGCGGCTGGTCATTCCGAAAGGTAGCGGCTGGCCAGATTTGGAAGAGGTCGAAGGCCTCACCATCTGGGAAGGCAGAGAATTTGACGGCGTCACAACGCACGTGCATCTCATCCTGCTCGACAACGATATTCACAACGATGACGACGTGTACTTCAAGCACTATCACGTGCCCTTGTCGGACGACTTGTAGCAAGGTTCACGTGCTTCGGAGCGTCGAGAATCGCTTCTCGAGGGGTCTTGTACATCGCCAGCAGTTCGGCGACTCCTCCGAGGGGTGCCCGGTCCAGATGGTGCCGGGATTGACGATGACCTTGATGTGGATTCAACTATTGTCCCTGTGGGACAATTAGCTGCTAAGCTGTCGGTATGGGTGGCGACGCCGAAGTCGACCTGGACGGCCGGCGGCTGCGCACGAGGCGCAGTCGGGCTGCTATGTCGGCTGCTGCGTTCGATTTGCTCACCGAGCGGGGATTGGACTCGGTGGCGGTGGAGGACATCGCCGTGCGCGCGGGGGTGACCCGGCGGACTTTCAGTCGGCACTTCTCGTCGATCGAGGAGGCTGTGCTCGCCGATCTCGATCAGGATGTGCACCTGTTCAACGAGGCGTTGTGCGCGCGGCCGGTTGGCGAGCCGCCGCTGGCTGCTTATCGCCATGCTATTCATGACTGGCTGGATGCCGAATACAGTGGCCCGCGTGCAGAGCTGCTCGTTCGCCGCTGGGAGCTGTTCCAGCGATTCGACGACGAGCCAGCGCTGTTCGCGGGCTATCAGCGTATCCGTCTTGCGGGGCAACAGGAGTCGGTGCGCATCATCGCCGCCCGGCTGGGTACAGATCCGGTAGTGGATCTGCGTCCGGCCGCGGCCGTTGCCGCGGGCTCCGCGATGCTCATCGCGGCGTTGCAGGCGTGGGCTTTCGGGACGGATCCCACCAGCCTGCCCGAGCTCATCGAAGGATTCTTCGCCATTCTCGCCGGGCTGACCAGCGATATCCAACACGAGGAGTCACCGTCATGACCACAGGGTCGGTGAATACGAATGTTGTCCGTCGGACCTGCCGACGCGTCGGGTTGGACCGTAATCCGATGCGCAGACGGGAAGATCGCCTCCAATCGGTGGCAGGTGCGCTATTGCTGCTGCTGTTCCTTGTCATCGTTCCGGTGGCGACCATGACCATCGGCGTCCGGATCTATGAGACGGAAACCCTTGTCGCGCAAGCGGAGGCGGCGCAGCTGCACGAGATCGACGCGACAGTGATCGAGGTCGGCAAGACGCCGCTCTACGCGCCGGTGACGCCCGCGAAGGTGACGTGGAGCGATCCCGACGGGACCACCCACACCAGCGACTACCAGGGCACCGGAATCATCAAAACCGGTGCCACCGTGAAGATCTGGCTCGACAGTGCGGGAAACGTCGCCCACCCACCGTCGGAAACCCGGGCACTCAGCAAGGCCGTGCTCATCACCACCGGCGCGGTGTTGGCGGTCCTCGCCTGCTGCGGTAGCTGCTATGCCCTGCTGCGCCGCGGACTCGATCGCAGGCGCTCGCGACTGTGGGAAACCGAGTGGGCCACTGTGGGACTCACCTGGGGCAACCACGGCACCCGCCCCGACCAGAGCTAGCGCGCAAGGTCGTTCGGGGCCGCAAAGCCGTCCGGAGTGCGGTGTGCCCACCGACTAAGGGTAGGGACAAAGTCGGCGGGCACACCGCGTGCCCGGCCGCTACGCGGCGAACGAGGGCCTGGCACATCGACAACGTCAGGCACTCGCACAGACCGCCGCGCGGCGGGTGACAAACATCGGCGCATCCCACCAATATTGTCGGTTTGTGTTGTGACGCAGCACAATCGACGGCTTACACCGGAAACAGGCTGTGCTTGCGATTCTCGGGTTCGACCGCGGCTTCCTTGTCACGCAGCAGTCGCAGTGCCTGGCGGATTTCCAAGCGGGTGCGCGACGGTTCGATGACGGCGTCGATGTAACCGCGTTCGGCCGCGATCCACGGGGTCGCGACCGTCTCGTTGTACTGGTTGATCATGTAGTCCCGTACCGCCGCCCGCTGATCGGCGGGCACCTGAGCCAGCTGACGCTTGCCCACGACGGTGACCATGCTCTCGGCACCCATCACCGCGATCCGCGCGGTCGGCCAAGCCAGGCTGATGTCGGCGCCGAGCTGCTTGCAGCCCATTACCGCGTAGCCACCGCCATAGGCTTTGCGCACCACGACGGTCACGATCGGCACGGTCGACTCGAGCACGGCACGGAAGAAACGCCCGCCGCGCTTGATGACACCGTTGCGTTCCTCCTCGACACCCGGCAGTACACCGGGGGTGTCCACGACGAACACCAGCGGAAGGCGGAAGGCGTTGCACAGGCGGATGAAGTGGGTCGCCTTGTCCGAGCACTTGGCGTCGATGGCGCCGCCGAGCGCCATCGGCTGGTTGGCGATGACGCCGACGCTGCGTCCATCGACACGGGTGAAGCCGGTGATCAGGTTCTGGGCGGTGGCCGCGCCGATCTCGAGGAAGTCACCGTCGTCGAAGAGGCGCAGCAGGATGTCGTGCATGTCGTAGCCGGCGCGATCGGAGTCCGGGATGATCGAGTTCAGCTCCAGATCGGAGGCGGTGATCTCCGGTTCCAGGCCCGGGTTCACGATGGGGCCCTGCTCCATGACACTCGACGGCAGGTAGCTGAGGTAGTTCCTGGCCCAGTCGAAGGCAGCCTGCTCGGTCGCGGCGACGTGGTGGACAGTGCCGTTGGCTGCCTGTACATGCGCGCCGCCCAGCTCCTCCATTGTCACGGACTCGCCGGTCACGTCCTTGATGACCTCGGGCCCGGTGACGAACATGTAGGAGTTCTCGGTCGCGATGAGGATGTCGGTGTTCACCGGCGCGTAGACCGATCCGGCCGCGCACTTGCCGAGCATGATCGAGACCTGCGGGACGAAGCCCGACAGCGGTCCCTGGCGCCTGCTCATCAGGGCGTACCAGGCCAGTGAGGCCACCGCGTCCTGGATCCGGGCGCCGCCGGAATCATTGATCGCGACCACTGGGCAGGCGTTGTTCAGCGCGAAGTCGAGCGCATTGGCGACCTTGCGGCCGAACATCTCGCCCACCGAGCCACCGAAGACGGTCTGGTCGTGTGCGATCACCACCACCGGCCTGCCGTCGATGCGGCCGTGCCCGGTCACCACACCATCGCCGTACATGGCGCCCGGTGTTCCCGGCTGGCGCACCAGCGCGCCCAGCTCGATGAAGCTGCCCGCATCGAGCAGCATGCGGACCCGCTCGCGGGCGCTGGGTATTTCCTTGGCCTTGCGTTTCGCGATCCCGGCTTCGCCGGCCGGTTCCTGGGCGAGCTCCAGGATGCCCTGCAGCTGTTCCAGCTTCTCTCGCGTACCGCTCATGTGTGATGATGCCCTTCGATCGCTCGCTTCGCCGTTGCGTCGCCGATTTCGTCGTACGGGGTGCGGCGCTCGATGTTATCCGGGATATGACCCAAAGCACACATCTTCAACCGTTCCCATGGGACAGCTCACAGGGTAGACGGGTCCGCTCTGGTCGTCTGTCGCCCCACCCATCATCCCAGGAGAGGCCGGACCCGCATCCCGGGGGACCACGGAGCCTGACCGCCGGCGCGTTGTGGTTTGTCCCTGGTGACAGCAGGACCACCGATGAGCAGTCCAAAGGACGACCTCGACGCGGATTGCCGACCGTAGGGTGACGAAGACGCAGCGCCGGTTTGCGCGGTCGGCGCTGCGTCTCGAACTTCGCCGCCGCCGCGGGAAATCTTCGGCGCCGCGATTGCCAGTGCTTCGAAAGTTTGCTTGTCACTTGTGATTTCGCCCAACGGTCGGAGTGTCGGCTCATGACATCCCTAATTCTGTATTCGCCACCGCATTTCGGCGCGGCGGGTCACTAGCCTTCCTCGATCATGGTGGGCACACACGCCGGCTCGGGCGCCACGAGCTTGGAATCGAAACTCGTCGAACATCTGAGATATCGCGCGCGCGGCGCGCCGCACGGCGACCTGGCGACCACGACCAGAAACCTCGTCGCCGCTGCCGCGAGCGGATCGCCGCAGGCCGACATCACCGGCTCCGCGACCCGCTGGGCGCGCGAAGGCGTCGCATTGGAAACTGTCCTCGGCGCCTATCACGACGGCATCCGTACCGGCCTCGAATTCCTCGCCGAGCAGGCCACCGACGCTGATCAGGTCATGGCCGGCGCACGGCTGATGGTCCGGGTGCTGGAAACCGTGACGGTCGCGGCATCGGCGGCCTACGTCGACGAGCACCGCCAGGTGGCAAGAGAACAGCAGACCGCGGCACAGACCTTGGTGTCGGCGCTGCTCAGTGGCTACGGCGTGACCCAACTGGCCAGGCAGACCGGGATCGCCATCGCATCGTCCTATCAGGTAGTCGCGTTATCGATTCCACCGCACGCGGACGAACGAAGACCCGGCATCGCCACGCCGTCCGCGGCGCGCCGCAAGCTGCGCCGCGTCCAGGCCGCGCTGGCGACACCGCTCGGGTCTCGTGCCCTTTCGCTGCTGTCCACCGATGGCGGCACGGTGCTGGTGCCGATCGATGACGCCTCGGTCCGCACACCGCTGGCCATGACCGCCGACGTGCTGGAATTGCTCAGCGAGGCCGCCGAGGTGCCGGTCACCGCGACCGTCGGCACCGGCGACACCGTTCGGATTCCCGAATTGGCAGCTCGTGCGCACGAGCTGCTCGAGCGGCTGCTCGTCGCGAGCCGCCCGCCCGGCCTCTATCCGATGGCCGACCTGCTCGAAGCAATCGGCTGTGACACGGCGGGTTATGACAAACCCCAGCAGGCTCACAGACCCGTAGTCACCTCACCCAACGATCGCCGAATCGGTCGCACGGCGTGAATATCCGGCCCTATCGTCGAATTCGCCTCGATTCAGGGGCAACGAAGGAGTTGCGAGTGACAACCGCGTTGACCGATATCGACATTCTGCGCGAACTGGAACCGGTCGCCGAACGCAATCTCAATGACCACCTTCGCAAAGCCAGGCCGTGGAATCCGCACGACTATGTGCCGTGGGACGACGGCCGCAACTTCGCCGCCATGGGTGGAATCGACTGGGAGCCAGGACAATCGGTGTTGTCGGAGGTCGCGCAGACCGCGATGGTGACCAATCTGCTCACCGAGGACAACCTGCCGTCCTATCACCGGGAGATCGCCGACTCGTTCTCGTTGGACGGCGTGTGGGGCACCTGGGTCGGGCGCTGGACCGCCGAGGAGAACCGGCACGCGATCGTGCTGCGGGACTACCTGGTCGTTACCCGCGCGGTCGATCCGGTGGCCCTGGAGGCGGCGCGGATGGCGCATATGACTACCGGCGTAGCGAAACCGGTGAAGGGGTCGCAGTTTCTGCGCTCTATGGCCTACGTCACGCTGCAGGAGTTGGCGACCCGGATCAGTCATCGCAACACTGGAACCGCGTGCGGCGAACCCATCGCCGAGCGTATGCTGCAGCGGATTGCCGCCGACGAGAACCTGCATATGATCTTCTATCGCAACCTGAGTGCCGCAGCGCTGGACCTGACGCCCAACGCGATGTTGTGTGCTGTCGCGGATATCGTGACCCGGTTCCAGATGCCCGGCCTCACCCAGCCCAACTTTCGTCGCAACGCGGTGGTGCTGGCGAAGAACGGAATCTACGACCTGCGTCAGCACCTCGACGTGGTAGTTCGTCCGGTGTTGCGAGCGTGGAACGTGTTCGACCGCACCGACTTATCCGGCGACGGGGAACGCGCGCGCGAGATTTTAGCTGCCTACCTCGACGAATTGGAAGTCAAGGCAACGCGTTTCGAGGAGCAGCGGGACCGGGCCGCCGCCCGCCTGGCAGAGCGAGTCGCCGCAGCAGGATGAATCTACGCGTGCCGATCACCGCCGTAGCGATGGTAGCCATCGCCGCGGTGAGTGCTGCGCCCGTGCTTGCCGACGAGGTGGTCGTTGGATCTCCACCGCCGATAGACCCCGCGATGACCCGAACCGGGTTGATCAGTCAGGAGCGGCTCGGCCCACGCCGGGAACGTCTGAACATCGCCTCCGCCGCTATGCGGCGGGTGATCACCGTCGACGTGTTGCGCGGCACCGGCACCGGACCGCGTCCGACGCTGTATCTGCTCGACGGAGTCGACGGCGAACCCACCTCGGGTTGGCTCAGCAAGGGCAAGGCGGCGGAATTCTTCGCCGACAAGCCGGTTGATGTCGTATTGACCAGTGGCGGCACCGGAAGTATGTACAGCGACTGGGATCGCCACGACGCAGCGCTCGGGTTGAACCGGTGGGAGACCTTCCTGACCGAAGAACTGCCACCGATCGTGGAGTCGCTGCTGAAGTCCGATGGGCGGCGCGCGATTGCCGGTGTGTCGATGGGTGCGCAGGCGGCGATGATGCTCGCTCAGCGCCACCCCGGCCTTTTTCGTGCCGTCGCCGGGATGAGCGGATGCTATTCGACCGCGGACCCCTTGGGTCATGCCGTCACTACCATCACGGTTGCCTCGCGCGGCGGTAATGTCGAAAACCTATGGGGCCCACCGTCCTCACCCGAATGGGTCGCGCACGACAGCGTGCTCGGCGCCGAGGGCCTGCGCGGGACGACCATCTATCTCTCGGCCGCCCCCGGCCTGCCGACCGCCGCCGATCTCGTTGCCGTCGCCAACTCACCGACCGTCGTCGACGCGCTCAGACTGGCGGGCGGGGGCGCGGCCCTGGAGGCCGGGGCGCGGGCCTGCACCGAGCGGTTCGCAGCCCGGCTCGGTGAGCTGAGGATCCCGGTCACCGTCGAGTATCAACCGTCGGGTATGCACACGTGGGCCGATTTCGAGGCACAGCTGCCGCGCGCCTGGCGGGTGCTTGCTCCCGCGTTGGGACTACCCGAGCCGAAATAGCCGCCACCGCGGTACGCCCGGCACTCCGCGTCGGACATCAGGTCCCGAGTTGCGGTTCACCTTCCACAATGGCATGTTGATGGGATCCATCTGATGACGGGACCTACGATGCCGACTCTGCCCTGGACCTCCGGAGTTCATGAGCCCACCGACGGTGAGCAATTGCAAGTGCTCACCTCGCGGCTGCCGCTGAACCGCTACTCCGACGTCGTGCGGTTCCTGCGCTGGACGCTGAGGATCCGTTCTCAGCTGCGCGACGCTCCCGGTTGTGTCGGCTACACGTTGGACGCCCGTCTGTTCAGCAAGACGTTCTGGACCTTGTCCGCCTGGTCCGACCAGGAGGCGATGAACAACTTCGTGCGCAGCGGCGCACACGCCGAGATGCTTTCCGATATGGCAGGCCGAGTCGGCAACCCCAGCTTCGTCGACTCCACAGCGACCCGCGCCCAGATCCCGCTGTCCTGGCGGGAAGCGCGCACCCGCCTCGCTTGAAGCCCTGGTCAGCGGCATGCGGAATCAGTTGGCGACGTCGGCGTTGACGTTGGTATGACTTCGGCACTTCAGTCGGTCCAGTTCTCGATCTTGGATCGTTCCCGCGTTCGGCGCGGACAGAGTCACCCCGAGGCGCTGCGCGAGACCGTCGAGTTCGCGCGGCTGGCCGAGGAGTGGGGTTACCACCGGTTCTGGGTATCCGAGCACCACAGCGTGCCGGGTGTGGCCGGCTCGGCTCCGACGGTGCTCGCCGCGGCGGCTGCCGCGGCGACATCGCGGATTCGGATCGGTACCGGCGGGGTGATGTTGCCCAACCATCAGCCGCTCGTCGTGGCCGAGCAGTTCGGGGTGTTGGAGTCGTTGTATCCGGGCCGCATCGACATGGGTCTCGGCCGCTCGGTCGGATTCACCGACGGTGTGCGGCGGGCACTCGGGCACGGGAAGAGCGACGCCGACGATTTCGACGCTCAGCTCACCGAGGTGCTCGAATATTTCGGGCACGGTCGTCAGGGCGTGCACGCCTGGCCTGCGGATGGATTGCAGGTGCCCGCGTTCCTGCTGGCCACCGGTTCGGGAGCGGAACGGGCGGCGCGATTCGGGTTGCCGTTGGTGATCGCCGCGGTCGCGGGTGAGGACCGGATGGTCGAGGCGATCGAGCATTACCGCGATGCGTTCCGCGCGACGGCCTTCGGCGCGGAGCCGTATGTCGTCGTCTCGGGTGCGGTCGTCATTGCCGACACCACCGAGCAGGCACACCGGCTGTTGCTGCCGGAGGCGTGGTCGAACGTCTACTCACGCACCCGCGGCGAGTTCCCCGTGCTCATCCCGCCCGAGGAGATCGAGACCCTGGACATGACCGAGCGGGAACGTCGGATGTTCGACGAGGCGCTGCGCGACCACATCCACGGCACCGAAGACGAGGTCGCGGAGGCGTTGGAGCACTTGGTAACCCGTACCGGCGCTGATGAGATCCTGGTGCACACCAGCACTTACGATCGGGCGGCGCGACTGGAATCGCACCGCCGTCTCGCCCAGCTGACCGGATTGGGCTTCGCTACTCGATCTCGCTCGGAGAATCGCACTTCCGCCGCGGCGTAGCCGAAGAGCTTGCGGCCGTCGGCGCGCGCCTCGACGGCGACGGTCGCCCTGCGCCGCCGTGGGTCCAGCGAGGTCACCCGTCCGCGGAACTCGATCGCGCTGGTATTCAGCGCCGGGATCCCGGCATAGTGCGTGTAGTGCGCGAACTGGGCGCGAAAGCGGGTGACCGCGGCCGGGTCGCCGAGCCACGAGCTCAGGAAACCCGCGGCGAGGCCGAGTTTGAGCATGCCGGGCGCCACCACGGTCGGCAGGCCCGCCGCGGTCGCGACCTGCTCGTTGAACAGCACCGGATTGCCGTCGCCGGTTACCCCGGCGTAGTTCACCAGGTCGCCCCGCGATAGGTGGACCACGCGAACGGGCAGCTCGGTTCCCACCGCCAACGCATCGAGATCAACTGTCGTGCGCGGTATTCGGCTCGTCCGCGCCGGAATGATCTTGTCGGAATGCGTCGCCATCACGATGTCCGCTGACCGCGTGGGCTCGGCCGGGCAGAATCCCCGCACGGCCAGTTTGCGCATTGTTTCGGCGAGGCCGGGATCCGTGCTACCGGTGCGCGCCAGCAGCGCGGTGTTCCCGGTCTGCACGACCGTGCCGTGCTGGTCGGTGAGCACGCTCTTGACCGCGAGCACGTCGTAATCCGCGAAATTCCGGAAGGATTCGAAATAGATGTCGCAGGTGAGCCGGTCACCCGCAATCAGCGGTCGGCCGAAGTCGAATACCTGGTCCGCGTGCAGAATTCGGGTCGAATCGTATCCGGTGATCAGCGTGTCGAGTATTTCGCGATGGACCCGCTGCAAGATTATCGATGCGAACGTCGCAGGCGCGATCAGCCCGTCGAATCCGAGCATGGCGGCCGCGTTCTCGCTCCAATGCGCCGGGTGATAGTCCTGCACGGCACGTGCGAATTCGCGGATCTTTTCGCGCCCGACTTCATAGCGGGCCGGCGATCGATACCGATGACGCACCATCGCCTGTGCATGAGCCGCGGCGTTCACATGATCGACGACGATGTCACTCATATTTGCTCCTGTTTGCGTGGTGGCATACGGTGTCGGCCCGAAATCAGCCATCGAAGTGCCGTCGACGGCGAGAAAACGTGGGTCAATCATTCGTCCGGAAGTCCCGTTTTCTCTGTGATCGATCGGTTATCTGGAGAATTCACCGATACCGGTCCATCTCTTTGGTGGCGCGCACGCAGCGTTGTGAACAGCACCTGCGGTTTGCGCATCGTGTTGTGACCCTTCCTCGACCAATTTCGCTCGGCGGCCGCGATTGTGTCGGATCCCTATTTGCGGCCAGGTGCGTTGGTGAGGTGTCCAGATGCCGTTCTGTCACATGGGTTTCGGCGTTCGACCGCCTTAGCGTTGGCGCAGTTTCAGCGCCGTCGACCGGCATACCTCGGCACTGTCACTCGAACGTTGTCGTTCTGCAGGAAGGCATGTAATGAAACGAAGTACCTGCGGCCGGTCGTTGCGCGCAGTAATGATGGGTGTCTCGGTGCTCACGATGAGCATGACGGGCATCGTCGCCGCCGCGGCCCCAGGGCCCGCGCCGACGGAACAGAACCTGGCCGACTACATCGCCGCGGGCCGGAAGGGGGCGCCAGTCGCCGACTCCGGCAGCGCGGGCAGCTCCGGCTCCGCCTGTACCTCGGGCAGCGGCGCCGGATCGGGCAATGGGTCCGGCGACTGCTACGGCGGTTCGGGCAGCAGCTCCGGTTCCTCGGGCGGCTACGCCTCCGACACCGTCCGTTACGGACCACCGATGACCTCATGGCTGGCCGCGTTCGGTTACGGCCTGCTGAACCCGGATGCGGCGCCGCCGGGGTCCAACGACTGGAACTGTAAGCCGACCGCGGAACATCCCCGTCCGGTGCTCATGGTGCACGGCACCTGGATGAACGCGTACAACGGCTTCGCGTACCTGGGCCAGCCGATCAAGGACGCCGGATTCTGCACGTTCACCTTCAACTACGGTCGCTCCAACATGCTGGAGGGCGGTGGTCTCGGTTCAGTGCTGCCCGGCGTGATGGGCACCGGCTATATCGAGGATTCGGCGAAACAGCTTGCGACGTTCGTGGATCGGGTGCTCACCGTGACGGGCGCGAGCGAAGTCGATCTCGTGGCGCACTCGCAGGGCGGCTCGATGTCGAACTACTACACGAAGTTCGAGGGTGGCGCGGCGAAGGTCAAGAACCTGATCACCTATGGCGCAACCCATCACGGCACCAGCCTCGACGGCATCGGCGCACTCGGCAGGGCCATCAACAACTTCGGCATCGACATCCTCGGCTTCATCGAGATCTTCGTCGGTCACGCCGGTATTCAGCAGACCATCGGCTCGGATTTCGTGAACAAGCTGAATGCCAACGGCGACACCATCGCCGGGATCGACTACACCGTCGTCGGCACTCGCTACGACGAGATCACCAACCCGTACGATCTGACGTTCCTGAGGCCGGGACCGGGTGCGACGGTGCAGAACATCACTCTGCAGGATGGGTGCGAACAGGACCTCTCCGACCACCTGACCATCCTGTATTCGCCACGCGCACTGTCGATTGCGTTGCGCGCGCTGGACCCCGTCGGGCACCCGAACCTGGAGTGCACCTTCAACCCGTGGGTGATCGGCGGTGGTGGATCGCTGTAATACCCGCCAGATCGTGCACCCCGCCGGGCCGGGCGAACCCTGTCTCCCCGAGTCCTGTTCGGACGGAGAGCGGAAGCCGACCTCGGTCGTGAGTTCCCGGCCATTTCCCGACGGGCCGCGGCAGACGAAATCTGTTGTCGCCCAGAGGTGCCGCATACGGGATGTTCGTGAACAGGTGATGCCCGGCCTCGAACCGACCGGTCAGGATTCCGGAATCACTTTCACTTCTGCCATGGCCGGTCTTTCTCGGGTGCGTCCGGAGCACAGTTGCGCCGGTGTGCGCAAGGTGTTGCGTCGCAGCGAAATCCAGACTCTCGACCTTGCCATCGCGATCGTGGACCAGGAAACTCGCGTGCGGGGTCGTTGCGGCTCGCCAGGCCAGCATCCCCGCGACCGTCTGCCGCCCCGTTGTCAAGTGCTGGACTGCCATTGCCTACCTTCGGGCGCGATCGTCATGGAATCTGCTCCTTCTTCTCGGATTCGTGTGTCGCTATTCGGCCGAGGTGGGTCGGGGCCGCTCCGCCAGTGGTATGGGCGGGGTGGATTGCCGCACTCGCTGCCGCGTCTCACCCTGCTTGCGACCAGATCGGTGTAGCACCGACGTGGCGACAGGATGCCGAGATAATGTGGGTGCAGCTAGTTGCTGGCAACCGAGAACCGAAACAGTACGTGGAGGCGATCATGCTGCATACCGATATACCCACCCGAGGCGAGATCCTGGCGTTGGCCGCGCTCACGGATCCGTGGTGCGTGTCGATCTACACCCCCACCGAGGCGGACACACCTACGCCGGACAAGAACCGCGTCGCGTTCGCCAACCAGGTGCGTCGCGTGCTCGAACGGGTGACCGACGCCGCCGTGCGTGCCGAGTTCGAGCGGGACTTCGACGACCTCATCGACGACGAGGAGTTCTGGCGGTTTCAGTCCCGGACCCTGGTCGTGCACGCGACCCCGACCCGGATGCGCACCTATCGGGTACCGAATCGGCTCGGCGAAGGCGAGACGGTGGCGGACCGGTTCTATCTGAAACCCCTGTTGCGGGCAATCACGTTTCCGCAGGCGGCGTTCGTGCTCGCGCTCGCCGAAGGATCGGCGCGGCTGGTGGAAATCACCCCGGACGAGCCGGCCAGAGAGGTGCACCTTCCCGGGCTGCCCATCAGCGCGGTCGATCATGCGCGCAAGGCTTCGCTGAACGATCGGGCACCGAAACGCAAGGTTCAGGGCGGTGAGGGACGCAAGATGCGAGTGCGCCAGTACGCTCGCGCCATCGACCAGGAACTTCGCGATGTGTTGGCCGGCCGCGATGTTCCGCTCATCCTGGCTGCCGCCGAACCCACCGATTCGCTGTTCCGCTCGGTCAATAGTTACCACCATTTGCTGCCGGAGGGCATACCCGGCAACCCGGAACAGTTGTCCGACGAAGAACTCGCCGCGCGTGCCCGCCATGTGCTCGATCGACACTATGCGGCCCAACTCGCCGACCTGCGGACGGTTTTCGATAGACGCCGCGCCGAGGGCCGCGCCAGTACCGATATCTCCGATATCGCCCGCGCGGCGACCTTCGGCATCGTCGCCTCCGTGCTGGTGGATATCGATGCCGCCGTTCCCGGCACCCTGTCCCCGGACGATGGCACCGTCACCTTCGGACCGGCCTCCGATGCCGACGCGCCCGGTGTGCTCGACGAAATCTGCCGCCGCGTCCTGCTTGCGGACGGCCGCGTGCTGGCCGTGCGCGCCGACGATCTACCCGACGGGGCGCCGGTCGCCGCGATGCTGCGCTATACGCCATAGCGTGGCTCGCACGCCAGCCTGCCCGTAACCGACGCCTTCTGGCCGAGGCTGAAGCGTGTCAGCCTCGGCGGCCTAGGTAGGCCAGGACCTGCGTCTGCCGATCGGCATCGTCGGGAACGGGCAGCTGTGGTCCGCATACTCCGGGCATCCGGATGGAGTCGCCGAGGGATTCGGCCACGCCACGCGCCCATTCGAGGTCGGCTTCGGGAATCGTGACATCGGTACCTGTCGCCTTGGCTACATCCCACCCGTGGACCACCAGGTCGAAGCAGAGGAAGTTCTCGACGGTCGCCGCAAGATCAGTGCGTCCGAAGGCGCCCTCGTACTCGAGCGTGGCCGTCGCCGGATCATCGAGCACACGCTGCATAGCGTCACGCACCGTCGCCCACGCGGCGGCTGGATCGTCGTCGACCGATGGTCCGGCGTCGAGTTCCAGCCCGACGACCTTCACCATGTCGCGCTCGGTGTCGATCACATGGCGAAGGACGTCGCGGGCGGTCCATCCGTCGCACGGCGAGTCCGAGTCCCAACGGTTCGCAGGTACCGCGTCGACGCGACGGGTGAACGTTGTGGCGAGATCTCGGTAACGGTCGGCAGGAGATATCTCAGTGGAAGTCATACAGCAAACTCTCCGCCATCGCGGATGTTCCGTATTGTATTTTTCCGACATCCCGAGGTCGGAGGGATGGTCAGCGGCCGTTCGTCGCAGCTCGACCCTACGGTAGGAGGAGCAATGATCTTCATCGTCGTCAAATTCAAGACAAAGCCGGAATGGGCGGAGAAGTGGCTCGATCTCGTCGGCCCGTTCACCGCCGCCACCCGTGCCGAGGAAGGCAACCTCTGGTTCGACTGGTCGCGCAGTGTCGATGATCCGACCGAATTCGTGCTCGTAGAGGCTTTCCGCGATCAAGCCGCTGGCGGCGCTCATGTCGGCAGCGCACACTTCGAGGCCGCGATGGACACGTTGCCACAGGCGCTCGAGTCGACCCCGAGGATTATCAGCCAAGCCATCGACGCCACCGGCTGGTCCGAGATGGGCGAGATGACCATCGGGATCGGCGAGGATCTCAACAGTTGATGCGCCCGGCATGCGCCGATCGCATCTAGTGCGGCGTAAGCAGCACCGGCAGCGTGACCAGGCCGTGTGAGCGCCATGAGGTCCGGTATTCCAGCGCCGATTCCGCAACAGCCAGCTGTGCTCGCGGGTGCCGCACGAACAACTGCGGGACGACGGCATCGATGACAAGGTCGGCGGCTTGCGCACCGAGGCAGTAGTGGGGGCCGCGGCCGAACATCAGGCTGGGCCTGCCGTTGCGGGCAGGGTCGGAGTCTGCGCCGAACAGTGTCAGCAAAACGGTGTCTCCGGTGGAGATGGTGTGGTCGCCGAGTATGAGGTCGGTGACCGCGAATCGTCGGATGGCAAACGGCAGTGGATTGGCGCGTTCCATCAGCAAGCCACGGGACGTCGGCCACGCGGCGAGGGTTTCGGGGGCATCGTCGGACGTGAGGAGTGCGGCAATCATGTTGCTGCACATATGCGCTGCGTTCTCCAAACCCGCCAGCATCATCAGGAAAGCAAGGGATACCAGTTCGTCCTCAGTGAGCGTTTCCTCGACGTCGCGGGCCTGGACCCACCCACTCAACAGGTCGTCACCGGGATTCACGCGCTTCGAGTGGACCAGACTTGCGAAGGTCGCGGTCAGCCAGCCGATCGCCGCCACGAGCCGTTGCCCGGACGCCTTCGATGCGGCATCGAAGGTCACCATGGCGGTAGCGGCATCGCGCAGGCGCGAATGAAGGTCGGCGGGTATTCCGAGTAGTTCGCCGATGACCATGGCCGGAACCGGGACGCATAGCTCAGCGAGCAGATCGATTGTCTCGCTACCGCTTTCGGGTAGAGCAGCGAACACCTCTTCGGCTGTCCGTGCGACGGCAGCACGTAGACTTCCGGAGGAACGTCGGGAGAACGCGGGTCCTGCGAGCTTTCTGATCCGGCCGTGCTCGTCGCCGTCCATGTTCAACAAGTTTCGATCGAGCGCAGGCGGTAGCGCGAAACCGGCGTAACCTCCGCTTGCGTGCTTCTTGTCCAGGCTCAGTCGGGGATCGGCGAGCAGTGCGGCCACCTCGTCGTATCCTGTGACCACCCAAACCTGTTGACCACCAGGCAGTTCCGCGCGCCGCACCGGTCCGCGCCAGGCCGCGTGCTCGTCCCATCGAGCGCTCGCCGACGTTCCGATCGCCGTTTGCTCCACCATCGCGCCACCTCACTGTCGGATTGCCGACGACTGTGCCCAGTGCATGCCGAACTCGCGGACGGGCAATCGGATCGTTCACAAGCTACTTGATGACCTGCAGCAGGTATCGGTCTAGACGAGCAGCCGTTCACCCAGCGACGCAGGCGTTGCGTGATCGCGGTCCGTAGCACTGACGCCGCGCCCCGCACCACGAGGCCCGCCGCGACCAGCGGCGCGAACAGCAGCCACGGCGAGCCCTGGTGGTAGTCGCAGTAGACGGGCTCGCCGTGGCTCAGTCGCCGCGGTAACGACCGGAAACCGCCGGAATTGCTGCCGGTGCTGGCCATCTCGACGCCGACCTGGGTAAGAGCTGGTTCGCCGACGTTCAGATGCTGTCGAAGTCGGTGGAGATCGCCTCGACTGTGCTGCCGGCCTCGTCGTTGCTCAGCGCGGTGGCCACGTCGGCTTGGGCGATGATGCCGACCAGTCGGCTGCCGTCGAGCACCGGTACGCGTCGTACCTGATACTGCGACATGATCGACATGACCTTGCGCATGTCGTCGACGGCGTCGACGGTGACAAGGACTCCGGTGCCCAGCTCGCCTGCCATGACCCCCCGCGGATCCTTGTGCTGCGCGATGACCTTCACCACGATGTCGCGGTCGGTCAGCATTCCCTTCAACTGGTTGTCCTCGCCGCAGATGGGCAGCGAGCCGACATTGAGCTCGGCCATCTGCTCCGCCGCCACCACCACCGAATCGGTGGATCGCACACATTGCACGCCTTGGGTCATGATCTCTGCCGCGGTTGTCATCGGAAGCCTCCTGTATCGCGGATCTGACAAGACCGCCCGCGGGTCTGGACGACTCGCTACCGTCATACCCAGCTCCGACGCGCATACACCCTTGCCCTGCGGACACGCACCCGCCGGGACGATCCGGTTGCGGGTGGCGTCAGGCGGTTCGGTAGGTGCGGGCGACCAGGGCCGAGCGCAGGTACCAGAGGCCGGAGGGCTGGGAGGGGTCGAAGCCGGTGAGCTGGCCGATGCGCTTGAGTCGGTAGTCCACGGTGTTGGTGTGTACGTGCAGGACTCGGGCGGTGCGTTGGCGGTTGAGGTTGTTGCCGATGTGGCGTTGCAGGGTTTCCAGTAGTTCGGGGTGCTCGTCCAGTGGATCGAGCAGTGAGCCGAGGTACTCGCGTCCCGGGCCGGGCCGGGTCAGCTGGTATTCGAGTGCCAGCTCGTCGAATCGGTACATTCCGGGTACCGCCTGCAAACGCTGCACCATGTCGAGCAATTCATGCGCCTGGTCGGCGGCGTTGGGGATCTGTTCGGGCGTGGCCTGGACCAGCGTCGTGGTGATACCGACCTGTGCGGCGTGCGAGAGCTGGTTGACCAGGGTATCGAGGCCATCGTTGTCGAAGGTCGTCGATGGAATGAGAATGGTGCCGCCATCGACGCTCAGCAGTGACAGCGCGCTGTTGTCGCAGCGCGTGGCCAGCTCGGCCTGGACCCTGCGGAGTTTGCGCCTGGCGACGACCTGACTGTCGAGCGCCGGATTGCCTTCGTCGCGATGCGCCGGAATCGCGGCCGCGACAACGACATACGACTCGGCGATGGCGATGCCGCATTCGCGCGCCATGGTCGAGGTGCTGTGTCCACCCAGCAGTGCCGAGGTGAGCGTGTGGACCGCCGTGTGGTGCTCGCTGACTACCGCGCGCAGTTCCCTGACGTAGGCGACCGAAATCGCCGAGGTGATCATGTCCAGCATCTGCACGACCATGTGGGCGCCGTCGACCAGGCTGTCGTAGTCCTTGATGGACGCGTTGGACACCACCAGGTTCAGGCCCATCTGGAAGCCCTCGTGGATCGAGTGGTGGATCGTATCGATCGGCACGCCCTCGCGCGCCCACCCGGCGGCGGCATCCTGGAGTCGCTGCACCTTCTCCGGGATGCCCTGCCCGTCGAGCATGCTGACCGCGAGTTCGAGGCAGGTCCTGGTGATGGTGGTGACGTCGCCGGAGATGGCATCCACCGGCAGTGTGCCGCAGGGGATGACATTCTCCACGAAGTGACCAACCATCTGACGCGATAGCGTCCGGACATCTTTCAACGGGGATGACATGGGCTGACCCGCCAAGGTCAGACTCGGCCAGGTCGAACTGTCGACGGACATTGGCGACTCCTTTGCCCCCGGGTATAGCTGTGCAGGGCATTCACAGTAACTGTCCGGAGCGGGGCGCGGACCGATTCGCGATCTTCTGTGACGGCGGGGGAGACCGGTCGGTGTGCCCTTGTGAAGGGCCACAGGCGTCATGGGGGCTACTGGCGGGTAATGAAAGCCGTCACACCCGGCTGTCGGCCCGGAAGTTTGCGGGGTCTTCCGCTGAAGCTGTCGTCGCCGGGAGGGAGGTAAAAATGCCGTTAAGCGACTTCGTATTCTTCTCGAATTGTGCTAGCGCCCAATTCAATTGAAAAGTACCGATGGGTTGGTACGAAAATGCCGTCGACCGCTCGGTGAACCTCGCGTGAACAGCGAACTTCACAAAAATAGGACATGTTCCACTCTCGTGCAGCGGAATCGAGAAATTATCTGTGACAACGAATCTCAGAATTTGTTGTCTCAGACACGACGCTTCGACACTGTGTTTCCGGGGCGTGACAACGTGTTTCGCGCACTTTGCTCGACAGAGTTAGCCGAATGGTAACCAATCCGTCAGACTGTCTGCGCCACAGGCATTTTCGGATTGCAGGCCGCAAATCGGCGGTGTACAGATGGGTGCATGCACCGCTGTTGTCGATAACGGTGGTGCAGGTTGACGAGATATGAGACGTAACAGTCTTGGTTGCCGATATCGGAGGGCAAGTGATCGCAGTCTCGGCTGGCGCCGAATCCTGCGCTACCCAGGGGAAACACTTTTACCGCGAGCCGATGGCAAACCCGTCGGTCCGCATTCTGCACACGGGGGAAGCGGAAGATTTCAGCGCAACGGGAGGTGCGAAATGATGACATCGCAGATGGTGAGCGAGCGCGTGTGTGAACTATTTAGACACGGTCTTCAGGTGACCGAGATCGATATAGATACACCGTTGCTGGATTATGGCTTGGACTCGGTCCGTTCGGCCGAACTCGTGATCGATCTCGAGTTGGCCTTCGGTATCGAGATCTCCGACGCGGAGACCTCGACGCTACACACCGCGCGCGCGGTGATCGACTGTGTGTCGGCGAAGATCGGGCACACAACAGTCCGGCGCGCAGGAGTCGGAGCGTAGTCGTGACTCCGAGTGTTCAGTTTTCGGATACGACGTCGACCAGCCCGATGGGGCATGAAGTGTTCGATGACTTTGCGCGGCACAACCGCCCCGGCCTGGCCAGGCTACTGCGCGCCTGTCACCTCGATGTGATTTACACCGGTGCCGAGGGTGATTGGTTGATTCGCGCCGACGGTTCCCGCGTGCTCGATCTGGTCGGCGGCTTCGGCGCGGCCCTGTTCGGGCACAACCACCCGGCGCTGGTGCGGGTGGCGACGGCGCGGCTGAATCAGCAGTCGCCGTTTGTGTCTCAGGGCAGTGTCCGGCCCGGCGCGGCGCGGCTGGCCCGTCGACTGTCCGAGTCGGTTGGCGCGTCCACCGATCGCGAGTACGTGGTTACCCTCGGTTCTACCGGCGCTGATGCGGTGGAGGCCGCCATCAGGCACGCGGCGGTCGCGCATGCTCGCGCGCTCACCGACCTGGAGACCGAGCTGCGGCGCACCCTGCGCCGCGCCCGCCGTGACGGGCTGCACGACGTTCGCCCGATCTCCGTTGCCGGGTCCGAGGACGCCGACGACGACCTGCGATCGGTGACCGAACTGCTCACCGAATCCCTGCGGGAGATCGAGGAGATGCGCCGTCGTGGACCGATTTTCGTCTCGCTGGCCGGCGCCTTCCACGGCAAGACAGCAGGCGCGTTCGCGTTGACCGAACAGGCCGACACCCCGGCCGATCTGGTGGTGCCCGGTCCGGAACGTCACCGGCTCGACACGTGGGCGCCGCGCGAAGTGGCGGCCGCGTTCGCCGCCGAGCTGCGGCCGGTGTGCCGGGTCATCATCGACGGCGCGGGTCGCCCGATGCGGTCCTGGATGTCGATATCGCCGATCGCGGCGGTATTCGCCGAACCCATCCAGGGCGAGGGCGGTGTCCGCGAGGTACCGGCCGAGACGCTGCGCGCGCTGCGTGAGTTGGCGGATCTGCACACGGCTGCCCTGGTTTTCGACGAGATCCAGTCGGGCATGGGCCGGACCGGAACCTTCCTGGCATCAGCGCCCTCCGGTGTGGTCGCCGACTACTACTTGCTGTCCAAGTCGCTCGGTGGCGGATTGGTGAAGATTTCGGCCCTGCTGGTCGATCGAGCCCGGTCGATCGGTGATTTCGGCAGGTATCACACCTCGACTTTCGCCGACGACGAGTTGTCGAGCACGGTCGCCGAATCGGCACTGGATCTACTGCGGGACAGCCAGATTCGGATATCCGACACCGGTGCTCGACTGCGGGCCCGACTGGATGCGGTGGCGCGGCGCTGGCCGCGCGCAATCGCGGGAGTGCGCGGCCGCGGGCTATTGCAAGGCATCGAACTGATCCCACCGAAGCCGGAATCCGCACTGCTGCGCGAAATCTGCGATCCGGACATGTTCGGGTACGTGGTCGCGGGCTACCTCCTGCACACCCACGACATTCGGATGCTGCCGACCTTATCCGCACCGACCACCCTGCGGATCCAGCCGTCGGCTTTCCTCGCCGAGCCGGATATGGCTCGGCTGGAGACGGCGCTGGACGATGTGGCAGCACTGCTGCATCGCGGTGACCTGGCCACCCTGCTCGCACACCTGGCAAGCCCCGTCACAACGAATTGGCCACTGCCCGAACGGACATCGCCATCGGCCCGGCGTACCCACGAGGTCGCGCGGGACTGGAGCGCGCCGACGAGGGTGGTCTTTCTCGCGAATCTGCCCGACGCCACCGACCTGCGCCGGTTCGCTCCCGAACTCGCCACCTGGTCGGACGCACAATTCGCCGCATTGTTCGAACGCCTGCGTGGGGTGGCCGAGCCGTTCGAACTGACCAGGCAGATCGTCACCTCGCCGACCGGCGCCCGGGTGGAGGTATGCCTGATCGCGGTGCCGATCTCGGCGGAGCAGATTATCGAATGCCGGCGCGCCGGGCATCGAGCGTGGTTGCGCGATCTGGTGTTGGAGGCGGTGGAGCAGGCAATCGGGCTGGGCGCCACCGTGATCGGGCTCGGCGGCTACACCTCCATCGTCACCGACGCCTCGCGCGACGTGGTGGAGGACGCGGTGAAGGTGACCTCAGGGAACTCGCTCACCGCGGCCTGCGCCTACGAGGTGGTACGCGCTGAGCTCGCCCGGCTGGAGCCGGGACGACGCCGGGTCGGTATTCTCGGCGCGCTCGGCAATATCGGCGCGGTGATGGCCGAACTCATCGCACCGCTGGCGGATTCGGTGATCCTGATCGGGCGCGCCGGATCGGCGAAGCGACTCGACCGAGTCGCCGCCACGCTGCACGGAGCAGCAGTCGAGGTCAGTGAGGACCTGACCGCGCTGCGCGACTGCCACATCGTCCTCACCGCCACCAACTCGGCCGTGCCTGTGGTCACCGCCGAGTCGCTGGCCGACGACCATCGGGTGCTCGTGGTCGATCTCGCGGTCCCCGGCGACGTGGATCCCGCGGTGTCCCACCGTCCGAATATCACCCTGGTCGCCGGCGGCCGCATGGCGCTGCCGCTCGGCCAGACACCTCCGTTTCCCGAAACCGGGTTGCCCGGCGGGGTCGTCTACGCGTGCATGGCCGAAACCATTCTGCTCGGCTTCGAACCGCACACGGCGAGCCCCTCCTACGGCGGACTTACCGCGGCAGGCGTGCGCGCTGCCCGCGACCTGGCCGCCCGCCACGATGTGCGCCCGGTTCTGCTTCCGACAGGAGCTCCCACTGTGTCCGAAACCGCTCCCACGCCGATACCAGGCCCGATGTACCTGGGCGCAGCCGATTTCGCGGCCGACAAAGCCGGCGGCAAGGCAGGAACACTGCACGAACTGATCGTCGCCGGATTCGAGGTGCCGCCGGGATTCGTCGTCACCGCCGATCTCGACCTCACCGCGGTCACCGACGACGACCTGCAACGTTGGGTGCAGGCGCTGGGCGGTTTTCCGGTCGCCGCGCGCTCCAGCGGCGTACTCGAAGACCTCGACGATGCCAGCTTCGCGGGCCAGTACGAGTCCTTCTTGGACATCACCGACGTCGCGACGCTGCGTGACTACATCGAGCAATGCCGCGAGTCGGCGCACAACGAACGCGTCGCCGCTTACCTGTCCCGGCAGGGTTACACCGAAGCCGACGCATCGGTCGCGGTGCTCGTGCAACGGATGGTCGACGCCCGCTATGCCGGAGTCGGTTTCAGTATCGACGCACTCACCGGTATCGAAGAGCATGCGGTCGTCGAATGCTGCCACGGCCTCGGTGAACGCCTCGTCTCCGGGCAGGTCACGCCGACCAGGTACACGCTGCGTCTGTTCGGCGGCGAGGTCGTCGAGCGCGATGCGGGTGGCGAGGACGTCGGGCTGGAATCCACCGCCACGGCGGAACTCGCCGCGCTGATGTTGGCCGTGCAGGCCCACCGGCACCGCCCACAGGACATCGAGTGGGCCATCGACGGCGACGGGAAATTGTGGCTGCTGCAGTCACGGGCGATCACCGCGATCGCGTGGCGCACCGATGTCGACCAGTTCTCCGACGCCGACCTACGTGACGGCGGTGTCTCCGCGCGGGTCTGCACGCCGATGATGTTCTCGCTGTACGACAACGCTTTCCAGTATTCGATGCAACAGTTCTTCACTCGGCTCAAGCTGACAGACCCCGGCGCGGAACCCGACTGGATGGCCATGTATTACGGCCGCGCCTACTGGAATGTCAGCGCGGTGAAGAAGTGCTTCGTGCGCATCCCCGGCTTCGACGAAAAGCACTTCGACGACGACCTCGGCGTGCTCAACGAATACGGTCCCGACGGCCCCATCCGTACCCCGAACAACCCGAAAACCATTGCCCGCGCGCTGCCGGTGGCTCTGGCGGTGCAGCAGAGTTACCGCGGCCAGCTCGACGCGGTCGACGCGTTCGCCGCCGAATGGCCTGCGAAGTACGCGATCTGGCGGGATCGGGTGCGCGGGCTTCCGCATACCGATGAGGCCACCTTCGTCGCCGACCTGGCCGATTGTCTGCTCACCTTCCACGCCACAACCGAACGCACCTACTTCACAACCATCTACAACAACTCCAGCGTGCAGACCGATTTCAAACAGCTCCTCGACAAGGTCGACGCCGCGACCGGCGGCACTACCTCGGCCATCGATCTGATGGGTGGCCTGGCCGACATCAGCCACATGCAGCTGCAACGCGGCATCGTCGAATTGCATCGGGTGGCGACCGATCACGGCCTCGACAGCGCCGAGTGGACCAAGGCGCTCGACGCGTTTGTCGATGAGCAGGGCTTCCACGCCGACGCGGAACTCGATCTCACCAGCCCGCGCTGGTCGGAGGCGCCCGAACGGGTGCGGTCGATGATCGCGGTGATGCTCGAACACGGCACACCGCCCGCGGATCCCGATGTGACGCTGGTCGATCAGCGCCGACGCTACGAGGACGAGCTCGCGGCGGTGCGGGAGCGGGTGCGCGCCAAGCCGATGACTCGACTCAAGCACGCCAAGGCACTGGACAAACAGGTCGACCAGATGCGCAGGTATCTCGTCGCACGCGAACGGATGCGGGAATTCTCCTCGCAGTGCTACGCGATCGTGCGCGCCTACGTCGTCGAGGCCGGTGTCCGGCTCGCGGCGGCCGGAACGCTCGAGCGGGCCGATGACGTATTCCAGCTGTCCATCCACGAGCTGAGCGATCTCGCGGCCGGACGCGTCGAAGCCGCGACGTTGACATCGCAGATCGTTTACCGCCGTGCGGTGTACGCCGGATACCGCGATCTCGTGCCGCCGCACGAACTCGGCGGTGGGGTCACCGTCGGCGCGGTTCGCGAAATCGGTGACGGCGATCTGACCGGACTCGGTTGCAGCCCTGGCGTCGCCGAGGGCACCGCGCGGGTGATCACGTCACCGGCCGACATCGACCAGTTGCGCGAGGGCGACATCCTGGTCACACGCTTCACCGACCCAGGCTGGACCCCTGCGCTCGGCCTGGTCGCCGCGGTGGTGACCGAGGTCGGCGGCATGCTCTCGCACGCCGCGGTCATCGGACGCGAGTACGGAATTCCCGCGGTGCTCAATGTCGCCGGAGCCACTACGGCTATTCGCTCCGGTCAGCACATCCGGGTCGACGGCCGCGCCGGAGTGGTCAGTGTGCTCGACCTCGATGCGCCCGCATCACCACCGGCGGCCCTATCGAACGCATCGTCGGCGCCGCAGCAGGACACGTCCGCGTCGGACGTACCGGAGATATCCACGGCTTCCCAGCCGACGCCGAGAAGGGATGAACCACTGACCGCACGTAAGCGCCTGATCTGCATCGCCGGTGGCGACGGTTCGGGCAAGACCACTCAGGTCGCCCGGATTGCCGCGGAGTTCGAGGCACAGGGCCAGAGCGTTGCCGCGGTCACCATCTGGGACGCGTTCCTCGACCCGAAGGTGTCCTCGAAGCTGCCATGGCGCAGTCCCTCCGAGATCTATGGCTACCTGAAGATCCTGTCCCCGCTCAGCCGCGCGCACTTCCTGTTCCACGCCATGCAGTTGTCGTTCGACCTGGCCGCCGAGCGCGGCGTGGACATCATGCTGGCGAATGCCTACTGGTACAAGTACTTCGCCACCGAGGTCGCGCACGGCGGCGACCCCGCCATTCTGCGACAGTTGACGGCGGGCTTCCCCGAACCCGACCGCACCTTCTACTTGACCGTCACCCCACAGGATGCGCTGGGCCGCAAACAGTTACGCAGTGACTATGAAAGCGGCTACGGCGACGAAGAGGCATTTCTTACCTTCCAGCAGCGCAGCCACTGCGCGTTGGAGGCGCTGTCGGAGGAGTTCGACTGGGTGCGTCTCGACGGCACTGCGCCACCGGCCGAGATCACCAAAGCCGTGCTCGCCCAGCTGCGGGAGGACGACCGATGACCACAACGTCCACCCGCCGCGTCGCGATCGTCGGTATCGACGGCGCGGGGAAGTCCTCGGTGATGGCCCGATTGCGTGAGCTCGCACCTGCTGGGGACGGCACCTTCGCATCGATGACCTGCCCGGACTTCCACAACACCAGGGACGTGCCGCTGACGGATCTGTCCAAGCAGCTCAAGGCATTCAGCGTCGGCTGTGACGAAATCTCCAGTCTGGAGATGAAGGCCACCGCGATGTATTTGCAGATGACGCTTTTCGGTCCGGTCGAACGACATTTCGTGCAGACCTGGTCGCCGGATGTGCTGGTGTTCGAACGGCATCCGCTGATCGAACTGCTCGTCTACGGTCCGCTGTACGTGGCCCTGGCGCGTCCGGATTGGAACGGCCACGACCGGCAGGACGAGATCGCCGCGGTACTGGAGCGCCACCGGCCCGGCACCTTCGCCGACATCCTGGCCTGGCAGCGATCGGAGTCGACCCGCCTCGGCAGCTCGCCCGATATCTGGGATCTGCTGTCGGAAATCGCGGATCTGGTGCGACGGGACGTGACCGCGTCCGTTCCCGGTTTCGCCGACCGCTTTCGCACCACGCTGCCCGATGCCGTGCTCTGGCTGGACGCTCCGCCGGAGCAGGCCGCGGCACGGTGCACCGAACGCTCGGGGGACGGGCCAACGGAGGCCCATGAAACAGCGGAGCGGCTCGGCGCCCTGCGTGACGGATATCTACGGGTGCGCGACACCCTCGCCGCGGCCTTCCCCGAAGTGGGATTCCACCGCGTCGACACCGGCGACGGTGTCGATATCGAGGAGTCGGTGCGCGCCTGCGTGACGGAAGGGAAGTTACTCGGTTGAACACTCAGGCTCGCGACAACGCGGGAACCCCGGCCGCCGAAGTCGAGGCGCGCGTGCGCGCCATCGTCGGTGCCGTGCTGTGGGTTTCGGCGGACGACCTCGACACGTCCGCGCAATTGATCGACTACGGACTGGATTCCCCGACAGCCATCGAATTGACCATCCAGCTGGAGCAGGAATTCGGGATCGACATCCCCGAAGACGCCGCAGCGCAACTGAACACGGTCGATCAGATCGTGCGCTACGTAAAGGACCAGTCATGACCGCCCGGCTGGATCCCCAGCAGCCCAGCATTGTGCACGCGCTACTTGCCAATGCCGAACTCGGGACCGACGCACCGTCGACCATCTTCGTCCCGGAGCGCGCAGTCGACGGTGCGGGCGAAGTGACGTGGCGCCACGACGATCTCGCGGCGGCAGCGACCCGTGTCGCCGCCGGATTGGCCGCGGAAGGGGTCGGGCCCGGAGACCGGGTGATGCTGTGCCTGCCCACATCACCACAGTTCGTCACCGCGTTTTTCGGTGCGCTGCTGCTCGGCGCGGTGCCCACCGCGGTCGCCACCCCCGGTGGTTTCGGATCGGCGGACATCTTCCTGGACAGATTCATTCGCTTGTTTGCCTATCTCGAACCGGCGGCGGTGGTGGCGAGCGCCGCGGTGCTGAACGCCGCACCGGTGCCGGACACCGTCGCCGCGATCGACGGCGAAGTGCTGCACGCACTGGCCTGCGCACCGGACGCGCCCGCACTGCCGCCTCGACTGCCCGCACCCGGCGACCTGGCCTTCATCCAGGCGACCTCGGGTTCGACGGGAACACCGAAGGGCGTGCAGATCACCCACGGCAATGTGGCCGCCAATTGCGAGCAGATCGCCATGGCCGCGGCAATGGGCCGCGGCGACACCTGGGTCGGCTGGCTGCCGCTGCACCACGACATGGGACTCATCGGCGGCTTCCTGACGCCGATGTTCCGTGGCTTCGACGCGGTCCTGATACCGCCGAGCAGGTTCCTGCGCAGCCCGGGAGATTGGTTGCGTGCGGTCAGTCGCTATCGCGGAACCTTCACCGCCGCACCGAATTTTGCCTACGGTTATGCGGCGGCGCGGGTGACCGACGCGGAACTGGCCGGCGTGGACCTGTCCAGTTGGCGGTTCCTGTTCTGCGGCGCGGAACCGATCCACCCGCCGACCGTGCAGCGTTTTGTGGACCGCTTCGCCGCATGGGGGCTGCCGAAGGACGCATTGGTGCCCTGCTACGGGATGGCCGAGGCATCCCTCGCGGTCACCGTCGCCCGCCCGCACGCGCCGGTCGCCTTCGACTCGGTGTCGCGCGATGCACTGACCGGAAATGGCGTGGCGCTGGATGTTCCGGCCGGTGATCCGGACGCGATGCAGATCGTGGACTGCGGTGCGGCGGTGGTGGGCACCGAGATGCGGATCGTCGACGCGGATGGCGCGCCGTGCGGCGACGACATCGTCGGACGCGTCCAATTCCGCGGCCCGTCCACCACGATCGGCTACTTCCGATTGCCCGATGCCACCGCGGCGGCCACCCGCGACGGCTGGTGGGACACCGGCGATATCGGCTACCTGCGCGGCGGACGCCTTCGTATCACCGGCAGACACAAGGATTTGATCATCATCCGTGGCGCGAACTATCTGCCCACCGATTTCGAGATCGCGGCCCAGGAGGTGGCGGGCGTACGGCTCGGCGGTGTCGCTGCCGTCGGTCACGCCGATACCGAGGGGTTGTCGGAGGAACTGCATCTCATCGTCGAATCCGGCTCGGAGGCAGCCGAACACGACGCACTGCGGCGGGCAGTACGAGTCGCGGTCAGCAAGCGGACCGGCGTGCTGCCCGCCGGGGTGCGGGTGGTGCCGCCGCGCAGCATTCCGAAGACCACCAGCGGCAAGGTACAGCGCGCCGAGGCACGGCGATTGTTCTTGCTCCAGGAAAGCCTGGTCGAGGAAGGTCTGGTCAATGCCGGGGGTGCGGCGTGACTGTATCGGCGAAATCGCGGCGTCTTGACGGCCCGGCGCTACGACATCCGTTGGGCGCCTACCTCGAATACCGCAACGATCCGCTCACGCTGTTCTACGAGCAGGCCGTCGCTCACGGTGGCAGCGTCCGGTTGCGGCTGGTCCACCAGCAGGTACACCTGCTGGTCGAGCCGGATCACATCAACCAGGTGCTGGTCGGCAACGCGGCCAAATACGAGAAGGGGATCAGCTACCAGAGCCTGAACTACCTGCTCGGCCCCGGCTTGCTCACCAGCGGCGGCGAACTGTGGAAACGCCAGCGCGCGTTGATCAAACCGGCCTTCGCCCGCCGTCACGTGGACACCGAAATACCGCTGATGGTGGAGTGCGGGCAGCGGATGCTGACCAGGCTGGACGCGCTTGCCGAGCACGGCGACGTGTTCGACATGGTCCCCGAGGTGATGGGGTTCGCCGCCGACGTGGTCTGCCGCGCGGTGATGGGCGCCGATATCGACGGCGTACTGCCGCAGATCGAAGACGATGTGCGCGAGGGTGTCTCGTGGGTGATGGGGCACATGGCCGCGCCCATTCAGCTGGCACCAAGCGTGCCAACGCCCGCCAACCGGCGCTTCAACGGCGTGCTCGCCCGGTTGCACCGGGTGGTCGATGACGTCATTCAACGGCATCGACAGGCCGAATCCACCGAATCCACCTCACTCTTGGCCCGGCTGCTCGCGGCCCGCGACGATGCTGGCCATGCCATGGACGACGAACAACTGCGCCACGAGGTACTGACCTTCCTGTTGGCCGGCCACGAGACCACCGGTGGCGCGATGGCGTGGACGATCTATGAGCTATGTCGAAATCCGCTGGTACTCCGCCAGATGCGTGCGGAGATCGACTCGGTGCTCGGAACGTCGGAGAGCGTCGGAGGCATCTCCACACACACGCTGCCGTCCCTCGAACTGACCGGTCGCGCGATCGATGAGGCGATGCGTCTACACCCGCCCGCATGGGCGTTCAGCCGCACGGTGCTCGAGCGGGATAGTTTCGACCGCTTCGACCTCGAACCCGGCTCGATCGTGGTGATCAGCCCGTTCGTAAACCACCGGTGGCCCGAATTCTGGGACTCACCACTGACATTCGACCCGGACCGGTTCACCAAAGAACGGAACAAGGCCCGTCCGCCGTTCCGCTACTTCCCGTTCGGCTGGGGCGCACACCTGTGTGTCGGCCAGCACATGGCGCTCATGGAGGTGCGCGTCGGTATCGCGATGCTGCTGTCCCGCTACGACATCGAGCTGGTGAACGGCATGCGCGTACGGGAGAACCCGGAAATCTCCAACACCCCCGACCCGGTCCTGGTGCGGCTGACCCGGCGCGAGCCGTCGGTCCCGATGGCCAGGGCGATACAGGAGGCTGCCCAATGACCGAAACAACTCTCGGCGCGATCGTGTCCGCCGCCGTGCTGGCGGATTCGGCCACCACGCACGCGAATACCGCTCAGGTAGGGGCCAAGGCGGCCAATCTCGGACGACTTTTGGCTGCCGGACACCGGGTTCCTGCCTTCGTCGTCCTGAACGCGGACGCGTGTGCCCGGATCATCGGCCCTATTGCCGACTCCATCGCCGACCTACTGGCGACCCTCGACCACACCGCCCCGGAATCGTTGCGCACTGTTTCGGCGGCGATCCGCGCGATGGTCACTGCCCAGCCATTCCCGGACGACCTCCGCGTCGAGCTCGACGCGGAGGTCGAAGCCATCATCGCCAGGAGTATGGGATCGACCGCGCGCGAGGTGCAGACAGCACCGGAGACGGCCGGAGCCCCTCTTGGTCTGAGCAAGGGATCGGCCGCGCCTGAGATACCTACCGGTGTGGAGGCAGTCGTAGCCCGCAACGGCGCAGCAGGTTCGGCACGCGGCGGCGGAATTCGGCTTGCCGTCCGGTCTTCGGTCAGTGGCGAAGATTCAGCGACGGACTCCTTCGCGGGCCAGTTGGACACCCTCTTGAACGTAGCGCCTGACGACGTGGCGCAGGCGGTACTGGACGTACTCGCCTCGGCATACTCGGAACGGTCACTCTTCTACCGCGCACATCGCGGCCTGGACAACGCGAGCATCGACTGCGCCGTCCTGGTTCAGGTCCTGGTCGACAGCGCCGTGTCCGGCGTGGTTTTCAGCTGCAACCCACAGACCGGAGACCCTGCCGAGGCTGTGGTCTCGGCGGCCCTCGGCCTCGGCGAGGGCGTGGTGGCGGGCACCGTCGAATGCGACACCTTTTTCGTGGACAACGGGTCGCGCACCATCACCTCACGCGTCGTTGCGGACAAGCGGAGCAGAGTCGTGCCGGAATCCGATTCCGGCACCACGATCGAGCAGTTGGCCGCCGCTGTCGCCACCGCGGCACTGACCGACGCTCAGGTACTCGAGCTCACTGCCGTCGCGACCGGGCTCGCCGAGACATTCGGTGCACCACAGGATGTCGAGTGGGCCTACGACGCCGAAGGCACCCTGTTCCTGCTCCAGGCGCGACCGGTCACCGCGACCGGGGCCCGCGAAACCATCTTCGACAATGTCAATGTCGCCGAGTCCTATCCCGGCATGTCCAGCCCGCTGACGTTCTCCATCCTGCGAGCCGCCTACGAGCAGGTATTCCGCGCCTGCCACCGGGACTTCGGCGCCACCGAAACCATCGTGGAACGCAACGCCGCGAGCCTCTACCCGTTTCTGGTCGGCACCGCGCACGGTCGCATCTACTACAACATCAGCAATTGGTATCGGCTGTTCCTGCAGATCCCCGGGATGGAATTCGCCATCGAAGGCTGGGAGGCGGCGCTCAATATCGAGAACCGCTACCAGCGCCGTGCCGCGCCGAAACGCGGTATGGCACGGGTGCGGATGTACCTGCTGCGGTTGCGCGTCATCGCGATCGTCGCTTTCGGCTGGTTGCGGCTGCGACGCAGGCTGCGTGCGTTCTTCGTCGAACTCGCCGCGTTCACCGCCGACCTCGACCACCGCCTCGCGCCGGAAACACCGGAGCGGGAACGCGATCCGCACGCACTGCTGGAGTGGATGGAACGGTGCCTGCACGAACTCGTGCCCGCGTACTCGGTGCAGATCTTCAATGACTTCATCGCACAGCAGATGTTCCATATTGTCGGTCTGTTGCTGGAACGAGAAGGGCTCGACGAGGCGGAAGCGATCACGCTGCGCAACGAGCTGTTCTGCGGGGAGGAGGGTGTCGACAGCGTCGACCCGGTTCGATCGGCGCTCACGCTGACCGCCACCGTCCGCGACGATGCGGCCCTGCGCGAATTGTTCGAGGGCCCGCTGGAGCCGCTCGAAGTGTGGAAGGCGCTGGCGCAGACCGGTTTCACGAACTTCCGTGCCGCCTGCCTGCGGCACATCGCCCTGTTCGGTGATCGCACCGTCGACGAACTGAAACTGGAAACCGATCCGCTCGGCGAACATCCCGAACGACTGGTGCCGATGCTGCGCAACTACCTGCGCGGCGGTCAGAACATCGACGAGATGGCGGCCAGGGAAAAGCTTATTCGCCGCGATGCCGAAGACACCGCGGCCGCGCTGTTGCGTGGAAAGTTCACCCAGCGCATGGTGTTCCGTTTCGCGCTGGCCCGGGCCCGTGAGCACGTGAAGCAGCGCGAGAACATGCGCTTGGGTCGTAGCCGGTCCTTCGGTCTCGTGAAAAGGGTGTTCCGCGAGTACGGCCGACAGATGCACGCGATGGGCTTGCTGGAGCAACCGCGCGACATCTTCTGGCTCACCTACGAGGAGATCGCGGCGCTGACCCGCGGCACCGCGGTCGACACCAACGCGGCCCGCACCGTTGCCACCCGCAAACGTGACCACGAAGGCTGGCGCACCGAGGACCTGCCGTCGCGGATCATCACCGCCGGAATCGCGGCTACCACCATCAACGACCCGTCCTTCGATCACCCCGTGCCCGACGTGGACTCCGGTGCCGTGCTGCGCGGAATCGGTTGCGCACCGGGCCGAGTGGAGGCACCCGCACTGGTCCTCGCGACCCCGGACCCGGATGTCGTCATCGACGGCCAAATCCTTGTCGCCTCGACCACCGATCCCGGCTGGGTTTTCCTGATGGTCGCGGCGGGCGGATTGGTCAGCGAGAAGGGCAGCGTGCTGTCCCACACCGCCATTATCGGCCGTGAGCTCGGCATCCCCACTGTCGTCGGCGTCGCGGGCATCACCCGCAGGGTATCCGGCGGGGACGTGCTGATCCTCGACGGCAAGGCCGGAACCGTAACCATCGTTCAGGAGGAAGGGCCATGACCTCCACCGAAGCCGTTCACGGCGAGAATTTCAGCCTAGAGCACTACCTCGATCCCGCTGCCCACACCTTCGAGCAGCGCTTCGACGAATTCCGGCCCTACGTCACCAATGCGCGCGGCACCGGGTTCGTGCTGCGCGAGATCACCGGCCCCGCGGGCGCTGTTGTGCGGGTGCGTGATCCGGGCAGTGCCGAGATCCGCGACCTGATCATGCTGGGCTCCAACAACTATCTCGGTCTCGGCAACGAACCCGAGATTGTCGAGGCGGCCGTCGCAGCGACCCGCGAATTCGGGATCGGCTGTGGCGGACCACCACTGCTCAACGGCACCACCTCGGTGCACCGGCGGCTGGAGGAGCGCCTCGCCGAAACCAAGGGCTGCGAATCCGCGCTGGTGTTCTCCTCCGGCTACGCCGCCAACGTGGGCTGGGTGACCGGGTTGCTGCGCAAGGGCGACATCCTGCTCTACGACGAGCAGAGCCACGCCAGTCTCTACGACGGCATCCAGCTCGGTCGGGTGCGCTCGATGGCCTTCGACCACAATGACCTGCGGCATCTGCGCCACCGGCTGATGCAGATCCGCTGGCGCAATCCTGGCGCGAATATCGTGGTCGCCGTCGAGGGCGTGTACTCCATGGACGGCGACATCGCACCGCTGCCGGAGATCCGCGCACTGTGCGATTCCTTCGGCGCCTGGCTCGCCATCGATGACGCGCACGGCACCGGCGTGCTCGGCAACCGTGGACACGGCACTGCCGAGCATTTCGGCATGGGCGACGGGTCGGTAGAGCTGTACATGGGCACCTTCTCGAAGGTGTTCGCAACCACCGGCGGATTCGTCGCCGGGTCCACCGATCTGGTCGACACCCTGCGCTTCTTCGCGCGCTCCTACATGTTCTCCGCGTCGTTGGCGCCCGCGGTGGTCGCCTCAGTGCTCGCTTCGATCGATTTCATCGACGCGCATCCGGAGCGGATCCGCCACTTGCACGACAATGTGGGCTATTTCGTGCGGGAACTGCGCCGGATGGGTTTCGCCGTCGACCCGCAGACCGCGATCATCCCGATCCTGGTGCCGCAGCGCTTGGCGGTCGCGGAGGTTGTGGCCGCGCTGCACGCCGAGGGCGTCTTCGTCAACGGTGTCGAATTCCCCGCCGTGCCACGGGATCAGCAACGGCTGCGGATCAGCATGATGGCCACCCTCAGCCGTGAGCAACTGGACTTCGCGTTGGAAAAGATCTCGGCCGTCGCTCGCCGCTTCGGCTTCCACCCCGAACAGGAAGGCAGGACATGACCGGACCCGAGATCGCGGCGGGCGGCACTGCCGCCGAACGGCTGCTTGTACACGCGGCGCTGGCCGCACCGACCAACGACGAGCGCGCCGAAATGGCCAAGAGCGCACATGAAATATCGGACTGGACAGAGGTTTTCGAGCTCGCGCGGATCAATGCGACGGTGCCGCTGGTGCAACGCCGGTTGGCGGCCGAAGACCTGTACCACCTCGCCCCCGATACAATACGTGCGGATTTCGCCCACATCACCGAACACATTGCCGCCGTGAATGATCGGCGTCTTACGGGTTCGCTGGAACTGCTGCGCCGATGCGACGAACGCGGTGTGCGCTGCGTCGTGCTCAAGGGCATGCTGTTTTCCTCGGAGATCTACCACGATCCGCGCTACAAGCGGATGAACGACCTCGACATCCTCGTGGAACTCGACCAGGTGGACACCGTCATCGAGATCTACCGGGAGATGGGGCTTTTCGCGACGTCCGAACTGCTCGGCAAAGCGCCCAAAGTGCGTGCCGAACGTTCGCATCACCTCCCGTCGTTCGTCTCCAGGGACGGCGCGCTCGTAGTCGGCACGCACTGGGGCCTGATTACCCCCTTGGCCGGATACACCATCGACTATGCCGCGATCTGGGATCGCGTGCGCCGCATCGACTTCTACGGTGTGCCCGCCTGGGCCATGTCGAACGAGGACAACCTCCACCACCTGGGTGTTCATCTGCCCTACTACAAGACCGGAGTCCGCGAACTCGCCGATATCTGGAACCTGGCCCGCCATGCCGCGTCCGGTCTGGACTACGGCCTACTCGCCGCCGAAATTGCCAAGGCAGGCAGTGAAAGCCTGATGTACCACGCGCTCTCGCTGACTCACCGCTTGGTTCCGATCCCGGAATTCGCTGCCTTGATCGAACGAATCGCGCCGCGGGTCAACCGCTTCACCCGCTATGACACCGCCCGCAAGACCGCGGACATGCACGCCCTGCTGCGTAGCCGGTCCACGCACACCTCACGAATCGAGAAGGCCTACACCGAGTTCAACATGACAGCGGTCGCGCACGAGAAGCGCACGACCTTCGGTCGATTGTGGTCGGATCTGCTGCTGGTTCCCGCCGATGAAGCGGCAAAGATGAGCTCGCTGCGCGAGCCGTCGATGCTCTCCGGCCTCGGCGCCAGGGTCGCCGCACCGTACCGGCTCACCCGGGTCTTCCAGCGCGACCTCGGCCGCTGGCTGTTTCCGGCGGCCCTGGCGAAGACCGTGTTCGACCTCGGCGCCGCCTACAGTTCGGAACTCGCGGGGAAAGCGGGTATCGGCGCAGCCCACGGCGATCGGCCGGGAATCGACGAATACGCGGCACAGCTCGGCCTGACCCGCGCCGACCTACAAGCGGTCCTGGACAGTCAGGAATGACCGGCTACCGCACGGTGCTGTGGGATCTGGACGGCACTCTCGTCGGCCTCCGCCAGCGTACGTTCAAGGTGCTGATGCCGCTGGCGGCCGCGCGCGCATTCCGCGATCTGATGCCGCCGCACCGGTTTCTGCGCATGCTGAGCGGTGTGCTGGCGAACGTCCGTGCCAATGACACCGAGCACACCAACACCGATCTCATGATCCGGCTGCTGGCCGAACGGATGGGCATCGAACAGTCCACTGCGGCACAACGTCTGCACCGCTTGGCCGAGGTCGATTTTCCACGCCTGCACCGATGCTTCGCTCCGCAGCGCGAAGCGATCGACACGGTGAATCTGCTGCAGGCCACGGGGGTAGCGCAGGTCGTCGCCACCAACCCGCTGTGGCCGCTGAGCACTGTCACCACCCGGCTGCGCTGGGGTGGCTACGAGCCCGAGATCTTCGCCTTCCACACCAACGGGGGAAATATGCGGAGCTCGAAACCACGCGTCGAGTTCTACCGCGAACTCCTGGAGCGGCTCGGCGCCGAACCCGGGGAATGCGTGATGATCGGCAACGACGCCGCCAAAGACGCGCCAGCGGCCCGGATCGGCATACCCGTGTTCCTGGTCGGCGCGTCGGAATCCGTTGTCCCATCGGACTGTGCACGGACCGGTCTGGTCCGCACCGGGGACTGGCGCCGGCTGCGTGCGTGGCTGGATATCGAGGAGGAGTCATGCTCGTCGTCCTGAATCCACTGTCCAATGCCGGGACGGCACTGGAACGATGGCTGCCGGTGGAACGCACACTGCGCGGACGTAATACCGACCTGACCGTCGAAATGCCCGGTGACGCCGAACAAGCCGCGAAGTTGGTGCGCGCCCGCATCGAAGCCCTCGACGGCATGACACCCGAGGTGATCGTGGCCGCGGGTGGTGACGGCATGGTCAATCTGGTGCTCAACGCGATCATGGATCCGGAGACCGATCGGCCGCGCCGCGGCGCGGAAACCCTTGCCCTCGGCGCCATCGGACTCGGCAGCTCCAACGACTTCCACAAACCGGCACGCCGGGAAGCTGTCATCGCCGACGTACCGGTGCGTATCGATGCCGAACGCGCCGAACTCGTCGACATCGGCAAAGCCACCATGCTGCTGCCCGACGGCACCCGCACCGTTCGCTACTTCCTGCTCAACGCCAGCATGGGACTCGTTGCGGCAGGGAATCATTCGTTCAACAACGCGCGCGGCCTGATCGGCTGGCTCAAATCGCGCAATGTCGAGGCCGCCATCGTGGCCACCGCGTTGAGCAATATCGCCACGCACCGACCGCTACCCATCCACTTGCGCGGTGGCGACTGGGAGCACACCGCACCGATCACCAATGTCGGCGTTCTCAAGAGCGTGCACTTCGCGGGCGGCATGTACTACGACACCCCGGTCACCCGCACCGACGGCCGCTTCGATGTGAACATCTGGGAAGCCGCGGGCCGCGCCCGAATCCTCGGCCTCATCGCGGGTCTCTACCGCGGGAAATTCTCGGGCTCGACCCTGGCCACCTGCTACCGGGACAGCACCGTCGCACTGCGCCCGGCACACCCCACTCCGCTCGAGCTCGATGGCGAAATCACGATTGTCGCATCGGCGCGGCTCGAGGTGCTGCCCCGAGCCATGAAGGTGTGCGCCGCATGACCGTCGTTCTGGTGACCGGCGCCGCCAACGGTATGGGTGCCGCGACCGTCGAATACCTTGCGCGCGTGGGCTATACGGTCGAAGGCAGCGACAGGGTCGCGGGGGATGGCATAGCCGCCGTCGATGTCCGCGATATCGAGGCGGTCCGCGGCTGGGTAAAGGCCGCGCATACCAAGCACGGCCGCATCGACGCCGTCGTCACCTTCGCCGCCTACGGCGTGGTCGGCTCGGTGGAAGAAACCGACCCCGACGAGGCCGCGGCGATCCTCGACACCAACGTGATCGGCACCCACCGCGTGCTGCGCGAGGTGCTGCCGATCATGCGCGAACAAGGCCACGGCCGAGTGATCGTGGTGAGCTCCGGTGCGGGCGCCATCGCCGAACCCTATGGCGGCTGGTATTCGGCGACCAAGGCGGCGATCGAACGTCTCGGTGAAGCCATGCGCATGGAAACCGCGGCCTTCGGGGTCCACGTCTCTGTGCTGGCCCCGGGCTGGACGGTGACACCGATCATCGATACGGCGGTGCGCGTGGCGGACCCCATCGACGCCTATACGCCCGATCGCGGCGCGGTGCTCGAGCGGGTCACCGGATATCTCGCGGCCGGCCAGCCCGCCGACGCGGTCGCCAGGAAGGTACGCGGCATTCTCGAGGCGGCCCGACCACGTCAGACCTACCTGTGCGGCAGCGATGTTCGGCTGTCGTTCTGGACCCGCCGACTCGTCCCCGCCAGGGTTTATGAACGTTTAGTTCTCCGCTACTACGGTTTTTGACAGGAGCAACCACCAGCGGCACCGGTAGTATCGCCTGAGCCGGAACGGCTCCCAGGAAACCTGGGGCTTGCCCGGTACGTGCCGTGCCCTGGATGGTGTGCAGTACCCATCTGCTGTGCTCGGCACGGTGGGAAAGGCAGCGGTGACCGAGCGATAGGGGCAGGCCGATGAGACCGGCTCTGAGATGTCTTGTCTGGGAACTGGACAACACCCTGTGGGACGGTGTCGTGTGCGATGCGACGAGCACCGCACCGCGGCCCGAGGCTGTGCGTGCGCTCCAGAACCTGAGCGACCGCGGCATCTGGCATGCCGTCGCCAGCCGCAGCGACCGTGAACGAACCCTCGACAAGCTCTACCGACACGGCCTGTACGAGATGTTCTCCGCCATCGAAATCGGCTGGGGCCGCAAGTCCTCCTCCTTGGTCCGAATCGCGACCACCCTCGGCCTCACCCTGGACACCATCGGTTTCCTCGACGCGGAGCCGATCGAACGCGCCGAAGTCCAGCGCGCCCTACCCCACGTCCGTTGCTACGCCGCCCGCAACGTCGACGTCCTACCCGCACTCCCAGAGTTCCGCCCGGTCCTGCGCACCGGCCCGAACCCAACGCCCCCTTTGGGTTTCGCGCGGGTTCCCGCGCTATAGCTGTGCGTAGTCGCGCGCAGCGGCGGCGGGTAGCTCTCCCGCCTCGCCGATCCTTTGGACGGCTACGCATACTGTCGCCGTCAGGGACCACGCCGGAAACCATCTGCGGGGCGCATGTTAGCCTCCGTTCGCAGTCCTGCATCGGGATGGCGTGGGAAGAGGAGCCCGGTGGCGAAGGTTTTTTCGCATATCGATGAGTCGTTGCGTGAATTCATCGGAAAGCAGGCGATGTTCTTCGTCGCGACCGCGCCGTCGACGGGCGGCCGAGTGAATCTGTCTCCGAAGGGGTACCGCGATACCTTCGCGGTGCTCGATGATCACACCGTGGCCTACCTCGATCTGTTCGGCAGTGGAGTCGAGACCATCGCGCACTTGCGCGACAACGGTCGGATTACCATCATGTTCTGCTCGTTCACCCACAACTCGCGGATTCTGCGCCTGTTCGGTACCGGCCGGGTTGTCCGGCCCGTCGATGCGGAGTTCGATACCCTGCGCCAGCATTTCGGCAGTGATCATCCTGGTGTTCGGATGGCGATTGTTATCGCGGTGGATCGCATCGCCGACTCGTGCGGGTACTCGGTGCCCTACTACGACCTCGTCGGCGAGCGCCCTGTGCTCGACGCCTACCACGCCAGACAGCCCGATGAGAAGTTCGCCCGGCGGATCGCTGGCGACAACGGGCACAGCATCGACGGCCTGCCCGCGTTGGATCCCGAACATCCCTTGCCCACGGCAGTCGACCGCTAGCCATACCGGCGGAGGTCAGCGTTCTTGGGCACGTACTGACGCAGCAGTCGATCGGTGTTCTCGTTCGTGCCGCGCTGCCTCGGGCTTCGCGGTCTGCACATGTGCGAACCGGCGGGGCCGCCTGCCTGTTCTCCATGCCAGTGAGCAGCGTCATGGTGTCCATCGGTCGCGCACGGAGTAAGTTCGTTAATTAGCGAAATGGCGAAGGGTGGTGGGTGTGCTCGACGAGTGCAAGGCGTTGGCGAACGAGACCCGGCTGCGCATCCTGGAGTGGCTCAAGGATCCGGATGCGAGTTTCCCGGAACGGGCGGGGGAGACAGCAGAGCTCGGGGTGTGTGTCGGTCTCCTTCAACAGAAGGCGGGGACCTCGGCGTCGACCATGTCGGCGCATCTGGCGATCTTGCAGCGCGTCGGATTCTTGAGTGCCACCAGGCGGGGGCAGTGGACGTACTACCGGCGCGACGACGCCCGTATCAGCGCCTTCACCGAACAACTCCACCGCGTCCTCTGATCCACGAAAGGCAGCCGTTATGCCCACCGCATTGTCCATCCTCGACCTCGCGTCGATCGCGCCCGGCCAGACCGCGCGCGACAGTTTCGACAACAGCGTCGCGCTGGCCAGGGCCGCCGAACGCAGTGGCTACCGACGCGTTTGGTACGCCGAGCATCACAACATGCCCTCCATCGCCTCGAGTGCCACGAGTGTTCTCATCGGCCATGTCGCGGCGCATACCGACACCATTCGGCTCGGCTCGGGCGGCATCATGCTGCCGAACCACTCGCCACTGGTGATCGCGGAGCAGTTCGGCACCCTGGAGACGCTGTTTCCCGGGCGGATCGACCTCGGGCTGGGCCGGGCGCCGGGCAGTGACCAGAAGACCATGCTGGCGCTGCGACGCAACCCGAACTCGGCGGATTCCTTTCCGCAGGACGTGCTGGAGCTGCATGGATACCTGACCGGAAGGTCGCGCATACCTGGCGTGCAGGCGGTTCCGCGGGCGGAAGGTGTTGTGCCGCTCTACATTCTGGGCTCATCGCTGTTCGGCGCTCAGCTCGCCGCTCAGCTCGGTCTGCCGTACGCCTTCGCTTCCCACTTCGCGCCGGACGCCCTGCACCAGGCGGTCGCCGTCTACCGCGACAGCTTCCAGCCGTCGGAGCAGCAGGCCGAGCCGTATGTCATGGCCGGTGTCAATGTGTTCACGGCCGAGGACCACGAGGAGGCGGTGGCGCAGAAGGCAATCGCCTACCGGGCTCGAGCCCGGGCGATGGTCTCGCGGGGCGCGGGCGGAAATACCTTCACCGACGCGGAGATCGACGCGTTCCTGGCCTCGCCGAACGGCAGCCAGCTTGCCTCGATGACCCGCTACACCGCCGTCGGCACACCCGCCGAAGTCCGTGGCTACCTGGAGGATTTCGGCGCCTCCATCCACGCCGACGAGCTCATCCTCGCTCACCACGCCACGCAGATCGACGATCGAGTGCGGTCCGTGGAGCTCACCGGCGGCGCGATGGCCACGGCCGCTTCGCTACTCGCCGAATAACCGGCGAGCGACGGCGAATCACCAGACGTCCCCGGCCAGCGGTGCCATCACCAGCACTGCGGTCCTGCGCCCCGACGGCGTGCCGGAGGGCCCGCACGTCACCGCACCGTGGCAGTTTCGGGACGGCTCCGACACGCGCGGGGTTGTCATTACCGCGCGAGTCTGATCGCAAACGATCGGCTATCTGTAGTTCGTGGTCATATCATGCTGCTATGCCCGAAAACGAGAGTGCGGGGCGTGCAGGTGTGCTTTTTCATGGCACCCGGCAGGTGGTGCTGGTCGCCGGTGTCTGCTCGTTGATGCTCGGTGTGGTGATCGCGGGGTGGCCACACAAATCGGTGGCGATCGCGGAGCTGCTGTTCGGGCTATATCTAGTGCTCAGCGGCGCGCTACAGCTGATCATCGCGGTGGGCTCGCGGTTCGCGATGCCGCTGCGCGTGCTGGTATTCGTCAGCGGCGCGTTGTCGGTGTGCCTGGCGGTGTTGTGCTTCCGCAGCGGGAATTCCGTGTTGCTGCTTGCGTTGTGGATCGGCATCGCCTGGGCGATCCGCGGGGTCATCCAGGCCACCGTTGCGGTGTGGCACGACGGTCTGCCCGAAGGTGGCAAGCAGGAGCTGTTCGGCCTGTTCACCATGGTGATCGGGATTGTGGTGATCGTGGTGCCCTTCGATTCGCTGGACGTCCTGGCGCTGGCGGCGGGCGGTCTGCTGGTGGTGCTCGGCGCGTTGGAGATCCTCACTGGAGCCCGTGGCCGCGGCGATGTGGTGAGCCTGCCGGCGGCGGCTCGGGTTCCATTGGCGCCCAACTGAGCTGGCGAGTCGGCCGTGCAACAGGTTGACTGTTGCACATGGCATCTACACACCGGCGTCACAGTTCGGATGGGTCGGCGCAGGCCGGGGTGACTCGATCGGCCGCGGAGCTGATCGTCGTCACCGAACGCACGATATCGGCTATCGACCAGATCGCACTGGACACCAGCCGGTCCACCCAATCGCATGTGGCCGACCTACTGCCCGCGGGTGCCGAGATTGTCCGAATCTTCGGGCCTGCCAATCGACTCCACCGCAGACTGGTTGGCACGGCAGGGGAGCAGGATGGCGCGGACTATCTGAACTATTTTTCGGTGCACGGGGTCGCCGACCCGGAGGCTGTCGCCGCGCGACTGCGCGCGGACGACTCGGTGGCGGCCGCCTACGTCAAGCCGCCCGCCGAACCGCCCATCGCGCCGCCGATCGATGCGGGCGTCGATGTCGCGCCCTCGCTCGCCGACGCGCCGCCGGTAACTCCGAATTTCGAAGCGCGCCAGGGCTATCTGGATGCGGCGCCGCAGGGCGTCGACGCGCGCTTGGCCTGGACGCGACCGGGCGGGCGCGGCACCGGGATTCGCATCGTGGATGTCGAGGGCGCCTGGCGGTTCACCCACGAGGATCTGCTCGACAACCAGGGCGGCGTGATCGGCGGCAGCCCATCCAGCGACCTGGGCTGGCGTGACCATGGCACCGCGGTGGCCGGCGAGATCAGCGGTGACGTGAATGCCTTCGGCATCACCGGAATCGCACCCGAGGCCAGCATCCGGGCGGTGTCGATCTTCGGCGGAGCGGGCTCCGCGGCCGCGATTCGCACGGCCGCGGACGCGCTGAGCGCCGGTGACATCATCCTGCTCGAACTGCACCGGCCGGGCCCCCGATTCAACTACGCGGGACGGCCCGACCAGCGCGGCTATATCGCGATCGAATGGTGGCCGGACGACAATGCCGCGATCCGCTACGCCATCGGCCGCGGCGTTATCGTGGTGGAGGCGGCCGGAAACGGCGCCGAGAACCTGGACGATGCGCTCTACGACACCCGTCCGGCCGACTTCCCGATCTCCTGGCGCAACCCGTTCCGTGGCGGCTCCGCCGACTCCGGCGCCATTGTCGTCGGCGCGGGCGCCCCGCCGCCGGGCTTCCACGGCCGCGACCATGGACCGGCGCGGTCGCGACTCGCCTTCTCCAACTACGGTTCTCGCATCGACGTGCAAGGCTGGGGGCGCGAGGTGACCACCACCGGGTACGGCGACCTGCAGGGCGGCTCGGACGAGGACTTCTGGTACACCGACGTCTTCAGCGGCACCTCGAGCGCGTCGCCGATCGTTGTCGGAGCTGTCGCCTCCTACCAGGGCATATCCGCTGCGGGCGCGGGCCGCAAGACACCCGCGCAGATCCGAGCGCGACTGCGCGCGACCGGATCGCCGCAGACGGACGCGCCGCAGCGGCCCGCGACCCAGCGCATCGGCACCCTGCCCGACCTGCGCGCACTGATCGAAACGACGCCCGACGCGTAGTTCCACTCATGTTGCGGCCGTGGCTCGGCGGTTAATCTCAGCCAATGGTGCCGAACCTGATCTTCGGGATCCCGACGCACGGGTTTTTCGTTGCTCTGGGTGTGGCCGTCGCGACGGCGGTGTTCGTCCTGGAATGTCGGCGCCGCGGCGCATTGGGCGAGGAGTCGCTTGTCGCGGTCACCGGGGCGCTGGTCGGCGGTGCGATCGGAATGCGGCTGTCGAGCATTGCCGAAACGCTCGACCCGTATGAGAGCTGGATGTTCGGGGCGCGCAGCGTTCTAGGCGGGCTGCTCGGCGCGTATGTGGGTGTGCTGATTGCCAAACGGATCATCGGGTATCGGGAACGCACCGGTGATCTGTTCGCGCCTGCCGTCGCGCTGGGGATGGCGGTGGGTCGCGTCGGCTGCCATCTCACCGAGGCGCCGGGGCGGCCGACCGGCCTGCCGTGGGGGGTGCACGCGCCCACCACTTTGCCGTCGTGCCCGGGATGTGTGAGCGGGGTAGCGATGCATCCGAGCTTCCTCTACGAGATTGCCTTCCAACTCGCGGCATTCGGGTTGCTGTGGTGGTTGCGGACCAGGATCAGCGCACCTGGAGAGCTGTTCACCCTCTACGTGAGTGCGTATGCGGTGTTCCGATTCCTGGTCGAGTTCACTCGCGCGAACGAGACGGTGTGGCTGGATCTGACCCGGCCGCAATGGTTCCTGCTGCCCGGATTGGTGCTGGTCGTGGTCCGCCTGCGGATCGGGCACCGCCGCGGGCACTACGACGTTGTCCTACGACGAAAGGTCGCGGCATGAACATGCCTCCACCACCGCCCGGCTGGCAGCCCAACCAGCCGCCGCGCCCCGGCGACAACGCTGCGCTGTTGGCGGGTATGGCCGCGACCGGTGCGGCCCTTTTCATCGCCGTCAATGCGGTCGTCGGTTTCTTCGTGCTGATCAGCGCCGCCGACAGCACTACGAACAATGCTGTCATCGCCACCGCGGCCGTGGGCAGCGCGCTGGTGGCATTCGGCGGGGGCACCCTGCTGATCCTGACCAGGAACACGATCGCCAAGGGCATGGGCATCGGGCTGATGATCGGCTGGGCGCTGGTCACCGTCTGCACTGTCGGGTTCTGCACCGGTGTCAACCCCGGTCTCTACGGATCGGCAGCGCTGTGACCGGTATGCCGCTGCGCGGTGATCGAATCCTGCGCTATGTCAACGCTTTCTGCCCGCGCTGCCACGACGAGACACCGGACACGCCGTTGTCGGGGGTGCCGCGGCTGTCGGGCTGGCTGGCTGATCGCGGCGGACAGGTCTATCTGGAACGCGGCTGTCACCGACACGGCATGGTGCGCACCCTGTACGACGAGGACCCGGAAATCCTGGCGTACCTCGAGCAGTGGACCGCTCCCACCAAAGCGCACCTGCCCGATGCGGTCGGCAATTTCGATCCGGTGCCCTCGGCGTATCTGCGCGGCCTGCCCGAAATGCAGACCCAGCACACCTGCATCCTGCTCGAAGACATCACTGAAAGCTGTAATCTGCGTTGCCCCACCTGTTTCGCCGACTCGTCGCCAGATCTGCGCGGCGTGGTCGCGGTCTCCGACGTGCTCGCCAATGTGGATCAGCGGCTGGCGCGCGAGAACGGCAAGCTCGATGTGCTGATGCTCAGCGGGGGCGAACCGACTCTGCATCCGGCCCTCGCGCAGTTGCTGGCCGAGCTGACGGCGCGACCGATTACCCGAATCCTGATCAACACCAATGGGATCCGGATCGCCAAGGACGATGAGCTGCTTGCGCTGCTCACCGAGTATCGAGAGCGGGTCGAGGTCTATCTGCAGTTCGACGGCGTCACCGCGGCCGCCTCACGGCATCATCGCGGCGGCGATCTACGGCGGCGCAAAAACGAAGCACTGCAACGGTTATCGGCGAACCAAGTCTTCACGACGCTGGTGATGACCACCGCGCTCGGCATCAACGACGGTGAAATCGGCGACGTGGTGCGTGTCGCGCTCGACACCCCGTTCGTCGGTGGCGTCTCGATCCAACCCCAATTCGGTTCGGGCCGTTCGAATGCCATCGATCCGATGAACCGGCTCACCCACACAGGGGTGCTGCGCCGCCTCGGGCCGCAGACCGACGGCCTTGTCACCTGGCGCGACCTGACGGCGTTGCCGTGCTCGCATCCACACTGCTGTTCGGTCGGGTATTTGCTGCGCGACGACGCCGGGCAATGGCGGTCGCTGGTGTCGCTGATCGGGCACGAACGGTTGAAGGATCAGTTGGGGCTCGTGTCGAATCGGATCGCGGATTCCGCGCTGCCAGCGGAATTGCGGCTTGCGGTCAAGGAATCGCTGATGGGTCTGCTGTCGGAGCAGTCGTCGCTGTCGCATCCCGAGATAGGGCGGGTGTGGCAGAACATCTGCGAGAACTGCGATCTCGGCATGTCTACCCTGCTGACCCTCGCTTCGTCGGCGCTGCCAGGTCGCCGCAAGCGGTTGCGCACCCTGCTGGGGGAGCGCGTCGTGCGGATTACCGTCAAACCGTTCATGGATATGTCGACGATGATCGAAGAACGCCTCACCCAATGCTGTGTGCATGTGGGGACGCGATCAGAGGCCGATCAGTGCGCCCCGTTCTGCGCCGTACAGGCCTGGCCCGCATTGGCTCGGCAGCGACTGTCGGCGGCCGCACCGGTCGATCGGGCGCTGCTGCCGGTGACGGTGCGATGACAGCGCGTGAGGGTCGCGGCGTGTACTACGAGGAAGCGACGCGGCAGCCGCCGCACGATCCGCTGAACCTCTGCATCGTCGCCACCGTCGCAGTGCTGACCTGGCTGATCGGACCGTGGGCGGTCACCGGGTTCGCCGTCCTCGGGTTCGTCGGATACTGGCGGGCGTGGCGAAAAGGGTTGCGGCGGAGCAAATGCTGGCTGCGCGACACCCGGCTTGTGCTGATGTACCTCGCGGTGCTCGCAGCGGTGGGAATTGTCGCGGCACTGCAAACATAAGGGCAACATCGGGTGGCGAGTTTCCTAGGCGGCGTTGAACTTTGCGTGCCCCAGGGGCTGGCCGGATGCGGCCCTGTTGTCGATGCGCTTCGGCGTTCGGGCAGGCGATCGATATGGTGCGAATGCCCTGACCTGGGGTGAGTTGCTCTGTCTGGGTCCGTCGGAGGGGTACCGGAGCACGAAATATCGAGTCGGATCTCGCCACGCGTGGTGAATGTCTCGGTGTCGACGCCTCGGAAATCCCGGTAGCGTTCGGCGCGGCGCGAGCAGGCCAGGTGACTTTCTCGCGACTCCAGACCGATGCGAGGCCGAGGAGATTGTGGTGGGTGTCGTTAAAGTTCGCGAAGAGCAGGCGATCCGCCGGTTGACCGATCATCTGGTCGAAACCTACACCGACACTTACCCTGTCGAGCGCGTCGAGGCCGCGGTGGGAACCGCTCGTCGCCGCTTCGAGGGGCATCCTGTTCGGGAGTTCGTTCCCATTCTGGTCGAACGCGTTGCCCGACGCGAACTGGAGACGGAAGCGGCAGCGGCTGAGGCCGGAGATCTGGTGGCTTCGTCCAGCGATATTGAATCAGCGTCAGCGACACCGCAATCCGTGACAGATCAACGCCTGAATATGGATCTTCGGCAGTCGATCGGCTCGGTCTTCACGAAGAACCGCATCGTGCCGCTGTCGGTCGCGGCCGCCATTGTGGTCGCCGCGATCGTGGTGGCTGTCGGTGTGCGCCAACCCGATTCACCCGCCACCACGACGCCCGCCGCGCAATCAGTGACCACGCTGCGCGGTGTGGTCGGGTCGGAGAAGGTCGCGTTCTTCTCCGACACCGAGGTCGTCGAGGCGCTGGCCCGCAACGGCGTGCGGATCGAGGTCGATCCGGCAGGCTCGCGGCAGATCGCCACTTCGGTCGACCTGAGCAAATACGATTTCGCGTTCCCGTCGAGCGGGCCTGCCGCCGAACGAATCCAGCGCGCCCGCAACATCAACGCGAAATACACGCCGTTCTCCTCGCCCATGGCGATCGCGACCTTCCAGCCGATCGCGGACCTACTGACCGCGGCGGGTGTCGTGCGTCCCGGCCCGGTCGCCACCTTCGACATGGCCCGCTATCTCGAGCTCGCTCGCACCGACACACAGTGGGATTACCTGCCGGGCAACACGGCCTATCAGGTGCGCAAGAACATCGTGGTGTCCACGACCGACCCGCGCAGTTCGAACTCCGCCGCGATGTACCTCGCCATCGCCAGCTACGTCGCCAACGACAACACGGTCGTGCAGGGCCCTGCCGCCGAGCAGGCCGTCCTGCCCGCAGTATCGAAGCTGTTCGTCCGCCAGGGCTACACCGAGAACTCCAGTGAGGGCCCATTCCAGGAGTACCTCGCTGCTGGCATGGGCCCGACTCCGCTGGTGCTGATCTACGAGGCCCAGTTCGTGGAGGCCGCCGCGCGTGGACAGATCAAGCCGGGGATGGTGCTGACCTACCCGTCGCCGACCGTGCTGTCCAAGCACACGTTGGTGCCGCTCAACGCCGAAGGTGACCGGATCGGGCGACTGCTGTCCACCGACCCGCAGCTGCAACGCCTCGCCGCCGAGCACGGCTTCCGCACCGGGGACACCGCCACGTTCGCCAAGGTCACCGCCGATAACCACGTCCCGGTACCCGCCGATCTGATCGACGTGATCGACACACCCACCTACGACACACTCGAGCACCTGCTCGACGGCGTCGCGCAGACCTACAACTGAGCGTCGATCGCTCCTTCCTCGGCCGTACTCGACGACGTCGGGCCGCTGCGCACTGCTGAATCCCGGCTGGTGAGTAGCCGACCCGCCCCGATTCGAGTAGCTCGACACTCGTTGCAGCGCGGTCGGTCCCCGGCATGCTGAGCCAAGGGCTGGAGGGAAAGGAGCCTCCTCATGAACGGGATCAGCACCCGCACGCTGAGGTTCGGGGACAAGTGCGACACCGCAGCCGCGGCCGGCACGAATGGCATGGTGGTGTTCGGCACCGGTATTGATTGCTATTTTTCGCATCGTCCAATGTTTTCGTCGCCGTACGACATTCAGGTACTGCTCGATATCGAGCTGGATGAGCGCGGCCGCAGGGCGCTCGGCGCCGACCGGCGCATCGGGTTCGGCGGCATCCACTGCTTCGATCCGGAGGAATTCGCCGTCGCGGAGCTGGACCCACGCCGGGAGCGACCACGGACGGCGTTCCGCGGCACCCTGATTCGCGGCCACCGCGAGCGAGGTTGGGTGCCGATCGCGAAGAATGTGCTCGCGACGGTTCGGGCGGTCGTTTCCTTCGCCCAGCTGGATCCACACCGGCACCGCGGCGGCGAGCTGCTCACCCACCTGTGTTTTGGGCGGGCCGGGCGGCTGTACCTGGCGCACCGGATCGGCCGGCGGCCGAGTTTCGACCAGATCGTGGTGGCGCGGCTGATCCCGGGCACCGTGACCGACATGCTCGGTGCGCCGCTGCCGATCGACGTGCGGGATTTGGAGTTCGAGCGTGCCCAGCCGATCATCCTCGGGCGGCGCGAGTTCACCGGGCAGCGGCTGCGGACCGGGGAGATCGCTGTGGCGGCGTTCCATGCGACGGCGTCGGCCGGTGAAACGGACGGGTTCCTCGCCGAGATCGCGGTCGAACGGCAGGTCTACCTGGAGGTCGCCGACCTGGCCTGACGGCTTGTCACTACGCCGTAGGTCGCGGCGATCGGCGCCATCAGCCAGGGTGGGAATCCGTCTTCGAGTGGTTGCTGCGCGCCGTGACCTACCTGTCGATTCCGTCGTGGCGGCGCAGCCCGGCACCACAACAAAATGGCCTGAACAGGTAGCTGCGCCGTTTCCACAGTGAATCAGGTAGCAGCACACTCGTGGTTGCCCGAGATTTCCTTGCGACGCTGGCTGTGGTCGATTCCGCCCCGGAATCCGTCCGATCACAGAAAGGGGTGTCATTATGAGCGATACACATACCCACGACGCCGCACCCGACGCGATGGCCACCCTGGGCACTCACGGGATGCTGGTCTTCGGGACCGGTGACGATGTGTACTTCTCGCACCTGCCGATGTTCATGGCGCCGCACAACGCGCAGGTTCTGCTCGACGTCGAGCTCGATGAGCGCGGTGCGGCGGCGTTGCACGCCGACCGGCAAGCCGGGGTCGCCGGAATCCACACTTTCGACCCCATGGAATTCCCCTTGGCCGAACTGGATCCGCGCACCGGCCCCGTGCGCACGACCATCCGGGGCACCCTGGTACGCGGTCACTTCGAGCGCGGCGGCACCCCGATCGCCGACGAAGTTCTCGCCACCATTCGTATGGTCCTGTACTTCGCCGATCTCGATCCGAACGAACAACATGGTGGCGAGCCACTGACCTACCTGTGTTTCGGCAGACCCGGCCGCCTCTACCTGGCCCACGCCATCAACGGCCGCCCGAGCTTCGATCACATCGTCGCCGCCCGCCTGGTTCCCGGCAGCGCCACGAACATGGCGGGCAAGCCACTGCCTGATGACCTCAGCCAGCGCGGATTCGAACACGCGCAACCGGTCGAACTCGGGCAGCGCGAGTTCACCGGCGCTCGGCTCGCGGTCGGGGAAACCGTGCATGGCTCATTCTTCGCGACCGCGTCGCTCGGTGGGGCGCACGGTTTCGCTGTCGCTGTCGAGGTCACCGAGGAGATCTACCTGGAAGTCGACGAACTCACCTGACGGCTGGTGTCAGCCGCCCCATCCGTGCCAGAGCGAGCCAGCACCGCTGGCGATCAACCCCTTTCATCGCGTTCGGCCGAAGATCGGTCGTGGCAAGCTGATCCATTGGTAGCCAGTCGAATTCGAGATGCTCCTCTCGGCCGGCCGGTATGCCGTCGAGCTCGGCATCGAAGACGAGATTTACCTCGTGCCGAGTGGTCTCGTTGTCATCGATATAGCCGTGTTCCACGACGCCGACGAGGCGGAGGATCCGGCCCGTTGTCCCGAGCTCTTCGACCAGCTCACGGGCCAGCGCCGACTCGACCGGCTCGCCGGGCTCGACGTGGCCGCCAGGCAAGAAGACCCACCGCTTACCGCGCTCGCGAGCCACCAGTAGCCGGTTGCCCTCGCGGACGACGGCCCGGGCAATGATTTCGGTGATTGCGGCGCGCATCTGAGAATTATCGTCATCGCGTGCCGGTATTTCAGCGATGGTGGACGTTCACTGATTCGGGTGTCACAGTCGGTTCGGCGTGTGACGATGGGGGTGTGCGCTGTCGAAGAGTGCACGGGTTCTGAGTAGGTCGAAGGTCGAGTTGTGCAATCGCCGATCACTTCGAAAGGACCGTCTCATGACTGCAGCAAGCACCACCGAGTTCCGATTCGAGCTGCCCCGGGGATACGTCGACCTCGAGGGTGTTGTGCACCGGACCGGGATGATGCGCCGAGCGACCCCACAGGATGAGCTCGCGCCAGTCGACAAGCAGCGGATGCGTGACAATCCCGGCTATTTTGCCGTGGTTCTGATCGCCCCGGTTATAACCAAGCTGGGAACCCTGGACAGCGTCGGTGCTGGGGTGATCGAGTGTCTCTACGCAGAGGACCTGGCCTATCTCGAGGACATGTACAAGCGCATCAACGGCCCCATCTCCATGAGGGATTGATTGAACGCTGCGTCGTTCAGTGCACCGAGTGTTCGTCGATCAGTGTTTGGTACAGCGTGAATGCGGGCTTGGGGCGGTAGTCATCGGTAGCGATGCCCAGTTGGTTGGTGGGTTCGGGGGCTGCGGAGTTGGCGTCGCGTAGGCCGACCAGTTCGTAGTGGGTGACGTTGTGGCCGGGCGCGACGTCGATGATTGTTTCGATCATCTGCTCGAGGCCGTCGGCTTGCCGGCGGGGCGATCGGTCCGGTCCGGTCGGGGTGCCGTTTTCGGCGATGTGTAGGGCGACGGAATCCAGATGTGCTGTGGGGAGGCTGGTTTCGCGTAGGTGGCGGATGGCGTGTTCGGTGAGTTCGATGATGTTGCCCGGTGCGCCCGCGGGGGCCGCGGGGGAGAAGGCGTCGGGGTAGAGGGCGAGGCCGACGTAGTCGATCAAGTCGGCGAATTCCGCGGTCGGGATCTTGGCCAGGTGTTGCCAGAAGTCCGCGTCACCGCCGAGCCATTCCGGTGGTTCGGCTACCGAGAATCCGAGGTCGACCTGGTTGTGTCCGAGTCGGTCCAGTTCGCGGCGAGCGTGTGCGATGCCCTCGGTGAGTGCGTCGAGGACGCCGGGTGAGCTGCCGTCGATCCAGGGGATGGCGAAATTGGGTTCCAGGGTGATTTGCAGGAAGCGGGTGATCGGGCCGTAGCGGTGGATGGCGCGGTCGATGAACGCCAGCCAGCCGGCGATGTCCGCTGTGGTCGGCAGATAGCTGAGGACCAGGTCGAGTTGGCGGCGTTGGGTTACGTACCACTCGTCGGGCATGGTGAGAGTGCGCAGCTCCCGTTCCGGATCGACTACTGCGACGCGTTCGGGCTCGGGTTCGGCGCCCAGGTAGTGCAGGTATTCGCGGACGACGAACGGTTTGCCGGACTGCAGCGCGGTGATGAGCTTGTCGATCGCCGTCGGCTCGTCGGGGGCTCCGATGCTGGTGCCTACCTGGCTTGCTGCGTAGATGCCGAAGGTCAAACCTTTGTTGGCGCGCATACCGCAACCCTAAGCCGAGACCGGCCCGGTGCTGTAGCACCGGTCCGGTCCGGTATCAGCTCGTGGCGCTGCGGGCACCGAGCAGCAGGTCCAGCATGAGCTGCGTGAACGCCGCTGGTTCGTCGGTGAATCCACTGTGGCCGCCGGGGAACACCGTCAGCGGCAGACCCAGGTTCGCCGCGAGGGCAGCGGCCGGAAGATGCGACAGCTTTCCGCGGGTCAGATCGCCCGCACCCAGGACCAGGCGATCGGAAACGGCCGCCAACGCCGCCTCATCGGGCAGATAGGAGGTGATCGGTCGCAATTCGTGCGCCATCATCAATGGCACGTTGGCCAAGATCCTGCGAATCAACCCGGCTGTGCGGGGCGGCAGGTCGTCAGGGTTGGGGAAGCCCTTCATGGTGGCACCGACGCCTTCGACGAACCGGGCGCCCGCCGCCGCGGGACCCTCCGTGCGGAAAAGCTGGTAGACCTCCTCGACGAACGCTCGATGCTCCGCCGCGTCGGGCAGGATTCCGAACAACGGTGGTTCGTGGGCGATCACCAGTCGAATTCGCTCGGGGTGCCGGGCGAGCAGGTCGAGCGCGACGGCCGCACCGCCGCTGCCACCGAAGACATAGGCGTCTTCGCCTGCGGGAGTGAGGTGTTCGAGGATGCGGTAGGCGTCGTCGCTCAGCACCTCGGCGGTCAGATCGCCGCGTTCCGGATTGTCGAGAGTGCTGTGTGAATAGCCGCGCGGGTCGATAGCTACGACGGTGAAGTGCTCGGCGAGTGGCTCGGCGATCTGGTCGAAGATGACCGCATCGCCGCCGCTGCCCGCCAGCATCAGCAGCACCGGGCCGCTGCCGCGGACCTCGTAGAAGATGGTCGCGCCGGGCACCTTTATGGTGTCGCTTCGCATTATTTCTGGTCCTCCTTGTCGGTCGACGGCCACTGTTCGAGTGCGATGTGCAGTGCGTCGATGATGCGTTCCCAGGAGGCCGCGGTTGGGCGGGAATGTCCGAAGCCGCCGGTCGCCTCCAAGTTCGTGTAGCCGTGAAAGGTGCTGCGCAGCAAGCGAACCGCGTCGGTGAGATCAGGTTCCTCGAGGCCGTAGGCGCGCAGCATCCCGTAGGTCAGGTCGATGCCGCGGCGCCAGCCGGGCCAGGCCGCGGCCACGACGGGATCCAGTGGCATCTGGGTCGCCGCATAGCGACCCGGGTGTGTCAGCGCGTACTGGCGCCAGCCGTTGGCGTAGGCGGCGAGCGCGTCGCGTCCCGCCAGACCCGCGACCGCCGCGGAGATCAGGTCGGTCTTCTCCTCGGCAGCAAGCATGGATACCCGGCAGCGCAGGTCTTTGATGTTCTTGATGTGCGAGTACAGGCTCGCGTCCTTGACATCGAACTTTCGTGCCAGTGCGGACACGGTGATGTTGTCGAAGCCGACTTCGTCGGCCAGCTCGGCCGCTGCGAGGACGATCTTGTCGGCCGTGAGACCGGCGCGTGGGGACATATTCACCTCCTTCCTAGGACTCCTAGGTTAAAACCTAATAGCTCTAGGTGCAAGTGGCATTGTCCTGGGGATATTCGCGCGACCGATGAGTTTTCGGGGCGGCCGCAGTCAACATATGGACACGCTGGACTACTCCTCGAGGAGAACCGATGACCCAGACTTCGACCGCCTCCGCTACCGCCGCCGAACTCGATGTACCCGGCGCCCGCCTGTATTACGAGCTGCGTGGCACGGGACCATTGGTCGTGCTGGTGGCTGCTCCCATGGATGCGGCGGCCTTCGCGCCGCTGGCGGACTTGATCGCCACCGATCACACCGTCCTCACCACCGACCCGCGCGGCCACCAGAGCAGCGTGCTCGACGACCCGGAGCAGGACTCGACCCCGGAATTACGGGCCGACGACCTCGCCCGCCTGATCGCCCACGTCGCCGCGGGCCCGGCGGTGGTGTTCGGCTCCAGTGGCGGTGCCGTCACGGCGCTGGCCCTTGCGCAAGCCCACCCCGATCTGGTCACGACGATCGTTGCGCACGAACCGCCGTTGCTCGCGCTGCTCGACGACCGTGCGGAGCAGCATGCGAAAACCGAAGACATCATCGCCACCTACCAGGCCGGCGACACCTTGGGTGCCTGGCGGAAGTTTATGGCGCAGGCCAACATTCAGATGCCGGAGCCGATGCTCGAGCAGATCTTCGGAGGGGAACGCGAGCCGCGGCAGCAGGCGAGCGAGAGTTACTGGTTCGCGCACGAACTCCGCGCGACCACCTCGTGGGAACCCGATTCGGCAGCATTGCGCGCGACGGCCGCACGCATCGTGATCGGTATCGGCGCCGATTCCGCCGGACAGTTGTGCGATCGCACGTCGCAGGCGCTGGGGGAGATCCTCGGTGTCGAACCAGTGCTGTTCCCAGGCGACCATACCGGTTTCGCGGAGGACCCGGCCGCCTTCGCCCCCCGTTTGCGCGAGGTGCTGCGGGCGTAGCGTACGGGCGGACAGCGTCGACGGGTCAGCGCCAGAGGCGAGTGCTGACCTGTGTCGACTATGGCTGTCCGCGACCGGGCTCTGCTGCCATGAGTCGAAAACAGCGGCCCGCCGCTCAGGGCCCTCGACGCCAGTAGCGCGACTCGGGATTAGCATCGAATATGGTGCGTCGGTCTTCATCGGATGACGCTGGCCGCACGCCGGCGGCGGCTGCTCGGTGTGGCACTGGACCCACCGAAAGGCGTCGCGCGCGTCGGCGTGCTGAACCTGCATCGCGACACCCCTGGTCGGATAGACGCCGACCATCCGTCAGGAGGATGCGATGGAGAGACGGGAAGGCCCGCTTGTCCGGGCATTGGTGGAACTGGCCGACACTCTCGTTGCGGACTACGACGTCATCGAACTGGCGCAGCGGCTGGTCGACGACTGTGTGCACCTGTTGACGGTCGACGCGGCAGGCATTCTGCTCGCCGCACCCGGAGTCGGATTGCAGGTACTTGCCTCGACCACCGAGCAGGCCAGACTGCTGGAACTGTTTCAGGTGCGGGCCGAGGAGGGTCCATGCGTGCTCGCTTACAACACCGGCCGGGTGGTGGTCGTCGAAGACCTCACGGCAGAAATGGCGCGCTGGACCGCGTTTGCCGAGCGTGCGCTCGATGCGGGCTTTCATGCGGTGTGCGCGGTCCCGATGCAACTGCGAGACGAACGGGTCGGCGTGCTGAATTTTTTCTGCACGGCCGCGGGCGCATTACCCGCGCGGGACGTGATGGTGGCACAGGCATTGGCCGATATGGCCACGATCGGGATTCTGCATCAGCGTGTGCTGACCCGCACCGAAGCGGTCAATCGGCAACTGCAGGTGGCGCTGAATACCCGGATAGTCATCGAACAGGCCAAGGGTGTGCTCGCCGAACGCGGCGGATTCGATATGGACGAGGCATTCCACCGCCTGCGAGAACATGCCCGCGGCAACAACATACGCCTGTCCGATCTCGCCAGGGCGATCGTCGAGGGCACCGTGGACACCAAGATCTGGGGAGGTCCGACATCCGTCGCCCGGGCCTCCGGGTCGACGTCGCAGAAATCCACGAACGTCAATCGAACCACGGGCATCCGGGACCCACAAGGTGGGTGCTGATGGCACGGACAGTGCCGATGGGCTGGGATTCATTGCCGTGCAGCCGAATTCGTGCACCAGGGCGGCTGCCGCCAACGCGTCGACCGGTTTGGCCCTTGCGGGTGAATTCGGCTTGCACGGATTCAGTGGGGTGCTCGCGGACGACACCCCACTCGGCAGAGATCTACTCCGCCGTATCCAGGTATACCGGGAGCTTTGCGTGGCCGTTGGAGATGAAGCTGCCTATAGGCGCCAGCTCCGCCGGGTCCACCGCCAAACTCAGGTTCGGGAAACGGTTGAACAGTGCGGGGAGCGCGATCGCTGCCTCCATCCGGGCGAGGGGGGCGCCGATGCAATGGTGGGCGCCGTGGCCGAAGGCGACATGTTGGTCCTTGGTCACGCGGCGTACATCGAACTCGTCGGCTGTTGCGCCGTGTACCTTCGGGTCGCGGCTGGCGCCCGCGTACGAGGCCAGGATCGCGTCGCCCTTGGGGATGCGGATGCCGTCGATGTCGATGTCGTCGACGGCATAGCGCAATGGCAGATGCGCGACGGGCGCCTCGTAGCGCAGCGTTTCCTCCACCAGATCCGACCAGGGCACCCGGCCCTCGACCACGTCGGCGCGCTGCTGCGGGTGGGTCAATAGCGCGAAGATCGCCTGGTCGAGCAGGTTGACAGTGGTCTCATGGCCGGCGTTGATGACCAGCATCAGCGTATCGACAAGTTCTTTCTCGGTCAGTTGCGAGCCGTCGTCCTCGTCGCGGTTGGCGATCAACACGCTGGTGATGTCGTCGCCGGGCCTTTCGCGCCGGTAGGCCACGAGTTCACTGATGAGCCGGTACATCTCGAGGTAGTTGGCCTGCGCCTGCTCCGGGGTGAACGACGTGTCGAAGAACCCGTCGACGCACTTGTGGATGGCGGAGCCGAGGTGGTCCGGCACACCCATCAGTTCGCTGATGATCCGGATCGGCACCGGATAGGCGAATCGCGCTCGCAGATCGACAGATTCACCGCGCGGCGTCGCCGACACTTCCTCCACCAAGTTTTGGGTGATCGCCTCGATGCGCGGACGCAGCGCGGTGGTGCGACGATTGGTGAACGCGGGTGCGACCAACTTCCGCAGGCGTCGATGATCGGCGCCGTACGCGGTGAACATGTTGTCCACCGCCACCCACGGCAGCAGTGGCCAGGCCTCGGTGATCTCGCCGTTCAGGTACGCCGCCCAGTGCTGCCGAGCGTCCTTCGACACCCGGGGGTCGGCCAGCAGGCTCTTGAGCACGACGGCGTCGGTCACCGACCACGCGGGCACGCCACCGGGCAACTCCACCAGCGCGACAGGTCCACGCGCACGGATTCGCGCGGACTCGCCTTGGATATCGGCACCGCTCGTGTCGAGGACGATCGGTTCATGCTCCATCAGACGCTCCTTACACCAGGTTCAACGGAGGGGACTTGGGGAAGACGACCGGCAACGCGGCCATCGCCCGGTGGAAAGGACCTGGCCGCCAGACCAACTCGTCTTGCGGCACGCCTAGTCGCATTTCGGGGAGAGCGTCGAGCAGTTGATCGATGGCGTCCTGCACGACCAGGTACGCCACGGACTTGGCCGGGCAGGCGTGCGGTCCGGCGCTCCACGCCAGATGCGACCGATTACCGGCGCGGTCGCCGCCGCGGATCTCGGGGTCGTTATTGCAGCCCGCGAGACTGATGAGGACCGGCTGATGTGCGGGCAGCCAGGTGTTTTCGATCAGGATCGGCTGCCGTGGGTAGCTCATGCAGAAGTTCGCCATCGGCGGGTCGTTGAACAGCACCTCATCGAGCGCGTCGCGGGTCGATAGGCTGCCGCCGAGGACTTCGCCGCCGAACCGGTCATCGGTGAGCATCAGCAGCAGGGTGTTGGTGATCAGATTCTGCTGCGGCTCGATACCCGCACCGTAGAAGCTGATCAGCTGGGAGAGCATCTCCGTGTCATCGAGCTCGGCAGGGTGATGCGCAAGGCGTGAGGTGACGTCGTCGCCGGGCTCCGCGCGGCGCAGGTGAATCAGCTCCATCAGCGCCTCGCTGAGCGTTTGCATGCCCCACGCTGCGTTGACCGTATCGAAGAGCGCGGCCATTCCGGTCGCGACCCGCTGTCCGAGCTCCGTCGAGCAGCCGACCATCTGGTTGAGCAGCTCGAAGACCAGCGGAAGCGCGTACTGGGACACCAGATCGGCCGAACCGGTCTCGCAGAAGGTGTTGATCAGCGGGACAGCGATCTTCTCGACGGTGGAATGCAGCGCATGCAGGTCGATCCCGTCGATACTCGCGGTGTATGCCTGCCGATAGCGAGCGTGCGCCGCCCCACTGTTGCGCAGTGCGTTCGGATACCACTCCATCATCGGTTTAATGGGGGAGTCGTCGGGAACGTGCTGCTGCCAGGTCCGCGGATCGGCCGGAAAGTGGTCCGGGTCGTTGAGGATCCGCAGTGCGGTGTTGTAACCGATCACCAAGGTGGCGGGCACATCCGGCGCCAGCTCCATCGGCACCATCGAGCCGTACTTACTGCGCATGTCGCGGTAGGCGTGGTGCGGATCGGCGGCGAACTCGGGGGTATTCAGTGAGACGCGAGGGCGGCCGTCGGAATCGATCGGTGAGCCGTGTGCGACGGGGCAGGTTCCGGTCGTGGTTGCGTTGGGCGCGGCCGACAATGGCGAATGTGGCGTGGTCAAAGCGTGGACTCCAGACGATGGAACGAACTCGACGAATGATCAGTGAACGCGGGCAGGCGTCTCGATCACGATGCGCCGAGCGAGGTCAGAGGTGCGCCGGGGTTCCGATGGCGCGCTGCGCTCTTCGTTCATCGACTTACAGCCTCCCGCCACATCGCTTCGTTCAGCCTTCCTCGCAGTACCGACCATCGTGACCCCGGCAATGAGGTCAGTGTCGAGGACCGGGGTACTGGTGAGGCCACTCGCAGTCTCACCATCGCCACCCTCACAGTCCCTGCAGGACAGATGATTTCGACAATCACCGACCGAACAAGCAAGCCCTTCCAGCCGCCCGAAACCCGACGACTGGCCCAGATTAGCAGCATTGCAGGCAAGTATCTCTCGATGCGGTAACAGTGCGTGCCATCGATGCGGGATGTGTACGGGCTCGCGAATATGCTGAGCTGCTATCGATCACACGGGGAATTTGCCGTGGCCTGCGGGCGGGCTGTGTCGACGATCAGTGGTGATGGCAGGCTTGGGGCGTGGTGATGAACGAATGAGTCGTGGCGTGTTGGTGACGGGATCGTCGCGGGGGATCGGACGGGCGATCGCGCGAGCGTTTGCCGAAAACGGGGACCGGGTGGCAGTGCACTACTCGTCCGGCAAGGACGACGCCGAAGAGACCTTGCGCGGGTTGCCCGGAGCGGGGCATGTGTTGGTCCGCGGCGATATCGGGTCACCGGACGGGGCCGAGTCGATCGTCGCCGAGGCTGTCGAGGGGCTGGGTACCGTGCACGTTCTGGTCAACAATGCGGCGGTGAACATCCCGCATCCGTTGGCGGAGACCACCTATGCGGACTGGCAGCAGGCATGGCGTCAGACCATGGATGTCAACCTGTTCGGCACGGCCAATGTCTCCTACTGCACCGCCAGGCACATGATCGACCGGGGTGTCGCGGGCCGCATCGTCAACCTCGGCTCCCGCGGCGCTTTCCGCGGCGAGCCCGACTACCCCGCCTACGGCGCGAGCAAGGCGGGGGTGCACGCGCTCGGCCAGTCGCTGGCGGTCTACCTTGCTCCCTACGGCATCGCGGTGGCCTCGGTCGCACCCGGTTTCGTAGCGACCGAACGAGTCGTGCACCGCGTCACCGACGAGGTCCGAGCCCAAAGCCCCTTCGGCCGAGTCGCCGAACCCGAGGAAATCGCCTCGGCAGTGCGGTATCTCGCTTCCCCGGAAGCGACCTGGACCTCGGGCGCCGTGTTGAACGTCAACGGCGCCTCGTACTTGCACTGACGTCCAAGGAACTGCCGCCGATACGAAAGTACCGCCGCACGATGACGTGCGGCGGTACTGGTCGGTGCGGAACTAGCGGACGAAGGTGGCCGCGCGTTCGGCGATATCCAGCAGGGGCTGAGGAAGGATGCCGAGCAGGATGGTGGCTCCGGCGGTGAAGGTGACGACCGTGGTGGTCAGGAATGGGGTGACGACCACGGGGGCATCCGTCGGTGGGTCGGTGAAGAACATCAGGACGATGACTCGGATGTAGAAGAAGGCGGCGATGGCACTGGAGATGACGCCGATGATGACCAGGGGGGTGGCGCCGCCGGACGCCGCGGCTTGGAAGACGACGAACTTGCTGACAAAGCCGCTGGTCAGGGGGAGGCCGGCGAAGGAGAGCAGGAAGAGGGCGAACACCGTTGCCAGGGCGGGTGATCGGCGCCCGAGACCTGCCCATTGGGACATGGCCGTCGCTTCGTCTCCGGAACTTTCGCGAACCAGGCTGACGACCGCGAAGGCGCCGACGGTGCCGATGCCGTAGGCCAGCAGGTAGAAGAGGACGGCCGAGACGCCCGCGTCGTTGGAGGCGACCAGGCCGATGAGGATGAAGCCGGCGTGGGCGACCGAGGAGTACGCGAGCATTCGCTTCACATCGGTCTGGGTGATCGCCATGACCGCGCCGATGAGCATGGTGGCGATGGCGATGGCGGCGAGTATCGGCCCCCATTCGTCGCGCAGACCGGGGACGGCGACCTGGAGCAGGCGCAGCAGGGCGCCGACCGAGGCGATCTTCGTTGCGGCGGCCATGAATCCGGTGATCGGCGTCGGTGCACCCTGGTACACGTCGGGCACCCAGGACTGGAAGGGCACCGCGCCGATCTTGAACAGCAGTCCGACCGCGAGCAGACCGACACCGAGCACGGCGAGAGTGGTGTTCTCCGGGTGCTGCGCTATCGATTCGGCGATCCCGCCGAATCGGACGGTGCCCGCCTGGCCGTAGAGCAGCGCGACACCGTAGAGGAAGAACGCCGACGAAAACGCGCCGAGCAGAAAGTACTTGAGCGACGCTTCCTGGGAGAGCAGCCGCCTGCGGCGGGCCAGCCCGCACAGCAGATACAGCGGCAGCGACAGCACCTCGAGCGCGACGAACATGGTGAGCAGATCGTTGGACGCCGGGAAGAGCAGCAGTCCACCGATCGCCAGTATGGTCAGCGGGAACACCTCGGTGGTCGCGACACCCGCTCGGATGGCCGCCATTTCGCCCGCACTGCCCGGCACCGCGGAGGCTTGCGGAGTGAACGCGTCCACCCCGCGCCCGACGGTCGCCGCCGCCAGACTCCACGTGCCGGGGCCGGAACGTCCTTCCGGCCGCGGCTCCGCGCCACGCTCGGCGATGAACAGCAGCGCCAGGATCGAGACGACAAGGATCGTGCCCTGCAGGAACAGCGTGACACCGTCGACCGACACCGCACCGACCATCACGGTGGCGTTGGTGCCCGAGAGTCGAACGACGGCAACCAGTGCCGCTACCAAACCGGCGAGTCCGAGCACCACCTGCGTCGCGTACCGATACGGCCGTGGCAGGAACGCTTCGACCAAAACCCCGACCACCGCGACACCGAAAACGATGAGCATCGGCGAGAGCTTGCTGTACTCGATGCTCGGTGCGGGGACCGTCGCGGCGAGCACAGTTCCGTATTCGTAGGAAGTCACTTATGCCGTCCTTCCGCGCCCGCTTCGGGCTGCGACGGTGTCGATGGCGCGGGATCGTGGTGGCCGATGGTGGTCAGCGTCTGCCCGACCGCGGGATTGATGAAGTCCAGCACCGGTTTCGGGTAGACGCCGAGGAACAGCAGCGCGGCGATCAGCGGTACCACCACGGCGAGTTCGCGAGGGACCAGATCGTGGAGCCGTTCGTTGCCTTCCTTCACCGGGCCGGTCATCATCCGCTGATAGAGCCACAGCACATACAGCGCAGCGAGCACCAGCGCACCGGTCGCGATGACGGCCGCGACCTGGTAGCGGCTGAACGTACCGGCCAGGACCAGGAATTCGCTGACGAACGGCGCGAGACCGGGCAGCGACAGGGTGGCGAGACCGGCGATGAAGAAGGTGCCAGCAAGCACCGGCGCGACCTTCTGCACCCCGCCGTACTCGGCGATTACGCGGGTTCCCCTGCGCGAGACCAGGAATCCGGCGATCAGGAACAGTGCGGCGGTCGAAATGCCGTGGTTGACCATATACAACGTCGCCCCGGTCTGCGCCTGGCTCGTCATAGCGAAGATGCCGAGGATGATGAATCCGAAGTGCGAGATCGAGGTGTAGGCGATCAGCCGCATCACGTCGGTCTGGCCGACGGCAAGCAGCGCACCGTAGATGATGCCGACCACCGCGAGGGTGATCACCAGCGGCGCGTAAGTGCCCGAGGCATCCGGAAACAGCATCAGGCAGTAGCGCAGCATGCCGAAGGTGCCGACCTTGTCGACCACCGCCATCATCAGCACTGCACTGGACGGAGTCGCCGCGACCGCCGCATCGGGCAGCCAGGTGTGCAGCGGCCACAGCGGGGCCTTCACCGCGAACGCGAACATGAACCCGAGGAACAGCGCGTTGAGCACGGCTGGACCGGCGCCGAGCTGTCCGGCATTGGCGGCGGCGACCACGGCGCGGAAGTCGAAGGTGCCCGCCGAACCCTCGCCGAGCCCTTCCCGCGCGGTGAGCACATACAACCCGATCACCGCGACCAGCATGATCAGCCCGCCGAACAGGTTGTAGAGCAGGAACTTCACCGCCGCCCGCGACCGCTGCTGGCGCAGCTGCACATCCGCACTGCGTGGTCCGAAGCCGCCGATGAGGAAGTACATCGGGATGAGCATGGCCTCGAAGAACACGTAGAACAGCAGGATGTCCAGCGAGACAAAGGAAACCAGCACCATCGCCTCGACCATGAGGCTGAGCGCGACGTAGGTGTGCACTACACGGCGGCCACCGCTTGCGACTGCTTGCGGGTCGCTCGAAACGGCACCGCTTGCGACTTCGCGTTCGTCATTCCAGCCCGCCAGGATCAGCAGTGGCACCAGCGCCGTGGTGAGCAGCACCAGCACCAGTGCGATCCCGTCCACGCCCACCGTGTATCCGGCGCCGAAGGCCGGTATCCACTCGTGATCCTCTACGAACTGATATTGCGCCCCACCGGGATCGAAGCGCACCGCCACCATGACGGCGACCACGAGCACCGCGATCGAGATGGCGAACGCCGAACAGCGGGCCAGCGTGCGTTGTGCAGCAGGCAGCACGAGCACAGCCACAGAGCCGACCGCGGGCAACACCCACAGAATGGTCAACCAGGGAAAATCGGTCACCAGATCCTCACCGCCAGCAGGGCTGCGGCCACCAGGGCCGCGCCGGTGAACATGGACAGGGCATAAGAACGCACGAATCCGGACTGGACTCGCCGGATGCGGCCGGACAGACCGCCGATCAGCGCGGCGGTGCCGTTGACGATCCCGTCGATGCCGCGGTTGTCGAGGAAGACGAGTACCCGCGTCAGGTACGCGCCGGGACGCATGAACGCGCCTTCGTTGAGCGCGTCACCGTAGAGGTCCTTGCGCGCCGCGACGGTCAGTGCGGTCACCGTTTCCGGCGCGGTCTCGGGGATCTCACGCTGTGCGTACTGGCGGTAGGCGACACCGACACCGACGGCGACCACGATGAGCGCGAGCGCGGTGACGACCGCGGCGGGAACCGCCTCCTCGCCGTGATGCGCTCCGACGACGGGTTCCAGCCAGTTCTGCAGCGACGACCCGAGTACGAACAGCCCGCCCGCGGCGACCGATCCCACGGCCAGCAGGATCATGGGCCCGGTCATCACCACGGGAGACTCGTGCGGATGGGTGTCGGGCTTCCAGCGGCGTTTGCCGAAGAAGGTCAGGAGCATCACCCGCGTCATGTAGAACGCGGTCAGCCCGGCCCCGAGCAGCGTCACCGTGCCGAGCGCCAAACCGTTGATACCGCCCTGGTTGAACGCCGCCTCGATGATGCGGTCCTTCGAGAAGAACCCGGCGAACGGTGGCACCCCGATGATGGCGAGATAGCCGAGGCCGAAGGTGACGTAGGTGATCGGCAGCAGCGTGCGCAATCCGCCGTAGCGCCGCATATCCGTCTCATCGTCCATCGCGTGCATGACCGAACCCGCACCGAGGAACAATCCGGCCTTGAAGAAGCCGTGGGTGAGCAGATGCATGATGGCGACGGCATAGCCTGCCGGGCCTAGTCCGGCGGCCAGCACCATGTAGCCGATCTGGCTCATCGTCGAGGCGGCGAGCGCCTTCTTGATGTCGTCCTTCGCGCAACCCACGATCGCACCGAACAGCAACGTCACCGCGCCGACCAGCACCACGGCGAGCCTGGCGTTGGGCGCCAGGTCGAAGATCGGGCCGGACCGAGCGATCAGGTACACGCCCGCGGTGACCATGGTCGCTGCGTGGATGAGCGCCGACACCGGGGTCGGGCCCTCCATCGCGTCACCGAGCCAGGACTGCAGCGGCACCTGTGCGGACTTGCCGCACGCGGCGAGCAGCAGCAGCAACCCGATCGCCGTGAGCTTTCCCTCGCTCGCGGCGGGCGCGGCGCCGAACACATCGGCGAAGTTGATCGAGCCGAAGGTCGTGAACATGGTGAACATGGCGATCGCCAGCCCCATGTCGCCGACCCGGTTGACCACGAACGCCTTCTTGGCCGCCGTTGCGGCGGAGGGCTTTTCGTGCCAGAACCCGATCAGCAGATAGGACGCCAAGCCGACGCCCTCCCAGCCCACGTAGAGCACCAGATAGTTGTTCGCGAGCACCAGCAGCAGCATGGCCGCGAGGAACAGGTTGAGGTAGGCGAAGAACCGTCGTCGCGATGGATCGTGGCTCATATAGCCGATGGAATAGATGTGGATCAGCGATCCGACTCCGGTGATCAGCAGCGCGAAACAGATCGAGAGCTGGTCCAATTGGAGCCCGAAGTCGACCTCGAGCCCGGGCACCGGCACCCAGCTGAACAGGTCCTTGTGGATAGCCCGTTCGGCGTCGGCGCGGTCGAGCATGTCGAAGAACGCCACCCCGGCGACCGCGAACGACGCGAGTGCCGCGAGGGTGCCGAGCAGGTGACCCCACTTGTTGGTGTACTTCCCGCCGAGCAGCAGGATGACGGCGCCTGCCAGTGGCAGCGCGGGCAGCAGCAGCCAGAGATTTTCCCTGTCCATGTCAGAACTTCAGCAGGTTGGCGTCGTCGACCGAGGTCGAGCGGCGGGCGCGGAAGATGGTCATGATGATGGCGAGACCGACGACGACCTCGGCCGCGGCGACCACCATGGTGAAGAACGCGAACACCTGACCATCCAGATTCGCATGCAGCCTTGCGAAGGTGACGAAGGCGAGGTTCACCGCGTTGAGCATCAACTCGACGCACATGAATACGACGATGGCATTGCGCCGCAGTAGGACTCCCGCGGCGCCGATTGTGAACAACAGCGCGGACAGGAACAGGTAGTTCTGGGGGTTCACCGTATGCCTTCCTCGTCAGCTCTGTGGGGAATCGTCGGCGGGCGCGTGGTTTTCGGTCCCGTCGGGTTTGCTCGTCGAGCCGACCGAGATGACGGCCGCTTCGGTGAGCGCGCGGGTGCGGCGGTGGCGCAGGATGGTGCTGACCGACAACTCTTCGAAGGACCCGTCCGGCAGCCTTGCCGGAATGTCGACCGCGTTGTGCCTGGCGTAGACGCCCGGCGTGGGCAGCGGGGTCGCGCGGCGGGAGGGATGCAGCGGGTCACCCATACTGCGGAACCGGCGCTGGGACATTTCGCGCTGACCGAGGCGCTGCCCGAACTGCTCGCGGTGCGCGAGCACCATGGCGCCGATGGTGGCGGCGATGAGCAGTGCGCCGGTGAGCTCGAAGGCCCACACATAGCGGACGAAGATCAACTCGGCCAGTTCGCCGATCACGTCACGGCCAGCGAATCCGGTGGCGGGATAGGCGATTCCGGAGTTGCGAATGCCGGAGGCGATGCCGCTCGTGAGCAGCAGACCGAAGCCGAGACCGACCGCGGCGGCGGAAAGCCGTTGCCCGCGAATGGTTTCGCGCAGTGATTCGGCCGAGTCGACGCCGACCAGCATCAGCACGAAGAGGAACAGCATCATCACGGCGCCGGTGTAGACGACGATCTGCACCACGCCGAGGAACAGGGCGTCCTGGGCCATGTACATGCACGCGAGCGCGATCATCGTCGACGCGAGGCACAGCGCCGAATGCACTGCCTTTGGCGCGAAGACCATGCCGAGCGCGCCGATCACCGCCAGCGGGGCGAGGATCCAGAAACTGATGGCCTCACCGGTGGAAACTCGGGTGAGTGGCTCGGCGGCGAGGATCAACTCGTTCACAGCGCGCCTCCTTCCGCGCCCGCGGTGGCGGGCAGCCTCGGGGGAGTTGGTTCCGCTTCGGCGGCGCCACCCGGCACGTTGCCTCGGTAGTAGTCGCCTTCGTCGGCGCCGGGATACATCGCGTGCGGTGGCGCGCTCATGCCCGGCTGCATCGGGGCGAGCAGCTGATCCTTCTCGTAGATCAAATCTGCTCGATTGTCGTCGGTCATCTCGTATTCGTTGGTCATCGTCAGCGCCCTTGTCGGGCACGCTTCGATGCACAGACCACAGCCGATGCAGCGCAGATAATTGATCTGATACACCCGGCCGTAGCGTTCACCGGGGGAGAAGCGCTCCTCCTCGGTGTTGTCCGCGCCCTCGACGTAGATGGCGTCGGCCGGGCAGGCCCAGGCGCACAGCTCGCAGCCGATGCACTTCTCGAGTCCGTCGGGGTGCCGGTTGAGCTGATGGCGACCGTGATAGCGCGGCGCGGTCGGCACCTTCTGCTCCGGGTAGAACTCGGTATTGGCCTTCTTGAACATCGTCGAGGCGGTGACAACGAACCCGGCAAGCGGGTCAAGCAGTCCGGGTTTCGGGGTGGGCTGCGCCAGCGACGGGTCCGGCATCGGCGGTGTCGGGAACCCGAGGAATACCGCGGATCCGCTCGCGCCGGATACCTCGGGGCTCGGTTCCTCCTCCGGCGGTGGCATGCCGCCCGCGCGCCCTGCCCGCAGGAACATTCCCACTATCAGCCCGGAGATGATCAGCCCGCCGATGACCAGCGCGGGCGTCTGGACGTGGTAGCCCTCGGCCTCCAATACGCGGGCCGTGGCAACCAGCATCACCCACAGCAGCGAGGTCGGAATCAGCAGCTTCCAGCCGAGATTCATGAACTGGTCGTAGCGCAACCGCGGCAGCGTGCCGCGCAGCCAGATGAACACGAACAGGAATGTCCACACCTTGAGGGTGAACCAGAGCACCGGCCACCAGCCGGAGTTGGCGCCGTCCCACATGCTCAGCGGCCACGGTGCACGCCAGCCGCCCAGGAACAGCGTGGTCGCCAGCGCGGAAACCGTTGCCATGTTGATGTATTCGGCGAGCATGAACATCGCGAACTTGAGCGAGGAGTACTCGGTGTGGAAGCCACCGACGAGTTCGCCCTCGGCCTCGGGCAGGTCGAACGGCGCCCGGTTGGTCTCGCCGACCATCGACACGCAGTAGATGAGGAACGACGGCAGCAGCAAGAAGACGTACCAGGTGCCCTCCTGCGCCTTGATGATGCCGGAGGTGGCCATGGTGCCGCTGAGCAGGAAGACCGTCGCGAAGCACAGCGCCATCGCGATCTCGTACGAGATCACCTGCGCCGTCGAGCGCAAACCGCCCAGCAGCGGGTAGGTCGAGCCCGACGACCAACCGGCCAGCACGATGCCGTACACGCCGACCGAGGTGATGGCGAGGATGTAGAGCACGGCGACCGGCATATCGGTCAGCTGCAGCGCGGTGCGATGTCCGAGGATCGACACCTCCGGCCCGAACGGGATGACCGCGAACGCCATCACGGCGGGAATCACCGAAATGATCGGCGCCATAATGAAGATCGGCTTGTCCACGATCGTCGGGATGATGTCTTCCTTGAGCGCCATCTTCACGCCGTCGGCGATGGCCTGCAGCGTGCCCTTGGGGCCGACCCGGTTCGGGCCGACGCGCATCTGCATCCACGCGACGATCTTTCGCTCGAGATAAACCGCCATCAAGGGGGTGAGCAGCAGAAAGCCGAAGATGGCGAGGGACTTTCCGATCACGAGCCACAGCGGGTCGTGACCGAAGAGGGACAGATCACTCATGACGGTGTTCCTTCATCCTCTCGTCCGCACGTCGCAGATGAACCACGCCGCCCGGTTGGGTGGCGAGTTGTTCGAAGACCGAACTTCCCGGCGAGTTCAGCGGCAGCCAGACCACCCGGTCGGGCAGGTCGGTGATCATCAGCGGCAGTGTGACGGTGCCGCGGTCGGTGACAACGCTGATCGGATCGTCTTCGGCGGCACCGATTTCGGCGGCGGTGGCCGGGGACAGGCGCACCACCGGCGGGCGCGCGATGCCCGCCAGATTCGGTTCGCCGTCCTGCATCCGGCCCTGGTCCAACAGCATTCGCCAGCCCGCGAGGACAGCCGTGCCCGGTTCGGGCTGGGTGACCGGGTGCGCGCGATGCGCGGGCGGCGCGACGGGCGGGCCGTCCCAGACGCCGAGCTCGGCGAGTTCGGCACGTGCGGCGGCGGTATCGGGCAGGCCGAGAGGCACTTTCATCTCGTCCGCGATCGCCTGCACCACCCGCTGATCGGACAGCGGCGCCGCCTCGCGGCGCACGGTGGAGTCGCGCAGTGCGGCGTCGAACGGCCGCGCCCGGCCCTCCCAGGAACGGAAGGTGCCGGACTTCTCCATCGCCGACGCCACCGGGAACACCACGTCGGCGCGATCGGTGATGGCACTGTGGCGCAGTTCCAGACTGACCACGAATCGGGCGGCGTCGACGGCGGCGAGCGCGGCCTGCGGGTCCGGCAGATCGGCGAGGTCGACACCGCCGATGACGAGCGCGCCGAGGGTGGGCGCGGCCTCCAGGATGGCGGCGGTGTCACGCCCGACGGTCACCGGCAGGTCCGGCACATTCCAGATTGCCCGAACCTGTTGGCGAGCACGAGGATCCACGACCGGGCGGCCGCCGGGGAGCAGGCCGGGCAGTGCGCCCGCCTCGACCGCACCGCGCTCACCCGCGCGCCGCGGCACCCAGGCCAGGGCCGCGCCGGTCTCGTCGGCGAGCCGGACGGCGGCCGAGAGCGCACCGGGGATTCCGGCGAGCCGCTCGCCGACCATGATCACCGCGCCCGGCTGCCGCAGCAGCCGCGACGCCTCGGTCACTTGCGCGGAATAGATTCCGGCGGTGGCGATTTCGCCGGTGCGCAGTGTGTCGAACAGATGCGGCTCGGCGCCGGGCATCGCCTGCAGCAGGGTGCCGGACATGCGGTCGAGACCGCGGGAGGCAAAGGCGGCCAACGAGTAGACGGGCAGTCCGCGCTTGCGGGCAGCCTTGCGCAGCCGCAGGTAGACGATCGGTGATTCCTCTTCGGGCTCGAAGCCGGCCAGCAGGACGATCGGTGCCTTTTCCATACTGTCGTAGTCGACGGTGACGCCCTGCCCGGCGATGCGGGCGGCAAGGAAATCGGCCTCCTCGACCGAATGCACCCGGGTGCGGAAGTCGATGTCGTTGGTGCCGAGGGCAATTCGCGCGAACTTGGCATAGGCGTAGGCGTCTTCCTCGGTGACGCGGCCACCGATTAGCACACCGGCGCTGCCGAACGCGGCGGCCAAGCCTTCCGCGGCGGCGGCGAGTGCCTCCGACCAGGAGGCCGGGGCGAGGTTCCCGTCCCAGCCGCGCACCAGCGGTGTGGTCAGCCGGTCGCGTTCGGTGGCATAGGCGAATGCCCAGCGGCCCTTGTCACAGTTCCATTCCTCGTTGACCTGCGGGTCGTCGCCCGCAAGGCGGCGGAGCACCTTGCCGCGGCGATGGTCGGTGCGCTGCGCGCAACCGGACGCGCAGTGCTCGCAGACGCTCGGGCTCGACACCAGGTCGAACGGGCGGGCGCGGAACCGGTAGCTGGTGCCGGTGAGCGCGCCGACCGGGCAGATCTGGACGGTGTTGCCGGAGAAGTACGAGTCGAGCGGCTCGGCCTGTGCGATGCCGACCTGTTGCAGCGCACCACGCTCCATGAGCTCGATGAAGGGATCACCCGCGATCTCCTGGGAAAAGCGCGTGCAGCGGGCACAGAGCACACAGCGTTCCCGGTCCAGCAGCACGGCCGTGGACAGCGGAATAGGCTTCGGGTAGGTGCGTTTCACGCCGTCGAACCGGGTTTCGGGCCGACCGCTCGACATCGCCTGGTTCTGCAGGGGGCATTCGCCGCCCTTGTCGCAGACGGGGCAGTCGAGGGGGTGGTTGATGAGCAGCAGCTCCATCACACCCTCTTGCGCCTTGTCGGCGACGGCGGAGGTGAGCTGGGTGCGCACGACCATGCCGTCGGTGACGGCCATCGTGCAGGAAGCGACCGGCTTGCGCTGGCCCTCCACCTCGACGATGCACTGGCGGCAGGCGCCGACCGGGTCGAGCAGCGGGTGGTCGCAGAAGCGCGGGATCTGGATGCCGATCAGTTCGGCGGCCCGGATCACCAGCGTGCCCGCGGGCACGCTGACGGTGGTGCCGTCGATGGTCACGGTCACCAGGTCGGCGGGGACCACCCCGCTGGTATTCGCGTTCACGGTGGCAGTCATCGGACTCCTTCGGCCCAGGCGGTCGAGCGCGCGGGATCGAACGGACAGCCGTCGAGGCGCAGATGGTCGATGAACTCCTCGCGGAAGAACTTCAGGGAGGAGATGATCGGGCTGGCGGCGCCGTCACCGAGGGCGCAGAACGACTTGCCGTTGATGGTGTCGCTGATATCGAGGAGCTTGTCCAGATCGGATTCGGTGCCACGGCCCGCCTCGATGCGCTTCAGCAGCTGCACGAGCCAGTAGGTGCCCTCGCGGCATGGCGTGCACTTGCCGCAGGATTCGTGGGCGTAGAACTCGGTCCAGCGCAGGACGGCGCGCACCACGCAGGTGGTGTCGTCGAAGATCTGTAATGCCTTGGTGCCCAACATGGATCCGGCACTCGCGACGCCCTCGTAGTCGAGGGGCACATCGAGGTGCTCGTCGGTGAAGAGCGGTGTCGACGAGCCGCCCGGCGTCCAGAATTTCACTCGATGTCCGGCGCGCACGCCACCGGCGTAGTCGAGGAGTTCCCGCAGGGTGATGCCGAGCGGTGCCTCGTATTGGCCGGGTCGGGCGACATGGCCCGACAGGGAGTACAGCGTGAAGCCCGGTGACTTCTCGGTGCCCATGGACCGGAACCAGGCCGTGCCGTTGAGGATGATCGGCGGCACGCTGGCAATGGATTCGACATTGTTCACCACGGTCGGGCAGGCGTAGAGCCCGGCGACGGCAGGGAACGGGGGCCGCAGACGAGGCTGGCCGCGGCGGCCTTCCAGCGAGTCCAATAGCGCGGTTTCCTCGCCGCAGATGTAGGCGCCGGCACCGGCGTGCACGATCAGTTCGAGGTCGTAGCCGGTGCCGAGGATATTGCGCCCGAGGTATCCGGCCTCGTAAGCCTGGGCCACGGCGGCCTGCAGGCGACGCAGCACCGGCACCACCTCGCCGCGCACATAGATGAAGGCATGCGCCGCGCGGATGGCGTACGCGGCGATGATCACACCCTCGATCAGTGTGTGCGGGGTGGCCAGCATGAGCGGAATATCTTTGCAGGTACCGGGTTCCGACTCATCGGCATTGACAACGAGGTAGTGCGGCTTGATGGTGCCGTCCGGCCCGGGACCCTGCGGGATGAAGCTCCACTTCATGCCGGTCGGGAAGCCCGCACCGCCGCGGCCGCGCAGGCCCGCGTCCTTGACGGTCTGGATGACCTGATCGGGCTCCATCCGCAATGCTTTGCGCAGCGCCTGGTAGCCGTCGTAGCGATGGTAGGTGTCCATCGTCCACGACCGCGGGTCGTCCCAGTATCGGGTGAGTACCGGAGTCAACGTCATATCAGGCGCCCTCCATATTCGGTTGCGGCGCAGGCGGATTCATGTTGTGTTCCTGGGCGACGCGCAGGCCGGCCAAGGTGGCCTCGCCCGCCGGGCCGTCCACGGCGCCGGGTCGCTCGTCGGGGAATCCGGCCAGGATGCGCGCGGTCTGCTTGAACGTGCACAGTGGCGCGCCCCGGCTCGGGGTCACCTGCTCGCCCGCGCGCAGCGAATCCACCAGTGCCTGGGCGGATTCCGGGGTCTGGTTGTCGAAGAACTCCCAGTTCACCATGACGACCGGCGCGAAATCGCAGGCCGCGTTGCACTCGACATGTTCCAGCGTGATCGAACCGTCCTGCGTGGTTTCACCGTGCTGGATGCCGAGGTGCCGCTGCAGGGTGGCGAGAATGGCGTCGCCACCCATCACCGCGCACAGCGTGTTGGTGCAGACTCCGACGTGGTAGTCGCCGGTCGGGGTGCGCCGGTACATCGAATAGAAGGTGGCCACCGCGGTCACCTCGGCGCCGGTCAATCCGAGCTGGTCGGCGCAGAATTCGATGCCGGTGCCGGTGACGTACCCCTCTTCGGCCTGCACCAGATGCAGCAGCGGCAGCAGCGCCGAGCGTGGGTGCGGATAGCGGCCGATGATTTCCTTGGCGTCGACATCCAGGCGTTCGCGCACATAGGGCGGGAACGGCTCGGGCCGAGTGGTCAGCTTCAACAGAATCTCACTCATCGGTCCACTCCGCCCATGACAGGGTCGATGCTGGCGACCGCCGCGATCACGTCGGCGAGCATGCCGCCCTCGCACATTGCCGCCACCGCCTGCAGATTCGTGAACGAGGGGTCGCGGTAGTGCACCCGGAAGGGTCGGGTGCCGCCGTCGCTGACCATGTGCACGCCCAGTTCGCCGCGCGGCGATTCGACGGCCGTGTACACCTGCCCCGCCGGGACTCGGATGCCCTCGGTGACGAGTTTGAAGTGGTGGATGAGTCCCTCCATGGACGTGCCCATGATCTTGCCGATGTGCTTGGGGGAGTTGCCGAGACCGTCCGGGCCGATCGAGAGGTCGGCGGGCCAGGCGATCTTCTTGTCGTCCACCATCACCGGACCAGGCCGCAACCGGTCGAGGCACTGTTCGACGATCTTGAGCGATTCCTTCATCTCCTCCACCCGGATCACGTAGCGGCCGTAGCAGTCGCAGCCGGTGGTGGTGGGAATGTCGAATTCGTAGGTCTCGTAGCCGCAGTAGGGCTGGGCCTTGCGCAGGTCGTGCGGCAGCCCGGTGGAACGCAGCACCGGACCGGTGATACCGAGCGCCATGCAGCCGGTGAGATCCAGATAGCCGACGTTCTGGGTGCGCGCCTTCCAGATCGGGTTGGCGGTGAGCAACTTCTCCATGTCCCGCAGCCGCTTGGGCATCAGTTCCAGCAGCTCGCGGACCTTGGTGACGCCGTCGTCCGGCAGGTCCTGGATGAGCCCGCCAGGTCGGACGTACGCGTGATTCATGCGCAGGCCGGTGATGGTCTCGAAGACGTCCAGGATCAGTTCGCGTTCTCGGAAACCGAACAGCATCGGGGTCAGCGCGCCCAACTCCATGCCGCCGGTGGCCAGCGCAACCAGGTGCGAGGAGATGCGGTTGAGCTCCATGAGCATGACCCGGATGACGGTGGCCCGCTCGGGGATCTGTTCGGTGATATCCAGGAGCTTCTCGACGCCGAGGCAGTACGCCGTCTCGTTGAAGAACGGCGACAGATAGTCCATGCGGGTGACGAAGGTGACGCCCTGCGTCCAGTTCCGGAACTCGAGATTCTTCTCGATTCCGGTGTGCAGGTAGCCGATTCCGCAGCGTGCCTCGGTGACCGTCTCGCCCTCGATCTCGAGGATGAGCCGCAGCACGCCGTGCGTGGACGGGTGCTGCGGACCCATATTGACGACGATGCGCTCTTCGCCCGCACCGTCGAGGGACTCGGCGACCTGGTCCCAATCCTGTCCGGCCACCGTGACCACGGTTGGCTCAGCAGGCGACGGCGCTGTTCCTTCAGCGGGGTCTTGCCCGGCGTCATCTGCGACGTCGGGCCGAATGTCGGTCTCGTTCATTAGCTGTACGTCCTCCGCTCGTCGGGCGGCGGGATGCGCGCGCCCTTGTACTCGACCGGGATCCCGCCGAGCGGGTAGTCCTTGCGCTGTGGGTGGCCTCGCCAGTCATCGGGCATGGTGATGCGGGTGAGCGAGGGGTGGCCGTCGAAGATGATGCCGAAGAAGTCGTAGGTTTCCCGCTCGTGCCAGTCGGTAGTCGGGTACACGCTGTACAGCGACGGGATATGCGGGTCGGCGTCCGGTACGGACACCTCGATGCGCAGCCTGCGGTTGTGCGTGATCGACATGAGCGGGTAGACCGCGTGCAGTTCGCGGCCCTCGTCATCGGGGTAGTGCACGCCGCTGACGCCGAGGCAGAGTTCGAAACGCAGCGCGGCGTCGTTGCGCAGCGCGAGGGCGACCGTGGGCAGGTGTTCGCGGCGCACGTGCACCGTGAGCTCGCCACGGAACACGACCACCTTCTCGATCGCGGTCTCGAAGCCGAGGCCGGTCGCCGTGAGCGCGGTGTGCAGCGCGTCGACAACCTCGTCAAAGTAGCCGCCGTACGGTGCCGGGGTGCTGCCGGGCAGGGTGACCGGCTGGACCAGCTTGCCGTAGCCGGAGGTGTCACCGCTGCCGCTGACACCGAACATGCCGCGGCGCACGCCGATCACCTCGGCACCCGCGGACGCCGACTCTTCGTCGGGGACAGTGTCTTCCGGCCCAGCGGCCCCGCCCCCCGCCAGGTCTTCCGATGGACGGGTCTCGGTATTGTCCGGGGAGTCGAAGGTCATCGCAGCAGACCCTCCATCCGGATGGTCGGTGTCGATGCCAGCGCGGCCTGCTCGGCGGCGCGGACCGCCTCGTCGCGATTGACGCCGAGCGGCATCTCCTGAATCTTCGCGTGCAGTGCCAGAATCGCGTTGAGCAACATCTCAGGGCGCGGCGGGCACCCGGGCAGGTAGATGTCGACGGGCACGACATGGTCGACGCCCTGCACGATGGCGTAGTTGTTGAACATGCCGCCCGACGACGCGCAGACACCCATCGCCAGCACCCATTTCGGCTCGGTCATCTGGTCGTAGACCTGACGTAACACCGGCGCCATTTTCTGGCTGACCCGTCCCGCGACGATCATCAGATCGGCCTGCCGTGGGGAGGCTCGGAAGGCCTCCATGCCGAAGCGGGCGATATCGAAACGTCCGGCGCCGGTGGCCATCATCTCGATCGCACAGCAGGCGAGACCGAAGGTGGCGGGCCAGAGCGAACCCTTGCGCAGATATCCGGCGAAATCCTCGACCGTGCTCAGCAGAAAGCCGCTGGGCAGTTTTTCTTCGAGACCCATATTGGACTACTTCTCACTTCCACTGTGTCGACTTGACGGCGTGCAGACGACCGACGCGGTATCAGTCCCAACTGAGACCGCCGCGACGCCATTCGTAGGCGTAGGCGACGGAGACGTTGAAGATGAACAGCGCCATCGCGGCGAGACCGAAGAGACCGAGCGCATCGAAGTGGACAGCCCACGGGTAGAGGAACACGATCTCGATGTCGAAGATGATGAATAGCATCGCGGTGAGGTAGTACTTCACCGGAAAGCGTTGTCCGGTAATGTTTCCCGGCCCGCCCGCGACGGCGTGCGGTGTCGGCTCGATGCCGCACTCGTACGCCTCCAGTTTGGCCCGGTTGTAGCGTTTCGGGCCGATAAGGGCGGCCATCACTATGGAAAAGACCGCGAACGCAGCGCCGATCGCGCCGAGCACAAGCGTCGGCATTTCGATATTCACTACTGCACTTCCCCTCCTGCGAGCTGGAGTCAGCGTGTCGGGTGAGCGCGGGTTCGGTGGGTAGAGACCTGCCGTAGCGGGTCTCATGCCGCGTCCGCACTCATGTGAGCTAGGGCACACACTACAACTGGCGCACCTGGGTGAGCCCTGTTTCGAAGCGGTCTTTGATCGAATTCGCGACTGCTATTTATGACTGACACGGGGGTAATCGAGATGTCGTCACGTGACAATCAGTGCACCGTAATGAGGGCTTCACCTGGTATTTCGGCGGATGCCGGATTCAGGGATGCAAAAAATAGTCCCGGCGCTTGCCGGGACTACGGGGTGTGGTTCGGGTCAGGCCGCGGAGCGGTTGCGCAGTAGCGCGACGACGGCCTCGGTCAGCCGGATCGGATCGATCGGGTGCGCGACGGCCGCCTCGGCTCGTGACCAATTCGCGAGCCAGGCGTCGTCCGGACGGCCTGTGAGCACGAGAACCGGTGGGCACCGGTCGATCTCGTCCTTCAGCTGCTTGGCGATGCCGAGCCCGCCTGCCGGCGCTGCCTCGCCGTCCAGGATGGCCAGGTCGATACCGCCCGCGTCCATCTGGTCGATCACCACCGGCGCGGTGGCGACCTCGAGGTACTCCAGTCCGGGTAGCTCAGGGTGGGGGTGTTTGCCCAGCGCCAGCATGACCTGGCGCCGAGTATCGGCGTCGTTGCTGTACACCAGGACCCGCAGCGGGGTCGAACGAACCGTATCGGCCACGGAGGGGATAGTACGTCGGAGAGGGCGCCCGCCGTGGCAGGTTGGCATAGATTGCTTCGCGCGTCGCGAGAGGTTGCGGATCGCAAGAGTTTCATAAGTGCCCGCCGGTAGTCTCCGACACATGCGGGGAGATATCACCCAGGCCCTCGTCGATACCGACGTCTGGACCGACGACATGATCGGCGCCGCCGGGATCCCGGTGATCGACGTACCGTTCGTGACCATCGGCAGCGGGATCGGATCATTCGTCACCTATGACGCACTCCGAATCTACGGGGTGCCTGCCGCATCGATGGCCGTACTCGGCCCACAGCAGGTGCCGTGGTCGTCCTACGAGTACCTCACGCGGGTCTCGCAGATTCCCCGCGGTGAGCGGCTGCGCAGCGATTCCAGCTCGACGCCGGACAATATGTGGGGTTTCCCTTCGTACGCGGTGCGTGAGGCGATCGCGGACAGATCGATCAAACCGCTCTGGAATGTGTTTGTCGAGCCGATTTTCGCCAACTACTACACGCCGAAGGCGGGGCAGGCGTTCGTGGCGATGGAGCGCGAATTCCATCGCATCGATTATGCGAGCTCTTTACACAAAGGGCACGTTCGCATGGTGCGCAAACGCAACGGCGGCGGCTATTTCACGATCCTCACCCCGCCATCGGGCCGGACGCCGACCAAGCGGCTGGCCTTTCGCAGCAACTATGTCCATATCGGTGTGGGATATCCGGGTTTGAAGCTGCTGCCGGATCTACAGGAGTATCGGGAGACATATCGCGATCCGACTCGGGTGGTCAATGCCTACGAGCCGCACGAGCACGTCTATCAGGCCTTGCAGCGCAGGGCGGGCTCGGTGATGATCAGGGGCAGCGGCATTGTGGCCAGCCGAGTACTGCAGCGGCTCATCGACGACCGCGACAAGTTCCGTTTGAATACGCAAATCCTGCACTTGTTCCGCACCTATGTGGCCGGGGCGCACGGCCCGAATGTCTTCAACAGGCGACGAGGCGGTGACGGCTGGGCGTATCAGGGCTTCAACTATCCGAAATCGGTATGGGGCGGGCAGTTGAAGGCAAAAATGCGCGCGCTGCAAGGAGAAGAACGCGCCCGCGCATATAAGGAGTTCAGCGGCACCAATACGCCCATCCGGGATTCGTGGCAGGAACAGCTGCGGCGCGGCCGGAAGGAAGGCTGGTACCAGGTGATGGCCGGGACGGCCCGGGATCTGCGGCCCGCACCGGGGCGGCCCGGCGTGGTCACCACCGTCGATCCGGATCCGAACGCGCCGCTGCCGTTCCCGCCGCCGACCCGGCCGTTCGATATGACGGTGGACTACATTATCGACTGCACCGGGTTGGAGGCCGATATCCGGGAGCATCGGTTGCTGGCGGATCTGCTCGACCATGCCGGGGCGGGACGCAATCCGGTCGGCAGGCTCGATGTGGACACCACCTTCGAGCTCATCGGCACGCGAAGTGGCACCGGACGCGTTTATGCATCGGGTTCCGCGACGCTGGGTGGTCCGTTCGTCGGGGTGGATACCTTTCTCGGCTTGCAGATCGCCGCGCAGGAGATCGCTGACGACCTTGCCGCGGTGGGATTCTGCCATCGCATGGGTCCGCTGCGGTCGACGCGTCAGTGGTGGTCATGGGTGACGAACAAGAAGATTTGACACAATGCTTCCTACCCTGAACGGGCGAATCCAGACCCGTATTCTCTCGCTCGGCATTATCGGATTCGTCGTCGCTCTGGTGATCACACCGGTGTTGCCGACCGGTTCGCTGTCGCTGGGACAGGCCTATCGGGTGACGCTGTCGGTGCTGCTCGGCACCGTTCTCGTCGGCGTGCTGTGGGAATTGCTCTACCATTTTCTGCAACAGTTCCGGTGGGAGAAGGACTGGCCCACGCTGTTCGGATTCGTCACCATCGTCAACGAGGGTGCGCTGATGTGGTTCCTTGTGCACTCCACGACGCTGGTGCTGCCACGAAATCTGCATCCGTCGCTCGCGGCGTTTCTCCTCCAGTTCATCGTGACGTGGATGGTGTTCTGGCTCATCGTGAACGGGCCGATGCGGTTGGTGTTCCACCGGTGGCGGTTGCAGGGCGGGCGATTCCTGTGACCTCGCAGCTGGAAGTGCTGCCGGGCGGTGCGCACCTGGTGGCGAATTCCGACGGGGTGATCATCGTTGTCGCGCATCGTCTCGACACGCCTGCCACGGTGGCATCGCCTGCGGGGCAGGCATTGACGGCGCTGCTCGGGTTGGTGGACGAGGCTGGGCGCAAGGAGAAACGGCCCAGCGGGCGTGTGTTTGCGCGGCTTGCCACGAACTGGTTGATGGGGCTGGACGATGAGGACTCGGTGGAGTTCGGGGTGCTGACCCCGAGTGAGACCGGGCTTGCGGTGTTCCTGCACGGCGGGGTGACAGCGGTGGTCGTCGGCGCCGATCGGTCGGAGGTGTTGCGGGGCAGAGACGCCGGGTTCACGGTCGATCGTGTGGTGATGCCCGCGCCCGCGATCGGGGTCGGGGTGTTCGTGGACGAGGGTGGGGCGAGTCGGGAGTCGCTGCCTGGTGGGCGGGGAATCTACGCGTTGGGTGCGGGGACGGTGCCGGGAGCCGGGGTGGTGCTGTGGTCGGGGGAGTCCGGTGTGGCGGGGAATGCCGCGTCGTCGGAGCGGCCGGTGCTGCGTAAGGGCACTGGGCGGGCGGCCGAGGACGAACGTCAGGCTGTCGCAGCGGAACCCGTCGAGGCGGTGTCGCCTGCGGCCCCGGCGGGATCGGCGTCCGCCTTGGACACCGAGCCCGTTACTCGACCGGACCCGGTGTTCGAGGAGGATTTCGAGGAGACCTTGGTGCCAGCCGCAGAGGTGGTGGCTCGCGCCGTTGCCGAGGCGGCCCGCGGAGTCGGCCCCGGCGCCGTCGTCAAGGGCTTCAAGTGTTCTCGTCATCATCTGAACGATCCGCGGGTGTCGTTCTGTGCTGTCTGCGGGATCCGGATGGATCAGTTGACCTGCGTGCTGACCGACGGTGTCCGGCCGCCGCTCGGCTTGCTGCTGCTCGACGACGGCACCTCGATCGTGCTCGACACCGATTGCGTGCTCGGCCGGGAACCGGAGCATGCCGATGCGGTGGCGCGGGGCGCGCGGCCGATCCGGCTGGCGGACAGCTCGGGTGGAATGTCGCGGGCGCACGCGGAGATTCGACTCGTCAACTGGGACGTCACCGTGGTCGACCACGGCTCCGCCAACGGGACCTTCGTCAGGCGGCCCGGCCAACAGGAGTGGACCCGTACGATTCAGGGACATCCGACCACGCTCGTCGCCGGCGCGCAGGTACTGCTCGGCGGTCGCGTGCTGACGTTCGATTCACAGCACACTCAGTTCTGAGCCGCGCGGTGCCGCATCCGCACAACCCTGGACCACGGTGCCCGACCCGGCTTGCGCGGGTCCGGCTGCCGCAGGTAGGTGAACGGCCGCAGGAACCATGGCGCCCGATGGAACTTTCGGGCGTGCACCAATAGGTGCTCGACCTCGAGCGATTGCCAGCCGAGGTCGTCGAAGAACGCGATGCCGTTCGCGGGTTCGAAACGCAGTGGCGCGTTCTCGAAGATCGACGCGTTGCTGCGCATGCGTTTCATGCCGACGGTGATGTCGGCCAGCCACCAGGCAATCTCGGGGCGAGCCAATGCGCGGGCCAGATCGGCGACGGTGTCCTCGTCGAGGTACATCAGCAAACCCTCGGTCAGCACCAGTGCCTTGGTGGTGGTCGCGGCATTCGGACCGAGCGGACCGAGCGCCTCGTCGAGGAACTTCGCGCGAGCGTCGGTGTCGGCAAGATCCACTCCGCGGCGAATCAGAGCGCAGCGGGGCGTCTCGGTGGCCAGCGCGGTGCCCTTTTCCGCGGTTATCGCCGGCAGGTCAGCCTCTACCCACACGAAGTCTTCCGGCAGGTTCAGGCGATAGGGCCGAGTGTCGAGACCGGCGGCGAGATTCAACACCCGATCGCAGCCCTGCTGGATCGAGGTCGCGATGAGATCGTCGATGAGTTTGGTCCGAGTGACCACCGGCCAGCCATTGCGCATGATCCGTGGTGCGGCCGCCGCCATGGCATGTCCACGTTCTCCGGCCAGTCGATCGGCGAGCGGGTCGCGAAAGAGGGCATCCGGTCGCGCGCTCTCGACAGCGCGATACGCCGCCACCCAACGCGCGGTATCGGACACGTTCGATATCAGCGGGTCCTCGCCAGCCATGCGGGCAGTCTTGCACAGCACGGTGCCGGACCCGGGGAAGGCCACACCGCTACCCGCGTTAACGATCCGACACGGATATTCACCGGCTTGTAACAGCGAACCCCGCTGCTCAGGCCGTATGTGGTCCACAATCGTCACAGCAGGCTTCGCAACCCGACGACTTCATAGTCGCTGGATCGCCGATCGGGTGGGGTCCGGGATGTGCACGCCCCCCGGACCTCACCGCCCGATCATTCGTGGCCCGCTTCGATGAGCTCGAGTACCTCGGATGTCGGGCGCACATCTCCGAATGACCGATAGATGGTGTGCAGTGTGGCGTTGTGCTCGTAGTCGCGTGGCGCGGCATCGGCGTCCGCCACCGGAATCCGAGCGTGCTCGCATCGCGCGCCGAGGATCAGTGCGGTGCGCCGCGGGTCGAGCCGGGTAAACGCGAACCGCCTGCCGCGGTGCCGCCTCCTGACGGGCGCACCAGCGCTCCTCGATCATCCAATCATGGTGCATGGCAGTAGCTTCGGCTCCCATTTGGCACCTTCGTTTTCTTATGTCCAAGCGCGGCAATGGATCTGAACCATGCTGGCGACACAGCCCGCCGGTCGATACTGCAACAGCGCGCGAGAGAGTGCGTTGTAGACCACACCGACGCTTGGTGTCAAGATCGATCAAGTACCTACCGGTGAGTTCGAAATATGTTCCCAGACTGGGGAATTGGGAGGTTGACGCGTGATGGCAAAAGATCGAATCTGATGCAGGAACAACATTATGCCGGGGTCGACCGGCCCCGGTGGATGTCCGTTGCGAATCGAGGTACGAACATGACTGCAATGATCAACGCACCCAAGGCGGATTTGACGGATCCGACCCAGGCTCCGCCCGCGGACTTCGACACGACCAACCTCGAGGAGAACCTGCGCTGGGGGCATCTGTTCTGGCCCGGTTCCTCGGCGCTGACCGAGGATCAGATTGCCGATCGGGTGGAGCGCTACCGGGCGTCGCTGCAGCGGTACCGCGCGAGCGGCATGCAGGGCAACTACCTCCCCGACGACCTCGAGGTCGATTCGGCGTGGCATGCGCATCAGTGTGACCCGGTCGGGTACCTCGAGTTCTGCAACACCTACTTCGGTGGCATCCTGGCTCATAACGTCCAGCTCTGTGTGTGTAACCTGGTCGATCCCGACGAGGCGCCCACGGCGAAATAGGCGCGAAAAACGTTGAGGGCGGCGGCTGTTCGCAGCCACCGCCCTCATGTGCTCGGATCGGTCAGAATTCGGCCGTGCTGAGTGCCGGGCACCCAAGGGTGCGCGGCGCTCCGGCCCCGCTCGACGCGGAGTTATTCCTGTTGCTCGCGGGTGGTTGCGGGCGGTGCGTGCAGGTGCGCCTTCAGTTCGATGTGCGCCTTCAGTTCGGGGATGCGCTCGACCTCGACCATGACGGTGGATTCCTCGTCGTCCGTCGACGAGGTGTGCTCCGGAATCGGAATATTCTCTGGTACACCGTATCCGGGCATGCTCCACAGCTGCGGTGGCAATGGATCGCTGCCGTCGTCGGGCCAAAGACGGATCCGCCATCGGTCCCCGGGAGTGGTGCTTCCCGGCCACCCGTAGTTCAGGAAGCCGGTCCCACTGACCTCGAGCAGATACGCGCCCTCCGGTACCTGGGCAGCGTCGATCATATCGAGGGTCGGTGATTCGAGAAACAGCGTTCCAACATCGCCGATCTGCAACCGCGCTTCGCACACTTGCTGCCAGGCGTCACGATCGGCCGGTGGGCGGGCGTCCCATACCTGCACCGTCACCGGCATAGCGAAATTGTTCTGGTGCGGGCTGAGCACCATCACCGTGATGCCGTCTCCCGCACACGGTCGCGATGCCATCGCTTGGTCGAGCAGTTCCAATTCGTAGTAATCAGATCGGTTATCCAGATCGCCCGCGCCGCCACTGATAAGGAACTGCCCGTAGTCCATCGCCAGCTCCGCGGTCTGTTCGCTGACGAGGCTCGCCCGGTTGCTCATGGATTCATGCTCACATATGGCACCGGTGCTGCCTTTCCGGTGCGAAGAAGCTGGGGATGTCGGTCCGAGACCGGTAACGCAGCGATGTCGTGACCTCACCCCGGGTGGAAGGCGGCTGCGCCGACCTCTGCCGGGTCGAGGATGTGGGCGAGGAACAGTCGAGTGGTTGGCGTGGGGGTTCGGGTTGTGATGGCGTGCCATGGACGGTCGAGTGGAGTGCCTTGTACCGGAAGTGCTTGCAGCAGACCAGTTTCGAGGTCACCGACGAGGGCATCGCTGTGCATGAGGGTGACGCCGAGACCCTCGCGGGCTGCGGCAAGGACTGCGCCGTGGCTGCCGAGGGTGAGAGTGGGTGGCGTGATTTCGAGTCGGTCGAGCAGGTTCAGTGTGGCGTCTCGGGTACCGGAGCCGCGGCCGCGCAGCAGCCAGGTGCTGCGGAGTGGGTCGGGGCAGTGTTCGGGGGCGCCGACCACGACGAGTTGGCAGGCTCGCCGGCCACGGATGACGAGGCCGGTGTCGCGTGGGGGACGGCCTGCGATGACGAGATCTGTTTCGTGGTGGTGCAATTCGAGGAAGAGGACATCGCGGGGGTGGACCGACAGGCTCAGCTCGATGTCGGGGTAGCGGTTGCGGAAAGACGCGAGCAGTCGTAGCAGCACGTATTCACCGGCGGTGGCGACGACTCCGATACGTAGCCGCCCTGTCTCGGCGCGGCGGACCGCCGCGTGTGCTTCCTTCATGAGCCCGAGGATGGTGCGGCAGTACTCGGCGTAGACCCGCCCGGCCTCGGTGAGCATGATGCCGCGACCGGATTTGGTGATGAGCTTCGCGCCGAGTTGCTTCTCGATGTGCGCGACCGCCGCGGACACGGCCGCCTCGGTGATGTGCAGCTGGCTTGCGGCGCGGCGGATGCTGCCCTGGCGAGACACGGCCAGGAATGTTTCCATCCGCGACGCACTCACCATACCCATATTCCACGGTACCAAACTCAAAGAAACCGTTGAGTATTCGGAGAAACAATCAAATTGTTTGTCGTCGTCCACCCCGTCATCCTGGAAATCGCAAGGCGCACACCCTCAGGATCTGGAGGAATGATGGCCGAGGAAACCGAACGGGACCGCTGGGATCCGGGTGTCCAATCCTATGCATCGATGGGGTATTACGCGCCGGACTATGAGCCGAAGGACACCGATGTCCTCGCCGTCTTCCGGGTCACGCCACAGCAGGGCGTCGATCCGATCGAAGCGGCGGCCGCGGTCGCGGGCGAATCATCCACGGCAACCTGGACCGTGGTGTGGACTGACCGGCTGACCGCGCACTCGCGCTATCAGGCCAAGTGCTACCGGATCGATGAGGTGCCAGGACGGCCGGGGGAGTACTTCGCCTACATCGCCTATGACCTCGACCTGTTCGAGGAAGGCTCGATCACCAACCTCACCTCGTCCGTCATCGGTAACGTATTCGGCTTCAAACCGCTGCTGGCGCTGCGGCTGGAGGACATGCGCATTCCGGTCGCCTATGTCAAGACCTTCCAGGGTCCGCCGCACGGCACTGTCATGGAACGGGAATACCTCAATAAATACGGCAGAGCGCTGCTCGGTGCGACGGTGAAACCGAAACTCGGTCTGTCTGCACGCAATTACGGCCGAGTGGTCTACGAGGCGTGCAAGGGTGGCCTCGATTTCACCAAGGACGACGAGAACATCAACTCGCAGCCGTTCATGCGGTGGCGCGATCGGTACCTGTTCGCCATGGAGGGCGTCAACCGTGCCATGGCGGAGACCGGCGAAATCAAGGGCCACTACCTCAATGTCACCGCGGCGACGATGGAGGACATGTACGAACGCGCCGAGTTCGCCAAGGAACTGGGCAGTGTCGTGATCATGATGGACCTGACAGTGGGATACACCGCTATGCAGTCCATGTCGCACTGGGCGCGGCGCAACGGTCTGTTGCTGCATCTGCACCGGGCCGGTCATTCGACATACACACGGCAGAAGACGCACGGTGTCAGCTTCCGGGTACTGGCCAAATGGTGCAGGCTGATCGGGGTCGACCACCTGCACGCGGGGACCGTGGTCGGGAAGCTGGAGGGTGATCCGGCCACCACCCGCGGCTTCTATGACACGTTGCGGGAGAACCACATTCCCGCCAACCTGGGCAACGGCATCTTCTTCGATCAGGATTGGGCGAGCCTGCCCGGTGTGATGCCGGTGGCCTCCGGGGGTATCCACGCGGGCCAGATGCATCAGTTGGTCGATCTGTTCGGTGACGATGTGGTGCTGCAGTTCGGTGGCGGCACCATCGGTCACCCGCTCGGCATCGCGGCAGGCGCCGAAGCCAACCGGGTGGCGCTGGAAGCAATCGTCAAGGCTCGCAACGAGGGTCGCGATCTGCTGAAGGAAGGCCCGGATGTGCTGCGCAAGGCGGCCGAATCCTGTCGGCCCCTCGATGTCGCGCTGGCGACCTGGGGCGATGTCACCTTCGACTACACCTCCACCGATGCCCCGGACGCCGTGCCGACGGCAAGCCACTGAGGCCGAAATCTCCGAAGGACGTGCCATGTATCTGCGTCAGGGAACCTTCTCGTACCTGCCCGAACTCACCGATGCGGAGATCGCCGCGCAGGTGCGCTACGCGCTGCTGAACAACTGGCCGGTGTCCATCGAATACACCGATGACCCGCATCCGCGCAATGCCTATTGGGAAATGTGGGGGCTGCCGCTTTTCGATCTCGACGAGCCCGACGGCGTGCTGGTCGAGCTCGACGCCTGCCGGAAAACCTTTCCGCGACACTATATTCGGCTGCTGGCCTATGACGCCCGCTACGGCAGGCAGACCACGGCACTGAGCTTCCTGGTGCAGCGGCCCGCCGACGAGCCGGGGTTCCTGCTGACCCGCAACGAAGGAGCCGATCGGCGGCAGACCTACGGTCTGCATTCCTATGCCACCAACGACCGTCCTGGGACGCGGTATGGCGGTTGAGCGGGCCGGCGGTTTCCGTTTGCACCGGCCTGGGGTCGACGATCCCAGGCCGGTTCGGGCGGTGCCGCCCGAGGCAGTAACGCTCGAAGACGCGGACGCCGAGGTCCTCGACGATGCCGCGGTGCTCGACCTGTCGACCGATATCGCGGGCAATGACGTCGAGGACGTACTGACCAGGCTCGACGCGGAGCTGGTCGGCTTGGCGAATGTGAAGCTGCGCGTCCGGGAGATCGCGGCGCTGCTGCTGGTCGACCGGGCGCGTCAGCGATTCGGGCTGCGGGCGTCGCGGCCGACCATGCACATGAGCTTCACCGGGGGGCCTGGCACCGGCAAGACCACCGTCGCGCTACGGATGGCCGAAATGTTGTACGCCCTCGGCTACATCCGTAAACCGAAGGTGCACACCGTAACCCGAGACGACCTGGTCGGTCAGTTCATCGGGCACACCGCACCGAAGACGAAAGAGGCACTGGCGAAGGCGGCTGGGGGTGTGCTGTTCATCGACGAGGCCTACTACCTGTTCCGTCCCGAAAACGAACGGGACTACGGGCAAGAGGTTATCGAGATCCTGTTGCAGGAAATGGAAAACGAACGTGCGAGTCTGGTCGTGATTTTCGCGGGCTATGCGGATCGGATGGAGCGTTTCTTCTCCGCGAATCCGGGGCTGTCGTCGCGGGTTGCGCATCATCTCGAATTCAGCGACTACACCCACGATGAGCTGTTGGGGATCGCCGAGATCATGGTGGCGCGGGACAACTTTCAATTCGACGAGCCCGCGCGATCGGCCTTCGCCGAATACCTCGCGTTGCGCATGCGCAGGCCGCGGTTCTCCAACGCGCGCAGCGTCCGCAACGCGCTCGATCGGTGCCGACTGCGCCAGGCCAAACGCCTGGTCGAGCTGCGGCGACCGCTCACCAAGACCGACCTGATCACGCTGACCGACCGAGATATATACGGCAGCAGCGTGTTCGGGGCCGCAAAGCTGCCGGACGGGCCGACCGCAAGGGCCCCCGCCTGACGAGATCGAGTCACCATGCCAGAAGGACTGAAGACCCTCACCCGCTACACCATCGAGGAGGAGCACCGGCACCCGGGCTCGTCCGGTGAGTTCTCCGCCCTGGTGAATGTCGTTGCGACGGCGACGAAGATCATCGCCAACCAGGTGATGAGGGGAGCCATCGTCGGCTCGCTCGGCGCCGCGGAGCCGGACAACCTGCCACCGACGGTGCATCGCAAACTCGATGCGATCGCCAACGACATCATGGTGGCGGAGACCCAGTGGACGGGGCATCTGTCTGCGCTGCTGTCGGAGCAGATGACCGTCATCCGTCCGGTGCCCGATGTGCACCGGCGTGGGAAGTATCTGCTGGCGTTCGATCCGTTGGACGGGTCCTCGAATATCGACGTGAATCTGCCCGTGGGAACGATATTCAGCGTGCTGCGGGCGCCCGAGCGGGTGCGCGCGTCCGGCAGCGGCGCCGCGCCGATCGCCGACGACTTCCTGCAACCCGGGGTGCGGCAGGTCTGCGCCGGGTTCACCCTCTACGGACCTGCGACGATGCTGGTGATCACCACCGGCAGCGGCGTGGACGGGTTCACCCTCGACCGGGAGATCGGCGCGTTCGTGCTGACGCATCCGCGAATGCGAATCCCCGAGGACACTTCGGGTTTCGCGATCAACGCCGCGAACGAAAGGTTCTGGGAGCGGCCGGTGCGCAGATACGTGCACGAATGCCTCGACGGCGTGGACGGGCCGCGTGGCCGGGACTTCAACATGCGCTGGGTGGCGTCGCTGGTCGCCGACACCTTTCATATTCTCACGCGCGGTGGGGTCTACCTGTACCCCCACGACGCCCGGCCGCCGCTGCGACCAGGACGGGTGGCGTTGCTATATGGCGCAAATCCGATTGCGTTCATTGTCGAGCAGGCCGGTGGTTGGGCGACCACGGGCGGCGAGCGGGTGCTCGAGGTGCCGCCGGAGCATGTGCACCATCAGGTGCCGTTGATCTTCGGCTCGCGCAACGAGGTCGAGCGGATCGAGCGCTATCACAGTGAGCCCGACGAAGGACCGAGCTTCGACAGCTCGTTGTTCGGTTCCCGGTCGCTGTTCCGGCCTGCTCCGCATTGAGAATCGAGGAGGTGCCATGTCGGTCAAGCATCCCGTCGTCGCCATCACCGGATCATCCGGTGCGGGAACGACCAGCGTCACACGGACTTTTCAGGAGATATTCCGCCGCGAGGGCATCAATGCGGTAGTGGTGGAAGGGGATTCCTTCCACCGCTACGACCGCAACGAGATGAAGCTCGCGATGGCGGAGGCCGAACAGAACGGCAATCTCACCTTCTCGCACTTCGGTGAGGAGGCGAATCTGCTGAAAGAGCTGGAGACGCTCTTCCGGGACTACGGCGAAACCGGGGTCGGTTCGGTCCGCAAGTATCTGCACGATGACTCCGAAGCCAAACCCTATGGACAGCCCGCTGGCACCTTCACGCCTTGGGAGGATCTGACTCCCGGCAGCGATCTACTGTTCTACGAGGGATTGCACGGCGCTGCCGTCACCGACTCGGTGAACGTCGCGCAACACGCGGATCTGCTGGTCGGCGTGGTGCCGATCGTGAACCTCGAGTGGACGCAGAAGGTTATCCGCGACAAGACCGAGCGCGGCTACTCCAGCGAAGCCGTCATCGATACGATCCTGCGGCGCATGCCGGACTACGTGAAGTACATCTGCCCCCAGTTCTCCCACACCTACGTCAACTTCCAGCGAGTGCCCACCGTGGATACCTCGAACCCCTTCATCGCCCGCACCATCCCCACCGCCGACGAGAGCTTCGTCGTCATCCGCTTCGCCGACCCCAAGGTAATCGACTTCCCCTACCTCCTATCGATGCTGCATGACTCCTTCATGTCCCGCCCCAACTGCATCGTCGTCCCCGGCGGCAAAATGGAACTGGCCATGCAACTGATCTTCACGCCACTGATCCTGCGTCTGATGGACAAGCGCCCCAAACGTTCTCGATGATCACTCGTCGTACTCCACCCAAGCGGCCAACCCATCGCCGAATGGGGCATGACGGTAGATCTTCTCGGTCGTTGTCGCACGGGACCGGGGGTCGCGGGGGAGTGGTCGTCCGGCGTACAGTGTCATAAGTTAATCGTCGTTCACGTGATGATTGCTGATACTGACAAGGAGTAGTTATGACTTCCGCGGTCATTGTGGATGTGGTGCGCACGCCCTCTGGGAAGGGGAAAGCGGGTGGTGGGCTGTCGGAAGTTCACCCGGCCACGCTGTTGGCGGATGTGCTTCGGACGCTTGTCGAGCGGAATGGTCTGGATCCGGTACTTGTCGATGATGTGATCGGTGGTTGTGTCACGCAGAGTGGTGAGCAGGCGTTCAATATTTCGCGGACGGCGGTGTTGGCGGCGGGGTTCTCCGAGACGGTGCCCGCGACGACGGTGGATCGGCAGTGCGGGTCGAGTCAGCAGGCGGCGCACTTCGCGGCGCAGGGAGTGATCGCGGGGGCCTATGACATCGCGATCGCCTGCGGGGTGGAGTCGATGAGTCGGGTGCCGATGTTCTCCAATGCGCAAGGCAAGGATGCGAATCGCGGTCCGCTCGCGCATCGCTTCCCGGAAGGCCTTATCGGACAGGGCATTGCGGCGGAGATCATCACCCAACGATGGAAGCTCGATCGGGAAACGTTGGATGCGTTCGCCGCTCGTTCACATCGGCTGGCCGCCGCGACCGCCGCGGCAGGCGGCTTCGACAATGAGCTCGTCGCCGCAGGAACGCTGACCGCCGATGAGACGATTCGTGCCAACACCACCCCGGAGGGTTTGGCGGGTCTGCGGCCCGCGTTCGCCGATGACGAGTTCAAAGCGCGGTTCCCGGAGATCGAATGGTCGATCACTCCTGGCAATTCCTCCCCGCTCACCGACGGCGCTTCGGCCGCACTGATCATGAGCGAAGAGAAGGCCAACGCCCTCGGCCTGCGTCCCCGCGCCCGCTTCCACTCCTTCGCGGTCACCGGCGACGATCCGCTGCTGATGCTCACCGCCGTCATCCCGGCCACCCGCAAGGTCCTGGCCAAGGCCGGCCTCACCATCGACGACATCGACGCGTACGAAGTGAACGAGGCCTTCGCTCCCGTCCCACTGGTGTGGCAGGACGACCTCAACGCCGACCCGGCCAAACTCAACCCTCGCGGCGGCGCCATCGCCCTCGGCCACCCCCTCGGCGCCTCCGGTATCCGCATCCTCGCCACCATGCTCAACCACCTGGAACAGACCGGCGGCCGCTACGCCCTGCAAACAATGTGCGAGGCAGGCGGCCTCGCCAACGCGACCATCATCGAGCGGCTGTAATAGGCGGACTTGTAATAGGCGGGCTCGGCGTAGGTCGGTCATGTCGCGTTGCGGCGTGCGGAATACCGCCTCGATGGGGCCACTCGTGTTTGCCGGCTGGTCGACACTCATCCTTTCGCGCAGCTCGACGGCTGGAAACTCGCCGGTCAGTCGGGGAGTAGAGGGACCGAGAGGCCCTCGCCGCGGCCGATGAGGGCGGCGCGGGTTACGGCGCTGGAGCCGAAGCGTTGGCGGAGGTCGTCGAGGGTCGAGTCGAGAGTGTTGGTGGCGCGGTGCTCGAGGGGGAGGGTCAGTTGGACGGCGTCGGCGTTCTCGAGGTTGGTGAGGGCGAGGCCGACGAGGGTGAGCCCACGTTCTTGGATCATCGGCATGGCGGTGGCAAGCAGGGTGCGGGCGGCGCGCAGGATCGTTTCGGTGTGATCGGTCGCTTCGGGGAGGGTGTGGGAGCGGGTGGCTCGGGTGAAATCGTCGAAGCGCATGCGTAGCACCACGGTTCGGCACACTCGGTCGGCGGCGCGGAGGCGGCGGCCAAGGCGGTCGGTGAGGCCGTGGAGGTAGGCCTCGATTTCGTCCGGCGGGCGCGGGTGGCGGCCGAGGGCGCGTTGGGCGCCGATCGATCGACGGCGGCGTCCGGTCTCGACGCGGCGCGGGTCGCGAGCCCAGGAGAGGGCGTACAGGTGACGGGCGGCGCCCGGGCCGAGGATCGAGCGCAGCATGGGTTCGCCGAGCTCGGCGAGGTGGCCGACGCGGGTGATGCCGTGGTCGCGCAGCGTGCGCGCGGTGACTTCGCCTACTCCCCAGAGTCTTTCGACGGGCAGTGGGTGCAGGAAGTCGAGTTCGCCGTCCGGCGGGACCAGGCGCAGGCCGTCCGGTTTGGACACGGCGCTGGCCACTTTCGCGAGGAACTTGGTGCGGGCGATGCCGACGGAGATGGGCAGACCGACCTGATCGCGGACGTCGGCGCGCAGTCGGTGCGCGATATCGATGGGCTCGCCCGCGATCCGACGCAGACCACCGACATCGAGGAAGGCTTCGTCGATGGAGATGCCTTCGACGATCGGTGTGGTGTTGCGGAAGACTTCGAACACCGCCTTGCTCGCCTCGGCATAGGCGGACATGCGTGGTCGTACCACGATCGCGTTCGGGCACAGCCGCAGGGCGGCGCCGCCGTTCATCGGGGTGTGCACACCGAACGCCTTCGCCTCATAGCTCGCGGCGAGTACGACGCCGCCGCCGACGATGACGGGGCGACCGCGCAGTCGCGGGTCGTCGCGCTGTTCTACCGAGGCGTAGAAGGAATCGAGGTCGGCATGCAGGATCGACGCTTCCGCGCGCGCTTCGATCCGGGGTCTGCCGGATCGAGTGGCTGCGGATGCGGAGTGGGACACACTCCAATGTTCGCACATGTGTTCGATTCAGTGAAGGGCGAGTGCCGCTATCGAGGTAAGTCGGCGTGCCGGATGGCGTGCTCGCCGATCTTCGGCAGCGCCTCGACCTGACCCGCTGGCCGGTCGACGCGGGCAACCAGGACTGGTCCTACGGCGTCGACCGCGGCTACCTGCGGGAACTCGTCGAATATTGGCGCGACGGCTATGACTGGCGCAAGGCCGAAGCTGCGATCAACGCCTACGAGCACTATCGCGTCGAGGTCGACGGCGTACCGGTACATTTCATGCGCAAGGCAGGAGTCGGCCCGAACCCGACGCCGTTGATCCTCACGCACGGCTGGCCGTGGACGTTCTGGCACTGGTCCAAGGTTGTCGACCAGCTGGCCGACCCGGGCGCGCACGACGGCGATCCGGCCGACGCGTTCGACGTGATCGTTCCGTCCTTCCCCGGCTTCGGGTTTTCCGCACCGCTCCCGAACAACCCGGACATGAACTTCTGGAAGGTCGCCGACCTCTGGCACACCCTCATGACCGAGACGCTCGGCTACGCCAAGTACGCCGCCGCGGGCTGTGACGTCGGAGCGTTGGTCACCGGCCAACTCGGGCACAAGTACGCGGACGAGCTGCATGCGATCCACATCGGTTCCGGCCAGAAGCTGAGTCTGTTCGAAGGCGACCGGGCCTGGGATGTCAGCGGCGGCAGGCCAATTCCCGACGGTCTGCCCGCCGATGTCCGCGACCGGATCATCGAGATGGAACGGCGGTTTGCGGTCCACCTCGCCGCGCACGTGCTGGAACCGAGCACGCTCGCCGTCGGACTGTCCGACTCGCCGGCCGGGATGCTCGCCTGGGTACTGCAACGCTGGGTTAAATGGAGCGACAACGGCGGCGACATCGAGACCGTCTTCACCAAAGACGATCTGCTCACCCACGCCATGATTTTCTGGGTCACCAACTCGATAAGCACATCAATTCGCACCTATGCCAACAACAATCGCTACCCCTGGACGCCGTCGCACGACCGACAGCCGGTGATCGAAGCGCCGACCGGCATCACCTTCGTCGGCTACGAGAACCCACCCGGTGTCAGCACCGACCGCCGGGTCCAGAGCTTCCTCGACAGCGACCGCGCCTCCTGGTACAACCACGTCAACCTGACCGTCCACGACCAGGGCGGTCACTTCATCCCGTGGGAAATCCCCGACCTGTGGGTCGATGATCTCCGCAGGACCTGCCGCGGTCGTCGCTGACAAAATCTACGGCCTACCTACGTAGGTAGCGGGCGAAGCCGTTATCCTGGGACGCCTGTTGGACGAGTAGCGATGAGGAGTCGGCACGGTGCGTGGATTCGGGGACCTGGAGGCGGTGATCATGGACCGTATCTGGGATCGGGACGCGCAGACCACAACGGTCCGCGAAATCTTCGACGAACTGGCGACCCAACGCGGCATTGCCTACACCACGGTCATGTCGACCATGGACAACCTGCATCGCAAGGGCTGGCTGGCGCGCGAGCGCGCGGGCAAGGCCTACCGATATTGGCCGACTCTCACCCGCGAGGAGCACAGCGCGCGGCTGATGCTGGAGGCGCTCGGCTCCGGCGGCCGGTCGGACCTGGTGCTCAGCCATTTCGTCGACCGCATCAGCGCCGACGAATCGGCGGGTTTGCGCGCGGCGCTGCGCAGACTGACCGCGCACAAGCCACCCGAAGCCCCGTGAACGTAGCCATCTGCCTGCTGGGCGTGCGATGCTCGATCTCGGCGTAGTCATGCTGGATTCGGCCGAACCGCAGGCATATTGCGTCGCTGGTCGGCCGGACGCGATCGTCGTCACCAGCGCGGCACTGGACGCGCTTGCTCCGGATACCCCGGCGAATGCCATGGGTGCCGCGGGCACCGCGGTGGTGGCCCGAGTCGAACGGCTGGTGTCACCGGCGAGCGCGGTACGCAGGGCGACCAACCGCACCGCATTTGCTCGGCGTGATCACCGTGACGATGACGGGCATGCTCGAGGTCGCCGCCGGATTGTTGATCTGCAGTTGGATCGTCTCGGCTGAGGCCGACATCGAGGACGAGAATCATCGCGCACCGACCGGTGCACGGCAGTCTGGGCAACAATGCATTTCGTGGATTAGGAGGCGGGCGGTGCAGCTCACGTGGGATCAGGTCTTCGCATGGCGGTTGGGTCGGCAGTTCGTCGCACCACGCACCGATGCGGGCGTTCCCGAGATCGTCGATCGGCTGTGCGGAGTGCAGGCCCAGGTCACCTCGTCGGCAGAGCTGGCGGTGGCACTGCGCCGAGGCAAACCCGAGCCGGATGCGGTGGTGCGTGAGCTGAATTCGGGCACACTGATCAAGACCTGGGCGATGCGTGGCACCCTGCACGCGCTTGCTCCTGACTTCGCGGCCGCCGCTCTCGCCGTGATCGCCTCGGCTCGCACCTGGGAAAAACCCGTGTGGCAGCGCAATTTCGGTGCGTCGCCCGCGGAGGTCGCCGCGCTGGTCGAGTCGGTGTCGAACATACTCGACGGCGCCGTGCTCACCCGCGACGAGCTTGTCGAGGCACTCGTCGCCGATCCGGCGCTGCACCGCCTCGGCGAGGAGTTGCGATCCGGTTGGGGTGCACTGCTCAAGCCGCTGGCCTGGCAGGGAGCACTGTGTCACGGTCCAGCCCAAGGCAATCGGATCACCTTCACCACTCCGGCGCATCAGGTTTCCGGGTGGCGCGGGCTCCCTGAGCCGGACGCCGCCGCACCGATCGCGATCACCGGCTATCTGCGCGCCTACGGCCCGGCCACTCCTGAGTCGTTCGATGCATGGCTCAGTCGCAACAGCCTGCGAAAGACGATCGTCCGTAAGTGGTTCGCGGAGCTGGGGGACGCCCTCACCGAGGTCGAGGTGGCAGGCCGCCGCGCCTATGTGCTCACCGAGCACGCGGACGAACTGGCCGCCACCCAACCCGTCGCCTCGGTCCACTTGCTCGGCGCCTTCGACCAATACGTCCTCGGCCCAGGCACTTCCGACTCCGAGTTGCTGCCTGCCGAACATCGGTCGAAGGTGAGTCGGGCGGCGGGCTGGATCTCCCCGATCGTCGTTGTGGGCGGCCGTATCGCGGGTACCTGGGAAATCGTCGACGGCGACCTGGTGGTCGCGATGTTCGACGGCGCCGCACCGCCGAAGAAGCACCTCGCCACGGCGGCCGACCACCTGGCCGTCGCGCTCGGACAGGACATCGCGTCCGTCCGAGCCCAGTAGCGGCTATTCGGCCGCGGTGCGTGCGGCGACCAGGACTTCGAGTCCGTCGAGGATCCGCGCCAGGCCGAATCCGAAGTGGTCGAATCCGGGATCGAATGCTTCATCGGAGAGTGCGGCCATCGTCGGATAGCGGCCGCTGGCCATGGCGCGTTCCAGGACCGGAATCTGAGATTGCCAGAACTCCGCGTCGGTCATGCCGGATTTGCGTTCTACCTCTTTCTGATACAGCTGGGTGCGGGCGGCGCCCGCGACATAGTCGCTGACCAGGATGACCACGGAGACGAGCTCGGGGTCGGTCAGGCCCATCGGCTTGATGCGCGTGACCACGAGCTCCATGCCTTCCACAGCGCTCGGACCCATCACCGGTCGGGACTGGTTGACCTGGAGCAGCCATGGGTGGCGGCGGAAGAGGGCGAGGGATTGGTAGGCCATGGCCTCCAACGCGCCACGCCAGCCATCGCCACGGTAGGCATCGGCGGACGGCCGCTGCACGCGATCCAGCATCACGTCGAGTAGTTCGGCCTTGCCGGGGAGATACCGGTAGAGCGACATGGTGCCGGTGCCGAGCTCGGTGGCGACGCGGCGCATGGTGAGCGCCTCCAAGCCCTGGGTGTCGGCCACCGTGATCGCCGCTTCGACGATTCGGTCAAGCGTGAGTGCCGGTTTGGGGCCACGACTCGGCCGCGGGCCGGTGTCCCAGAGCAGGTCGAGAGTGCGGGCGATATCGCCGCTGCCGCTGGCCTCCGTGCTCGTCATGAGACTCAGCTTAACCGGTTGGCGAAAAATTGGGTACGTTGTACCCTAATTAGGGTACGATGTACCCAGTTAGGAAATCGAAGTGCGATGCGGAGGACGACAGTGAGCGACGAGTACGCGGTCCGGGCCGAGGGGCTCGAGAAGAGGTATGGGGACAAGCGGGCGTTGGACGGTTTCGATCTGACCGTCCGCCGTGGGACGGTGCACGGACTGATCGGCCCGAACGGCGCGGGCAAGACCACGGCTGTGCGGATCTTGTCGACACTTGTCCGGCTGGACGGCGGGCAGGCGAAGGTCGCGGGGCTCGATGTGGCACGCGAACCCTGGCTGGTGCGCTCGCGCATCGGGCTCACCGGGCAGTACGCCGCGGTGGACGAGGTGCTGACCGGGCGCCAGAACCTCGAAATGTTCGGCAGGCTCTTTCATCTCGGTGGACGCCGGGCTCGGCAGCGGGCGAGCGAATTGCTCGAGCGCTTCGATCTCGCCGATGCCGCCGACAAAGGTGTCGGCAAGTACAGCGGCGGTATGCGGCGCAGGCTCGACCTCGCGGCATCGATGATCCTGTCGCCCGACGTGCTCTTCCTCGACGAGCCGACCACCGGTCTCGATCCGCGCAGCCGCGGCGAGGTGTGGGAGTCGGTGCGGGCGTTGGTCGCCGACGGCACCACCGTGCTGCTGACCACCCAATACTTGGAGGAGGCGGACAAGCTCGCCTCCCGCATCACGGTGATCGATCAGGGCAGGGCCATCGCCGACGACACACCGGACGGGCTGAAGAACACCGTCGGCGCCGATCTCATCGAGGTCGTCGCCGCCGAGGTCGCCGACCTGCCCGCCGTCGCCAAGGTGGTTGCCAGGGTCTGCGCGGGGGAGCCGGAGACCGACGACCTCGAGCGCCGCGTGCACGCGGCGGTCACCGACCGCGTCGCCGCGCTCACCGAGGTGGCACGCGCCCTGCAGGACGAGGGGATCGGCGTCGAGGACATCGGCTTGCGCAGGCCGAGCCTCGATGACGTCTTCCTGCAGTTGACCGGACACCGCACTGTTGCCGAGGAGGCTGCCTGATGAGCACCGTTGATGTGACACCGACCCGTTCGCCGGCATTCTGGGCCGTCGCCGATTGCTGGAATGTGGTGCGGCGCGGGCTGACCCACTATCAGCGCCAGCCGGTGAATATCGCCTGGCAGCTCGGCTTCCCGATCCTGTCGGTGCTGCTGTACGGGTATGTGTTCGGCAGTGCGATGAGCGTGCCCGGCGGCGGCGACTACCGGAGCTTCCTGATGCCGGGCATGTTCGCGATGACGATGGCGTTCGGGTTCATCAACACCGCGACGGTGGTCGTGTACGACGCGACCAACGGCGTGATCGACCGATTCCGCTCCATGCCGATGGCGTCGTCGGCAGTGGTGTCCGGGCGCGGCGTCACCGATCTGATTCTGGCCTGTGTGGAGTTGACGATCCTCATGCTCACCGCACTGGCGATCGGCTGGCGGCCGGACGGTGGAATCCTCAACGGCCTAGCGGCTTTCGGGCTCTTGCTGTTGCTGCGGTTCGCCCTGATCTGGGTCGGCGTCTGGCTCGGACTGCTCGTGCCGAATCCGGAAGCGGCCGGTGGACTGTTCGCGGTGGCCTTCCCGCTGACGATGATCTCGAGCATTTTCGTCGCACCGCAGCTGATGCCGAGCTGGCTCGGTGCGATCGCCGCATGGAACCCGATTTCGTCCACGGTGGCTGCCACCCGTGAATTGTTCGGAACCCCGGTGGGTAGCGGTGATTCGTGGATCGAACAACACGCACTGCTCATGGCGATGGTGTGGCCGTTGATCCTCACGGCGATCTTCCTGCCGCTGGCGGTGCGGCGATTCCAGCGCCTGAGCCGCTGACATGGACACGTGCCCGGCATTCCGCGGAATGCCGGGCACTGTGGTGCGTCGGCGAGTCAGACGGCGTCGGTGTCGCCTACCGGATTCGGTTGTGCGACAGCGGGACGCGGCATTCTGGCCGCGAGGCCGATGAGTCCGGCGACCAGCGCGACGGCTGCCGTCACGTACCAGCTGCGATGGAAGGCGTCGAGTGTCTCCTGCGGTCCGGTGGGGGAGCCGAGGGTTGCCACCACGACGGCGACGCCGACGGCGAGACCGATCTGCCTGGACATGCTCAGCACCGCCGACCCGGTGGCGAATCGTTGTGGTGGCAGACCCGCGCTGCCCGCGGCGAATGCGGTGGGCAGTGTGAGCCCGACGCCGAGGCCGCTGATGACCATTCCGCCGAGTAGGCCACTCACATAATCGGGTTCGAGGGTGATGGCCTCGGCCCACCACACCATGCCCGCGGCGAATGCGACACCACCGGCGGCGATGACCGGACCGGCACCGACCCGGTTGATGAGCCGACCGGCGAGGATGGCGACGACCGGCACGACCAGTGGTCCCGGCGCGATCGCCAGCCCGGTCCGCAAGGCCGACCATTCCCAGACGTTCTGCGCCCAGAGCACCACCGACAGCAGCATGCCGGCAAAAGCGATCTGGAAGAACAGCGAATTACCTGCCATCAGTGCGAAATTGGGCGCGCGTAGCAGTGCGGGATCGACAACGGGGCTGTGGTGACGAGCCGAGGAGATCGCGAAGGCGACCGCGAGTACCGCCGCAACGGCGAAGGATAGGAGGACACCTGCCGAAGTCCAGCCCCAGTCCTCGCCTTTCACCAAGGCGAGGATGAACGCGGCGATCGCGCCGATGAGCATGATCGCACCGAACACATCGGGCAGCGGCCCACCGTCGCCGCGGGTGCGCGGCAGCAGGCGCACGCCGAGGGCCAGCGCGGCAATCCCGATCGGCACGTTGACGAGAAATACCCAGCGCCAGTCGATCTCGACAAGCAGTCCGCCGACCACCGGCCCGAGCGCGGCGCCGAGGCCACCGAAGGCCACCCATAGCCGAACGGCCATCGGACGGCGTTCGGCCGGGGTCGCGGCCAGCACCAGGCCGAGCGAAGACGGGGTCAGCATGGCGCCGCCCACCGCCTGCAACACCCGAAAAGCGACCAGCGACTCGACATTCCAGGCGGCCGAGCAGAGCCCCGAGCCGAGCACGAACACGGCGAGGCCGATCAGGAAGGTGGTCCGGTTGCTGCCGCGATCGCCGAGCCGCCCCGCAGGCACCAACAGTGCGGCGAACACGATCGCGTAGGCATTGAGCACCCAGGACAGTCCAGACAGCTGGGTGTCGCCGAAATCCTTCCCCATATCCGGCAAGGCGACATTGACGATGAACAGATCCAGACTCGACAGCAGCACGCCGACCGACACAATGGCCAGTACCATCCGCGAATCGACGCCCGGGCGATCTTTGGTTGTCACAACGGTATTCACGAGGAGTTCTCCGATTCAGCCGAGAACTCGGCGAGTTTGGCGGGCTGTGGCGAGCAGCGGGCCGCCGCGGTCCCAGATCTCGACGTCGTCGACCGACCAGCCGCCGCCGGTGCTGACGTTTTTGGCGCGCACGAGCACCTCCTGCGATACCGGCCGGGCGCGATCGGTGCCATTTCCAGCGACCTGCAAGCAGTCGCCAGCGGTGTGCAGGTGCATCGAGAACGCGACGGTGGGCACCGCGACCGGTGTGGTCAGGGTGGGGAACAAGCCCGGCGGCAGCGCATCGGCGAGCACCGCCAGCACCGCGGCGTCGGTCGGCATTCCAGGAATCAGCGAGATCCACGCGCACATCCACGCCTCGTCCGACCCGCTCAGCGGTAGTGGGCCCGCGGCCGGACGGATCTCGAAATGGGCGCCGACCGGCACGATTTCGGGTGGTAGGTGGAATATCTGGCAGTCGTGGGGCGGCGGGACCTGCGGGGCGTGCGTCGCGCTGCGCTCGGGCAGCTTGGTAGGTGTGGTCCGCCCGAAGGTGACCGCCGCCGAGGCGACGAGCACGCCTTCCTGATCGGCGACGACATCGACGATGGTGGTGCTGCGGCCCACCGGATGCTCGGTTGCCCGGAAGGTGAAGTCCCCCTCGGTGGGTCGGCCGAGGAAGCGTAGGTCGACCACCCGGACCGGCAGGTCACCGGCTGCCGCGCGGCGTGCGACCTCGATCAGCAGACCGGCGATGACGCCGCCGTGTGGCCCGGTCCAGCCTCGCCAGCTGTCGTCGACGTGTGCCCGCCAGACGCGGTAGTCGAGCTCGGTCAGCGCGAATTCGTCGCCGAGCCGATGAGTGAGTTGCATCATGCAACGAACCCTAAGCTAGTGAGTTCTTTGAAGCAACCGACTATGCTGGGGTGATGCGGAGGACGAGCTTCGAGGACATGAACTGCTCGATTGCCCAGTGCCTGGAGGTGGTCGGCGAGTGGTGGACCCTGCTGATCGTGCGCGACGCGCTGATGGGGGTGACGCGCTTCGACGACTTCCGCGAACGTCTCGGCATCGCCCGCAATGTGCTCACGCAGCGTCTGGAACACCTTGTCGCCCACGACATCATGGTGAAGGTGCCGTATCAGGAGAACCCGATCCGCTACGACTACCGGCTCACCCCCAAGGGGCGTTCGTTATGGCTCGTACTCACCGCGATGCGCCAGTGGGGTGACGAATGGGCCGCGCCGGACGGCCCACCGGTGCAGTCCCTGCACAAGACCTGCGGTCACCTCACCGTGCTCGCGCCGGTGTGCTCCGAATGCGGCGAAAGGGTGCACGGTCGCGACCTCCGGCCGGTCGACGGCCCGGGAGTTCGAGGCCCCTCCTTGATTCCCACCGCCCGCTGACACCGTCCGGCCGCGCGGCACTGCATTAGGCTGCGGCGGTGGCGGATGGGCGAGTGGGGCAGTTGATCGATACGGTCGCGTGGGTACGCATCGAAGCCGGGCGCATCCTCTGCGCGCGGCCGCGCGGGAAGGACATCTTCTACATTCCCGGCGGCAAGCGTGAGGGTGACGAGTCCGATCTGCAGACGCTGCTGCGTGAGATCGAAGAAGAGTTGACCGTCGCGCTGCTTCCCGAGACGGTCGCGCACGTCGGCACCTACGAGGCGGCGGTGCACGGACCCGAAAGCGGTGTGGTGGTGCGGATGAGCTGCTACACGGCGGACTATCACGGCACACTCGCGGCGAGCAGCGAGATCGAGGAGGTCGCCTGGTTCAGCTACGCCGATCGTGACCTGGTGCCGCCGGTCGATCAGTTGCTGTTCGACGATCTCGTCGACGCGGGGCGACTGGCCTGATCACTCGGATCAGCCGCGGTTCGACGTGTCATCGGCCGGCGCGGTGCCACGGCGACCATGCACCGCGATACGGTCGCCTGTATGAAGTCGGTGCGTTCGTTGTTGCGTTGGGCCGGTTACGCATTGATGGCGGGTCCGCTCGCGTGCCGGCCGGTGGCTGTCAGGTTGCGGGTGCCACGCCGGATGCTCGGTGTTTCCTTCCCGATGGGTGCTCGGTCCGGTCTTCGTGCCGCTGTGCACTCCGTGCTCGCGATCATCGTCTGCGTGCTGAGCTGGTTTCTGGCGTTTCTGGCCACGCTCGCCGCGGTGCGCGGGATCGCCTATCCGCTGATCGGGGACAACGACCTCGAACATTCCTGGGGCGGGCCGACGCTGGCGGGAGCGTGGGCGGTGCACGCGCTGGCTGTGGTGTCGTTGCCCGCGTGGCTGGCCTTGCTGGCCGGGCTCGGCGTGGTGCAAGTGCGATTGAGTCGTCAGCTACTCGGGCGCACCGGGCCGTGGTGGCCGGTCCCGGTGTCCCTCGTGCTGGGCGCCTCGGGCGTCCTGCTCTTCATCTCGTGGCTACACCAGGTATGAAGCCGATCAGCAGAGTGGAGCCTTGGAGCCGGAGGGCCCAACAGCGGACGCTCAAGTGGTGACGGTCGGCCTGCCTGCCCGTTCGATGAGGTGCTGCACGAGGTTCAGCAGCACGTCCTTGCAGGATTCCCGGCTGCGGGCGTCGCACAGCAGCACCGGAATGTGGTCGTCGAGGTCGAGTGCGTCACGGACCTCGTCGACGGTGTAGACGGGCGCGCCGTCGAAGCAGTTCACCGCGACCGTGAACGCGAGGCCACGGCGCTCGAAGAAGTCCACGGCGGCAAAGGAATTGCCCAGGCGGCGGGTGTCGGCGAGCACGACCGCGCCGAGCGCGCCGCGGGCGAGCTCGTCCCACAGGAACCAGAACCGATCCTGTCCCGGCGTGCCGAATAGATACAGCACCAGATCGCGGTCGATAGTGATGCGGCCGAAGTCCAGCGCCACCGTGGTTGTGGTCTTCTGCTCGACGCCGGAGAGATCGTCGACGCCGGTACTGACCTCGGTGATCAGTTCCTCGGTGCGCAGCGGGGTGATTTCGCTGATCGCCGCGACCATGGTGGTCTTGCCGACGCCGAACCCACCGGCGATGAGAATCTTGACCGAGGCGGCCAAGTGCGGGTCAGAGTTTTCGGATGCCATCGAGTACCGCTCGCAATATGTTGAGATCACCGGGGCCGGCCTCCGGCTGTACCGGAGCCCGGAAGATCAGATGTCCCTCGCCGATCAGGTCGCCGACGAGGATCTTGGTCACCGCCAAGGGCAGTTTCACATGGGCCGCCACCTCGGCGACCGACTGTGGGACGCGGCAGAGCCGAACGATGTCCGTGTACTCGGGTTCGGTCCGCCGCAGGGTGGGCGCGCGGTCGGCGGTGACCACCACCGTGAGCATGTCCAGATCATGACCCGCACCGATGGTGCGGCCACGGGTCACCGCGTAAGGCCGGACCAGCGGACCGGCGGCCTCGTCGAACCACGGCTCACCCTTGCGTGTCATGGCAGGCGCGCGGGGGTGGAGAGGTAGGTGCCGACACGTTGGACGGTGACGTTCATTTCGTAGGCCACCATGCCGAGATTCGCCGTCTCGGCCGCTTGCAATGCGAGACAGGCGTTGTCGCCCGCCGAGGTCACGAACAGCACCGCGCGATCGAGTTCGATCACCGCCTGCCGGACTCCGCCGCCGTCGAAACGACTGCCGGCGCTACGCGCCAATCCATAGAGGGTGGAGGACATAGCGGCGAAATGTTCGGCGTCCTCGCGGGTCATGGCGGTGGATCTGCCGAGCAGCAGGCCATCGGTGGACAGCACCACCGCGTGACGCACGCCGGCCAGCCGGTCGACCAGATCGTCGAGCAGCCAGTTGAGATCACCGGTGTTGGAAGAAGTCACCATTGCCTTCCTGTTCGTCCGCGGATTTGGCGGCCGCGGTAGCTGGGAGCTCATCGGGGACGGCGCTGCGTCGGTCCTCAGGCACCGCCCGGCGGCCCTGCTTCGTGCCGATCTCGATGGCGGACATGAGATCTCGGGCCTGTTCGGCGGTGCGCGCCCGCTTCGTACTCGGCTCGGCGACCGGCTCGGGCGGAGCTGGCTGCGCCAGTTGCGGTGCGATGCTGGCCTGCCGGTTCCTGCGCGGCAGGGCTGGTCTGCCCTCGGGTCCCGCGTGCGGCGCCGGTGCGCTCGGCCGTGCTCCGTTCGCGGGAGTCGGCCGCGGTGGTTCCACCAGTGGTGGCGCCTCCGGTGGCGCGGTCAGCACCGCCGATTCGGGTTCGACTGCGCCGTGCGCCGCGGATTCGACGAACGGCACCGGGTGGCGCCGCCGTCGCCCGGCGTCGGTGGTCTCGGATCCCGATGCGAGCGCGGTGGTTTCACTGGCGATCAGGGCGGTGGGGATGAGCACGATGGCCCGGATCCCGCCGTAGTCGGACTCCGCGAGCCGGATTGAGATGCCGTGGCGGGTGGCCAGCTGTGCGACGACGAACAGGCCGAGCCGGGAATCGGCGGACAGCGCCGCGACACCGAAATCCGGTGGGTTGCGCAGCATGTCGTTCATTTTGGCCATATCGGCATCCGACATGCCCATGCCCTGATCGCTGATCTCGGCGACGATGCCTTTGCCGACCACATTGCCGGTCACCTCGACCCGCGACTGCGGCGGGGAGAAGGCGGTCGCGTTGTCCACCAGCTCCGCGAGTAGGTGGATGAGGTCGGCGACGACGGTGCCCATGACGTGCGTTTCGGGCAGTCTGGCGACCCGAACCCGCGTGTAGTCGAGGGTTTCGCTGACGGCGCTGCGCACCACGTCGATCAGCGGCACCGGGTTGCGCCACTGTCTGCCCGGCTGCCCGCCGCCGAGGATGGTGAGGTTCTCGGCATTGCGGCGTTCGCGGGTGGCCAGGTGGTCGAGCCGGAAGAGGGTGTCCAGCATGGCCGGATCTTCCTGCTTCGACTCGGCCTCGTCGAGAATCTCCAGCTGCCGATGCACCACGATCTGGCTGCGGTGGGCGATATTGAGGAACACCGCCTTCACGCCCTCCCGGGTGCGGGCCTCGTTCACCGCGGCGGCGATGGCCGCGGCGTGCGCGTGCTCGAATGCCTTGGCCACCTGACCGATTTCGTCGTGGCCGTAGTCGAGGGTCGGCGATTCGGTGGCCGGATCGATGATCTCGCCCTCATTCAGCCGCCGCATGGTCTCGGGCAGTCGCTCGTCGGCAAGTGCGAGGGTTTCCCCGCGCAGACGCTTGAGCCTGCGGATAATGCGGTTGGCCAGCAGCAGGGCGATCAAGAACGCCAGGACGCTGACCGCGACGACGCCGCCGCCTGCCCACGCGGAGGTCTCCGCGGAGTCGGCGGCCTTGTCCTCGGCCAGTTTCTGCGCGTGCTTGTTCTGCGCGATCCAGACGTCGATCAGTCCGCGGTTCACCTCGGCGGCGGCGTTGTGCCATTCGGGGTCGTTCACCGGCAAGGCCGGGGTTGTGGTTTGCTTGTTCGTCGAACTCGACGAACTGGAGGAGTTGGCGGCGCTGGTCGTATTGCGCTGGGCGAGAGCATTTTCCACGGCGGTCAGTTGCTGCCACGCGGTGCTGTTGGTGAGTGCATGCAACCGGTCGCGGAGCGACGGGTCGAGTTCGGCGGTCAGATTCGCGACTTCGGTGTGGTAGAAGCCGATCTGGCGCAGGAACTCCTCCATCGGGATGGGAGTGGGTCCGTTCGCGTTGGCGATCATGTCCGCCAGCGCGTTGCTGCGCGACATCGCTTCCGTGGCAAGGAAGATTCGCATCCCGTCGGCGATGCGCACGCCGATTTCCGCGTCGGGAGCCGTCTGCTCGGCGATCTGGGTGCCGAAAGTGATGACGTCGAGCAGGCGGTTATAGAACATGTAGGCGTCGGGCACGGGGAGCTGGCCCGCGTCGGTTGCGGTGCGCACCTGTGTCATCTGGGCGCCGAGCGTCATGAAGTTCGCGGCATCGTCGCCGATCTTCGAATCATCGACCTCGCGCAGACCCGCCGAGGCCTCGATCAGTCCGCGTAGTGCGCTGTCGAGCCGCACCCGCGCCGCGCCGAGTGTCGGCGTGACCGAATCGTCGCCGGTCAGTGCGGCGATCGTCAGATGACGTTCTTGCTGGACGGCCTCGAGCAACTCCCTGGTCGGCGGGATTGCCTGCTGATTCTGCGACGCCCAATCCTGGGCCTTGTTTCCCTGGGCTACCAGGTATCCCGCTGCACCCACGCCGACCACGAGCAGAGTCAGGCTCGGGATGAGCGCGATCGCCAGTATCCGTGTTCGGACACCGAGCCTCGCTCTGAACATCGGCACAACCTAATCGAGATGCCGACCAGTACGGCGATCGGGTCCCGCTGAGCGAGACTCGATTTGACATTTGGAGCAAGATCTGAGGCTGCTACGCCGCAGCGATGAATTCCCCTGGACGCCTTGGTTTCTGCGGTAGTCATCCGGCATTCGGAGCCCGCCCCTGCTCGGACCGTTCCGTACACAGACGCGAAGCCGACACTTTCCGCCGAATCGGTGGTATGAGCGGCCGAACCCGGCCGGGTGTGTGCGGTGCGGGCGCGCAGCGGCGTAGATTGTGTGTAATCCGCGGTTACTCACAAGTAGGAGGCAACGATGCCCGCGCCGGAAGCCGAAGTTTTTGCTCGTCTGAGCGCCCTGGCCGCGATCGATAGCCCCGAGGCCCGTTCGACCAAGACGATTGTCGAGACCTTCACCGGTAAGCCGCTCGGCACCGTGCCGGTGGGCACCGCCGAAGACGTGACGGCCGCGTTCGACAGGGCGAGGGCGGCGCAGGCACGGTGGGCCGCGCGTTCGGCCAAGGAGCGCGCCGCCGTGCTGGAGCGGTATCGGACGCTGGTGGTCGAGCACCGCGAGTTCCTCATGGACGTGGTCCAGGCCGAGACCGGCAAGGCGCGGTGGGCCGCGCAAGAAGAGATCTTGGGCCTGATGTTCGCCGCGCGCTACTTCGCGAAGGCGGCGCCCGGACTACTCGAACCGCACTCGGTACCCGGCGCCTTCCCCGTGCTCAATCGGGCATCGGTGCGCACCCATCCCAAGGGCGTTGTCGGCGTCATCGCACCGTGGAACTATCCGATGCTGCTGTCCATCGGCGACTCGATCCCCGCGCTGCTCGCGGGCAACGCCGTGGTCGTGAAGCCGGACAGCCAAACGCCGTTCTCCTCCTTGGCAAGCGCGGAACTGCTGTATCGGGCCGGGCTGCCGCGTGACCTTCTCGCGGTAGTGACCGGGCCCGGCACCGTTGTCGGTACCGCGATCGTCGATGCCTGCGACTATCTGATGTTCACCGGCTCCTCGGCGACCGGCCGTGCGCTCGCCGAGCAGTGCGGGCGCAGGCTGATCGGGTTCTCTGCGGAATTGGGCGGCAAGAACCCCATGATCGTCACCAAGGGTGCGAAGCTGGACAAGGCCGCCAAGGCGGCCGTGCGCGCGTGCTTCTCCAATGCCGGGCAGCTGTGCATCTCGATCGAGCGACTGTATGTCGAGCGGTCGGTCGCCACGGAGTTCACCGAGAAGTTCGTCGCCGCGGTGCAGGCCGCGAAACTCGGTGCTGCCTACGACTATTCGGCCGGTATCGGCAGCCTCATCTCCGAGGCGCAGTTGGAGACCGTGACCAAGCACGTCGCCGACGCGACGTCCAAGGGCGCGAAGGTGCTCGCGGGGGGCAAGGCGCGTCCGGATCTCGGCCCGCTGTTCTTCGAGCCGACTGTGCTCGCCGATGTGACCGACGAGATGGAATGCGGCCGCGACGAAACCTTCGGCCCGCTGGTATCGATCTACCCGGTCGACACGGTGGACGAAGCCATCCGCCTGGCCAACGACACCGAGTACGGCCTCAACGCCAGTGTGTGGGCGGCGAGTAAGAGCGAAGGCGAGCAGATCGCTCAGCAACTGCATGCCGGCACCGTGTGCGTCGACGAGGGATACGCACCGGCTTGGGGCACCACCGCGGCGCCGATGGGCGGTATGGGGATCTCGGGTGTCGGTCGCAGGCACGGCCCGGACGGGCTGCTGAAGTTCACCGAACCGCAGACGGTGGTCGTCACTCGATTCATGAACCTGGATGCGCCCCGGATGATTTCGCAGGACAAGTGGCAGCGATTGCTGATGACTCTCGCGCGCAGTTTCCGGTTCCTGCCCGGTCGCTGACGACTTCGCGGAAAACGGCACCTCGTCGCCCCGGCGCAATACCGGGACGACGAGGCCGTGCGGTGCCGGCCAAGGGCTGCGGATCCCCGGACCGTCACCCGTTCTGGTGGTTTCAGGTCATCCGGTCGGCTCCGGTGTGCGGTGGTGGCCCGGCTGCGAGCACAGCCGATTCCTCGTCGGTCAGCAGCCGAGACCGAATGATGAAGCGCACGCCGTCGGGTGCTTCGAGGGAGAAGCCGCTGCCGCGGCCGCTGACCACATCCACGGTGAGATGGGTGTGCTTCCAGCGCTCGTACTGGTCGCCGCTGATCCAGAATTCGGTGTGCCACGGCAGTCGGCCGAGCAGGACGTCGGCGCTGCCGATGCGGAACTCGCGGACCGGGAAGCACATCGGAGAGCTGCCGTCACAGCAACCGCCGGACTGATGGAACAGCACCGGGCCGTTCTGTTCTATCAACCGTCGCAACACGATTCGTGCCCGATCGGTGATGGCGACACGATGGACCCGGTTTTGCATCAGAAGAACCCGAGTCTGGTTGGCGTGTAGCTGACCAGCAGGTTCTTGGTCTGCTGGTAGTGATCGAGCATCATTTTGTGGTTCTCGCGTCCGATGCCGGACTTTTTGTAGCCGCCGAACGCGGCGTGTGCCGGGTACGCGTGGAAGCAGTTGGTCCATACTCGTCCTGCCTTAATCGCTCGGCCCATCCGGTATGCGGTATTGATGTCCCTGGTCCATACACCGGCGCCGAGTCCATAGAGGGTGTCGTTGGCGATGCGCACCGCTTCCTCGACGGTGTCGAACCGGGTCACCGAGACCACCGGTCCGAAGATCTCCTCCTGGAAGATCCGCATGGTGTTGTTGCCCTCGAAGATCGTCGGCTGAATGTAGTACCCGCCGGGTAGTCCGTCCACCTTCCGTGCTTCCCCTCCGGTGAGCACGCGGGCGCCTTCCTGCCTGCCGATGTCGATGTAGGACAGGATCTTTTCGTATTGGTCGTTGCTGGCTTGTGCTCCGATCATGGTGGTTTCGTCGAGCGGGTTGCCGCCCTTGATGGCCCGGGTGCGTTCGATACAGCGGGCCAGGAATTCGTCGTAGATCGACGAGTGGATCAGCGCCCGGGACGGGCAGGTGCACACCTCACCCTGGTTGAGCACGAACATCACGAAACCCTCGACGGCCTTGTCCAGGAAGTCGTCGTCGGCGGCCATCACATCGGGCATAAAGATATTGGGGCTCTTGCCACCCAGCTCCAAGCTGACCGGAATGATGTTCTCGCTGGCGTACTGCATGATCAGCCTGCCGGTGGTGGTCTCACCGGTGAAGGCGACCTTCGCCACCCGCGGACTGGAGGCCAGCGGCTTGCCCGCCTCGACGCCGAAACCGTTGACCACGTTGAGAACACCGGGCGGCAGCAGGTCGGCGATGAGCTCGACCACCAACAGCAGCGAGGCCGGTGTCTGCTCGGCCGGTTTGAGCACCACGCAGTTTCCCGCCGCGAGCGCGGGCGCCAGCTTCCACGCCGCCATCAGGATGGGGAAGTTCCACGGGATGATCTGCCCGACGACGCCGAGCGGCTCGTGGAAGTGATAAGCGATGGTGTCCGAGTCGATTTCGGCGATGCTGCCTTCTTGGGCACGAATGACACCGGCGAAGTATCGGAAGTGGTCGACCGCCAAAGGCAGGTCCGCGGCGAGGGTTTCGCGTACCGGCTTGCCGTTGTCCCAGGATTCGGCGACCGCGAGCGGCTCGATACTGTTCTCGATCCGGTCGGCGATCTTGTTGAGAATATTGGCGCGCTCGGTGACCGAGGTCGCTCCCCAACCCTCGGCGGCGCGGTGTGCGGCTTCCAGCGCCATGTCGATATCGGCGGCGGTGGACCGGGCAACCGCGCAGAATGTCGCACCGTCGACGGGGGAGGGGTTGTCGAAATACCGTCCCTCGATGGGAGCCGCCCAGTCGCCGCCGATGAAATTGTCATACCGGGCGGCGTAACTGACGATGCCCGTATCGGACCCTGGTTTGGCGTAGATCATGGCTCACTCCTCGCGGAATCTTCCTCTGCGGGAGCCACTATGACCCGCGAAGGTTGGTGCGAGGTTGGTGGCGATCAATCGCGAAAGTTAAGCGTGTAGCGCGGTGTAGAGGCGGGCGGCGACTACAGCGCGACGCACGTCGTCGGCGGGCAGCAATCGCAGCGCGTGCTCATGTACTTCGATGTCGTCGGGGACGCGTTCGCCGAGCGCCACGGCATGCTCGGCGCGGTCGCTCGCCAGTACCACCGTGCGCACGCCGACATCCAGATACGCCCGCCATTCCACCACGCCGGGCGTGTCCGATCCGGGCAGCAGTGGTCCGCGATACAGCCACAGCGCCGAGGTCGCGTCGCCCGCCGCGATCGCGGCAAGCAGGTCCACCGCGTCGCAGGACAACGCGCCGGTGAGCATATAGCGGCGGTTGGTGATCTCGCCGCCGGTGGTCCGGCGCAGGTGCGAGACATCGGCTTTCAGCGTGTTGGTGGAGACAGGGCGATCGCCGTAGACGGCGGCGTGCAGTTGCTCGGGGGTGAAGCCGTCGGGCTCCAGCGCGAGCAGGGCCAGGATTTCGAGTTGGCGCGGCGGCAGTGGAACAGGTCTGCCCTCGCGCAAGAGTCGCGCGGCGCCGAGGCATTCGAGTCGCACCCCCGGCTTCGAGCTCGGCGCCGCGGCGCGCAGCATGGTCTCGACCGCGGTGACAAGGGCCCGCACCGAGGTCATGACCGCCGGATGGGAGCGGTTCCAGGAGCTGGACAAATCGAGCACGCCGACCTGTCTGCCGTCGGGCGCGTGGATCGGTGCGGAGTAGCAGACCCAGCCGTGCAGTGCGGCGACCAGGTGCTCGGCGGAGAACACGGTGGTCGGGCGGTCGTCGTGCAGCGCGAGCGATAAACCGTTGGTGCCCATATGGCTTTCGTCCCAGCAACCGCCGGGGGCGAAGTTCACCTGCTCGGCCTGCCGCCGGACCGCGCGATCGCCACAGGACCACAGAATGGTGCCCGATTCATCGGTGACGGCGGCGACATAACCCGCCTCCTCGGCAATGCTGCGCAGTTGGCCTGCCAGTTCGGTGATCGGTGCGCGCAAAGATGATTCCGACCAGCGGTCGCCGACATCGTCGAGGCCGGGCGCCCCGGTGCGGCCTGGGTCGACGGTGTGCAGTGAACGCTGCCAAGATCGCGCGACCTCAGCGCGCAGCAGGCTGGTTTCCGCAGGAATTTCCGCCGCCGCGGTCGGCGCCATCGCCCAACGGGTCCATTCCTTTTCCAGTTCTGCCCGCTGCTGGGTGAGGGTGCGGAACAGTGCCACCTCGAAACCCCGTCGTCGATTGAGAGCTCATATTCGCTCTCTCATCATGGCGTATGCATCGCGGATAGGCGAGAGTTCGACGGTAAACCTGCCGGTCGCCATGTTTATGCCTGTCATCCGCAACAGATTCGGCTTCCACCACGGATGCGAGACGATGTCCGATGCGGTGCTGTGCTGTGCGCGGAGTGCGTCATACCTCGGTTACACGCGCTCGAGCGCCGGGCTGGGGTACGCGTCGGCCTCGGCCGATGCATTGGCTGGCTCGTCGGATGACCGATCGCTGCTCGAAAGCCCTACTGCGACAAGCGCTCCGACCCCGAGTACACCTATGACAAGCGCCCAGGCGTAGACGATGGAGGTATTCGCCGCGAGCAGCCCCGCCACCAACGCGCCGGCGCTGCCGCACAGCCGCATGGCCAGCGACTGCACCGAAAGCACCGTCGCGCGTTCCCGCGACGTGGCCGCGCGGTGAGTGAACGCATCCAACAACGGTTCCGGGGCGCCGAGTGCGAGGTACACGCAGACGTAGCCGGCGGCGGCCAGAGGAAAAATCGGGGCGCCCAGTGCGGCAACGGCGATCGCGGCCACGATCAGCGCCGCAACCACCGTGCGACGGACAGATCCGAGGAACCGCGTAAGCGTGGGCGACATCGACGCACCGGCTGCCATCGCAAAACCTCCCAGCGCCGTGAAGACAGCGTAGGCAACGACGGCCCGGCCGTTCCCACCGAGGAGTTCGGCTATCCACAGCGGAGCGAGCAACTCGACCGTTGCGAGCACGACGCCGATCACACCGCACAGGACTGTTATCCGGCGGAGCACGCTGTTTCGGGTGCAGATCACGACCCCGTCGCGCACTGTCCGCGGGATATCGGCGAGTACGGTGCGGAGCACGGCACGCGGGCGGCGTTCCGCCTCGGCAACCCACGCCACCTGGGTGAGTGCGCGGAGCACGACGATCCCCGCGGCCAACAGATAGGGCAAAGACAGTGCGAGTATCGGCGCGTCGCCGCCCGTGGGCAACGGCATCCACCCCGCCAGAGCTCCGCCTGCCACCCCACCACCCACCAGCGCCCCGATCGCCAGCGCAACCGATCCCGCCGCTCGGCCCTTTGCGAACGCGGCGGTGAGGTCTGCCTCTTTGTCCACGGCCCGGACGGCATCGACGTACCAGGCCTGCAATGGGCCCGAGTCCAGTGCCCGGCCGACAGCCTCGAGGAGGATTCCTGCGGCGATGACGAGGATGCTCGTGCCGAGCCCCACGAGGAGCGTGGCAAGCAGGAACAGCACCGACGCGGCCACAAGCACCGGACGGCGGCCGAGGACATCGGCGATCCCGCCCGTCGGCAGTTCCAGGCACGCCGCCGTCAGCCCGTATGCGGCGAGCAGCGTGCCCATGGTGGCCACATCGATCCCGCGCGCGGCCAACAGCAGGACGAGAACGGGGGCGCACAGCCCGGTCGGCAGCCAGCCGAGCACGTTGAGCACGACATAGCGGCGGGTGAGCGTCTTGGTGTTCGCGTTCACGCGGTGACCTCGGGGTTGGAGTCGACCACGGTGACCAGCAACGATTGTGGTCGTCGGCTGAATCGGTTCTGGTGCCAGCGCAGTTCGTCGATCGGAGTTGCGAGCTTCAGCTGGGCCATGCGCGGGAGCAGGACCCGCAATACGATCTGAGCCTGCCGACGAGCCAAGGTGGCTCCCGGGCAGTAATGCGGACCATGCCCGAACGCCAGATGTTTCTTGTCGCCACGGGACGGGTCGAGGCGATCCGGTCCAGCGAAACGGTGCGGGTCCCGGTTGACTGCGGCAAGATCCACCGTCACGGCGCTGCCGGCCGGAATGACGGTGCCACCGATCGGCAAGTCCTCGATGGCAAAACGTGTCCACGCACCTCGGGTGGGTGTGATGTAGCGGAACAGCTCCTCGATTACCGATGGGAGCGACTCCGGTCGCTGCGCCAGCAGCTGCTGCAGCCGTGGAGCCATCAATAGCGTGAGAGCGCTCGTGCTGAGGAAGCTGACTGTTGTCTCATATCCCGCGACCATCATCAGGGAGGCGGTGCCCACCGCTTCGGAGTCCGAAAGCTGCCCGGCCTGCCGCGCGGCGGCGAGCTCGCTGGACAAGTCATTGTCCGGTTGCTCGGACTTGGCAGTCAGCAACGAAGCAAGGTATTCGTCGAGGGCGCTGCCACCGTCCCCGCTGACCGTGGGGTCCGGCATCGTCGAGGCCTCCGACCAGGCAAGCACGCGATCGCGGTCCTCCGCAGGCACACCGAGCAGGTCGCAGATCACCGAGAAGACCAGTGGCAGCACGAATTCGGAAACAAGATCACCCGCACCGCGGGCGAAGAGCGCGTCCAGCAGTTCCTCGGCGTCCTTTTCCATCCGCGCCAGCGGCACGTCGTATCGACGAGGCGTCAGCGTGGGGGCGACCGCCCGCCGAAGCTGAGGATGACGCGGGGCATCACACAGCTGCATGCTGGTGCTGCGGCGCTGGTTCGCCACCATCTGGGACGCGATCTCCGGGTGTAAAATCTCGCCGTTGGACGGGTCGTTGGACAGTCGCCGGTCCGCAAGCACCGTCAACGCGTCGGAATACCCTGAAACGAGATACTTGCAGTCGGCCAGCTGCTGGACGGATTGGGCACGTCCGAGGCTCATGCACAGCTCCTTCTGGTTCGGGGGCGAAGCATCCCGCTTCGCCCCCGGAATAAACCGGCTTATGGATCAGTACCTGTAGGAGAAGATGTAGCCACGCCGATCCGGGTCGAGTGCGGGAGTCGCGAGCAGTTCCTCGAGCGCGTCCAACTCCAACGCGATTTCGACGTCGACAACCTCGGCCATTTCGATGGTGTTCATATCGTTTATTCCTTTCTCTGTTTCCGTCGCGCTCTGCGGCGGTGTATTAATAGTCGGAGACCTGCGCCCACGGAGATAGCCACCCAAGGGTGAAGAAGTCCCTACCCTGTTTCTTCCGGGCTCTCCGCCCGGATCGCAACCCGGCCTGCTGGCCCGCACGGCCATCACATGTCACCGAGATTCTGTGAAAGCCCGGCATGTCAGTTCCACGGCACCGATTCGTATCTGATCCAAATGCGCTGGCGGGCGGTGTTCGGCCAGACATGAAGCGACCGACGCCTGGATCGGGCCGAATTTGCGGTTCCGTTATTTCTGTGTGCCACAACGGAATACGTAATTTCGATGCGCCGACGCGGATAGAGTCCGGGCACTTCGAAGCCACATCGTTCGCCGAGCCGACCGCTTCGATCGTCTTGTCGGCAACAGATTTCTGCTGCTGTCGCCACAAAAACGACCTCCGTGCCGAAATTACCGAGCCGTGATTCCGCAATTCCATCGCCACAGATCAATGACATAGTGGCGCACAGGCTGCGCCGTCGGGCGTGGACGACGGCGAGCCGATCGTTGATGCCAGCTCGGCACGCAAGCCCGAACCGCACTGTCGGGCAATGATCGGGGGTGGTGGCGCGCATACCGTGATTCGCAGTTCCTTCGAATCGGCTCTTTCAGCAGACGCTCCAGTGTGTCCTCGGTACCTGCCTTCATCCCGCCTGGCTTCGACGCCGCGTTCGGTGAGTGCGGTGCAGATCGACTCGATGCCCGTCGCGGTCCGCAGCGGTCGGGGTGGAGCCGCTGGCCCAGCGATACGTCGGTGTGGGCACCAATCGTGAGCCCCTTCGGCTACGAACAGATGCGTAGTACGCACCAATTACCCGTCGTGAAGGAGATCAATGCGCAGGTCGGCGTTCTGGTTCTGGGGTAGCAGGATTGGGGTGGGGGTGGCCGTGTACTGCGCGATCTTCGCGGTCGGATCGTGGTTTGCCGACAACGGCTACTGGCGTGCCTATGCGGCAGCCGGGGTCGTCGGTGTAATCGCGTGGTGGTTCGGTAACCGGCTGGGTGTGCGAACGGCGGCGGCGGAGCGCGCGCCGACAGCGAATCCAGATGTTGCCCAGCGCCGGTGGGAAGTCGGTCAATGTATCGACGCGTTCGGCGCGGAGGATGCGCGCACGCTCGGGGCCCAGTTGATACTCGCCGATGCGTGCTGGGTATCGGGGCAGCAGGACGAAGCTCTGTACTGGTATATGGCAACCCACGCCAGCTGCCTGCGCGCCCTCGTTTCGGATCATCCGATGTCGATCAAGGCAGAGCACCAGTTGCGCGACGCGCACCGCCGATCGAGATCCGGCTTCGACGACAATGACTGGGCCGGACCGTTGGATTCGCCGTAGCCGCGACCGATTTGGGCCTGCTGAGTGAGCAGGGTTTGGCTATCCGATTCGGGTGCCCTACGTCTACAGCAGCAACCAGTATCGCCCGCCATGCACCGACTTCCCCCATCACCTGCCGTCTTTTCGATGCCACTCGCGCACCGCGTCGCGAGCACGGTCGAACAATGCCAAGGGCGGACCTGTAAGCAGGTTCGCCAACCTCGATTCTCCCGCGTGCGGATGCGGTCTGGTCGGGGCGATCGCTTCGGCGGCACGAACTGAACCGGCCATGTGCTCCAGCTGGGTTGCCGAGTACTGTCTGCGCAACAGCGAGAACTCCTCGTTCTCTTCGTGAGTCGCGTGTTCGGTCACCGCCTCGGCGAATTCGGCCAGTTCGGTGTCGAAGTCCGGGTGGTCGACTCCGAGCGAATATAGTTCTGCCAGTGCTTGTTTGGCTTTGTTTTCTTCTTCCAGTCTTTCGGCCACCAAGTGGTCAGCCCCGAATTGGGCACGGGCGGCTACCGGATGAACCACTTCTTCTTCGGCGCTTTCATGGACCGCGAGTAGTCGCACAAGTTCGGTGAACAGCTGTTGCTTGTCACCGTTGCCCGACTTCAACTGGGCGAAGAGATCTTTGATCTGTTCGTGCTGTGCGGTGAGCAGCTCGACGACATCCTGATGTTGTTCGGTGGTCATGAGGAGTTCCTTTCGCTTATGCGCGGAATGAATTCCTGTGCTTTTGTTTTGGTGCCCTGAGCCATGCGGTGCCAGGCTCTGGGATCACCGCGCAGGACGGCCTCCGCGGTATCTTTCATTTGCTCGAACGTCGCGTGGGGCGGGATCGGTGGCACGGGGTGCGGTGACCGTAGCCGACGCGGAGATCGCCGGTGGGCTCGACGGTTGGTAGCTGCCGCCCATTGCGCTACGTGCAGTCTGGCCGACGATCGCGACGACAGGAACATGGTCGAGTTCGGCGTCGTAGAGACCATTGAGCAGGTGGATCGCGCCGGGTCCGGAGGTGGCCATGCAGACGCCGACGCAGCCGCTGAACTTGGCGTAGCCGGTGGCCTGGAAGGCCGCCATTTCCGGCGACCACCGTTGATGCCATCACCGGGATATCCGAAACCTGGCGCACACCCCATTCGCGCAATCGTTGCAGGACATAGTCACCAACTTGCTGACTCATGGAGATCTCCCGTCGGTTCTCTCGTCGTTGGCCGAGGGGTTGCCGGTAGACAGGGGCGTGTCCCCGCCTTTGCCCGCGAGCTTGCGGTACAGCACTACTGCACCGACGAGTAACGCGATACCGATGATCACAAGTAGTTCCATAGCTGGCTCCTACCCGGTATTCGGACGACCAATCGAGGATCTCCAGTTCGCCTTCACACGCCGACCGCTGAAGGCAACAGCTCGGTTCGCGAATCCGCCGCTTCGCTGCGATGCGCGTGCGCCTGCTGGGCAAGCTGCTCGGCCTGTGCCACCGTGTGCAGAGGTGCGCACCGTCACTCGGTCGTGTCCTTGCACCGTTGTTTGGTGGCGCAAATGCGGGCTATTCGCAAGAGGACCGGCTGAAAACGCAGGCCGGGCACCTTCGAAGAAAGGGGCTCGCACGATGAGCGGTGTAGACAAGGCAAAAAACAAGGCCGAGAAACTCGCCGGTAAGGCCAAAGAAAAGTTCGGCGAGGCCACCGACGACAAGAACAAGCAGCACGAGGGCAAGGCCGATCAGGCCAAGTCCGACCTGAAGGGTGCGGGCGAGAAGGTCAAGGACGCCTTCCGCCACTGACTCGACGCTCGCCAGCGTCGATCGCGAGCGGGTGACCCTCCGAGGTCATCCGCTCGACGCACGTCGATCCCGCTGTCCACCAGCGTATTTCACCCAGAGAGGTTGGATCGAGTCCGCATCGACCGTTGTCGCGTTGGTCTGCCCGCGCCGCGCCCACATTGAGCCGAACCCGAATAGCTGACGCTCGTCCCGAGACGGCAACACCGTTTCATCGACGATCAGCAGCTCCGCGGCAGCGACCGGGATGTCCTCCGGCCAGCTTCGAGGGCGGACCCGAGCCCTTCCTGGACTCGATCCTGGAGATGGAAGCGAGTGCCAGCAAGCCGATCGCCACCGACTACTGCGGTCACTGCGGCCCATCGCGGGAACCATGGCTGAACCAGCCACGACACGACGCGACAGGTTCCAGACCTATCGCCAGGAACAACACGCGGCGCAACACTGTCGAGCTGCGACTTCGATAAAACAGGGGGTGTACATCCCTGTTCCTGAGGCGTCTACTGGAATATGCAGGACATCGGGTTGATCATCATGGCTTTGGTCTTCCCGTGGCCGTGGTTGAGTGGGCGTCGTGACTGGTGCTGACATTGCGCACACGATCAAATAGGAGCACTGGAGGGCTTCTCGGCCCTTCGAATACAGCAGCGAAACCAGGTAGCTGGCCATGATTGTTCTCGGAATCATCCTTCTTGTCGTTGGGTTCATATTCGGTATCCCGATCCTCTGGACCATCGGGATCGTGGTGCTCGTCATCGGGCTCGTGTTACTGCTGTTGGGGTCGATGGGCCGGGCCGTCGGCGGCCGACGCCATTACTACTGACCAGGGAATGTGGCAGCAGGGCGTCGATGGATTTCACTGGCGTCAGTGGTCGGTCGAGTGAAGCGGTCGGTCACCTGAGAGCCAAGGAACAAGCGGACGACCATCGAACCCGCAGGAGGCAGGCGGTGGCCGGTATCTATTCGCCTGCGGCAACTGCCGTGACACTCTGGCGCGCGCTCGGTGGCGTGCATCTCGTTCGCGTAGAGCAGGCCGTAGGTGAAACCGTTCTCGTCGCCTGCCGTGCCCGCTGCTGTAGCGGTTCGCCGCAGGAATTCGGTCGACACGACGCTGTCGTTGTAGTCGCCGAGTAGGCGCTGAATCTTCTTGTAGTACTTGATGTTCGACTTTGCACGCGCGGGCTTTCGAACGGGTTTGTGTAATTCGGCGGCGTAGCGTGCGCGTTTGGCGGCTTTACGCGCGCGGTGCAGCGATTCGTGTCGGTGGTTGTGCAAACCGGTCACTAACCGGCGGTCGGCTTTGCCCGCGGCCCGACGGGCCCGCTTCACGAGTTGGCGCCCCCGGATCCGTCGCTCGAACGGCGGCTGTGATTTCCATGTCTGCAGGGTCGCGAGCAGTCGCAGGTAGCGGGGCGGGTTCATTGCCTCAGCGAGAGCATTGCGGCTCGGCAACTGCCGAGCCAGCAGCGCAGCGCCGTTGACGACCTCGGCGAGTTCGTGCGGCAGCTCGTCCGACAGCTGGGCGGTTACTTCGACAGCTGGGCGGTTACTTCGACGCGACCACGCGAGTGGGGGACCTTCAGCTGCCAGCCGGATTCGTCGTCGCCCTCACGGCGACGCAACGTCAGGTCGTGGGCGAGCAGGTCTCGCTCGGCGGTGTCGAAATAGGTACTGGTCAGCTCGACCGGCATCTCCTCGATGCGGCTATTCGCGGAACGTGCCAAAGCTACTGTGGACGAACAGCGTCAGCGCGCGTATCAACGCGGTCAGTATTCTACTTGGGAACGAATATGCCCGTCAGATCGGCTTTCCTGATCGGCGTATCCGGATTGGCCTGCGCCTTACACATCAATTCGATGGACGCAATCGCGGCGCCGATCGTCTGGTCGTTCGTCGGTGCGGATTTGTCGCTCCGTTCCTGCTCGAGGAACTTGGTCACGGTGACGCGCTGTTTGTCTTTGTCCTGCGCGACGAACTCGTTGCACGGTGTGTCGCCGCCGGCGTTGACTGCCTTCTTCGCCTCGTCGCAGCCGCTGGTGAACACGGCGGTCGCGGCGGCGACCGCAAACGCGGCGATCGCCACCCTGTTGGGTCGTTCGGTTGTTCTCATGTCGGATTCTCCTGACGAGAATAGAGATCAATGGCCGCGTGGTTCGCTGAGGCCGAGCCCTTCCTGGTTCTTGACCCGCCGGTGCTCGGCGATCACCAGAACCGCACCTGTTGCCAGGCACAGGGCGCATGCGATACCGCCGATAACCGCCCAGCCGGCAAATCCGTATCCCGCGGCGGTGAGGGTGAGCGCTACTAAGGCGAGACCGACGCCGAAGAGGATGATTCCCGGCCAGTTACGGGTATCTGCTATGGATTCACCGGCATGGGTTCTCGTGGTGCGTGAGTCGTCGGGAAAATCGTGTTCGGGCCGGTCGATGGCGTTGTTTCGGCTCGAATCGTTCGGTTCGCCGTGCATAGTGTGTCCTTTCGGATCGAACCGTCGAACAGGGCATTCGTCCGAATACCCCGGAACGGGGCGTGTATGCGCTGGGAACACAGGTAGTCGAACGGTAGAGGAAGGAAGCTGTTCGCGGCCGGGCGACGCGAGGTGTCGCCGAGCGGATTTTCCATCGGCGCGGCGACACCGTCCGGCCCTGGTGGTCGACTTTCAGCACGGCGTTCAGACCTGCCAGGCGATCCTGCTAGCTGGCCTGTTTGAGCAAACATATTGCCGATGATTAACTTGCCGTGAGCGGGTATCCATGTCCTGTGATGCTCATACGGATGCCAGGTGTGTATCGACCGCAGGCCGATACGACCTTGCTGATGCAGGCAATGCTCACTGCCAGGATTCCACTCGACGGACGAGTCCTCGATATGTGTACCGGCACAGGCGCTCTGGCCATTCGAGCAGCGATGGCGGGCGCTCGCAGTGTGACAGCCGTGGACGCCTCGTGGCCCGCTATCGTTTCGGCGTGGCTCAATAGTCGAGCACGCGGTGTCCGACTGGAATTGCTGCACGGGGAGTTTGCGCGGATTCTGCACCGCGGGTTATTCGACTTGGTGGTTGTCAATCCGCCGTACGTGCCTTCTCCGAAAGAAGTTCCCTCCCGTGGTCCTGCACGAGCATGGGAAGCTGGAGCAGGAGGCCGAGCTGTGCTGGATGTCCTGTGCCGGATGATGCCGCGCATGCTCGATAGCCACGGCATCGGTCTGATAGTCCATTCGGCGCTTTGCGGGCCAGAGGCCACCTTGTCTCAGCTCCGCGAGGGTGGACTCAAAGCTGCGGTGATGGCACGCGAAAAGGTGGCTTTCGGGCCAGTAATGCGTGAACGCGTGAACTGGCTGGAATCGGCTGGACTCATCGAGCCAGGACAACGACACGAAGAGTTGGTGGTGATCCGTGCCGACCGAACACAATCGTGAGCGCCGCAGGGTGACCCTCACTCGAGACGGGCCCGCTTTGATCGAAGGTCCCGTGGAATTGGTCATGGATGACGGCACCACTGTCACGTCCGACCGGTTCCTGGTCGCCATCTGCATGTGCCGCCGATCAGGCAACTATCCGTTCTGCGATACCAGTCATCGCAAGCATCGAAGCAAACCTGCCGCGGACTGAAAATGCACCGCTTCTTGCACCGTATCGGTTTAGTCACTGGACATCTCGGCACAACCGGGGTCGAGCTCGCGCAAGGAACTGTGCCCGGACTGCCAGCTTCCGAGCACGTGGCCTGCGAATCGATCCTCCAGCAGATTCGTTGCCTGGATGCCGAAGACAACTGATGCTGTCAGTTCAGGTTCCTGAGTGAGTAGATTCTCGATGACGTCGCGGCGCATGACCTGTTCGTGTACAGCGTCGGCCTCGACATGCTCGGTGTAGAACCGCACGCATGCAGGATCTGCATCCAACCGCTCCAGTGCATCCACCATCCGCCGTGCTCCGGGTGACGAGAGGATTTCCGCCGTGGCGAAATGACCGACTAATGCTCCGCGCAGGTCGCGATGCAGCCCGAAGAGCGACATCATGTTCACCACCGCCAGCATTGGAGCGGGAACGACATTCAGATAATAGAGATAGCCGGATGCAAGTCCGGCGCCCGCTAATAGATCCGCGAACAGCCGGGCATGTATTCGTTCGCCGCGCCCGCCGCCGAACTCGTCGAATTCAACAGCGACCAGTGATGCCTTGGCCTGTCCGCGCAACCGCGGAATCACCCAAGCGTGTGGGTCGGCCTCCTTGTGGTGATAGATCGAGCGATGCACAAAATATTCACAGACATGCCACCATTCGCCGTCCTCGCGTAGGTGCTGACTGACTCCAGCCGGGTCGATGGGCTCCACGAGCAAGCCCTCCAGCTCCTCTTTCAGCTCCTGGCCGCCCGCGACGTCCCGCCGGAGAGCCGCCAAAAAGTGGTGCTCCAGTTCCGCGCGGAACCCAAGCAGGTTGGGGTCCCATTCCCAGGCCGGATCAACCGACTCGAAGCCCTGGTAGTGCAGCTCGTAACAGATATGCAGCGCCAGCTGCAGATCTTCGCCGTAGGGATCAGCGTCATCGGAGGCGACGGCGATAGGGGCGCCGGTTCGCCCGCGTAGCAGGTCCACGACCGCGCGCGAAAGCGGCCCGCGCGGCGGCGGCAGGGACGGGAACTCGATGTCGATCATGCTCGGCGCATACCCACAACGCACCCGGTTACGCGGGGACAACGTACGCCATCCGCCTCTACGAACCGCGTCGAAGCGGTGGTGGCTCGTTAGGGCGATCTAGTCACTGCTGCTGGCGGCACCATCGTCTTACGTCTCCGGTGGTATGTGCGGCGGGGGACAGCTGTTTGTGCGCAGTTTGACAGGGCACGTTGAGATCGTCGTCGGTATGAAAATCGTCAATAGCCATCAGGCGCAGGCATGGAACGGTTACGAAGGCCAGCACTGGGCCGACAATCACGACCGGTACAACACACTGGTCAGCGGGCTGAACAAGCATCTATTCGCCGTAGCGAAGGTAGGACCTGGCGACCGGGTGCTCGATATCGGCTGCGGCGCCGGGCAGACCACTCGGCTGGCTGCCGGGCTGGCGTCGCAGGGGCACGCGGTCGGAGTCGATCTCTCCGAACCGATGTTGGATCGGGCGCGTCGGATCGCAGCCGAGGAAGGCATCAGCAACGTCACCTTCGAACAGGCGGATGCGCAGGTGCATTCGTTTCCCACGGCGGGATTCGATCTAGCGATCAGCCGGGGCGGCATTATGTACTTCTCCGATCCGGTGGCTGCGTTCGCCAATATCGGGCGCGCGCTCGTGCCCGGCGGACGCCTCGTCTTCGGCTGTGGTCGTGACTACGGCGAGAACGAGTTCGACCGCATCTGGGAGGCGATGATGCGGCATGTCGAGCTGCCCGATCCAGCCGAGGACAACGCGCCGGGGCCGGTGAACTTCACCAATTCCGGCCAGATCACCTCGGTGCTTACCGAGGCCGGGTTCGCCCAGGTGACCGCTGAACCGAGGGAGAGTGTTTCGGTATTCGGCCGAGACGCCGAGGATGCCACGACGTTCATCTTCGGCTGGGGCCCGGTCAGGCACTGGCTGCGCAACGCATCGTCGGCTGACGTCGCAGCAGCGCGGGAGAGCGTGGCGGATGCGTTGCGCACCTTCGAGATTGATGGCGCGGTACGGCTCAGTGGTCCGAGCTGGGTGTTCACCGCAGTGGCGGAAGGTGCATGAGCGATGTCGTCACCAATGGCACGGTTCGTTTGCCGATGGCGGATGGATGAACGCAGCACGTTCGAGTTGAGCCGCAGAATCTACTCAACTGGAAGGGTTTTCGTTGACCTCGCTCGATAGGAACGTCGATAGGGAAACGGCCGCTCGTCGTGTAGCCGCACGCCGCCAACAGCACCGGCAACGATCGTGGCTCATCCGGGTACCGGTCGCTGGTGCTGGTGTGGTTCTGGGGATTGCCGGCGTGCCACTGCTGTTGATTCCGGAATTCGGTCTGCCGTTGGTGATGGTCAGCCTTCGCCTGCTCGCTCTCGAATTCGAATGGGCGACCAGGGCACAGGGGTGGGTGGAGCGGCAGACTATCCGGGCCCGTCGCTGGTTCGACCGCCAATCTCCTACGGTCAAAGCAGGACTGGCGCTCGCGACGCTCGCTGTCGTCGTCGTGATCGTGCTGGAGTTGCTCGTTCTCTAGACAACAACAGTGCGAAGCTGGGCAGCGATCCGGATGATGGCGGTGTCACGGTCGAGGCCGCGGGCGTAGGCCTCGGCGTAGTGGTGCTCGCCCAGCGTGTCGCGCAGGGTGAGCGCCAGCCGCACCAGGTCGGAGTTTCGGGCATCGAGCGCGCCGACCAGGGCGTGGGCGGTGCCGACGAGTTCCGCGGCGCCTGCCGTATCCGCAGCGAGGGATCGCCATCGCGCCAATCGAGCGGCGACAAGGCCTGCCAGCGGACCGTCGGCCGTCGTTGCTGCCTGCTCGAACGCTGCCGCGAGGTGCTGACGCGCGGTGGCGATATCACCGACGTCCATCGCCAGATCTGCTCGTGCGCAATCCAGACTGACTCGGTACAGCGGCGCGACGCACAGCGTCCCGTCCAGTCCGTCGGCGGCCAGCCGGACCTGGTAGGTGGCCTCGGCCCGGTCGCCCGCGTCGCGGGCAAGACTGGCAAGGGTGAGGTGGGCGAATGCCAGGTAGTCGCCTGCACCCGGCATCCCGGCGGTGCGTAGGAGCTGTTCCAAATCGGCTCGGGCTCTATCGGTGTCGCCCATCCGGGCCTGCAGTGCCGCAATCCGTGCCCGGTGCAGCACTGCCGTATCGGTGGGGTCGAGCTCGTCCATCAGCCGTACCGCCTCGGTGAGATCTTCGATGGCACGGTCGAACTCGCCGAAGGTGGCCCGTAGGTCTGCCAGGGCGGTCAGGGACCAGGACAGTCCAGCACGGTCACCCACTGCTCGGAAACCGGAATGGGCGGCCTCGAGGTCGGACCGCGTCGCGGCCAAGTTGCCTGCGCTACCGTGCAGCATTCCTCGCATCAACCGCAATATGGCCTCGGTCCACCCATCCGGGTGCGGTGACCGTCGATTGATGACGGCCAAGCCCGCGTCCACATGCTGACCGGCATAAGCAAGACAGGGCTCGATCAGGGTGATGAGCGGATGCGTCGCGGCCGACCTCGCGAGGTCGGCCATCACGTTTCGATCGACGTCACGACCGATCCAGATCCCGGTCGCCAGCAGGTCGAGCGCAATCGTGGCTGCCCGGGCTTGCTCGGAGGCTTTCCCGGGTATCGCCAGAGCTGTCCGTGGCCAATGGGTCATGGCCTGTTGATCGCCTCTGATCAGCCAGAACATACCTAGGGCCGCACACAGTCGGACAGCGGTGTCGGCGTCGCCCGCGTCGCGCGCATATCGGAGCGCAGCGGAGAAATTATCGCGTTCGGACTCCAGCCGGGCGACCCATGGCCGCTGGCCGCAGCCGCGGAGGTGGGGCTCGGCTTGTTCGGCGAGAGCGAGGAAGAAGTGGGCATGTGCAGTTCGGGCGGTGGCGAGTTCTCCGGCCACGGTCAGTTCCTCGAGGGCGAAGTTCCGAACGGTCTCGAGCATTCGGTAACGCTGCCCATCGAACTGCAGCAGGGACTTGTCGGTGAGCGGGGCCAGCCGGTCCAATCCCGCTCCTGCCACGGCTGCCGCGCTGTCCACGCTGATAACACCGTGGAAGACGGCCAACCGCTGCGCGGCGGCACGATCTTCGGCATCGAGCAGTTTCCAGCTCCACGCGACCACCGCGCGCAGCGTGCGGTGCCGGGGTTCGGCCGCCCTATCTGCTCGAGCCAGCAGCGCGAACCCAGCATCGAGCCGAACAGTCAACTCCTGCAAGGGAACAGCGTGAAGTCGGGCGGCGGCCAACTCGATGGCAAGCGGCAGTCGGTCCAATTTCGAGCACACTTGTTCGACCTTCGCCATCATGTCCGCGTCGAGCTCGAAATCGCGGTGCACAGCATGGGCGCGGTCGGCAAACAGTCGCGTCGCCGCGTCCAGCGGCAGCGGGGACACTGGGCAGACATGCTCGCCCGCGAGCCCCAACGGCTCTCGGCTAGTCGCGATGATCCGCAATCTCGGGCAGCGGCTGAGCAGTTCGACGGCCAACCGGGTGGCCTCATCGATCAGATGCTCGCAGTTGTCCAGGACCAGTACCGCATCCGCGCGGGCCAAGGCATCGACCAAGCGCTCGATCGGATCCGGCGGTGGTTCGAGCAGGCCCGATGCGCCGATTCCGAGAGCAGATGTCGCGGCCCGGACCACCTCCTGAGGGCTGTGTACGGCAGCCAGTTCCACCAGCCATGCCCCGGTTGTGGTTTCGGCGGCGATGGCAAGGGCGAGACGGGTTTTCCCCACGCCACCAGGGCCGGTCAAAGTGACGAGACGGCTGTTTTCGAGCAGCTCGCGAAGGCGTGCCAGCTCCGCATCACGGCCGACAAAACTGGTGAGAGCGGCGCGTAGATTTCCGCGTGGCCGTGCGGATGGTCCTGCTCCCCGGACGGCGGCGAGGTGCGCGGCGTGCAGTTCTTGGCCTGGATCGGCGCCGAGCTCATCGGCGAGCACGGCCCGGATCTGCTCGAACGCGACGAGCGCCTCCGCCCGGCGACCGTCCGCCTGCAACGCTCGAATGTGCAATGCGTGCAACCGTTCCCGAAATGGATGCGCCGCGGCGAGTTGTGCGATTTCTGCTGCAACGCCATCGCGGCGACCCACAGTGATGGCGGCATCCGCGCGATCCTCCGCTGCTTGCAGGCGCAGCTCCTCCAGTCGTTGTCGTGCGTAGTCTGGTACCTCCGAAGGGAACTCGCCGCGCAACAAGCTCCGGGCTTCGTCGAGGAGGCGAAGGGCAGACTCGGGCCGCCCGTTCGTCACCGCGCGGCGCCCCTCGGTGGCGAGATTTTCGAATCGGTGAGCATCCACGGCATCGGACGGCAGGTCGAGGAGGTAGCCTCCGATCTCCAACCGCAGTCGATCGTTCGGCAGTGTCCGGCGCAGTCGAGACACCAACGACTGTAGGGCGTTCACCCGGTCGGTGGGCCCTGTGCCACTCGGCCAAACCGCCTCGGCGAGCGCGTCTGCCGACACCACGCGGCCGACGTCGAGGGCCAGTCGCGTCAATAGCATGCGTAGCCGCGCTCCGCCCACCGTGATGGTTGCTGGACCGGCCAGTACCTCGAGGGGACCGAGAATTCCCACTCGCAGGTCTGCCGGCGCTGCTATGCGAGTGATCATCGTGTCAGCATCCGGTCATAACTCCTTCTTTAGGCGTACGCAGTACGCCTAAGCTTAAGTATGCGCGAGCCGTCTCTGCTGTCAACGTGTGCCTGTGCCCGCCCTCTGGCCGCTGCCTCTTGCGTGACGATCGGCTGATCGCGTCGTCGATCGTCCACGATCGCTGCCGCCCTCATCGATCCCGCACGAGAACGGGGTCGTCGCCGATTACGTCGTGTTTCTGGTCCTGCGTGCCCAGGTCGCGGATCGAAATCGGCTCGACCTCGACTGTCGCCGTCTGCTGTAACCGCCGCGGCGTCGCCGTCCGCGGTATCGCCCGACCTGTTTCGAACAGCAGCACCGGGGAAGTCACTTGTTGACCGCGCCGAAACGGCATGGTCGCCTATGTGAGGAGGCACAGTGAGTGCCATCGACAAAGCGAGGAACAAAGCCGACGAGTTCCTCGGCAATATCAAGAACAAGGTCGGCCGGGTAACTGGTGACAAAGGAAAGACCAACGAGGGTCGCGTCCAGGAAACCAAGGGCGATGTGAAGAACGCCGGTGAGAACGTCAAGAACGCTCTGCGGGACTGAATCAGCGGGTTCGTCTCGATCTATCGACGATCGTGTGTCGACCGGCGGTGGTAGCTGCGTCGTATCAGCGTATTTTGAAATCAGGTGTTTCTCATGATCATTCTCGGAGTAATCCTGCTGGTGGTCGGATTTCTGCTCGGAATTCCATTGCTGACCACTGTCGGAGTAGTTGTCCTACTCATCGGTGTGGTGTTGATGATCGCTGGTATGGCTGGTCGCCCCGTCGGCGGCAGACGCCACTATTACTGATCGATACACTGCCGGTCGACATCGGCCGTGCCCGCGATTATCCGTTGTGGCGCGTGAACGAAGGAGGAAACAGATGAAGCGATCTGCACTCGACAACCGGATCGAGACGGACGCGATCCGCGAGAAGCGAATGCGAGATACCGCTCGAGCGAATGGCGGTGGCGTTCGACCAGTGTCCGGGGGAGGTGGGTGATGCGTCGTTTAGTGTCATTGCTGGTGCTCGTGTGGTTGATCATCGGGGTGATCGCGGCGGGTCAGCGTGGATATTTCACCGACCGGGAGCAGAACTGCGCAAGCGTGGGAACCATCGCGGTCACGGTCATCGCCGGGCCCTTGAACTATGCGGGGGTCAACCCCAAGGTCACCGATTGCAACGTTCCGCAACCCAGTCCGTAAGTCGAGGCGCCAATCGCACGGTGAGCCGCTGTTTCCAAGATCGGCCTATGGGTATGTCGACATGGCTCAGGTCGAGGAAGAGGGCGGTTCCGATGCTCACGGTAGGTTTCGAAGAAGAGTTTCTGCTGGTCGATGTCGACGGCGCGCCGCTTCCCCTGGCCGATGAGGTACTGAGCTGGCTCCACGCCCATCTCGGGGCCGACGATTCCGCCCGATTCAAACCCGAGCTGAAACCGTTCCAGGTGGAAGCGGTCACCCTCGTGCACACGAACATCGCAGCGCTGCGAACGGATTTGAGCACCGCACGCGGGAGGCTGGCCAAGGCCGGACACGACTGCAAACTGGCGGTGCTACCGGTCGGATCCGCACCAACCCACTACGGCGCAGACCGTGGCATCGGTGGGGTCGGCCGGTATGCGCTGATCGCGGACCGATATCGGGAGATGACACGGACCTATACCGCGTGCGGGGCGCACGTGCATGTGGGCGTCGACGATCTGGATCAGGCCGTCGCGGTGGTGAACCACCTGCGACCCTGGTTGCCGACCCTGATCGCAGTCGGCGCCAACTCACCGTTCCATGACGGGCGCGACTCGGGTTACAGCTCATGGCGGGTCGCTGAACAAGCACGGTTTCCCGGATGGGGCCTGCCACCATACGCTCGTTCGGCTGACGACTACGACAATCGCGTAGCGACCCTCGTCGAATGCGGTGTGTTCATCGACCAGCACATGTCGTTCTGGTTGGCCCGTCCCTCCGAGAAATATCCCACTGTGGAGGTGCGAGCGGCTGACACCGCCGCGACCGTCGAGGACGCGGTGCTGCAAGCGGTGCTCACCCGGGGCCTGGTGCAAACGGCGTTGCGCAAGCTGGCAGAGGGAATCGAAGGACCGCGTATCGACGATCAGGTGGGCGCGGCCGCGGTGTGGTCCGCGGCCAGATACGGCTTGACCGGGCCTGCGATCGATCCGATAGCGCAGGTACGGGTCCCCGCTATGCACATGCTGGACTCGCTGATCGCCTGGATCGCCGACGAAATAGAGGAAGCCGATGACACCGCCGTCACACGACAGTTGCTGACCGCGTTGCATCGTCACGGCACCGGTGCCACCCGACAACGGATCGCCGCACGCTCGAGCATCGGTGAGCTTGTCGATGCTTTTCGGCTGACGGGCGACCGTACGTCCCTTTCCGCCGACGGACATGAATCCTCCGCCTGGGGTTAGCAGGCCGGCGGTGTTGCGTCGGGTACCGACCGGGCGAATTCCAGTCGGTGCGCTCCCGGTCCATTCCGTGGCAGCACAATCGCTGTGCCCTGTTTGTAGGTCCAGGTCCGTGGGAGTATGACGTAGTTCTCGCTGGTGCTCATCACCAGAACCAGGCCGTCGTAGCGGTAACGGTAGGCAGAGCCCGGATCGGTGCATGCTGCTTTCCGCACGCCGCCGACATTGAGATCGAGCGCCTTCTCGGTGTAGAGAGTGAGTACCGCGGCGCTGGGCAGAGAACGTTCGAACTTGATCGCCCGCCCCTTGCCCACCGCCAAGGAGTAGGCCGTCGCGCCCCAGAAGAAGCTGCCCGCGACGAGGAGAAAGACCAATACCCACTCGAGCGGCGTCGTCACCGGTGGGGCTGTGGTCGCTCCTGTCGTGAGCTGTCGTCGCCGTGCGCGCACGACTGCCCATAACAGCAGCACTCCGGTGATCACGCAGAAGGGTGCGACTCCCAGCCCGCGATTCATCGGTGTTTCGAACGACAACTGGGACAATCCGTTCAGCAGCAATAGCGTCGCGACAACGGTCGCAGTGATCATCAGCCACCGTGGTCGATGACCCTCACGGAGTCGTTGTGGCAGCGCCACCCGTCCCCACATGACCGCGAGCGCGGCCACCGCGTACGTCGCGAGCGGAACGAACAAACCGTCCGCGCTGCGCATGACATAGTCGGTGGTGCTCAACCCCAGCGATGTCGACTCCACCCCGAAATGGGCGCAGAAGCCTTTGGCATGGAAGAACCCCCAGTAGTACAACAACCCCGCCAATAGCGTTGCGGGGGCGACGAACTGCGCGATCAGCTGTGCCAGTTGCGACAGATCGGCGAACGACGATTCGCGGCCGACCTGCCGGTTGCCGGGTGCGTTGTCAGCCACCGGTGCGCGATGTGGTGGTGGGCGGCTTCGTCGTCGACGAGGGCGGCGCGGCGCGGGTGGTCGTGGTCGGCGGCACGGGTTCGGTCGAAGTGTCGATGTCCTCGGGCTCGCACTTCTTGGTGTAGATGTACAGCGTCTGGCCCGCATTGAGCTTGGCCTTCGGCCCCACACCTGCTGCGGGCAATGTCTTGCTCATGCCCACGTAGGAGACGAAACTGCCTGTGCCTGCGTTAGCCGTCTGGTTCGTGACCGAAGAGGTAGGCGGTGGCGGGGTGGGTGCAGGCGACGCCGCGAGCGGTCGAGTCGTCGCGGGTGGGGTGGGGTGGTAGCCGTTCGATCAGCATGTGTCCCAACACATCACAGGTGCCGACACGATCTGGTCACACAACCGATCGCTGTGGCTTGCCGAGGATTGGTTGTTTGATTGCCTGGTGCATCGCCTGATTTCATTCTGCTGGTCAACATGGGGTTGTCCGGATGCGTTGATGCGTCGGCGCGGTTCTCCGGCGGCCCCCCACTATCGATCCGAGGAGAACGATGGCAATCCAGCTGGGCTACGTCATTCCTGCCTTCGACTATGCGGTACCGGTGAAAGACCTTTTCCCGACGGTGATGGCGCAAGCACACCGTGCCGAGGCCGCCGGCTTCGATACCGTCGCCGTGATCGACCACTTCTCCCAAATCCCGCACTGGGGCCCGCCCAACGCGTCGATCCTGGAGTCCTATACCACCCTGGCAGCCTTGGCGGCGGCCACCTCGACGGTGCAACTGACCGCCCTCGTGACCGGCAATACCTACCGTAACCCGGCCCTGCTGGCCAAGATGGTCACCAGCCTCGACGTGATCAGCGGCGGCCGCGCGCAACTCGGCATCGGAGCAGGCTGGTACGAGCTCGAACACCGGCAACTCGGCTACGACTTCGGCACCACCGGCGAGCGATTCGAGCGACTCGCCGAAGCCCTGCAGATCATCGAGCAGATGCTGCGCACCGGACGCTCCAGCTTCACCGGAACCTGGTACGACACCGACAACGCCATCAACGAGCCGCGCCTGCGCGACAACCTGCCCATCCTCGTCGGCGGTGGTGGTGAGAAGAAGACCTTCGCCCTGGCTGCGCGGCACGCCTCCCATGTCGACATCATGGCCGTGCCAGCGGAACTGCCCCGCAAACTCGAGGCGCTCCACCAACGTTGCCGTGAACAACACCGCGACCCTTCCACTCTCACCACCAGCGTCTTCGGCACCGTGTTCATTGCCGCCGACCGCACCACCGCTCACCGGCACCACCAGGACTACATGCACGCCCGCGGATTCGACACCCTGTCCGACGACCACAAAGCAATGATCACCTCCACCCATTTCGTCGGCACGCCCGACGATGTCGCCGAACAAGTCCGCACCCGCGTCCTGGCCGCCGGGATCAACGGATTCACCGCCGCAGCCCCGGTCAACGGCCACCAACCCGACACCATCGAACTCATCGCCCAGGCGCTACGACCACTCATACCCACACATTGATTCGGCAAGCCGAACCGATGGGTGGCACCGGTCCGCTCAGCCCGCATCGCGCGGCGGGCGACCGCATCAGATGATGTGATCCTCGCGTGCCGGAGTACTGTATCGCCGCGGAGCAGGCATTCCGCCAATCATCTGGCTCACTCCGGAACGGTTGGCCGGCAACAACATTAGACCGGACTGTCGCGTCAGCCCGGTAACGCGCCGACTGAAACGATGTCGCCTCCGATGCGCCGTGGCGTCGTTGTCCAGGATGGGAGCCAGGTCGTGTCGGAGAGCGTTGTCAGGCTTGCGAAGTGGTTGATGATCGCTCGCAGGCCAGGGTGTGGATTCGTCTTGGGGAAGATGAGCGATAGCGGGTATGCGATCGTGGGATTCACGACCGGGATGCGGCGTAGGTCGTAGGTGGTCGGCCAGATGAGGCGGTCGCGGGTGCTGACGAGGGTGGCCACGTCTGCGGAGTCCGCGAGGGTGTCGAGGAGTGCTTCGACACCGAAGTTCGGGCCTGCACCGTCGATGCGGAGGTCGAACTCGGTGGCGAGCTGGTCGTAGAACTCTGCCCATTCGCTTCGGGGTGCGATGCCTGGCACCCAGATTCGATGCTGGCGTAGCTGGGCTGGTGTCAGCGTTCGCGCGGGAGCGAGCGGATGTCTCGGGCCGACGAGAAGCTCCAGCGGGAAGTCGAGCACATGGGTCATTTGGACGTCGCGTGGCAGCGTGGCCGGGTCGGTGACGGTGCGGAACGAGGCGTCGATATCGCCTGCTTGGATGGCAGCGACCGCCACGCGTGGGTCGCTGGCTTTCAAGGTCACCACGTCGAGGTCGGTTTCGGGATGCGACCGCCAGTAGTCGTGGAGGATGACGGCCTGCCCAGTTCGAAACCCGAGGACGTCGATCCGCAATGCCCGTGAGTTCGGTCTGATCGCGGTGATGGCGCGCTCGACGCCCGCGACGATGCTGCGTGCGTGTGGGAGGAATGCCTGGCCGTCGAGCGTCAGTTCGACCCCTCGGGAGGTCCGGGTGAACAGGCGGACCTTCAGCTCGCGCTCCAGGGCGGCGATCCGCTTCGAGACCCCCTGCTGCGTCACGCCCAGCTCGTCGGCCGCGTGTTGGAGCTGTCCGAGCTCGGCCGCGCGGACGAACGATCGCACCGCCTCGGTATCCATTGCTCCATCCTATACATACCCAACTGATCGTTGTGGCTCGTAGGGAACCGGTTGTTTGATCATGCTCAGGTACAGCTGATGTGATTCAAGCACCCAAACAATCGGTTGTCGCGAAGGAGTCGAGTGCATGTGGAATCGGGGTCCAGCTTCGGTTGGCTGGGTCGGCCTACACCGTGAACACGTACGGCACTTAGTCGGTGCCTCCGGTAGAGGGCATGAGCCGTGCGGGCTGTTCTGGATCACTCCGGAGGTGTCGTGTCGTTGCCCGTAGAGATCTACGGTGGAGATATGACCGCCTTGGAGTATCGGCATTTGATGGTCGTGCGGGATGGCGACACTCTGCGCATCACCATGAACCGGCCGGAGCGGCGCAATGCGCTGTCGAGCGAGCATCTGGCCGAACTGCTCGCCGCGTTCCGGGCCGCCAGCGAGACCGACGCCACCGGGATAGTTCTCGGGGCGCACGGTCCGGTGTTCTCCGCAGGACATGATTTCGCCGACGTCGCCGCGCGCGACCTGCTCGGCGTGCGGGAACTGCTCACACTGTGTACCGAGCTCATGTCGACCATCGAGTCGGTGCCGCAGGTGGTGATCGCGCGGGTGCATGGTCTGGCCACGGCAGCCGGCTGCCAGCTGGTGGCCTCGTGCGATCTGGCCGTCGCCGCCGAATCGGCCGGGTTCGCGCTTCCCGGCGGCAAAGGTGGCTGGTTCTGCCACACCCCCGCAGTGCCGGTGGCCCGCGCCGTCGGCCGCAAACGCCTGATGGAACTGGCCCTCACCGGCGACCCGATCGATGCCCGCACCGCCGAACAGTGGGGCCTGATCAACCGAGCGGTGCCAGACGCCGAGCTGGACACCGCAGTGGACGAGCTGCTCGCCCGCGCCACCCGAGGCAGCCGGGCCAGCAAGGCACTCGGCAAACGAACCCTCTACGCGCAACTCGACCGCCCCGAAGCAGATGCCTACGCCCTCGCCCTGGAAGTCATGGCCGCCGCCGCGCAACTTCCCGGCGCCCGCGAAGGGATGGCGGCCTTCCTAGCCAAGCGCCCACCCGTCTGGCGGGATTAGCGCGAGGATTGGCGACGATCTTCCGACTGGCGGCCGGGTCGAGTTCTACGCGGCCCCGCCGGGTTGCCGGGAGCGCCTCACGCGCGCCTCACGCTGGGCCGCCGCTAGCGGATTCTCACCGGGATCGACGTGACCCGCCGGGTGGCAACCGCAGCTGCGAAAGTCGTTGTCGCCCAAGCAGGACTGCCCGACTGAGGTCACCGAATGGTTCACCGACCGCGGGTGGACCGGCGAGCGCGTGTACCTCACCACTACATCCGCGACCTCGGCCACACGCCTGCCGCAGAGCAATCGAACAACCGCGTCGCCGTCGTGCGGCCCTGAGCCGGTTTCGGCTGCCAGTTCGCGCCAGCGGCACGTGTGATGTCCGGGGTCTTGCAGACCACCCTGACCGTCGTGGACGAGCACTCGGAGCGATCGCAGAACGGTGTCGGTTGTGCGACGGATCGGTGGAGATACCGCTCGTTGTTGCCTCGGCTGGCGCGTAGCTGCCACATGCTGGCGGACAGAGGTCGGCCCTGCACCCAGCGAAGGGAGATACTCGGTGGCATTGGGACGTCGTCGGCTGCTCATCGGCTTCGCCGGTGCGGGTGGCCTCGCCTTGGCCGGATGCGGGCAGCGAGAACCCGCGCCCCCTGAACCCGCCATGATCCGATTCGATCCCCCACCCGGCGCCCACGACGTCGATGCGCGCAGTCCCGGCAGAGTCACGGTCACCGACGGGACGCTGCGGTTGGTCGAATGGATCGACGAAACGGGCAGACCACTGCCGGGCGCATGGGCACCTGATCATCGAACCTGGACCAGCGCCGAACCACTCGGCTACGGACACACCTACACCGCGAAAGCCGTGGCGCACGGCGAAACCGGCGACGTCACCACGACGACAACCTGCACCACGGTACAACCGCAACAGCTCGTCGACGTCTCCCTGCGCTCCGCCAACCTCGTCGAGCTGGCCGAAAACGACACCTACGGAGTGGGTTTCGTGCTCGTCGCCCATTTCGACCAGCCCGTCGATCGGGCGGCCGCGGAACGCCACCTGAAGGTCACCAGCCAGCCCGCCGTCACTGGTGTCTGGTACTGGCTCGACGATCAGAACGCACACTGGCGACCCGAGCACTATCACGCACCGGGAACCAGGATCACGATCGCGGCCGAACTGTTCGGCCTCGCGCTCGGCGAAGGCCGCTACGGCCTGCGCGACCAACGGGTGTCGGTGATCATCGGCCCCGCGCACGTCGCGATCGCCGACGACGACACCAAACAGATCGAGGTCTTCGAGAACGGGAACCTGGTACGAACCATGCCCACATCGATGGGCAAGGGCGGCACCACGGCCGTCGGGTCCAGATATCTGTCGTTCTGGACCCGCCCCGGCATCTACACCGTGCTGGACCGAAACGACCCGGTGATCATGGACTCCGCCAGCTACGGCCTGCCGACCAGCGCTGGCGGCTACCGCACGAGCATCAACCACGCGGTCCGCATCAGCCACGACGGAATCTTCGTGCACGAACTGGCCGCAAGCATGTGGGCCCAAGGCAACACCAACGTCTCACACGGCTGCCTGAACATCTCCCCCGACGATGCCGCATGGTTCTACGACTTCGTCATCCCCGGCGACGTCGTCGAGGTCCGCAACACCGGCGGTGACCCCCTCGACATCTGGCAGAACGGCGATTGGAGTATCCCCTGGTCCGACTGGCTTCGCGGCGGCGCCTACACGTGACACGAAAGGATGGGCCTACTCTCGTTGCCGCACCCGTCGCGCACGCGGACATACCGTCGCTGTACCCGCTCGACACATGGTGGAATCCGGAACGCGGCGACAACTTCACCACCGGCATCGACGCGGGGATGAAACGCTGCTCACAAACGAGGTGAACGGCCAGGCTGAGCGCATCGGTCCAGTTGCGGTACGCCTTCCGGGATAGTCGCCACCTGAACAGTTCGTGCCCACAACGGCGCACCGTGTCGGTTCCGGTGCGATCCTGACCCGGTAGTTCCGGGCGAACGCTGACCCACCCTGTGACGAACGACCGGCTCGCCAAGCGTGCTCGCTCGGAAGGCTGGACCCATGAGGAGTTCCTGGCCGCGTGCTTGCAACGTGAGGTCGCTGCCCGCGAAGTCCACGGTGGTGAGGGCCGCATCCGCACCGCTCGCTTTCCGTCACGGAAATCTTTGGAGGAGTTCGACTTCGACCATCAACGTTCACTCAAACGTGATGCCATCACCCACCTCGGGACCTTGGATTTCATCACCGCCCGCGACAACGTGGTCTTCCTCGGCCCACCCGGAACCGGCAAGACACATCTGTCGATCGGGCTCAGTATCCGCGCGTGCCAAGCGGGGCATCGAGTGGCGTTCGCGACTGCCGCCGAATGGGTCGCCCGCCTCGCTGAGTCACACCAGGCCGGAAAACTGCAGGCAGAGCTGATCAAACTCGGCCGAGTTCCCGCGGCCAAGACCAACGACTGACTAAACGCGCGATATGCGGTGCGGGTTTTGCCCGGCAGGCGAAGATGCCCTGCCGGGCAACATGGTCAGTGCACTCGCGGACGCTCAACCTTCGAAGCGACCTTCGCCGCGTCAGAGTCGCGGCTGAGCGGTCGGCACCACCCGGCCACGCTCTCGCATGTCGGTGTTCACGAAGGTGTCCCCCTTCGGATTCGTCCTGTGAGTTCCACCATAGTTCGCGGTTGTAATGAAATCTTCACGCGCTCAGATGATCTGGAAGCGGCCGCCAGTTGGGCGGCCTCTAGTGCGGAGGAAATATGACCCGATCTGTTCTGCTCGCGACCGCGGCGGCCACCCTCGCGGTGGCTCTCACGGCGTGCGGTGGCGAGGGCGCCTCCGATGCCGCCCCTTCGGCATCGAGCACCGTTTCCACATCCGCTCGGGGCACAGCCCCCGCCCCCGGAACCGTCGCGCCCACGACCGACACCACATCACCTGCCGACGAGGAGCCGGAGCCGGCTACCTCGCCGGCGCCGGAGACCACTGCCGCACCGACGACTGCCGCACCGACGACGGCCGCACCGACGACGGCCGAACCTTGCGCGGTGGTAACCCGCGAATACCTCATCACCACGCTGCGAATGACGGCATCGCCCGACATTCCCTTGGCCGATCTCCAGAATGCGCGGTGCAGCGGGAACTACGCGACGGCGCTGAGCCAACCGAAAGGCACCCTGCACCCGGTCGTGTACATGTTCAAGTACTCCGCACCGGTGGGGTGGCGCCTGATGGGGGTCGACGACGCAATCGACTGTGTGAACAGGCACGGTGTTCCGCTCGAGGATGCCCGTGTGATCGGCTGCGCCCTCTAGCAGCTCCGCTATTCGACCAGCTTTTCGCTGCGGAGCCAGTCGTAGGCGACATCGGCGGGGTCTTCTCCGTCGATGTCGACGCGGCAGTTGAGGTCCTGCATGAGCTGGTCGGCGAGGCGCTCGGAGATGGTGCCGAGCAGAGCGCGCAGTGCCGGGTATTCGCCGATGATCGCGCTGCGCACGACGCCCACCTGCATCAGGACCGATATAACACCGCGAAGAAGCGCTTCGAAACATTCACTGATCGCACCCACATCGGCAGTTGCGGACGTTCGAGAACCCGCGCCCCGCGGCTACTTAAGACTGGTGTCAGGACCGGGTCCCGGCCAGGATCTGGTTCAGGTGCCCGGTGAGATGCTCTCCCACAGCGGCTGCCCACCGTCGTGATCGGTGTGGCTCGATAATGGCTTGCCTCTCACCGGGTGCCGTGCGGGAGTGGCTGGAAAGGGGTCTGCCCGGCTCGAAGTAGCGGTGCCCTCCTCGTACGGACACCAACTACTGCGAGGCAGAAAGGGCTACCGGTGAAGGTCATCATCGGAATGGATCCACACAAACGTTCAGCCACCATCGAAATCGTCGACCAATCCGGGCGGCCCATGAAGACGGGCCGATATGCCACCGACACCGTTGGCTACGCGGAGATGCTCACGGCTGCAAAAGGATTCAGTGATCGGGTCTGGGCGGTCGAGGGATGCAACGGCATCGGGCGACATCTGGCAAACCGCTTGGTCCACGATGGCGAAATCGTTATCGACGTGCCGGCGAAACTCTCGGCGCAGGTGCGTGTTTTCGCCACCGGCAACGGCCGCAAAACCGATCCCGTCGACGCCCATTCGGTCGCCCTGGCCGCACTGCACGCCCCGAATCTGCGTCGCGTCCAACTCGATCCGGAACTGCTGGCCCTGGGCATGCTGGCCGACCGCCGCGACGAACTCGGCCGTTCCCGCACCGAAACTCTCAACCGCATCCACCGGCTCCTGCTCGACCTGATCCCCGGCGGCGCCAAGAAATTCCTGTCTGCAACCCAGGCCCGCACCCTGATCACCGGGTTGCGTTCACCCGATCCGGTCGGTCGGGTTCAGTTGCGGCTGGTTCTGGAATTGATCGAGGACCTGGAAGCCATCGACCGGAAAACCAAGGCTGCCGACAAAGAATTACGACAGCTCGTCACCGACCGCGGTTCCACAATCATGGAACTGCACGGCATCGGCCCCTCTTCTGCGGCAAGGCTTTTGGCCGACACCGGCGACATCCACCGCTTCGGCACCCGCGACCAGTTCGCGTCCTGGAACGGCACCGCACCCCTGGATGCCTCTTCTGGAGACCAGCAACGCCATCGGCTTTCCCGCGCCGGCAACCGCCGGATCAACCGGGTCCTGCACATCATGGCCGTCGTTCAACTACGCAACCGCACCGCCGGCCGCGCCTATTACGACGCCCGCAAAGCGGGCGGGAAAACCTCGATGGAGGCGATGCGCGCACTCAAGCGCAGGCTCTCCAACGTCGTCTACGCGCGAATGCTCGCCGATCAGCGCCGCCGCGAATTGGCGGGCCCGGGAGGGCAATCGGGAACGACTACTGACTCCAGCGCGACCGGCTCCAACCCGAACACCGATCCTTCGGACAAACCGCAACCCGGACCCAATCAATAGGCTAACCCCGCACCCGCATCCACGGGTTGACATAAAGGGGAGCCATTATCGCTCACTCGCGCTGACTGAAGTCAGCACGGATCGTTCTCATCACGACACGTCGAGTCCCGGATTCAGGGCGATCTCCTCGAGCAGCGCTAACGGCAGAAGCTCGGCGGGTGCGTCGGCGAAGGAGATTTCGATCTGTGTCCCGGACGGGCGGGTGACGGTGACCGTACGGTCAGTTCGCGGCGTGGACGCCAGCGCCGCACTTCGCTCTTCGTGGGTCTCGACCACAGTCCCGTCCGGCAGCCGCCGCCTCGCGCCGCCGTAAGAGGAAGTATCGGGCTCCTGCGGCAGGGGTTGCTCGGTGCTGATCACGATGGCCAACCGCGATTGCCGGCCGGGCGTGGTTACTTGAACCGCCTGGCACACGCCGCCGCCCCTCTCTCCTTGCAGCAGCGCCCCCAATGGCCGGTCCAGGGTCACACCGTCGAGCGGGATCTGCGCCAGCACCGCACCCCATCGACGAGCATGGGCCTGATCGATCACCGCGCCGGATTTCGAGAAGGGCAGGCAGACCTCGGGCGGGCTCGACGTTCCGGGCGGAACCGGCGCGCTGATGCGTAGTTCGGGATCGGTCACGAGCGCGACGAGTTCATCGATGGCCAAGGGGACGGCTCGGGGACGGCCGCTGCCCTCAGCGGCTTGATCGGTGGCGTTCGCGTGGGCGACGGATCCGTCGGGCAGATAAGCGGTGGCGTCGCGCGTAAGGGTGCGAACCCCCTCGATCTCATACCAGGTGTCATCGGTATCGACGATCGTGCCATCGGGAAGGTGGCGCCGTTCGTCGAGTTCGCCGGCGACGCACGGTGGAATCGGCTTGGTGGCTTGGCGCACGGTCACCGACAGCGCGCCCTCTCGGTCACCGCGCAGCAGCGTGGCGTTCGCCCTGGTCCAACCGCCGAATCCCTTGTTCTGCGTGGCATCGCCGAGGATCGGCTGGAACACCAGCGAGCGCGTTACCGGGGCGAAGGCGATCTCGACATCACCGGGCAGCGCATCCTGCAGCGCCTGCGTCATCGCGACCGCCTTGGGACCGGAGAACCACGGATAGGACGGATTATCGTATTCGTATGTGACGGAGTGAACCATCCCGAACGTTTGCCCTTCCCGCGGAGGTTCTACGACATCGCAACCCGGGATCTGCACCGGAAACGCGACCGGCGGAGTGACATAGGAGTTTTCGGCCCGAGCCGTGGGCCCCGACGGCTCCGGCTCGTGCACCAGCCAGGCGATGAGGTAGCCGGTCGCGACGATCGCGGCGCAGGTCAGACCCACCATCCATCTGTTCACAGCCGGGGAGGGCTGGGCAGCGTCGTTGTCATCACCGTTTTCCATGTCCGCCATTGTGTCTGCCGGTACCGACATGCTGCACACTCGTCGGCGGACGCCATGCACGCACGCTCTTCGGCTACTTAAGCGGACGTTCACTGAGGCGGCCGGGGTCACGATTGCCCCGGAAGATACGGGTCACGTTTGCACCGGAGTTGACACACCGACTCTTGAGCAGTTCGAGCGCGTCGCGGGCCAGGTCCCGAACATATATCAGGTTCCCTGATATTTGTGGGCTATGACTACCCCTCATGATTTCGAATTCGAAGAAATCTACCGAGGTACAGGGGGCCCGTTCGGGCCGGGCGTCAAGCCGCCGTGGAGTATCGGGGAACCCCAGCCGGAACTCGCCGCACTGATCGAGCAGGGCAGATTCCATGGCGATGTCCTCGATGTCGGATGCGGAGAGGCCGCGATCTCGCTGTATCTGGCCGAGCGGGGTTTCACCACCGTCGGCTTGGATCTATCGCCGACCGCGGTCGAGCTGGCCCGAGTCGAGGCCGCCAGGCGCGGCCTGGTCAACGCCTCCTTCGAGGTCGCCGACATCGCCTCCTTCACCGGCTACGACGACCGTTTCGGCACCATCGTCGACAGCACGTTGTTCCATTCGATCCCGGTCGAGTCGCGGGAGGGCTATCAGCAGTCGATTGTGCGCGCCGCCGCGCCGGGCGCGGCGTATTTCGTGCTGGTGTTCGACCGGGCCGCTCTGCCCGAAGTGCCTGAACCGGGACCATCGCCGGTCACCGCCGACGAGCTTCGTGAGGTGGTGTCGAAGTACTGGGTGATCGATGAGATCAGGCCGGCGCGAATTCATGGCAATCTGCCTGCGGTGTTGCCGGCGGACGCGGGTTTCCGGTTCGAGGGTATGCGCGACGAGCCCAGTGGCCGCAAGTCGGTTCCGGCCTGGCTGCTGTCGGCCCATCTGGACTGATCCCGCCACACGGGATCGTGGTGTGCGTTGCCCGGGCCCGAGCGGTGACGGGCGTATCGTGCGGGCAGCGACCGGGATCAGAAGCGAACTGTCAGCCCCGGCAGGACCGCAGGCTTATCCGGTTGACCGCCGAAGAAGGTTGCGCCCGCACCGACGCCTCCGGTCGGTGGGGTAATCGGCGTAGGCCAGATCCGGTACGCCGGTCCCACCGTGGTATCGGCACCGGTCGGGCTGAAGAACGGGTCGATGGTCCCGCCTTTGGGGATGGCGCCTTGGCCGGGTCCGATGTACGCCTTGTCGGGCCCGTAGCCGATTCCCGTCACGCCCGTCGGCACCTTTCCCGGATTGACTTGCTTGAAGAATTCGAAGCCCGCTCCCGAGGCCTTGTCCAGATCGGGCAGTTTGGTCGTTATCACGACGTCGATATCGCTCGCGGCCGGCCCGGAACCGTCGGGCCAATTCCCGGTCGCCTGGGCCTCGGCCCGACTACCCACCACGTCGATGGCCTCCGGGCTCTCGCCGAAGCTTCGTTTGAAGTTCTGTGCGATACCGGCCCCCTCACCGGGCCGTACGCCGGGTACTACCGGCGCGGGCAGGATTTTCTCCGCCGGGGTGCCCGCCAACCGGCCGGCGATCTTGGAGCCCCCGCGTTCGCCGAATTCGTGCACCGAACGCAACGCGCTACCCACTCGCGCGGCTGCCCCCGCCGTCGCCTTGCCGACAGACGATTCACCCAGCTTGGTCCCGGCACGGCGCGCGGCCTGCCCGGCCGCGGATTGGCCGATCCTTGCCGCCGCGGACCGCACGAACTGGGCGGCCGCCGAAGAGACGAACCGGTTGGCAACTCCCTGTGCCACAGTGGTTTTCGCGACGGCGCCGATGGCGGCTCCCGCACCGGCGAAGACGCCGCCGATAACGCCGCCGATGATCGCCGACCGGAGGATATGCGATTCCCGTTTGTCGATGTGTGCTTCCAGCGCTTCGCCGACACCGCCACCCACTGCGCCACCGACGATTCCACCGATGACCGCGGCGGCGGCCGTCCCCACGACGGGACCGGCCAGGCCTGCGGTCGCGACGGTGACGACGGTGCCGATCACCACCGCCGCGGCGATTCCCGCCCATTGGCCCCAACTCAGGTGGCCGGTCGGATCCGTGAGCTTGGCGGGGTTGTTCCGGACGTACACATAGAGATTCGGGCCGTCGACCACACCCGCCGGATCGGGGCTCGTCCACCGGCCGAGCCACGGAGCGTAGTAACGCGCGCCGTGGTAGTACAGCCCGGTTTCGGTGTCGCGCTCCTTACCCGTGAATCGATAGCGCTTGGGTGTTTCCGTCTGTGATCGGACCGCCTGATACGAGGTGCTGCCATAGGGGTAGTACTCCTCGTAGGTGATGACCTGCGCGGTGCCGTCGAGTTCAAGCACGGCGGAACCGAGTAGATTCGCGAACTGGTAGCGCACGAGTTGCGCCAGCCCGTTGTCGGTGCCCTCGGTGCGGGTTTCCACCACCGCGATGCGCTGATTGTCGTCGACGATGTGCAGGGTTTCGCGCGCCAGCGTCACCGCGCCGTCGGCGCCGTATTCACGATGAATCTCGAAGGCGCCCCAGTAGATTCGCTCGGACCGGCGCCGCCCGTCGGCGTGCCGGGAGACCTTGCGCACCCGCGTTCCCGCGGCATCGTAGGTGTAGCGGGTGGTTTCGCCACCGGTGCTGCGTGCGGTGTCCTGCAGGTGATCGTCCGGATCCCACCGCATCGTGGGAAGTTCCGGCATCGCGGTGATATTGCCGTGGACGTCGTAGTGGAACGGCGTTGGTGTGGTCACCTGGTCGGGCGTCGCGGTGGCCGAGAGTCGGTTGCCCGCCCGGTCGGGCTGTAGCAGGCTCGGTTCGGTGTAGAGGTAGTCGCGGGTCCATCCGCCACGAGCGGGGTCGTCGGTTCGGTGGGCCATGCGCAGGATATTGCCGACGGCGTCATAGCAGTACCGCTGGAGGTATCGGCCCATGGCCGCGGCGTCGGCCGGGTGGCTCACCCCTTCCCGTGGTGCGTCGGCGGCATCCGGGGGAGTGGCAGAGCCTTGCCCTACATGCTCGCGGCCGGTCGCTTCGATCAACCGGTAGGCCGCGTCGTACACATATTCCGCGCGGGGATGCACGACGCGATTGCGGAAGAAGACAGTCTGCTGGGCGTCGTCACGCAGCGTCGTGACATTCCCGACCGGGTCGTAGGTGTAGTCGAGATCCTGCAGTCGCGTGGCAGCGCGCAGAGTGGTCAGCCGGACCAGCCGGAAGGTGGCCGGGTCGTATTCGTAGCCGGTACTCGCGCCGTTGCCGTAGTCGATCAGGGTGCGCTGGCCACGGGCGTTGTAGTCGAGGTTGGCGACGAAGGTTGTCCATTCGCTCGCGCCTCGCAGCGCGACGTCGATCCGCTCCAGCAAGTTGGCTTCGTTGTAGCCGGGATAGACGACGCTGCCGTCGGGCGTGGTGACCGCGGTAGGCCGATTCAGCGCGTCGTAGCGAGTATGTCCGCGGTAGACGTGCTCCTCCACGGGCACGTCATCGCTCCAGTCGACGACCTCACGATCCTCGACGGTGAGTTGCCTGCCGACTTCGACGAGATTGCCCTTGAAGTCGTAGTCGCCGTGGATGTTCACGCCCGCTTGGTCGAACCGCCGGAACATCTGACCGCGCAGGTTGTGGGTGGCCGCATCCGGTTGATCTTCGCCGTACTCGGTACGCAGGTACAGCGATTCCTCCGTCTGCTCGGGCCCGCGCATCCAGGTACGCACCGGCCGCCGGAGACGATCGAATTCGGTGCGGAAGCGGAACTCGCGCGCCGTCCAGTGGTAGACGGTGTTGTCCAGCGCGTCGGGCAATGCCGGTCCGCCGCCGGTGTCCATGCCCGCGTGGGTGATCCGGCGACCGAGCATGTCGTATCCGTAGCGCATGACGACGCGGTCCGCGGCGTCGCGGATTTCGCGTTCGTTGCCCTCGATATCCCGCATGGTCCGGGTGGCGTATCGCTCGTCCTCGACGTGATCACCGCGTCGGAAACGGTTGTGCGCCACCGACAAGAAGGTGCGTCCGAGGGTGTCGAACCAGGCCCGCAACGGTGTTGCCGCATGCGCGGCGGTGAGGCGGGCGGCGCGCTGGTGTGCGGGTCCGAGCGCGCCGTCGATCCGCCGCAGATACCACGTGCGCCGGCCGGGCAGGCTGTCGAGGTAAGGCCGGACCAAGTCGCCGATATCCGGATCGTCTCGCGGATCGAGCAATACGGTGTCGTTTCCGTCCCAACTGTCCTGACGCCAGGGGTCGAATACGGTCTTCGCGTAGGTGCCGTCGGGGTGGACGGTGGCGACGATCCGTTCCAGTGGGTCGTAGAACAACACCGAGCTGACACCGACGATCGTGGCGAACTCGAACCGGTGACTCGCCGTGAAGAACGGTTCGTAACTGCGCACCGGCTTGCCCTTGTTGTTGAAGATCGTCCAACCGCTGCCGACCCATCGGGGACTCATCGCGGCATCGGCGAGCGGTCCCGGCTCGGCCTGCGCCTTCTGCTGTACCTCGCGACCGAATCCGTCGGAGTAGGACAGGTTGTGCTGGATCCGGGCGATATCGCCATCGGCGAGTTGATCGTCATGCGTTTCCCGGGCGAGGGTCGCCGTCGCTGTCGGCCGCGGCCGAGCGTGATCGCGGCTGCGCCAGTACGCGAGTTCGTCGTAGAGAATTCGGGTGGTCGCCGAGCCGAGGAGCTGGGCCGGATCGGCGAGCGGATCGTCGAAGTAGTCTCGAATATCGCGGGGAGGTGGGTCGGGGTCGAATGCGGAGAGTGAATCACCAAGGCTCTCTTCGCGTTTACCCATCACCGCGGTCCCCGCCAATCGCCCGAGCGCGTCGAAGGCGGCCGCGCGCCGGTTGCGGTTCACGTCGGTGATCAGACCGGGCGCGAGGATCCGGTAGTCGTTCCCATTGCTGATTAGGCGATCGGCCGCATCGCGTTCTCCGACCGTGATCTGGTTGCCCAGCGGGTCGCGAGTGCCGGTGACCAGCAGGTCGTATCGGTCGTAGGTGACCGAGGTGACCGCGCCGAACGGATCCCGGAAACGGTACGGCAGAAAGAAGTGCTCGCGGGCGAACTCCAATTCAGCAGGCCCGGGAGTCTTTTCGGGCGAGTAGAAGATCCGCCCTGATGGAATCCACCAATCGTCGTCCATTCCGAGGTAGCCCGCTTCGGCAAGGACGGTCGCATCGATGCGATCACCGTAGACGGCGTCGAGCAGTCCCGGCGTGAACACCTTGCGGTAGCTTTCGAAGGGCAGGGCCATCGACTCGAGGACGCCCGCGGGCGACGGCCCGGACAGATCGTCGCGACGGAACAAGGTACGTGTCTGTTCGACGAGACGGCGGGCCGGACGGGGCAGTTCGCCGGGGTCGAGATCGAAGACCTCGTAGGGCACCGTTGTTTGGATGTCGTCGAGACCGGCGCGCAGTTCGGCGAATCCGAACAGTCGCTTCGTGGGCGACAGCGCCAGCACCTCGAATACCCGGGTCTCGGCGCTCAGCGGAACGCGATGGGCGTCCGGCAGTTCGACGCGGTTGGTGTAGTCGTGCTCGGTCAGCACCAGATGGTGCCGCCGTTGCTGTGCGTGGTCGATATCCGTCAGCGCGGGGTCGGGGTCGGGATGGCGGCGGCCGTAGCCGACTGCCGCGGATCGCAGGACGTTGCCGTAATCGTCGACCGCGAGCACCACCTCGTGCGATATCCGAGGGTCGGCCTGCCGTTCGTAATGGGCCGTGAGGGTTTCGCGAGGCGAGGCCAGGAATACGGCGTTGCGCAATCCGGCGGAGTCGGGCTCGCGGCGTGCCGGTTGCCGCATGGTGACGGTGTAGTTGTGTTCGGTCACCTGATACGGAATATCCTGTGCGGCACTGCCGTCGAGCGCGTACACCTCGTGTCGCACCGGTTTGCCACGTAACGCGCGCGCGGCTTGCCGCTTCTCATCCGCGGTAAGTCCGCTCGTCACGGTCGAGTCGGGCAACGGGTGGTCATCGGGATGGTATTCGTCTGCGAACTGGCGAGAGATTCCACGGTCGTCGAGCATCGCGCCGGTGTGAAACCACGTCTTCGTCACGGCGGGCGCGACCAGCGTGCGTTCGTCCCAGTTGTGCGAGTTATCCGGTGGCACACTGTTACCCAGCGCGGCAAGGTGTTCGGTGTCGAACTGCTCCACCATGCCGAAGCCGCGGAATTCTCGCTCGACGCCGTCGAAATAGCCGTGGTGGTAGGCATAGCGGGTGTGGAAGCGGTTGCGGCCCACCGCGTCCACCGTCTCCACCTGATGCACCACGTGGACGGGAAAGGGCAGTCGTGTCACCCATGGTCTACCGGCATCGGCGTCGGCGACGTAGAAGCGGGTCGACGGCGCATAGTTCACCCGGGTGTGCGCCCCCAGATTGTTTCGCATCTCCACCAGCAGATGTGGCTTCTGTCCACCCATCAGGTCCAGGTATCGCAGCTGCCGTCCGGACTCGCTCGGCAGCGGAGAGGACCACACCAGACAGGCTGTCCCGTTCCCGAGCAGATCGATGGTCGTCACCGTCGTTCCGCTGTCCAGCCGGGGGAACGCGACGCCGAGATCGTGTGCCGGGCTCCAACTATTGCCACTGCGGTTGACGAAGAGACGGGTGCTGTCGGCGTGCAAGTAGATCACGTCGGTGGTACCGGAGCCATCGATGTCGGCCAGCCGGATGCGGCCAGGGTCGAATGCGTCGGGCCTGTCGAACCAGGGGGCGTTGTCCATCGCCACCTTCGCGCCGAATCGGCCGTAACCGAGATTGGGCCAATAGCAGATCTCGCCGTTGCGGATGCGGACCAGATCGGTCAGCCCATCGCCGGACATATCCGCCAGCTGGACGGACTGGGTGCCGTCGCCGAATACCACGCGGGGGCCGCGTTCCTCGTCGCGGGCCGTCGGGACCCGTTGCGCGGCACCATATCCCGTTGTCCCCAAGGCGGCGTGCCAGTTGAGCACCTGGTCGTCGGCAATCAGAACATCGGGATGGCCGTCCCCGTTCAGGTCGATGAACCGCAGGTTGGGATCGGTCCAGTCGATAGTCGGGCGGCGCCGGAAGGGCTGGAACACCGTCCAACCGCCATCCGGTGATCGTTCGGTAAAACCCGATGTGGCGTCGGAGAACTCGACGAGCTCGAGGTTCCCGTCGCCATCCAGGTCCAGCAACTGCTGACGCCCGCTACCCAGTGCGGCTTGCGCCGGGCGCGCCACCGTACGCAGCGGACCGAATCGGCCGTCGCCACGATTGGGTTTGTAGTACCAGGCGTGTGCCTGTTCGGTCAGGATTCCCGACAAGCCCTCGCCGTCGAGATCTACCCACCGATAGTTCGATCCGGCCAGTCCGATCGGCAGGTTGGTCGAACTCTCCGCATCGAGTGTGCGGGGTGAGGTGTCGATGCATGCCTCGCTGTAGGTGAATTGCACCGGCGGCAGCGCTCGCGTCACATAGTCGCCCCCCGCGCGCCGCCGAAATCCTCGCTGGCACACCGAATCGATGACCGACACGACGGATTCACCCCGGGTCGGTTCACCCCGATAGGTCAACTCCGTCGCCGATACCAGGCAGTCGGCACCGACGTTTGGCTCATCGATGTGATGGAACATCAACACGCGTCGGCACAGGCGGTAGGTGCGAACCTCGAATCCGGCGCGATAGTTCGAGAACGGGTCGAGCCTGCACGTCCACGGCCGCTCCTCGGCCGGGGTCGGCGCGGACGGATCGTGTTCGCCGTAATCCAGCACGACCTCGAACAGCCAATCATCTGCGGCGGGTTCCGGATTCAACCATCGTGAGATCCGATTGCCGTAGCGGATGCGTTTGAGATATCGCTGTGCCGACCGGTCGGCGTCATCTCGATTCCGTTCATTGACGGCGTCGACACCCACACCGGCGGCGTCTTCGGCTTTGTACTCGTATCGGATGATGTCGCCGATATCGTTGTAGGTCTCGCATATGAGCCAGCTGAACACCGTCGCCGGATTTCGTGGGTCGGCGATACGACTGTTCGCATCCCGACCATATGTGGTCGTCACATTCTCCCGGTCGATGGACCGCCAATGCGACTGCCCGGTCCCGGCATCCACCCATCGCTCGATACGGGCGAACAACCCTTCTACGCGCGGACAGTACTCATACACGGTGAATTCTCGTCCCGACTCGACGCGCGGGCTATGGACCGGCAGCCATTGCCCGTCTCGCTCCGCCAGTCGCGGCACCAGATCCTCCGCGCCCGACAGCACGAACGTATCGGCCGCGCCATCCCGCGCGGAGTCTGTGCCCGGGTCGACCTCGCCGCCGTCTCGATATGTGGGTATCCCCTTATCCGTCTTCCGGGTGATCGCAGACAAGCCGAGCCGCCATCCCAACCCCATCGGACCATTCCCGATCCCGGAGTCGTAGTTCAGCGACAATGCGGGGCCGAAGCCGCGACGGCCAGGGCTCACACCCAGCGGAATACTCGCCGAAGCGGTGCCGGTGGCGGCGTTGACGGTGAACTTCTCGCCGATCCCTCGGATGGCTCCACCGCCCTTCGGCAGCGAGATCACCGGCGGACGACCATCGGTGGCGCTGCCGAACCAGCCGCCCGGAGCAGATCCCTCATCCTCGGTCGGCGAATGCGGCGGGTCGTCGGGTGCGGTGCGACCGGGAGAACCAGCGTCCATCACGTCACCCCCGCACCGTATCGCTCGGGCTCGCAGTCATCGCGGACCCTCCACGCAGCTGCACTCGGATTCGCGGCAGTCGCACCGGGTATCGCCGCCACACGACCGCGCCGTTTCCGCGCAATACCCGAAAACCAGGTATGCCTCACAGATTTCGCCGAGTTCGTCCGGGAACTCGAAGGCGCCCAACCGTTCGGCGCTGTCGTCGTCGAGTGGGCCGAGCCGGGTTCCGTCCAGGTCGACCACACCCCAGTACAGGCCGGGGAATTCGCTGCTTGCCACGCAGTGCACGTCGATCCACTCGCATGCGCATCGGTCATAGCGGACCGGTCGGAACCGGACGACAACGGAGGCGCTCGGTTCTGCGCATGGAGCCTGCACGAACAATTGGAGCGAATCCACCCACCGCACTCGGCGGACCGGCACGAACGGGAACATCGCGCCGGACAATCGCAGGTCGAGCCGCCGGTTCCACGGGCCGCCCCCTTGGCGCGGCACGCGCAGGCCGGACCAGGCATCGGGCAGGTCGCGCCGTACATCGAGCAGACGCAATCCGTCGCCCGGCAACCGGCACCGGGCCGCCGCCAGCGCGGCCGCGCGCAACGGTTCCCCGCCTTCCCACGCCGTGATGTTGAAATGCATCACCAGATCGCCGAGCGCCGCGAAGTCGAAAGCATTCGTCTCCGGCGGCAATTCGATGCGCCAGCGGCTGATCGCACCGGCGAACTCGAACGGCAGATACCGCTCGTCCCGGAAGTTCAGCTCGAACATGCCGGAATCGTTCTGGCCGGTGGAGGTCGCGATCGCCTCGGTCGCCGTGTACGAGCGCACCATCCGGCTGTCGTCTCCGGTTGCGGTGTAGCCGTTCGGTGCCGCCGCGCAACAGCATCCGGATCGCGGCGGCTCGTGGCAGCAGGTGTTCGGCGGATCGATCAGGCGGGGATCGACTCGCGTCCAACTGCTCAGGAGCGTCAGACGGCAGTGCACGCCTGTATACGGGCCGACCACACACGGGATGGTGACCGAGACATTCTTGATCCGGCGCATGTAGTGCCCCGGATAGTCGAGATCGAACATCCATTCCGGTACTTCGATTTCGGCGGATCCGGTGGTCTGTAGCTGCAGGTAGGCCAGCGGGAAGCACAAGCGCATCGAGATGTGTTTGGTGAGTTCGTATTCCCGGCAGTTCTCGTCCAGATAGGCCTTGTCCATGCGTGCCACTGCTACGTGCAGCCGCTCGCCCGCCAGCAAACCCTCACGCAGGGTGTCGAAGTCGTCGGCGCCGACGAACTTCCGTGCGGTATATCCCCGCTCGTAGTTGAATGCCCGCTCGGCCTTGCGTGCCGCGCAGCGCGCCAACTCGTACATCCGGTAGTACTGCGCCGCGGTTTCCTGCTGCAGGTAGAGGTACAGCTCGTGGTTGGTGAACTTGTCGCGCAGGAAGTCCCGCACGCGGGCCGAGTTCTCCAGTTGTCGCTGATGGTTGTTCAGTTCCCCCAGTGCGAGATCGCGGCGGCGTTCGGCGCCAAGGATCTGGCGCTCGATCTGTTCGAGCTCGATGGTGATGGTGTCTACCTGGTGCCGCCATTCGGCCAACCGGCGGTCCCACGTGCCCTCCTGGTTGCTCAGGTTGGCACCGCTGGTGGCGATCTCGCTGAGCCCGTTCATGATCCGCGCGGCGGTGGCGAATCCGGAGGCGAGCTTGTTGCCGATCGGTATCTGGTTGAACTGCAACGGTGACCCGGCGATGCCCGCGACACCGATCCAGAAGTCCGGTGTCATCCCGATGCCTTGTGCGATGGCCTCCACGACATTGCCCGCGACGCGCGATCCGACCGAGACGCCGGTGAGTGATTCGTAGCCGATCTCACCCGCGTTCAGGCCGTTGGCGATCAGGTTCTGGTAGTAGCGCAGTCGCGCCTGCGCGCCTTCCTTCGTCTTGCCGAGCGCCTGTACCTGCCAGTCGGCGTCGCGCCACTGGTGCCTGCGCTGCTCGACGGTGAGCTCGAGTAGCTGATGGTCCTGCGTCGAGTGCAGCGCCGCCAGGTATTCGGCGTCGCCCTTTTCGTAGGCGGCCAGCAATTGCGCGCCGAGCGAACGGACGTCACCGGCCAGCTCCCTCGCCTGCCGGACCAGGACGGTGAAACGGTACGCGTCGCAGCAGGATCCGCAGCAGTCGTCACCGCAACCGCAGTCACCGTCGCACCAGCCGTCGGGTCGCGGGTCGGCGCCGAAGTACGGCCGGTCGACGCCGGCCCGTCCGGTGGGCAGACGACGTCCGTCTACGCAGTGCTGAATGAGGGAAAGGCGGTCCGCGGTGCGCTGGTAGAGCACCGTCAGCCGCGGATTGAGCGGCGCCTCGCGGGGTACGAACGACGACACCGTGTGTTCGTACCAATCATCCTGTCCCATTACAGTATCCGGACGGGCACCGAGTATCCGGTCGATCTGGGCAAGCACTACGTCGGCGCGCCGCATCGACTCCGGCGTGCTCCGGCACAGCAGGGTGTCGGCCCAATCGAGCATCGTCTCCAGATAGCGCAGCAGTAGGGCACGTTCGCGCGCCCGCCGGTCATCGATCGCGGTGGTCGAGCAACAGGCCACGTCGCCCTCACGGCGGTGGTCGGCGATCGCTGCGTCGACGTCGACGTCGGCCGATTCGACCAGGACGACGACGACACCACCGTCACCGTTGCCGTCACCGTCACCGTCACCGTTGCCGTTGCCGTTGGTCGGCGGTGGCGTACGGCGGCACTCGGTCCACGCGTTATCCGTGGTGCCGGGCCGTTGCGCCAGCTCATACCACTTCAACGCCGCCTCGTACCGGCAGTGGGTGCGCAGTGTCGCGCCCACGGTGAGCGCGACCGAGAACAGCGACAGCGGTTCCAGCGGCGCACCGGGGCATACGTAAGCGAAGAAGGGATAGGCGTCCAGCCCACCGACCGAGACTTCCGGCGGCGGCGGTGCGACGATCAGCGGCAGCGTGGTTGTGCTGTCGGTGGCCAGGTCGTAGCGGAAACCGGGCGGCGTCGGGTCGGCGTCGTAGCCGGTCGGCCGGATGCCACCGATGATCTCGAACCGCAGAGAATCCACTGTCCGGCCCTTGAACTCGAGCTGAGCGTGCGCCGCCGACTGCACCCGGACAGGCTGCCCGGAACGTCGCTGCGGCTCGAACCGCCCGCCCCGCTGACGCGACCAGCACAGGTGCACGACCGGTACAGCGGGCCAATGCAAGACGGTGGGCAGTTTGTCCGGACGGTGCCAGTCGGAGATCTCGTCCGCCGTGGTCCGGCCGGCCTCGGCCGACTGCACTACCGGCTCGTACACCACACCGTGCTCGAGCCAGAAGTAGTACTCGTCGACCAGCGGCTCGTGGTCGCGTCCGCAACCGCAGCAGCAAGCGTCCTCGTCGTAGACGCACGGACTGAAACCGGCGGCGGCCGGTGGGGTACCCGCCGCGGCGACCCGGACGAAGCGAGCGCCCAAGCGGACGGCTGTCTGGATCCACAACGGCAACCGATCGCGGTCGGCGGTGGCGAGTTCGTGCGCGACCGCGGAGTGTACGACCACAGGATCCGTGTCGTCGTTGTCGTCACCGTCACCGTCACCGTTGTCGTTGTCCGTCGGTTCGCCGTCGTCGGTGTGCGTGATCCGGCGCAGCGGCGCCAGCCAGGACGGCTGGGCGTCGGTCTGCGGGGTGCCTTGCAGATCCATCCCTTCCGGGACCGGCCCCGGCAGCAACGCGTGGATTACCGATGGCTCGGCCTCCTGCAGCACCGTGAGCCCGGGGTGGGCAGGCGGGCGGCGGTTGGGCCACCACTCCAGCCCACCGGGTACCGCGGTGGTCAGCCTCCCGCGGCGCAGCCGGTCCTCGAGGAAGACGAAAGCCTCCACCCGGCGGGCCTTGTCGAGTTCATCCCACTCGATCCAGTTCTCCCGGTACACCTCTCGCTCGGCGCAGCACTGCCAGGTGTGAAAGGTCTCGTAGCGGCCGTCCCACAATTGCGCGAACGGCGCGGAGACCGGGAGATCCGGTTCCAGGCCGAGCCGGGCCCTTTGTACGAAGCCGTGCACGCCGCTGATCGCATCCTCGATCCGGCTGGCACGCGCACACGTCCCGGTTGCCACATCCTGCAGCAGCAGGTCGCTGAGATCGGTTGCGCGGACTGCGTACCGGCCCGGATCGAACGGCAGCGGCACCCGCTGCATCCCGCACAGCCAAGTCACCAACGCGTCGCGAGCTCGCACGCGTAATCCGTCGTTGAGTGTTTGGACGTCGAGATATCGCCGGGGAGCCCCGCTCTCGAAGGATCCGTCGCGAACGAAGCTGGTCAGGTTCTCGTTACCGGCGTCGGGGCCGAGTTCGGGGCGGTCGGCGGCCCAGCGGTGTGGCAGCGCCGCGTCGATGTGCAGCACCCGGAAGCACCGTTCCAGGCGATCCAGCCACATCTCGCAACGCCAGGCACGAATTGCCCACGCCTCGTTCTCCAGATCCGGCACGCCCACGACGTAGTCGAAGTAGGTCAGGACGAGCAGTGCGTGCCGGACGTCCACGCCGAGATGACGCACCAGCTGTGCCGGATCGTCCGGCTGGCGTTCGGAGGCCTCGTGGAAGACACGCCATGCGGGCTTTTCCCGGGCCGTCCAGGTCTCCTGGCGCAGCGCGGTGTAGTCGTAGAGCCGTTCCCACCCATCGAAGAGCGCGGCTTGGCGGGCGGCGCTCGGCGCGGACCGCTGGTCGGCGGCCGGGGTGTCGAACGGGTCGGCGACGGGCAGCAGATCGGGATCGAACCAGGCACGGTGGGTGCCGAACGAGGTCGCCCCGGTGCGCGGATGACTCTGCCCGGCAAAGCCTTCCGCGTGGTCGAGTAGGTAGCCGAGTTCCGACTGGGGCTCCCTGGGCAAGGTCGCCGCCGACAGGCGCAATCGATGCGTGAGAAGGGCCGCCTTGAACGCGCGCTGATAGGTACGCCGGATATCGCGCAGGCTGGAGGTATACCGGCTCCGCAGGTACGCCGCCGCCGGATCGCCCACAACGACACCGACGTCGAGCGGCGCTTCGACGTGGATGCGGTACAGCCGCCGATGGGGTACGGCGACGAGGCGGTCTTCGGTGTCGGGACCGGTGTACTTCACCTGGAACCCGGTGTGCCGCGGCCGAACCTCTTCCGGACGGTCGAATATCGGCTCCGGTTGCCGCAGCTCGACGGTGATCTCGTAGCTACCCCTGCGCAGCTCGATCGGCGCCGAGTGGCAGTCGGGTGCGTTCTCACCGGGCCAGTTGCGGTTCAACAGAATCCACGACCGCTGCCCGCGCCGCAGGGTGATCCGCCAGCGGTGGTCCTCACAGCGTTCGCAGTCGGGTTCGTCGCCATCCGGGGTGGGATCGCCTGCGGCGAACTCGTAGCGGCCGCTGGCTTCCACGAGCAGCGCGCCGGACCAGGTGACCGTGAAAGGCTGTGCGCCGAGTAATGGTTCGCCGTCGAGGTCGCGCAGCGCGAAGCCGTTGCGCACGGCCACGTGACGCAGTTGCTTGGGCGTCAGGGTCAGCCCCATCTCCGGGATGACGGTGGGGGCGGGCGCATTCCAGGTGTTGCGGTCGGAACCGAACACCGTGAGCGGTCCACTGAGCTCCCGCCACGCCGGATCCAGACCTGCCACCGCGAACTCGCCGGCCAGCCCGGTACCGACCAACCCGAGCAGCGCGGCGAATGCGCCACCGGTAGGTGCGGTCGGCCAAGTGACCGCAGGCGGTGTGCCGGAGTCGTCCTCCCATGGCGTCGTCCCGGCGTTCTCGTCGCCCCACAGCGAGCGCAGCAGCCGGGCCACCTCGCGCGGGCTCAGGCCGGGATCGCGCTGCGGCGCGGCGCCGCGGACGTGCTCGGCGAGATGTTCGACGATGATCCGGGTGCGGCGATAGAAGAGCGCGAACTCCTGCTGCACGAAGTCGAAGCGTTCCTGCTCGTCCGGCTCCTGTACCAGGCGCTCCACAGCTGCCTCGAACCCGCTGAAGATCAGTCCGAACGGCGCCAGCAGCGTGCGTGGCGCGAAGTACAGCGTCTGGACGGCCTGTTGCTCGACCGCGGTGAGCGGACGCAAGGTGCTCAGTCGCTCGGCGACCGCGATGTCGTCGAGCGGCAGCCTGGTCCACAGGGTCTGGCCGGCTCGGTCGTAGTGGAACGGTCCGTCCGGCGGCGAGTTCCACATCGCCGGTGTGGTGTCGGCCGCCGTCAGCGGCGCGCTGAACCGACGCCGGTCGGCGGTGACCGGAATGCCCTCGCGCTCCAGCACCGAGGGGAAGAAATGCTCGCCCACTGCCTGTAGTGCGTCGTCGGGAGTTGTGGCGAGATAACCGAATTCGCGTTCCATCACATCGGTGATCCGGCCCCAGCTCCAGGTCTGGACATCCTCGGCGGTGGCGTCGAGCAGTTTGTGGCGCAGCGCCCACAGACCGTGTTCATCGTCGTCGTCGGGCAGGCCGAGGGGGTTGTCCATCGCCTCGTTCGCCGAGGGCAACGGGAACGGATCGTCGCCACGCAGATGCGCATCGGCGAACAAGAACAACACCTCGCCGACGGTGAACTCGGACAGGTAGATCTTCAGCAGCACCTCGGCGAAACGGATTGTGCTGGTCGGTTGCCGATGCCAGGTGTCGGTCGCGGTGTTGGGGTCTAATCCGGCCAGCCGGGACAGTGCGTCGAGGTTCTGCGCCATCAGCTTGGCCAGTTCGGGTTGCGCGGACAACTCGGGGTGCAGGCGTTCGGCGGTCGCGTCGATCCGCTCGATGAGGGTGCGCACTGCCCAATCCCAATGCGGGGACGCGGATCCGATCCACAGGGCAAGCAGATGCGTTCGGGGCGCGCTGGATTCGGCGGTCGGGTCCGGCGCATCGGGATCCTCCCATGGCAGGCACAGGAATTCCCGCAGCACGAACAGTGCGCCGAGCTGCCGCGCGAAGTCCGGGTTGACGGCGCCGGCGCGGAACAGCTCCAGGGTCGTGCAGATGTCGGTCAGCTGCGCGAAAGTGACAGCCTCGCAAGGATGTTCGCGCAGTCGGCACCACAATCGGATGAATACGGCCAGGTGGCGCAGTGCGTCCGAGGTGTCCAGTTCGCCGAAATCGATCACCAGGTCTTCCGGACAGCAGGGCAGACAGTCCGGGAATCCACCACCCTCCGACGCATCGGAATCGGTCTCCCCGCCGTCGTACTCACGCCGGAACGGCACGTAGCCACTGCGCCACAGTTCGAGGAATTCGCAGTAGTCCAGTCCGGTGCGGCGCAGGAATTCCGGCACCACCCGGACGAATTCGGTCCAGGAGCGCCCACCGATCTCCGGCTGCGGATAGCCGTACACCTCATGCAGCACCAATCGACCCTCGGCCGGTTCGGTGCCGATGTCGTGGCTGTAGAGCAGCTCGTACTCCTCCGGCGTGATCCGCAGGTACTCCAGCGCGATCGGCAGCCGCAGCGGGTAGCGCCAATAGTGTGAGCGGAAAGTAGCGGGCTCGTGCGCGGCGTCGACGGCAAACTCGGTGATGTCTTCGCGGAAGTGCCGCATGGCCGAGAACCGACTGGCGCCAAGCCCTTTCAGATAGCTGCGGTTGATATCCAGCGCCTGCGGGTAGGGCAGCTCGGGATGGGTGAAATCGGTGCGCAGCGCGTCATAAGCGGCGGGCACCGCGACCGGAGTGGCGGGCGAGGAGTGCTCCGGCACGGTGGCGAACAAGGTCTGCGGATCGTGTGCCAACGGGTGGCCGCCAACGGTGCCGTCATGGGAGAGCCGGTGCCCGGCGAGTTCGTAGGTCGCCGTGTCGTGCACGGCGCCTGCCGTGGCGCCGGGCACCGTGGTGACCAGCTGTTCGAGACTTTCGTTGACCAGGTCGATCACCGGGATCCTGGTCGCGAGGTTCGCCTTGGTCACCGCCAGCTCGCCGAGGTCGCCACGGCGGGCGCCGAGCAGACCGCCGAGGGTATCCTCGGCATAGGGAACCGGGTCTGCGCAGCTGGACCCGGCGGAGACACGCAACATTTCCTGCAGGTACGCGGCCGGTCCGAGCGGCGAAAGGTGTTCGGGTGGAATACAGTCGACCAGCGATCCATCCGGATTCACCGGATTGAACGGTCCGGGCGGCAAGGGCTGATCGGGTTGTTCGGAGGCGGCTTTCTCGTAGATGTCGAACGCGTACCCGTAGGCGACCGTCCCTGACAACCCGTACCGGAAGTCCGCTGCCGACAGCGCGGCGATCTGTGCGGCCGCGGTGAACCCACGGGCATACAGCGCCTCGATTAGTGCGAACCGCAGCTCACCCGCGCCGATGTCGGTGACCACCCACAGCGCGCGGATCGCGTTGAGCGCGAAGAACAGCCACTGCCGCGCCTCCTGGTCGTCCGGAAATACCTCGGTCACCGCCGCTATGACGGCGGCCGCATCCGGATCGGTCGCGAAACTGAAGTCGACGCCGCCGGAGTACACCGGGTAGGCGGTCATGAAATCCTCGAACACGTCGCTGTGCGAGCGGGTCAGCTCCGGAGGCGCACCGACCACCGGTGGCGCGCCGGTGCCCGGGTCGGCTTGGACGTCGAAGAAGGTGCGCAGGTGCCGGATGAAGGCTTCGGTGCGTTCGGCGGGCGTGCCGGGAACGGTGAACGGCGGGAGCAGAGCAGGATTCGCGGCGAAGAGGTCGCGCCACTGTTCATCGTTCACGGCGACGAGATCGGCCACCGTCGCCACATTCAGCGGCGGCGCCTTGATCGCGGCGATCAATGGCCCGGAATTGGCGGTGATGCCCTGCAACAACAGTTCCAGGTACGGCCCGGGCCGGGCGGCGACCTCGGGCGCCCAGAAGTCGGTATTGATGGAGGCGCTCGCGCCGGTGTGCGCCAGCCAGTCGGCGACCAGGGTTTCGATCGGCGCTACGAGCGGGACCTCGGTCAGCGTGTTCGCCGCCGCCCCCAGTGCGCGCAGCCGCCGCGCCGCCTGGGTCGCCGCGACCGCGGGCCCGGCCACCGTCAACGGTGTGGCGGGTACGGTGATCACGCCGCCGTCCACTGCTGTCTCGAAGGCGGAAAGCACCTGCGGTTCCAGCGCGAATCGGGCCATGTCGTAACGCTGCTGCGGGCCGACCTGCCCGGGCATTTGCGCTCCGAGCGCATAGAAGTACGCCGCGGGTACCACGTAAGCCGGTGTGAGACCGCCATTTTCGACGAGCACGACCCCCGCGGCTTGTTTGGTGGTCGGTGACGCGGCGGCGGTGATCAACGGGAAGTCGAAGCGGGCCCGCTGGGCTGTGATGCTCAGTACCTCTTGGGCGACCGCGGCCGATGCGGAGTACACGAACCCGGCCAGCCGCAGCGCCTCGGCCTCGTGTGTGCCGTAGTAGCCATTCAGTTCGGCTTCGAAGCGGGCACGGGCCTTTTCGATATCGTCGGCGCCGAGCAGATCTTCGGCGGGCGGGTCGGTGTAGAGCGCGCCGAACGGGTCGATCCCGAGCCGTGGATCCGGCGTCGGCGGGGGATATGCGGTGCGGTTCCAGATGATCTCGGCGGCGACCTGGCGGCTCTCGGCGACCGTGAGCGGCGATCGGCGGATCAGAGTGCCGTTCGGGCCACCGGGGTCGTCGGCCAGCACGGTGTCGATGGCGCGCACCACTTGCGCGAAGGCGGGTGGCTGGCCGTTGGCGGGCAGGTCGACGAAGGCGAGATTCGGGTCGAGTCCGGCGTCGGTGGCGGGCAGGGTGACGTAGGCGCTGGTCGCCATGCCGAAGTAGATCTTCTGGCTGTTCGACAGATTCGGCCGCGTGGTGACTTCGACGTTGTAGTGCAGTCGGTGGTGGGGGATAGTGAATCCGCCCTTGGTGAGCTCGAGCCGCAGGTCGAACGAGGTGGGCGTCGGATACTCGGTGTGCCCGCCGGGGGTGTTGACCACGATCACCGCGGTGGCCACCGATTCCAGCTCCCGAGTGGTGGTGCCGAGCGGGTCGGTGACGTCGATGTAGTGCTGGAGCAGCTTGGTGTTGTTGATGTTGACCTGATTGTTCGTGGTGCTGCCCAGATGCGGGTCGGCAAGGCCGGAGGCGGAGCCGAGCTCCACACCATCGACGCTGTCGGCGAAGGTCAGGTCGTTGGCCGTGATCTTCAGGCCTGTCAATATGGTGGTGAAGTCGGCCGGTGCCATCGGCTTGGCCGGGAAAAGCCGAAGGATGATCAGGTCAGGCATCGTGGTGTCTCCCCACCAGAAGTCGAGTCTTCACCAGAAGGTGTCTCGGGCCGAACCTCGGCCACGGAAACACAACGTTTGTCTGCGGCGGTCTGCGACAGCCGCGGCGCGGGCAAAAGCGGATGTCCGTTCATGCGATCTCCCCGATGCCCTCAGCTGCCGCCCGAACGGAACTGTCAGCTGATCGAACAGAACGTATCTGCCTCGCGTACTCCGCACCCGCGTACCGAACTACGCGGATTCAGAGACCGCCGACCCGCGATACGCGGACAGGCACAGCCTGCCTGCGTAGCAGCCGCCATGGTCGCCCCTCGATATGTGCGTTATCGGCTGTCATGAATTTCTGCCCCTCTATGCGCTCGACGCTTGGATGGCCGAGACCCGGCAGGTCCGGCCAGATCAGAATCGCAACAGCAGCACATGCAATTGTGCTCGTGCTCTCCCAAAAGCGTTGGGAAATAACGAACAATAATCCGAAACGCATTCGAGTCTGCGCTCTCAATGGGTCAGCGCAACACTGGATTTCTCGCGGATGAACGGTCGGCGCTGCCCTATCCCGACTGCGGTCGGTCCTTGCCGTGTTCGACGCTGCCTCCCTCGTCGTGTCCAGCCCTCCCGTCGGACTCGGGTTGTAGGGGAGGACCGGGGGTGGTGGCGCGCATACCGTGATTCGCAGTTCCTTCGAACTGGCCGGTTCCGGACAGCACCGTTGTCAGCATCCGAACCAGTTCGGCCTGCCGATGCGTTCCGGTCTTTTCGAAGGCGCGTTGCAGGTGGGTGCGCGCGGTGTTCACCGAGACCGCCAGTTCTTCCGCGATCGAGCGCAGCCCTTCGCCGCGTAGTGCCGCCGCCGCGACGCGCGCTTCGGCCGCGGTCAACCCGTATAGTTGCCGCAGCGCCTTCGGTCCTCCCGATGTTTCCTGATCCGGGTCGACGATGACGACGAGTGCCGCCGGCGTGCGCTCGTCGCGACACCCGACCTTCGGATCCAGCGGCACCACCAGCAGTGCGTACGAGCTGCCACCGCTATGCCGCGGAATGAGGGCGCGCCGTCCGACGTACGGCCGGTATTCGCGGAGTGCCGAATCGATGATGGCGCGCAGCCCGACCGCGGATCGGTTGTCCGATGATTCGAGGTGGCCGCGGCGTCCCATACCGAGGCCGTCTCGTGATTCCAGGATCGACAATGCCGCCGGGTTCGCGTAGCTGATCGCACCGCAACTCGACACGATCACCAGCCCGTGCCGGTGCACAGCGAGCACGGCGATGGCTTGGTCACGCTCGTTCTGGACGTCTGTCAAACAGGACTGGACGTTCAGTGCGTGCCGCAGATGTGGGAGCAGAAGGCGCATTGTCGATGTCGCCTGTGATCGGTCGAGGTCGCGGCCCGGATCGGGATACACCCCGATCCACGATGTACTGGCGCCACTGGTGAGAAGCGCGAGCATCCCGTTGCCGAGCCGGTGTGGAACCATCCAGTCGCGGAAGAATGGATGCCGGCGCAGGTAATCCGGCCCAAGCAGCTCTTCGTACGTCGTGATGACACCGGCGGGTTCGTGTTCGAGCGCACGCACGATCGGATCGATACGCCAGAATCGGGCGTTGTAGCTGCGGCGCAGATCGTCCGCCCCGAGCGAACAGGCGGTCATCCGCCGGCTACTCGAGCCGGACACGACCAAGCCGCCGTGGTTCGCGCCCAGCGCCGTGACGATATCGTGCACCGCCTGCGACCAGTCACGGGGATGCAGCGCCGCGCGGTTGATTCGCGCAACGATCGCGGAGAACCTCTCGATTGTCATCGCCATATGAAATGACCTGCGGCTCAAGAGAAACGGCAATCATCCAGAGTTGAACATGGGTGCTGATGATAGGTGTTCGGGAGGCACGTCACACGAGTAATCCGATACTCGATTCTACTCTCTGAACGTCATCGACAGGGCCCGCGCTCTCATCCGTTCAGATGAGGAACCGCGTCACGAGCCCTGCTCTACTCGGTAGGGCAACCGCTTCGCTACAGCCGGTCGGCTGTGTCTTCCTGGAGGGCATCGTGATTGAGGCATCCGACAACCGGATTCTTGCGGGCCCGACATGACCAGATACTGGCCCTTGCCGCGTGGCCGAATCGTCACCTCCCGATTCGGTTCCCGTGGCGACGATTTCCACTGGGGTGTCGATCTCGGCCGGCCGGACGGCAGTGGCGGAGTACCGGTCTATGCGGTCCAAGCCGGCACGGTGGCCTTCGCGGGTCCGGCATCCGGGTTCGGCGGGCCCGACCCAGCGGGCTGGGTCGTCGTCGACCATCCCACCGAAGACGGCGGCGGTGCGACCGTGTACGGACACGTGATTCGCGAAGTCGCAGTGGGCGATCGGGTGGAAGCCGGGCAGCGCATCGCCCGGATCAACCCGGATTACATATCCAACGGCGGCGTCGCCCCGCACCTGCACTTCGAATGGCATCGGCACTCCTGGGCACCGCCCGGATCGGACCGGCTCGACCCGTTGCCGCTGCTGGCCGAAGCCGTGGACCCACCGTCCTCGACCAATGGAGGTTCCCGCATGTCGACGGCAGTTGATTTCGCCGCACGTTTGATTGACCCCGTGGCCATCAAGGCTGCCGGTCATAGTGCTGTCCTCGTCTACGTATCACCGAGCAGACCCGGAGCCGGTTTCGGCGCCAAGCCGGTGACCAAGGAATATGCCGATCGCCTGAAAGCCGTTGGCCTCGACATTGTTTCGATATGGCAGTACGGCAAGCCCGGTAATGCCCAGGCACCCTCGGACTGGACCACGGGCTACGACGGCGGGCATCGGATGGGCCGTCAGGCCAGGGAGATTCATTCCGCTGCCGGCGGGTCCGACCGGTGCCCGATCTTCTTCGCGGTGGACGAGGACATCGGGCTGAACGAATGGAACGACCGGGCAGTCGACTTTTTCCGGGGTGTCAACGACTCGATCGGGGGGGAGTGGACCGGCATCTACGGCTCGTCGAAGGTGTGCGCCTGGGCCATCGAAGACGGCGTGATCGGTCGGACTTCCGAGGGCCGGTACTGGGCCTGGCAGACGCGCGCATGGTCCGGCAACCGGCTCGATACCCCTGAGGCCGTCCTGTATCAACGCGTCATCGACACCCCGTCCAATCCGGGCCCGCTCATCGACGGTAGCTCGGTCGACGTCAACGACATCTTGGCTGCCGACTTCGGGCAGTGGTCCATCGTTCGCGCTGCGACGCAAGGAGAACACATCGTGAACGCTCCCGCATACACCGAACTCGACAGAATGGGAAACTCCCGCTCGGAGCGCTGGGGAGCTCGTGTCACCAACTTCCTGCTGCACACCCAGGAAGGCAACGGCACAGCCGAATCGCTCGCGGCGTATCTCAACAACACAGCCAACGACGTCTCGTATCACTACACGCTCAGGGACGGGATCGTCTGCGCTGTCGTCGATACCGATTACGCGTCGTGGTCGGTCTTGGATGCCAACAGCCATACGATCAATCTCTGCTTCGCGGGCAGCCGGGCGTCCTGGTCGAGGGACGACTGGTTGGCCATCGAGGATGACCTTCGGATAGCCGCTTGGCTGGCCGTTCAGGACGCGAAGAAGTATGGCTTCGCCTCCGATGTCATCGCCCCGCCGTATACGCGCAGGGACGGCATCTCCGATCATAAATACGTGACCGAGTGCCTCGGGATCGGCACTCATACCGACGTTGGCTGGAACTTTCCATGGGGTGTCTTCGAGAGCCACGTCCGAGAGTTCGCCGGTGGCACACCGATAGCCGGAGAAATCGGCGCGAAGGCGGCCGCATCGCCCTGGCTGGGCCCGCGGCTGGGCCCGGAGGGGGAAATGAAGACAGCTGACGGGGTGGGCCGATTCGTTCAGTTCATGCACGGATACATCTACTGGCATCCGTCCACCGGTGCGCATCCGATCCCGGGGTCGTTATTCGAGAAGTACGCGGAAACAGGTTGGGAAGCAGGACCTTTGGGCTATCCGATTACCGATCACACCGTGCTGCGCGACCCGAAGGACGAAGTATGGGGCGAGGTGCAGGGCTTTCAGAACGGGGCTCTCTACCGGCGCAACGGTCGGCCGGTGCACCGCGTGCACGGCGAAATCCGTGAGCGATGGAACCGAAGCGGATTCGAGAACGGGCCCCTCGGCTGGCCGACATCCGACGAAATCCCCTTCGACACCGGGACCTACCAGGAGTTCGAAAACGGCCGAATCTACTGGACACCGAAACCGACGCTCGCCCTCGTGACGGTCGGCGGACGCGCGGAGCCGCTGCACGACACTCCCTGAACTCGGCTCAGGTGCCCTTCGCGTCCGTCGGGGCCTGCCGGCCCCGACGTCGCAGGTGGCGAAATCGTCAGTGCGCGAGGCCCGGTCCACATGGGGCCGGGCCTCAGGGTTTCGGGCTGTTCAGCGCGGGGCGAGGCGGTGGACGACGATGCCGGACTTGAAGGTGGTCGTGTCGAGCAGTTCGAGGTGGGCGACGTCGCGGCCCTCGAAGAGGCGGGTGCCCGCGCCCGCGATGGCCGGGAAGATCCAGAAGTGGTATTCGTCGACGAGCTTGTTGTCGAGCAGGGTGTGCGACAAAGAGCCGGTGCCGAATTTGAGAATGTCGGCCCCGTCCTGTTCTTTCAGCGTGCGGACCGCTTCGACGACGTCGCCCCGCAGGATGGTCGCGTTCCAGGTCGCATCTTCTTGCCGCAGGGTTTGTGAGGCAACGTATTTGGGCATGGCGTTGATCCGGTCAGTGTACTCGTCGCCTGCGGGCCGGGTCGGCCAAACACTGGCGAAGCCCGCATAGGTTTCGCGGCCGAGCAGGAGTGCGTCGGAGGCGAAGAGCAGTCCGGCGGCGTAGTCGGCATGCTCGTTGTCCCAGTACGGGGCGCCCCACCTGTGCGGTTCGGCGATGACGCCGTCGGTGGTGACGAAGGTGGATTCGATGAGTTTGCGCATTGGTCTGTCCTTTATCGGGTGTGTTCGGTGCGTTGACCCAACTGTGCCGACAAGGGTTTACGGTTTCCTTCCGGTCGGTTGCCGGAGCAGGTTGTGCGCACGTTCGGTGGTACCGGCATGGCTCCAGGCTCGGACAGCACCGTGGTGCGTCAGTGCTGAGGTAATGGTGGCGATTTCGGAAAGACAACCGGCAGGGTGCTCAGTGCTCGATGGAATGGTCCTGGCCGCCAGGCCAATTCGCCGGGTGCCACGGCCAGGCGTAGCTCGGGTAGTGCGTCGAGCAGTTGGTCGATGGCGGCCTGAGCTATCAGGTAGGCTATCGAACTCGCGGGGCAGGCGTGCGCCCCGGCGCCCCATGCGAGATGAGATCTGTTGCCCGCATGGTGATTTCCGATGATCTGCGGATCGTTGTTACACGCGGCCATGCTGATGACCACCGGTTGGTGCGCGGGCAACCACACGCCGTCGATCAGAATCGGCTGCCGCGGAAAGCTGATGCAGAAATTCGCCATCGGGGGATCGTTGAACAGCACCTCGTCGAGCGCGTCCCTGGTCGACAGGCTCCCGCCCAGCACTTCTCCGGCGAACCGCTCGTCGGTGAGAATCAACAGCAGCGCGTTGACGATCAGATTCTGTTGCGGCTCAATGCCGCCGCCGTACAGCGTGGCCACCTGATGCACCATTTCCGTATCGTCGAGTCCGGACGGGTGCTCCAACAATCGGGTGGTGATGTCGTCGCCGGGTTCGGCCCGCTTGAGCAGGACAAGCCTCAGCATTGCGTCGAGCAGCATCGTATTTCCGCGTTCGGCGTCGACGCCCTCGAAGATCGCGGCCATCCCCCTCGCGGACTGCTCCGCGATCTCGGCCGAACAACCGAGTAGCGCGTTCAGTACCGCGAAGGCAAGCGGAAACGCGTACTGCCGCACCAGATCGGCGGCTCCGTCCGCGCAGAACGAATTGATCAGCGGCACCGCGATCTGCTCCACGGTGTCGTGCAGCCCGTACTGATCCACCTTGCCGAGCCCCGCGATATTCGCCTGCCGGTATCGCGCGTGCTCGAGCCCCGCGGTGCGCAACGCGTTCGGCCGCCACTCCATCATCGGCAACACCGGACAGTCAGCGGGCACATTCTCCTGCCAGCCACGCGAATCGGCCGGAAAATGGTCGGGATCATTCAAGATTCGGACAGCGGTGTAATACCCGACCACCAACGTGGCAGGCACCCCCGGCGCCAAATCCACCGGCACCAACGCCCCATACTGCTCCCGCATCGCCGCGTAGGCGGAATGCGGATCCGCCGCGAACTCCGGTGCGTAGATCGAGATCCGCGGCCCGTCAGTGCCGATCGGCGAACCGTATTGCGCGTGGCTGTGCATCGCGGGCTACAGCTGCGTTGTGGCGAAGCCGACGAGCAGGACGCTGAAGCCGCCGATCTGGCCGATGATCAGGGCGGCCAGGACGAAACGCATCGCGGACGGCGGATTGTGCATTTGATTATCGGTTTCGCGCGTCAATCCGAGCCGAACATAGTTCGCTATGGTCACCACGAAAAGCAGGACAATCGTCGCGGCCGCAGCGGAATTCACCGCGGTCGGCCAGCCGGACAGTTCGACGAATGCCGCGATCAACCCGGTTGCGAACGAGTACAGCAATGCGGCTCGGTGGGCGATGTCGACGTAGGGATGCGCCAGTCCGTCCGGCGAGGTGGTCATCGCCAGCCATTTCCACACGCCGAGTACAAGTGCCCATAGGAAGATGAGCCCGGAAGACAACAGCACCCAAGCCGTGTCCGTGCCTATAACCAAATCCGTTCCCTCATCAATCCATAACGCATCCGGCCTGCCCGCTGCCCAGCGGGAGTGTACCGCCGGACATCAACGCCCGCACGTCATGCAGCAACCAACCAGCCACCGCGGCGGGGATGTTTCTCACCGCGCCCACCCTGGCGCGCGGTGGTTGTTTACTCTCGCAGGCGCGACCGTAGGAGGGCTCGAGGCCTTCTCCCGCCCGAGGTCGTATTCTGCGATTGTGACAAGGGAGTCGACGGACTCGGCTCGTCCACCGATACGACGGTGGGCGACGCTGGTCGCCGCCGGTGCCGTGCTGGCCGCGGCCGGGGCCGCCACCCAACCGTTCAGTTGGGTGGCGACAACGCTGGTGCTTGTCCCTGCCGCTGTGGTCCTCATACTGACGATCCGCCCGACACCGTCGCGGATACCCCGCACCGCCCGGCTCCGGAGGGGAACGGCCGTGTGGTCGGTGCTACTGGTCGCGGTGTCGGCGTGGGAGGCGTATGCGTTCGTACGGCAACCGGACTGGACCCGTCCCAGCGCCGCGCACCCAACGCTGTCCACGCTCCTGGATCCGGCGCTCGAGCAGTGGCCGCTGCGGTTCGCGGGCTGGCTGGTGTGGCTGGGCGTCGGCTGGTGGCTGGTCTCCCGATGAGCGATCGAGCGGTCATCATCCTCGGGTTCGCCCTGCTGCTGGTGGCAATGCTCGGCGCGGTCGTGATCACGCACCTGCGCCGAGATCTGGTCGCTCCCCTCGGGGACACAATCGCATACCTCGCCCGGACTCGAGCTGTGAGGATTGTCGTCGTGCTCGCCTGGGCGTGGCTCGGCTGGCACTTTCTGGCGAGGTAAGGGACACCGGTCAAGACATCACCGCGGAAGAAACGCTTGCGGCACCGCGCGCCAGATCAATCAATTACCACGTGACAGCGGGTTCCTGCGCTAGAGCTGGAACTCGACGAGCAAACATTGCAGCGGATCGAGGGCGCCATCCGTCGAACGGTGCTAGCAGAATTCGCCGAGCTCGATATTCCCCAGGAGCTTAGAGTGCGACGGCCGACTGTCGTGGGTATCGGCGGTAATGGTTCTACCAAAGGTATTGTAATCCAGGCCGCCGAGGCGTGAATGTCACCAGAATGACATCAGCCGAGCGCACTGACGGCTATGAAATCAATCCGGTTACTGGCATGACCGACCCGAACGAGCGGGTCTGGAAGGTCATCCAGAATTCCAGCGAGCGATTGAGCGCGGTCCTCAATCACTAGTGTGGCGGCGAAACATAGTGGGATGCTTGCTGATCCGTTCGTGTCGGTGCGTGCCGCTAGTCTGCTGGCATGGTCGGACCGGACTCGGCGCTGCGCCGACTGATGCGCGAGGCGGGGAAGCTGCTGCAACCGTATGGCTTTCACGGCTCGGAGGCTATGTGGGTGCGAGTCGTGCCGGGTGGTGTGGCGTCGGTCGGCCGCACCCGGACACTGCGCACCTGGACCGGCGGGCAGCAGGTGCTCAGATTCGGCCTGGGCCTGAGCGCTACACCGACCGCCTGGTGGGAATTCCGTAACTGGCGCAATGCGCAGCTGGGTCTCCCGCTCACGCCGCTCGAGCAGGCGACCGGCCCCGGCCTGATCAATGACCACGGCATGCCGGATGACCTGACCGAGTTGTGGTCCCTGCGGCTCGACCCGACACAACCGGGCCGGCACGTGCTGCAGGCAGACGTCGACGCCATCCGTGCCGAGCTGCCCCGGCGCGTGCACGCCTATGCGCGCCGGGCGCTGCGGCTGCTGGAACCGGGCCGGTACCTCGACGAACTGTTGGCCCACCCGGATCCGCAGATCGAGACCTGGGAGGCAATCGTCGTCCTGCTCGCGGAGCGCGGACCAGGACCGCAACTGGACGACGCCTTCACCCAATTCCTGGCGTGCCCCGGGGAGCGGGACTCGTCGGCCTACGCAGAGAATCTCATCGCGTACGCACGAGGCCGTGCCGCCCTGGTTTGAGCAGGTACGGGGAGTCGTGCAAGCCTTGCGCCGTGCCACCGGCGGGGTGCCGAGCGGACGCGCGCGCAGAGCCTCTGTTCGAGGCTAGGCCGCGCCCGCTGCGGTTCGGATGATGTTCGCGACCACGTCGGGGCGGGAGACATAAACGGCGTGGCTTCCCGGGGTCTCGATGACCGTCGCCCCGATCCGTTCGGCCATCGAGGCTTGCGCTGCGGGCGGGATCATCTTGTCCTCGGTGACTCGCAGATACCAGCTGGGCTTCAGCCGCCAGGCGGCCTCACTGACAGTCCCGCCGAGCGCGTCCAAGCCCCACGGAACTTGGGAGTCGGCCAGGAACGCCGCTTCCTGCGGGGAGAGATCTCCGGCGAATGATTCGTGGAACTTTGTCCTGTCGAGGAACAGGTATCCCTGCTGAGGTGCCAGGATCGGGGGCTGAGGCCCGTCTTGGGGGAAGCCGGCGATGAGTGTGTTCACCGACTCTCCCTTATCGGGGGCAAAAGCGGTGATGTAGACGAGGGCGGCGACCTTGTCGTGGGTACCTGCTTCGGTGATGACCGCTCCGCCGTAGGAATGTCCGACGAGGACGACCTCGCCATCGATGTCGTCGAGGATCTGTCGGGTGGTTGCGGCGTCGTCGGCGAGCGACTTGGTCGGATTCTGCACGACGCGCACGCTGGTTCCGTCTCGGGTGAGCTCGTCATAGACCGCCCGCCATCCGGACCCGTCCACGAAACCTCCGTGAACCAGGACGACGGTCTTGTTCTTCGCACTCATTCCGGGTCTCCTCTGCACTGAATTGCTGTTCGGCACAACCGAATCTAGGTTCGTGGCAGGGATGGTGAATCCGTCATTTGACGTAGATCAGCCGGGATGTCTGCTCATCGCGTCGCGCAGTGCGCCGCGGGTGGTGATGCCGAGTTTCGGGAACACGCGGTGCAGGTGGGTGGAAACCGTCCTCGCCGAGAGGAACAGTCGCTCGGCGATCTGCTTGTTCGTCAGTCCCGATGCCGCCAGTTCGGCGACTACACGCTCCTGTGGTGTCAGCACAGAGTCACGGATCTCGGCGGGCGCGGGCTCGCCGGCCGCTCGCAGTTCCGACCGGGTCCGTTCCAACCATGGAATCGCTTGCAGCCGTTCGAATGCCTGCGCCGCAGTGGTCAAATGGGCTCGGGCTGTCGCTGGTTCGCGCTCTCGACGCAACTGTTGCCCATAGAGCAGTTCTATTCGGGCACGGTCGAATGCCCACCGATCGCTGTCGGGAGTGGCCAGCGCGTCCTCGAATAGTCTGCGCCAGTCGTGTGGATCGGTGAGGGCGAGCGCGGCGTTGGTCAGCATCCGGAGCCTGGAGGAAAGCCCGGGCAAACCAGCCGCGACAGCAGCCTCGGCGTGGGCTCGCGCCTCGACAACCCTGTCGCTGCGGGCAGCTGCCTCGGTGAGGTCGAGCACCAGCCACACCGCGTGTGGCGTGTAGCGCGAAAAACGCCCTGCTGCGTTGACCGACGCAGCGAGCCGGTACGCCTCGTCGAAACTCGAGCGACCGAGCGCGGACAAGCATCGAATGTGGGATGAGTAGGCGGCATAAGTCACGAGGTGCCGTGGCGCGGCCCAGAGCAGCAGTTCCTCGGCGGCAAGGTCGGCGGTGTCGGTATGGCCACGGGCCGCGTCGACGAGTGCGCGCAGGAATCGGCCGGGTCCCGCGAGCAATGTGTAGCCGAGCTCGTCACACAACTGCAGCCCTTCATCGGTGACCTCGAGCAGTTCATCCCAGTCGCCTTCGAAGAAATCGGCCTGTGCGATCAAGAACAGCGCTTCGATAGCCTTGGCGATCGCACCGCCACGGCGACCGTCAGCGATCACTCGCCACAAAGCTTCGCGGGCAACACCGATGCGATCGACGTAGGCGGCCGCAGTCGCGACGCGGATGATCCGCAATGGATCGGAGGAGAAGCGCAATCCGTCGAGTGCGTCGCTGAGCTGTCGCAGAGTTTCCTGCGTGGCTCCGACCGGGTTGACGAAGATGTTGTGTAGCAACGAAAGCGTATCCGTCGGCTGTGGCTCGGCGCGCTCGAGAACCTTGCTGATGTCGTCCCAGAGTTCTGGCCGTCCGCTGAAGAAGCCGACATACAGCAGCGTGTGCAAGGCCTCGATCATGGTGTCATCGCCAGAATCGATATCACGATCGTGAACTCGAATAGTCGCGAGTAACAACCTGCCTGCGGTAGTGGCGTCGCCTTCGTCGTTGAGGAGCTGGGAGGCCGCGGCGACCGCCGCTTCCAACGACGGTGCTTCGCCGACCTCGGTGCGGTTCGCATCCAGCAGCAAGCGGGATGTGTCGGCGATGTCGCCGGTGATCAGCGTCCCCAGATAGGCCGCGCGAGCGGTGCGCCGGGCGCGATCGGAATCCGAGGTGCTCAGTTCAGCGGCCCGCAGCATCGCAGCTGTCGCGCGCCTGCTGTCGCCATGACGAATCATTTGCTGCGACAACGCTTCCAGCGACGCGGCGATCTCGTCGTCGGGACCGACCGCCGCTTGTCCGAGGTGCCAGGCCCGTCGCTGTGGTTCGCTGGCGAAGGCCTCGGCGAGGGTGCGATGGACCTGGCGGCGTTCCTCGCTCGTCGACTGTTCGATGACCGCCGAGCGAATCAGCGGATGACGGAACTCCAACCTGCCTGTGCGAGGGTTCACGCGGACAATCCCCGCGCGCTCGGCAGGCGGGAGATCGGCCAGCCCCTCCGGTGTGGGTGCACAGTCATCCAGGGTCATGCTGTTTTCGGCACCGGCAAGAACGACGAACAACAACATCCGCCGCGTTCCCTCCGACAACCCCGCGAGACGATCGGCGAACAATCTCTGCAACCGGTCGGTCAGCGGCAACACCGCAGGCAAATTGGCCGGGGGACTGCCATTCTCGAACGCAATGGGCAACTCGAGCAGCGCCAGCGGATTACCGTGTGCGTCGGCGCGTAAGCGTCGACGCACATTCGCGGTGAGCGCCGGATACGCGGTGCGTAGCAGCGCGTCGGAGTTGCTGTCGTCCAGCGGCACCAGGTCATGGACACGGAAACCGCTGCGGGTGAAGCCATCATCGGAGTCCACGCGCACCGCGACGACCATTCGGATGTCGCTGCCTGTCCAGCGCCGGGCCGCGTAACTCAACGCCATCGTGCTGGACAGATCGAGCCACTGCACATCGTCGACGATCAGCAGCGCAGCTCCCTGTCCCGCTGCCGCTCGCAGCAGCGCCAGCGTCGCCGCGCCCGCGATCAGCTGCGATGGCATCGCCCCCGGTTCCAACCCCATGATTACGTTCAACGCCTGCCGATGTGCAGCACCGAGCTCGACGATTCCGTTCAACAGCGGGTGCAGAAGCCAACGGTGAACCGGAAGACAACCACTTCGCTCCACAATCGCCTCAGCCAGGGCGTGTGAATGGTTGTACGCAGCCCGAGCCCTTGGGCTTCTCGTCACTCGACGTTCAGAAGTTGTGGTTCCGCATCGGGTGGAAGCCGTTCGTTGCCAGGAGGGTAGATCGGCTCCGGGCGACTTTCGGCGGTTTCGCCCCTTCGATCGACGCCGCGGGAGCCCGGCGCTCGCGCGGGCGGCGCTCATCGGCGGCGTGCGGCGGCGGCGACTGTCGGCAGGATGGCCAGCGCCAGGATGCCGCCTCCGAGGGCCAGGAGTGGGAAGCCTGCGGCAGTGACGACGAGACCCGAAGCCATGCCACCCGTGGCGCCGGCGATGGCGATGGAGACGTCGACCAAACCTTGGGTTTTGGCGCGGGTGGCCAGCGGGATTGCGTCGGTGATGATCGCGGTGCCGGTGACGAGACCGAAGTTCCAGCCCAGACCCAATAGCGCGAGGGCCACTGCGAACGGGGCGATGGAGTCGTCGGGGGCGCCGGCGGCAACGATCCCGGCGGCCAGCAGCGTCAATCCGGCGGCGGCGGCGATCGGGAGTCGGCCGTAGCGGTCGACGAGCCAGCCGGTCAGGGGTGAGGGCAAGTACATCGCGCCGATGTGGATGGCAATGACAAGGCCGGCTGCGGCGGTGCCGTGGCCGTGGTCGTGCATGTGGACGGGCGTCATCGTCATGATCGCCACCATGACCAGCTGGGTGAGCACCATGATCAGCGCACCGACCAGCACGCCGGAGCGGCGCCGTTCGGTCGCGGGTTGCAGTGGGCCGGCATCGCCCGGCCGCGTGTCCGCCGCGGCGGTGCGTTCGTCCTCGAGGGTGCGGGCCAACAGCAATGGATCGGGGCGCAGCCAGACGGCCAGCACCAATGCGGCCATCGCGTAGGCGGTCCCGGCGAGCAGGAATGGCCCGGCCAGGTAGGGGATTCTAAGGGTTTGCGCGAGGTCGCCCGTGAGCGCGGTGAGATTGGGGCCGACCACGCCGCCCAGAGTGGTGGCGACCAGCACGGTGGACATGGCGCGGGCGCGGTGGGCGGGGGCGGCCAGATCGGCTCCGGCGTAACGAGCCTGCAGGTTGGTGGCTGTGCCCGCGCCGTAGACGAACAGTGCGAGGAGCAGTAGGACGATGTTGCCCGCGACGGCGGCCGCGATGACGCCCGCGCTGCCGACGGCGCCGGTCAGATACCCGGCGGCAAGGCCGGGGCGGCGGCCGCGGACTTGTGAGATGCGGCCGACGGCGACGGCCGCGAGCGCGGAACCGGCGGTGCCCAGGGCGCTGGGCAGACCGGCAAGACCGGTGGAGCCGAGCATGTCCTGCGCGAGCAGGGCGCCGACGGTCACCCCGGCCGCCAGTCCGGCGCCGCTGAGGACCTGAGCGGCGACCAAGACGATCAAGACGCGGCGCTGCGCCTGTGGGTGCGGGAGGTCCTCGATCCGGGCAGCCGCGGAAGTTGTCACGAGAGAGTTCCATCGATGCCCGGTCACCCGAGGTCGCCCAGGTCCAGACGGTCGCCCAGCCCGGCGTCGGTGAAAGCGGCCACCAGTTCGTCTCGGCCCTCGGTGAAGTGGGCCCAACCGTCGTAGTGGACGGGAACTACCCGGCGCGCGCCGAGGATCTCGGCAGCCTTGGCGGCCTGGCCGCTGTCGAGGACGATCGGCGCGCCGTCGAAGAGGATGGGGAAGCGGGGAGCCCCGGCGAAGAGGATGGCGGTGTCCACCGGGCCGCAGCGATCGGCGATCTCCTGAACCGCCTCGAGCGAAGCGTTGTCGCCGCTGACGTAGAACGTGGGCAGGTCCGTACCGGTCAGGACGAATCCGACTACCTGACCGGTGATCGGTTCGACCTCCTCGCGTGCGCCGGGCCCGTGGATGGCGGGCACGCCCGTCACCGTGATCGTGCCGCCGCCGGGGCGGTCCAGTTCGATCGACTCCCAATCTGCCAGCCCCTTGGCCCCATTCCCCAGGCGCTGCGCGCCCCCGGGCGTGGTGAGGGTGAGCGGGACCTCGGCAAGCAGGGCCCGACCGGAATTGTCGAGATTGTCGGGGTGCTCGTCGTGGGAGAGCAGGACCACGTCGATGCGGCCGAGGTCGGCCGGTGCGGCGGGCGCCGTCTTGGTCAGCACGCCGCCCGGCTGCTGGTACTCGCGCGGAGCGTCGAAGGTCGGGTCGGTAAGGAACCGCAACCCGCCGTATTCGAACAGGGCGGTCGGGCCACCGAAGACGCGGACGGGGATTTGCGCATGGTTGGTGTCGGCAGCAGCCACGACGAGAACTCCTCACGGAAGAAAGCTTGTACATCCGTGAGAACAGTAAGCATCTATCACGGATAAATGCAAGCTGTAACATGAGAGTCATGAGCGAGACCTTGGCTGCCGAGTCTGTGCTGCCGCCCGCACCAGGGGCGGAGCGATATCTCGCTCTCGACTTCGTCAACAGCGCCATCGCGCTGCCCGGTGGGCAATTCCTCGATCTCCTCGGCACTCCCGAGGCGACGAATCAGTGGCTCGCGAATCGCGACCTCGCCCCGGCCGACGCCGGCGTGCAGGAGATGTGCGCGACGCAGCTGCGCGTGCTGCGCGAACACCTCAGGGCATTGTTCGCCGCCCGTGTTGCCGGGCTGGCCCCCGTACCCGCTGCGCTGTCCGCCGTCAATGACGCGCTGAGCCGGGTCCCTACGGCTGCTCTGCTGTATTGGGACGAGAAGAACGGCCCCCATCGCATGGCGGTGTGTCCGCCCAACGAGATCCTCGACCGCGCTCTCGCGACCCTCGCGGCGGACGCGGCCGACCTCCTCACCGGCCCCGATGCCGAATGCCTCACCACCTGCGATTCCGCCCCCTGCAATCGGTACCTGCTGCGCCACGGCCGCCGCCACTGGTGTTCCACTCGTTGTGGCGACCGCGTCCGTGCCGCCCGCGCGTATGCCCGTCGCACCCAGTCGAAGGCGGATTGATGCCCCGGCGACGAAGACAAAGCCCTTGCGGCAGAGATTATTCCGCTTCGGAACTCCACTCGGGGTGCTGCGGCTCTGGCTTGCCGCGGCGAGTCCATGCCACGATCGACCGCCACTGTAGTGCCATGTGTAGCGATGGCTCTGTAGGCGATGGGACGTGTGGCGCACGGAATTCGGCACTCAGTGCGCTGCCGATACCGAGATAGTCACGGCCCGTTGATCCTTGGGGTGCGCCGCGTGGCCGGACGAACCGCGCGCCACGCGGCAGATGAGTGCGTTTCTGCGGGTGGCCTCGGTGCGTGGCAGTGATGGGCGGCAGGTCGGCTCACCGCAGTCAAGGCGAGGGTTGCCAGGCGCCGCCGATCGCCGACCCCGACGCGGTCAGGCTGCCCGCAACCCCGGTCGACGAGGACCGGGACCGCGATGAGCCCCAGCACCACCAGTGGAACCGGCAGGCCGAAGATCCAGCGTTCGGTCACCGGCTTGCCGGGCGACAGCGTCCGCTCGGCCGGAACGGGCATGTGCAGCGTGCTGATCCGAGCGCGATCCCGCGGTAGCGATCTGAAATCTAGCAACGCTAGACAAGCTATCGGGCGAATGTTATCGTTGCTTCAGCTTCTAGCGCTGCTAGAATTTAGGAAGGGAAGCCGAAAAATGCTCATCATCACCGGCCAGATCATTGCCGCCGTCGCCGTTCTCGCCAATGCCGTCGTCTATGGCACCGATGTCTGCGGGGCCGTGATCACCCGGTCGGTGTACCGCAAGCTCGATGATGCGGCCGTGACCATGAGGCGGGATGGGGTCACTATTACGGCGATAAGCGCATGCCGGTTGTCGGTGTGGGCGGTGTGGTCACCGCGGTGCTCACGCTGCTGATCGCGCTGTTGGCCGGGCAGATCGGCGCCGCTGTCGCGGCGGGCATCACGGTGGCGGCACTGCTCACCTGGCTCGCCTTCTACTTCCGCATCGCCAAGCCGATCAATTCCCAGCAGACCGCCGCTGCGCAGAGCGGCATCATTCCGGCCAATGCCCGTGCGCTGCAGGACAAGTGGGACAGCATTCTGAAGTACCGGGTCACCCTGCAGTTCATTGCCATTGCCGGACTGTGCGCCGCGCTGATCCTGTTCTGATCTCAGAGCACGGGGTAGGCGGTGTCGCGCGATGTCGCGGTCCCGCTGAACCGCCGACGCAAGACGCGCGGGACGCGGCAGGCAACAGCTTGCGCTTCCCGCACCCAACAACTTCCGGCTGATCGCCGGGGGCACACCTGATATCGAATTCACTGAGGAGTAACTGACATGACCTTCACCATCAATGAACAGCAGTTCCTCGCGGAGGCCGGGATCGGTCGGCTGGCCACGGTGTCGCCCGACGGCGTTGTGCAGAATAACCCGACCAGCTATCGGGTGAACGCCGACGGCACGATCGACATCGGGGGCATGCGGATGCGTGCCAGTCGAAAGTACCGCAATGTCGAGGCGGGCAGCCGGGTGTCGTTCGTCATCGACCAGCAGGTTTCATTGGAGCCATACGTGATTCGCGGCATCGAGGTACGCGGCACGGCCGAGGCGCTCGATGACGAGGAGCCACCGTTCCAACCCCAGGAACGCGCGGTCATCCGAATTCACCCCGAACGGGTCATCTCCTGGGGCATCGACGGCGGATCCTTCGACTTCACCAGTCGCGGCGCCGAGTAGTCAGGCATCGTGGGCGATCCCACAAGAAAGGCCGTCACCGACCCTCCGGCAGTGAGCGGAATGGACCGCGTCGAGTGAGACCGGGCACCACGACATCGGTTACGCCGACCTTCGCTACGGTAGTGGGGATCTGATTCAGCAGGACCATCGGTCACTGACGGCACAATTCCCTTGCACCACTAGAGGTTTGCCCAGCTCGAAGTAGCGGTGCCCTCCCGCACGGACACCACACGCCGACCCCGGGAGGGCACATCGATGACGGTCATCATCGGAATGGATCCACACAAACGCACCGCCACAATCGAGATCGTCGACCGCGACGCGAAGATACTGGGTACAGGCCGATACACCACCGATACCACTGGCTTACCGAAATGCTCACCACCGCACAATGATTCACTGACCAGGTGTGGGCGATCGAGGGCTGCAACGGCATCGGCCGCCATCTGGCCCACCGGCTGGTCCACGACGGAGAAACCGTGATCGGCGTGCCCGCAAAACTGTCTGCACAGGTCCGGGTATTCGCAACAGGAAACGGCCGCAAAACCGATCCGTCGACGCCCACTCGGTCGCGATGGCCGCGTTGCGGTCACCGAATCTGCGCCGCGTGCAAGCAGATCCGGAACTGGTCGCGCTGACGCCAGGCCGATCGCCGTGACGAGCTCGGCCGAGCTCGCACCGACACCGTCAACCGCCTGCACCGGCTACTGCTGGAACTGATCCCCGGCGGAGCAGGCATGAGCGGATGTTCGGTGCCAAGGACGACGGCGTCGCCTGGGCGCGCGTATTCGAGCCGTGCCGCCAGGCTCGCGTCATCGACGCCCGACTACCGTCCGGCGAGCTCGGCTACGACCGGAGCGAACCTGTCGGCGAAGTCGGCGCCGAAGATGAAATAGGAGAAGCCGATCTCCTCCCGTCGCCGCTGGATTTCCTCGGCGGCGGCCGCCGGATCATCCGGAAGTACGGTCAGTGCGTCCGCCGCGCGAAGCGCAGCAGGGTCGGTGTCGGGGCGCGCCATGTGCGGCGCGACAGCGTCACCGATAACCGGCACGGCGAGCGCGAGCTCGACGTCCCCGATGGTGCGGAAGTCGCGTGCCAGCCGCTCGACTTCGCCCCGAGGCTGATCCCCCAGCGCGAAGGTGACCGTGTCTGCGACCTCGGCCGCCAGCGCACGGGCCTTCGGACCGAGTACGGCCATCGCCACGGGCGTGTGCAGGTCGGGACCGTCGAGTTCTCGCAGCGTCCTGACGGTCTCACGTACCTGGGCGAGCCGCTCGTTCGGCGGCGGTACGACGGGCAGTCCCTTTTCGCGGAGTTCGTCCTCGATTCCCGGTCTGCCGGTGCCGATGCCCATCTCGAAGCGACCCTCGGTCAGAAGCGACAGCGAGTGCGCTTCCCACGCCGTCAGCCAGGCCGGGCGTAGCGGAGAGGCGTACACCCACGTTCCCACGCGCAGGTCGGTCAGGGCCGCGACGGTGGCCAGCATGGGACCGGGCGCCGGTTGCATCTGCGGGAAGTCGGGCACCAGCAGCGTCGAGTAGCCGCTGTCGGCGATGCGGCGCACGCGATCTCGCCACGTCGGCAGGTCAGTTCTGAGTGGGGCAACGACCCCGAATCGAAACAGTCTCGTCATGCCTGGATTCCTCTCTGCGTCGACGAGATCACCGGGCAGCCCCTCCTGAGGGAAGGCACATGATCATCCCGTTCGGTATATCCAGAGACATTGACGACGGATCCGCCCGAAATTCATCGGTGCCGCGTCGAATCGACCGCGCGGTATGCGGCTACTTAAGACTGGTGTCAGGACCGGGTCCCGGCCAGGATTCGGTTCAGGTGCCCGGTGAGATGCTCCCCCAATGCGGCTGCCCGCCATCGTGATCGGTGTGGCTCTCTCATGGCTTGCCTCTCAACCGGGTGCCGTGCGGGAGTGGCTGGAAAGGGGTCTGCCCGGCTCGAAGTAGCGGTGCCCTCCTCGCACGGACACCATCCACAGCGAGGCAGGAAAGATACCGATGACCGTCATCATCGGCATGGACCCGCACAAACGCTCGGCCACCATCGAAATCATCGACCGATCCGGGCGGGTCCTGAGGACCGGCAGGTACGCCACCGACACGACCGGATATGCAGAGATGCTCACGGCCACAAAAGAATTCAGTGATCGGATCTGGGCGATCGAGGGCTGCAACGGCATCGGCCGCCACCTGGCGCACCGCCTGGTCCACGACGGCGAAACAGTGATCGATGTCCCGGCGAAACTCTCGGCGCAGGTGCGGGTCTTCTCCACCGGCAATGGTCGCAAAACCGATCCGGTCGACGCGCACTCGGTCGCCCTGGCGGCGCTGCACGCACCTGATCTGCGCCGCGTCCACGCCGATCCAGAACTCGTGGCGCTGGGCTTGCTCGCCGACCGCCGTGATGGGCTCGGCCGGGCCCGCACAGAAACAATCAACCGCCTGCACCGCTTGCTGCTCGAACTGATCGCAGGCGGCGCCAAGAAATTCCTGTCCGCCACCCAGGCCCGCGACCTGATCGCCACCCTGCGGCCACAAGATCCGGTCGGTCGGGTCCAGTCGCGGCTGGTCATCGAGTTGATCGAGGAACTGGAGACCATCGATCGCAAGATCAGGGCCGCGGACAAGGAATTGCGGCAGCTGGTTTCCGATCACGGTTCCACCCTGATGGATCTACATGGCATCGGACCCTCCTCGGCGGCAAGGCTTTTGGCCGATACCGCCGACATCCACCGTTTCGGCACCCGGGACCGATTCGCATCCTGGAACGGCACCGCACCTTTGGACGCTTCCTCCGGAGATCAGCAGCGGCATCGGCTTTCCCGCGCCGGCAACCGCAAGATCAACCGAGTCCTGCACATCATGGCCGTGGTCCAGCTGCGCAACCCGACCGCGGGTCGGGTCTATTACGACGCCCGCAAGGCGGGCGGGAAAACATCGATGGAGGCGATGCGCGCACTCAAGCGCCGACTCTCCAACGTCGTCTACACCCGCATGCTCGCTGACCAGCAACGCCGCGAATTGGCGGGCCCGGGAGGGCAATCGGGAACGACTACTGACTCCAGCGCGACCGGCTCCAACCCCAACACCGATCCTTCGGACAAACCACAACCCGGACCCACCAAACAGGCTAACCCCACACCCGCTTCAACGGGTTGACATAAAGGGGAGCCATGAGCGGATGTCTGTGATGCTGGCGTCGTGGACGGAGCGATCGACTGCTCGAAGGCTAGAGTCGGATTCATGAAACGTCGGCCTGTCCTCGTCGCGGCCCTGATCGGGGGCTTCATCGGCGCAATGCTGTCGAGTCCGTTGGCCGTGTACTTCGGCTTCGGCGTTCCTGCGCTCGCTACCGCCATCGTCGGCGTGGGAATCTTGCTGGCTGGAGTGATAATGTTCGGCGGCCTCTGCGCTGCACTGGCATGGGCCGTCAGGGCCGACCGGCGTAACGGTGGTTATCGCTGTCGCGGTGAGAGTCGGGCATAACTTTCCGAAACTACGGTCTGGCGCCGGTACTGCCAGCAGCCGTAGAGGACGCGGTAATCGGCATTATGGGATGTCTCGAGCCGCGGCGCGTCTCGTTCACCAGTCGCCCGCCCAGCGGCATGTGCGGACGGCCTGCTTGTTACACGTCGACAAGGTCATCGCTATCGTGAACGACAAGGTCACCGTTCAGTCGCAACTAGACCGACGTGGCCAAGTCGACTCGCGGATCGGAAAGAGCGGCGTCGGATCATGGCAGAGGACCTGACCGTGACTCGGGTGCTGGTGATACCCGCGTCCGAGTTACGCGAGCGGTTCTCACGGTCGTCCGGTCCCGGAGGGCAGCACGTCAACACCACCGACAGCCGGGTAGAGCTGTCGTTCGACCTCGCCAACTCGCCCTCCGTGCCGGAGTGGCTGCGCACCCGGATGCTCGACCGCCTGGCCACCCGCCTGGTCAACGGGGTGCTCACGATCGCCGCATCAGAGCAACGCGCACAGCTGCAGAACCGCGCGGCCGCCCGCGAACGCCTGGCCTCGTTACTGCGTGACGCCGCTGCCGCCCCGCCACCCGTTCGCCGCGCCACCAAGCCCTCGCGCGGAGCGAAGGAACGTCGCATTGCCGCGAAGAAGCGGCGAGGCGTCACCAAACGCAACCGCCGCGCCTCCCCCGACGACTAGCCGACGGCAGCGCCACAGGTCGGGGTATCGGCGGCACAATCGTTGTCGAACGGGCCCGTGCTCCCAAGTACCCGTCTGCATCCTCTCGTCGCTGGCAGCAGCCTAAGCGCAGGCACACCGACCACGCTATTCGGCCAGCCCAGGTCCGAACAGCGCGATATGCGGCAGTTGCGGATGTTTACCGGACACAGAACCTCCACACGACAACCGCAGGGCCGCCTTAGTGGATGGTTATTGTCTGACACCATGACCGAGAACCGGCCATTGTTGTTTGCAGTGATCTACATCGTCGGCTCGATCTTCATTGGACCGGCGATCGCCGTGGCCGGATACGTGATCACCCCGGCCAACGGCGACTACTGCGATGTGAGCCCGCACGGCAGCTCCGGGCAGCGAGACCGGGATTACGCGCTACTCGAGGGCATTCAGACCACGGGCTCGATAATCATGCTCGAGGTCGGATTGTTCCTGCTGATCTATCTGTGGACGAATCACCTCCGCGTCAACTCGTTATCACTCGTGCTGACCAACACCGGGATCCTCGTCATGGTGGCCGGGTATCTCCTCGTTCTCATCGCAGGCACGGCCGCAAACACAAGCTGCTGACGACCAGCACGAGGGCCCCAGCCCATGCCCTGACGCCGGATCAGCCCGTATCCGCTCATCGGTGCGGGTTGCGTATCGTTTGGTGGCGGTTCACGGGTGTGGGCGCAGACTTGAGCTGGCCCCCACGGTTACCCCACTCTTTAGTCATCGATGTGACGTCGATGTGGGGTGCCTACAGGGGGAGGACTGCTCGCGGAGCCGAAGGGGCATCGTCGGTCGCGTAGCCTTTTCCTGCTCAGTCGTCTGCTCGGGTGTCACGGACCGTCTTGGACGCGGTGGGCCGTGAGGCTGGGTTGCCGCCGGTCGACTTGATGTTCTGACGAGCGGGTCATTGTGGGTTGAGTATCCGTTGTGGGGGTGCGTTCGGGGTGGCCCGGTGGGGAGGCCGTGCAGTTCGTCCTGACGGGAGTTCCTCGCTGTGCGCTGTGTTTCCGTTGTCGCCGAACGTAATTCGTCGGCTTCGTCCCGAGGCGTTGATCGGCCTGCCCGACAAGGACATGGTGTCGCCGATCGCCGACATGATCCTGGCGAAGGGCCATGGCGCTTTCCTTCGCTGTCTGTTGCCGGTCCGCCTCACCGGCGGTGTCGAGCTGGTGTTCGGGTCGTGGATGAAGATCAGCGGCGCGGACGCCGAGCGGGCCTTCCAGGTGTGGGACAGCCCCGCGTACGCAAACCTGCGCGTCAGCGGCACGCTCGCGAACATCATCCAACCGTGGGACGTACTCGGCACACCGGTGACGGCCGAAGTGCGTGACGAGGGCGAGCTTCCCTACATCACCTCGCACTCGCCACTCGCGCAGGAATGGGGCCGCGACTTCGTGCTGAGCCACATCCCCCGCCCGCTACCGATCCCGATCCGCGAAGCGCTGGCCGATCAGTGGACGGTCGAGCGGTCCGAGTGGATGTCGTCCTCGGTCGAGGGCCGTACGGTGCGGTTCGCCGGCCAGGGACGATACGTGGAACTGGACGTGTACGGAGACCGCGCCGAGCGGAGCCTCGACGACTCTGGCGAGTTCTGTCGTGCTCCGCTGCAGGCGACGCCGACAGCTTGTCATTCGTTGATCTAGTGAGTTCCGCAGCAGCGCTGGCCTTTTCGGGAGGAACGGGCTGCACACGAGTTCACGCCAGGGCGCGGGGCGGCTCAGCGGTGCCCGCCAGTGTGATCGTGGGAGCAGGTGTCGGTGCGGCGGCCGTCCACGGTGGTGGCCGCCTGCCCTGCGCCGTGGCCTTCCAGGGCCGCGAACGGTCCGCACTGGTTGGCGGTGATCCAGACATGGACCATCGGATTGCCCGCGCCGGGGTTGATCGAGTTGAGCGGGCAGTTGCCCTGGGCGTCGGTGACACCGGCGACCTGGGGACCGTCGGCGCCGGCCTTCCAGCAGAGGTTGTCGTGGACGTGCCATTGCATCAGGGACCCGCCGTAGTCCACCAGCTCGCGGTCGTCGATCTTCTTGCCTTTGGCGATGTACATCGCCGAGACCAGGGTCCGACCGGCTCCGTCTACCCGGTAGACCAGCGACTCCGGGTGGGTGGCGTCGAGGAATCGGTCGTCGCGAATGTAGCCGGTGTTGATGTAGTGCTCGTAACCGGTGGCCGAGTCGCCGATGGAGCGAAAGCCCAGTGCACCGATGGAACCGACGTCGGCGAACGCGGGCAGCTGGTCGAGGGTGCTGCGAATCAGAGCGGTCGCGCGCTGCTCCTGCGCGGCGGTCACGCCGGACACGCCGGACACGTCGATCGGGGTCGCCGGATCCCACGGCCGCGGCCATGCGGTGCCGGTCCCGTGGTCGGTGTGGTCGGTGTGGTCGCCGCCTGCGGCATGGGTGTGGTCGCCCTCGTCGTGGCTGTGCACATGTCCGGCGCCGCCGAGCATCGCCGCGACGGCGAGGGCGCCGGCCAGACCCGCGGCGGTCGCGGTCGATGCCGTGGGCAATGACGCGCCAGGGCGCGCCAGGGCGACGGTTGCACCGGCAATCGCGAGCACCCCCAGTGCCGCGCAGGTGCTGTCGAGGAACTGCGGCGCCTCCGCCGTGCCGAGGCCGTCGGGCCACGGCAGCCCCGCGAACCGGGTGTACCCCCAGATCGCCACCGCGATGAGATTCGCCCCGATCACCGTGACCGGCATGGCCTTTCGCGTGCTCACCGACGCCAGCAGCCCGGCCGCGCATTGTGCTGCCGCGAGCACGACCATCAGCCGGGCGAGGGTGGCGTGCTCGGTATGCAGTCCCGCGGCGAACAGGTGCAACGCACCCGCCCCGACCGACGCCGCACCACCGAGCAGCAGGAATCCGTTGCGCCCACCAGTCATGTTCGATCTCCTTCGTTCGCCCTGGACGCTACCGGGCCGGGTCGGGCGTCGCTCCCATGACTTGTGAGAGATCTCTGTGGTTTCGCGCCCTGTCACGGCGCCAGGCCGCGGTACACCGATCCCGAGACGGCGGCCCTTCTGCGTGCGCGGTCATCGGCAGTTGCGGACGTTCGAGAACGCGCGCCCCGCGGCATTTCCGGATGTATCCCCGAATCCGGATGTATCCCGAAAGATTGGTGATGCTCGATACGGCCGGCGAACAGTGGTGTCGGTTAGAGGCGTGTCGCGGTGTGGACGAGGTCGGCAACGGCTTTGGATCTGCTGTGTGGTGGCCAAGCGATGACGGTCGTGACGGCCGGTGCGTCTGGCACGGGCACGACGGCATGATCGTCGCGTAGCTGGGTTCGCAGCGACTCGGGCACGACCGCGCAGGCCAGTCCGAGCGCGATCAGTTGGAATAGTTGGGTATGGTCGCGCACCTGCGGGCCGGGGCCGTCCGGATAGCTGCCATCCCGTCCAGGCCAGCGCGGCAGGGGCAGGTTCGTCAGGGTGTTGACCTCGGCCAACGGCACATGCGTCCGGTTGGCGAGGGGATGACCCGCGGGCAGGACCACGACCTGCTGTTCGGTGTGCAGATCCTCGGTGTCGAATCCGGCTGTCGTGTCGTAAGGCCGGTGGAGCAGAGCAACGTCGGCACGCCCGTTGCGCAGCAGACTTTCCGGCTGGCCTGGCCCGCACAGCATCACCTCGACTGCCACGGCGCCCGGTTCGGCGGCGTAGGCGTGCAGCAGCTTCGACAATAGTTCGCTGGACGCTCCGGCCTTGGTGGCCAGCACCACCCCGGGCTGGTCGGCAGCGGCACGGCGGGTTCGCCGCTCGGCGGCTTCGACCGCGTCGAGCGCGGTCCGGGCCTCCCGCAGCAGCACCGCCCCGGCCTCGGTCAAAATGATTGCGCGAGCGGTGCGGTGCAGCAGGACGACTCCGAGCCGCCGTTCGAGCTGCTGGATGGCTCGCGATAGTGGTGGTTGCGCGATCGCGAGCCGTTGTGCCGCCCGCCCGAAGTGCAACTCCTCGGCGACAGCGACGAAGTATCGCATCTCCCGGGTCTCCACCAGGTCATGGTATCCGGCGATGACCACGACCAATACCCGTGCGGTATCGCCGCCCACCCGATCGGTCTTGGACGCTGCACCCGGAGCCGCAGCAGGATCGGAGGTGTGAGTGAACAGGCGATTGCGCTGGTGACCGGCGCGAACAAGGGAATCGGATACGAGATCGCCGCTGGCTTGGGCGCGCTCGGCTGGCGAATCGGTGTGGGTGCGCGCGATCGGCAACGCCGCGACACCGCGGTGGAGAAGCTGCGCGCGGCCGGGACCGATGCGTTCGGTGTGCCGCTCGACGTGACCGACGACGCAAGTGTGGCCGCGGCGGCCGAATTGATCGCCGACCATGCCGGAGGGCTCGATGTTCTGGTCAACAACGCCGCGATCACCGGCGGTATGCCGCAGACGCCGACCACGGTCGATCCCGCGACCGTGCGAGCTGTCGTGGAAACCAACGTGATCGGGGTCATCCGGGTCACCAACGCGATGCTGCCGATGCTGCGCGCCTCGGCCTCACCGCGGATCGTCAACATGTCCAGCAGCGTCGGCTCGCTCGCCCTGCAAACCACGCCCGGCATCGACATGGGCCAGGTTCCCGCCGCCTACTTGGCCTCGAAGACCTTCCTCAACGCCCTCACTATCCAATACGTCAAGGAACTGGGTGATACCAACATCCTGATCAACTCCGGCTGTCCCGGTTTCACCGCCACCGACCTCAACGGCTTTCGCGGCGTCCGTACACCGCGACAGGGTGCGGCCATCGCGATTCGCCTCGCGACCCTGCCCGACGACGGACCGACCGGCGGATTCTTCGACGACGCCGGAACGGTGCCCTGGTGACGGGCACACCGGCGCCACCATTCCCGTTCTCGAGATCAGCCGCGCGTCACACATCGGAGGACAAGAAAGACCATGGCAAAGGCAGTCAGATACGACGAGTTCGGCGGAATCGAGGTCTTGCGGGTCGACGATGTCGATCGCCCCGTACCTGACGACGGGCAGGTCCTGGTTCGGGTAAAGGCGGCTGGCATCAACCCCGGTGAGGCGGCCATTCGAACCGGCGCGATGGCCGGCATCTTTCCCTCGACGTTTCCGTCCGGGCAAGGCAGCGATCTCGCCGGGGTTGTCGCCGAGGTCGGCGTCGGAGCCGACCGATTCTCGGTCGGCGACGAGGTGATCGGGTTCTCCGAGAAGCGGGCCGCCCAGGCCGAGTTGGTCCTGGTCGACGTCGACAACCTCACACCCAAACCGAACGGCGTCCCTTGGGAGGTGGCTGGCGGCCTGTACGTCGCCGGGGTGACCGCTTGGGGGGCAGTACATTCCGTGCAACTCGACAAGGGGGAGACCGTTGTCGTCTCCGCAGCAGCCGGAGGAGTCGGCTCGCTCGCCGTCCAGCTCGCTCGCCGTGCCGGAGCCACGGTCATCGGCCTGGCGAGCCATCACAACCACGAGTGGCTGCAAAGCCACGGCGTGATCCCGGTCGCATACGGTGACCGCGCCATCGACCGGATCAAGGCCGCCGCACCGGGCGGCATCGACGCCTTCATCGACACCCACGGCGGCGGGTACGTCGAACTGGCCCTTGCCCTTGGCGTCGCGGTCGAGCAGATCGACACCATCGCCGATTTCGCAGCGGCCGCGAAGTACGGAGTCAAGACCGAACCCGGAACCAACGCCAGGCCGGGCGCCGAGGTACTCGCCGAATTGGCCGCCCTGATCGCCGAGGGACACCTCGAAGTTCCTATCGCGAACGTCTACCCGTTGACACAGGTCCGCCGGGCCTACACCGAACTCGAACGCCGACACACCCACGGCAAAATCGTGCTCGAGCCCTAACCTGTACCAACACAATGCAGCCCGCTCCAAGAACCGCAGGATGAATCCCGTCGGGACTGTCCAGTCGGCCACCCTGGGGACCGCTACAACCCGGCACACGACCAACCAGCACCCAATCACGGTGGCCGCCTGAATATTTCGGCGAACTACCGAGTGGCCGGTCGGGGCGAGCCCCACGCGGCATAGAGACACACCGTGATCTCGACGCACATCACGGGCAGCCCCGACCGTCGTCACCTCAACCCGATTACACGCTGCCGGGGCTAACCCCATCACCGCTATGCAGGGACGACGACGGACGAGGCACCGACCGAACCACTTGACACAAAACGACTTACGCTGATCTGCGTGCGTTCGGAACGGCCGTCCGCGCAGAGCTCGATCGGATGGAACTGCCGCGCTCTCCCTCGGCAGAGCTCACGTCTATCGGTGCGGCCCGGTCTGGGTGTTCTCGTAGTTCGATCCAGCCAACTCCGAGAAACTCCACAAGGCGCTCGATGATCTCCTCGCCGAACTGCACAGCTGGCATCGGTTAACCGCGCATCGACCCGCGGCGCGGTTTTCTGCGCTACGAGTCGATGTGCGAGGTGTTGAACAGCAGCGGTATGGGTTTCAGCTGCCCGCGCTGCCGGTGGAAGGTCGCGCCCTGCGCAGTTCGCAGGCCAGCCGGTCGGCGTCCGGCCGGTCCTCGCCGGAACGGGCGCAGCCCTGCGAGGTGTAGCCCCGTTCGTTGTAGCCTTGCCGGTCGTAGCCCCACCTGTCGTAACCCCAGCGATCGTAACCCCACCGGTCGTAGCCCCAGACATCGAAGCCGTCGGGGCCGTAGGGGTCTTCCGGCTCAACAGGTTTCGGAAATGACGGAGTCGTCACGGGTGGTTCGGTCGTGACCGGCGGAACACTGGTGACCGGCGGCGTGGTCGTCACCGGCGGCATGGTGGTGACCGGCGGCGCGGTCGTCACGGGCGGCACCGTCGTCACGGGCGCGATGGTGACAGGTGCGGTAGTAGCCGGGGGTTGATCAGGGGTTGCGAATGCAGGTATGACCAGCGCGGCCGGAGCAAGCACCACCGTCCCGGCGACTGCGGCCAGCAGGACCGACTGTCGAACCGTGCGCGGACTTCTCCTCCAATGAGACATCGTTGACCTCCAACTCAAGATAAGCGCGCTCGCCGCACCCGAGTCCCCTATCGGTCGAATGTCCAAATTTGCTACACAGCAGAGAGTTTCGCTTCCCCACCCGTGACGGGGAAACCTGCTCAACGCGCGGAGATGGCCGCACCCTCCCATGGTGTGATCAGCACCACGGAGTTCGACGCACACGATCATCGGCATTCCCGGACGTCCGACGCCGCCGTGGAGCTGGTAGAGGTTATTCGGCTTCGGAACTCCACGTGGCCACGTCCAGCCGGGGGCGCTGCTGGCCTACTCGGATCGCGCGGTTGCGCGGCAGAGGGTTCGGGCTTGGGATGCTCGTCTTCATTCGATCGACCAGCGCAGCTCTGCGGTTGCGTGTTAATGGTGTCGAGTTCAGATTCAATGTCTGAGTACCCTCACCGTCGAACAACAAGTAACGCCTGATCGCGGTGCGTTCAAGTGGCTCTACGGTGTAGATGTCCGGGCGACATCGACCGCGGATCAAGTGCCGCCAGGTGAGCCCAGCGCGGTTGAATCGGCCGCGCGGTATGCGGCATTGTCGTGCGTTGAACGTGCTCGGAATAGGGTTGGATCCCTCTGCGATGAGGTGTCTTCGTTGGCGGGGGGGCGTCGTGTCGAGCCTGACCGCTGCCGATGATCTCGTGTAATTACACAGACCGGTGCCTGTTCGTCACCCCTTGTCCACTGTGACCAGGCCGAGCACCCGTGTCCGTGGACGTGTCAGGTCGGCGACAGGTCGATGTCAGCCGGGCTGGCGACAGTATTCATGTGAACAGCACAGCAATTGCCGCTTCCGGGCTGCGGAAGGCGTACGGGGACAAGACGATCTTCGATGGCATCGATCTGACTATCGGTGCCGGGCCCTACCTGATGCTGCGCACAGAATGGCTCGACGGACTCGCCCGTGTGGTGCGGTATCTGCGCGGTGATCACGCCTTCGCCCAGCTGATCCGCTTCGCCCTGGTCGGCGGCTCCAGCAATATTGCCTATGTTCTGCTGTTCATGGTCATGAGCGGGAGCGGCCCGCTGGTCGCTAATATCTCCGGCTCGATCGTCAGCACGGTGATCGCGAACGAACTGCACCGGCAGCTCACCTTCCGCGCGGCGGGACGGGTCGGCTGGTTCACCGCGCAGTGGGAAGGCGGCGGGCTGGCGCTGATCGGCCTGCTGATCAGCACGGCGGCGCTGGCCGGTCTCGAGTTCTGGGCACCCGGCCTCGGCGAGGTCGCACAGGCGGGCGCGGTGATCGCCATCATGGCGGTGGTCGGCGGTATGCGCTTCCTGGCACTGCGCGGCTTCGTCTTCTGAAGAGATCTCTAAGACACCTCGAATCAGCCCCAGCGTCAATCTCCCCGGGGCTCGCGCCTGGACAATTCACCAGCAATCGCGGGTGGCAGGGCCGCGGCATGCGGTTCTGCTACCGAGCTGAGCCGGGGAACCCGATGGGCTGCCAGGCTTGTCACCGGTCAATGTGGGCAGGTGGCGGCCAGCCCGGCGTTGAGTAGGTCATTCACTTCAGTGTTGAGCCGGTCGTTGGGGATGTCGATATCGGCGCCGGTCCACGTCAGGGCCACGACTCGGTTCCCGTCGGGGCTCGCGAACAAATACGACTTGGCGCCGAGACCGTTTCCTCGGTTTCCCCAGATCGGTTCAGGTTTCCCGCATACGTCGGCTCTGGCGAATATGCCGAGGCCGTAGGATCCGGAGGGCCCGGGTGTCATCATCTCGGTGAGCAGGGACTCGGTGAACAGTTGGCCGCTGAACAACGCTCGGGCGAAGGCGCTCAGGTCGGCTGGAGTCGACACGACCCAACCTCCCGGCCCCCAATACGAGGGGCTTTGCACTGGTGCTGGAACCGGGTTGTCGCCGTCGAAGACATAAGGCATCAACGACTCCGGTGACAGACGATCCTCGGTAGGCACCGAGGTGGAGGTCATCCCGACCGGCGCGAAAACATACTGCCGGAGCAGTTCCGGTAGTGCGGTATCTGTCACCCGCTGCGCGATCATCGCGAGCAGCAGGTAGTTGGTATTCGAGTAATCGAAGCCCTCGGACCTGGGCATGGCTCTGGTCAGTGCCAGCCAATCTTCGTCGGTGTAGGGCTTCTGCGCGAGAGCGATCTGCTCAGGCGCAGATTTACCTGCGAGGAGCTGACGCAAGGGATTGGGCACGCCACCGGTGTGATCGAGTAGCTGACGAATTGTCGCCGAGCCCAACACCTCTGCTTGCTCGGGCAGCGACTCCACCGCAGGGGCATCCAGCATGAACTTGCGCTGCTCGACAAGCTTCAACACCACCGCCGACACCATCATCTTGCTAACCGAGGCGATCCGAGTCGGCGAGTCCGAGACCGCCGGAAGCCGAGAGTCGAGATCGCGCAGTCCGCGCGCGATCGTGACATGGGTACCGCCGGCGCGGACATCCACCGTCACCGCCACCGCCCCACCCGTGATCATCGCGTCGGCGGCTCGTTCGACCTCGGACATCTCGAACGGCATAGTCCCAAGAGTTGTTGTCGAGCCTGCTGCGTGGTCTTCGGAAATGCCGGGACCACACCCCACCACGGTAACGATGGCAAACCCGACCAGCCACTTTTTGCGATCAAAAACCAACTGCCGCAAGGTCCCTCCCCGAATTCGCCTGATACTCCCCAAGATCTTCACTGTATCGACCAGCGGCTGGTCGATCCCATCTTCGCGCACATCTGTGGACCGAGCGACGCCGCGCGATACGTCCTTCCGTTGGTAACCAAGTCGACGATCGACCGCACATCGACATTACGGGATATCTTTCGCCGCAGTGCATCTCGTCTGTTGTCCGCGCGATTTGGGGTATGAGCGGACACTCGACTCGAGCTATCGGGACTCGGCGGCAGCATCGAGCGAAGGTCGGTGCGAGGCCGCTGAACCGCGCAGATACTTCGCTGGCGTACGCCAGCGGCCGGCATCGCGAGTTTCACGTCGGATCCAGGGCGTCTGCGCCGAATGGGCGGCAGCGACTGGGTCTGTCTGCGAACATTGAGCGGAAGCACTCCGACTGGTAACGGAGCAGGCTGATCACAGTCGAGCAGTCCTAATGGCAGCACCTAGAACGCGAACGGATGCATTGAGGTGGAAGATATCGAAAAGGCGCGCCTTTGGGAGCATCGCCAAAGCGTTAACTCGGATTTTAATAGCATATCCAACTACTTCCTACTCGCCCAGTCGTTCTTGTTGATTGTGGCGACATCTAACCAAATAGAAGTTGGTTACCATCGGCTGATTGTCGGAATATTAGCCCTGGCGCTCTCCGGAATCTGGTTGTATGTCCAATCCAAGCAGAAATTTCTTCTCGATGGCCTTAAAAAACGGTGCGCGGCAGAATTGCCCGATTATGCGCAGACGCGAGCCGATAGAGAACATCCTGTTTGGCGTTTCTCGAACACGGCGATCATGGCGCGAGTATTGCCGATGCTATTTTCGCTCGCGTGGATTGTCATAGTTTCCACCACCGGGCTGTAGTTCGCTTGGAGAGGTGCGGTTGCTGCACAATGAATAGTGTAAGAACTCGTGTAAGTAATTTGGCGGACGAGAGCCGCGTCGGTCAGATAGTTCAATCCGTGTCCACGAAACTGTTCTCCGAAGATGTCGATATCAAACCGATGAAATCGGGAGTATCGTCCTTGAACTATCTGGCGCGAAATGATTCTGGTGAGTATGTAGTCAGATTGGATTTATTTCGGAATGAAGGCGAAGTTAAAACCGACTTCGAGATTGCGGAATTAAGCAAAGGGTACGGAGTTAATGCGCCGGCTTACGCGATGTGGGTGGGCAACATGGAGGGTGCCTCCGTGTCCGTGCGAGAGTATGCTCACGGCCGTGTCCTATCCGCTGCATCGCAGTTGGATGAAGGTACCTTCGAACTGTGCGGTTTGCAGCTGCGAAATATCCATAGCGCGGCACTTCCCTCGAAGCTGCGGCGACCGTGGTTTTACGCGACGCCACTAGCGAACTTTCGTAGCATGAAGCTCCCCGGCGACGCGCTGATTCAAAAGGCTGTCGCTACCTTGGAGGTGGCCCTTGCGCAGCTCGACCCTACATCATGGAAGTGCGGGCTGGTCCACACCGACTTCAAGTTCGACAATTTAGTGCTCAATCCTGACGGAATTTTCGTGTTGGACTGGGAGAAGGCAACGTGGGCACCCGTCCTGTTCGACTTGGGCTTGGCGTTGTTTCATATTACGACGGACCCCGATAATAAACCGGGCAATGTTTCGGCATTCATTCACGGCTACGGTGGGGAAGGCGACTATTCGGAAAACTTCCAGCAACAATTGAAGGCCATGACCCGAGTTGCGGCCAGTATTTTCTTTCTCGTAGATGCTGAGATTTCATTGATAGAAGCGAGCAAGTCGCAAGTATCCAGGTTGGGAACGCGGCACGCCGAGTATTTCAACACGTACTGCATCCCCAGGTATGAAATTTTTCTCGAGCAAAGTTCCTAGCCGATATCGGTGGGTTGCATGAGCACGAAGTCCCATTTTTGGCTAGCGTCTATAAGGTTGAGGCTGTGTCCGACAGCTACTGTCGTTGCGCCTGCCCTCGAGCCGATAGTGAGGTACTCCTCATTGTCCTCGATAAGTAGCACTGGCGGTGATGACCGCGCGAGCACTCCCTGTAGCAGCTCTCTTTTCGGTGATGGGCTTTCGACGTCTGGCGAACCTGAGCACAAGACCGAGGCGAACCTGTCGCGGAGCGCCCAAGCTTCGAGAAGTGCGCCTATGTGTCTGTAGCTTCCGGAGCTTACTATAATTGAAGTTCCACCATTTTCGCGCGCCGCGTCGAGCATTGGCTTCACAAAGGGTGCGGGTCGCAGTCTTTGCGCCCTCTGCAGATAATAACTGGACCGCTCTCTTATCAGCTCATCGATGGAGTTCGATATATTGAACCGTTCCGCAAGTACGTTCCAGATATCGCGTTCAGACTTTCCGATAAACTGCTTGAAATAGTCAGGTGCGGGAGTGATCCCTCGGCGTTTGAGGATTTCTGTGAACGCCTGCTTCTGAACTGGCTCCGTATCTGCCACGACTCCGTCGAAATCCCACACCAACGTGGACGCCGAAGCGACCAATGTTTCGAGGATCGATGGTAGTGAGTACCTATTATTAATCACTTCGACATCACACCACATCAATACCGGGGATGCGCTGGAGTTCATCAACGAAGGGGTCCACCATCGAGGTCATCGACAACACCGAAAGGTACTGGCCACCGGAAGATACGGCACCGATAGGTCCGTCTACGCCGAAATGTTGAGTGCTGCAAAATGATTCGATGACCGAGTGTGGGCGGTTTATGGCGGAGGTTCGGTCGGCGAGTTGTTGCTGACACCGTGGCCGCCTCGACGGGGGTCGGCTGAGCTGGGGTGCGGAGCAAGCCGCAGCCACCCGCGCCTACGCGGATGAGGCGGGCAATGACTTCGGCACATCCTGCACCAGGGTCGGATCTCCCACCGCGCGGACCACAGGCTCAACCCTGACAGTGCTGCCGCATTTGCCCGCAGCGAAGAGCCGCCAGCTAACGCCCTGGTTGGACGGAGCTCACATCTGAGCAAGGTGGCATCGCTGTTAACGCCCGGCGCGTCTTCTTCGAAATAGAAGAGACTGGTTGGTTCTTTGAGTATGGGCAGGTCCGGTGGATATTCAGGTGAACGTCGGGCTAGCCATGGCTTTTCGGCGCGCTGCCGACGACATTGCCCGTGCATTGGTCGACCTCGAGACGCCGGCTCTCGCTGGGGTGATGCAGCAGTCGGGTCGACAGCTGCTGCGGGCGGTGGACGAGTTGAGTGACATGAACCGCCGCGCAGCAAAAGAGTTGGCTGCATACGCGGGGCATGACGTAGAACCCGTGCAAACGAATGGCAACCCATCCCGGCGAGAGGGTGGCGACTTCGTGTGGTTCCAGCCGCCACCGGCGCGGTCCGATCGGATCAACCGAGAGATCGACGACTGCCTGGCGAGGGTGAGTCCGCATTTCGACCCGGATGATCCGCGACGGAGCAACAACTGTGTGGCCGTGGCGACCGCGTACGAGTTGCGTCGGCGAGGATACGACGTCGAGGCAGAGCAGGTGCCGTTCCCGTTCGAGGCTGGGTTCCCGCACAGCATCACCGAGATTGCCTGGGGGCGACGGTTCACGACGGTGCTCGAGCGGAGCCATCTGCGTGACGCGTTTCGGCAACCCGGTTCGCGGGGAATCGTCATCGTGGACTGGCCTCCGGGGTCGCGCGTCGACCTTGGCGATTCACACGTATTCAACATCGAGCACGTGACCGGTACCGGGATCCGCGTCATCGACGGACAACCCAATCCGCCGTTGACGGATGCCACAGAACATGTCCACCGAGCAGCAGCATTGCGATACCTGCGAGTGGACGATCTGGAAGACCCCGTACCGAGCATCATCAACTACCTCGGAATACGTACTGCGCGTTAATAACCTGTTGGTGATCGCCCGCGCTGCCACTGACGATGCAGACTCGGTGCGGACACCGCCACGCAAGGGGAGTGCGCGAGGTTCCGGAGTCAGTCGTCGCTCGGGAGCCTGGCCTCGCCGACGGGTTGGCGAAACCGAGGGCGTCCAACCGAGCAGTCCATTCTTCGCGTAATGGCCGGAGGGGCTCGTGAATCTCGCCATCGCCGATGTGCCGTAACCGCGTCGACTCCGGATTCGTAATCGGTAGGCTCGCAATGATCGCAGAGTGAGTGGGAAGGTATGCCGGAGCGAAGTCGCGCGGGTCAGGGTAAATCAGGAAAGGCGCCCGTTCGGCCGCTGCCGTCCGAGGTTATTGATGGCACCGATGTGATTGTGGCGGGGCTGTTTTCAGCCAAACGCACAGACTATCCCGAGGTGATGGACGAGGTGGCCGCCGTCGTAGCCGGGCTAGGCGGCCGGGTTGTCGGATGCTTCATCCAGCGTCGAGGGATCTCCGGCAGCCCGAAAAGGAAGGCGCCGGGCGGCAAAGCGCTGATGGATCAGCCTTATTCGTCACGAACATTGATGAGCTGGGGCAAGATTCGTGAAATATCCGATGCTTGCGCCGACAATCGCGCCAATGTCGTTGTCTTCCACAACGAATTGACTGATCGGCAACAGCAAGTCCTTTCCCAAATCCTCCGATGCCACGTATACAGCCATAGTGAGCTCATTGTCCGAGTGCGATCGGAATCGCGGAACGGCGAGTAAGATATTGCAGGTCAGGCCTGCGTTCGATGCGATGTCTCCGGCACGGCGACGCCATCGATGATCGGACGGTGAACAGCAACTATTCATTGAGAAGACAATTCTCGGAGGACCGATATGTTCCGCTTCGCTCTTTTCTTCGCAACTGTCGTCACTGGCCTCGCCGCGGCACTGGTCGTCCCACTCACTGCGCAGGCCGCCCCCGGTGATTTCGATGCCCCAGGCACCCCCTGCGGCACCAACATGGTCATCAACACCCGCTACGACTGCGTCACCATCGGCAGCTTCTGCACGCTGTCGGACGGCATGATCATCGGAACCATCGGCCGGGATGGTCGCTGCGTTCTCCCCGGCACGAATATGTGACGCGGCGATCACGAGCACGCACCCCTCGATGTGCGTAGCCACTCGCTGCGCTGATTCCGCGAGGCAAGTACGCCACTCGGCCCACGTCTTGTTACGGACGTGACGCGGCCGAGAGGCTACGTCGGCGTGAACTGACTTGTTGAGAACTCCGCACCCTGCGGGTCGCGGATCAGTGCGTCCCTGGTCCATTCGGAGTCGGTGGTCGCGAGGACGGTCGCGCCGAGCCGGGCTGCGGCGGCGACTGTTTCGTCGCGGTCGGCGACGGTGAACGTGACGTGCCAATGGGGTGTTTCGGATTCCTGGGTCGGAGCCAGCCAGCCGATGGCGTCGGCGAATCCGGGGGGCACCATATCGGCGGATTGGCGTTCGTGGATGTCCGGGTCGACGGTGGCGGCGAGGTGGTCGCCGTAGCCGGGGCGCCGAATCATTGTCGCGAAGCCGAGGTCAGCGATGGCCCAACCGAATACCTTGGCGTAGAAGGAACTCGACGCGGCGGGGTCGGTGGAGTGCAGGTCGCTGAAGTTCCACGCGCCGGGTGCGTTGGTGATCTGGGCTCCTTGGCGTCGCTTGGCCTGCCACAGCCGGAACTCCACACCGGATGGGTCGGCGCAGGCCACGGAGATCCCACCTTCGCCCGCGGCGGTGGGCGGCGCGAGGATGCGCCCGCCCGAGTTCGCGACGAGATCGGCCGTGGCCTGCGCGTCGTCGACCGCCACGTAGGTATTCCATGCGGAGGCGGCCGGTTCCGCCGTTGTCGCGTCTGCGGGGCCGCCGATTCCGGCGACATCCTTCCCGTCGAGTTGCGCGATGACGTATCGGAACGGTGCGCCCGGCGGCGTCGCCGCTACGAAGCGCCAGCCGAACAGACCCGCATAGAATGCCTGCGCCGCCGCGACGTCGTGCTGTTCCACGTCGATCCAGGACGTCACGCCCGCGGGGTAGGTCCGCACTACGGCCATCAGCCGCTCCCTTCGCTCGGTGACACGAAGATAGTCGCAGGCACCGACATGTCACCGCTCTCGGGCGTAAACCTTCACGACCGTGCCGTCGACGTCCGCGGCCAGGTACGCGCCGCCGTAGTCGTCGGTCAGGTACACCATGATGGTCGGGCGATCGTCATTGAAAGTCCACCCGGGGTCGACGATGACGTAACGGAGGGTCGGAGCGGGGATGTTGAGTTGGTCCTCCGCCGCGCGCATCAGGGTCGGAAGGATGTCCCAGTTGATCGAGCCCAGATTCACCGTGGTCTTGCCCGAGAGTTGGCCACCGGCGCGCTGACGGCTGCCTACGCCGTCTCGGTAGGTGAATACGTCATAGATTTTGGGCTGGCCGGTGACCGGCGCGCCGACATTGGCGTAGCTCGGGTAGAACGTTGCCTCGGTGAATTCTTTTCCGCCGGTGACCTTTTCCAGGGCGGTGATCGCCTGCCGGATGCCATCGGGGGTGAGTAGGTCCGCGGTCTCTTCGGTCACGGGCGCCGCGGATGGCGTAGCGCCGGGGAGTCGGCTGGTACCGGGGCGTTCGCTGGTGCCGGGGGTTTGGCTCGGGATGGTTTGTGTCGTGGTCGAATCCGGCCGCACGGCCACCGCCACGATTATGGCGGCGGCGATGGCGGCGGCCACGATTCCTGTCACGATCCACCGTTGCCGATGTCGGGACGCCTCCGGATGGTGGCCTGATCCGACGTGGAACCGATCTGACGGAAGGTGGGTCTGCCCGGACGGCGCGTGCGTGTGGACCACAGGCGGGTGGGTTTGCGCCGCCGGTGTGTGCGCATTGACCGACGGTAAGTGAGTGTGCGCCAACGGCGCGGCACCGGCGCCGATCGGCGCGGTCGCCTGCGCGAGCATCCAATCGACCTGCTCCGGCGGCGGCCGGTGGTTCGGGTCGGGCACCAGCAGCGCTTGCAGAGCGGGGGTCAGCGGCCCGGAGCGTTGCGGCGGCGGGACTTCGCCCTTCAGCACGGCCGCAAGCGTGGCGACAGTGGTGTCGCGGCGCATCGGGTGATAGCCCTCCACCGCCACGTACAGCACCAGCCCCAGCGACCACAGGTCGGAGGCCGGGTTGCCCTCTTGGCCGCCGAGCCGTTCCGGCGCAACGTAATCCAGCGAGCCGACCACACTGCCGGTGGATGTGAGCCCGTTCAACCCGGTGATCGCCGCGATACCGAAGTCGGTCAGCACCGGTGTGCCATCTTCGCGCAGGATCACGTTCGCGGGCTTGATGTCCCGATGCAGCACGCCGACCACATGTGCTGCACGCAGCGCGGCAAGTATGCCGCGACCGATCTGCGCCGCTCGCGCCGGATGCATCGGGCCATCGGCGAGGTGCTCGGCGAGCGTACGGCCACGAATCAGTTCCATGACGATCCACGGATGAGCGGCGGCATCGGAATCGACGATGTGATGGACAGTCACCACATTCGGATGAGCGATCCTGGCCAGTGCCCTGGCCTCTCGCAGCACACGCTCACGCTGCACGTCGGGCAAGCTCGCGCCACCGTCCGGCTCGGCCGCCCGCACCTCCTTCAACGCCACCTCGCGATGCAGGGCGAGATCGTAGGCACGCCACACCGTCCCCATCCCGCCGCTGCCGAGCGGTTCGAGCAACTCGAAACGCCCGTCGACCACTGTCCGCTCGGAAATCACGGCGCAAGCCTATGGGTATCGTCGCGCTTGCGCGAGGCGCACCTCGCGCGGCCGCACCTCGAACCCAGGCTCGATCAGCCCGTCGCTCGGGTCGCACCGCCACGACGCTTATCGCCGGTCAGTCTTGGCCGTCGTCGTCGGCATTCACCGGAACGTTCGCTGTAGTTGGCGCTGCCGCCCGCCCCGGTCCCAACATCATTCGTTGTCGCCTCAGCTCCGTTGCCGCACTGGGGATCTACGTGCTACTCGCGTTTCCCATGGCACGAGCCAGCGGACGTGTGTTTCCTCTGGGTTTTCACGCCGGTCGGACATCGACGGCAAGAGCTATCCGCAAATCCGTTCTCGCCCACGCATTTCCGTGCTTTCATCTCATCTAGCATCGAGCTTCGGTTGTGCTCGTGGGTCTGCGGAAGGAAAGATGACCGAGCCCTTCGGGCCAGGCGCCGGCGGGGCAGCGGCTGCCGCTGCGCGAGAGATCGCCGGGCGGACGACGCGAGCGCTGACCGCCGGTGCATCCGGCACCAGCAGACGCTGGCATGACCTGGCGAACGGGACCCGGGAGTCTGCCGGGGTTTTGGTCCACGCCAACCACAGGAACGCGATACCTATCAATGCTGCCGGTCATGCTCTGATTCGCGATGATCAGGTCGTTGGGGGACGCACCGAAGCCGCGTATACAACGTGGCTGCAGGAACTGCAGGACCGGGGTGTCGACACCGACCGAGCGATGTCGGATCTGGGAACCGTATGGGACTATCTGCGTCACGACCCCAAGTGGACGTTCGATCCCGAACGAAATTACGGGGGCATCATCTTCTTCGGTAGCCGTGACATCGGCGGGTCGTCGGTGATCGCGAACCTGGTCCGCGACCGTGGCCTTGGCGATGTGCCCGTAGTGTTCTCCGGATACCGGGGCGAGGCAGCCAAGTTCCGACTGGCAGCAGAGAAGCTGAACCTCAATCCGAACCAGATCATCGAGGAACCCTTCGCCCAGAACACCGGCCAGAACGCGGTCTACTCGGTCCAGATGCTCAAGCAGCATGGCCGCGACGTCGGCTCCATGATCGGAGTGTGCGCTCCCTTCCACTCACGGCGCGTGTGGGGCACGCTCATGAAACAATGCCCAGGCGTCGAGCACGTCTCCATACCCGCCGCCGACGTCTCACTCGAGAACTACATGAAATACGGGAACCGCCCCGATGCCACAACAGCACCGCACCCGAAGTCGATCGTCGCCATCGCCATGGGCGAGATCAAACGCCTGGACGAATACCCCCGCGAAGGCCACATCGTCCAAGAAGACATCCCAAGCGATGTGCGCAACGCCTACGACAGACTGAGCGAGACGTTCCGCCCCGCCGAGCGCAGGTTCTGACGCGGTTTAGATCACCGTGTTCGGCGCGCCGGACTTCGCTACGAGACTCTTGGTCGTCGACCACAGTGTTTTCTGGTTTCGTTGGAGGAGAGGTTTCGCCGAAGGCGTCGACCGAGTGGGGCCGCTTCGACCCTGGCGAGTCGACAATGTCGCGACACGGGCCGGTCGAGTAGAGGTGTTCAGTCGAATGACACCGGTCCTGATGCAGCGCAAAGGAATTCGATGATCTGCACCAGCATTTCACGGTGGATGCTGTAGTTCAGCGACAGGTCGTCGCGGTGGAAGGTGCCGTCGTCGGGTTCGGCGGTCACGGTGCCGTCGGTGCGTAGGCGTTCGCCGTCGGCCAGGCGCGGGAGAATTTCCTGCTGGAGGAAGTTTGCGAGTGCCTCGACCTGGTGGTGGTCGAGCTCGGTGCCGCCGTTGTAGCGTGTCGGTTCCCAGTCGTCATCGGCGAATATCCCGGCCTCGGCGACGAGGGCGTGCAGTGGGCCCCAGGTCCAGGCGTTGACATTCAGGCTGCCGTTGGCCGAGGTGAGGCTGATGCTCATTTCCGGATGGTATCGGGGGTCGGGGGTGGAAGCGGACTAGCCTCGGCGGGGCGGGGGCAGATGCGGAGGAGGGCGTGGTGCTGCGACGGCTGTGGGCGGGTGCTGTGGGTGGTGCTGTCGGTGCGGTGCTGGTGTGGGGTGAGGTCGAACATTGGTGGGCGTCGCGGGCCGTGCTTGGGGAGCGTCGTTCGGGGGTGCCGGAATCGGAAGTGCTCGTTGTGCTCGGGTTTGCCAATCGCAGCGAGGATCGGGCAAATGCGCTCAATCGGTGGCGGGTCCGTGCCGCGCTTCGGTCGCTGGACGACCGGGTGCGCGACAATCGGCTGGTCTTTTCGGGAACGACGAGGCCTGGTGGGTCTGTTTCGGAGGCCGAGCTCATGGCGCGATATGCACGGGAACGTGGGGTGTCGAGCGATCGGATTCAGCTGGAGGACAGGTCTCGGACGACGTGGGAGAACATCCAGTACTCGATCCCGTTCATGGAGGACGCGGATTCGATCAAAATCGTGTCGAATCCCTTGCACGCGTTGCGTGGTCGCCTGTACCTGAGACGTCAGCGTCCGGATCTGGCGCGCAGGGTCAGGCGTGCCGCCGACTATCGGTTCGGCGAGAAGTCGTGGATAAAACCATTTTTCGCCGTATACGGCCTGTTGGACTTGGCTCGAACACGTAAGGACATGCGGATGCGCGATGCATAGGTGAAGTTGATTCGGAAGTGGCCGTACTGGGCGGGATAGATTGCCGCCCAGCATGGTTCGTCTATGAGCCGGTGGCCCGCTATCGACATTGCTATCGAATTCGATAGCCACACTCAGGAATTCAGGCTTACAGGTTCTTTCGACGCCTGCGCTACTTCGCCCGGGTGTTTCACGTCGCGTGTTGAGCCAAGCGCCGACGAACATCAAGGTGGCGCCGACTGCTTGGACCGCGGTGATGGATTCGCCGAGGAACAGCCATGCGCAGGAGAGGCCGAAGGCAGGGACCAGGAACATGGCGGTGGCCGCGGTGGTGGGGCCGACTTGGCTGACGGCGCGGTAGTAGAGGACGTAGGCAAGGGCCGTGGGTAGGACGCCGAGATAGGCCTGGTTGAGCCAGAATTCGAGCTTCAGCTCGGACCAGTGCACCGCTGCCAGGTCGGGTGTGGCGATCAGGCCGAGGGCCACGGTGCCCGCGGCGGTGGCGTAGACGGTGACGGTCGGCGCTGCGATCCGGGACAGCAGCGGTGCGCCGAGCATGGTGTAGCTCGCCCAGCATGCGGCCGCGGCGAGGAAGACCAGGTCGCCGAGCAGCCGGTTGCTGCCGGTGGCCGGGATGCCGAGGAAGAAGACAATCGCACCGGCGACGGCGGTGGTGAGGCCGATGATGCGCGGACCGGACGGCCGAATGCGGCCGCGCACTGCCGTCACCACGACCGTGAAAATCGGTGCGGCCATGGGCACGATCACGCTGCCGTCGGCGGCGGGCGCGAGCGAGAGACCGAGGAAGAACAGGAAGTTGTAGCCGAAGACGCCGACCAGGCCGACGCCGGCGGCGCGTGTGGTGTCGGCGGCGGGTAGCCGGGGCAACCGCAGCACAACGAGCAGCGCCACCGTGCCGATCAGGAACCGGAGGAACCCGGCCACCTCGTGCGGCACCTCCTGCACAGCAAGTTTCGATGAGGCGAATGCGCTGCCCCACAACGCCATGACCAGCACTAACAACAGTCGGATACGCACCGACCCATACTCGGTCCGCGCCACACCCGTTGTATTGAACGCTGGTGCGGACACCGGGCCCACCGGCATGCCGCCGGTGCGAGGACAATGGATCCGTGAGCGAGCGCGAATGGGTCGACTACCACCGGATGCCGGATCGGCCGGTGGAAGTGATGCACGCGCACTTCGACCGGCATGTCTACCACCCGCACGCCCACGAAACGTATTCGTTCGGGCTCACCGAGTTCGGTGCGCAGACCTTTGCCTGTCGCGGCGCTACCCGCACCAGCGCGGCGGGCATGGTGATGGCCTTCAATCCCGATGAGCCGCATGACGGCCACAGTCACGACGAGCTGGGTTTTACCTACTGGATCGCGCACATCGGATCGGAACTGATCACCGACCTGCTGTCGGATCGGGCAGGTCGCCCGAGCGGTCTGCCGCTGTTCGCCGATCCGGTGCTCTCGGCCGCACTACAGCGGCTCTGCCTGAGCCTGACCGGCCCGGCCACGGAACTGGCGGCGGACGAGGCGCTGGCCGCTACGGTCGCGGCCTTGGTGCAGCGCGGCACACGCGCTGTGCCGCAGCGACTTTCGACGCCACAGGGCGGCGTCACGGCCGAGATCGCCCGGCAGGTGCGGCTGGTGCTCGACGATCGCTACCTCGAGTCGCTGTCGATGGACGATCTGGTGGAGGCAACCGGAAGTGGCAGGTTCGTGCTCTATCGCGCTTTCCGATCGGCCTACGGCCTGGCGCCGAGCGACTATCAGCGGCTGTTGCGGTTACGTGCCGCACGCAGACTCATCGCCGCGGGTCGCCCGGTCGGCACGGCCGCCGTCGAGGCTGGGTTCGCCGATCAAGCACACTTGACCCGCTGGTTCCGCCGCTGCTACGGCATCACCCCCGGGGTCTACCTCAACGCCGCGTAGTCAGTCCCACGATCGGCTCGCGCGAAGGCGAGGCCACCGCCGGATGGACACTGCCGACAGTGCTGCGCTTGGCCAGAGCGAAGGCGAGGCCGCCGCTCATCGGGCGCGGGTGGACACCGTCCGTCCGCAGTCCTGCGCTGGGACGGGCGCAGGCGAGTCCACCACCTACCTGGCGCTAGGCGGCCGCGGCCAAGGATTGTCTTCGACGTGTTCGATGGACTCGTTGAAGCGGGCGATCAGGGTGCCGAGCTGCTCGACATCGGCGTCGGTCCAGTCGGCCACCACGGAGCCGATGCCCTCGTGGCTGTGGGCCCGATCGGCCGCGACCAGTTCCATGCCCTTGGCGCTGGCCTGGATCTTGCGCGCGATCCCGCCGTCCGGATCGGGCACCCGTTCCACCAGATCCTGCTTGAGCATGGCGCCGACCTGTCGGTTGATCGTGGAGATGTCCAGTTGGAATGCCTCCGACAGCTCGCGCAGGCTGAGCGGGGAGTCGATCTCCAGCCTGCTCAGGATGAGATAGGCCGAGCGGTCGAGCTGGAATCCGGGGCGGCGCAATAGGGATGCGGGGAAGTGCCGGGAGAGCAGGGTCAGCTCGAAGACGAGGCGCGAGAGCGCGGCGCTTTCCTCGGGACCTGATGCTGGCATGGGACCACACTATGTCGTCTGAATCACCGTCATAGCAAATTGTGCACGATACACATGATGTGTAGCGTGCACATTTGTGACTGTTGCTGCCGACGCGTCTACGTCCGACTCTGGTACCGACGACCGACGCAGACCCGCGCCGGCCCTACTCATCGCGACCCTCGGCACGGTCGGTGTCGTCGTCTCGCTCATGCAGACGCTGGTTATCCCGATCATTCCCACCCTGCCCACGCTGCTGAACACCTCGGCGTCCAATGCGTCCTGGGTGATCACCGCGACTCTGCTCGCGGGCGCCGTGGCGACCCCGATCAGCGGCAGGCTCGGCGATATGTTCGGCAAGCGCCGGGTGTTGTTCGCCAACATCCTGTTGCTGGTGGCCGGTTCGGTGGTCTGCGCGCTGTTCTCCTCGCTCGTTCCCGAGATTATCGGCCGCTCGCTGCAGGGCGCCGCCGTTGGTGCGATCCCGCTCGGCATCAGCATCATGCGTGACGAACTGCCCGCCGAGAAGGTGGGTTCGGCGATGGCGATCATGAGCGCCACGCTCGGCGTCGGCGGTGCCCTCGGGCTGCCGCTGGCGGCGGCGATAGCGCAGAACGCCGACTGGCACATGCTGTTCTGGACCGCGGCAGGTCTCGGTCTCGTCTGTGCCGCACTGGTTTTCGCCTTCGTTCCCGAGTCGCCGGTGCGCACCCCGGCGCGCTTCGATTTCGGTGGTGCGGTAGGTCTTTCGATCGCCCTGCTTGCCTTGCTGATCGCGATCACCAAGGGTGCGGACTGGGGCTGGGCCAGCGCGAGCATCCTCACCCTGTTCGCGATCGCGCTCGTGGTGTTCCTCGGCTGGGGCGCCTTCGAGCTGCGGCAGCGTTCGCCGCTGGTCGATCTGCGGGTCTCGGCACGGCCACGGGTGCTGTTCACCAACTTCGCCTCAATCGCGGTCGGCTTCGCCCTCTACGGCATGTCGCTGACCTTCCCGCAGCTGCTGATGGCGCCCGAGCAGACCGGCTACGGGTTCGGCTTGTCCATGGTCAATGCCGGATTGGCGCTCGCCCCAACCGGATTCGTGATGATCCTGCTTTCGCCGGTGTCGGCGCGGCTGTCGGCGGCCCGTGGGCCGAAGATCACGCTCGCGCTCGGTTCCGCGGTGATCGCGGCGGGCTACCTGTGCGCCGTGGTGCTGATGAACAGCGTCTGGGAGATCATGGTCGCGGCGATGATCGTCGCCGCCGGTGTCGGCCTGGCCTACGCCGCAATGCCCGCGCTGATCATGGGTGCGGTCCCGATCACCGAGACCGCCGCGGCCAACGGCCTCAACTCGCTGATGCGCTCGATCGGCACGTCCACCTCATCGGCAGTGATGAGCGTGGTGCTCGCGCACATGACGATGCAGCTGGGCCCACACGTGCTGCCCTCGCGCGACGGCTTCCACACCACCTTCCTCATCGCCACGGCGGCAGCGCTCGTCGCGATCGTGCTGACGGTCTGCATTCCGATGCGCAAAGCGCCGGATGCCGCGGACAAGGCCGGGCACGCCTGATCATCGGGCCATCGCGCTCGAACGGCCACGGGGCCGATCCTCAACGGCGAGGATCGGCCCCGTTGTCGTTGGTCGAGTGGCACGTGTGGTGCGGCCTATATTCCGGGCCGTGGGCCTGCCAGGGCGTCCGATAGCGCTACGGTGCCGATTCCACCGAGGCGGTGTAGCGGCGGGCCAGCGTGCGCAGATGCGCGACCAGCTCCGGTGGGCTGTCGACGCGGAAGTCCATCATCAACATGCTGAGGTAGATGGCGATGGTTTCCAGCGCGTCCGCGCCGGTCAGCAGCGTGCAGGTGTCCGCGTCGACGGCCTCCACCACGCCGACGGCGGGATTGATGCGGGCGATCACCGTCTCGGCGGGCGCGAGCACCGTGACGCGGGCGTGCACCTTCCAGCCGGTGCTGGCGATATGGCGCATGACGAACGCGATCAGGTCCGCGTCGGGCAGTGCGCGCGGACCGAAGCGGCGGGTGCCCGCGGTCGCCTCGTGTACCTGTGCGACGGGAATCGCACGCCAGGAATGGGTTTCGAGGTCATAGGCGACCAGGTACCAGCGCCGCTGCCAGTTGATCAGCCGGTACGGCTCGACTTCTGTTGTGCCGCCGTCGACCTCGATCGACACTGTGATGGTGTCCCGAATCGCGCCCGCGAGGGAGGTCAGCACCGCGGCGGGCACCGGGGCGTCCGGCTCGCGCGAGCCGGTGGTCGCCGGTCCGATTGCGGTGGCGTTGCGCAACGCTATTACTTTGCGCTGCAACCGCTTCGGGAGGATCTGTTCCAGCTTCGCCAAAGCGCGCGAGACATGGTCGGTGATGTCGGCGATGCCGGTGGAGCCGTCCTCGGCGAGGCCGATCGCGACGGCGACCGCCACCGCCTCGTCGTCATCGAGCAGCAGTGGCGGCATCGTCGAACCGCGGCCGAGTCGGTAGCCGCCGATGGCGCCGCGTTCGGCGTGCACGGGATAGCCGAGTTCGCGCAGTCGCTGGATGTCGTTGCGCAGGGTGCGGTCGGTGATGTCGAGCCGTTCGGCCAGCTCCCGGCCGGTGTGCGCGCGATCCTGCAACAGCGAGAGCAAACGCAGGACGCGGGTTGTGGTGGGCGCCACATTCACCTCCGAAATTATTAGGAACGAATCCAGCCTAATGGCCCCATAGGCTTAGGTCACAACCGAGAAGCGCTACGAAAGGCCCATCATGAACCTCACCACCGCCGCCGACGCCACCGCGACCCTTCGCCCCGTGTGGCGCGACGTGCTCTCGACCTCCTACTCGGCGCTGGAAAATGCCGTCGCCGGCATCGGCGACGAGCAGTGGAAGCTGCCGACCCCGTGCTCGGAATGGGATGTCACGCAGGTGATCCAGCACGCCGCGGGTGACCAGCTCGCCTTCGCCGAGGCGCTCGGTGTCGGCGTCGGACCCGCATACAACCCCTTCGATCCCTCCGGCGCCATCGACGGCTCGGCCACCGCGCTGGTGCGCGACGCGATCGAGCAGACCGCCGCCGCGTGGGCGACCGTCACCGATGACACCGAGTCCGTCCCGACCCCGCTGCCGCACGGCGCGCTGGCGACCCCGGTCGCCGCGGTCATGTGCGCGCTGGATGCCGCCGTGCATGCCTGGGACATCGCGATCGCGACCGGTCAGCCGTCGCCGCTCACCGACGAACTGGCGGGCTACCTGCTCACCGCGGCACGTACCGCGCACCCCGCGCCGGGCAGCGGCGTTGAGGCGGAAATCGTTGAGCCGCTGCGTCAGTGGGGTGCGTATGCCGCGGTGGTCGACGCTGAGTCGGGCGATACCACGGTCGCCGCGCTGCTGCGCTACCTCGGCCGCGACCCGCGCGCCTGAATCGGGTGTCGGCGGGTGCGTTTCGACGCACCCGCACCTCGGCGGAAGCTACGCTCCGATTCAGCAGTACGACTGCAGGCATCGTCCGTCACTCAGCTCGCCTTGGTTCGGTTCCGGATCAGCGGGCGGTGACGAATCCCTGGGCGACCATCCAGTCCCTTGCGACCTCTGCGGGCTCGCGCCCGTTCACATCGACCTGGCGGTTCAGTTCGGTGATGGCATCGTTGGTCAGTAGTTTCGAGATGGGCGCCATGATTTCGGCGACCTGCGGGTGTGCGTCGGCGAAGGACTTACGCATCACCAGTGCCGCATTGTATTTCGGGAAGAAGCCGAGGTCGTCCTTCAGCAGCACGAGGTCGAGGGCGGGGATGCGGCCGTCGGTGGCGGCGACGGAGCCGAACCGGCACTGCTTGCTGTCGGCGGTGGCCTGATACACCAGGGCGTCCTGCACGATCTGTTTGTGGACCTTGCCGGTGTCGATGCCGTACTTGCGGGCCAATCCGGGGAATCCGTCCTGGCGCACATTGAATTCGGTGCCCACACAGGTGGCCGCGGCGGCGGGATCGGTGTTGATGAGCCTGGCGTAGTCCGACAGTGTCGTCACGCCGGTCTGCTGGGCGGTCTGGGTGCTCATCACCAGCGCGTAGGTGTTGTTCATCGGCGCCATCGCCGTCCACACGATGTTGTGCGCGGCCAGGTCGGCGTCGCGGACCGCCTCGAACTGTCCGATCTCGTCCGGGATCGGGGTCTCGTTGCCGAGGTAGTTGATCCAGCCGGTGCCGGTGTATTCGTAGGAGAGATCGATCTGCCCGTGCAGTTGGGCATCGCGAACACTGTTGGAGCCCTGGATATTCGTCAGATCCCGCACCCGCGCCCCGGCCGCGGACAAGGCGAACTCGATGAGGTAACCGAGGATGTTCTGTTCGGTGAAGTCCTTGGATCCGACGGTGATCGACACCCCGTCGAGTTCGGGCACCGGACGAATACTGCCTGGACCGACCTGGAGCGGCACCGCGCCGCCGGATTGCAGGCCGCAGGCGGCGATCAGCGTGAGTACCGCCGCGGCGGCCGATGCCGCGGCGCGCCGGCGCCACCCTTCGAACCGCCTGGTCACTTCAAACCCCTTGGTCCGAGGAACTGTTCGGCCAGCGCGCCGAGCCAGTCGACCAGCAGCGCGAGCGCGACGGCGAGGAAGGCTCCGACGACCAGCGTCACGTTGTCGCGCAGTTTGTAGCCGGTGTCGATCAGGATCCCGAGACCGCCGGCGCTCACCAGGAACGACAGTGTCGCGGTGCCCACGGCCAATACCAGCGAGGTGCGCAGCCCGGCGAGAATGTAGGGCACCGCGAGTGGAAACTCGATGCGCCGCAATACCGTCAGCGCCGACATACCCTGCCCGCGGCCCGCGTCCAGGAGGGTTCGATCCACCTGCTGGTAGCCGAGGATCGTATTACGCAGCACCGGAAGCAGCGAATAGAAGGCGATCGGCGCGACGCCGATCCAGAATCCGGTGGTGCGGGTGGCGAGGTAGCACAGCACGATCAGCCCGATCGCCGGTGCGGCAGCGCCGATATTGGCGATGCCGACGAAAATCGGTGCCAGGCGCCGATATCCGGGTCGGGTGAGCAGTGTGCCGAGCGGCACCGCCACCACGACGACGATCACCACGACCGTCGCGGTGATGAGTACGTGCTGCCAGGTGAGGGTCGCGATATTGCTTACGCTGATGCTTGCCTGCTGGGTGGCGGTGAGGTCGCGTCGAAATGCCCACACCAGCACCCCGGCGGTGAGTGCGAGGACGAGCACCGGTTGGACGAGCAGTCGAATGCGTTCCGCGCGACGCTCTGTTGCCGGCGAGTGTCCTGCCTTCACGACCGTTGCCGAGGCCGCTGCGGACTGCGTGGCCGGGGTCATGTCACCTCGTCCGTATCGGCGGTGCTGTGCGTAGCGCGCAACGCCGACAGATGCTCGACGAGTGTGTCGATCGTGATCAGTCCGGCGTACTCACCGCGACGTCCGGTGACGACCGCGGTCGCCGTCTGCTCGGCCAGCAGTGATTCCAGCGCCTCTTGCAATGTCGACTGCAGCGACAGCGGCGCACCGACCGGAGATCCGGTGTCGCGCAACGCCGTAGCGTGCGCAAGGTGCTCGGCCGACACCCAACGCAGCGGACGCTGATGGTTGTCCAGAACCAGCGCCCACGGCCACTCCCGGCCCGCGAGCGCGGTGCGCAAGGCATCGACCGAATCGTTCTCGGCCGCGGTCGGGCACTGTCCCAGGGAAACATCTCGGACCCGGGTGAGGGTGAGCTGCTTGAGCGAGGCATCCGCGCCGACGAAACCGGCGACGGTCTCGTCCGCGGGATCGGCCAGGATCGCCGCAGGCGTGTCGTATTGCAGAATTCGGGATCTGTTGCCCAGCACCGCGATTCGGTCGCCGAGCTTGACCGCTTCGTTGAAATCGTGGGTGACGAAGACGATGGTCTTGCCGAGCTCGGCCTGCAGCCGCAGCAGCTCGTCCTGTAGCAGGCCGCGGGTGATCGGATCGACAGCGCCGAACGGCTCGTCCATCAGCAGCACCGGCGGATCGGCCGCCAGCGCGCGGGCCACGCCGACGCGCTGCTGCTGGCCGCCCGAGAGCTGCCTGGGGTAGCGGTGGCGGTAGGTGTCGGGCGCCAGGCCGACCAGGTCGAGCATTTCGTCGGTGCGGGCGGCGATCTTCTTGCGATCCCAGCCGATCAGGCCGGGGACGGTCGCGATGTTCTTCGCCACCGTCATGTGCGGAAACAGTCCGGCCTGCTGAATCGAGTAGCCGATACCGCGCCGCAGCCGGTCGGGATCGACGGCCGAAACGTCACGCCCGCCGATGGTGATCGTGCCGGAGGTCGGCTCGATGAGACGGTTGATCATGCGCATGGTGGTCGTCTTGCCGCAGCCGGAAGGCCCGACCAGGACGACGATCTCGCCGGCGGGGATGGTCAACGAGACCTGCTCGACGGACGGATCGTGTTGTCCGGAATAGCGTTTGGTGACCGAGTCGAGCACGATCTCGACGCCGGATACCGCTGACTCCGCGGTGTCGCTTCGGGTTTCGGTGTCAGTCACGAATTCCCCTAGAGGTGGTGAGACGGCCGATGATGACGAAGATCCCATCGAGAATCAACGCCAATACGACGATGAGGATCGTGCCGACCAAGGCCTGCGGCACGGCATTCGGACTGCCGAGCCTGGCCAGGCCGGAGAAGATCAGATTGCCGAGTCCAGGACCCTTCGCATAGGCGGCGATCGCGAGAATGCCCATGATCATCTGGGTGCTGACCCGGATGCCGGTCAGGATCGACGGCCAGGCCAGTGGGAGTTCGATGCGTGCGAGTACCCGCAGCCGATTCATCCCGACACCGCGCGCGGCATCGACGATCGCGGGATCCACCGAGGCCAGGCCGATGATGGTGTTCCGGAGAATGGGCAGCAGCGCGTAGAGCACCAGCGCGGTGATCGTCGGTCCGACGCCGAGGCCGAGGAACGGAATCAGCAAGCCGAGCAGCGCGAACGACGGAACGGTCAGGATGGCGCTCGCCGTCGCGGTCGCCACCGAAGAACCCAGCGGGCTGCGATAGACCAGCGCGCCGATCACCACCGCCACGACCGTGGCAAGCAGCACCGACTGGACAACCGCCGAAACATGCAGATAGGAATCGGTGAGCAACTGCGCCCGTCGGTTCACCACGAACGTCCACAACGTGTCCAGGTCGCACCTCCCCATCGCCCGGTGTCCTGGGAGACTATCTCGATAGTCGCTCGGCTGGATAGGATTCCGTGCGGCGCAGTGTGTCCGCCCGGTGTTGCTGGGAGCCGACGGATCCTCGCAGGGAGTGCCCCGCATCGCGCCGACCGAAACCATCCGGCCGGTGCGACCAGGTATTTCGGGAACCGATCGCCTGGGCTGTTCGTCTAACTGATCAGGACCGGGAGTCGGTCGCGATCGACGGGAGGGCGGGGGAGATGGCGGAACAACGAACGGGGCCGGGTCGGCTGCGGTACCGCTGGCTGATGCTCGGCCTGGTGGTATCGGCGCTGGTCGCGGCGGGTGTCGTGGGAGTCGGCCGCTGGCAGGACCGGGTCGACGGCGAAGCCGTTGTCGGTGATCGTTTGACGACGTTCCCCGCGCTCGACAAGTCCGCGCTCGACCCGACCCAGGCCAGGCTGATCGCGGTGCTGGAGCGAGAGTTCGGCGCTCCCGGCGATGGACCGAAGTACGCCGAGGGAGTCAGTGAGGCCTGGTGCGCCGACTTCGTCAGCTGGGTGATGCGCGAATCGGGTGTGCCACTTGCCAACCCGAACTCGGGATCGTGGCGGATTCCAGGGGTGTACACGCTGCGGGAGTACTACCAGGGCGCGGACCGCTTCACGCCGATCGCCGCCGGATACCAGCCGCGCACCGGTGATGTGCTGCTTTACGGCGAGTCCAGCCCGTTCTCCCAGCACACCAACATCGTGCTCGCGGCAGGCGGCGGAAAGGTGACCACGATGGGCGGAAACGAGTTCGGCGACATACGCATTCACCGTTTCACGCTGGCCGAGGTGCCCGACGTCGTCGGATTCGGCAGGCTGTGACCTGCCGGGAGCGGGTGGGTGGTCGGCGGGTCCCCAGGTAGGACCTAAAATAGATCCGGCGGCGCCCGGCAGCGCCGTCCGGCCCCTGTCCTGCTACCCCCTCATCAGCAGGACAGGGACCACCTAACGGGCGAGCCCGTCGTTCGGGGGCGTCGCGTACCGTGTCGGGTGTCCGTCGAAAAGGTGAGGGTTTCGGAACATCTGATGCAGCCGACCGACCAAATGAGCGACGATCCCGCCTGGATCGACTACGCCGATTTCGGGGAACGATTCGTCACCCACGCGGTGACGGCAGACCGGATCGTGGCCGCGGTGTCCGGTATGGCGGGGCGCGGTATGACGATCGGGCCGTTCTCGCTCGGTCCCGCCGGTCTTGCCGGATTCGTGGCCGAAGGCAAGGTCGGCCAACCGGTGGTGCTGCGCAGCGGCCCGCAGGTGACTTTCGAGGTCACGGTGCCCATGTCACTATCGGTGCAGGTATTGCTCGGTGGCAGGAAGTTGCGGCTGGAGGCGGTCGTCGAGATCGATCTGACGCTGCACGCGCGTACCGCCGATCCGGTGCTCATCGTCATCGAAATCCCGCCGATCACGGCCCGCGACGTCAGCTTCGTGCTGCGGGCAAGGGCCATCGAGTCGGCCTGGGAATGGCTGCTCGATCCGATTGCGGGGGTGGTGCAGCGCGAGGTCGCCAATCGGGTGAACGCGATGCTGGCCGACCCCCAGGCGCGGCGCGCCCGGGTTTTCGATATCGAGGCGTTGATCGATGGAGTTCGCTCCGAGCATGCGACGCAGGCGGAATTCGACTGGATCGGCTACGACGAGTTCGGCCACCAGTTTTTCTCCCGCATCGTGACCAAGGATCGGGTCTTCGATGTGGTGGAGCGGTTGGCGGGCCGCCCGATCGAGATCGGACCGCTGCGGACCGGACCGCGCAACTCGGCCACCGTCACGGTGCGTGGGTCTGTCCGGTTACCGCAGCTGGCCGATCGATCGGACGATGAGGTGTCCTTCGATTTGACGGTGCCGGTGAGCCTCGACATCACCGTCGATGTGCTCAAGGCGAATCACTATCGCGCCGACGTCGAAGTTCCGCTGGTGCTCACGGCGCGAGCGGCCGATCCGCTGCTGGTGGTCATCGATGTCCCGCCGCCGGATTCGGCGGACATCCGGCTGGAATTCAAGGCTCGTGGCATGCGGGCGGCCACCCTCGGTGCGCTCGCGGGCATCAAGAAGCAGGTCGTTGCCCAGGTAGCCGGGGTTGTGCGCAAAGAGCTGGCCGACAGCTCCGGCCGGACGATCGACGTCGCCGCGCGCATCGACGGCGTGGCCTGAACCCGCCCGAACGGACCTGAACCGCACAGCTGGAACTCCTGTGGCGAATGTGGTTCATGTTTCCGATGGGTCTAGCGGTTCCCATGTGAATATGGTGAAATTAGTGGACGTTCGAGGCTCCCGGCGCGTGAGTGACTTCTGGGGAAGGTGCGCCGGGCACGCTGCTACCAATTCGGGTTTGCGCGAAGGAGTCCTGCGATGCGTTCCATTCATGTGTCCCGCCGCGAGTTGTTCGCATACGCCGCTGCCACCGCCGCCCTCGGGGCGACCGTCGGCGCGCCGAAAGCCGCGGCCAGTGGGGTTATCGGCACCATGGTCGACTATGCGGGTGGCGTGCCGTCGGCAGCGGCGATTCGGGATGCCGGCCATATCGGTGTGATCAGGTACGTGTCGGATCGCCGCCCCGGCGCCGAATGGATGGAGGGCAAGCCGCTGCTCGCGCGGGAGGTCGACCAGCTGCACGCCGCGGGCCTGACGATCGTCTCGAACTACCAGTTCGGCAAGGCACAGACCGCGGATTGGCGCGGCGGGCTGGAGGCGGGCAAGAAGCATGCCGCGCGCGGGTTGGAGCTGCACCTCGCCGCGGGCGGCCCGGAGAACCGGCCGATCTACGCCTCGATCGACGACAACCCGACGCCGGTCGACTTCGCCACCATGATCGCGCCGTATCTGCTCGGCTGGGAGTCCGTGGTCGGCAAGGGGAACACCGGGATCTACGCGAACGCGCCGACCATCGAATTGGCCCGCGCCGCGGGCCTCGGTTCCTGGTTTTGGCAACACAATTGGGGCACCCCGAAGGGTTTCGTGCACCCGGCCGCGCACCTGCATCAGATCGAGATCGACAAGCGCTCCATCGATGGCGTCGGCGTCGACGTCAACAATGTGCTGCAGCCGCAGCACGGGCAGTGGTGAACTGACCGCTGCCGATGCCCGGCCTGCGCAGGGATGGCGAGCGGTGCTGGATGCTGCCCACTCAGGTCTGGCAGTGGCAGGTGGGCGCCAGGCGCAGCTCTGGTTCGTCGTCCGGGACGACGCGCAGTGTCGGCCGGGTCTCCGGCGCCTGGTGATCGCCCAGCCAGGAGAACAGCGACCAGCGGGACAGGCCGGAGAAGGCCGAGCCGACGCTGGCGAACGAGCCCGAGGAAATCACCGACCCGAACGACCCGACCGAGCCGATCGACAGCACCGAGCCGACGCTGCCGATCGACAGGATCGAATATGCGGAGCCGATGGACAGGATCGAGCCCTCGGAGCGGAAAGACAGGATTGATCGCCGCGAGCGCTTGCTTCGGATCGAATGCCTGCGCTGAACCGAATTCGTGCTCTCGATCGAATTATTGCGCCGCAACGACACTTCGACGGTAGCCATGACTTCGGTCTACCACAGGTGCGGTGCGGTTATGCACTATCGCTGAGGATTTGTACGCATGTGTCGACCGGGCACGAGATGACTCGGCTGCGGACATGACAAAGCCCGGCGGTCCGCATGGACGCGCCGGGCTTCATGTCATCAAGCGACGGTGAAGAATCCGAGCATCGGCAAGAACGAGCAGGTGCGCGGATCGGCGTCTTCGGCCTTGGTGGTCAGCGAGCCGGAGACCACCGCGACGACGCGGCCGAAGCCGGTGTCGGCGATCGCGGACAGGGTGGCCGGACCGTCGGGGTTGATCTTCGCCTCGTCGGTCAGCGGCTGGATGCCCGACTTGCGGGTGTCCAGGTTCAGCCACTGGACGGTCATCGGCGGGTTCTGCACCGGCGTCGGCGACTTGGTGCCGAGAGCGGTGAACACGAACCCGGCCTGACCGGCCTGCGGTCCCGGCGGCGGCAGCTCGGCCGGGCCGGGCACGGCGAGTGCGGTGCCGATGGAATCGGCGGTCGGGCTGATGCAGCCCTTGCCGATGCTCGGGTAAAGGAACTGTGCGATGACCGGTCCGTCGCCCTTCGGAATCTCCGGGCCGCCACCGCCGCTGCCGTCCAGGAAGGTGATGATCCGTTCCAGGGTGGACTTGATCTGCGGCGGCAGGTTGATGACGGCAAGGAGCCTGCGGGCCTGATCGAGCAGCATGCCCTGCGGGCCGCCTGCGATCGGGCGCGCGTCGGCGGGGCCCGCGATCGCGCCCACGATGGCCGGAGCCAGCGCGGCGAGCGCATCGATCGGGACGCCCTCGGGCACCATCGGGACATTGTTCGGAACCGCTGCGGGCGCGGGTGCGGGCGCCGGAGCCGCGACTGCTGTCATCGGCGCGGCGAGCGAAGCGCTCGCCGTGATGGCGAGTACGGACAACGCGATCCGCGATCCTCGGGTGCGAAGCACTGGTCTAGCCGTCCTTACCTCGGGTACATCTGGAGTCGATGCTGAAAAGCCATCGTTTCGGGGTCACTCTAGGGACACGGTTGCCGTGTTGTACAGCCGCAGTATCCCGAAGGCGCTTTGGACGAACAGTGTTATCAGACGGTAGCGCCGAAATGGTGTTACAGGAGTGAATGGTGATGCAAATGTTATCAGTGGTTCGAGGGCCCGACAGGGCCGCTCCTGGCTGCGGTTAATCTAATCGGAGCCTTCCGATCTTGTCGCCGAACGCCCGAACGTCCGCGGGTCGCAGGCCGACGACTGCCGCCCCGACTCGAAAGCCTGCGAATTGAACCGACGCCTACAGCTGGCTGTGTCAGTGCTGGGTCTGTCCGTGCTGGCCAGGCTGTTGTGGATGCTGCTGTCGAAGAACGGGATGAATCTCGTCGATCTGCACGTCTATGTCGACGGGTCGGCCGCATTGCTGACCGATCGGCTCTACGACTTCACCTACGCCGAGAAGACGCCGGACTTTCCGCTGCCGTTCACCTATCCGCCCTTCGCGGCGCTGGTGTTCTTCCCGCTGCACTTTCTGCCGTTCACGGTGATCGCGGTGCTGTGGCTGCTTGCCACGGTCGCGGCGCTCTACGGCGTGGTGTGGATCAGCCTCGAGCTGATTCTGGGCGCGCAGCGGGTGCGCGAACCGGGCTGGCGGGCCGCGGCGGTCGGCTGGACCGCGGTCGGCGTGTGGCTGGAGCCGGTGCGCACCACGCTCGACTACGGGCAGGTCAACGTGTTCCTGGTACTCGGCGCGATGGTCGCGGTGCGCAGTTCGCGGTGGTGGTTGTCGGGCCTGCTCGTCGGCGTCGTCGCGGGCATCAAGCTGACCCCGGCGATCACCGGGCTGTACTTCGTGGCCCGCCGTCGCTGGGCCACCGTGATCTGCTCGGCGGTGGTATTCGGCGCGACGGTCGGGCTCAGCTTTCTGATCGCGCACACCGAGGCGCAGCGCTACTTCGGCACGTTGCTCGGCGACGCGAGCCGGATCGGACCGGTCGGCTCGGTATGGAACCAATCGTTGCGGGGCACCCTCAGCCGCATCCTCGGCTACGACGTCGAGTCCGGGCCGTGGTGGATCGCGGCCATGCTCGTCGTGGCCGCGCTGGCGTTCCTCGCTTGGCGCACACTGGGTTCCGACGACCGGATGGGCACCTTGATCATGGTGCAGCTGTTCGGGCTGATGGTGTCGCCCATCTCCTGGTCGCACCACTGGGTGTGGTTGCTGCCGACGGTGCTGTGGCTGGTCTACGGTCCGATGCGGCAGGTCGCGGGCGCCAGGATCATCGCGGGCTACTGGCTGGTGACGATGTTGATCGGGGTGCCGTGGGTGCTGTCGTTTGCCCAGCCGTCGATCTGGACGATTTCCCGGCCGGGCGTGTTGTCTTGGCTCGGCGCGGTCGATGCGCTCGGGGTAGTGGTCCTGTTCGGCTGGTTGATCTGGCACGGACGCGCGGTGCTGCGCTCGGATCTCGCGTCCGCCGGGCGGCGGCTGCGCGGACTCCCGACGACGCGGTCGACCGACCGAAACGCCGTCGGCGATCGGGCGCTGGGTCTGGCCGCCGCCGAGTAGCGGTCGATCTCAGTATTTTGCCAACTGGTTGATCTGATGGGCGAGCATCATGTCGCGGCCGGTGAGCCCGCCCGCCGAGTGGGTCGACAGCGCGAAAGTGACCCGGCGCCAGCGGATATCGATATCCGGGTGGTGGTCTGCGGCCTCTGCCGCCTCGGCGACCCGCCGTACCAACTCGATTCCGGCGGGAAAGGTCGGTGCCTCGATCGTGCGGGTGATGGTGTTGCCGGACCGTTGCCAGTCGGGCAGGTCCTTCAGTGCGTCGTTGATATCGGCGTCGGACAACAGTTCGGTAGCCATAGCCCAAGTATCCGCACAGATCAGGCGGCGCGGGCTTTCTTGAGGCCCTTCTTCAGCTCTTTTCCGCAGCAACCAGCGGCTTCCAGGCGTTTCATCCGCATGATGACAACCGGGCATTTCAGGCAGCGCGTCTTCTTGCGACAGCACTTCTTCTTGGGTTTCAGACTCGAAACCTTCTTTGCCTTGACCTTGCCCATAGTTGGTTAGCATACCCTTAGCGGGACGCGTGGTCTGCGGCGCACCGGGATACCGGTAGTCTGTTACTGGCCGCAATGCCCGGTGAGTATCGATTCTCCACCTGTTTGCAGGGGTCGGCCCGCACCAACACCAACAGCAGGAGGATTAGGCGTGTCGTCTGCACGCGATTTTCGCAACGTCGCCATCGTGGCCCACGTCGACCACGGTAAGACGACGCTGGTCGACGCCATGCTGCGCCAGTCAGGAGCCTTTGCCGAGCGAGCTGAGCTCGTCGACAGGGTGATGGACTCCGGCGACCTGGAGCGCGAGAAGGGCATCACCATTCTCGCCAAGAACACCGCTGTCCACCGGCACCACCCGGATGGCTCGGTGACCGTGATCAACGTCATCGACACACCCGGCCACGCCGACTTCGGTGGTGAGGTCGAACGCGGCCTCTCCATGGTCGACGGTGTCGTGCTGCTCGTCGACGCGTCCGAGGGGCCGCTGCCGCAGACCCGGTTCGTGCTGCGTAAGGCACTCGCCGCGTCGCTGCCGGTGATCCTGGTGGTCAACAAGACCGACCGTCCGGATGCCCGCATCGCCGAGGTCGTCGAGGAGAGCCACGATCTGTTGCTCGATCTGGCCTCCGATCTCGACGACGCCGCCGCCGAGGCCGCCGAACTCGCGCTGGACCTGCCGGTTCTGTACGCGTCGGGTCGTGAGGGCAAGGCGTCCAAGGAGCGTCCCGAGAACGGGAACGCGCCGGACGCCGAGAACCTCGACGCACTGTTCGACGTGCTGCTGGAGTACATCCCGGCGCCCAAGAGCAATGCGGCCGCGCCGCTGCAGGCGCATGTCACCAACCTCGACGCTTCGGCCTTCCTCGGTCGTCTCGCGCTGGTGCGCATCTACGCCGGTGAGCTGCGCAAGGGGCAGAACGTTGCCTGGATGCACGCCGACGGCGTCAAGACCGTCAAGATCACCGAACTGCTACAGACCATCGGTGTCGAGCGTCAGCCCGGCGAGGTCGCCGAGGCCGGTGACATCGTCGCCATCGCGGGCATCCCGGAGATCATGATCGGCGATACGCTCGCCGATCCGGACAATCCGGTCGCGCTGCCGCGCATCACCGTCGACGAGCCTGCGATCTCGGTCACAATCGGCACCAACACCTCGCCGCTTGTCGGTCGGGTGCAGGGCCACAAGCTGACCGCACGCATGGTGAAGTCGCGCCTGGATCAGGAACTGGTCGGCAACGTGTCGCTGCGGGTCCTCGACATCGGCCGTCCGGACGCCTGGGAGGTGCAGGGCCGTGGTGAGCTGGCGCTGGCCATCCTGGTCGAGCAGATGCGCCGCGAGGGCTTCGAACTGACCGTCGGCAAGCCGCAGGTGGTCACCAGGCTGGTCGACGGCAAGGTGCACGAGCCGTACGAAGAGCTGACCGTCGACAGCCCGGACGAATACCTCGGCGCCATCACGCAGCTGCTCGCTGCCCGCAAGGGCAAGATGGTCCAGATGGCCAACCACAGCGCGGGCTGGGTGCGGATGGAGTTCATCGTCCCGTCGCGCGGCCTGATCGGATTCCGTACCGACTTCCTGACCGAGACCCGCGGCACCGGCATCGCCAACGCCGTCTCACACGGCTACGCGCCGTGGGCAGGCGAGATCCGGGCCAGGCACACCGGTGCACTGGTGTCCGACCGGGCAGGTTCGGTGACCCCGTTCGCCATGATCCAGCTCGCCGATCGTGGCCAGTTCTTCGTCGAACCCGGCGCGGACACCTACGAGGGCATGGTCGTCGGCATCAACCCGCGTGCCGAGGATCTCGATATCAACGTCACCCGCGAGAAGAAGCTGACCAACATGCGCAGCTCGACCGCGGATGTGTTCGAGACGCTCGCCAAGCCGTTGCAGCTCGATCTCGAGGCCGCGATGGAGTTCTGTTCCGACGACGAGTGTGTCGAGGTCACGCCGGAGGTGGTCCGGGTGCGCAAGGTCATCCTCGGCGCCACCGAGCGTGGACGCGAGCTGTCGCGACGGAAGGCTCGGGACCGGGCCGCGTTGTAGCCCCGGTCATGAGCGAGCGAATCGGAGACACAGCGCCTTCGGCGGTCTGTGTAGCCGAGCGTCAGCGAGGCGAAGTCATGAGGGAGCGTAGCGAGCGAATCGGAAACACAGCGCCTTCGGCGGTCTGCGTAGCCGAGCGTCAGCGAGGCGAAGTCATGAGGGAGCGTAGCGAGCGAATCGGAAACACAGCGCCTTCGGCGGTCTGCGTAGCCGAGCGTCAGCGAGGCGAAGTAGAGTGCCGAACGTGAGCTCGGGGGCAAGACGACGCGCGACGGTGCGCGGAATGCTGGTGATCGCGGCGGCCTCGATAACGGTGCTCGCCGGCTGCACCGCGAATCCGCCACCGCCGATCGAAAGCACCGACAGTCCCAAGACGACGCCCGCCAAACCAGGCAAGAACACCGTCGTGGTGGCCATCGACGACATCGGAATCGGGTTCAATCCGCACCTGCGCTCCGACCAGTCGCCTGCCACCGCGGCGGTGAGTTCGATGGTGCTGCCGAGCCCGTTCCGTCCGGTGCCGAGTCCGGCGGTGCCCGGCGCCACCGAGTGGGTGCCGGACACGGCGCTGGTGGTGTCGGCAGATGTCACCGCCCAGGATCCGTTCACCATCACCTATCAGCTGCGCAATCAGGCGAACTGGTCGGATGGTGCGCCGATCGCCGCGGAAGACTTCCGGTTCCTGTGGCAGCAGATGATCACTCAGCCCGGTGTCGTCGATCCGGCAGGTTATCGGCTCATCTCCGATGTGAGTTCCTCCGGTGGCGGCAAAACCGTCACCGTCACCCTGACCGCGCCCTATCCGGCCTGGCGTGAACTGTTCTCGAATCTGCTGCCCTCGCATCTGGTCAAGGACGTGCCCGGCGGTTTCGCCAATGGTCTGGTCGAGCGAATCCCGGTGTCGGGCGGCAACTTCGACATCAAATCGGTCGATCGGGGCCGGGACGAGATCTTGCTCGAACGCAATGACAGGTACTGGGGCACGCCTGCGGCTCCGGACCAGATCCTGTTGCGCCGTGGCGGAACGCCCGCGCAGCTGGCCGATTCGCTGCGCACCGGCGATGCCCAGATGACGCTGGTGCACGGCGGTGTCGCAACCCAGGCTCAGCTGGCGGCGATTCCGTCGGTGCGCACCGCGATCATGCCCCAATCGCGCGAGCTGCAGTTCGTATTGAACGGTCGCAGTGGCGATCTCGGCGATCCCCGGGTCCGCCACAGCGTGCTCGCACTGCTGGATCCGGCGCTGCTCGCTACTGTCGGCGCGCAGACCGGCGGCTGGGTCGAGCCGGTGCGCGCACAGATCCTGACCCCCTCGGACCCCGGCTATGCGCCGACCGCGCCGCCACGGCCGACCACCGACGAAGCCTTCGGGCTACTTGCCGAGGCAGGCTATGGCCGTGCGCCGGAACCGCCACCGGTCACCTCGCCGACCTCACCGGCGCCACGACCGCGCCCCCTCGCGAAAAACGGTAAGGCGCTGGCGATTCGAATCGGCGCGGCCACCGGCGATGCCACCGCGATCGCGGTGGCGAATACAGCGGCAGACCAATTGCGCAGTGCCGGAATCGATGCCAGCGTGCGCAGCGTTTCCTCCGATACCCTCTACGGCAAAGATCTGACCGAGAGTGCGGTCGACGCGATCGTCGGCTGGGAGGTCGCGGGCTCGGACCCGGCCACCGTGCTCGCCTCGCGTTACGGCTGCCCGCCCGTGGATACCGGTGCGAGCAACGGGAATTCGCAGGCCAACGCCGAAGCGGCCAAGAAGGCGCCGAGCAATGTGTCCGGCATCTGCGATCCCACACTGCAGCCTGCGATCGAAGAGGCGCTGCGCGGAATCGAAGTGGGCCGGGCACTGGCCGACGCCGAGCCGAAGCTGTGGAATTTGGCGACGGTGCTGCCGATCGTGCAGGACAACGTCGTCGCCGCGTCCGGTCCCCGAGTCGACGGCGCCTCGCTCAGTGGCGCCATTCAGGTGGGCATCTTCGGTGACGCGGCGATGTGGCGCAGGATCCCATGACCGGTGGGTTGCTGCTTGTCCACGCCCACCCGGACGACGAGTCCATCACCACCGGGGGCACGATCGCGCACTATCGCCGCCGCGGCGTGCCGGTCACGGTGGTGACCTGCACCCTCGGTGAAGAGGGCGAGGTGATCGGCGACGAGTGGGCGCAGCTGACCGCCGATGAGGCCGACCAACTCGGCGGCTATCGGGTGCTGGAACTGACCAAGGCGCTTGCCGCGCTGGATGCGGGCCCACCGCGTTTCCTGGGTGGTGCGGGCCACTGGCGCGACTCCGGTATGGCGGGCACACCCGCGGCGGAGAATCCGCGAGCCTTCGTGCATTCCGGCGCGGCGGCGGTGGACGCGCTGACCGAGGTGCTGCTCGAGCTGCGGCCCCGGGTAGTGATCGGTTACGACCCGAGGGGCGGCTACGGCCACCCCGACCACATTCGGGCCCATCAGATCACCACGGCCGCGGTGCACGCGGCTGCCGACCAGGGCTGGGATACCCCGAAGTTCTATTGGACGGTCACCGATGGCGAGATGCTGCGCCTGCACACCGAAGTGCTCGCGCGACGCACCGTCGAAGGGTTGCCTGGCGCGTTGCCGCCCGGCTGGCGGCTTCCCTCGGTTGGGGAACTCGCCAGCGTGCCGAGCCACACGGTGACAACGACGATCGATGTGTCCGATTCGCTCGCGGCCAAGCGGAGTGCGCTGCGGGCACACGCAACGCAGGTGATGGTGGCGCCGACGGGCCGAGAATTCGCGCTGTCCAACAACGTCGCGCAGCCGGTGCTGCCCGAGGAGCACTATGTGCTCGTGCGCGGGCAGCGTGGCGTCGTCGGCTCGGATGGTCGGGAACACGACCTGTTCAGCGGTATTGCCTGAGGGTTGCTGAATACCGATTTCGGGCTCCGGGTACCGTCTTCGTGATCTCGGACATCGACGTGGAGGATTCAGCGGTTCATGACAGCGGTCGACGACAGGGCCCACCTCAACATCGAAGACGACGGCTATCACAAGAGCCTCAAGCCGCGTCAGCTCCAGATGATCGCCATCGGCGGTGCCATCGGCACCGGCCTCTTCCTGGGTGCCGGCGGGCGGCTCGCGAGCGCTGGACCAGGGCTGTTCCTGGTCTACGCGGTGTGCGGAGTCTTCGTATTCTTCATTCTGCGCGCGCTCGGTGAGCTGGTGCTGCACCGGCCATCGTCAGGGTCGTTCGTGTCCTACGCGCGCGAGTTCTTCGGTGAGAAGGCCGCGTTTGTCGCGGGCTGGATGTACTTCCTGAACTGGTCGATGACCGGGATCGCCGACACCACAGCGATTGCTCAATATTTCCACTACTGGGCGGGATTCTCACATATCCCGCAGTGGCTGCTGGCGCTCATCGCGCTGGTGCTCGTGCTCGGCGTCAACCTGATGTCGGTCAAGTGGTTCGGCGAGATGGAGTTCTGGGCCGCGTTGGTCAAGGTGTTCGCGCTGAGTGCCTTCCTGATCATCGGCACGATCTTCCTGCTCGGCCGATTCACGGTGCAGGGCCACCCGACCGGACCGAGCGTCATCACCGAAGGCGGTGGCATGTTCCCGACCGGGATCCTGCCGCTGGTCGTGGTGACCTCCGGCGTCGTGTTCGCCTACGCCGCCGTCGAGCTGGTCGGCACTGCGGCGGGGGAGACGGAGAACCCCGGCAAGATCATGCCGCGCGCCATCAACTCGGTGATCGCGCGCATCGCGGTCTTCTACGTCGGTTCGCTGGTCCTGCTCGCGCTGCTGTTGCCCTACACCTCCTACACGGCCAAGGAGAGCCCGTTCGTCACCTTCTTCACGATGCTCGGGGTGCCCGGCATCGGCAGCGTGATGAATCTCGTTGTGCTGACCGCGGCTTTCTCCAGCCTGAACGCGGGTCTGTATTCGACCGGTCGCATCCTGCGGTCGATGTCGATGAACGGCAGCGCGCCGAAGTTCACCGGTGTGATGGGACGCAACGGCGTTCCCTACGGCGGCATCCTGCTCACCAGCCTGATCGCGCTGTGCGGCATCGCGTTGAACGGGTTCGTGCCGGATCAGGCCTTCGAGATCGTGCTGAACATGGCCTCGCTCGGCATCGTCGCCTCCTGGGCCACCATCGTGCTCGCCCAGCTGCAATTGTGGCGCTGGTCCAAGCAGGGCAAGCTCAGCAGGCCGTCGTTCCAGATGTTCGGTGCGCCCTATACCGGCCTGGCCACGCTCGCTTTCCTATTCTTCGTGGTGGTACTGACCGGCTTCGACTATCCGGTAGGCACGTGGACCGTTGCCTCGCTGGCGTTGATCATTCCGGCGCTGATCGTCGGCTGGTTCGCCGCGCGCAAGCGGGTGCTCGCGATCGCCGAGGAACGCCAGGGTTACACCGGCGAGTATCCGGTGGTGGCCAACATCCCGATCGACGGTGACTGAACCTCAGCCGCCGGAATAGACTCGATATCTATGTACAACTGGGACCTGCAGAACGCGATCGTGGGCTTCGTGGACAGCCTGCGCCCCGGCGGACAGCAGCAGCACGACCTCTATATGTCGGTGCTGTACGCGTTCGTCGATATGCAGAGCCATCTGCTGACCCTCCTCGGCTTTCCCCCGGTCGCGTGAGGTCCGCCGTCGACAACAGTGCCGCGGCGCAGTCGAGCTATGGCAAGCCGCAGCCGGATCTGGAATCCCTGGCGCCGGTGATCATTACCCTCCTTGTGCTCGACGGGTTGATCACTCTGGCCGTCGAGGTGCTCTATCTGCCGACCTACCTCGGCACGGTCGCGTTCCCGCTCTCCGCCGTGCTGGCCGGCGTGATCAACGTCCTGCTCGTCATGGGCGTCCGCTCGGTGACCACTCGCGTCGGTTTCGCGATCCTGCCCATCGCCGCATGGACTTTCGGCTTCCTGGTGTGCTCGGTGACCGGCCCCGGCGGCGATATCATGCTCGGAAGCGATTGGCGCACCGCACTTCTCCTGTTCTGTGGGCTGGTGCCACCGCTCGGTTATCTCTATTTCCGACTCAACTCGGGACTGTTCGGCGGTCGCTGAGCCGAGCGCTGATTTTCCGGTCGACCCGGTTGGGTGAATCCGTCTTCGGCCTGTCGGATCGGTCAATCCAGCCGCACTGCGAGAGTGGCGATGATGGCGTCGGTGCGGGCGCGTAGAGCTGCGGCGAGGACTGGGCCGCGGGGATTGTGGAGCGGGCGGTGCCACCAATGGTGGGCCTCTACCTGGGCCAGCAGGACTGTGACCTGGCGGCCGTAGCGGTTTCGGTTGCGGACATAGCCGACGAGAGTAGCGACAAGGCTGCGGTGGGGGCAGGGCAGCACGGTGAGGGGGACGCCGGGATTCCATTCCTTCCATTGGTGGCTGAGGCGGCGGGTGGATGCGGGGTCGATTTCCGCTGCGACGGCGACGATTTCGCCGTTCATTGCCTGGGCGGTGCGGAGGGCGCGTGCGGTGACCTCGCTGACCGCGACCACCGGGACCACGATAAGCATCGGCTCCGGGTCTGGGGATTGTGGTGGGAGCGCCGGGATTCGGCCGAGACTGAGCTGCTCTGCGACGCTGCGGTAATAGTTTTCGGTGCGGGCGAACAGGATGATCAAGGCGGGCACGATGATCAGCAGCAGCCACGCGCCTTCGGTGAATTTTTCGGCGAGCAGCACCACGGCCGCTACCGCTGTAAGGATGGCCCCGAAGCCATTGAGTGCGGCGCGGGATATCCAGCCGGGACCGCGCTGTGCGCTCCAATGCCGGACCAGGCCGGTCTGGCTGATGGTGAACCCGATGAATACACCGACCGCGTACACCGGGAGCAGTCGGTGGGTTTCGGCATCCACGACGATCAGCACCGTCCCGGCCAGAACCGCAAGTGCCGCAACGCCGTAACGGAACACCGGACGTTCGGAGCGCAACGCGAACAGATGCGCGACCCGATGGTCCTTCGCCAGCAGCGACAGCAGCACCGGCAGACCACCGAAGCTGGTGTTCGCGGCCAGGCACAACGCGAGGGTGACCGCAAGGCTGGTGAGGTAGAACGGCCAGCCGGTGCCGAACGCCGCCGCCGAGAGTTGGGCGAGCAGGGTGACGTCGTCGCGCGGAACCGTGTGGTGGTGGCGGATCAACACGGCCAGACCCAGCAGCATCCCGCACAACAGCACACCCAAGCCGATCTCGGTGTGCTGGGCCCGTCGCACCGCGGGCGTCCGGAACGACGGCACCGCGTTGGCGATCGCCTCGACCCCGGTCAGCGCCGAGCATCCGGCGGCGAATGCCTTGAGCAGCAGCAGAATCCCGATGGCGTCGATCGGCACGATCGGTCCGCGGTCGACGCCGATCACGGCGACCGGCTCCGCGCGTGACAGCCCGACCACGATCACCGCGAAGATCGCGACGATGAACAGCAGCGTCGGCCCCATCAGTACTTTCGCCGATTCGGCCACCCCGACCAGGTTGATCACGGTCAGTGCCGCGAGTCCGATCAATGTGACGAGCAGCAGATTATCCGCAAGCACGGGGAACGCACTTGCCAGGCTGGCCGCGCCGGCGGCAAGGCTCACCGCGACGGTGAGCACATAGTCGACAACCAGGCTCGCCGCCGCGAGCAGGCTGGCGCCACGACCGAGATCCTTCTTCGCCACCGCGTAGGAACCGCCGCCGTCCGGATGCACGGCGATCACTTGCCGGTAGGACAGCACCAGTACCAGCAACAAGGTCGCGATCGCCAGCGACACCGGCAGTGTCCACGAGACCGCGGCCGCGCCCGCCGCGACGAGCACCAGCACGATCGCTTCCGGCCCGTAGGCCACGCTGGACAGTGCATCCAGCGACAATGCCGCCAGCCCGCCGAGAGCCGTCAGTCGATATTTATCGCCACGCTGGTGTCGCCGCTGCCGGCGATCGACTATCCGCGGCTCCTGCGAATCCGACTCCAGCGTCTCGACCACGCACACCATTGAACGCGGCGCGGGCTCGGCAACCGCTCAGCGACACCGCCGAGTACCGCGTTTCGACCGACTCAACGGGCGCCGAGACGACCAGGGGTGACCGCTTCGATGAGGGACCAGGCTCGGTCGAGGGGGATGTCGATCACGAGGTAGTGCTTCTTGCCCGCAGCGGAGGCGGCAACGACGGTGGCGACGCCCGCGCGCCTTTGCCAGAAGGATTGGCGGACAGTCCAGCCGATGACACCGGGGGCCTCCAGGCAGTCGCGGTCGCGGTCGAGCGAGCCTGCGCGGGTGATCAGCCAGGTGGGGCTGCTCTCGGTTGCCGGGAGGACGGTGTGGCCGAGGCCGCGGTACCGGTCCTCGGCCACGGCGACGGCGACGCCCGCCAGGACTGCGGGCAGCAGCCACCACCACGCCGAATACTCCACTCCCGCAAGGGAAGCGACGAGCATGGTGACCACGATGAGCAGGACCGGCGTCAACGCTCGGGAGTGTCTGCGGCGACGGGCGACCGGTCCGTGTGCGGTCAGCGGTGCGGAGCCCAACTCGCTCGACCAGGCTCGGGCGGTGGCAGCGCCGGGTGCGAGCAGTTGCGCGAGCGTGTGCTCGACGGCGGCGCGTGGGGCCTGCGGGAGAATCCGCTGACGTGGATTTTCGCCGACCATGATGGCTTCGAGCTCCGCGGCACCCGCCAGGCGCAGCAGCAGTGGCTCGTTGACGGTAGCGCCGCGGAATCGGGCTCGGTCCAGGGTGGTCTGGTGGGTGGTGAAGAGGCCGTGGCGCAGGTGCAGGGTGTGGCCGTTATCGAGCACGCGCAGGCCGAAATACGTGGTGAGATAACGGGCGCAGGAAGTGAGGCTGACCACGATCACGATCGCGAGGAACAGCAGCACACCGGCTATCGCGAGGAAGACGGAGCTGCCGTCCTCGATGTTGTGCACCGTATCCGAGTTGAACAGCGTCTGCCCGAGCCCGTACTGGAACGCCAGACCCACGACGGGTGCGATGATCGCGAACCCGGTCAGTGAGAGTGGCGCGTAGCGCACCCAACTCGGCCGCCAATGCCCGATCTCCCTGGCGCGGTCCGATGTGGTCGTCGGCAGATCGCCGGATTCATACTCCGGCAGCCCTTTTCGGAGCGGATCCGTCGCGTCGGCCGAGCGTGGAACCGACTGTCCGGCAACGGCATGTGGTGCGCCCGCGGTGTGTGCGAGCAGGGCGGTCCGCAGTTCGGGCACCACCCGCGCGTCCAAGGCGTCGAGCTTGAACTTCTCACCCGACTCGGCATGCTGGCCGGTACCGATCGCGAGTACCGCCAACCCGAGGGCCCGGTGCAACAGGTCGGCCTCGATATCGACCGACCGGATCCGCGAACGCGGCACCGAGAGCTTCTTACGTTGAATCAATCCGGTGCGCAACTCGACATGCGTCGGGCCGACCCGGTATGTGGTGGTGAACCACCTGGTGAGCGCGAACCCGACGATGAGCGCCAGCGTGATGATGCTCCACCCGTGATTGCCGCTGCTTGTGCCGAGGATTACCGAGCCGATCAGCACCGGAATGAACTTGATCACCTCGGTGACGGGATATACGAGCAGCATTCGCTTGTCGAGGCGCAGCCACGGTTGGTCTGTCTCCGCGGCGTTGCCAGCCGCCGCGGGCGGTAGGGGCTCGGTCATGTCGCGTCGCCGCGGTGCAGTGCCGCTATCTCGGCAAGCCGGGTGACGGTTTGCTCGGCCACCGCCAGATCGAGTGCGGAGATCTGTACCGCCCCCGCCGACGAGGCGGTTGTCACGGTCACCGTGGCCAGTCCCAGCAGCCGCTCCAGCGGCCCACGCTCGGTATCCACCGTCTGCACCCGGGAGATCGGCGCGACTCGGCTCTCCTGCGTCAACCAGCCGACCCGGGTATACACGGCCTCGTCGGTGACTTGCCACCGATGCACGGCATACCGCCACAGCGGCACCACGGCGATACTGAATGCCGCGAGCACCGCCGCCACGGCGAAGACCGTCAGCTGCGCCGCGCGGTGTGCGGAGTCGACGAACACCCAGACAATCAGAGCTACCAGCGGAATGAGCCAGGCCAACGCGGCCTGGAGGGTCCACAGCAGTTTCGCTTTTGGGCTCGGGCGCCAGGCCGGATCGGCCATGATCGTGCGCGGCTGCGACATGCCTGACATGGTTGCACGAACTCACCCGAAAGCGCGTCGGCCTGCGCGGGAATGAACCCGAGGCGGTGCATTGGAATAGTGCGCCCCATCATGCAGTTGGCAACGGTCACAAGCACTGGAGGGAGACAGTCCGGGATGATTAGCGCATGATCGAGGGCGTGACCGAGCTAGCGACCCCGCGTGTCCCGCCCGCACCGCCAACACCGCCGGCCATGCGCCGGGCGCTGCGGCGGGCGCGCGATGGCGTGACGCTCAATGTCGATGAGGCCGCTGTGCTGTTGCACGCACGCGGCGAGGACCTGGTCGATCTGAGTCGCAGTGCCGCCCGGGTTCGTGACGCCGGGCTGGAATCGGCCGGTCGGCCGAAGACCATCAGCTATTCGCGCAATGTGTTCATTCCGCTGACCCGGCTGTGCCGGGACAAGTGTCACTACTGCACCTTCGTGACGGTGCCGGGCAAGCTGCGTGCCGAGGGCAAGGGCATGTTCCTCGAGCCCGACGAGGTCCTCGACATCGCTCGTCAGGGCGCCGCGCTCGGTTGCAAAGAGGCGTTGTTCACCCTCGGTGACCGTCCGGAGGACCGCTGGCCCGAGGCCGCGCAGTGGCTCGACGAACGCGGCTACGATTCCACCCTGGACTATCTGCGCGCCGTGTCGATCATGGTGCTCGAGGAGACCGGGCTGCTGCCGCATCTGAACCCCGGTGTCATGTCGTGGGAGGAAATCTCCAGGCTCAAGCCGGTCGCACAGTCGATGGGCATGATGCTGGAGACCACCTCCACTCGGCTGTTCACCGAAAAGGGCCAGTGCCACTACGGAAGTCCGGACAAGGACCCCGCGGTTCGGCTGCGCGCCATCACCGACGCGGGTCGACTTTCGGTGCCCTACACCACCGGCATCCTGGTCGGCATCGGCGAGACGCTGCACGAGCGGGCCGAGTCGATCATGGCGATCCGTAAGCAGCACAAGGCTTTCGGGCACATCCAGGAAGTGATCATCCAGAACTTCCGTGCCAAGGACGACACCGCCATGCGCGACGTCCCCGACGCAGGCCTGGAGGAGTTCCGTGCCACTATCGCGGTGACGCGGCTACTGCTCGGACCCGACGTCCCGGTGCAGGCGCCGCCGAATCTGGTGTCGCACGAGGAGTGCCAGGCGCTGATCGACGCGGGCATCGACGACTGGGGTGGCGTGTCGCCGGTGACCCCGGATCACGTGAACCCGGAGCGGCCGTGGCCGAACCTGGACACCCTGCGCGAGATCACCGAGGCAGCCGGCTACCAGCTCGTCGAACGCACCTCGGCGCACCCGAAGTACGTGCGGGCGGGCAACCCGTGGGTCGACCCGCGTATCGGCGCGCACGTCGCCGCGCTCACCGATCCGGCCACCGGCCTGGCGAACCCGGACGCAATGCCGGTCGGCCTGCCCTGGCAGGAGCCGGACGAGTCATGGGAGTCGGCCGGACGGGTGGATCTGAACACCTCGATCGACACCGACGGCCGTATTACCGAGAGTCGCAGCGATTCCGCCCTCGGCCAGGATGTCGTCGGCGCTTTCGGCGATTGGGACACCATTCGCGAGCAGGCGCGCGATCTTGCCGTCACGGCACCCGAGCGACTCGATTCCGAGGTGCTCGCGGCGCTGCGTACCGCCGAGAACGACCCCGCGGGGCTCACCGACGCCGAGTATCTGGCGTTGGCGACCGCGGAGGGACCCGCGCTGGAGGCGGTGGCGGCGCTGGCCGATCAGCTGCGCCGCGATGTCAAGGGCGACGACGTCACCTACGTGGTGAACCGGAACATCAACTTCACCAATATCTGCTACACGGGCTGCCGCTTCTGCGCGTTCGCCCAGCGTAAGGGCGACGCCGACGCGTTCACCCTGAGCATGGACGAGGTTGCCGACCGGGCATGGGAGGCGCATGTCGACGGCGCCACCGAGATCTGTATGCAGGGCGGCATCGACCCCGAGCTGCCGGTCACCGGCTACGCCGATCTGGTGCGGGCGATCAAGCAGCGGGTGCCGTCGATGCATGTGCACGCCTTCAGCCCGATGGAAATCGTCAACGGCGCCTCCCGTGGCGGGCAGAGCATCCGCGACTGGCTCGTCGCGCTGAAGGAAGCCGGGCTCGACACCATTCCCGGCACGGCTGCGGAAATCCTCGACGACGAGGTGCGCTGGGTGCTCACCAAGGGCAAACTGCCCACGTCGGCGTGGGTCGAGGTGATCACGACCGCGCATCGGGTCGGCCTGCGCTCCAGCTCCACGATGATGTACGGCCATGTCGACAACCCGAAGCACTGGGTCGGGCATCTACGGGTGCTGCGCGGAATCCAGGACGAGACAGGTGGTTTCACCGAATTCGTGCTGTTGCCCTTCGTGCATCAGAGCTCACCGCTGTATCTGGCGGGTGCGGCCCGTCCAGGTCCGACCATCCGGGACAACCGCGCGGCCCACGCGCTGGCGCGGATCATGCTGCACGGCCGGATCGATAATATCCAGACCAGCTGGGTGAAACTCGGCACAGCGGGCACCCGATTGATGCTCAACGGCGGCGCGAACGATTTGGGGGGTACGTTGATGGAGGAGACAATCTCCCGGATGGCCGGCTCCCAGCACGGCTCGGCGAAAACGGTCGCGGAACTCACCGAGATCGCCGAAGGTATCGGCCGCCCGGTCCGCGAGCGCACCACCACCTATGGTGTCCCGCAGCACAAGATGTCGGTCCTACCGCTGTCGGTGGGGTAGCCCGAGGAGCCGCAAAGACGCGGACGCAAGGGGGTTCACACATCGCTCCGTGGTGTGCGGAACAGAGTTAGTTAGGGCAGACTGACCCGGAGTAACCTGGGCTGCCGGGATAGTGTGACGCTGGGCGGACTATCCCCGCAGGTAGGACAGACTAGGAGAGCGGCAGTGCCGTACATCATCGCTGAACCGTGCGTTGACGTGAAGGACAAGGCATGCATAGAGGAATGCCCCGTGGATTGCATCTACGAGGGTGGTCGCATGCTGTACATCCATCCCGACGAGTGCGTGGACTGTGGTGCATGTGAGCCGGTGTGTCCGGTGGAGGCGATCTTCTACGAAGACGACACTCCGGAGCAGTGGGTCGGCTACGTGAACGCCAACGTCGACTTCTTCGACGAGCTGGGCTCGCCCGGCGGCGCGACGAAGGTCGGCAAGGTGGATTACGACCCGACGTTCATCAAAGAACTACCCCCCATGGCGAGTGAGTGAGTTCTGACGTGTCACTGCGTGGCCGGGTCAGCAGTCTGCTGCCCGATTTCCCTTGGGACACCATTGCTTCCGTGAAAACGAAGGCGGCGGCACATCCCGGCGGGATCGTCGACCTTTCGGTCGGAACCCCGGTCGATCCGGTCGACCCGCTGATCCGGGCCGCGCTGAGTTCGGTGGCCGAGGTGTCCGGGTACCCGACCACTCACGGCACGTCGGAGCTGCGCACCGCCGCTGTCGACGCGCTCAAGCGACGTTTCGGGATCACCGGCATCGATCCGGCGGCCGTGCTGCCCGCGATCGGCACCAAGGAATTGATCGCGGGACTGCCGCGGCTGCTCGGCCTCGGCGGCGGCGATCTGGTCGTGATTCCTGAGGTCGCCTACCCGACCTATGAGGCGGGCGCGCTGCTGGCCGGTGCGCAGATCGCCAGGGCGGACGGACTGACGCAACTCGGCCCGCGATCTCCCGCGCTGATTTACGTGAACTCCCCGTCGAATCCGACGGGTCGGGTGCTCGGCGTCGATCACCTGCGCAAGGTCGTGGCCTATGCCCGCGAGCGTGGGGCGATCGTCGCCTCCGACGAGTGCTACCTCGGCCTTGCCTGGGAAGGTCGCGCGATCTCCATCCTCGATCACGAGGTGTGCGACGGCGACCACACCGGCCTGCTCGCGATCCACTCACTGTCGAAGACCTCGAATCTGGCCAGCTACCGCGCCGGTTTCGTGACGGGAGATCCCGAGCTGGTCGCCGAGCTGCTCGAGGTGCGCAAGCATGCCGGGATGATGGTCCCGTTCCCGATCCAGGCGGCGATGACCGCCGCGCTCGGCGACGACACGCACGAGGCGCAGCAGCGCGAGCGCTACCGCGCGCGGCGTGAGGTGCTGCGAAACGCCCTGCTGGCGGCGGGTTTCCGGATCGATCATTCGGAGGCGGGCCTGTACCTCTGGTCCACCCGCGGCGAATCGTGCCGCACCACCCTGGACTGGCTGGCCGACCGCGGCATCCTCGCCGCGCCCGGCGACTTCTACGGACCGTCCGGCGCCGAGCACGTGCGAATCGCGCTCACCGCGACCGACGAGCGGATCGCCGCCGCGGCGCAGCGACTGACCGCCGCCTGAATCAGCTTCTGGCGCACGGGGTTCCGGGTTGTCCGTGACCTCGGTGCGGGCGTAGTCGGGTCGAATTCGATACGCTCCGTTGGCTGGTAGTTCGATCGGGGTCGGAAAGGTCATCGATGCAGGGGGCGGGGCTCGTCACCGGTGAGCTGTTCGCCGGGTACCGAATCGAACGTGTGCTCGGCCGTGGCGGTATGGGAACGGTGTATCTGGCTGCGCACCCACGGCTGCCGCGCCAGATCGCGCTCAAACTGCTCAGCCGGGAGCTGTATGCCGACGAGGAGGTCAGGGCCCGGTTCGAGCGGGAAGCCGATGTGGCCGCGCGGCTCGATCATCCGAATGTCGTGTCGGTATTCGACCGCGGCGCCGAAGACCATCAGCTGTGGATCTCGATGCAGTATGTGGATGGCAGCGATGCGGCGGCATTCCGTGGCACACCGCTGGATCCGCGGCGGGCGTTGCACATCCTCGGGCAGACGGCCGACGCCCTCGATCACGCGCACGAATCCGGCGTCCTGCATCGAGATGTGAAGCCCGCCAACATCTTGTTGACTGCCGCGCGAACCGGTGGCGACCGGGTGTTGTTGACGGACTTCGGCATTGCTCGGCTCCGCGACGACGCGCATCAGCTGACACGGACCGGGGAGTTTCTCGCGACGCTGGCTTATGCCGCCCCGGAACAGCTTTCGGGGCACTCGGTCGATCATCGGGCGGATCAATACGCGCTCGGCTGCACCCTGTTCGCGTTGTTGACCGGCGAAGCACCTTTTGCCGCAACCAATCCCGGTGCCGTCGTGGCCGCGCACCTGACCAGTCCGGTGCCGCAGGCAAGCCGAGTGGCACCGCATCTTCCCGGCGCGATCGATGCGGTGATCGCCCGCGCGATGGCCAAGGATCCCCGGGCGCGTTTCGGTGACTGCACCGAATTCGCCAGGGTGGCCTACGAGGCGGTGACCGGGGCGCATCCGTCGACCGGATCAGGTGGTGCCGAGATAACACCACCGCCGAGACCGGTCGCCTCCGCGACGACGCAGCAGACTCCGCCGCGGGCCGCACCTCAGGCCGTCCCGACTATTCGGGTAGCTACGGCGCCGCAGCCGCAGCGGCATCCTGAGCCGCACGCGCGGTCTGCATTCCGGTCGCCCCCTGTTGTCCAGTCGCCGACCGAGGTCAAGACACACTTGCCGCCGCACGCGACGCACAATCCGGTCGGGCAGCCGCGGACGGTGTCCTCGCGTTGGCGTGCGCTGGCCGTGGCGCTGCTGGTGCTGGCCGTTGTCGTCGTCGTCGGTGTGGTCGGCGCTGCGGCGGTCTACTGGAAGTACGTGCGACCGAACCGGTTGCCTCCGCCGCCGTCATGGGGTGCCGAGCAGTCCATCGTGCGGGCGTTCCCGCAGTTGATTCCGCCTGGCCCGAACGGAACGGCTTGGCGCGGCGCGCACTGTTCCGCGGTGGCAGCGCCCACTGCCGAACCCGGTGATCCGGTTCCGCTGCGGCAGATCACCTGCACCGACCGGGACGCCCTCACCGTGTGGTTCTCGGAATACGCCGCAAGCGGCGATGTCGGTACCTACCTCGCCACCAAAACCACGCAGGTCGGTGACCGGCCGATCGGGAACGATGGCAGCGTGGCGGTATTCCAGCCGCGCAATGCCGCGGGTCCGTCCACGCTGACCGCGCGGGCGTTGGGCAGCGGATACCCCGACACCATGTTGATGGAGATTTCCTGGCCGAACCACAGCTTCGAGCAGGCCCGCGAGCAGTGGTGGGAGCAGGCTCCGTTCTGACGGCCGGTTCGGCTCGCCGACACGGCTAGCCGTCGCACGCGATCATCGGCGGACGGCGTTAACCTGGGATATGGACGCTGTCACGGTTGTCCCCACCCCCGGCAATGAGCCGGTGCATTCCTACGCGCCGGGTAGTCGTGAGCGGGAGTTGCTGGTTGCCGAGCTCGCCGAGTTGTCCGCGGAATCCGTGGATGTCCCGCTGGTGATCGGGGGTAAACATCGGCCCGGCATCGGGGAGCGGCACGCGATCGTCGCCCCGCATCGACACCGGCAGGTGCTGGGGACCTTCACCGATACCACTCACTCGGAAGCCAAGGGCGCGATCGAGGCGGCAATGGCGGCGGCGCCCGGCTGGCGGACGTTGCCGTTCGATGAGCGCGCGGCCATCTTCCTGCGGGCCGCCGATCTGCTGGCCGGGCCGTGGCGGGAAACCATCGCGGCCGCGACCATGCTCGGCCAGTCGAAGACGGCCCAGCAGGCCGAGATAGACGCGCCGTGCGAACTCATCGATTTCTGGCGGTTCAATGTGGCGTTCGCGCGTGGGATTCTGGAGCAGCAACCGGTGTCGAGTGCGGGGGTGTGGAACCGGCTCGACTATCGGCCGCTGGAGGGTTTCGTCTACGCCATTACCCCGTTCAATTTCACCGCGATCGCCGGGAATCTTCCGACTGCCCCTGCGCTGATGGGCAATACGGTGGTGTGGAAGCCGTCGTCGGCGCAGACGCTGTCGGCGTTCTACACGATGCGGCTGCTGGAGGCGGCGGGCCTGCCGCCCGGCGTGATCAATATGGTGACCGGCAACGGAGTCGAGCTCTCGGAGGTGGCGCTGACCGACCCTCGGCTGGCAGGTATCCATTTCACCGGGTCCACCAAGACATTCCAGTTCCTGTGGGGTCAGGTGGGTGCCAATATCGGCCGCTACCACGGGTATCCGAGATTGGTCGGCGAGACGGGGGGCAAGGACTTCATCGTCGCGCACCCCTCCGCCGACCCGGATGCGTTGCGCACCGCGCTTATTCGCGGAGCTTTCGAGTACCAGGGACAGAAGTGCTCGGCGGCTTCGCGTGCCTATATCGCCCGGTCGGTGTGGCGCACGATGGGCGACGACTTCTTGAATCAGACCAGGCAACTGACCTACGGCGATGTGACCGATCTGTCGAATTTCGGTGGCGCGCTCATTGATCGCCGCGCCTACGACAAGAATGTGGCCGCTATCGAACGGGCAAGGGCGGCGGGCATCGCCATCTCGGCGGGTGGTGAATACGACGACAGCGAAGGGTGGTTCGTGCGGCCGACGGTGCTGCTGGTGGACGATCCGCGTGACGAGTCGTTCGCCACCGAGTACTTCGGGCCGATCCTGTCGGTGCATATCTACGACGACGCCGAACCCGGAGCGTATGCGGCCATCCTCGCCGAGGTGGATTCGGCGTCGCCCTACGCGTTGACCGGCGCGGTGTTCGCCCAGGACCGGCACGCCGTCGAACAGGCCTCCGCCGCACTGCGATTCACGGCGGGCAATTTCTATGTCAATGACAAGCCGACCGGTGCGGTGGTGGGCCAGCAGCCCTTCGGCGGCGCAAGAGCCTCCGGCACCGACGACAAGGCCGGGTCGCCGCTGAATCTGCTGCGCTGGGTGTCAGCGCGCACGATCAAGGAGACCTTCGTGCCGCCGACGGACTATCGGTATCCGCATATGGGGGAGGCATAGCGAGATGAATCCGCTGCGGCCTGCCATTCTCGCCGCGGCGGGGTCGCCGCGGATGAAGCGAATGCTCACCGGGACTCCCGTCACGGCGAATATCGTGCGGCGGTTCGTTGCGGGGGAGACCCGCGACGAACTCATCCCGGTGGTGCGGGAGTTGCTCGACAGTGGCCGGATGATCAGTGTCGACTTTCTGGGCGAGAACACCACCGATCGCGCTCAGGCTGATGCCACGCTCGCGGAATATCTTGCGCTGATCAACGACCTGGCGGCGTTGGGCGGCGGCCTCGAGGGTGGTGCGGCCGCGCGGGTGGAGGTTTCGGTGAAGCTGTCCGCGCTGGGACAGGCATTGCCGGACGGCGGCCACGCGACCGCCACCGAAAACCTGCGCATCCTGTGCGTCAAGGCCGCGCAGGCGGGAGTGTGGGTCACCGTCGACGCCGAAGACCACACCACCACCGACGCCACTTTGGGGACGGTGCGTACGGTGCGTGCCGAATTTCCCTGGCTCGGTGCGGTATTGCAGGCGTATCTGCATCGCACCGAGGCGGACTGCTGGGAGCTGTCCGGTGCCGAATCGCGAATCCGGTTGTGCAAGGGGGCCTATCGTGAGCCGCACGCCGTCGCCTTCCAGCGCGCGTCCGAGGTGACCGACTCCTATCTGCGCTGCCTCGCCATCCTGATGCGCGGGCACGGCTATCCGATGGTGGCCTCACACGATCCGGTGCTCATCACCGCCGCCGAACGGCTCGCCATCGAAACCGGTCGGGACGCAGTCGGATTCGAGCATCAGATGCTGTACGGCATCCGTGATGTCGAGCAGCTGCGGTTGGCCGCCGCGGGCAACGCGATGCGGGTGTACGTGCCCTACGGCAACCAGTGGTACGGCTATCTCACTCGCCGCCTTGCCGAACGTCCGGCGAACCTGGCTTTCTTCCTGCGCGCTCTGGTCGGCGATTCCTGAAGCCACGAGCGGGTGGATCGGTCAGAGCAGCGGCTTGCCGAGCCGATGGCGCCTTCGCATGTCGTACAGGAAGGCGTTCATCGGAAAGAGCCTGGCCTGCTTCGGAAGCCGGCCGTGCACGGCGCCGATGGCGCGCAGCAGCCGGACTGCGAACCGGTCGTGCCGGTCGGTCCAGGTCATGTGCATCTGGTCGCGCAGATGCGGAGGGAGCAGGGCGGTGACCACGAACCGCTGCACCGGGCCGAATACGCGCAGCGGCCGGGCGAACATCTTCAGGTCGATGAGATGGTCGAAGTAGGCGCGGGTACGCGCGTCGATGGTCTTGGTCGCCAGGTTGGTGTTCCAGTACTCCTCGAACGCCTTCCGATCGGCGGGCCACATCTCCTCGCGCATCTGCAATGTGGTGCCGAACCGGGCGGCGTACTGGTAGAACACCTCCGCGGTGTCCTCATCCAGCGGGCCGTGCAGTCGTTCCTCCAGGTCGATGACGCCCCAGTACAGGCAGGCGGCAACCCACAGCTGCAGCTTCGGGTCGAAGGCGTTGTATTTGACCGCCGCGCCCGGCTCGGAGTGGATCGGGCGGTGCGACTGGTTGACGGCCTCCCGATAGACCGCGCGGTCCTCGTCGGTGCCCATCATCGCGACCGCCAAATAGGTGAGCGTGGTGCGCAGCCGCTTCCATGGGTGCAGATCGACCCGGCCGGTCTCGACCGTGCTCTCCATGACGCCGTAAGCGACGGGCTTCAGGCTCAGCTGCATGATGACGTTGGCCGTGCCGCCGAGGAAGGCCGCGACACCGCTCCAGAACTCCTCGATGGCGAAGTCGTCGGCCGTGCCGTAGCGGCAGGTGAGTGCCGGTTCGTGCGTCGTTGCGCGAAGGGGCGCGGTCATCGTTGGCCTCGTCTTTCTCTGTGGTGTGTCAGTCGGCTGTCCGGCGTGGGCGAGGCCACCGCCTAAACCAGCGGTTTGCCTCGGCGTATGCGCCGGCGCACGTCGTATAGGTAGATGTTCAGCGGGAACAGCCGCACCTGCTTCGGTAGTCGGGTCTGCACCGCCGAGATCCTCCGCAGCAGTCGGTCGAACCGGCGCTGATCGCGGTCGGACCAGGTCATGTGCATCTCGTTGCGCAGGTGCTGCGGCAGTAGGCCCGCGACGAAAAACCGCTGCAGCCCGGCGAAGGTCAGCTGGACCGGACGCGGCATCATTTTCAGATCGATCAGATCGTTGAAGTAGTCGCGCAGCGCGGGCTCGATCGCGCGCTCGGCCAGGTTCTCGTCCCAGTACTTCCGGAATTCCGCGCGGTTCGCGGGCCACGTATCCGGCCGCATCTGCAGGGTGGTGCCCAGGCGGGCGCTGTATTGATAGAAGGCTTCGGCGGTGTCGGGGTCCATCGGCCCGCGCATGCGGACGTAGAGATCGTCGATGCCCCAGTACAAGCTGGCGGCCACCCACAGTTGCAGCTCCGGGTCGAATGCGTTGTATTCGACCGGGCTCGTCGCGGTCGACCGGACCGGCCGATGCGACTGATTGATCGCGTCCCGGTAGCGCGCGCGTTCCTCGTCGGTGCCCATGAGGGCGACCGCGAGATAACTCAGGGTGGTGCGCAGTCGTTTGATCGGGTGCAGCGTGATCTTGCCGCTGTCGACGGTGCTTTCCAGCACGCCGCGCCCGACGGGGCGCAGGCTCAGCTGCATGATCACGTTGGCGGTGCCGCCGAGGAAGGCGGAAATCCCGTCTAGGTGTGCCCCGACGGTTTCCGGGGTGAATGGGTGAACGGACGATCTGGCACGGTCCGGATCCGACTCGTAGTCGGCGCTTGGCTGCGGGGCGGTCAACGTTGACCTCGTCTTTCTGTGTCCGTGTGCTCCTAGTCGAGCACACGGCGAGAAGATTTGTCACTAACCTTCTCATTGCCTCGGGATGGTGTCAATCACTACCCGAGCGGACTACCCAGCGCGATAGCGATTTGCACCCCTCGCCGATGATGGCATGCAATGCTATTGATGTCATCGTTTCACCGATGCGGATAGGGTGGGGACATGGCGAGGCTGACCAGACTGTTGGCGCTGGTGCGCAGCACCGGTCCCGAGGATCGCAATCAGGCGCGGGTGCTGGATGCCGCCCTGCTGGCGTTCCTGGATTTCGGCATCAAGCGCACCAGCATGGTCGAGGTGGCCCGGCGGTGCGGACTCTCGCTCGCGACCCTCTATCGCCGCTTCGCCAGCAAGTCCGATCTGATCCAAGCGGTGGGGCTGCGCCAAGCGCGCCAGTTCATCGACGAGGTGGACGCCACCCTGCAGCGGCAGGTCGATCGCGACGCCGATGCCGAGGATCAGATCGTCGAGCTGTTCGTCGCCTTCCTGAACGGGTTGCGTGGCAACAAGCTACTGGACCGGCTGCTGAAGACCGAACCGGAGATCGTGCTGCCGTACCTCACCGTGAAGGGTGCTCCGGTCATCGAGCTCGGCCGCGATTATCTTGCCGAGTTCATCACCCGGCTACAGGGTGAGGGCAAGCTGCCCGCCTACGACCCCGAGCCGCTCGCCGAAATGATTGCGCGGACCGCGGTTTCGCTGGCCCTGACGCCGCAGACGGTCATTCCGCTCGGCGACGATGTGGCGGCACGGAAGTTCGCGCGCGACCACGTCGTCGTCTCTTTCCGGGTCGGCTAGGTTTCAGACCAGGCGTAGGCCGAGGCGTCGTCGGATGCGCATATCCCATAGGAACACGTTGACCGGAAATGTCTTGACCTGTTTCGGCATTCGGCCTTCCACGGCGCCGACCGCACGCAGTAACCCGGACAGCGCTCGGTCGTCACGCTCGCTCCAGGCAATGCCCATTTCGTCGCGCAAATGCGGGGGCAGCAGTCCGGCGGTGACCCAGCGGTGCGGTCGGCCGAAGGCCACCCGCACCGGACGCGGGAACATCTTCAGATCGACGATCTCCCAGAAGTATTCACGGATCGGTGGATCGATGGTCGTCTTCGCCAGGTTCTCGGTCCAGTAGGCGTCGAACGCGGTCCGGTCGGCAGGCCACATTTCCGGAGGCATCTGCAAGGTACTGCCCAGTCGTTCCGCGTGCCGATAGAATCCGTCGGCGGCGGTGTCGTCCATCGGGCCGTGCATGCGCTCGTAGAGGTCGCGTGCACCCCAGTACAGACAGGCCGCTACCCACAGCTGAAGGTTCGGGTCGAAGGCGTTGTATTTCACCGGGCTGCTCGCGGTCGATCGAACCGGCTTGTGTGAGTGATTGATCGCGTCGCGATAGGCCGCGCGCTCCTCATCGCTGCCGAGCATGGCGACGGCGAGGTAGGTGAGGGTGGTCCTGGTCCGCTTGATCGGGTGCAGCATGACCTTGCCGCTGTCGACAGTGCTCTCCAGCACGCCGTATCCGACCGGTCGCGTGCTGAGCTGCATGATGACGTTCGCCGCAGCGCCGAAGAACGCGGCGGACCCGTCGAGGTACTGCCCGACATCGAACTCTTCGGGCGGCGTCGGCGCGGCGGTGGATCCGCGAAGCGGGCTGGTCATCATCGACCTCGTTCTCGTCGTTGAGAAAGATACACTTCAACAGTTTCACTGCCTCATGGGCGTGTCAACCACCATGCGCGGGTTCATCGAGCTGTGATCGGCGGGCAGCGTGACAGACTCACACGCCGCCGAAGTAGCGTGAGCGAATGTCGATCGGTGCGCCCCTGCTGCTTCGCTCCCTGAACCCGCTCGCGGTCGCCGCGGGGGAGGACATCCCCGATGCGGTCACCATCGACGGGGTAACGCTGTCGCGCAGCGATCTGCTAGGCGCGGCGACCTCGGTGGCCGAACGTATCGCTCGAGCGGAGCGGGTCGCCGTGCTGGCTCGGCCGACCGTCGGCACCGTGCTCGCGGTGGTCGGCTGCCTCATCGCCGGGGTCACCGTCGTTCCGGTGCCGCCGGACTCGGGAAGCGCCGAGCTCGAGCACATCCTGAACGACTCGGGAGCCCAAGCCTGGCTGGGGGAGGCGCCTGCCGGGACGGGACTGCCGGTGGTGCCGGTCCGCATCCATGCTCGTTCTTGGCACACCTATCCCGAACCCGATTCCGCCGCGGCGGCATTCGTGCTCTACACCTCGGGGACCACCGGTCTTCCCAAGGGCGTGGTCCTCAGCCGCGCCGCCATTGCCGCCGGGCTCGACGCACTCGCCGACGCCTGGGCTTGGACTGCGAACGACGTTTTGGTGCACGGTCTTCCGCTGTTCCATGTGCACGGCCTCATCCTCGGTGTGCTCGGCCCGCTGCGGGTGGGCAGCCCGCTGATCCACACCGGAAAGCCGACCCCCAAGGCCTATGCCGACGCGCCGGGCACGCTGTACTTCGGTGTGCCTACGGTGTGGTCGCGCGTCGCCGAGGATCCCGATGCCGCAAGGCAATTGGCGAAGGCTCGCCTGCTTGTTTCCGGCAGCGCGCCGCTGCCGGTGCCGGTGTTCGAGCGGCTGCGCGAGCTCACCGGCCACGCGCCGATCGAGCGCTACGGCATGAGTGAAACCATGATTACGCTGTCTACCCGTGCGGATGGCGAGCGGCGGCCCGGTTGGGTCGGCACTCCGGTCGCGGGCGTGCGGACCCGGATTCGCGACGAAACGGGTGCGCCCGTCGCGCACGACGGCGAAAGCATCGGTGGCCTCCAGGTCCAGGGACCGATGGTGTTCGACGGCTACCTCAACCGCTCCGAGGCGACGGCCGAATGCTGGACGGAAGACGGCTGGTTCAAGACCGGCGACGTCGCGGCCATCGACGCCGACGACTTCCATCGCATCGTCGGCCGAGAATCGGTCGACCTCATCAAGTCCGGCGGCTATCGTGTCGGCGCGGGCGAAGTGGAGACTGTACTGCTCGGGCACCCCGACGTCGCGGAGGTCGCGGTGGTCGGACTTCCCGATGCCGACCTCGGCCAGCGCATCGTCGCCTATGTCGTACTGCGTAGTACGGCAACGGATTCCATCGAGAAGGCCCTCATCGAGCACGTGGCTGAGCAACTGTCGGTGCACAAGCGGCCGCGTGAGGTCCGGGTCGTGGACGCGCTGCCACGCAACGCCATGGGCAAGGTGCAGAAAAAGCTGCTCGGCTGAGCGTCCTCGATCGGGGTCGACCTCTGCTCAGGTCGAGGCCTCGCTGTTCGGGCTGATGTCGGCCCTTATCTCGCTGGGGCGCTCAGGGTCATTCGGGCGTCCGAGGAGCCGGGGGTGCGCCCGCACAGCGCGACCATGGTGCGGATCAGGTGCGGCTGATCGGCGAAGCCGGTCTGCGCGGCCACCTCGGCGGCCGAGTGGAAGGGGAGTTGTAGTCCGGCCTCGCGCAGCCGATGCCATCGGCGCAGTGTCGTCAGTGGTCCGCCGATCGTCTCGACCGACAGCTGCCGCAGTCGTCTGGCCGACAGCCCGACCCTTACGGCCAGGTCTTCGATATCGGTGTTGCTGTCGAGCAGGCTCAGCGCCCGGCTGAACCGCGGATCTATCGCGGGTGCGTCGCCCAATGTCCGGCGCACGATCCGGCGCAGCTGTATCGGATCGAGGTCGCCGCCGGTGCAGGCGAGCAGTCGCCGGACCTGGGCGCGGTCGAGCGCCTGAATTCCGGGCCGACCGGCAATCGCGAGACCGTACGGATCTATCCATAGCCCGGTGAATCCATCTGGATGTGTTACCGCGCAACGCATCCCGGGCGGTACGAGTACTCCTGGCCCGGTGGTGATCCGACCTGTTTCGTCGGTGGCCGTCACCTCGCCATCCCATGACAGCATGAGCTGCCAGGCCGGATGGCGATGCCCGCCGCCCACCGGCCCCGAGGACTCGGCGTAGCAGGCGAACTCGGCGCTGACGGCGGCGAACACGACGTTGCCGTTCCGTTCAAGACGCCACGAACGCCCCTGCTCGATCATGTTTTCAGTATCCGGGTACCACCGGATGTCGAGCCATCCGGGCTGACATAGCGAGAGAGGTCGATCCCATGCTGCTGCAGAATTCCGAATACACGTCCAGGCCCTGGCGGGTGCACGATTTCACGAAGGATTTCGAGATCGAGGATGTGTGGGCATTGCCTACACCGGGCGGGCCGGATGATCTCGAGCGGCTGGTTCGGCAAATGACCGACGGTGATGGATCGGCGGTGAACGGCAAAGACGTGATCGGCTTTCTGTTTGCCGTCCGCTGGAAGCTTGGGGCGCTGCTCGGCTGGGACAAACCCGATGCGGGTGTCGGCACGCGGGTGGTGTCGCTGCGCGACCGGTTACCGGAGGATCTGCGCGCGGTTCGTGGACAGGATATGCGCGCGGTGCCATTCAAATCCGTGTATCAGACCCACGACGAGTGGGTGGCGGAGAGCGCCAACAAGACTGTCCACGTGCTGATGCACCTTGGCTGGGTCCCTGATGGCACCGGTGGCTACTACGCTCAGATGACGGCGCTCGTCAAGCCGAATGGACTGCTCGGAAAGGTCTACATGCTGGGCATCTCGCCGCTGCGGCATCTGCTCGTATACCCACCGCTGCTCCGGGACATCGGGCGGAGATGGCAGGCGGAAATGCGGCCACTTCGGCATTGACCTCTACCTAGGTTGAGGTCTTACTGTCGGGGTATGACCGCAACCTTGACGCCCGAACATCTCGAATACCTGCACACGCAGCGGCTCGGTCGTCTGGCGACCGTCCGTCCGGACGGCTCGCCACAGAACAGCCCCGTCGGGTTCCGCTACAACGCCGAACTCGGCACGATCGACATCGCGGGCTGGAATATGGGCGCCTCGAAGAAGTTTCGCAACCTCGCCGACAACGATCGGGTGGCGTTCGTGGTCGACGATATCGCCTCGGTCCAGCCATGGCGGGTGCGCTGCCTCGAAATCCGCGGCACCGCGGAACAATTGACCGGTGTGAAGTCCTATATCACCGGTGAGATCGGCGAACTGATCCGTATCCACCCGGACCGCATCATCGCCTTCGGACTGGCCGAATCGGAATCCTGAACAAGAAGTGGCGACCCGAGGGCAGTGAAATCGTGATCGACGGCAGTGAAACGACGGCCCGCCAAGGCACTTCGAAACCACGTTTCCACGACCGTCGTCGCCGAAAGCGCCCGAAACGCAACCACAGCCAGTTCTCACGCTGGAAGCCGTGTACCGCACACGACGCACCCAGCACGCCCCGAACACCACCGGGAAGTGAGCTCGACCGGCCCAACCCAGGACACGCTCCCCAACACCGGCTGCCCTCACCACCTAAAACGCCTGAAACGCAACCACAACCAGTCTTCACGCTGGAAGCCGTAGCCTGTTTACCCAGGTTGCGGAAGACCAGGTCGGGTACGGCACACGACGTGCCCAGCACTGCCCGGAACACCGCTGGGACGTGACCTCGGTCTACCAAACCGGGCACGCTCCCCACAGCTCTGGCCTACTCCGGTGAGTTCCAACGGGGCACCTCAGGGAAGTGAGCTCGGCCCACACCCCAGGACACACTCCCCAACACCGGCTGCCCTCACCACCTAAAGCGCGTGAAACGCAACCACAGCCAGTCCTCACGCTGGAAGCTGTGTGCCTGCCTACCCAAAGCTGCGGAAGACCAAGTCGGGTACGGCACACGACGTGCCCAGCACTGCCCGGAACACCGCTGGAAGGTGAGCTCGGTCTACCAAACCGGGGCACGCTACCCACAGCTCTGGCTTACTCCGGTGAGTTCCAGCAAGGCCACCTCAGGCAGGCGAGCTCGGTCCACCAATCCAGGGCACGCTCCCAAACGCTCCGGCTTACCCCGGTGAGTTCCAGCGGGGCACGTCAGGGCGGTCAGCTCGGTTTACTGAACCCCGGGCGCGCTCCCCAGTTTTGGCTGCACCCCGTGGTTTTACCGGGGGCAGTGCTGGGCACGTCGGATGCCGTACCCGACCTGGTCTTCCGCAGCATTTCGAGGCAGGCACACAGCTTCCAGCGTGAGGACTGGCTGTGGTTGCGTCCTCGAGCGGTAAAGAAACCCGTCCTCACACCCCGTGTCGTAGCTGCACACCCCCCGTACAGCGTCCTCACACCCCGTGTCGTAGCTGCACACATCCCCGTACAGCGTCCTGACACCCCGTGTTGTGACTACACACCCCGTATACGGGGTGTTCGGCTGTGACGCGGGGTGTTCGGACGACAGTTTGGCCTTTCACAGCTCTTGGAGGCACGCACACGGCTTCCAGCGTGCGGACTGGCTGT